>DATHOQ010000024.1:0-3326 GCA_035484735.1 Terriglobales bacterium | reverse complement strand
TTGATGGGAATCCTTTTGTGAAGATGAACGGCGTGACTGAAGGAACCGGGGTAGTGATCCGAGAGATTGACCTTCCGGTTACGCAATAGCCGCCGCAAAATCAGACCTGCGATTGCCTAGAATTGTTTTCGAAGGAATTCGAAGAGGATGTAACCGATCAGGGCGGCGATCAGGGCGATTTCAAAGTTGGCCGTCGTGAAAACATCTTTGATGGCCCAGGCTATGCCTTTCTTCTGTCCCATGCCGGAGCGCTCAAATTCTCCCATCAGGAGATTGGCATAGAACAGGAAGAGGATAAAAGATACTTCGATCACCGCTCTCCATAGATTTTTCATCGCGGTATCAGCTTCCTGGTCGCCTCAGTTGTTTATCTTCGGTTGTGCGTCTTCAGTCCTTAATCCCTCATCTTCAGTTGTTTATCTTCGGTCGTTTTACTTTCGGATCAGCAATTCGGAGAACTGGAAAATACGATCGACGGCGACTGCGGCGATTCCCGTCCCGATTACGGTTGCCATTTTGATACTCAACGCTCTCGTAACGGCTTTGTCCTTGGTGGTTCTCCAGATAATGGGCAGGTTCACGGCGGCGCTGGTCAAAGAAGTGAGCACCGTGGCGCTGCCGGCGAGGGCAGCGGTTATTTTGCCGTGCTTAGCCATGGTGGCGGCGGCGGCCGTGGTGCTGGCGCTGCTCACCAGGCCGCCGAACGCGCCGGTGGCCAGCATGCCTTCACTGCCAAAGTATTTGGTGAGGAGAGTTCCGGCAATTTGTATGCAGATGAACACGGCGCCAAACCAGATCACTTTTGTGATCGAGATGGGAGAAGTCAGGGTGAGAGTTCCGGGAACATCTTCAATTTTTCGGTCGCGCCAGACCCAAAATACGGCCACGAGGGTCATGGCCCCAAGCGGGATGAGAGTCGCGCTCAGGGAGGCGGGCGAGAAAATGGTGGCGAGGATGAGATTTCTGGCAAACATCGCGATGGTCGTCAACAAACACAGCGTGGCGGTGCGGCCGACCATCGATGTTGCCTTCAGCCTCGTCCCTAACTCGGCTACCGTAGCGCTGCTGTTTACCAAACCGCCGAAGAGGGCTCCGAAATAGAGGCCGCGCGTGCTGTAGATGCGGAGGAGCACGTAATTCACGAATCCGATTCCGGCGATGGCGATGACGCTGATCCAGGCGTCGCTGGGGTTGAAAAGTTGCCAGGGATCGACATAGCGGTTGGGAAGAACGGGGTAAATGACGAAACCGATCAGGCCGAGCAGGACGGCGCTGCGGATTTCCGACGGTTGCAGGCCTCCGGCAAAGCGGCTGAGTTCTGTTTTCCAGGCTAGAAGCATGGTCATAACGATCGCTCCCGCTACGGGAGTGAAGATATGACCAAGACCGACCAGAACGCCGAGGACGTAATTCACCATCAACGCGGCGGAGGTGGTGATCTCGAGGGAGCGGTTGTCGAGAATGCTGCGCGTGTTCATGGCGGCAACCAACAGGAACACGCCAATCAAGCCGGCGATGGCCACACCCGACCCAATCAGCGAGGTGAGCATGCCGAACAAAGCAACGATGGCAAAGGTCCTGATGCCCACGTCTTTGTTGGACCATTCGCGCTCCATGCCGGCGAGCATTCCAATGCCGATGGCCACCCCCATTTTCAGGGCGATGGGAGTCACGGGGAAATGGGTGGAGTCAGTTTGCATGCTGTTCACGTCAGGCAACAACGTCCTGGTAACGATGTCCTGGGAACGACGCCCTAGTAACCCAGTGAATCCTAATACATGAAGAGCATCCAGTGACAAGGGCATTTGATTCGCTGCCCGTATAATGTTTGGATGCGGCTGATTTTCGACATTTTCGGGCAGACCCTGCGGACGCTGTGGGGGCACAAGCTGCGGTCGTTTCTGACCATGTTTGGAATCGCCTGGGGAGTGTTTTCGCTGCTGCTGCTGGTGGGACTGGGAGAGGGATTCCGGTCGGGAAATAAGAGGCAGTTCGACACGCTGGGCGAGAACGTAATGTTCATCTGGTCGAGCCGGGCTCCGATGATGCAGGGGAGTTTCACGGCGCTGCGGCAGTACTACCTGACGGACCGCGATTACCAGGACATTTTGCAGGAGGCTCCGAGCGTGGGAGCGGTGGCGCCGGTGATCAGACGCAACGATATTCGGGCGGTGAGCGATTACTTCCAGTCGAGCGGCGACCTTATGGGAGTGCCAGCGATGTTTAACAAAATTCGTTACCTGCCTATTAAGGAAGGGCGCTGGCTGAATGCGATGGATTTGGCGCAGAAGCGGGCGGTGATTGTGCTAGGAGATGAGACGCAGCGGACATTGTTTCCGGGGCGGCCCGCGGTGGGCAGCACGATTCTGTTGAACGGGCAGCAGTTTGAGGTGATCGGAACGCTGCAGCGCATTGGACACGGCGATAACAATACGCAAAACCTGAAGTGCTTCATGCCGTTCACTACTATGCGGGAATATTTTCGGCTGACGAACGTTGGGGAAGCGCCGGATGTGATCAGCATGATCGAATACCAGCCGAAGACGCGTGCGTTGCACGAAGCGGCGCGGCAGGAAGTGCACCGGATCGTGGCGCGGAACCATGGGTTTGATCCCAGCAATCCGAATTCGTTCGACGAGTGGGATACGGTCAACACGGTCGACCAGGTGGGAAAGATTTTCGACGCGATGAATGCTTTCTTAGGAAGTGTCGGCCTGGTGACGCTGGGGCTGGGAGCGATTGGCATCATTAATATCATGCTGGTGGCGGTTGCCGACCGCACCCGGGAGATTGGATTGCGCAAGGCGCTTGGAGCGACGAACGCGAGCATCATGTTCCAGTTTTTTGTGGAGGGTGCGTTTCTAACGCTGCTGAGCGGGACCATTGGGATTGGCTTGGCCGCGGGGCTGATGGCGCTGCTGGCGGGGGTCGATCTGGGGGATGGATTTGATCCGCCGAAGCTGGTGGCGTCGACGGCGGCGTTGGCGGTAGTATCGCTGACGGTTGCCGGGGTGGTGGCGGGATTATATCCGGCGCGGCGTGCGGCAATGCTGCAGCCGGTGGAGGCGCTGCGGAAGGAGTAGGAGCAGTGGCCAGTGGGTAGGGATCAGTGGCCAGTTGACAACCTTTCGCCACGGACTTGCGCGCGGATTTAAACCCAAAATCTTTAACACAGAGGGTTCACAGGTAGATCAATTATGCATCGGGATTTGTTGGGACAGGCTTTTGCGGCTATGCGGCATGATCTGCGGAAGACTACGCTCACCATGGCGGGGATGGCTTGGGGGATTGCCACCGTAGTGTTGCTGCTGGCTTATGGGAATGGG
>DATHOQ010000023.1:0-127952 GCA_035484735.1 Terriglobales bacterium | reverse complement strand
CAATCGGAAGGCGAGTTAGGTTTACACCAAGCGCCTATACTGGCGACGCGGTCTTCCTCGGCGGATTGAAGAACGGCAGCGTGGTTACCTTCACGTTCGTCCGAAGGCGCATGGCCTCGATCGTAATTTCCATCTGCAACTGGGTCCCCAGCTTTGAGTGCTCGGTCTCAACACTGGCCAGCGCGATCATCTTCTTCAAGATCGGCGACCAACTCGTGGTCGTTGCCTTGCCGACCTGCTGATCTGCGGAGTACAACGGCACCGCGACACGCGAAGCCTGACTGGGAGCGGCGGGCGTCAGACCGTAGCGTTCATACAGAGCTTCCACGTCAGTCCAATCGACCTCGACTCCGACCAGTTGCCGCGGCACACCCTTCTTCGCGTCCAACTCCAGCGCTCGCTTGCCAATAAAATTTTCTTTCTCGAGATGGACCATCTTGGAGAAGCCAAGTTCGTAGGGCGAATACTTCTGAGACGGAATCAGTGCCTTTTTCGAACTGCTGTAGTCAACTTCAATCAGCAGCAGCCCGGCTTCCACGCGGGCTACATCGAGCGCCAGCATTCCCGCAGCGTGTAGATCAAACTGCTTTCCCTTCTCCGCCAGCGCATCCCAGACCTTCACCGCATCGTTGGCTTCTTTTAGTGGAACCCAGATTTCGTATCCCAGGTCGCCCGTATAACCTGTGCGCGAAATGTCCACGGGCACGCCCGCAATCTTGCCACGAGTCACGCGGAAATACTTCAAATTCGCGATATCAGCGTCCGCCACGGTCTTCAAGAGCTTCGCAGAAGTCGGACCTTGCAGCGCCAGCGCCGCAACTTTTTCTGAAATGTCCTCGACCTGTACATCCAGGTTCAGGCCGTTCTGCCGGAACCAGCGCAGGCTGGGATCGGCCGCCGTCCAGCGATAAACATTTTCTTCGAGCCGCGAAATCGTGCCGTCGTCAATGACCTTGCCCTCTTCATCGCACCAGCAGCAATAAATCACCTGCCCCACTTTCACCTTGTTAATGTCGCGCGTGATCACTCGGTTCACCAGCCGCGTGGCGTCTTTCCCGGTTATCAAATATTTGTAGAGCGGCGAGATATCGATCAGCGCCGCCGCATTGCGGATGGCGTTGTACTCATGCTCGTGATGCACCTCATACACGCTCACCGTGTAATAGCCCGACCACTCGCGATAATTCAAGCTATGGCAAAGTGGAAAAGTTCTCTCGTGAAACGCAGTTCCAATGGGCAAAGGAGTGGCCTCGAAAAGAAATAGGTCGAAGCCGGATTATACTTCAGACCTCTCATCAAAGGCGTCATCCCGAAGCCTGCGTTCTTCAGCGGGCGAGGGATCTCCCGCGCCGCGAATCTCTGGGGCGACCAATCTGGGAGACAAAACTACACATTCCGGATAGAATGATGATTCGACTCCAGCCATGCGCTTAATCATGCCAACATCGTCGAATACACTCCGCAGTTGGAGTGTCCTTCCCAGCGGCCTCTAATACGCGCACCCCGAAACTGCGCTAATATTCCTCGTCCCCGTTCTCAACCAGCAAGCTGAAACCCAAAGGCTAAGAGCTTATGGCCAATTCGTATGATGTAATTGTGATCGGCGGCGGCCACAACGGCCTCGTCAATGCCGCCTACCTTGCACGCGCCGGAAAAAAAGTTCTGGT
Organism: Terriglobales bacterium; assembly: GCA_035484735.1. Taxonomy (GTDB): domain Bacteria; phylum Acidobacteriota; class Terriglobia; order Terriglobales; family Acidobacteriaceae; genus JABCZH01. Next base: position 126,285 of record DATHOQ010000023.1, on the reverse strand, counting down.
GCTCGAACGCCGCCATATCTTAGGTGGCGCTGCCTGCACCGAAGAAGTCTTTCCCGGCTTCAAGTTTTCCGTCTGCTCTTATGTTGTCTCACTACTGCGGCCGGAGATCATTCGCGACCTCGACCTCCCGCGCCATGGCCTCGAAATTCTCCCGCTCGACGGCACATTCACGCCCATGCCCAGCGGAGATTACCTGTGGCGCGTGAACGATCACGGCAAGACTCAGCGCGAGATCGCCCGCCACTCCCGCGTCGACGCCGAAGCCTACGACGAATTCGGCAAGGCCATGCAAGCCATGTGCCGCTTCGTGAAGCCGATTCTCAGCATGGTGCCGCCCGATCCGGCCACGTTGAATCCCAAAGAACTGATGAAGCTGCTGTTCATCGGTAAACGCTTTCAGGGCATGACCAGCGACGACAAATATAACCAGGTGCAATTGATGACCATGAGCGCCATCGATTTTCTCGACCAGTGGTTCGAAACCGATGTGCTCAAGGCCACCATGTCGGCGTCGGGCATCATAGGAACGTTTCTCGGCGTGCGTTCGCCGGGGACTGCCTACGTTTTGTTACACCATTACATGGGTGAAATTGACGGTGCATTCCGCTCCTGGGGATTCGCCCGCGGAGGCACCGGCGCTATCTCCAATGCGATTGCCGACGCCGCCCGTGAAGCTGGAGTCGAGATCCGCACCGAGACCGGGATCACGAATATCATCATCAAGTCGGGCAAAGCCAAAGGCGTTGTGCTCGCCAACGGTGATGAAGTCTATGCCGATGTGATTTCTTCCAGCCTTGATCCGCGACAAACTTTCGTCAGACTCATCGAGAAGGGCAATCTCTCCGATGAGTTTCTCGGGGAAGTCAATCGTTACAAGTTCCGCGGGTCTTCCGGCAAAGTAAACATGGCGCTGGATGCGCTGCCCAACTTCAAGTGCCTGCCCGGCCCCGGCGCGCATCTGCGTGGAGCGATTTCCATTTCGCCCAGCGTCGAATACATGGAGCGCGCTTACGACGATGCCAAGTATGGCAACTTCTCGCGCCGCCCCTATATTGACATGGTGATTCCGACGCTGACCGATCCTTCGATTGCGCCGCCGGGCAAACATATTCTTTCCTGCTTCGTCCAATATGCGCCCTACAAGCTGCGGCCCGGCCTTAACTGGGACGATCAGAAAGAAGCGTTCGGCAACAACGTCATCGACACCATCGCCGAGCACGCGCCCAATATCAGAGACATCATTCTGCACAAGCAGGTGATCACGCCGCTTGATCTGGAACGCGAGTGGGGCTTGAGCGAAGGCAACATCTTTCAGGGAGAACTCTCGCTCGAGCAGCTTTTCTTTCTGCGTCCGGTGCCGGGATACGCGCGATTCCGCACGCCGATCAAGAACCTTTATCTCTGCGGCTCGGCCACGCATCCCGGCGGCGGCATCATGGGTGGCCCCGGCCGCCTGGCAGCTTTGGAGATTCTCAAAGACGTTAAGGGAGCCGCGTAGCCATGGCCAGCACACGCGATGTCGTCATCATCGGCGGCGGCCACAATGGCCTGGTCACTGCGTTTTATCTCGCCAAGGCTGGATACAAGCCGCTGGTGCTTGAGCGCCGACCGCAGCCCGGCGGCGCGGCCATCACGCAGGAATTTCATCCCGGCTTTCGCTGCTCGACTTTGGCCCACTCTGCCGGCCCGTTGCGTCCCGATATTGTTCGAGACATGCAGCTGGAAAAACACGGTCTGAAGCTGATTAGCCCCGATGTCGCGACCGTTTCTTTGTCGCCTGATGGTCGCGCGCTCACGCTCTACCGGAATCTCGAGAAGTCAGCTCAGGAGATCAGCAAGTTTTCTCAGAAAGACGCGGCCCGCTATCCCGAGTTCCAGCAAACGCTGTCGAAAATCAGCAAAGTGATTGCTGAGGCTTTGGCGCTGACGCCGCCCGATATTGATCACCCCAGTCGAGGCGATCTATGGGGAATGTTGCAGACCGGTCGCGCGATTCGCAAGCTGGGCAAGAAAGATATGTACCGACTGCTGCGCTGGGGGCCAATGGCGGTCGCCGATCTGGTGGCCGAATACTTCGAGACTGAACTGCTGCGCGCGACCATCGCGGCTCGCGGAATCTTCGGCACGTTTCTGGGGCCATGGTCCGCGGGCAGCAGTTTGGTGCTGCTGATGCGCGCCGCAGGCGACGCGCATGCTTCGGGCCTGGCATCGTTTGCGGTAGGTGGGGCTGGTGCTATTACGCAAGCCATGGCTGCCGCCGCCACTGAGGTTGGAGCTGAAATTCGCAGCAATGCCGAAGTCATCGAAGTCACTGTCGGCAATGGCGTGGCTAGTGGCGTGGTGCTCTCGAACGGCGAGGAGATCAATGCGCGTGCAATCATTTCCAATGCGGATCCCAAGCGCACGCTGCTGAAGCTGGTCGATCCCATGCACCTATCGCCGGACTTCGTCATGAAGCTTCAGCATTACCGCATGCCGGGTACGGTAGCCAAAGTGAATCTCGCGCTTTCCGGGCTGCCCAAGTTCACCGCGCTGCAGGACAACGACAAAGCCCTGAGCGGGCGCATTCTCATCGCGCCCGAGATTGATTATCTGGAGCGCGCTTTCGATGAATCGAAATATGGTAATTTTTCGAAGCAACCATACCTGGAAGTGGCGATCCCGACGATCGGGGACTCCTCGCTTGCGCCTGCTGGCAAGCATGTGATGTCGATCTACATGCAGTACGCGCCGTTCAAACTTAAAAACAGTGATTGGGAAAAACAAAGGGTGGCGCTCGGCGACACGGTGGTCAAAACTCTTACCCGATATGCGCCCAACCTGCCGGAGTTGATCCTCAGTCACCAGATCATCACCCCGCAGGACCTCGAAGACATTTACGGACTCACCAGCGGTCACATCTTTCACGGAGAGCTGGCGCTCGATCAGTTCTTCACTATGCGTCCGCTGCTCGATTGGGCGAAGTACAACACGCCGATCAAGAATCTATACCTATGCGGATCAGGAACGCACCCGGGAGCAGGATTGACTGGTGGCTCCGGAGCAAACGCAGCGCGAGAGATATTGAAGCAGCTAAAGAAGTAGGTACTGATGTTTTCACGGGTGCTTCCCTGTGGCTCCAATCAGCGAGAGTAGTCGCCAACCGCTTTAGGGGCCGATCGCGAAAAGAGCGCCTACGCCATATCCGCCATATGGGGTCGTGCCGAAAAGATGTCCGCGATCGAATGTGAGGCCCGCGTTGGGCTCTTCTCCATCCGGATCGCCCAAAAAGTCGTGTAGCGTTGTTTCCGTCCAAGGAGAGCCCGGCGAGAGTTCAAAGACCGAACCCTTACGGCCCTCTCCGCCGGAATTGGTCGTTCCGTAGAGATTTCCTGATTTGTCCGCAATCACGCCGGCAGCTGGAGTTGATCCGTCGGTTCCATTAGTGAAGGCATAAAGCACGGTTTCAACCCACCAAGAATTTGTAGGGGAGATTTCAAATACAACGCCGTTGTCGTACTGTCCGGCGCTAGAGGCAGTGCCGTACAAGTTGCCATCTTTATCGATGATCATGTTAGCCAGCGGATAGGAGCCATCGATGCCACCGCTGAAATGGTACATAATTAGTTCCGTCCAGCTTCCTCCTTGCTGGGTGGGCGGCTTTAACTTGAAGGCGGTGCCAAATTGACTGTTGCCGCTCCCGGTGTAGGTTACACCATAGATTGCGCCATGCAGACCCAAGGTAAGTGCGGCTACCGGTTGTGCTCCGTCATTCGGGCCGCCGAACACATGCAGAATGGTTTCGGTCCACAACCCGCCTGGGCCAGCCGGTGGGGAAAGCTGAAAGGCTGTGCCTAAACCATAGCTACCCCCGTACCGTGTGGTGCCGTAGAGGTTACCCTTAAGGTCCATAACTAAGCCCGCCGACGGATTGCCGCCGTCGTCGGTAGCGCCGAAGAAACTGTACAGTACGGATTCCGTCCATGATCCGCCGGGCTGGGATGGCGGGGAGAGTTCAAAAATCACGCCGCAACCGCCGGGATAGCAATTCGCGATCCCGCCTGATGCCGTAGCGCCATAAAGATTACCTGCCTGATCGAGGATCAAGCTGCCCAGGGGATCCGCACCGTTAGTTCCGTCAAAGTCGAAAAGCACAGTCTCAGTCCAAGGCGCTCCGGGTGCGGCGGGTGGCGATAACTCGAATATGGTGCCACACCCTTCGGCGCAATTTGTGTAATTCCCGCCCACGGATGTCGTGCCATAGAGATTGCCTTGCTTGTCGGCAACCATGGCTGCATAAGGGGAAGCTCCGTAGCCATTGCCACCTTTGAAACGGTAGACCACATTCTCATTCGCGGCGAAGGCGCTGCTTACAAAAATCAGAAGAGCGATAGGCATCAGAAATCGGCTTAGTCTAATTGCGGATATTGTGGGACTCATGCTGTTCTCCTGAGCTCGGCTTGGACTACCGAAAGTCGGAAAGGTGCACCGGGAGCCGAGGGCTGAGCGGACACGCAGATGCTAGTCCCTGTGCAAACTTGCCGTCAAGATGAAAGGATTTGCAACTGTAAGATCCATCGATTCAGGCGCTGGCAAGGGCGCCTGTTTCATTCGTACCGCAAGGCCACCATGGGATCAACTCTAGCAGCCCGCCGCGCTGGGATGTAACTAGCCAGCGCACTTACCGCGATCAGCACCGCGCAAACTGCCACCAGCGTCGCCGGATCTGTCGGCTTTACTTCATACAATAAGTTCGCCAGCAGCCGTGTGACCATGCTTGCGCCGATCATTCCGATTGCCAGCCCCACACCCGTGAGTGCGAGGCTTTTGCTGAGCACCATTTGCAATACATCCGCCCGGCTGGCTCCCAAGGCTACGCGAATGCCGATTTCATGGGTGCGCTGGAGCACAGTAAAGCTCATAACTCCATACAGGCCAACCGCGGTGAGCAGCAACGCAATGCCAGCAAAAAGGCCGAGCAACATCGTCTGGAAGCGGGCCCGGCCGAGGTCGAGTGCCAGGTAATCTTCCATCGTCCGGACCTGATACAGAGGCGCGTCGGGATCCATCGCCGCCAGCACTTTGCGGACTTCGGTCTCCACCGTGCCTGGAGGCATCGCCGAACGAATCACCAGAATTGGCTGACCCCACATGAGCTGCGGCAGGGGAACATAGTACGCAGGCGGCGGGGCGGCGCTGAGTTTGCTGGTTCGGATGTCGCCGACGACACCTACGATCTCTCTGGTCTTGTATCGCGCCCGAGCGGCGCCATCGCCGGCGCCGATTGTAACGCGTCTGCCGATGGGGTCTTCGTTGGGGAAGAATTTGTTTACAAATTCCTGGGTAACGATCATGACCGGCGCCGAGTTGCGCTGGTCACGCTCGTCGAAAGTTCGACCCCGCAGCAGCGGAATCTGCATGGCCTCAAAGAAGCCCGGCACCACATCGTAGATGCCGGCGTCAGGCTCATTGGCTTCGGGAACAGGATGATCGAGCAGATTGAAAGAAATGCTCCAGCGGTCGTCGTACAACGGCAGCGGAATGGCACCGGCCGCGCCGCTTACTCCCGGCAAAGCTCGAATGCGAACGAAAAGTTCGCGGATAAACTGGTCTTGTTGATCGGGATTGTAGCGGGTCCCGGAGAGGTCGAAGGTTGCGGTCAGTACATGTTCGGGATTAAAGCCGAGGTCAGTATGGGTCAACCGATTCAGGCTGCGGATCAGCAGACCGGCGCCTGCTAGCAGTACGATTCCGACCGCCGTCTCCGCAATCACCAATCCGGAGCGCAACCGGTTATGGGCAGCTCCGGTTGTGCTGCCACGTCCGCCTTCACGCATGGCCTCGGTCAGGTTTGGTTTCGAAACCTGCAACGCCGGAACCAGGCCGAACACTATCCCGGTCACGACGGCCAAGCCTGCGGTGAAGAGCAGTACCCGGTAGTCGATGCCGATCTGCTCTGCCCGGGGAAGGTTGTCGGGAAACAGGCGCAAAACCGCAGACAGCGCCCATTCCGCCGCGCCGACGCCAAGCACCGCACCCGTAAGCGAAAGCAGCAACGATTCCGCAATCAGCTGACGCATGATGCTGCCGCGGCTTGCCCCCAGAGCGGCGCGGATAGCAATCTCACGCCCTCTGCTCATGCTGCGCGCCAACAGCAGGTTGGCGACGTTGGCGCAAGCGATCAGCAACACCAAACCCACGGCTCCGAAAAGAATCAGCAGCGGCTCTCGCGTGTCCCCAACGATAGCTTCGAGTTCTGACCTCGCCCCTAAGCCATCGTGTGAGTTGCTGGCTGGGTACTCAGCCGACAAAGCGTGCGAAATCGAGGCCAGATCGGCATTCGCCTGGGCTAGTGTGACTCCGGGTTTGAGCCGAGCTATCGCCTGCAACGAATGGCTCCCGCGCTGCTCGGTGGAAGGTTTGTCCTTAGGATCATCAACCTCGGCCTGGCGCGAAAATGTCAGCCAGAGATCACGTGCTTGCGCGCGCACCGGGAACTGGAAGCCTCGTGGCATCACACCCACCACCGTGTAGGCTCGGCCGGTAAGGTTTAGGGTTCGACCGATCACGTTGCGGTCGGCATTGAAATGTGCCCGCCAGAAAGCGTCGCTGAGAATCACCACGTGATGCCCAGGGGCATCCTCTGAATCAAGAAAAGCGCGGCCCACCGCCGGCTGCGTTCCCAGCAAGCGGAATAGGTTGGCCGACACGTTTTCAACGTTGACGTGCAACGGTTCGCCAATCCCGGTCAAGGTAGAGTCGTTGTCGTTATAGACAGAGACTTCCTGGAAGGAATGATTGCGAGCGCGAATATCCATGGCATCGGGATAGGACACGGGTCCTTGGGCAATCGCGGGAGCGCGCCTCGTATCGAAATCTCCCAGCGAGAGCAACTGCTGCGAATTCTGAAAAGGCAACGGACGCAGCAATACCGTGTTTACGATGCTGAAAATCGCCGTGTTCGCGCCGATTCCCAGCGCCAGAGTCAACACCGCAACTGCCGTAAATCCCGGCGTCTTTGCCAGAACTCGCAACCCGTAGCGAAAGTCCTGCATGAGCGATTGCATGCTTCACCCCTCGAAAGATACAGAGGCTCCGTGGCAATTCGGCTGCCATGCGATCACTGTTAAGTGATTGTCAAAGCTAGGCAAACAACGCGAGTGAGTTGAGGCGATGTTCGTTTCTGGGATGCCCTGTACGAGGCCGCACAACGCGCTCAGTTTTACTATTCGATTCCCAGTTGTTTTCGGGCTTCCGGGCTCAGGCGTTCCGGGCCCCAGGGCGGAGTCCAGACGACGTTGACACTGGCGTTGCGAATGCCGGGTAACTGTTCCAGCCGTGCCTTCACCTGCTCACTGATGGTCACATGGGCGGGGCAGCCCTGCGAAGTCAGCGTCAGGTCGATGGTGACGTCCTGCCGGTCGCCGGTCTCGTCGGTAGCCGCTGCATCAAAGCGAACACCGTAGATCAGTCCCAGATCCACGATATTCACCGGAATCTCAGGATCGTAGCATTGCTTCAAGGCGCCTAGAACGTCAGTTTCCGTGACAGTAGACATGACATGCTCCTAAACGATAAGTTTACCTCACCTTATGACCCCTGAACTGAAGCAGAAGATTCAAATTTCGCTGGGAGCGGCGATCCTGATCGCCGGCGTCCGGACAGCCTACATTCTTTACCAGCGTTACGAGGAGGCGCATCCCGCCACCACGCGGGAGCTGCCGCTGAATGCCGACTACTACGTTGTGCCTAAAAAGCTTCATGCCTACGATTTGCAGTCGGCAAAGGATTTGACCAAGCAGCCGGTCTGGGTGAAGGAGGGCTATCGCTACACCTACTATCCCTACGAGCACGGTCGCCCGGATTTCAAACAGGAAGCAGGACTGCTGTTGCCCATCGAAAAGCTGCAAGTCACCGATGTGGTCGCGGAGGCCGCGCCGGGACAGCCCGGCCAACGGCAAGTGCTGGCAGTGTTCGACAAAGATGGCAAGAGCTATGCCGTGCCCATCGGCTCGGTGAAGGGCAGCGATTACCAGATTTACTCCGACGAGATGCTCTACATTCAGGATCCGCACGAGCTCTACAAGCACTGGACGGCTGAGACTTGGGCGGTGATCGACCAGCACCAAGTGAAGCCGGGGATGAATGAATTGCAAGCGGATTTTGCCATTGGCATGGGGATTCCCGAGCGCTCGAGCGATCCGCAACAGCTGAAAACCGTGAATTATCCCAACGGGGGCAAACCGGTGAGCATTACCTATCGCGACGGGAAGGCGGCGGAGATCAAAAACGGGTCTTGAGGCATCCGCTATTTGATGGGTGGAGAATCCGCAGTGGCCGTTTTCTCAGCATCGCCGTGGATCACGCCATCTTCGCCGGCATAGAACGAACGATGTTCCGGGTCTTGTTGTTTGGGCTTCAGAAGAAGGTCAAACCCATCTTTGTGAGGATGGAAACTCACCGTGTAGTCGCCACGATCAGGGTTCACCATGCGTCGGGTGAATGACCCGGTATGCACTAAATCGGCCAGTGAATCGGCATATTTGTGGTTTTTTCGGTTGTAGAGACGTTGCGCCCGCAACACGGTGCGCATGTAACCCAGGGCAATGGCTTCGGAATCGGAGTGGGCGGGATCTCCGGGGAACTTGGGTTGATAAGTGGTCTGCGCGGACGCCAACAATCCCGCGCCTATCGCGCCCACCAAAACCCCAATCGTTGCCCAACGGTAACCATTTCTCATTGCCTTCTAACTCCTTCTTTTTAAACTGCTTTCTATGTTACTCCCGTAATTGCCTTAGGCTTCACGAAGCTTTCTATCCGGGGTGAATGCAGCTATTCTAAGGCCCATACATCGCTCTTAGGAATTACTATGAAAGCGACTGCCGCAAAAACCGCACTTGCGAAAAAACCGCCCATCCGCCTGGCCGTGGTGGAAAGCGATCCACTACGGTTCGTAGGATTTCGAGCATTGTTTGACAACGAACCCGACTTCGAACTGCTCTCAGCATCACTCGCGGAACTCGGCACCTTGCAAAACATTGACCTGGTATTGCTGGGCAACCGCACCGGTCAGAATCTTTTTGATGTGATGGCCAGCATGAAGGCTGCACGCCCCGACCTGCGCATTATCGTTACTGGCTCCGGCATCGATGAAGAGACCATCCTGAAGGCCATTGCAGCGGGCGCCAAGGGTTATGTGGATGAGGCAGCGTCCCCGGCGGAATTTGTGCAAGCCATCCGCGTAGTAAACGAGGGTTCGGTGTGGGCGCCGCGTCGCGTGCTCTCGCTGTTCATCGAGCGGGTGTCGTCTTCTCCGGGAAGAATCTTTCCTGCGGGCCGCGTGACTTTCACCGATCGCGAAAAAGAAGTTCTGGAAATGCTGGTGGCCGGACGTTCCAACAAAGAAATCGGCGCAGCGCTAGGGATCGAAGAGCGCACCGTCAAAGCCCATGTGGCAAAACTGATGCGCAAGGTGGGAGTGCAGAACCGGATAGCGCTCTCCGTTCATGCCATTACGCACTCGCTGGTGACCGCGAAGTAGGCGGTTACCAAAGGACAATTACCTCCGTAATCTTGCCCGTTTTCCGATCCTGACTCATACTCGCCTCACCTACCACAGAACCTGGGAGACGGGGTTGGGAACGGGGATTTAGGGTCACCGTTGCCGACCCCGCATTTTTTTGATGCCTCAAATACTAGTATCTCTCGTTCCACCTCCCGGCAACCAATCCCTAGCTCCGTGAATCCTTTAGACTTGTGCTCGAAACACAGGTGAAAGCCGCTCCAGGTTTGACACGGCATTTGCCGGATGCTACCGTCCCACTTTCCCGCCACATGCGTCAGCGACTCGAGTACGCGCTCGCCTGGATACTGATCAAGCTCATCGGATCGTTGCCGCGTCCACTGGCCCGGGCGGCAGGGGTCACCCTCGCCTTCATTGTTTATGTGCTGCATCCCCGGTTGCGCCGGGTGGGCATGCGCAACCTGGCCCTGGCATTCCCAGAGAAAAGCAAGCGTGAGCACAGGCGAATTCTGCGCGGGGAGTTTCGCTCGCTGGGCCGGCAAGTCGCCGAGGTCACTTTGTTCCCCAAGTACACCGTAGAGAATGTGACCCAGGCGGTCGTGTATGACGGATTTGAGAACTATGAACGGGCGTTTGCCCGCGGCAAAGGAGTCCTGTTTCTCACCGGACATCTTGGCGGTTGGGAGCTGTCAGCCTTCGCCCATTCGTTGCAAGGTCATCCGCTGCACGTTCTGATGCGTCCCCTGGACAACGTCTATCTCGACAACATGACCCGGCGCTACCGCACCATGCATGGCAACAAAACCATCGACAAAGACAGCTCTCCCCGTGCTTTACTGGCGGCCATGAAGGCAGGTGAGGTGGTCGGCATTCTGATGGATACAAATATGACTCCGCCACAAGGTGTCTTTGTAGATTTCTTTGGGATTTCGGCGTGCACAGCGGTGGGACTGGCAAAAGTTGCGCAGCATACCGATTCGGCGGTGGTGCCAACGTTCACGATTTGGGACCCGGTCTTGCGAAAGTACCGGCTGCGCTTCGATCCCGCCGTTGAACTTGTTCGAACGGAAGATGACAACGCCGATGCAGTGACGAACACGGCCCGCTTTAACAAAATCATCGAAGACTACGTGCGACGCTATCCTGATCAGTGGCTGTGGGTGCACCGCCGCTGGAAGACCCGGCCAGAGGGGGAGCAGCCGCTTTACTAGAGGCCACGGAACGGATCGCTGAGAATCACCCTACGGCTTCATCGAGTCCGCAGGCACTACTGTCCGGCCACTCTTGGCAAATTCCAGTGTTGCCAAATACTGATGATTCGGACCAGGAAACACGTAATGCCGCCAACACCGGCAGCTACGTTCGAAGGGAAGCGCAGCCTGTTTGCGGCGATCATGCAGGCTGAACCGACAAGCGCCGCAGTTGCGTAGACTTCGAACCGCAAGACATTGGGAACTTGGTTTAGAAGAACGTCCCGGATGGTTCCTCCGCCCACGCCGGTGATCGTCCCCAGCATGACCGCGACCAGCGGATTCATCTTGTGCAGCATGGCTTTCTGCGTGCCCGCAATCGCAAACATTGCTAGACCCGCTGCATCCAGAGCCTGAAGGGCCGGGACAGGAATGGCTCGCACGTAGGGATGAAGGAAGAAAACGAGTGCCGCACCGGTGAAGGCTACGATCGGATAACGCCAATCTCGTAAAGCTGCAGGCGGAAGCGCTCCGAGCAAAATATCCCGAACGATGCCCCCTCCCAAGGCCGTGCAGAAGGCCAGAACCATAATTCCGATGAGGTCAAGATTTCCGTTGACGGCGGCCAGGGCGCCTTCCACCGCGAACACCAGTGTTCCGGCGATATCGGCCACAAGGAGCAAGCGGTCTTTGACATCGGTTCCAAATACTTGTACGGATTGTGTCACGAGGCTCTCCTGTGGTGCACAATTCTATCTGCATCATGGGTCATTCCGGGGAATGGGATGAGTCCTCAGAACCAGTCGCTGCGGTAGGCGATCCACCAGCTCACGTACACGATCGGGATAGTAGCGGCTAATGCCCACCAGATCGGCAGAACGATGTCGGCAAGTATTCCGAGCACGGCGAAACAAAGCCAGAAGATCTTGCGCTCCATATCAGCATTCTAGCCCCGGCTTTCCTTTCCCGCGGCAAACGTATAAAAAGGTGCAATGGAGCGTTCGGCCAGTCATCGTTCGGTCACAGATCGTTCGCTCAAAGAAGTGGCCGATTTCGTACACGCCCGTCTAGTGGGGGATGGAGCCGTGCACCTGCACGGAATCGCGAGCGTGTCGTCAGCCTCGGCGGGTGACTTGGTCTTCGTGGAGGATGAAAAGAATCTCGCGCTGGCATTGCAGTCGAAGGCATCAGCAGTGATTGCGGGAGACTTTGCTGCCGACATGGTGTGCGCCAAGCCGCTGCTTTTACATTCGCAGCCGCGCCTGGGATTTGCCCGAGCGGCGCAGTTGTTCAATCCACCCTTAGAACTGAAGTCTGGAATCCATCCCAGCGCGGTTGTGCATCCTTCCGCGAAAACCGGAAACGACGTAACCGTTGCCGAGCGCGTGGTCATCGGCAAAGGAGTACAGATCGGCGATGGCACGCGAATCGGGGCGGGCAGCGTGATCGGTGAGAGTGTGGCGATGGGCCGAGATTGTGAGCTATACCCGAACGTCACGATCTATCCCGGCGTGCGCCTGGGTGATCGCGTCATTCTTCACGCTGGCGCCGTGCTCGGCAGCGCCGGTTTTGGCTACGTACGCGACCGTGCAACGGGCCGCCACGAGAAGTTTCCCCAGATTGGACGTCTCGAGATCGAAGACGACGTCGAGATCGGCGCGAATTCCACCATCGACCGCGGAGCGCTCGAGGTAACGCGCATCGGCCGGGGAACGAAAATCGACAATCTCGTGCACGTGGGACACAACTGTCAAATCGGCGAAGATGTGGTGATCGCTGCCCAGACCGGGCTTTCAGGCAGCATCACCATTGAAAAGAACGTCGTGCTGGGCGGACAGGTGGGCATCGGTGAACACGCAAGGATCGAAGAAGGCGTTATGCTGGGCGGGCAGGGAGGCGTTCTTCCTAACAAAGTGCTGCGCGGAAATGGCGTAGCTTTTTGGGGAACTCCAGCCAAGCCGGTGCGTGAATACTTAAGGCAGTTGGCGGCTTTGGCACGGTTGGCAAAAAAGGAGTAATGAGCTTGTGGCGATTCTAGTGGTCGGCGGGCATTCGCGGAGTGTGGGTAAGACCAGCGTAGTCGCCGGTCTCATTGCGGCTCTGCGGGAATACGACTGGACCGCATTCAAGATCACGCAATACGGCCACGGTATCTGTTCGCAGAACGGCGAGTCCTGCCACTGCGCCACTGACGATCACAGTTGGGCGATATCAGAGGAGAAAAACCGCGCGGGCGACTCCGATACTTCTCGATTCCTGGCTGCTGGGGCAGCGCACGCGTGGTGGGTGCGGACAGAACAGGGACGACTGGCGGAAGCTCTACCCACAATCCGCCGCAAGCTGGCGGATGCTAAGAATGTAATTATGGAATCGAACAGCATCCTGAAGTTCGTAAAGCCCGACCTCTATTTGACGGTCTTGGATCCGGCAACCGCAGACTTCAAGCGATCGGCACAGGAGTTTCTTGACCGGGCGGACGCGGTCATATTGCATGAGACAAACGGTGAACAGGCTTGGAGCGGAGTTTCGATGAAGCCGGTTGCCAACCGCCCAGTCTTTTCTGTGAAGCCGCCGCGGTACGTTACCCCGGACTTGGCCAATTTTGTGAAAGATAGCCTCAAAATTCATGACCACAGAGGGCACTGAGGAACACAGGGAATTCGCTGTCGTTCCTCTGTGCTCTCTGTGACCGCTGTGGTTAGGATTTTACCGGCTCGAATACATTTCAATGATCCGCTCAATCGCACGGCGGCACACCGCGCAGAAAGAATCGTGCCGGGTGAACATGATGCAATTTTCCTGCGGCCGGTAGTATCCCTGGGCCTCGTAGTTCGCGCCTTCGAACGCGCCTACGCGGTCCGAATACTTGTCGCTGGCCAGCATAGTGTCTTCTTTCTGGCGCTCTTCTTTAAAGAGTTTGTCCATCTCAGATTCGGGAAGTTTCTGCGCCCGAATCTCGCGCCGCTGCGCTTGAATGTCATGCTCCATGGCCTCGAAATCTTCTTTGGGCCAAGGTGTCGGCACCGGCGTACCGGCGACAACCAAGTCTTTCCACTTGAGATTGGCAGGATCGAGCAGCGCGGTCGCATTCGGCTCCCAGGGTTCAATCTTCCTGGAGGGAGGAAGATAAGCCACCTGCGAGGTGAAGTATTCGTCGGCCAGCCCGGCAATGTGGTGCCCGAATTCGTGAACGAAAACATAGGGCGCCCACTCGCTATCAGCCGCCACCGTCGCATAAAGATTGAAGATTCCACCGCCGCCATAAGTTTCGCCGTTCACTAGGATTTCAATGAACTCATAAGGCGCATAGGAAGCAAAGTCGCGCATGGCGCGGTTCTCGGGAGTGAGAATGTAACGTTCGGTATCAAAGGTGTCGTAGGTGGTGCCCAGCGGTGAACGGCGGTGAATCCCGTTGGAGGGGCGCGAAATACCAGACTCTTCCGCAGGCGGGCAAAGTCCCCAGACGTTGAAATCGGCGCGGTGCTCGCGAAAGGGCGAGCGGGTGAATAATATCTCGGTGAAGTGACGCGCGTCGTTCTCGAATTTCGTGCGCTCGGCGGCAGTGTAGCCATCGCCCATGATCAGCAGATCTACCTTGGTCGCAGGCTCACCGCTCTTCTGGATGGTCAGTAGCGGCCCAGGTGAAGGCGGACGTGAAGTGTCGATGAACTTGTCTTTCGGATCAATGCGAGTTGTCCATATTTCATGAAACTGGCCTTCGTCGCGCCTCTTCAGAACAATCTTTACCGGCGCCTCTGGAGCAGGGAAGCGGAGCGACTCGGAAAATGTGCGGCTGGCGTTCTTGGCTTCTTGGGTCGTGATCCACTCGCCATATACGGAACTGAATCCGCGGGAGTAGAGCACGCGCTCGCTCGCTTGATCGCGCACTTCGAAGAAATAGTTCCCGAGGTTAGTGTCATCGACAGTTTTGGCCATATCACCAGGCCAGGGCAGCGGCTCGATGACGATGCGATCGACGCTGAAAAGTTCGTGGGTTGCATCGCCGGTGTGGTAATAGTCCAAGCGCATGGTGGCCGGAGCAGCCAAGGCGGCGAACGAGAAGCAGAACAACAAGGACACGACGAGCATTGATTTGTAGCGCATGGTCAGCATTGTAGGGAAGTTAGCGCATGTAATACAAAGATCATGCGAGGCAATACTGAAGCCGGCATGCGTGTTTGTTATCCTGCGGTGTGGGGAGAATTCACAGAAACGCCTGGCTGCTGGTCCTGCTTTCGGCGGGATTGCAGATTTTGGTTTTTCCTCTGCCTGATTTCTACCTTCTGGGATGGGTCGCGATCACGCCACTGCTGGTGGCCCTGCTGCGCGCCCGGCCGCCGGAGACGCTGCAAATCCGCGCCGGGGTAAAGCTGCTTCCCGCCAGGCCCCTACAAGCTTTCCTAATGGCGTACGTGTGTGGAATCCTCTGGTATGCCGGGACCTGCTATTGGATCTACGACGTAATGCACCAGTACGGCGGAGTGAATACGCCGGCAGGTTTGGGCATTTTGATTCTCTTCTGTATGTATCTGGCGCTCTACCACGGATTTTTTGGGCTGCTCGTCAGCCTGCTTGCGGGCAGCTCTCACTTCAGCCGGCGGGCGCTGCTGCTGTCGCCAGTGGCCTGGGTTGCGGTCGAACTGGCACGTACGCGGATCACCGGATTCCCCTGGGACTTGCTGGGAATCAGTCAAGTGGATAATATTCCGC
The DNA here is from genome assembly GCA_035484735.1 of Terriglobales bacterium. GTDB lineage: Bacteria > Acidobacteriota > Terriglobia > Terriglobales > Acidobacteriaceae > JABCZH01. The sequence continues at coordinate 110,883 of DATHOQ010000023.1, read as the reverse complement.
TGGCCCGGATCGCGACCGTGACGGGGGTATACGGACTCTCTTTCGAAATCATGGTGGTGAACGTGGCCTTCGCTGCGGCTTTCCTGGTGCGACGCGAGAAGCGCAAGCAGTTGTTTCTGGCTGCGCTGGCTGCAGTAGTAGTTCTTCAATCCGGACGGCTGATTCCGGCGCCTGTAATCCCCGCGGATCGCACGGCAACGTTAGTCCAGGCAAATGTGCCGATTCTCGATGGCTCGGATTGGACGAAAGAGTATTTTTATTCCACGCTGCGAGACTTGAGCAAAGTCAGTATGACGGGCCAGAATTCGTCACATTTGGTAGTCTGGCCGGAGTCTCCAGCGCCTTTTTTTACCAGTGATCCCTTGTTCCGCGATGCGGTCAGCAATCTGGCGCGGCAAGCAAACACCTGGGTTCTGGCCGGCAGCATTGGGATTCGCAACGCTCCGCTGACTCCAGGTGGGGCAACCGAAATCTATAACTCGGGTGCGCTGGTGAGTCCGGCAGGCGAATGGACTTCACGTTACGACAAGATTCACCTTGTGCCTTTCGGTGAGTACGTTCCGTTCAAACACGTGTTCGCTTTTGCGGGCGGATTAACCAAAGAAGTCGGAGACTTTTCGCAGGGAACATCGCATGCGCCGCTCGATGCCGGCGGAGCGAAATTAGGTGTATTCATCTGTTACGAGTCCATCTTCCCGGATGAAGTGCGCCAGTCTGCAAACGAGGGCGCGCAGGTCTTCGTCAACATTTCCAACGACGGATGGTATGGCGACAGCGGCGCCTACGCACAGCACCTCAAGCAGGCTCGCATGCGGGCGGTCGAAAATGCCCGCTGGTTGCTGCGCGACACCAACACCGGGGTTACCGCCTCGATCGATCCCTACGGCCGAATCGTAGCCAGCGTCCCGCGCAAAATCCGGACATCGCTCGAGGCGCCTTACGCGCTGTCGAACCAAACCACTTTCTACACCCAGCGTGGAGACTGGTTCGCATACGCCTGTGCGATAATTTGTTTGCTGGCACTTTTTATCCCGAAGCCGCAATCTACGAGGTCGTGACTATGAATGTTGAACTCGAACAGGAATACGCAGTGCTGAAAGACAAAGTCCGCGAACTCCGGGAGTACCTTTGACACGAGCAAGCTGCGTCAGCAACTAAGCGAATTGGAAAAGCAAGTTGCCGACCCGAACTTCTGGTCCGATCCCAAGAAATCCCAGCAAGTAATGCGCGAGAAAAAGCGCATTGAAGATGGTCTGGCCACTGAGGCCGATCTGCTGCGACGCACCGATGACATTGCTGCTTACTTTGATCTGGCACGCGAAGGCGAGTCGGTTGATGGTGACTTGCGCCGCGAGATTACCTCTCTGCGCGAACGGGTCGATCAATTGGAAACCGAGACCCTGCTCTCCGGAGATCACGACGCGCTTAATGCCATTGTGACGATTCATCCTGGGGCCGGCGGCACCGAGTCCCAAGACTGGGCGGACATGCTGCTGCGAATGTATTTGCGATGGGCGGAGCGCCAGGGTTTCAAAACCGTTCTCTATGACTACCAACCTGGGGACGAAGCGGGGCTGAAGTCGGCCACCTTCGCAGTCAACGGCCAATATGCTTTCGGGCTGCTGACCAGCGAAATCGGTGTGCACCGACTGGTGCGGATCTCTCCCTTTGACCAGGCCAAGCGTCGGCACACATCGTTTGCCAGCGTCTATGTATCGCCGGAAATCGACGACAGCATCGAAGTCATCATCAAGCCAGAAGATTTGCGGATTGATACCTACCGCTCCAGTGGCAAGGGCGGGCAGCACGTGAATACCACCGACTCGGCGGTACGGATTACCCACATTCCCACCGGAATTGTAGCCGCCTGCCAGAACGAGCGTTCACAGCACAAGAACAAGGATCGCGCCATGAGCATGCTGCGCTCGAAGCTCTATGAGTTTGAGATGGAGAAAAAGCGCGAAGCCACCAAGAAGATCGAGGCCTCAAAGCTGGATATCGATTTCGGCTCGCAGATCCGTTCCTATGTTTTACAGCCGTATCGCCTGATCAAAGACCACCGCACCAAGATGGAAGTTGGCGACGTGGATCGCGTGATTGATGGCGATCTACAGCCGTTTATCCGGGCCTACTTGCAGATGCGGAGAGGTGAGAAGGCGGACCAGAACTAGAATCTGTGCCATCATTCCTGCTGATGTTCCTTTCGTAACGTTACCTCCCACGAAAAAACTGGAAAGACCCTCACCTCTGTTTGATCCTGTAGTGTCAGAGATTTTGGAGACAAGACCAGACCTATGCCACGCATGATCGATCTGATTCGCGCTTCGGCGGTGCCGTCCGGATTGATGCATTCGGCCGCCCGAGGCGGCCTTGCCGTACCCCCGCAGGAAATGATCGAGATTCTGGTGCATCTGGCGACCGAGAACAAAGTATTCGCGCAGCAGGCACGGCTTACGTTGGCAGGGTGGGACGAAGCCTCAGCCCGTGATGCCGCGGCCAATCCGGCAACTTCCAAGGAAGTGTTGAACTACCTGGCTGATCCCCAGAATCTAAGGCCGGGGTTACTGCCGCGGTTGCTGGAAAATCCATCAGTGAGTGCGGAATCCATCATGACCCTCGCAGTCTCTGCAACTCGAGAGCAAGTAGAGACCATGTTGAGCAGTGCGCGGGTCAACGCGGCGCGGGAAATCCTGAACGTGCTTAGGTCAAATCCGAATCTCACAGAAGCTGAAACCAAAGTAATCCAGGAAAGCGCGCCGGCGTTGGAGGTTCCAACTTCGACCGAGGCGGACGATGCAAGCGGGGATGCTTCTGAGATTTCCGAAGAAGCCCTCACTGCTTATCTCTCTGAGCACGCGGCAGAAATCGTTGCCGAAGCAAGCAAAGCGTTCCAGCCGATTGGCGGAACGTACGAAGAAGTCGCAAGCGAGGTCCACGCGATGCCGGCCGAAGCCTCGGCGTCGGTCACACCAGATGGGGGAACCAGCGGAGCGGCGGCGGCTGCCAGGCGGGCGCCCATCAAGAAGGCAATCCTGAGCACCGACGAGCAGCGGGGCAGCGCCCTGCAAAAGATTGCTAAGTTGGACATCAAAGGCCGCATCCAGTTAGCGATGAAAGGGAACAAAGAGGAGCGCTCACTGTTGATCCGCGATGGCACAAAGATCGTGGCGCTGGCCGTGCTCGAGTCGCCCAAGGTGACGGACGGTGAAGTCGAGAGATTTGCCGGACAGAAGAATGTCCTGGAATCCGTGCTGCGCGCTATTCCCATGAAACGGCGATTCATTAAGCAATATCCCATCGTCCGTGCCCTCACCTCCAATCCGCGAACCCCAATCGACGTTTCCCTGGGATTGATCAAACACCTGCTTACGCAAGACCTGAGACACCTTTCCGGCAATAAAGAAGTTTCTGACACCGTGCGCAAGCTCGCGCTGAAAATGTTCAAGCAAAAGCTGGATACGACTAAGAAGGGCGAATAGCGGGATCCGATTGGCGTCTCTTCCTTCACACCACTACAATGTTCCGGTATGGCTTCGTCTCCCGACGATCCTATTACTGACCTGCTGAAACGTGCCAGGACCATCGCGGTAGTCGGACTCTCGAACAGCCCGTTGCGTCCCAGTCACGGAGTTTCGGCATACATGCAAACCCACGGCTATAAGATTATTCCAGTGAATCCTGAAATTAAGGGTTCGCTGGGCGAGAAGGCGTATCCATCTTTGCGAGATGTCCCGGAGAAGATCGACATTGTGAACATTTTTCGTCGCCCGGAATTTGTCGGTGAAGTAGTGGATCAGGCGATCCAGCTCAAAATTCCAGCCGTCTGGATGCAGGAAGAAGTCATCAACGAAGCCGCTGCAGAAAAAGCGCGGAAAGCGGGAATATTTGTGATGATGGACCGCTGCATCCTGAAAGAGCACAAAGCGCGTTTCGGGTAGATCTTCCCGTCAGCGTGCCATTCAAGCTCTTACGAAAATCACCGTAGCATCGTCGCGAAGACCGGTTCCGTTGGCAAAGGCGCGAACATCGGCCAGGATGCTCTCAGCGGATGCCTCCGGTTGCAAGACATGGTTTTGCAAGCGCTCGGCCCCATACTCCGCTTGGTCGCCATTTTCCGCTTCGGTGATGCCGTCGCTGTACAACACCAGGCGAGAGTCTTTCGGCAAGTCAACTTCGATCTGCGAATAATCTCCGGAGCCGATTCCTAGCGGCATGCCTTTCTCGGTCTCTACGAAACGCGCCGTGTCTCCTGTAATCAAGAGCGGCTGTAGATGGCCGGCGCTGGCAAACAGCAGTTTGCGGCGAGCGGGATCGAGCACGGCATACACCATGGTCACAAATCTTCCGGCAGGGAAGTCCTCGACCAACAGGCGGTTCAGCTTGGTCAGCACTTCGCTGGGCGTGCAGCTGGTTTCAGCCAGTGAGCGCAACATGCCGCGCGTTGCCGACATCAGCAGAGCAGCAGCCGTGCCTTTGCCCGCGACATCGGCGAGCACCAGCGCCCAGCAGCCATCGCCCATGGGAATGAAATCGTACCAATCGCCGCCCACCGCCCCAGCGGAGATAGAAAACGCGGACACCGCAAATCCCGGAATGTAAGGCGAACTCTTAGGCAACAGAGCCTGCTGAATGGTGCGGGCTTCCTGGGCCTCGCGGCTCATCTCCTGGCGGCGATCTTGTTCATCGCGAAACCGGCGAGCGTTGTGAATCGCCACGGCAACGTCGCTGCACAGCGCTTGCAGCAACCGGATCTGCTCCAGAGGAAACGCATCCAGTTGATGATGCGAGGTGCTAAACACGCCGACCAGTTGACCGTCCACATGAAGCGGAATGGCAACTTCAGAAAGCGTCGATTCTTCGCACCCAATGTAATAAGGATCGACGCGCACATCCGGGGCGTAGCGCATTTGCCCGGTAGCGGCGACGTGGCCAACCATTCCTTCTTTTCCAATCTTCAGGCTGTGGCCGGGTCCGTGGGCGTCGCATCCGTCGCATCCACAGGCGCTGGCCAGCACCAACTCGCCGCGCTCTTCATGGTGCAGGTAGATGTCCGCATCGATGCACCCAAAGGAGCGAGCTACGTCGTTGACCACCATGTCGATGAGTTCATCAAGATCGAGAATTGACGATATCTTCTGGGACGCTTTATGCAGCTTGAGGAGATCCTCCACCTGCTCGGTATGCAGCGGTCGGGACGCGAAAGGCGCGGTGACTGCGGTGGTAGGACTGGTCGACACGACATCCTCCGGCAAGTGAGCCAACTATCAAAATAGATGAGAATCGTACCGGCCGGGATTCGCCTTTTTTTCGTGCATTTGGGTTGAGTTGTCGCCTGGATCCCCAGGCTTGCGTCCGGTTTTTGGACGCTAACCTGGGGGTAGGAACCCGCTGCCCTTCACGCCCTCAGCGACGCCATATCAATCACAAAGCGGTACTTCACATCGCCTTTAAGCAGGCGCTCGTAAGCTTGGTTGATCTGCTGAATCTTGATCAGTTCGATGTCGGCGGTGATGCCGTGATCGGCACAGAAATCGAGCATCTCCTGCGTTTCCTGAATGCCTCCGATGCCCGAACCCGCCAGACTGTGGCGTCCCATGATCAGGTTGAACACAGAAACCGGCAACGGCTTCGATGGCGCTCCCACCATAACCAGCGTGCCATCGCGTTTCAGTAAAGCGAGATACGGATTCAGATCGTGCTCCGCCGAAACTGCATCCAGAATGAAATGGAAACTTCCAGCGTGCTTGAGCATGTCGTCGGCGTTATTAGAAACCACGACCTCATCGGCCCCAAGACGCCGTGCGTCTGCGGCTTTGTTCGGCGATGTGGTAAACAGCACAACGTGAGCGCCCAAAGCATGAGCGATTTTCACGCCCATGTGGCCAAGGCCGCCCAAGCCCACGATGCCAACCTTCTGCCCTTTGCGAACATTCCAGTGCCGCATCGGTGAATAAGTAGTGATTCCGGCGCAAAGCAGCGGTGCAGTAGCAGCAAGATCCACCTTGTCGGAAACTTTCAAAACGAAGGCCTCGTCCACGACGATGCTGTCGGAGTAGCCGCCATACGTGACTCCGCCGAGCACTTTGTCTTCGCCGTTGTAGGTGAAGGTGGGAATACTCTCGCAGTATTGTTCTAGACCGGCGCGGCAGTTTTCGCATGTGCGGTCTGAATCCACCAGGCAGCCGACGGCGGCAAGATCGCCCGCTTTGAATTTCTTCACTGCCTTGCCGACGCGGACAACTCTGCCGACAATTTCGTGCCCCGGCACGCACGGATAAACCGTCGCCAGCGCATCATGCCACTCATCGCGGACCTGGTGAAGGTCCGAATGGCAAACTCCGCAGTAGAGAATCTCAATCTGCACATCTTGCGGGCGAGGTTCGCGACGCTTGATGGTGTCCGGCGCGAGTGGTGAGGTCGTGCTGCGCGCCGAATAGGATTTCACCGAATAAGTTGTAGGAGTGCTGGAGCGAGTTTCTTCCGGAGCGGAAATAGTTGAAGCTGGGGGATTCATACGGGTAGTTCTCCTTTGTACCTTAGACGCACAGGCCAGCAGGAAGGGTTCAGAAGATCAGGCTGAGTGACCGAGATTAGGAAGCCTACTCAGAGCTCTTCCTGCTCCTCTTCTTCTTAATTTCTTCCAGTCTTTCGCTAATTCTTTTTTCTAGTCCTTCATTTGTCGGCTGGTAATAGCTGCGATCCCGCAGGTTGTCCGGCAAACATTGCATGTCCGCGACCTTGTCTTCCAAGTCGTGGGCGTATTTGTATCCCTGGCCGTAGCCCATGCCTTTCATCAACCCGGTTGGAGCATTGCGGAGATGCAACGGCACCGGCTCAGCCGCAGTTTGTTCCACATCTTGCTGAACTTCGGAATAAGCGGTATACAGCGCATTCGATTTCGGAGCGACCGACAAATACACCACCGCCTGCGCCAAAGCCAGATTGCCCTCCGGCATGCCGATAAAATCGACCGCATCGCGCGCGGCCATACAAAGCGCGAGCGCGCCAGGATCGGCTAGGCCGATATCTTCGACTGCCATGCGCACCACACGGCGGGCGATGTACAACGGATCTTCTCCAGCTTCCAGCATGCGCGCCAGCCAGTAGAGCGCCGCGTCAGGATCGCTGTTACGCACGGATTTATGTAACGCAGAGATCAGGTTGTAGTGCTCTTCGCCGGCTTTGTCATAGAGCAAAACACGCTTCTGCAGTGCATCGTGGACGATGGAATCAGTGATTTCATCTGGACGATCGGTGCTAGCACCGGCCAGCGAAGCCGCAACTTCGAGCGCGTTGTAGGCGGTCCGCGCATCGCCGCTGGAATAGGAGGCAATCTTGGCCAGCACCTCGTCGGACGCATGAAGGTTCAGGGCTCCCAGGCCGCGCTCTCTATCGTTCAAAGCGCGCTTGAGCAGCACTACGATTTGCTCCTCTGTCAGCGGCTTCAGCGTATATACCCGGCTGCGCGAGAGCAAAGCCGAAATAATTTCAAACGATGGATTCTCCGTTGTCGCGCCGATCAGGCGAATATTTCCCTTTTCTACATGGGGCAGAAAAGCGTCTTGTTGAGCTTTATTGAAGCGGTGAATCTCATCGACAAAGACGATAGTGCGCGTGCCGTACTGGCGGGCGCGTTCGGCCTCAGCCATCACTTGCTTGATTTCCTTGATTCCCGCGAGTACGGCGGAAAACTCGATAAATTCGGCCTTCGTGACGTGAGCAATGATCTGCGCCAGCGTGGTTTTACCAGTCCCCGGAGGCCCCCAAAAGATGAGCGAGCCCAGATCGTCGCGCTCAATTTGCGTCCGCAGTGGCTTGCCGGGAGCAACTAGGTGCTCCTGTCCCACGAACTCGTCAAGCGTCCTCGGGCGCATGCGGTCAGCCAGCGGCCGGGTGCGGTCGCTGGAGTTGTCGGGATTCGGAGTGGTTGGAAAAAGACTCATGGCAAACCCGTTTCACCACGGAGACACGGAGTCACGGAGAAAACTTGTGTTTACAAAACCCTTCGTACAATTCCGTTCTTTAGAATTGCTACGTTGAAGTTGATCAACAGCCCTACTTTCTTCTCCGTGAGCTTAAGATACGTTAACAGTTGGGCCTGGTGAATCGGCATGATTTGTTCGATTGCCTTCAGTTCGACCACCACTGCATTTTCCACCAGAACATCCAGCCTGTAGCCGCAATCGAGCTTGAGGCCTTTATAGATAACCGGGAGTTCAACTTGCCGCTGAAAATTCAAAGATCGCAGGTGTAACTCGTGACAGAAACACTCCTCATACGCCGATTCGAGAAGACCGGGACCGAGTTCCCGGTGGACTTCGATCGCGGCTCCGATAATCGCTTCTGTGGTTTGCTCCTCAATCAGCATGAATTGACCTGCTTTTCTCCGTGACTCCGTGTCTCCGTGGTGAATTATCTTGTTCTTTGCCGTGCCGCCTCATACAAAACAATACTCGCCGCCACCCCTGCATTCAGCGATTCCACATGCTCCGAATGTGGGATGGCCAAAGTTTCATCCATGCCAGCCAGAAGATCGCGAGGCAATCCCGCGCCTTCACTGCCAATGAAGATGGCCAAGGGGCCAGTCAGCTTCGCCTCATACGCGGGTGTGCCTTTGTGTGAAGAAGTCGCCACCAGTCGCAAGCCCCGGGAACGCATTTGTGGCAGAATTTCTGTCAGCTTTACTTTTGCAATCGGCAAACGGAAAACCGACCCAGCCGAGGCCCGCACCACTTTCGAGTTGAAGGGGGCCACTGTGCCTTCTCCAAGCAGCACCCCGGCAGCGCCAAAAGCCTCCGCCGAGCGCAGGATAGTTCCCAAATTTCCTGGATCCTGAACTCCTGCAATCACCAGAACCGGTCCGGCTGAAGATTTAGCCAGCACATCGTCCACTGTGAAGACCGGACAGCGCACCAGGGCCGCGACCCCCTGCGGACTATCACTAGGGACAGCAGTGGCAAACAGCTTGTCAGGGAGCAGCAGGGTCTCGACATACGCGGCAAGTTGGGGCAGAAGGCGCTCGGCCCTGGCCAGCGCTGATTCATTGAAGAAGACGGCGCGGAAGCGAAGTCCGCTGCGGATGGCCTCTTCCAGGATGCGCATGCCTTCAATGGCGCAGTGGCCGTCGTCGGTCAGATCGCCATGGCTGAAGGCCTTGCGTAGTTCCTTGACCAGCGTATTGTGACGGCCTTCGATAGTGCGCAAACGGTCGTGGACATCCGGGTTGGAGCCGACAGCGTTCTTCTTCAAGGTGCTTTTCCTGGAAGAATCATACCCGTTCTGGATCGCGCACTGCGTGCCGGCGGTCAGTCACTTCGAGTTAAGACAAATTGTCAACTGATCCGGCAAGTCAGCGTCCCCACTGAAATCCCGGCGCAAATGAATATGGAAACCGTCCTTATAGCCAGAGAGTCCTATTTTTACAAGAATTCTTGCGAGACTAAGAAATCCGGGCCGGTTGCCGGAGAGAAACAGAATGCCATCAAGCAATTCAGCTCTTAGTTGGGCCTCTTCCAAGACCTCGTAGGACAGCGCATCGTGCTTCTTGCCAGTCGCCGAAGCCGACTGATCATCAAATTCAAAATCAAATGCCTTCTTGCTCACTCCATGCCTCCTTTGAGTCCTCTATCCAATGATCCACCAACTCCAATAGCCTCCAAATATCGGCCTTACGACCGCCTCCTCGTTTCTGCTGCTTGCACGCCGCGTTCATGGTATGTTAACTTTCGCGTTCTCAGAACATTGTGGCGGAAGGAGCAGTGTGCGCGCCGAGATCGTCAAAATTAACAGTGCGAACCCGGAGCCGTCGCTGATTCGCTACGCCGCCGACCAGATTCGCGCCGGTGAAGTGCTGGGAATGCCCACAGATACTTTTTATGGCCTAGCCGCTGATCCCTTCAATCTTCTCGCAGTCGATCGCGTCTATGACATCAAATCCCGCTCCCGCCACAAGCCGCTGTCGCTGCTAATTGAAAGTGTGGACCAAGCCGAAGAACTGGCGCGGCCACTGCCCGAAGAGTTCTACAAACTGGCGCGGCGATTCTGGCCCGGGCCGCTCACCATCATCGTTAAAGCCGCGTCCCGCCTGCCGTTGAAGGTGACGGCCAATACTGGCAACGTTGCCTTGCGCATACCCAGCGCCAAGATTCCGCTCGCCGTTGTGCAAGCTTGCAGCATTCCCATCACCGCGACTTCCGCCAACCTTAGCGGAGAAACCGAGTGCACCACCGCGGAAGCGGTGCGGGAACAGTTGAAAGACCGCATTGCCATCATTGTGGATGGTGGCACCTCGCCGCGCGAAATCCCTTCAACCATCGTCGATCTTACCGACGAGGAAGCGCGCTGGCGCATCATGCGCGAAGGCGCAATTACCTCTCAGGAAATTTCTGAGTTTTTCGCACAAGGATGAACCCGGTAGGGATGAACCAGGAGCAGAAGCCGCGCACGGCCGGTGTCTGGCTGCGCTACGGCTTGGCAATGGCGATAGCTGCGGCCCTGGCTTATTTCGCATCAATCTGTGGTGGGATCGTCCGCGCGGCTGCTGAAGATCAGATTCATTCCGCCGATGCCATCGTGGTCTTTGGCGCGGCAGAGTACTCGGGACGGCCCTCACCCGTCTATCGTGCTCGCCTGGATCATGGCTTCGAGCTTTTCCGGCAAGGCGTAGCGCCGGTGGTGATTACGACAGGCGGTGCGGCCGCTGATCCAAGTTTCAGTGAAGGCGGAGTAGGGCACGACTATCTGATGGGCCGTGGAATTCCCGATGCCAGCCTGATCGCCGAAACTCAGGGTACGGACACGGCGCAATCGGCGGAGCGGGTTGCGGTCATCATGCGCACCAACCACATGCAGAGTTGCGTCGCGGTGAGCGATGCGTATCACGTATTCCGGATTCGGAAGCTGTTGCAGCACGAGAACGTCCAAGTCTATATTGCCCCACGACCCGATTCTCGTCCGCATTTGGGCTGGCAGCGCGCGGAAGCCGTGCTGCGAGAAGCCGCCAGCTACCTGGTGTGGCGCGTGCAGACGATGATGTAGTTACCCTACCAGCCCATACGCTTGCGCAACTCAGTAACGTGCGCCACATGATGTCGTCCGTGCCACGCATATAGCGCAAGGCTCTTTTCGAGTGGCATGGGGCCCATCTCGGGATGATTGAACTGGCGCTTCCATTCCTCTGGCTGTAGCGAACGCAACAGTCGCACCCAACGGTCGTGTAGAGAATCCAACAGCGCTAGTGAGACTTCCAGCGGTGTCGATTTCACCTCGCCCGTGCTCGCCCAGCGATCTTCCAGGTAGGGCTTGATGGTCGGGGTGTCTTCGGTCAGCCCCAGCTTGAAGCGGATGTAGGCATTCATGTGGCTCTCGGGCACGTGGTGAACTACCTGCCGCACCGTCCAGCCCCCATCACGATAGGGAGTTTCGATTTGTTGCGGAGACAATCCTTTGATGGCAGCACGCAGAGCAGTCGGAGCTTGCTCGATATCACCGATCATTTGCCTGCGCTGGGCTTCATCAGGTGGGTTGGAATAAGTGAATTTGCCGACAGGGTAACGCGGGTCGCTCATGATGGCCTCCGTTTCACAACTATCTGCAGCGCTAAACGATCAATGAGATGAGCACGAATCAAGGAAAGCCGCAGAACTTTCATCAGCACACCAAATCACTTCACCAGGGCCAGAATCCGCACCGGGCCGCCGGAACCGCCTTCCAACTTGATAGGCGCTGCCACGACGATTGCGCCGCTCGCCGGAACGTGGTCCAGATTGGCAACATTCTCCAGGTGGTAAATGCTATGCGCCATGGTGTATTGGTGCACAGGGAAGTCAGTTGAAGGGCCGTAGTCGATGCTGAGAGTGTCGATCCCGAGCCCATTCACCTTGCGCCCTTCCACTAGGAACTTCGCGGCATCTTTTGAATATCCCGGAAAGTGTTTTACCCCCTTGGCGTCGGCATTGCGATACTCCGCAGCCGAATTCCAGCGCGAGTTCCATCCCGTATTGGCGATCACGACCGCGTTGGGTGGAATCTCGCCATGAATGCGTTCCCATGCTGCAACGTCTTCGACCGCAATCTGATAATCGGGGTTTGCTTTCGCTTCGGCGATGGCATCGATTACCACCAGCGGCGATACCAACCGCTCCGGAGGAATCTGATCCACGGTCCACAGGCCTTCAGCAAAATGGGCAGGAGCGTCGAGATGAGTTCCGAAGTGTTCGGGCACACAGAACTCCCGCAGGAAGTAATGGTCTTTGGCCAGCGTGGCGAGGGTCTTCACCTGATACGGAGATTTGTCGGTGACCTCGAAAGTCGGAACCTGCGCATTTAGCGCATGGGTCAAATCGACGACGGATGTAAATCCCAGGGGTTGGGCGTTGCCGTGCCCGTGATGAGCAAACAACAGCACGGTCACAGCCAGGATGCAGCCTACAAAAAACGTACGAGTCTTCATCAGGTTGAGAGTCGATGTTCTCAAGTTAGATGCATCCATACGGCCTCCAGCAGCTCAATTATGAATCGTTTACGTCAGCAACATTGCTCCCGCCGCGGCGACAAGAGTGCCCAGAAAATTGACTCCGTTGTTGTTCAACAGCTTTCGTTTCTCGAGCGTTGCCCCCAGGTAGCTGTCGGCGATCATGCCGAAGAGCGCGGCCATCACTGCGGTCGCGGTCTGTCTTAGCGGAAACATTCCCACACCAACGCACACCAAGGTCACCAACATTGCAGCGGCGATGCCGCCCAAAGTTCCAGCCACGCTGATGCCGCCATCGGTCCCAGCCGGGACTACCTGCCAATTAGTGATCAGTCGTGCCTTCGCTGATCCAGCCTGACCGAGTTCACTGGAAACGGTATCAGCAGCGGCTTCCGACAGTGCGGCGGCGGTCGCGATCAGAAAGGCGGCGTTTCCCGTGATCGCGAAGCTTGCGGCACACGCGGCACTTATCGAAAGATTTGCCAGCACCTGAGATGCACTGCGGCCTTCGCGGTTTTGCGCGGTGCCCAGCCTTTGTTTCCGTCCGTAGCCCAGACGGGTGCTGACCCAGGTCAGAATGAAGACCGAAACCAGGGCGGCGAAAGCCCCGGGGCCGGCGCTGGCAAGAAGCACGAAGCAAATCACGGCCCCGGCGGCAGCGCCGGAAAGGCTCACGCCCCGGACTAATCGGGCCAGCCCGGTGAACGAAAGCGTCACCAGCAACGCCGCCCCGAGAGTGCGAATCGAATGTATGTACCCTAAAATCAATAGGTTGTGCCGCCACTCTGGCATGCGAGATTAAACTCGGTTCCGATGAATATGACGAACCACACCAGATACTACTAGCTCTAGTGCTATGCTTTGTCGCGCCCCACGGCGTCGTGCTTTGTATTGGGGTTACCGGCGCGACCTTTCTGCGTCAAAGAGTTGGATGTAGTTTAGACTCACGTCATTAAAGCATCTCTGGCGTCATCTAAATTCACAGGGTGAACCATGGCAGCCTCCGTTTGGACGGGATATCTTACCTTTGGATTGATCTCCATGCCGGTGCGCTTGTTCTCCGGCGCGCGCAGCTCGGGCGTTTCCTTCAACATGCTACATCGCGACGACCTCTCCCGGCTGAAACAACAATACGTTTGCCTGGCAGACGGCAAAGTGGTGGAACGCAGCGACATAGTGAAGGGCTACGAATACCGCAAAGATGAGTATGTTGTGATCGAGCCCGACGAGATTAAGAAGATCGAGCCCAAAACCGCCAAGACCATGGAGATTTTGGAATTCGTGAAGTCAAGCGAGGTCGATCCCGTCTTTTTCGAATCCTCTTATTACATGCTCCCGGAAGAAGCCGGACGCCGACCTTACGCTCTGCTAACTAAAGCCCTCGAGGAAAGCGAGTACGTGGCCATTGCCAAGCTCACTATGCACAATCGCGAATACACGGTTTTCCTGCGTCCGCACGAAGGCGGAATGATGTTGCACACCATGTACTACGCGGAAGAAGTGCGCAAAGTCGAAGGCTTCGGTGCGCCGGATGTCGAATTGAAAGATGCAGAAGTAAAAGTCGCTCACCAGTTGATCCAGGCTCTCGCCGCAGATTGGGACCCGGAAAAATATCACGACACCTTCCAGGACAATGTGAAGAACCTCATCCAGACCAAACTGGAAGGGGGAAAGATCGCCGAAGTCGAGAAGCCCAAGAAGCTCGCCCCGGTGGTCGATTTGATGTCGGCTCTGAAGCAAAGCCTGGCGGAGATGGAAGGCAAGAAGAAGCCGTCCGCAGCCACGCGAGAATCCGCCGGAGGAAAGAGATCCCGCGGAGGGGCGTAGGAAGCCCTTGCTCTTGGCCGTTAGCTTTTAGCTTAGTACTCTTCTCCGTTGCTTCGCCGCGCGTCTTCCGCCATCGGTTTTGCACCGAGTACAGGCAACCATCCGCCCATCCCCTCGCCACTAATCTCTGAGAAGCCAAAGCCAACAGCTAAAAACCAAGAGCTGTCCTGTGGCACAGATCGCATCCAACCCGTAGAATAGACAATTCTGCCTCTTGGATCGTTGATACAGATCATATGTCGAACCGGATAGTGTGCTTGGTGTCAAGGACAAAGGCCCGCTGCGGGGCTCATGCCCTCGCATTAGGGATTCTCTTTCTTTGCCTCGGTTGCGGAGAGACCTACCGCCCTGTGGCTAATCCGGTCATTCCCAATCAGCCCAATCCCGCCTTTACTCACGTAGTCATGATGATCAGCGACAATGGCACCAACAACCCCGGCGCCAGTACCACCATTGACGTCTCTGGAGACAGCGCGACCTCACAATCGCAAACCGGCCTCGGACCGGTGCACGCCGCGCTGATAGGTGGTACCCAGGTCTTTGTCGCCAATAGTCTGGATGACACGGTTTCCACATTTAGCGTCGCCAGTCCGGCGCCAGTTGTCACCATTAGCCTGCCATCTTCCTGCGGTACGCCGCCTTGCTCAATGCCGGTCTTTGTTGGCAGCACAGAAACCGCAACGGTTTACATTGCAAACTTCAAGAGCAACACGGTTACGGCCATTTCCGCTGCAAACCTTGTGGTCACGAACTACATCACGGTGGGGACGAGTCCGGTTGCCCTGGCCGAAACCCCCGACACCCAGAAGGTGTATGTGGCCAATCAGGGAACGAATGGCAGCGGTGGCTCAGTGACCGTTATCAACACTGAGGACAAGAGTGTGGTATCGAATTCGCCGTTGGCGGGTTTCGGCTGGGTTTCGCCGGTCTGGGTCGTAGCTCGATCCGACAGCCAAAGAATATATGTACTGGATCAGGGAAGCGGCCTGGTAGCCGCTATCGATACATCTTCCGATTCGGTGGTCAGCAGCATCTCCGTCGGCGTGGGTGCCAATTACATGGTGTACGACCCCAACCTGAACCGGATTTACGTGGTCAATCCCGCAGCCAATACCGTGACTTCACTCGATGCCAGCACCGATACTCTCCCAGCCACGCCGATATCCATCGCCAATCCGAAGTCAGTAGCGGCACTCGCGGACGGAACCCGGTTTTATATTTCCAGCGGTGCGGTCGCTGGTGGTGTTCTGACCTCGAAGGTAACAGTGATCAACGCCGCCGATTTCACCGTGAAGACCACCATCCCCTTTACCTCGGTTCCGGCGCTTCCAGCATTTTGCACGGTGAAAACCTGGGCGGAATTGTCAATTGCGGCAGCTGCGGATAGTTCGAGGGTTTACCTTTCGAATTGTGACGCCGGGAATACTTCGATCATTCAGACTTCCAACGACACCCTGCTGGTGCAGATGACAGCGCCCTTCAGTGCCCAGCCGCCACGAGGGCCGGGGGGAACTCCTCCGCCGCAGAACCCGGTTTTCCTTCTGGCAGGACCATAGAAGAGTTGTTGATTCTCGGCTTTGCTCGAAGTCGACAACCAACAATTCTTGCGCCTACTGTCCTACCGCCGCCGAGTGATGGGACTGGCCATAACGCAGCGCAATGTTCATGAAGACATCGCCAATGCCCGTTTCAAAGCAAATCACCAACGCTTCGGTGTCCTCACTGCTCTTGGGACCATGTTCCGAGGTATGGAGCACAGGGGGATGGACGCGGAAGTGAAAACCCTCATTATTGAGCACGGTCACTGCGTTGCCAATCACCTGATTGGCAAGTTCGAAAACGGTTTCCCGCACTAATGCATCGGTTTCCGGCAGTTCTGCGCCCGCGAACTTGCTGGCCACGCGCACCGCGGTCTCCGGGGCAAGATCCAGGATGATTCTGCCTTCAATATCTCCGGTAACCCAGATCAGTGCGGCGATTCCTTTCCGCCGGTAAGCCTCTGCTTCCATGCTGAGGTTGCCGATGGACATGGAACATTGCAAGCCCTGCGCCAGCACGGCGTCCGCCGCATTGATGAAAGGCTGGATCAATTCCATCTTCATTGTTAGTCTCCCGCGCCCGCGGCACTGGCCACGGTGCCGTCATCTCCCATTACGTACTTGATGACTTCGTACAGAACCTCGGGCTTGACTGGCTTCTGCACGAAATGGCGCGCGCCACGCTGCAGAGCCGCCACAATGTTTTCCTGATACCCTACCGACGACACCATGACCACGCGCGCATCGGGATGTTTCTGCACGATTTTCTCGGCAGCCTCGATCCCTTCCATCTGCGGCATGGTGATGTCCATCAGCACAATATCCGGATTGGTTCGGTCGTATTCGGTGATGGCGGTCATGCCGTCTCCGGCTTCGCCGCAAAGCTGACCCCCGAAAGTCTCGATCATGCGGGCCAGGTTCTTGCGGGCGAAGACGGAATCATCCACTACCAGGTAGCGGACTGGCTGACCGTCCTTGCTGCGTTTTACTGGAACAAATTGCTCCATATAACAACCTCCATCTGCTGTTGATCCGGAGCTTTCGCGCCGGACTTACAACTCAACTCTTGCCCGCTCCAGCGGCCCGTCCGCCGTCCGCAGGATCGGTGTTCTTACGCTCCGGCATGCACTGCGCCTGTAAGGTATTGCTAAGCGCTTCCAGGCCGACCACGCGGACAGCATAGCCGCGTTCAATCGCCGCCTTTGGCATTCCGTAGACCACGCAGGACTCCTCGTTCTGCGCGATGGTCATCGCTCCTGCGGCCTTCAACTGGCCAAGGCCCTGCGCGCCGTCTTCTCCCATGCCGGTCATGAGTACGCCTAGACTGTTGTTGCCAAATTCTTCGGCAACGCTGCGGAACAGCACATCCACCGACGGACGGTGGCCGTTGACTCGCGGCTCATCACTCAGCACGACCACGTCGCCCAGAGGCATGCGCTTGACTTTTAAATGGCGGCTGCCCGGACATACCAGGGCGCGGCCCGCCAACAAGAGATCACCCGACTGTGCTTCCTTCACCTTGATGGAGCAGATTTCATCCAGCCGCCGGGAGAACATTTCCGTGAAACCCTCCGGCATGTGCTGCACGATCAGAATCGTGCCCGGGAAATCCTTGGGCAATTGCGGCAGCAAATACTGCAAAGCCTGCGGACCACCGGTGGACACGCCGATGGCGACAACGCGGGTGGGGCGTTGCTTGGTGTTGGGCGCCGCTTTTTCGACCGGCCTGGGATCGGACAGAGACGGCGGAGACACTCTTAGCCCCCGGCTCTGTGCGGCAGCTTTAATCTTGGAGATAAGCTCGTGGGCGATTTCCGGCATGCGTGCGGAAACGTCGCTGGGTTTCGCCACAAAATCAAAAGCTCCCATGGACAGCGCTTTGAGCGTCACCGACGCTCCCTCGGTGCTGTGAGAGCTGACCACGATTACCGGCAGACGGTGCTTGCGGGTGATTTCTTTCAGCATGTCCAGACCGCCCATGCCCGGCATTTCCAGATCGAGGGTGATTACCTGTGGCTTCAATTCTTCGATCTTCTTCAGACCGAAGTTGCCGTCCATGGCGGTGCCAACCACCTGAATCGAACTGTCAGTGGCGAGGATCTGCGGAATCAGCTTGCGCATCAGAGCCGAATCGTCAACCACAAGCACGCGAACGGGTGCGCTCATGGCTGGCCTCCCGCACTGGCTTGGGCAGCTTTCGCACGTTCGGCATGAGACAGCAACAGTCCCATCGCCGGGCCTGTCCCGGTCCCAGGGCGCGATTTGGTGAAACGTTCGACGATCGCAGCCAGGTTCAAGATCAGTACCACGCGCCCATCGCCCAGGATGGACGCGCCACTGACCAGGTCGGTCTCCACGGTGTGATCGTCCAGCGCCTTAATAACCAGTTCCTCTTCGCCCTCTAGTTCGTTTACCAATAGCCCCAGCTTGCGTTCCCCCAGGTTGGTGACCAACACGAAAATCTTGCCGTGCCGACGATCAGAAGGATGATGTTCGGATATCTCCGTGGTGCGGTTTCCCAAACGGATCACGGTCAGCGCGCGGTTGCGCAACTGCAAGACCTCGCGATTATCCACCTGATGCAAGTCCGATTCCTGCACTCGAGCGATTTCGGCCACAGCGTTCAAAGGAATCGCATAGAGACGTTCTTCCACGCGGAACAACAGAGCTTTGATAATGGCCAGCGTAAGCGGAAGACACAATCGGAACGTAGTGCCTTGCCCATGCCGGGTTTCGATCTGGACGGTGCCCTTGAGCCGTTGCAGAATGCTCTGCACCACGTCCAGCCCAACCCCGCGCCCGGAGACTTCTGTGATTTGGTCGGCGGTGCTGAATCCGGGCCGGAATATGAGATTGAGCGCGGTCGTTTCGTCGAGCGCGCCAGACTCCTGTTCGTTCCACAACCCCTGCTGTAAAGCGCGCGCCTTCACCTTTTGTACATCGACGCCGCGGCCATCGTCACTGATCTCAACCATCACCTGGTTGCCCTGGTGATAAGCGCGCAGATGGACAGTTCCTTGTGCAGGCTTGCCCACGCGAGCGCGTTCCTCTGCATTCTCAATGCCATGGCTGACTGCATTCCTCACCAGGTGGGTCAGCGGCTCGGCGATGCCATCGAGCAGTCCCTTGTCGAGGTCTGTGTCCTGTCCGCTTAGCTTCAGTTCCACGTCCTTGCCACACTGTTTGGCGACATCACGCACCATGCGGGGAAATCGCCGGAACAGTTGCTCAACCGGAACCATGCGGACTTTCATCACCGAACGTTGCAGATCGGTCAGAACCCGGGACTGGAACGCCATGGCATCCGCGAAACGGTTGCGCGTCGAATCCTTGGGATGCTGCCGGGTAAATTCATTCAGCGTCCGCTGCAACATGGACTTGCCGATGATCAGTTCGCCCACCAGATTGAGCAGGTTGTCGATGCGCTCGGCGTCCACCCGCAGGATGTTGTCTACGTGCGCGGAAGCTGTTCGGCTAGCGCTCTCATCGTCAGGAGAAGAAGCAGTCGCGGTTCCCTCGGCTTCCGAATGCGCCTGCGCTTCAGTCACAGACTCCGGTGTCCCTCCGCTTGAAGGTCCGGCAGGGCTGGCTTCCGATGATGTCGTCTTTTGGGCGGGGAGTTCAATCGCCTCAACCTGCGCTTTTGAAACGATGGTAGGAATTTGGCACTTTGCTGACAGAAGCTGGGCAGCCTTGTCGCTCGCTAATAGCACCTGGATCTGCTTCACTGCTTCTATCGAGCCAGCATCTGGCCGCGACCCCAGCACTTCTCCGACATCAGCGAGAGCCTTGAGTACCAACTGCCGCGCCGCAATGGGCATGGCGCATGCAGGGTCAACCTGTACACGAATGTGATACAGGAGTTTGCCCTGGTTAGCAGCGCGCTGCATAGCAAGTTTTTCATATTCAGTCCACACCACCTGGGCAGATACCGACGGCTTGTCTTTCTTGGCGCGAGAACTTCCTGGCTTGGGTGCCCGGGCCAGTTCGCGAATCATTTTCTGTAGTGGCGCGGTGGAGGGAAGCTTCGTCTCATTGCGATACGCGCTCAACATCTCGCTGAACAAGTCGGCCGCTCGAAAGGCAATTTCCGCCAGCGAATCTTGCGCTGCAGTAGTTTCCCCTGCGAGGGCGTCCTCCAGCTTGTGCGCCACCTCGCTCAACTCCTGAAACCCAGTCGCAGCCGCGTCGCCCTTCAGGGTATGCACAATGCGCCGGATGCTGCGCACCGTTTCGCCGTCACCAGGCTGCTTCTCCAGTTTCAACGCATCTTCGTTCAGCGCTTGCAGCAATTCCTGTGAGCTTTCGAAAAACAGCGCCCGCAGTTCCGCGCCGCGCTCGTCCGGGACCCGGCTCATAAGGCCACCTCGAGCTTCTGGTACGCAGTTCCGGTTTCGCGGTAAACCATGTTGAACTTGTCGGTGAGACCCAACAGGCTCTCGGCATGCCCCACAAACAGATAGCCACCGGCATTCAGGCAGCGGCAGAACTTTTCGATCAGCCGCTTTTGTTCGGCTTCATCGAAATACATCATCACGTTGCGGCAGAAAATAATGTCGTAGCGCTGCGGCAGATATTCAGTCTTTAAGTTATGGAAGTCGAAATGAACCATCTCTTTCAGCGACTTTTTCACCGCGTAGCGATCCCCGACTTTGTCGAAGTGGCGCAGCCGGTAGCTGTAATCCACCGAAGACATCTGATGCTCGCCGTAGGTGCCTTCCTGCCCCGCTCGCAATACGGCGTAGCTGATGTCGCTGGCCAGAATCTCCACTTTCCAGGGAGGCGGGACGAGAGGTTTTGGCACCGGCAGCTCCTTCCCTGAAGGATTGCGCAAAACATGGTAGGAGATTGCATCCGCCACCAGCATGGCCATGGTGTACGGTTCCTGTCCGGTCGAACATCCCGCGCTCCACAGGCGCAACGAGAAGTCATGCCGCTCCTGCTTGCGGCGCAGCATCTGATCGAGAACGTGCTTGTGAAACAAATCCAGCTGCGCCTTGTTGCGAAAGAAGCTTGTCTCGTTGACGGTGAGGTTTTCCAGCAGCTTGGTGAGTTCTCCTTTACCCTCACTACTGATCAGAAGGCGGTAGTAGCTGTAGAACGAATCCAGGTGGCATTCTTTGAGACGGCGCTGCAATCGGTCCTGGAGGAAATGGGTGCGGCGTGAATCAAAATGCATGCCGCACTCCTGATAGACGAGCGTCTGCAGCAGCTTCAGTTCGGGTTCCGTAAGTTGCATCTGCACAGTGGGGCTAGCCATGAATTGATTGGTGCTTTTCCTCCACGCTATTTGGACGCCGCGGCGCCCCGCGACTCGGTTGTGCTTGTTTTTGTCCGGACTTCTGTCTTGCTTTCAGTCTTGACCTCGGCCTTAGCCTCGCCGGGAGCGCCATTTCCACCTTGGGCGCTGAAATCCAGCAGCTTGGTCATGTCGAGCAGAATGATCAGTCGCCCATTATGTTTTCCCAGTCCGGTCACGCACTTCAGGCCGCCTTCCAGGAACTCTGTGGGAGACGGTTCCACGTCCCCGGCCGGAATCTTGAGCACTTCCGATGCGGAATCGACAATCAACCCGGAAAGACGTCCGTGATGCTCGAGTACCAGAATCCGGTTGCGGCGGTTGGGCACAACATTGGTTTCCCCTAGCCGCTTGCGCAGATCCTGTACGGATACGATCTTGCCGCGCAGGTTGATCACGCCTTCCATGTATGCGGGCGCATCCGGTACGGCCGTGATTTCCGGTACGCGCACGATTTCATGCAGCGAAGTGATGGGTGCGCCGTATGTCTCCCGTCCCACCCGGAAGCCGACAATGTGCAATTCGCGATTCATTGCAATCTTTTCCGTTCTTAACCTTGCGCCCCGGCAGCTGCCTGGCGGGCGTTGGTCAACGTGGACTTATCCACGCGCCGGCCGGTGACACGCTCCAATTGCTCCAGCGCAAATCGATCCATGGAGTCGAGTAGGTCGCGGGACATCTTCGACATCTGTTCCGCCGAAGCCGCCAGTTCGGTCGAGCCGGAAGTGGTTTGCTGTACCAGTTCCCGCATCCGCTCCATGGCTTTAACCACGGCATGCGCTCCTGAAGCCTGTTCTTCCACCGCAGAATTGATCTCGTGGGTGATCTCGTTCAGGCGGGTGGTAGCGCGGGCGATCTGCGCGGAACCGTGAGACTGTTCGTTGGTGGCTGCGCCAATTTCCTGTGCGAACTTGTAAACCTCAGTCACTACGTTGGAAATCTTACGCAGTGCGGTATTGAGCTCCTGTCCCAGACCCAGCCCTTCGTTGACAATCCCGGTGCTGCGGTTCATGTTCTCAACTGCTTTACGCGCCTCCTTCTGGATGCTCTGAATGAGGTCGGAAATTTCCTTGGTGGATTGGGCGGATTTTTCCGCCAGCTTGCGAACTTCATCGGCGACTACGGCAAAACCCAACCCGTGCTCGCCCGCGCGCGCGGCTTCGATGGCGGCATTGAGCGCCAGCAGATTGGTTTGTTCAGCTAGGTCGTCGATAACCTCGATGATCTTTCCAATATCGTCCGCTCTTTGACCCAGCACATCGATGATCTCGCCGGAAGACTGAATGGTGGTATTGATCCGGTTCAATCCATCGGTAGCCTTGTCCATGGTGGAGATGCCGCTATGCACTTCCTCGCGGGAGCGGTTGGAGATGTCCAGCAATACCTTCGCGGTGTCGGCCACGCGCTGGATGGAAGCCACCATTTGGTCGATGGAAGCTGAGGTTTCGCTGACGCTCGAAGCCTGAGTCTGCGTGCTCTTCACCATGTTCTGCACATTGACGCTCATTTCGTGCATGGTGCTGGTGACTTCGTCGATGGCGGACGATGTTTGCAGGCTGATCTTGGCGGATTCGTCGGAGGCCCCTGCCACCTGATTGGAGGCGCTGGCCACCTGCGAGGCGGCATCCCGCACATTGCGCACCAGGCTTCTGAGACCCTCGATCATGCTCACGAAGGCTTTGCCTAATGTGTCACCCTTCGATCGCGGCTGCACTTCAACATTCAGGTTCCCGCCGGCAATTGCCTCCGAGACGGTTGCCATCTCTTTCAGGTAAGTGACCATGGTGGCGAAACTCCGCGACAATTCGCCGATTTCATCTTTGCGGGTGAGATCGATTTCATGATCCAGATCGCCGGCATTGCCGATCTGCCGCGCCACCGTCATCAGGTTTCCTAGCGGTTCCGTGATCGACTTGGAAGTGGAGTAGGCGATGGCAATGCCCAGGGCCAGCGCTAGAAGCGTGCTGAACAGCGCGATCACGATGGTAGCCGTGGCCGCAGTTTCATCGGACTTTCGCCGTAGTTCCAGGACCTTGGTATTTTCCAGGTCAGCCACTTCCAGAGAATCGGTGGCAGCCTTGACCCAGGACGACGCGTCTTTCTGTAAGTAGAAAATCTGCAACTCAGCTACCGTGGCGTTGCCGCTGTCCACATCTTTGCGTTTCTCGATCAACGGTGCCGCAAAGTCGTGCCCCCAGTTCTGTTCGCTGGTTTGCACCTTCGACAGTGCGGCTTTCTGCTGCTCCGAATTGGCCAGATTCTGGGCGGTTTGCAGGGAGTCCTGCAGGACGCGCAGCCCGTCGTTCAGCCTCTCGACTTCACGGGTATCTCCGCTCAGCAGGTAATTGCTCAGATACAGCCGGTTCTGCATCATCTGGAAACGGATCTTGTCGTTGGTCTGCGCCATCTGTAACGCTTGCGAGGCCGCAGCTTTGGCGCTGTGTTCCCGCTGCACGGCGACGAGGTTGACCAGGAACAGCACCACCACCATTGCAAGGACGGCGCCAAAATTCACATAAAGTTTCTTGCCAATCGTCATCGCTTATTCCTCCCCTAAATTGCAGGTTCGTCTCGCGCCGTGGGGTGTGGCTCACTCCGCCGGACGTTTAGGCTGGAAATCGAATTCCAGCGTCACTGTGCTCTCGTCCTGCGCCGGTTCAAACTTCCATTTCTTCACCGCGTCCAGTGCTGCATTTACCAGAACCGGATTTCCGCCCACCACCCTGGCGTCTTTCGGGTTACCGTTGGGGGAAACCACTACAACCACCTTCACCGTGCCGCGGATACTCAAACGGCGCGCCAGGTCGGGGTAGCTAGGAGAGACCCTGGTTTTCACTTTCCGTACTACTTCCGCTTGGGCGAAAGCCCGCCCCGGGATAATCGCTCCTGCCGCGACAAAAAACGCCCACAATGCCAAGACGGCAATCAGTCTCCTTTTAGGCTCTTGGAAGCGCACGGCCTCTCCGCCAGACACATCGAGTCGTAACTTCAGGTGCAATGTCTCTGCCAACCTTGCAGCTCAGGGGGTTACACGGGGATAGTGGCCTAATAGCAATAAATATCAATTACTTAGGGGAATTAGATTACAAGCCGGTGGGTTCGCCTTTGAGAGATTATCGTCTCAGCCGAAGCCCTCACTCTCACAGTGAGACGAAGAATATGGGTGAAGCAGGGACTTTCCAGTACCGGTTCACAATTGGGCACTCCCATCCTTAATAATCTTGACTCAAATTGAGATTGTGGACTACTTTTCCATTATATTCAATTACTTGTAGTTGGCATCGTTGCCTACTATGCAAACTGGCCACTTCACACCAACCGAGGCTCCACTTCATCATCATGGTGAGGAGGCGTTTCAAAGATTGCTCTTGCAATTCTCCGAGGCAATGGCGGACGGCACCCCTTCCGGTTCCGTGATTCAAATGTTCTGCCGCACCACCCGAGAATTCTTTCAGGTCGATGGCACATATTTCTGGCGTGTGAGTCCGCCGGATGAGTTAGTCGCCGCCGAAGCCGATGGTTTGCTGGCGGAGAATTTTCGCGGCCAGCGTTTGAAGGCTCGCGACAGCGCCGTTGCCGTCGAGGCCGTCCGGCAACGCAGAACCGTTTATGTGAATCGCGTGGATCCCAACCGCTATCCCATGGCCAGTGAATTCCACGCCAAGTCTCTGATGGCGGCGCCGCTGGTGGTAGCCAACGAGGTGATCGGAGCGGCCGTTTTTCTGAGTGCTTCGGACCCCGATTTCTTCCACGATGACATGGCTATGAAGGCCACCATTCTGGCCGGCCAACTGGGTAGTCTGCTCGAGGCCAACCGTCTGACCAAGCTCTCCCGCGAGGAGCATCGCCGGGCGGAGATTCTGACCGAGGTTGCGCAAGCCGTGCACGCCATGCCCGATACCTCGACGGTGTCTGAGTCAGTCGCAGCCCATTTGCGGATGCTCCTGAACACCCGTCTGGTTTGCATCCTCTTGCGGCAGGGAACCACGGTGCAGTTGCACGCCGTGGCGGCGGAATCTCCGCAACTGGCGGCTTCCGTGCGCTCTCGTTACGACCGCAAGGGCCTGCAATTCGCCGCCGATCTCACCGCGCGAGCACTGGCCGTTGGTGAAGTGATTGCCGTGGCCATTGACCCTTACACCCACGCTCTTGGCGAGTTGGTTCCTGCCGGTATGCTGCTCGCGGCTCCGATTCGTACTTCCCGCGCTCAGGGTGCTGTTCTGGTCTATCCACGACAGCAAGGTGCATTCCGCCCGGAAGAGCGGTCGTTACTGGCGGCGGTTGCGGGCTTTGGAGCGGTGGCCATTGCCAATGCGGAGCTCTGTGGAACCGCCCGGGCGCAGGCCCAGGAGTTGCAACAACTGCTCGACATTTCGTCGGAGTTGGGATCCATCGGCGATCTTGACCAGTTCATGCAACGTTTCGCATTACGCGCCGCGGGTCTTTTGGGCTTCGACCGCGCATTCCTCGGTCTGCTCGAAGACGGCGTATTTCGGGTTCGCTGGGGAGCAGAGAGCGGACGGACTGAACGCCTGGATATGGTCCTGCCGCAAGGTCCCACCACCCACGCTCTGTTTAATCGCGAGGTCTTCTGGTCCGACGACGCCACTCAGGTTCCAGGGGCCAACCATGAGGTCTTAGCCAAGTTCAACGTCAAACAAGTCTTGACCGTGCCTCTGTTGGACACGCATGGCGAAGTGCTCGGAATGTTCGGAGTGCTCGATCGCCTGGATCGCACCGGAATTTCGCAGTCGGATATTCGTTCCGCCAGGGTTCTGGCGGCGCAAGTCGCGGTCGCGCTGGAGTCCACTCGCAATCTTCACTTGTCCGAGCAGCACCGCCGTCGCGCCGAGTCTCTGATGGGGCTGGCGCTTGAGCTGAACTCTCAGCTACAGCTTCCCGAGTTTGCCAGAAGCTTCGTCACCCGTGCCGCCGATCTGATGGAAGCTCCCATGGCTGCCTTGGCAGTGAAGCAAAATCAGGGATTAGAAATCGTGGCGCTGCATGGAACGTCTGTCTCCAACGACCGCCAGGATTCTCTCCTGCATCGCTTGGAAGGCGGCCTGGCGCATACTCTGGCCATCAGCCCAGAGGCAGTTGTGTGTGGCAGTGCTGCTGACCTTCTCGGCAGCGAAACAAGTTCCGCGCTTGGCTGGAACGATTGCAGCCTCATCCGCCTCCAGGGATCTTCCGGAGAACTGGTTGGAGTGTTGTGCCTGGCCAACCGGCAAAAGCCTTGGGAGCGCAGCGACCAGCAATTGCTGCAAGCGGTTGCGGCGCACGCCTCCATTGCCCTTGAAAACGCCCGGCTGTTTACTCGGATGCACCAGGCCAACCGCCATTGGATCGAGATCTTCGATGCCATCACCGACTTCATCGTGGCCCACGACCAATCGGACAAAGTTTTGCGCGTAAACCGGTCTCTGGCCGACTTCATCGGAGTTCAGCCCCAGGAACTGATCGGCGTCAACATGTGCGGGTTGATGGTTACCGACGATGAAACCCCGAGCCATGCCTGTCCCTTCTGCCGTTCTCCGATAAACGACGCAGGCCCGGACGAATACGTGCTCCCGGTGCTCGACCGCACTTACATTGTCTCCACTTCCCGCGTCCACAGCGCCAATAGCGAAGGCCTGCAAATCATTCACGTCCTCAAGGACATCACCGACCGCCGCGAAGCCGAGCGTCGTTACCGCGAATTGTTCGATAACATTCAGGAAGGCGTCTTCTTCGCTACTCCCGAAGGACGATTTGTTGAAGTCAATGATGCGCTGGTACGAATGCTCGGGTACACCAGCCGCGAAGAGCTTTTGCAGGCCGACATTCGCTCCCAGGTGTGTTTCTCAGCCGGGCAGTACGAAGAATTCACACGCCAGATGCAGCAGCACGGCGCAGCTCGCAACCAGGAGCAAACCCTGCGCCGCCCGGACGGAGCCCCGGTGCATGTTCTGGTGAACGCTTTCGCAGTCCGCGACGCCCAACGCCGCAGCGTGCAATATCGCGGCGTCATGCTCGATATTAGCGGCCTCAAGACCTTTCAATCGGAACTGCATCGTGAACGCGACTTTTCCGGAAAGATACTGAACCACACCCAGAGCCTGATCCTGGTGGTGGATACCAGCGGTCTCATCAGCTACGCCAACCGGCGTTGGTACGAAATGGGA
The DNA here is from genome assembly GCA_035484735.1 of Terriglobales bacterium. GTDB lineage: Bacteria > Acidobacteriota > Terriglobia > Terriglobales > Acidobacteriaceae > JABCZH01. Next base: position 83,583 of record DATHOQ010000023.1, on the reverse strand, counting down.
TACCAGCAGCACCAGCTTCTGGGGCGGCCACTGGAAGACTTAATCGCACCGCAGAGGCGGCAGGCGCTGGCTGAGGCTTTTGCCACCACCCGCACCGGGTCGCAGGTCGACAATCTTGAACTGCAGATCGTCCGTGGCCAGGATGTGGGACGATTTTCAGTGAATCTCAGTCCCATGCGTGATGAGCACGGAACCGTCACCAGTATTGTGGTAGTCATGAGTGACATCACCGACGCAGCTACACTCCAGGCCAAGCTGATGCATGCGGAAAAAATGGCAGCGGTGGGCCAGTTGGTTTCAGGCGTCGCCCACGAAGTCAACAATCCCCTGACTGCGATTCTCGGCTTCGCCGACCTGCTGCTGGAAAATCCGGAAATGCCAGAAACTGCGCGCAAAGACCTGCGGGTGATCCTGCAGGAAGCGCAACGCACCAAACAGATCGTGCAGAACCTGCTGAGCTTTGCGCGCCAGATGCCGCCACAAAAGAGCCCGGTCCATCTCAATGCCATTCTCCATCGCACCGTGCAGTTGCGTGCCTACGACTTCCGCAGCCGTGGCGCGGAGGTCATCGAGCATCTCGACGAGAATCTTCAACAGGTTATCGGCGATTCCCATCAGCTCCAGCAGGTGTTCCTCAACATTCTCAACAACGCTTACGACGCCATGCGCGATACCGGCCGTCCGCCACGGGTCGAGATCACGACCACCAATTGCGGCAACATGGTGGAAGCCACCTTCCGCGATAACGGCCAGGGCATCTCATCCCCCGAACGCATCTTTGATCCCTTCTTCACCACTAAAGACGTGGGCAAAGGCACTGGCCTCGGCCTCAGCATCTGCTATGGCATCGTGCATGAACACGGAGGCGAGATTGCTTGTCAAAACAATCCCGATGGTGAGGGAGCAACGTTCACGGTACGCCTGCCCGCCCTCGCGATTGGAGTGATTTCGGGGGTGGCCCGGTCATGAGTATGCCTGCAATGAAGCCAGATTTTTTGCCTGTGCTGCTTATTGAAGATGAGCCTGCGGTGATGGCCTACGTCCGCGCCGCGTTGGAACGCAGCGGCTACAGCGTGGTCTGCACCGAGTCCGGCGCCGAAGGCCTGCGCTTGCTGGCTTCGGAGAAATTCCTCGGCGTGGTTTCCGATATGCGCACCCCAGGCGGAGTGGACGGAGCCGATGTCCATGCCTGGTTAGCCGGGAATTGTCCCGAACTCGCCCACCGGATTGTTTTCATTACCGGTGATATTGCCAACGAAGACACCGCTGCCACACTCCGCAAGACGGGCGCACCCTGCGTGGAGAAACCGTTTCGTGTCCAGCAATTCATTTCAGTCGTGGAAAAGACAATGGGGAAGGCGCCGTGAGCGAAGACTTACGAATCCGGCTCTTGATCGTGGATGACGAACAGAGCATCCGCAAACTTTGCATGACCGTGGGCGAAGCCCTTGGATTCACCTGCCTTGAGGCCAATAGCGGCGAAACCGCGCTGGCGCTGCTCGAAGAACAGCCCGCCCACATGGTGCTGACCGACATGGTGATGCCTAATATGTCTGGCATCGAATTTCTGGAAAGAGTGAAAAAACTGCTTCCGCGCGCCGAGGTCGCGGTGATGACCGGCCATGGATCGGTCGAGACTGCCGTCCAGGCCATGAAACTCGGCGCTTACGATTACATCGGGAAACCCTTTTCGCCGCTGGAAGAACTGCGCCTTTTCCTTCGCCGCATGGCCGAGAAAGTGCGCCTGGTGGAAGAAAATCAGTTTCTGCGCGAGCGTGTGGATACGGAAACCGACCTCCACGGCATCGTCGGGTCTTCCAGCAAGATTCAAGACGTCTTGCGCGTGGTCTCGCGGCTGAAAGACACTCGCACCCCGGTGTTGATCGCCGGCGAAAGCGGTACCGGCAAAGAATTAGTGGCACGTGCGATTCATTTCCGCGGCTCCTTCGCGAATCGGCCGTTCGTCGCAGTGGATTGCGGATCTCTGGTTCCGACCCTCATTGAAAGCGAATTGTTTGGCTACGAAAAGGGGGCATTCACCGGCGCTCTGAGATCAAAGACTGGCCTCTTCCAGTCGGCGAGCGGAGGGACGATTTTTCTCGACGAAATCGGCGAACTGCCGCTGGAGATGCAGGCCAAGCTGCTACGAGTCTTGCAGGAGAAAGAAGTTCGCCCTGTCGGCAGCAATCAGCGAATCAAGGTCGATGTTCGCGTGATCGCCGCCACCAACCGCGACCTGGAAGCGGAATACCGCAATGGCACTTTCCGCAAAGATCTTTACTTCCGCTTGAACGTTGTTACGGTGCATCTGCCTTCGCTGCGCGAGCGCCGCTCCGATATTCCCATGCTGGTGCATTGGTTTCTGGATCGCTACGCGGGCGGCGGTGCCATGCAGGTAACAAATTCGGCCATGAAATGCCTCCTGCAATATGACTGGCCGGGCAACGTCCGCGAGCTGGAAAACTGCGTCGAGCGCGCGGTAGCCCTGGGAGACTCGCGCACCATCGACATCGGCGACCTTCCGCCGACCATCGCCTCGGCTTCTCCGATAGCGGAAACTAGCGCGGCACCGCACGTCCCGGGACTATCTTCCAACGATCTCGAAGACATCGAACGCGCCACCATCGAGCGCGTGTTTGAACAAGTGAAAGGCGATAAGGTCATGGCCGGCAAGATGCTTGGCATAAGTCGCGCCACCCTCTACAGGAAGCTCAAGCGCTACAACATCGGCGGAAGGCATGAACTCGTCAGCGGCAGCTCGGCATTGCAATAGCTCCGTGGGTTCCCGCTTTGTTCACGTGAGACAGATGAGTATTGGATAACTGTCTCTCAATTCACCTTCATTGCGTCTCCACAAGCTTGACAAATCCAGGGGCAGAATTTCTCAAACTCGAGATCACGAACGCCCGGTCTTGCGAGATACCTGCACCCTGATCGTCAAGCTTGTCCAGCACAAGCTGTTCGCACAGATGGTACTGATGAACCAGGAAATCGTCCGCCGTCTGACAAAGGACGCCGTATTTATCAAGGCATTCTTTCGGGAAATGCCTCGTGTTTTGGGTAATGATCGCGTTCGCGCGCGCCATGACTGCGGCAGCCAGCACATGCCTGTCGTCCTTGTCGGGAATACATTCGACCGTCCGAAGCAATTCAGGTGGGACTGAAACTATTGCCTCTGGGAACGCGATATTCATTTGTTTGCGCCGATACTCTACTTCGGACACGTTACGACCGAGTTTTGTTCGCAAAGCCTTGCTCATTTCTGCCATTATCTGCTCGCTCCACAACGGGCGGTACATCGCGGGTTCTTCCGCCAGCCGCAATAGGAGATCACAAAGCGAGGCTGGCACAAGGACACATGCATCCAGCACAGCCGAGTATTCATTTCCCTGGGTGAAAATCATCTGGGACTTTGTCGTAATCCCCTTTGGCGAATTCTCGTTTGGCTAATTGATTGAGAGTGTCCCTGCGCGCACTGTCACGCTTCGCCTTGTACGCGATTACATCACGCACGTACATGCGGCGATGCGTGCCGACTAGATGGAAGGGGATTTCTCCTTTCTCCAACAAAGTGACGAGGAATTGCCTGGACATCCCCAATATCTTGCTGGCTTCAACGGTGGTGAGTTCGTGCCTACTCTGCAAGATGGTCACGGAGTGACCCGCCCGCAGATCGGCAAGCAATCGAAGCAGAAATGAGTAAAGGTTGTTGGGCAGAATTTCCGTCTTGCCATCCGGCCCGATCAGCTTCGCTTCTGCTGCGCGAAGCTTTGCATAAATCTCGCTAATCTCCCGTTGTTCTTGCGGAGAAATAGCGATTGCTGGTGCTTCGCTGTTTTGGACCATATCGCAATGACCTCCTACAAGAGGTTAGAAACTATAAAGAGTTTACCTCATTATACGCTATAAACACAACTAAATTAGTTGCTTATATTTTCATATTGGCATCCAGATAGCTTGCTTAATAGTGTTTATGACAAAAGATGGGGGCCTACTCTCGCGACCGTAGAACAAGATTATCGTTGAGACTCGGTATCACTATGAGACACCAGTTTCCGAGAACTCGTCCACGCCAAAATGGAGCTCATCCTATCCCATTGCTAAATAGATAGTTAGCCAAAGACCACCCGCTCTACACTTTGGCTCCCCTCGTGCACTCTCCTTCTCCGCGATGCGGTCCGGGTCCTTGAGTCCACGCTAACCGGCAGACTCGGGAACCCCGGCCTGCATTGGCATTTCTGGGGGAATCGGTGTCCAGACCAGCCGTAGCCGCCGCTCTAACTCGCGAAAGCTCCACCAACAAGCTGGCCAAGTTTTTCCCCAATGCCACGCCCGTGCGGATTCCCATACGCCTCACTCGCCTCGGCGATGCCACCACCACCACCAGCGAAAGCACCATCATTGAATTCGGTACGCCGCAAGAAGTGTTATTTGCTTCGACCCTGCCTCTCGAATTCGCCGACAAGCTGCGCTTACGCAACTCCGACGGTTCGCTCGACACCGAGGCTTGTGTCGTTGCATTGCAATGTAACGGAGGACACCGGGCGGTTGCCGCTCGCTTTACCCGGGAAGTTGCCAACTGGATCGTGAAACCATGACATCACCTGTGAATGATCTCGCCACCGAGTGGAAAGACGCGCTTACACTCTATCCTTTGTATGCGGCGTTGGGCCGGGAATTCGTCATCGAACTTCCCGCTTGCAATGATCTCGAAGCCGGTAACAGCACGCCGCCCCAGGAATCCGTGGAACAGGCGCGGCAATGGTTTCTCGACATGGACCAGCGCATCCAGGTCTATCAACTGCGCCAGTTTCTCCAGACCAGCGCCCTCGCCGGCGAAGACGCTCTGCGGAATCTCCTGCAACATCACTTGCGCAAGCCCGAACATTCTGACACTGACCGCGACAAAGTCGATTTCTTGCTGGTGCAGTATTTCTCGCTAGCCGCGCCCTCACGTCTGGAAGACGCCGATGTCGATGTCCAGTACGTTGCCCAAACCCTCGAGCCAGTACTGGGAACCGCCGACGTAACCCTGCCAGACTGGCTGAGTCCACTCGCTGATCTGATGACCGAAGCCAACGCCAGTAAGACCTTGAGTGAACTGCTCAGCAGCAAGGTCCTCGAGAAAAGCCGCAAACTCAAAACTTCTTCGCAGGAGAACTATTACACACCCGCGGCAATGGTCTCGTTTACCCGTTTCAGTTTCTTGATGCGGCGTGTGTTCTTCCGCCTGATGCATGGCGACCTAAACGCTATTTCCGACGGCCTGCGCGAACTGGAATCCAGTGGCGTCGCAACCCTCGACTGCCGCCGCGCCCAATTCTCCGCCGAAGAGCCTATCGCCCGCCTGCGCATGATCTGCCAGTCGTGGAAGGTGATGTTTCATGCCGAGTACTCCTCTGGGCAGCCGCTACGCATGTTGGTTGACCTGCGCAACGTGATCGACCACGCTCTCGAAAAAAACCAGAAGGGAAACAAGAAGGCCAAAGCGGCCACGGCTGGCGCTCAAGCTGCATCCCCTTCCTCTGACGCCCCCGAATTCGAAGTGTCCCGCCAGACTGCCGACTGGAGCGGCGACGAGCCTCACGCCAGCAGCGACGACACCACAGAATCCTAGACGCCCGAATAGAGAAACAACCGTGGACCAACCCACCGTACTGATCATCTCTGACGACCCGGATTTTCCCCTGGTCATCACCAGCCGCTGGCAATCGGAGCGCAAGATGCCGGCCTTCACCCTCATGAGCAGTGACGTGTGCCTCGATTTCGATCCGGAAAACTTTCAGTTAGCCATCGCTGGACGCATCCGTCCGCAGGCGCTAGCCGTCGTGATGGAAGCCATGGACGCCGCCGGCAAACGCGTGCTCTTCGTCTCCGATGACACTAGAGCCATTCAATCCGTCCGTGATCGCTGGCCCGGAGTGGTCGTCGTTCGCCAGCAGGAAAACTGGCTGGAAACCCTGGTGCTCGTAGCCGGTGAAGTGCTGCATCGCGCAACTGCCGAATTCCACGCCCGTCGCGCCGAACAGCAGAACACGCTGCTCGAGCGGCAAGCCACGCTCGGCCGCTACATACTGGAAATGCAGCACACGCTCAACAATACTCTGACCTCAATGCTCGGCAACTCCGAACTCCTATTGCTCGAGCCTGGATCGCTTTCCGCCGAGGCCCGCTCACAGATCGAAACCGTCCGCAACATGGCGCTGCGCATGCACGAAATCCTGCAACGCTTTTCGTCGCTAGAAAAGGAATTGCGCGTCGTCGAAAGACAATCTGGCAAAGAAATGAAAGCCAGCGCCCACGCCGCAGCGGTATAAGTCACCTCAAGATCATTCCTCTTAACTCACCCGCCCAACTCCCAACTCATTCCCTCTACAATCATTCCATGGATCACCATGCGGTCGCAGCCGTCAGCATCACCGGCACCTGCCTGGATGTGCTCGGTAGCCTTTACCTTGCCTACGATCTGTTGGGTGGTCAACACGGTCCCTTGCGGCTGCTTACGCGGGCCGTAACCTACTCGGTCGTCTTCGGAATTGGTTACGGTCTCGGCCTTGGTCTCTTCTTCGGACTGGCCTCAGGGCTTGCAACCGGCATCACCATTGCGATCGAACTCAATCGAGCGGCGCGCGGATTGGATCACTATTCCTTGCCTTGGGAAGCGTTGTTCAGTGCACTGCGTGGGCTTGGTTTCGGCGTCGGACTGTATCGGAGTTTGGGCCTCGAGTTCGCGATCGCATTTGCCGTTCTCATTACTCTGGGTCAGGTGTTCGCCTATTCCCGCGGCATGCGTCCTGCTCTCGACTATGTTGCCTCTCGCCGAACCCGCCTTTCAAGTCGCCAGTTTTGGGGAACCGTCGTGCGCACCATCGGCTACATTGCCACCGCGCTTATCTGCGGTGCGCTCGTACACCGGGCTGATCACGCCTGGTCTTTTGCCATCCGGGTTGGGCTCGTCACCGGCCTGGTCACGGGCGTCGGCGTAACCGTAAACCCCTATATCGAATACTACGCGGACAACCTTCCCGAGCGGCGCCTCGGAGCCTTCGGCATCGGGCTAATCCTGTGTGGTTTCGCCATGCAGTCATTGCAGTATTGGTTGGCATTATTCGATGTGCGGCTGACGTAGTTGTAGGACCCTGCTCTAACGTCGCCTTTGTTCGACGCTAGAGCAGGGAAGGTGATTGCCAGTGGAGTGACCGCCGTGCGCCGATTACGGAGTCAGCTTGAAAACCACTCCGTCGTTATCTGTGCCGCCGGAAACCGTGGTTCCGTAAAGATTCCCTGCCGAGTCCCGGAGCAGAGTTGCTGTCGGACCGTTTCCATCCGATGGCTCTCCCAGGAAGGTGTGTACCACGGTGAACTTGCCGTCGGAACTGATTTCAAAAAGCGTCCCGCAGCCGCCTCCACCGTTGCAACTTGAGTTTCCTCGCTCGTAAGTTGTGCCATAGAGGTTTCCAGCGGCGTCTAACACCAAGCCGGCCGAGGGCCAAGCCCCATCCGCCTGGGCGGTGAAGCTGTAAAGGACACTCTCCTTACCGGCTGCATCAATCTTGAACACACTACCGTAGCCCCCGGCTCCGCCGTAGTAGGTGGTTCCATAGAAGTTGCCTTCGGCATCCCGAATCAACCCTCCCAGTGGCTCTTCACCTTGCTGACCGGTTCCTGGGAAGTCGTAGTTTTCCATCCCACTTGCCGCTAATTTAAACGCGGTTCCGCAGCCGCTGTTGAAATTGCCGGAGCATGTGCTGTTACCGCCTTGTATGGTTTCACCGTAAAGCGCCCGCCCGACTTGATCAAGCAGCAGGCCAGCGCCGGGATTCGCTCCATCTACCCCGCCGGTGAAGCTGTGCAGGATGGTCTCCTTCCCAGTATCTGCATTCCACTCGAACACGACTCCGTCATTCCCAGCACCGCCTCCCTGGGTGGTCCCATAGAGATTGCCGGCTGCGTCGCGAACCACTGGCGCCGACGGGCTCGCTCCGTCGGGCGTGCCCGTGAAGGCGTGCAACACAGTTTCTTTGTTGTTGGCAGAGTTCAGTTTGAAGACGGTTCCCACGCCCGAGGCGCCAGGTCCATAGTTAGTTGTGCCATACAGATTCCCCGCTGCATCCCGGATCACTCCCGCAAGCGGACCGCCGCCATCGCTATCATTTGTAAAACTGTGAAGTACAGTGAATGTCCCGTTAGCAGCCAGTTTGAACACGGTTCCGCAGCCATTCGGATTGGTGCAATTCGAACCGCCGGCACTCGCTGTGCCATAGAGGTTCCCGGCACTATCTTCAATCAAGCTGGAGTACGGCCATTTACCGTCCGATCCACCCGTAAACGAGTAGAGCAGGGTGTAGGTCTGCGCCTGTGACTGTCCTGGCGCCAGAATCGTGGCCGTCAGCAAGAGGCCAATCGCCAGAATAAAGATGGGGTTGTATTTGTGAGAGTGAAGTATGTCATCGGACCGACGTTTGCTCATTTCAGTGTTCCTTCCTCCGCGCCAGAATTGCCTTTTCCAGAGCTGATTGCGTTACAGAATGCGATTTAGAGCATGGGATGGCGCGGGAGGTTGCCGCCCGCAAAATGGTCGCGGAACCCTAAGGGGAAAACGGTATCCGGCTCCATTCGGCCGCAACTCGTTCACAATTTTTTACTTGTTTTTACTCCGCGTTTGCACATGCGCTCGCCGGTTGAACTATGGTTGCTCCGAATTCAAGGAGGCGTGATGAACCGCAAACGCATTGGAGCTTATCTCATCTTATGCAGCCTGGTTGTCACCGTGCGGCCCTTTGAGGGACTCGCGCAGCAGAATTCAGACGCCTCGAAAACCAGCATTCAACAAACTTCCACGGAACGCGATGGCCAACACGATTTCGATCCTCTAATTGGTTCTTGGAAATATCACTTAAAGCGCCGCCTGCATCCCTTGACCGGTTCCACTACCTGGGTCGAATTTGACGGCATCGGTGTCTGCCGTAGGGTCTACGATGGCGCCAGTATTGATCAGGTCGAAGTCGATGGGCCCACCGGCCACATCGAGGGTCTGACCTTGCGTGTTTACAATCCTCAATCTCATCAGTGGAGACTCTATTGGGCCAACAGCAAGATCGGCGTTCTCGATCCACCCCAGATCGGCCAGTTCAAGGACGGACACGGTGAGTTCTTTGCCCAGGACACAATCAATGGCAAAACCATCCTGATTCGATTTGATTGGACCAATCTGACCACCAATTCTCCCCATTTCGAGCAGTCATTCTCCGACGACGGCGGCAAGACCTGGGAAGTCAACTGGATTACCGACCAGACACGGGTGCCAGATGAATCTGACAAAACGCACTAAACATACCGCCGATCGCACGCCTTATGCAAAATCGTATGGAGGAGAATGACCTATGAAAACTAATCCCAAAATCGTGCTGGCAGCGCTCGCTGGCGTTTTGATCGGCATTGCTGGCGCTAAGGTGATTCAAGCGCAGCAGGCAAAGACGCCACCTGGCTATGTCGTCGCGGAGGTCGAGGTGACCGACCCCACCACCATGCAGAAATATGGTGAGAAGGTGCCCGAAACGCTGGCGCCTTTCAATCACCACTATGTCGTTCGAACCAGCAAGATACAGGCTCTCGAGGGAGAACCGCCAAAAGGAGGCGTCGTGGTGATCGCTTTCGACAGCGCTGAGAAGGCGCGTGAGTGGTACGATTCGCCCGCCTACGCGGCCGTCAGGCCCATCCGCCAAAGCGCCGCCCGGAGCCGCATATTCATCGTCGAAGGCGTGCCTCCCCAATGAGGCAGCCAGACAAATGATTTTCAGCCAACGTCGCTGGAGGGCATGCGCATGAAGCGTTGTGCTCAGCATGCGGATGCCCCCGCAACGTCGAACCTGCCTACACCAACTTTTACGTCAGTTCGCTCCATGCCGGAGCGATCAACTGCGGCAGCAGTGGCGCCGGAAGAGCACAAAGCCCAATCTCGACTGGCGTCAGTTGCCTTTCAAACCTGCTGGCCACCCACTGCTGCAGTTCCGAGTTGTCCCGTGCAGACAGCGACTGGAACTGCAATCCTGCCTGACCCTTCTCATCGCACCGGCAGATCTTGGCCTCGGCTCGAATTGGCACCGGGGTGCGCGGCAAAGTGAATTGCACGATCCCCTCGACTCCTGGCGTCAGTGGGGTCAGGAGGCGTAGCGCCATTCCACCTTCGCTGATGTCGATGGTCTCGCCAAAAACGGGCGCTGCTCCTTCTTGTTGAACCGACACTGGAATCGCAATCGGACAACGGAAGTACCGACGCCGTTCCCGAAGAATCAGACCGTGCGCCGCATGTAGCGTCCGTCGAATCGAATCCAGGCTCAACGGCCTTTCCATCACAAAACTCGACCCCGCTCGGAACGCGTCCGCACTCTGATCGAGTGTACTGCTGATGGCAAATGCCACCGCGGTTCGGTTTGCCGCGGACGATCGTGTTTCTCGTAATATGTCGGTCGCGTGCTGACCCATGGTGAGATCGACCGTTACTGCGTCGAACTTCTGCCGGTTCACCAAGTCAAGCGCAGTTCGCACCTCCGTGCACACCTGCACCGACATAGAGAACCGGTGGGCCGATTTCGCCAGTTGATACATCGTTAATGAAGAGGGGGAAACCAGAAGCATCTTGCCGGCTGAAACGGGTACAACGTTGCTGTACATATGAGCAACCTCCCAGTTAGAGACTTGCAGCCACTGACACTGCATCGAACAATCTCTGCATTTTGCGCTCTGACAAAAAGGGGACGTTGATACCTCCAACCGGATATGACGGAGGTCACATTATCGAGGTGACCGTAGACATCGGGTTTTCAGGATGAATGGGATAACCTGTTACCTTTACATCCACTTCTCGTCTTCCCGTAGGGATTGACATGCCTGGGATGCGGCGGACACTTCGGTCGCCGAGCCCCAAGTCATCACAACTCACCGGGCTTAGAATAGGGAATATGAGCGATGACAAGACTGACGTTTTATGTCCACATTGCAACCAGACTTTTTCCACCTTCCTGCACGACTATGCCGCGAAGAACCTCAAAGTCGTTTGCCCGACCTGTGGCAAGGAACATGACGGCAAACCTCCGAAGGCGGTGAACCCAGGAAAAACACCATCAGCAGGATGATTGCGCACGACCAGTGACCGCAACCTTCAGTTCGAGGTCAACCAGTGGCGTTGTTTTCGAGTCACCAAGTGATTAGCAGAGATGTCTCTCGCATCTCCTCGTTTGCCGCGCGATGCTTTGCTGGCGTTTGACGATCTGCTCGCCGACATCCGTCAAGAGAACGTTCGTTCCTCCGATTGGGCCTTCATATAAGACCGCAAGATGGCATTGATGCGGGTCTGGTAGCCGCTGCCGGCTTTCTTGAGCCATTGCACAACATCATGGTCCACCCGGATGGTCAGGCGGTCTTTGGGTTCTGGCATCCTCAGTTTAGCGGTCTTCCAGAACGATTTACCCAGCTTGGGAATGTCGGAATCGTCGATCGCCGCATCACCCATCTGGCGCAGGCGTCGGAAGTCAGTCTCACCCTTCGTTCGCGCCTTTGAGGCGGTTCGCGTAATCTTGGCTTTCATTGCGGTGTGCCACCTGCTGCGATGCACAAAGTGTACATATACCCCCGACCACTTGTCATCCTGAGGCAGCGGATGCTTCGCAACGCGAAGGATCCCAACGAAGGACCTATGCATTTCTGCGCGGCATGATGATGACTGACGGTGGGCCCACTCTGACGTCGCGCGGGTGCCCCAGGTCTCGCTGCTTTTGCGAGACCTGGGCGGAAGCGAAATCCCCGACGCGCGTGAGCCGATACGACTGTCCAACAAAACCTCGCTAAGCCTGACCACTACACATGTAGCCACTCCCAGGTCTCGCAAAACCAGCGAGACCTGGGGCACCCGGCTGGAGTGACGATTGAGCGATCGACCGGCCGAATTTTAATTCCATGAAAAGAGATAAACTGAATGGAGACATGGATTGAAGCTGCCTGAAGCAGGGACTGTCGGGAGTTTTGTTCCTTCGGTGGCCGCTTGTCTCGTAGGCCTCGCTATTACGGTCGCAGTAAGGTTAGTGTCAAACTGGCAGGCGAACGGTGTGAGGGAGGATTCTATGGACAAGATGGTTCATCAAAAGAAGATGGTACGTGGCTCAGTTCTTAGCATTATCGAGGACATCGGGACGGCGGCCGTTGGAGGGCTCCTGGCAGCTTGAGTCCATGTCAGAAAATCGAAGGAAAGACATGACTAAGAAACGTATCTATTCCCGTTACCATATCAATCGCGGGAATACTGCTCTTTGGAATGGAGATCCCACCGAGCCCGGTTCCACCTTTAGGCAGATCATAATCACTTCCGACGACTGGAACTCAACAGCCGCTATCTTTCAGGTTCTTTCCCTCCAGGGCACCAGCAAAGGCCTCAAGGATAGTGGTCTTGCGATCGACGACAACGAAGTAGAAGTCCTATTTGACGAGGATCGTCACGGTCTCAAGTCCGCTACCGATAAAGCTAGTGAGCTTATCAAACAGGCCGAACACGAAGGATTTTCACGACTTTCGATCTTTGAACTGGCGGAATATGAGGAGAAAGTGCGGCAATCGAAAAAATAGTCTCGATTCCGTCCCGCGCGGCGATTGTGCGTATGCTAAGCTCTACTCATGCGGCCGCTACTGCCGTAAATAATGGTAGAGTGATGGCTCCTCCCGTAAAAGTAGAGCCTGAACAGACCTTTTCAGGTCGAGTTCAAGTCGAGGTGACGTGTATGTACCTTCTGACTTGTTTACCACAATAGAATTCAACGCATTCCGCGTTGCCCTTCTCATCGTTTTCCTAGTCGCCCTTTTCCGGTTTGTGAGGAAAGAGATTGGGGGCGGTAAATAGCCGATTTGCCCAAAGGCCTAACCCCAATCTGAAAAGTGGAGGCGGCGATGGGAGTGACCCCATCAAGACGCCCAGGGTGTGTCTTAGTCTTTTTTAAGGGCATAACTCCGAACACTTCTGGGACAGTCCGGTTGCACCAGCAACTCCCGCCACGTAGATTCATTTCTAGCACGAACGGGCTATTTGCAATTGCGGTTAACAAGGTTCAGAATGCGGGCCGTGAAGAACGTCGCATTTATTCTCCTCTTTGCCGCCGCAGGAGCATTCGCTCAAAATACCTCGGCCCCCTCAGGGTCATCTCTTAAAACAGACTGCACCAAGATCGAATTAACACTATCGTGCGGGTCGTTCAATGAGATGGTTGAGGGTAACGACAAGGATCTATTGAGCGCTATTCAAGGATTCGATCACGCTTTTGTCTGTTTCCGTACGGATGAGGACACTTTCATTGTTGTCTCTATCTCGACGCCGTACACCTCAACCTTCCGTAAGTCCGCGACCGACAAGAGTCTTTCCACGGCATACGGCCGCGTTCGTTATAAACGTTACAAAGACGGCGTTAGCGATTACATTCGATTCGGACCGGGTTCCTGGGTCAGATCGGAAGGTATATCTGATTCGTTTGAGACGAAAGAGGGCGCACCCGTTTCCGCATTCATGGACGACGACGAACTAAATATCAGCTTCAAATACGCAAATATCGTCAAAACCACCAGCGACTACAACCTCACTATCCGACGATCCACGCGCCGCTTTACCGAAACCGTTTATGTCAAAGAAACTAGGCCTGGCAAGCCAGATTACAAATCCACCGAAACCGGACATTGCACGGAGTTTCTGCCTAATTCCAAGTAATCCTTTAAGGCCAAGTAAGATTATTTCAAATCTCGAAACGCAGGATGGTCGTAACGAAACCGTTGGGGCCATCGTGGACCTGGATCATTGGGGGATTGCTCAACAAGCCGAACGCCGTCCATGAGTCGCAGTTCTAAGAGAACCGGCAATATTTCTACAATCGTCCGCCACACCGCCTCAAAAAGTGATTCGGCGTATTGAGGCTGATAAAACTTGTTGAATGGTCGCCGATCACCGCGCTGATGTTCAAGCCAGGTATTTCTAAACTTCGCGAGCTCATTTTGCCACTCCTTGCGGGTTGACTCCAAAAACTTTTCAAACCCATCTCGCAACCGGGGATTGCTCTCTCGAAACGCTTTCGCTCCCGCCTCGAAATCTTCATCATTGTCATAGAGAAAACCGATCTTAAACCCGATCGCCCGTGCCGCTTTCTCAGTGAGGTCTTTGTATGCTTTCCACAACTTTCTTCCAAGGTCTTCATACAACTGGAGTCGATCCAGGACTGGCATCGCTGGATTATTGACGGAGTCGCGAATCTGCCGAAGCTCCAGGAATGCTGGCATAAGCCCGTCCATCATCACGGAATTGATCGTTTCCTTAACCTGCTTGCTTTCTAACGCGGTAAATCGGCAAGCTCCAACGACGGGGTCTAGATCCAAAATACCGCGCACAAATGGTTCGTCCGTGCCAATATTCGCGAAATGAACAGGTCGCCACTTATGTGGCTCTGATGGGTTGAGTCTCTCTGATTCGCTCACGGTTATTCCATTAACTCCATGATCTCTTCATGGCTTCATTCATTGCTGCCTGCCTCGATTCTATCTACTGCGATTAATGCTTTTCAACGATCCTCGCCGAGTTTCCTAGAATCGCCGCGACCTCAGAAACGGGCACTCCCTTTTGAGGAGATCGGTTGCAAACGTGTGCCGCCAGCGGTGGGCATGGATATGGACTCCAGCAATCTCTCCCATGCGGCGCAATGGCAATCACGATTTCGGACGGCCCAATGACGGCTCCCTGCCATCCCCGCAAGTCCAATACCCTCCGTAACTTGAAGCTCCGCACCTAGGTACCTACCATGCCACTATGAGCTATAAGGCCCTCTTATTCTGTCCCGACGAAAGAACCGCCAAAACGGTGACCCAGGTCCTCAGCGAACTGGAATTCCAGGTGGAAGCCTGCAATGAGCCTTTTGCCGCCGTTAAGATGCTGATGGCAGGGCATTTCGACGCCGTGGTAGTGGATTGCGACAACGAACAGAATGCCACTCTGCTGTTCAAGAGCGCGCGCAACTCCGAGTTCAATCAGGCGTCGCTTTCGGTCGCCGTCGTTGAGGGACAAAGTGGAGTGGCCAAAGCGTTCCGTATCGGCGCCAACCTGGTACTCACCAAACCTATTAATGTAGAGCAGTCCAAAGGCACGCTGCGCGTAGCGCGCGGCCTGTTGCGCAAGAACGAAGCTGCCAAGACGTCAGGCAAAGTTACGGAAACTCCCGTGCGCCCTCAGGCCACATCGCCTTCGATTGCGCCGCCGTCTTTCGCGACTTCGACCATCGTTCCTCCAGCTCGGACAATCTCCGTTCCACCGGCGATTTCAAAGCCCGCATTTGTGACTAATCCAGCGCCTTCGTATGCGCCGGTCGCTTCATCCAGTTCAGCATTTGAGCTTGAAAAAGATCCGACTCCCAAGCCCGAGCCAGCCGAAGCCGCCTTCCTCGAATCCGTCTCCGATCAGGCGGATACGATTCGTCCCCACGACCAGGCAACGCCGCCTACAAAGCAATATCCTTGGCAGGCCGCCTCCAAGCCTGTGGCCGAGCCGATGGCAGAGACCATGACCACGGCACTCAAACATGCCGCCGAAGCGACTGGCCGCCCTGACTCTGGCATCAGCGCGGGATATGGCGCAGCCGCCGCGCCGGCGAAAGTAAAAGAACCTGTCGCCATTGACGACGAGATTTCCGCTCTTGACGAACCGACTCAACCTGCTTCGATCCCTATGGCGGTCACCCCACACCCCAGCGGATCGACCGTCAACTGGGGCCGCATCGCAGCCATCATTCTGATCGCCGCAGCCGGCGGCGCCATTTATCGCGCCGGCACCCAGACCCATTGGCAAGTGTCGGACATATCATCCTTGCTGCACAAGACTAGCGCTGCCGCCACTCCACAAATTTCAAAGCCCGCGGCGAATGCTCCCGTCTCGGTGACTCCAACGCCAGCCGCTGCAACCACCGGCATGCAGGTGCAATCAGGATCCCTTTCGGCCCGTCCGATTTCCACTCAGAATTCAACTCCAGTCGCACCAACTCTACAGAAGCCTTCGCCCGCGACTGAGACCATCATGATCGCGCCCTCTCCCAAAAAGTCCGCGGTGAACGCCACTTCGTTCGATCCTCCTACGCCTCCCGGAGTAGTGAAAGAAATCGGCGAGGGCACAGTCTTCGTTGACACCAAGAGTCCGAGACCTGCCGCGTCCAAACCTGCGCCCGTGGAAGCCGTGGATGCAACCGCTCCCGACGCCGTGGCCGCCAGCTCGCAATCGAATGACAGCGCAATTTCCGGCCTGATGAGTATGCCGAGCTCGGTGCCGCAACCCGGTCCTGGGACCCTTAAAATATCGCAGGGAGTATCGCAAGGCCTTCTGGTCAAAAAAGTCGCGCCCGTCTATCCTGCGCGAGCGATGCATGCGCATCTGCAAGGTGCGGTCCTGTTGCTGGCCACCATTAGTAAAGATGGCGACATCACCGCCGTCAAGCTGCTCAAAGGCGAGCCGATGCTGGCACACGCCGCCATGGACGCGGTCAAGCAATGGAAATACAAACCCTATCTGCTCGACAGCCAGCCCATGGAAATCCAAACCCAGATCACGGTCAACTTCACCCTGCCCTGATTGTCATCCTGAGCAAGCGTACTTTGCGCCGCGAAGAGCCTGTCCCGAGCGAAGTCGAGGGAATCTGGGCGAGCCGCGCGACGTGTCGCGCTTGTTGCGACACAATAATCGCGCGTTTGGCTCGCTTCCTTACCCACTCCAAGTTTTTCTCTGCGATGAAGGCTCTTTCGCGGATCCCCGCAAATCCCTTGCAGGTTTTCCTCCGTGATCTCTGTGTCCTCTGTGGTTAGGCCTCCACGTTTATAATAAAGAATTGCCCACAAGCCGAAATTGCATTCTGTAGGCGGCGGATTCAAGCTAAAAGCCAAGAGCCAACAGCTAAAAGCCTTTATGGACTTCAAACTAGTTTCCAACTACACCCCGCAAGGCGATCAGGCCCACGCCATAGACTCGCTCATGAAAGGCGTCTTCGACCGCGAGCAACACCAGGTCCTCCTAGGTGTCACCGGATCCGGCAAGACCTACACCATGGCCAAAGTCATCGAGCAGTCCAACCGGCCGGCGCTCGTGATGGCCCACAACAAAACCCTAGCCGCCCAGCTCTATCACGAATTTAAAAACTTCTTCCCCCACAACGCCGTAGAGTACTTCGTCTCATACTATGATTATTTCCAGCCGGAGGCTTATGTGCCGGCTGCTGATCTTTATATTGAGAAGGAAGCTACCATTAATGATGAGTTGGACAAGTTGCGGCTTTCGGCTACCCGGTCTTTGTTTGAGCGGCGGGATGTGCTGATTGTTTCCTCGGTTAGTTGCATTTATGGGTTGGGGTCGCCGGAAGCTTATTACGGGATGATGTTGTTTCTGGAAAAAGGGCAGAAGATTCGGCGGGAGGACATTACTCGCAAGCTTGTGGAAGTGCTCTACGAGCGGACAGATGGGGATTTTCGGCGGGGGACTTTTCGGGTTCGGGGCGATGTCATCGAGATATTTCCTACTTATGATGACATGGCTTATCGGGTGGAGTTGTTTGGGGATGAAGTTGATTCTTTATCACAGATCGATCCGCTATTCGGAACCGTTAAACAGAAGTATGTGCGTTTGCCGATTTATCCTAAGACGCATTATGTGATGAAGCCGGAGACTCGCTCGAAGGCAGTTACGTCGATCCGCGAAGAATTGAAGTGGTGGGAGGCGGAGCTTGAGAAACAAGGTCGGCTGGTGGAATCACAGCGGGTGCATCAGCGGGTCATGTATGACATTGAGATGATCAAGGCCATGGGCTATTGCCATGGAATTGAGAATTACTCGCGGCATTTCACTGGGCGGCTGCCGGGGGAGCCTCCGCCTACTTTGCTGGATTATTTCCCGCGAGATTTCCTGACGTTCATCGATGAATCTCATCAGACGGTGCCGCAGTTGCATGGCATGTATCACGGCGACCGGTCGCGGAAGGAGACGCTGGTCGAGTATGGGTTTCGCATGCCTTCGGCGCTCGACAATCGTCCGCTGACGTTTGAGGAATTTGAGACCCGCATGAACTTGTCGATCTATGTCTCGGCCACACCGGGGCCTTATGAACTGACGAAATCGGCGGGCGTGGTCATTGAGCAAATCATTCGGCCTACGGGCCTGGTCGATCCTCCGGTGGACATTCGTCCGGTGAAGGGACAGATTGACGACTTGCTGCATGAAATTCGCCAGCGCGTGGCGCGGGGCGAGCGCGTGCTGGTGACGACGCTGACCAAGCGCATGTCGGAAGATTTGGCCGAATACTACAGCGAAGTCGGGGTGAAGTGCCGCTATCTTCATTCAGAGATCGAAACCCTCGAACGGATCAAGATTCTGCGCGACCTGCGCAAGGGCGAGTTCGATGTGCTGATCGGCATCAACCTGCTGCGCGAAGGCCTGGACTTGCCGGAAGTTTCGCTGGTGGCAATCCTCGACGCCGACAAAGAAGGCTTTCTGCGTTCGAGCGGGTCGTTAATTCAGACCATTGGCCGCTGCGCCCGCAATCTGAACGGCCGGGCGATTCTCTATGCCGACCGCATGACCGACTCCATGAAGAAAGCCATGGACGAGACTAATCGCCGGCGCGCTATTCAGGAAGCTTACAACGTGGAGAACGGTATAACTCCGGAGTCGATCATCCGGCCGCTGGATATGACGCTGGTGCGCATCATCGAAGCCGACTACACCGACCTCACAGGAGGCGAAGTCGAAGGCATCCCCGAATTCAAGTCGCAGGAAGAGTTGGATGCCTATATTGGCAAGTTAGAAAGCGATATGCGCGAAGCCGCCAAGCAATTTGAGTTTGAGAAAGCGGCGAAGTTGAGGGATACGGTTAAGGAGTTGCGGACGAAGGAGTTTTTGTTTGCGTAGTTTGTAGGCGGGACATATTTCGAGGCGCGTCCCCGTGTGTCTCCCAAGTGGCCCGTTCGGCCGATTAGGCGAGATCATGTCTGGCAGCTTTGTTCTTCGCTATCAACCAGGTCATCGTCGGAGCGGCAATGCCGGGAAGGCGGACTTTCTCCCGAGCCTTCGGGCTGAGCGCGAGTTGTCTGAAATACGGAGACGCAACGATCTTCGCGGTTTCGGTGCAGCCGAGTTCTCCCGGCTTGAATAGTTTCTCAATCTTGAAAACTTGGTTCACTGCCGCCGCAACCGGATCTTTTCCGGAATAGGCGACTTCGCCGACATGAAAAACGGTCTTCGAGCGGAGCTGAAACACGCTTCTCATGTCAGGAGCGATTTTTCGGTTCCACTCGAATGAGTAGAACTGCATCCTGCTTTGTGTAATCCCCCACCATCGATGGAGATCAACGAAAGTCGAAAAGAGAAACAGTGCGGCGTCCCCTACTGGCTTCACAAACTGAGCGTAGGTGGTGGGCTCCGAGGTCCCGAGGCTCTCGACACACAATGTTATGAACGACTCTACCCTCCGTCGATTCAGCTCCATTCCAAGTTTCTCGGAGGCGGCCGTCGCTCCGCAAAGATCTGTCAGAACCACGTAGTAAACCCCTGCACGTAGGAGGTGTTCTTCCTCCATCTTGCGGACGTGCATGATTGCCTGCATCGCTTCATCCCGGCAGTACTCGGGAATGTGGTCGAAGGCGCCGGGTCCAAGCCGGAGAAGGCTGTCTATGTCCTTTGCGTTTAGCTGTTTCACGGGCTCGGGTATGTGTCCTCCACCTGAGTCATTTCTGGAAGGCAATTCGGGAGCGTTGCACAGTGCGCTGTTCTAGCCAATAGGCGGGGGGTTCAAAAGCCCATAAACAGTAGGCCCTTGAGGGGCAGCCTAAACCTCCCGCTGCTGTAGATCGCATCCAGAACCGTCAGTCCATATTCGAATGGTCTGTCTTCCTGCTCTTTCTGTTTTCCTTTCAGGCTGAAGCGGTATCGCTGCGGAATAGCAAGAACGAAATAGTCCAGGTCAACAATCAGGCTTGCTTGAATGATGTCGCGGTAGATTGCATTACCGCGAATGGAGCGGCCCGCTTCAACCTCTAATCCTGCTCGGATCTCGGGGTGATAGGAGTCGATCTGGTACTGGCGATCTGGGACGCCCCCCTCACCGAAATGTACAGGACGATAAATTGTTGGTTCGTGGGTACCGCCCTCAACCCGAAAACCTAATTCTTCAAGTCCAGGACGAATTATTGAAAGCGCCACATCGCTCTTGTTGTGCATAGCTGTGGTGTCTAGCTTTATCTGCTGTTCCCGGAACACTGATGCAACTCCGCCCACCCAGCTAGGTGGTCTCTCAGATCGCGGATAGTAAATCCATCGTGGGTACTCGCTCATGGTTTCAGCCCTTGAGGTGCCCGGCGAATTTGAGGGACTCTGGCACGGCCAGTTCTTTCGGGAGAATAAGCAATTCTTTGCCCGGCCTCGAATGATGTGCAGTGTAGCGGAGTTTGAACGGTACTATTCGACATTTAGCGTAAATGGCACGTATCGCCGGAACGTCGTCATAGGTCGCCGCCCATTGGTGTTTGCCTGACCGCAACGCCTTGCTGACGGCCACGTGGTCGTCGTGACCGTAAGTTGACAGATACAGGTCCGCACCCTTCTCGTAATATGGTGGGTCAAGGTAAAGGAATAGCTGACTGCTTGGGGAACCATTTCCTAGCCGCTGAATAAATTCCAGAGCGTCTAGGTTGGAAATGAGTATTCTTTCTCGATAAGCTCCGATGCGGTCTACCCGATCCGCGAGCGTCGCTCTAGTAAATCGGGCGTCGATCCCCCATTCCCCTGTCTGCTTAATTCCACCGATTGGGCCACCGTTGACGAGGATGCCCGAACGGTTGGTACGATTCAGGAAAAAGGTCGCGAACCCTACGTCAAACCGCTTGTGCCGACGAGCATTTCTGTAGATATCTCGTTGTCGCTTCCATTCAGGTATGGTCAGCCTAATTGATCGGATTCGCTGCACGAATTGATCCGTGTGATTAAGCGCTGCCCACCAGAATGAGAAAACGCGGTAGTCGAAATCATTAATCAAAATAGACTGAACATATTCGCCAAAGAGCAGCTCAAGGGATGCACCTGCCGCCCCAGCGTACGGTTCCGCGATCGTGGGGCGGACGAGGCGATTTGCTTGAAGGAGTGCCGCAAGGGTGGGAGCGAGAAACGCCTTGCCTCCTGGGTACCTCAGGGGATTTATGGTTCTCATGGCGTTGATGTCGATATTCGTCCGAGGGTCACCTGCAACACGGGTTCGATCAGTCTGACGATAGCGCGAATCTCAACCTCGGTCGGGTCGATCTTTCGGTTGTGAACGAATGCATCAAGGGCGTCCAATGTGTTGTTCTGCCCTTTGGTCTGGACGAATCTCTTCACGGCTTTGAGCTCTAGGGGCTGTAGCCCGACATCTATCGTGGTCAGCAACTCCATCAACTGGCGTAGCGACGGATACCAGTCTAAACCCCTGTTGTCCTTGCTACGAAAACGCTGCAGTAGCGGTTTTATGGCACCGGTCGTGTCGAGATAAAACGACACGCTGAACTCCAGTAACAACCGAAGCAACACGGCCGAGGCGTTAGGGTTCCTGTCAAGGCGAAGCTTACGGAGTTCATCAAAGATGTCATTCACACGCGAGTCAGGACAGAAACATCTCAATCCCTTGGGGATACAACTGACAGATGCGGTCCTCCTGCGTACGGTGACTTTTGTGCTGACGACCGGTGACGGCTGGTCCGTCTGTGACAAATGGTCGCGAATAGAAAAGGTCCCGCGGGCCTTCGCTGCCGGCCTAACCGACGCGAGCGTCCCCACATATTTCTGAATGTTTTCCGCGCTGTTGAGTGTACGACTGTCAACCTTGCCGGTGGCGACGTCGGCCACGACCTGCCGAAACGCCTTGAGGAACCCTTCTGGCTTCGCAGCGCTGACCAGCACCTCTTTCGCATCAGGCTTCAGCATTAAGAACTCGCGCACGGGCTGAGACTCCACCAGTCGTTCAAGGGTAGAAAGAGGGAACTCGCGATTATTCTGAACCTTTGTCTTAACCTCGTCGGGAAAATCGAGGGAGCAGGCAAGTCTGTATACTGCGTCGGCACGAATCCAATCTTGGATCTGTCCGACCGTAACTCCGTAGCTCTGAATCAGGTCGTCGGGAGTCAATCCGCGTTCGAGTAGTTGCCGATAAAAGCGGGCCTGCATCGGCCTCTTCCAAGACTGGATCTGTTGAGCCGTGTGCCGGCTCAGCAAGATTGGCGTTGTAGCCTCTCGTGAAGGCGCAAGGGAAACTTGGACCTTTGCCACAACAGACGCTGTGGTTTTTTCGGAGAGCCGCCGAAATCGCTCCAGATGCGACTGTGGAGCAAGCTCGGGGTTGATGAGAAGCTTTAGTGCAGCGAGACGGCGATTGCCTTCAATAATAACGATCTGATCCCCATCTCGCACCCCGAGCAGGACTTCGGTCGGAAAGAATCCCTGCGTGGTGATGTCCTTCGCCAGATCGTAGACGGAGTCATGAGTAACCAGTTCGTCTATTATCTGTCGCTGCCCCATCGCACCGCCCGATTGTGGCAAACGTGGGTTCTCCTGATCAAGAAGAAGGCTAGTGACTGATAGCCTCTTCGTAGGCCAAAGCATGTAGTCGATCATCGTGGCATCGTCCTATATGAAGCACTCTGGAACTGCCGACCCTGATAAAGCGGGACCGTAGAACACCCTGGGGAAGACCTGAATCGTACTCCAGTGAAGGGGTGCCGCGCAATGCAGTGTTCGGCGGGGCTGAAGCCGTGCCCTTCCACGGTGCTCCTCAACTTCCCTGGTGCGAATCGCGCTTTCGGCGGCGTCCACAGCCCCACTCTAACGTCGCAAAAGGCGCGACGTTAGAATGGGTCGTCCGGCAGTCACGGGGCTGCCTGCATACAGGCAAAGTCAAAGGCGGCGGACAAGAGTGTGTCCGCCCCACACGAGTATTGTCCCTCCTCCCTGATCCCTCAGGGGCTAAAGCCCGGGGTTTAGTTGGCTCTTACGGCACGGCTGAAGCCGTGCCCTGATACGGTGCTCCTCAATGTCCCTGATATGGTCCGTGCTTGCGACGGCGCCGTTTCCGTCCGCGGAGAAAAGCAGATTCCTCACCGCTAAAAGCGGATTCGGAATGACAAGGGGTTGGGGGCGTATATTGTTTTCTCCACCCAAATTGCATAGGTCCTTCGTTGGGATCCTTCGCGTTGCGAAGGATCCGCTGGCTCAGGATGACAAGGGGATTGGGTGTGGCGTCTGTTCTTTCGCCCCGATGGGGCTCGCGTGTGTTTGGCATCGCTACCCACGGCTTGCGCCGTGGGCTGCATTCTTACGCCGCTTTGCGGCTAGGTCTCTCCAGGGGCTAAAGCCCGGAGTTTAGTTGGCTCTTGCGGCACGGCTGAAGCCGTGCCCTGATACGGTGCTCCTCAACGACCCTGATACGAATCGTGCTTTCGGCGGCGGTCGCGAGGCTGCCTGTACACACCCAAATCAAAGGCGGCAGACAAGAGTGTCCGCCCCACACGGGCATTGCTGCTTCGCAGCTTTCTATCTTCTTACTCGGGGCGGCGGGACGTAGTCGTCTTCGATTATGCCGTAGAGGTTGAAGTGGCCGGGTTTTTGGAGTGGGGCGGGGGCGCGATCATGGAGAAGATGCCAGGCTTCGCGGTAGGGTTCCCATTGGTTCAGTTTGTCGCCGGGGACGGCGCGGATGGCGAATCGTCCGGCGGCCTGGGCTGAGGGGATGATGTACCAGATGTCTTTGGGGATGTAGTAAACGGCGAGGTAGTCGAAGTCGGATTCCCGGTAGTGGTGGCCGGGGCCGGCAGCATGGAAGAGGTTGGCGACGAAGCTGCCGGGCTTTAGGTTGGTCCCGCGGAAATAGGTGGACTTGATCTGGATGCTGATAAAGCGACCGCCGATGTCGAGGACAACGTCATAGGGAGCGGCGTCGCCCAGTGGTTTGGCGACTTGAAAGCCTAGTTCAGTGGCTTTGGCCATGAAACGAAGCTCGGCCCATTGGCCGCGTTTCTTGCGGTTGCGAATGTCCATACCGGAAGTTTTCAAGGTTATTTCTCCCAATAGAAAAGGCGCGGCTGCGCGCCGCGCCTGTAAGTAATTACCCTATATATTCAGAATAGCATTTTGCAGGGGTAAGTGAGACACGATTTGGAAGTTTATATTTGGAATAGGATCATCGGGTTAGACGGAATTAGTTACTAAGTTGCTATTGACAGAATTTTGGATATTTATCATTTTGTGCTCGCGGCGGCCAGTGCGTTCTTTGTCGCTGCCAATAGAGCTTCGGGTCCGACGGGATGGCCGGTGGCGTTTTCCATCCAGAGATCGGGAATGACGCGGCCTTCTTTGGCCATGCGTTCGAACTCGGGGCCGATGCTGCCGGCTTTTTTCATTTGTTCTTCGATCTGGAAGGCGATCATGTGGCCGATGGGGTAATCGGGCAAGTAGAGGAATGAGTCGATCATGTGCGAGTACACGCCGAGGAGCACGACGTCTTTCTGGTGGAAGATGGGAGCGTAGTAGCGGTTCCAGATGTCTTTTGCGATTTGGACGGTGGCGTCGTTGAGTTGTTGGGGCGTGGCCTGGGGGTGGTCGTACATCCAGTGCCAGACGCCCATGTCGACGAGCGCGACGCCGGCGATTTCGTAGGTGCCCCAGAAATCGTTGAGGGTCTTTTCGGCTTGGGCTTTGGCGTCGGGCGCGGGGAGGCCGAGAAGTTCGAGGTCGTGGCCTTGAAAGACGAACGCCAAAGCTTCTGTGAAAGCCGTGTTGGGCACGCCGCTTAGCAGCGTGTAGTCGCCTTCATTGAGAGAAAAAGTTTGCTCAACGTTGTGTCCCATTTCATGGACGGCGATGTTGAAAGCTTTGTAGTTCATGCCGGTCTTTTCGACGCGAGTGCGGAGATGGGCTTTCTCGGAACGCATGCCTGCGCCCATGGCGTGGCCGGATCCGCGGGCAGGGTCGACGATGATGTTGTTGGCGACGTATTGGGCCTTCTCGGGCGAGAAGCCGAGATGCATCAGGAGATTTGGAATGTCTTTTTGATAGGCCTCGGCGGTGGGATATTTCTTGGCGACCATTTCATCGAGCTGCGCCTCGGTGAATTTGCTGCCGGGTCGGAATCCGTTGTACCAGACGTCGAATGGTTCGAGCGGCCGGCCGAGGCGGGATTCGATTAGCTTGCCGGTTTGGGCTGCGAGCGGCGAGCTTAGAACCTGTTCAAGCATGGCTTTGACGCGGACTTCGGGAATCTCGCGGTCTTCGTTGAAGCGGCGATCGATCAGTGTGGGCGCGGTCGGAGAATAGGGATCGGCTTTGCGCGAGGCGGTGTAGGTCTTCCACAGCATGGCGTAACGCGTGTCAGGCTCGCGGGCATTGGTGATGTTGGTGGTTGTTTTTGTCGAATCGGCATCCTTCGCTGCGGCCGGTTTCACTTCGTTGGTTACGGGATTCCAGTCGACGCCAGGGTTATCGATGACCACCTGCGGAATGGTTTGAGTGACGATGCGCTCCATGACCTGTTGAATGGCGCGCTGCTTGGCGAGGCCGGTTTGCGGGTCGGAATAGTCGGCCTTGATTTCATCACGCAAGTTCCAGTGGCTGAGCAGGCGCATCTTAGGCGGGAAGATACGCTGACCTTGGTCGTTGACCACGTGGTACATCCAGATGTTGTACTGGGAAATGTATTGACCGGCTTCGGAGGCGGCTTCTGAGATGGCGAGGTTGACGTCGGCGGGAATTCGTTTGTCGAATTGCTGTGCGAGGCGGACTTCAGCCCACTGGCGGCGGGTCCAAGAGGGACCGTTTTTCAGGCAATCGTCGAGGGTGGCGAGCGGGAAATTCAGCAGCACCGTGAAAGCGAGCTTGTTGTTGAAAAAGTCGTCGAGGACGTGCGCGGAAGGATCGTAGCCGCCGAAGGTTTCGTCGAAGGGGAGCACAGGGCCGTAGTCGAGATCGAGTTGTTGGCGGAACTCGCGATTGATCTCGTGCATGTGGCCGTTCAGCGCTTCGAGCAGCGATTGATAGCGGGTGAACATGGTGTCGAGAGTGGCCTGATCGCCGGCAAAGTTGGCGCGGACGAAATCTTCGAAAGCGGCGGCGTCGCCGTCTTCGGAGCGCCAGAACTCGGCGACTTGATGAAGGCCTCGTTGAGCGCGTGCTCGTTGGGTCTCGCCATATTTGGTGACCAGTTCGGTTTCTAGTTTGGCGGCCGAGGCGGTCATCCATGCGGGCTGAATGGCGGCGGCAGTGGCTTTTGAGGAACTTTGCATCGGCATCTCCTGCGCGGCGAGGGGTAGGGCGAGAATGAAGAGCGTTAGGACTAAGTAGACGCGGCTCACGCGAATCTCCTTGGTTGGGAAGCACACCAGTATAGCGGTATAGGCTTGATTACTAAAAACCTCAACACAGAGGACACAGAGGAGCACAGGGGACAGTTCCTCGAAGATTGCCTGCTGGTTCTACTTCTTCGGACGATACACGTGGGTGCTGGTACCGAAGAAAACTTCTGCGGATTCCATGACGGTTTCCGAAAGCGTGGGGTGGGGGTGGATGGTGAGCGCAATATCCTTGGCGACGGCACCCATTTCGATGGCGAGAACGCCTTCGGCGATCAGTTCGCCAGCGCCTACGCCCACGATTCCGACGCCCAGCACGCGCTCGGTCTGCGGATCGATGATGAGTTTGGTCATGCCCTCGGGGCGGTCGAGAGTTATCGCACGGCCGGAAGCGCCCCAGGGAAACTTGGCGACCTTGATCTCGCGATTGTCTTTTTGTGCCTGAGTTTCGGTCAGGCCTGCCCAGGCGATTTCGGGATCGGTGAAGATGACGGCGGGAATGGCGTTGGGTTCGAAGGCGACTTTATGTCCGGCGATGGCCTCGACGGCGGTTCGGCCTTCGTGCGAGGCTTTGTGGGCCAGCATGGGTTCGCCGACAACGTCTCCGATAGCGTAAATTGCGGGGTCGTCGGTTTGCAACTGCTTGTTGACCTGGATGAATCCGCGGGGGCCGATTTTGACTTGAGTTTTGTCGAGGCCGGGGATCTCGGAGTTGGGTTTGCGGCCAACCGAAACCAGAACTTTATCGAAGAGTTTTTCGCGCTCTTTGACTTCGGGACCGTCGAACGTGACACGAAGGCCGGCGGCTTCTTCTTTCACTCCGGCCACAGTGGTGTTCAGCATGATGGAGTTGAAGATCTTTTCCATACGCTTGTATAGGGGAAGGACGAGATCGCGGTCGGCTCCGGGCAGGAGGCCGGGCAGCATTTCGACTACGGAAACTTTCGATCCGAGCGCGGCGTAGACGGTGCCGAGTTCCAGGCCGATGTATCCACCGCCGACTACGAGCAGACTGCCGGGAACGTCGGCGAGGTCGAGAGCGGAGGTTGAATCCAACATGCTGGGAGTATCGAGCTTAAGAGCGGGAACGATCGCCGGACGAGAGCCGGTGGCGATGATGATGCGGTCGAAGCTACGGGACTCGTCGGCGGCGTTGGCGCGGGTAATCCGTAAAGTAGTTGAGTTGTCAAAGGACGCCCGGCCCTGGATGTATTCGACTTTGCGTTGTTTCGAAAGCACACCGAGGCCACCGGTGAGTTTCTTGACCACATTCTCTTTCCAAGACCGGAGGCGAGCCAGGTCGATCTGCGGGGCGGCGAAGTCGATACCCCAATCTTTGGCGTGACGGGATTCGTCGATCAGCTTGGCGACGTGCAGCAGGGCCTTCGAGGGGATGCATCCGCGGTAGAGGCAGACGCCACCCGGGTTGGCTTCGGGATCGATCAGCGTGACGGTCATGCCGAGGTCAGCGGCCAGAAAGGCTGCCGCATAGCCGCCGGGGCCGGCGCCGATTACTGCTACGTGCAGGTTCGATGGTTCGGTCATGAAAAGTTATCAATCAAAAATCTTCACCACAGAGGACACAGAGTTACACAGAGGAAATCTTATCCCTGCACTGACAACAAGAATGGCTGCTCGAATGCTTCGGCGATCCAGCGCAGGAATCGGGCAGCGTCGGCGCCGTCGATCAGGCGATGATCGTACGAAAGCGACAGCGGTAACACCAGCCGCGGCTCGAACTTACCGTTTATAAATACCGGGGCCATGCTGGAACGCGACAGGCCGAGGATCGCGACTTCGGGATGATTGACGATGGGCGAAAATCCGTCGCCACCGATGCCACCAAGGTTGGTAATGGTGAAGGTCCCACCTTGCATTTCTTCCGGTGTTAGCTTTTTCTCCCGTGCCTTAACCGAAAGCTGGGTGAGTTCAGTGGCCAGTTCTACGATGTTTTTCTTGTCGACCTCGCGGATGACGGGAACCAGCAGGCCACGGTCGGTGTCGACCGCGACACCGATGTTGATGTACTGCTTGTAGACGATTTCTTCTTTTGCCATGTCGAGGCTGGCGTTGAACTGGGGAAAGATTTTGAGCGCCGAGGCGCAGACTTTCAGGGCGATGGCGGTGACCGTCATCTTGCCGCCGGCTTCTTGAGCTTTGGGAGCGAAACGGGCGCGCAGTTGTTCGAGTTCGGTGATGTCCGCGTGATCTTGTTGGGTAACGTGGGGAATAGTCGTCCAAGCCTGCCACAAGTGTTCGGCAGTTTTGCGGCGCACGCCGCGGATGGAAACACGCTCGATCTTTCCCCACTTGGTGAAGTCGGGGAGATCTGGTTGCGCGAATTGCGTTCCGCGGGGCGCTGCCGTGGCCGAAGCCAGCAACGACTTGGAGTAATTCTTGACGTCGTCTTCGCTGATGCGGCCGCCGGGACCGGAGCCTTTGACGCCATGAATATCGAGGCCGAGTTCACGGGCGAGTCGTCGCACGTGCGGGGCGGCGGGCACAGGTTCACCGTGATCGCTTCCGGCAACTTTGCCGAGTTGTGCCGGCATGGTGAATGACGGCGGTAGAGGCTGGGGCTTATCGGGTGGCAGCGCCTGCTGTTCGGTTTTTCCTTCGGCCTGGATGGCGGTCTGGAAAGTCAGACGGGCGGCAGTTTGTTCGGAGAAGTGTTCGACGGGGGCGTGCCTGGGTTTTTCCGTTGCCGGGGCTGCGCCACCTTCAAGAGTAAAAATGACCTGTCCTACTTTAATCTTTGTGCCTTGCTTGACCAGGATGTCTTTCACGACTCCCGTGACAGAGGAGGGAACTTCGACGACGGCTTTGTCGGTCTCGAGTTCCATCACCGGCTGACCTTCGGAGACTTTGGCACCGGGGGAAATCATGAGGCGTACCAGTTCGCCTTGTTCGATGTTTTCGCCGAGTTCAGGGAGCTTGAAGTCGGTAGGGGCCGATGCGTCAGTGGCGCGACGCGCGGGAGCAGCAGCGGCGGCGGCAGCCGGAGCCGGGGCAGCAGCAGGGGCTGCTTTCGGGGCGGGAGCGGAGGTTTGCTTCGCCGGCGAGGATGCCTGGGTGCCGACACCGTTGTCCACGGTGAAGATCACCTGGCCGACTTTGATTTTTTGTCCTTCTTTGACGCGGATTTCTTTTACTGTGCCAGTCACCGATGAAGGCACTTCGACGACGGCCTTGTCAGTTTCCAGTTCCATCACGGGCTGGCCTTCGGTGATGGTGGCGCCGGGCGAAATCATCAGGCGGACCAGTTCTCCCTGTTCGATGTTTTCGCCTAGCTCGGGTAGTTTGAATTCAGTCAACGCTTGCTCCGTTCATGACAGCGCCTAAAGGCGGCATTGAAAAGTCATCCTTGCGGCACGTCTGAAGACATGCCCTGATACGAATCGTTCGTTCTCAACAGAATTGTACGGCTCATCTAACTGAATGCCGGATTGGGTTTCTCCGGATCGATGCCGAGTTCACGAACCGCTTTCTCGGCACATTCCGGGGCAATCTGTTTTTCCGTGGCCAGCGCATTGAGCGTGGCCAGGACGATGTGCTTGGCGTCCACCTCGAAGAAATTGCGCAGGGAAGCGCGACTCTCACTGCGGCCGAAACCGTCCGTACCCAAGGCCACCAGCGGTCCAGGCACCCAGCGAGCAATCGATTCCGGCAGAATCTTCATGTTGTCCGATGCGGCCACAAACACTCCCTTCGCGTCTTTCAGGCACTGGCTCACAAACGACACCTGCGGCGGCTGACCAGGATGGAGCATGTTCCAGCGGTCGCAGTGGTTGGCTTCGCGGTACAGACGCTTGTAACTGGTAACGCTCCAGACATCGGCAGCCACGTTGTACTTCTCTTCGAGAATCTGTTGGGCCTTGAGCACCTCGTACATAATTGCTCCGCTGCCGAAGAGCTGAGCTTTGAGTTTCGCGTCTTTCTTCCCGGATGCTTTGAAACGGTACAAGCCGCGCAGGATGCCCTCGCGCACGCCTTCGCCTGGAGGCATTTCCGGCATGGGGAGAGGCTCGTTGGTGACGGTCAGATAGTAGAAAACCGAGTCCTGATCGATGTACATGCGCTTGATGCCGTCCTGAATAATGACGGCGATCTCGTAGGCGAAGGCGGGATCATAAGCCAGAACGTTGGGCACGGCGAGCGCCAGCACGTGGCTATGACCGTCCTGATGTTGCAGGCCTTCGCCTGCCAGCGTGGTGCGTCCGGCAGTGCCTCCGATCATGAAGCCGCGTGTGCGCATGTCGGCTGCGGCCCAGATCAAGTCGCCGATTCGTTGGAAGCCGAACATGGAGTAATAAATAAAGAAGGGGATGGTATTGATGCCGTAAGTAGCATAGGCCGTGCCGGCGGCGATAAACGAGCACATGGAGCCGGCTTCGGTAATGCCTTCTTCGAGAATTTGCCCGTCTCGCGCTTCCTTGTAATAAAGCAGGGTGTCCATATCCACCGGCTCATAGAGTTGGCCGACGCTGGAGTAGATGCCGATTTGGCGGAACAGGGCTTCCATGCCGAAGGTGCGGGCTTCGTCAGGGATGATGGGGACGATCAGTTTTCCGATTTCCGGGTCGCGCAGTAACTTCCCCAGCATGCGCACGAATACCATGGTGGTCGCAACATCGCGGCCTTCGGTGCCTTTGTAGAATTCGTCGAAATGCGATTCCCATCCGGACGCGATGGGCTGGGATCGCACTTTGCGTTCCGGCAAATAGCCTCCCAGTTGCTTGCGCCGCTCCTGCATATAACGAATTTCGGGGCTATCGTCAGCAGGACGATAAAAGGGCGCGTCGTGCAGTTCGGCATCGGGGATGGGGATTCCGAAACGCGAGCGGAACATCTGCAACTCGTCGTCGTTGAGCTTTTTTTGTTGGTGGGTGATGTTCTTGCCTTCGCCGGCTTCCCCCAGACCATAACCCTTGATGGTTTTGGCGAGGACGATGGAGGGTGACCCCTTGTGATCGACAGCCGCACGGAAAGCGGCGTGGACCTTGATGGGATCGTGGCCACCCAGTCGCATGCGCGCAAGCTGTTCGTCGGAAAGATGCTCGACCATCTTGAGCAAGCGGGGGTCGGTACCGAAGAAATTTTGCCGGAAATAGGTCCCGCTTTCGACGAAGTATTTCTGATACTGACCGTCGCTGATTTCACCCATGCGCTTGACCAGCAACCCATCCCGATCATTGCGCAGGAGGCTGTCCCAATCGGTGCCCCAGATGCACTTAATGACATTCCATCCAGCGCCGCGGAAAATGGCTTCGAGTTCCTGGATGATCTTGCCATTGCCGCGGACGGGGCCGTCTAGTCGTTGCAGATTGCAGTTGACCACGAAAATGAGGTTGTCGAGGCGTTCGCGGGAAGCCAGAGTGATGGAACCGAGAGATTCGGGTTCATCCATCTCTCCGTCACCGAGGAAGGCCCAAACCTTGCCTCCGGTAGTTTGCTTCAATCCTCGGTTTTCCAGATACCGCATGAAGCGTGCCTGATAGATAGCTTGGATAGGACCGAGGCCCATCGAAACGGTGGGGAACTCCCAGAAATCGGGCATCAGCCAAGGATGCGGATAAGAAGAGAGACCGCCTTCCGGCTTGAGTTCGCGGCGAAAGTTCTCCAGCTTTTGCTTGGGGATGCGGCCTTCGAGATAGGCGCGGGCGTAAATTCCGGGGGCGGCGTGTCCTTGAAAGTAGACCAGGTCGCGGTCTCCGCTCTCGTTTTGCGCGTGAAGAAAATGGTTGAAAGCGACTTCGTAAAGAGTTGCAGCCGAGGCGAAAGTCGAGATATGCCCGCCGATGCCTTCCTGGAGCTTATTGGCGCGAACCACCATGGCCAGAGCATTCCAGCGGACCAGGCTCTTAATGCGGCGTTCCATTTCCTGACTGCCGGGAAAGGGCGGTTGCTGGATGGCGGAAATCGTATTTGTATAAGGCGTAGTGGCGGTGAATGGGAGGTTCACTCCAGCGGCGCGTTTGGCATGCAGGGAAAGCTGTTGCAGCAGGCGCCCGGCGCGGTCGGGGCCGCCTTTGGAGAGGACATAATCCAGGGAATCCAGCCACTCGCGGGTTTCGAGAACTTCTAATCCGTCGGTCTGCGTCTCGGGCAAGGCTATTTCTCCGTCTGGTGGGAAGCTTCCATCATAGACAATTGCGCGGATTTTTGCTGGCCCGGCTGGGTTGAAACTTGGTACGCGACCAAGCACAATAACAAATGGGAATCCGTTCCCAGTTGAAAAGCATCTCAGAGCACGGAGGACACGAGTCCGAAGTGCCTTCACAACCGAGTTTTTCCGGGCGGGCCGCAAACATCATCCGCCAGAGCAAGCCGTTGGTCGCATTCCCATTTTGAAGAAGAGAGGAGATTTCCCATGTCGAAGAAAAATGATTCTAAGCCGCCGTCACGGGTGAGCGCTCAGCCCCGAATCCATCAGAGGGCAGGCGCAATCCAGGAATACGGAACAGTAACGCACGCTCTGCCGCTGGAACTGGAAGAACCGATCCGGCTCGAAATGACCGAAAAGCTGAACCAGCTATTGGCGGACACCATGACCCTGCGCGATCTGTACAAGAAATCGCACTGGCAGGTTGCCGGACCGACGTTTTACCAACTGCATTTGCTGTTTGATAAGCATTTCGGCGAGCAGTCTGAATTGGTGGACACTATAGCCGAGCGTATTCAGTTGTTGGGTGGCTTGAGCATCGCCATGGCCCACGACGTTGCGGAACTCACAAAGATCGAACGTCCGCCCAAAGGCAGGGAAGAGGTTCCGGTGCAACTGTCACGCTTGCTGGACGCGCATCAGCTGATCATCGGGCAGAGCCGGGAGTTAGCGGAGCGAGCGGACAAACTTGGGGATGATGGAACCAACGATCTGGCGGTCAGCGATGTGTTGCGGACTAACGAACTGCAAGCCTGGTTTGTCAGTGAGCATCTGGTGAATATGCCGTTGGTAGAAGCGGTGCAGACGTCGGCTGCGGCGGACTGACGGCAGTAACGGGGCAATGAGGTTTAGAGCGCGGCGGAAATTTCCCCAGTTGGATACTGCAGACCCAGCAATACGACTTGCCGGGTCATTTGTTCATAGCTTTCCGCCACGGGCGCGGGTGAGAAGCCACGTCCGGGGAAGATCATGGCCAGGTAGAGTTTGGGGATTGCCCGGAAGGCATAGCTGCGCAAACGAATCGCGTTGTCGGTGAGCTTGACGGCGGCTCGGGCGACCGCGGGATCGGGGCTTTGCCGCGCCGCTTCCGCGAAGTTCATCAGTACCGCAGCGTTGAAAGCGGCGCACTGAATGTACTCCACCGCCGCGCGCAGGCGTTCGCGCTGAATACGGCGAAACTCCGCTGCGGGCAAGTGCTGGCGCAGATATTCTTCTTCTTCCGGATCCATTAAGTTTCGAAAGGCGCGGAGGTCGACCGATCGAAGTTGCTCGATCCGTGGGGTGGCAGCACGGCCTTTGGCCAGGCGAATGATAACCGGAACACTCAACGCCAGCAGTGCGAGAATGATGGAGATGGTCATGGCTCTAACATCCGCTCCAACTCCTGGTTCCAGGTATCGAGGTCATCCGGCGGCATAGGGCCGACAGATGGTCGCGGGGCTTGCTCGGGTGCGAGCATGTAGAACAGCCACACCAGCACGGCGATCAAATAAGTGGATTCGTTCGCCAACCGCACGATGGACTCAACCCGGTGAAACTCGGCAGGCCCAAGCTGGGACACAAACGCACTGATCGCGAGGCTGGAACTGGTGAGAATGCCCAGCCCCAGGGCAATCCCAAAAGTTCGATTCCGCCAGGACAAGCGGAAATAACCACAGAAAA
Source organism: Terriglobales bacterium (assembly GCA_035484735.1). Taxonomy (GTDB): domain Bacteria; phylum Acidobacteriota; class Terriglobia; order Terriglobales; family Acidobacteriaceae; genus JABCZH01. The sequence continues at coordinate 49,346 of DATHOQ010000023.1, read as the reverse complement.
GGAACAGGAAAACCAATTGTCCGCACTGCAAGATGCGTAGGGAGCGCCGGATGACAGCGGAGAACGAGGTCCAATAGTTTACTCCTGGCCCAGGAGCGAGCCAGCCAAGGAACAGTACGGCGGCGAGGAGAATGAGCGTGATTGCGCGGAACGCGGCGCTTCCCAGATCTCTAATTACAGGGTACTGATGTAGTCTTTGGACGAATATCTGATAGATGATTGCGAAAGCGAGTATCGCCTCTACTCCGTTGCTAACTGACACACCGGCAAAGTATTGATTTCCACTAACAAAGGGAGCATAATCCATGGCCATTACCGCCATGCCTGCCAGAGCGATCCAAGCGGTGTGAACGGCAAAGAGCGGGAACTGTTTATAAAGGTGACGTCTAATTGTCACTAACAACAGCGCCAGCGAAAGCGCCACCCGCGCAAACCAGATTATGCGCCAATCCAAAAACATAGAGCTACCGCGTTGAATCATAGCTCTTTCCGCGGTAGCTCACAAGAATTTCTCTATACGGACTAGTGGTGCAGCCCGGCAACAAGACCGACGACTGGTTTGGTGCATCCTAGGACCAGGTCGCAATTTGGGTCGGGATCATCCGCTCGCATCAGGGTTGGTGCGGAGAGGGAGGCGAGAAACAACAGGGAGGCGAACCACAACAGAGTTTTTTTCACGGCGTAATCTCCTTTTCAGGTGAATTGCGCCGTGATAATGTGTTAATTCAACCCGTTCTATTTACGGGGTCCGAATAATTTATAAGTTCGGAAAATGTAACTGCCATGACCCTCATTTCAGCTCTGGAAGACCTGCAAGAGACCACGCTTCGGGCGGTTACCGGATGCTTACGCAAGCTGGAATATGTGGCTGGGCTGCGGAGCAAAGCGGGAACTTACACGCACTGGGGTCTGGTCAGGGTTCACGGGGAGGGGACGGCCGAGAAGGCGTTGACGCAAGCCCACCGGGCGATGCTTTCAGAAGTGCTGTCTACTCCGCTGCGGAAGCTGGAAGAAGAGGCGGAGCGATCGAGTCAGTTGGCGGGGCTTCCGCCCAAAGTATATTTGGAGCAGCTTTCTGGCGGGAGTTCAAGGCTTCTGCCGCCGAGCCCAGGAGCGGGATCGGAGCGGCATCTTAGTTCAGTGCTTCATGCGCTTTCGAGTTTGTTGACGCATCAAAGACCGGGCGCCACTCCCCTAGTTTGATGGCCACGCCTACGACTTGACCGATGACTTCTGCCTGCTGGGGATAGCGCAACGCCCGGGCAGCGACCGGCGATAGGGGATGGGGTTGCAAGATAAGCTCTTCCTTGGTCATGGTGCACCAACAGCACACGTGTCCACTGCGGGTTTCCACGAAGTAAATGGGCCGCTCGTATTCTGATCTCCAGCCTCCATCTGCGACTTTGTTTCTGGATTCATCCACCTGCACAAAACTTCCCGGAGGGAGAATGGGATACATGGTCAGATCTTCACTGCCGATGTAACCGTAGGTGAACTGGCAAGATGCGAACTGGGCCAGGTAGGCGAGCGGAACCAGTCCCCACTGTTCGACCATACGTCCAAAATTCACGGTGCGGCGGGGGTCGAAACTGGGGTCCAGGCGCAACGGCACCTGCACCGCCGAAAGATTAGCCAAGGCTTCGGAGACGTGAGACTTCGGAGGAATCACAAAGTCCAGATCTGAAGGCATTGCGTTCAAGTCCACGCCATACCAGGACATAAGCTCACGAATGTCCCGGCGGTAAATGGCGGCGAATGAATATAAACGGAAGATGCTGGGCACTACGCCTTTTGTTTCGATATCGGAAAGCCGACTGGGAGGGATGACGAACTCGTCATTGCCATGCTTCTGCGCCATGCGGGCGCTGGCGTTCTCCACGTCCTTCATGGTCAAGCCGAGCTGCTCGCGGAGCAAGCGTAGATTCTGTCCACCCGGACACATTGGATCCCCCTTCAACCTAACAAGAACATCTGCAACCTTAGCCAGTTACACGGAGTCATCGCGGAGCGAATCGCAGCTCGACAGCACCAGGAGATATCCGCACCCCGACCTCGTTTCCGGTCAAGCTCTTGTTCCGGTTTCGTAACAGACCGGAAAACTCGAATCATACTCGTCGCATAGTTTCCCGAATTGGGAATCGGCGCCCGCAGTTCGGCACTCTCCGAAACCAAAGGATCCAACTTAATGGATGAGAGCCAGACTAAACCAGTCCAGTAGAGTACCAGACCAGGTCTCATCGCTTCCAGGCGATTATTACCAGGACGAATGGCAGGTAAATCACCGATGCATGCACCACGCGGCTGGCTAAAGTCTTAGACGCAGACTTAGTCAAGCGGACAACATGGTACAGCAAGAATGCGCCCGCCGATAGCATGGCGGCCAGATAGGGGAGTCCGGCATGGACGGTTGGCACCAGGGTGGTGAGGACCAGAACCACGGTGAAACCGAGGATTTCGGCTCGGGTAAAGCGGGAGTCCACGTCGAAGCTGGGCAGCATGCGGTAGCCGGCGCGGTCGTAATCTTCCTGATACATCAATGCGATAGCGAGAAAATGCGGAAACTGCCAAAGGAAAAGAATAGCGAACAGGAACCATGCCGCCGAGTCGATGCGTCCGGAGGCTGCGGCCCAACCGATCAAAGTGGGCATGGCGCCGGGGAAAGCTCCTAACAACGTGCAAAGAGGAGTCTTGCGCTTAAGCGGCGTATAAATCAGCAGATACGAAAGCAAGGTTGAGATGGCCAGAAGCGCGGCAAGCTGGTTGATCATCACGGCCAGGTATAGTCCACCCAGGGTACTAAGAATGCTGCCGAACCAGAAGGCCTCGCGTGTGCTGAGCCGGCCAGCCGGCAAGGGGCGAGACGCAGTACGCCGCATTTTGCCGTCCCATGCCCGTTCCATCCATTGATTCAGGGTTGCAGTACCGCTGGCCACGAGCAAGGTCCCGACTAGAGTGTTCACCAGCCCCACAACATTTAACGACCCGTGCGTGCCCAGGTAGTATCCAGCTGATGTGGTCATCAAAATCAGCAGGTTCACCTCGGGCTTGGTGAGTGCGTAGTAATCCCGAAGCTTGGCCGTTAAACCTTGCCTTGCGATATGGCGCGGTATGGGATTTGCAGAAGTGACCATGTGGATCAAGAACCAGGATTCCGACTAGCAATAGTGAAACATTTTGTTGTCAGCGGAAGCGGGTTGAGTATAGCAGAGCGGGCAGCTTGGAGAACACATGGGCGCGGGAGTGGACGAAATTCTGGGCACCGAGCCGGCAAGGTATAGAATGTTGGCTCCCGAAGGGACAATATGCGCTCCGCCCTATTGCTGCTCGCAGTGACCTGGTTGGCTGGATCTTCGATGGCACAGCCGCAAACTGGGCCAGGAAAGATTGATGCGTCGGCGGTATGGCAGCTTCCGCCGCAATTCCTTGCCAGCGCTCACGCGGTTTGCGACAAGTCTTCCCATCCCGGGGCCGAGTGCATGATTGAGCAGATGGGGCAGGCCGGCGCCCCAACCGCGGCCGTCAGCTTTGCGCGCGAACTTTTCAAGCAGAGCCACGGCGACTTCGGTGTTATGACCGGTTTCCAAGGCGGGAGCCCGGTTGCCTTTGCGTGGATTACCTATCCCTTGCGCGCCAATACGAACTATGGTCTTTTGCTGGTGAATGGACGACCACCGATCGTCAACGTCGAGGATTTGAAGCTGCTCGACACCAAGACGATGAAGCAGAGCTTCCAGTTTCAGGACCTCAAGAATCAATTTCCCAAGGTTGATGTGTGGCCGGGAGATCGCGATGGAAAGATATGGCCCACCTCGCAGTCGGGGCCGAACGGCGGAACCCAGTTTATGGTGGGCTATCCGTTGATCAACGGATGCCACGCCTGTGAACGCGCCGGATTTGCGATATTCACCTGGAATTTCGATGCACAGGGGAAATTTCTCGGGACGGCGTTTATGGGGATGACTCCGCCGCCGCTAAACTGAACAAATTCAGGACTGAGTTGAACCTAAAAACGAAAAGGAGCTGCAAAGTAATGAACAAACTGATGGGAGTGGTCGCTGCATTATCGCTGGTGTCGGTTGCTTACGCTGCGGACGACGTGGTGAGCGCCGTCCATGGGACGGTTTCGAAGGTGGACTCGGCTAGCCACACGGTAGTGGTGAAGACGGCCGACGGGACGGAGCACTCGTTGCACCTGGTAAAAGAAACCACCGTCCATGGTGCCCGAGCTTCCGAAGACGCGGCCAAAGATTCCTGGCACGGCGTGACCAAAGGTTCGGAGGTTGTGGCCCATTACACTGAACGGGGAACGGAAGATACTGCTGTTGAAGTGGACAAGATTGGCAAGGGCGGACTCAAAGCGACCGAAGGCACAATCAAAGATATTGATCGAGGTGGGAAAACCATCGTGGTGAAGACCGCCGATGGCTCGGAGAAAACCTTCAAGCTCACCGACCACGCTGCCAAAGATGCCGGCAAGGACATTGGTGAGGGAAGCGAAAAGGGCGCGAAAGTTGTGGTCTACTCGACCGAGGAATCTGGGAAGAAGATTGCCCACTTCTTCGAAAAGATCTAGCGAATTGATCGGGGAGATGGCTGCCAGGAGTATCCCCGTTCAGTTTAAAGGTAGGGGTCGAATAGACTGGAGGCGCGGGTCGGAATCGAACCGACGCATAAAGGTTTTGCAGACCTCTCCCTTACCACTTGGGTACCGCGCCCCTGAGAAATAAGTTAGCTGTACTAGCCCGAAAAGTCCACAGACTGATAAGCCTGTGGGGAACGAAAAGCCCCGCCAACGCGGGGCTAATCAGATTTCTGGAGCGGGAGACGGGGGTCGAACCCGCGACATCGACCTTGGCAAGGTCGCGCTCTACCACTGAGCTACTCCCGCTCAACTCGCTTCAGATTATAACATCGCGCCCAGTAACCCCAAATCCACCACAGAGGCACAGAGTCACAGAGGAAGATCCTGCTAGAAACCAATTCATGAGGTCCTCCCAATGACTCTGTAGTGAGATTCGGACCAGCGAACCACACTCCAAGGCTCTTTACGTCGAGTGTGCCCAAGCCGCCGCCAATCGTGGGCTGATTCTGATTGGCGGCTTCGAGTTGGTCAGGCGTCGCATGGTGTCGACAAGATCGTCCAGGCTGGTGCCACGTCCGAAGTGTGCGTCCACGAACGCCAGGTCCTGAGTAGAAAGAATGGGGTAACCCGAAATGAGAACGATGGGAATGTCCGGGGCGATGAACTTAATCTCCTGCGCTAATTGTGAGCCGGTGAGTGAGGGCATTTGGTAGTCCAGAAGTGCCAAATCAAAAGACAGTTTCTTGCAGCGGCGCAGCGCCTCCACGGGATCGGAAGCGGTGATCATTTCGAAACCACATTCTGTAAGGACACTGCCTAGCCACCTTCGGGATTTGGGGTTATCGTCTACGTAGAACACCGTGGTCATTTCATTGTTCATTGTGTGCTCCTCTCATACTTAGTGAGAACGCACAAACTCGAGAGCCTTGCCAGTAAAGTTGAGCGAATGAAGTAAAAGTGTGTAAACGAGAAGCGTAGCCACCAAGACAGAACGGTGATCAACAGCGTTAGCCGGAGTTGATAGACGCACGAGCGAGGGCGCCCGCGCCTGCATCAACCTTTCTGCGTGGCTTGGTTGGCTTTGGCGGTGATGCGATTGCGGACGTCCCAGAGGTCTTTGTAAAAGACGTGTTCCATGCGCTGGTGCAGGACTTCGACAGGCGTACCCATGGTGCCCACGACCCCGCCCCCGATGATTCTTTGCGCCAGCTTGAGGTGGTGAAAACGGAAAATGTGAGCGCGCTCGTCAAAGTCCAGCAGGCTTTCGGCGGTGTCATGCAGACCGAACAATTCCTGGTGGCGGCGATAGACATCGTCCACGCTGACGCCGGCTTTATGGAGCTGGGCATGGAATGCTTCTCCGAGGCGCGGGCCGATGTGCAGCAGGCTCAGGAAGCCGGGAGAATCGAGGCCGCTGCCGTGTCCCAGGCCAGCGCGAATAATGTGATAGTCGTAGGGTGTGATCGTCTCCAGCACGTGCAACATGGTGATGGGATAATCCAGCATCTGGTTGGCACGGCGGATCAGGCGGCAGGCATTTCCGAAATCGCCTGCTTCGATCAAGGTACGGGCTCGGCCGAGTTCAAAAGCGACGCCCTTCATCAGGATCTCCGAACTCTGGTGGATGACCTGGAAGGTCATCTCGTCCGGGTGGAGAAGTTCCTGGTCGGTCTTCTGGAGAGATAGAAGTTCGTCGGTGCGCAGGTAGCGCTCGTAGTCGGAGTTGCCCTTGCCGGGCAGAATCGGTTTTTTCAGGTCGTCCATAGAAATTGGTTTAGTGATGTCCGGTCCACTGCGGATCTTTTTCCGGCGGCACGATCTCGCCGTCGCGCATGTGGATGATGCGATCGCCATAGGCGGCGGCCTCGGGATTATGGGTGATCATGAGCACAGTCTGCCCTAATTCCTTATTGGAGTGCTGCAGCATATTCAGCACGATCTCCGAATTGGCTGAATCCAGGTTGCCGGTAGGCTCGTCGGCCAGCACGATGGCTGGCTTGTTGATGAGCGCGCGGGCCAGCGCCACCCGTTGTTGCTCGCCTCCGGAAAGTTCCGCCGGGCGATGAGGCAGTCGCCGTGCCAGACCGAGAAGCCCCACGATTTTGTCGAAGTAGGCGGCATCGCGATTGCCGTTGGCACCGGCGATGTCGAGGGCGATGTTGATATTGGAACGGGCGTCGAGTGTAGGCAGCAAGTTGAACTTTTGAAAGACGAATCCGATCTTGCGTTTGCGCAACTGGGTGCGCTCGGCGTCGGAGAGGTGAGCGAAATCGTCGCCGTCAACCATCACGTGACCGGAATCAGCCCGGGTCAGGCCTCCCAGCAGGTAAAACAACGTGGATTTTCCGCTGCCTGAAGGGCCGACCACGCTCACAAACTCGCCCTTTTGAATGCTGAAGGAGATGCCGCGCAGGGCGTGGACCTCGATCTTTCCCACGTGGTAGGTCTTCCGCAGGTCTACGGCTTCGATGAAAGCAGTCATCCGAAGCTTCGATCTTACACGAAGCTCCGCGGGTGGTGGAGGTTCCGCAACCCCCTCAGGCGGCGCTGGTCTGCGACGGCAGATGCGGTGGAGGGACTTGCAGCCGTTTGGGGCCGCGCTTGCGCACCAGAAGCATACGAATACGTTCCAGAATTTCTACCGGAGCAGACATACCCTTGGGTAGAAAAACATCAGCGCGAGTGTCCTGGTCGTAGGTTTTGGCTTTGCTTGAAAGCAGGATGGCCGGAGTATGGGGGGAGAAAGCTTTGACCGATTGGATCAACTGGCCGCCATCCACGCCCGGCATGGTGAGATCGGCGAGCACCAGATCAATGCCGCCCTTCTTGAAGATCTCCATCGCGTCCGCGCCGGCGGTGCAGGCGACCACCCGGTAGCCGCGAGTTTCCAGCATGACTTTGCGAATGGAGAGTTGTTGTTCGTTGCTGTCGACGCAGAGAATCGTTCTTTTAGGCTTCATTCCTGCTTCCAAAGTGGCGTTCCGGCAAGTGGCGCGCCGGGTGGTGAATCAAATTTTGTTTTTATGATGGAGACTTCCAGAGCGAAGGAAATCCTAATGCCGAAACACCGCGGTGTAAAGTGTCGCCGATGTTAACTACCGAGAGAGGCCGAAGAAACTTTTTGCGCAGACCTATCCCGCATGTTTGCAGCGTGCGAGACGTAAAGCGATCAGAAAAAAAGTTCGCCGCGAATGGTTTCGACAACATTTCCACCGACCCGCACATTAACCACTCGGTCATCACGGCGTGAAGCGCGGACAAAAATCCGGCTGGGCCGCTGCATCTCAAGTCCTTGTTCGATCAAAACCTGTTCGTCGGGCTTGGCCACGCCGGTGGCAACCATCCAGGCGGCTGCGCAACCGGCGGCGGAGCCGGTGGCAGGATCTTCGCCGTTGTAGAAGATCATGCGAGCGTGCAAGCGGGCGGCGGTGTCCACGGTTTGCCGGGTGACGAAATAGAAGAACTTCCCGCCAGAACGCTCCAGGTATTCGGCTGAGCCGCGCAGATCTACATTCAGTTCGCGCATGTTCTCTAAACCCCGCAAGGGAACCATGGTGAAGGGGACACCGGTGGAGACGGTTTGGATTGGCAGGGAGGGGTCGATGTCGCCGTCCTTCAAGCCAGCGGCGCGGGCCACGGCTTCGCGATCGTGGCGGGGGCCGAATTCTGGCTCCATCTGGGTCATCTCGCCGAAAACCGGTTGTCCCGGCGCTTCCTCGAAGCGTACTGGAACTTTGCCCACGGTGAGATCGAGTGCGACCTCGCTGACGCCGCTTGATCCGCGCAATTGAAAGGCCGTCCCGAGAGTGGGGTGGCCGGCGAAGGGCAACTCTTCTTGAACTGTGAAGATGCGCACTCGCACGCCGCGCTCGCGTTCCGTCGCCTGGTCACGCGGCACGATGAAGGTAGTCTCGGAAAGATTCATTTCCCTGGCGATGGCCTGCATTTCCTGGTCGCTAAGGCCGCGAGCGTCGGGGAAGACAGCCAGCGAATTGCCCTCCAAAGGCCGTGAGGAGAAAACATCGAGCTGATTGAAGGGGAAACGCCTTGTTTGGTTTGTCATCGATCTATACCTCTGCGATTAAGTCGATTTCGACACATGCGCCAAGGGGAATCTGGGCCACGCCAAAAGCGCTCCGGGCGTGGAGCGCGTTGGTCCCAAACACTTCGCCGAAAAGCTCGGATGCGCCATTCGCCACCAGGTGCTGTTCGGTGAAGGTGGGCGCACTATTAACCAGAACCATCAGTTTGACGATTCGCTTGATCTGGTTCAAGTCGCTGACTGCCGATTGCAGTGTCGCCATCAAGTCAATGGCTACAGCTCGCGCTGCTTCCTTTCCTTCCGCGACGCTCAGGTTGACTCCGAGCTGACCGGTCCAGGGCTTGCCATTCTTCTTGGCGATGTGGCCAGCCAGAAATACCAGGTTACCGGTTCGGACAAAAGGAGTGTAGGCTCCCGCCGCCGGAGTGGCCTGCGGGAGCGAAATGTTCAGGGTTTTTAGTTTGTCGTAAACGGACACTTGCATTTCCTCATGGGGAACCAAAAACGCATGTTGTGGTTTCCCGCGGCATCCGCGTATTATAATTAGTTAGTTGGCTAATTGTCTATATGACTCCTGATTTTACATTGCGGGCGCTGGCCAGCGGGCGCCGGCGGCTGATCCTGGAATGGCTCAAGGCCCCCACTCGTCATTTTCCACCGCAAGTGGAGGGAGACCTGGTCAAGGATGGCGTGTGCGGCGTGTTCATCGCGCAGAAACTTAAAGTCAGCCAGCCGACCGCGAGTGAACATCTGAAAATTCTTTCCCAGGCGGGATTGATTCGTGGAAAGCGAATCAAACAATGGACCTTTTACAAACGCGACGAGGCGGGTATCAGGCAATTCAAGAAGACGATCCTGACCAAAATCTAACGCGCAGCAGTGGTTTGACCGAATACGGAGCTGCCGAGTATCCTGAACCTATATGCGCTTAGACTCCATGCCATGTCCGGTTTGTTGTTGTCGACGGACGCCGGTGTGCGGGTAGCGCGAAAGCGTTTTTTCTTACACCCACCCGGCGAATCAGAGGTGGGTTTCGTTTTTCTATCCGAAAAGGCCGCCCCCGAAGCTGGGATCAGTTCTAACCCAAGCTCCCGGATTTAGCGGGAGGGATTTGAATTTTAGGAGAAGAATCCAATGAGCACCGATGTCGCAACCGCAGCACCCCAGATGCTTCGCATCAATGACACTGCGCCTGATTTCACCGCTGAAACTACGCAGGGAAAGATCAATTTTCACGAGTGGATTGGCGATGGCTGGGCGATTTTGTTTTCCCATCCCAAGGACTTTACCCCGGTTTGCACCACCGAACTCGGCTATATGGCGGGCTTGCAGCCGGATTTTGCCAAGCGGAACTGCAAGATTATTGGTCTCAGCGTGGACCCGGTAACCAGCCACGGCAAGTGGTCGGCGGACATTGAGGAGACACAGGGCCACAAAGTGAATTATCCGATGATCGGCGATCCTGAGCTGAAGATCGCCAAGCAGTACAACATGTTACCGGCTGCGAGCGGCAGCACATCCGAGGGCCGCACTGCCGCCGATAATGCGACTGTACGTACGGTGTTCATCATCGGGCCGGACAAGAAAATCAAACTCATGCTGACCTATCCCATGGCTGTCGGCCGCAATTTTGATGAGATTTTGCGCGCCCTCGACGCGCTCCAGCTTACGGCAAAGTACACTGTGGCGACGCCGGTGAACTGGAAGCCGGGCAATGACGTCATTATTCCGACCTCAGTCTCGAATGAGGACGCGCAGAAGAAATATCCCGGTGGGTTCAAGACCCTGAAGCCGTATCTGAGGGTTGTGGCGCAGCCGAAGTAAAACCTTCGCCACGGATTTGCGCGGATTCTCACGGATATTGATTGGCCGTTGCCTAAAACGCAATTCGTGAGATACGTGCTAATCTGTGGCGTTTTCTTTTGCAGCGAAAACAGGGAAGCGCATGCGGTCCGGTGATCGTCCTGGTCTTCAAAACCTGTGATCGTCGTCTTTCGGCGGCGATGGTGGGTTCGACTCCCACTCGCTTCCGCCAATGAATCCTAGAGTCTTCCTTCTCTCTTGTACGATCCCAACGCCAGTAATAGCATTTTGCGGCGCATCCGCAGGGATTTCAGCTGATTTGAAATATTGTGTGAACCAGCCGGATTGCGGAAAAACAACTTTAAGGAGAAAGCAATGAAAATGTCTTTTTGGGTTTGCATCACCATGGTGATGGCAGCGCTGGTATCGTCCTGCTTCGCCGGCACAGCGTACGTTGTAACCAACAATGACAATGCTGGCGGAAACAGCGCGACTATTTATTCGCTGAACACCAGCACCGGAGCGTTGACTCCCGTGGTCGCAGATCTGCCGACGGGCGGGGTTGGGAACGGGGGCGGCTACTTCGCAACGGTGGGCACGGGCGCGGCTGTAACCGGGGCGATCGGCTGTCTTTTTGTCGATGACACCGGTAGCAGCGACATCGCCAGTTTCAAGGTGAATCTACCCACCCTCAAAATTACTCCGGTGGGCAATTTCAGCAATGCCGCCCTCATCGCAGCTGGCGGGAGTCTGGTGGTAACACCAAATGGAAAGTTCGTGTATGCCACATACTCAAGCAGCGAAAACATTGGCGCGTGGACGGTGAACTCAGACTGTTCACTGACGTTTCAGGGCGTATACCAGGCCTCTGTCGGTCCCGATCTTTATGACGGCATCAAAGTGACTCCGAATGGGAAGGATCTCCTGGTGACGGCTCCAGATTTCAGTGCGGTAGAGCAGTTCTCGATCGATCCAACGACTGGTGCGCTCAACGACCTGGGTTTTGCCAACTTCGCCTCTCTTTCGGAATGCATTTCGAATGCGTGTTATCCCGCCGGGATAGACATCACTGCCGACAGTAGAGCGGCGATTATCGGCAACTACAGCCTGCTCGCGTCCTCTGTTCTGGCTGCAGAAATCACGCCTACCGGGCTTACGCACCCTACGTATTTCAGTCTGGCCAACACTGGAAGCCTGACTACCAACGACAATGTGCCATTCCTGAGTGCTGCTGCGTACAAGGGATCAGGGCCACTCTATTTGGGTTTCTCAGGCACCGGTAGCGGCAGCCAGCCTGGCGAAGTCACGGCTAGCTTCTCGGAAACCGGTAAAAGCATCACTAGCAAGGCTTCGACTCCGATCAGTTCGCCGGTCGACTATCAGGGTCTCATTGCGGCCACAGGCAAGCTAATGGTTGTTTCCGAATGGTTCAATACGCTTCAGGTGTTCACGATCAACAGCAACGGCACGTTGACTGCAACGACGCAAGGTCCGGTAGTAAATGAAAATGCGAATGGTGCGTACTCCTTTTTCATTTACCCGAACACTCGCTAGGTCGTCTTAAGTTGGGTCACGGAACGCCCCGGTTCGTCCCGGGGCGTTTTTCTTAGGGCTGCGCTACCAACCGCGCGTGGCTACCCCGCGTCCGGTTGATTTCGATCCACTTGGCGAAAGACTCTTTAGGAAGTCGTTTGTAATAAATAGTTTAGAAGCCATTTCCGGCCAGCTGGACGTGCAGTCTGCTGGTCTGGTCGCAGCCCGAAAGTAACCTCGCCGAACCGATCCGCCAGATTTAGCATTATTCAATAAGAAAGCTTGTAGTTCGTCCGCTTGAGGTAGTTCCATGCACCAGATGTGTAGAACGGTAACGTATCTTGCCGGGCTGACTTTTCTTCTAATCGGTGTGAGCCATGCCCAGTCTCTGGGAGACGTGGCCCGCGAACAGCGACAAAATCAGCAAGCCAAAAAGGACCAACCTGCGCCCAAAGTCATCACCAATGAAGACTTGCCGGAACGGCAGGCCGCGGCAGCTCCGCAGAAAGCCCAGAGCCACGAGCCCATACCTCATCACAATCCATCGAAGTCTGCCGAGCAATGGAGGAAAGAGATTGAGGCACAAGAACACTCGATCGCTACGCTGCAGAGTCAGATGGAACGGCTCAATTCGACAATTCATTTCGCCGAGTCCGCCAGCTTTTACAACAGCGCGCTACATAACGAGCGCCAGGAGCTGAAGCAGGTACAAGTGCAGCGCATGCAGGACCAGCTGGATGAGCAAAAGAAACGGCTGGGCGAAATGCAGGAAGCGGCACGCAAGGATGGCTTCGGCAATGCGGTTTACGAACCGTAGCGGCGTGCGCTGACTCGAATCCGCCGGGTCCCAATCCGGTTTTCTCCGAACCTCGTCCATGCTTGCCAGTTGCGTGTAGAATCGGCGGTGAGGCTTGTCGGAGCGACCAAGCCGTGACTGGCCGAACCCTCTCACATTACGAAATTCTCGATGATCTTGGCGCCGGCGGGATGGGCGTGGTGTATCGCGCGCATGACACGCGGCTCGACCGCGATGTCGCGATCAAGGTCCTGCCCACTGACCGTCCGCTAAGCGAAACTGCAAGGAAGCGGTTCCAGCGTGAAGCTTTGGCTGCGTCCGCGCTCAATCATCCCAACATCATTACGATTTATGAAGTCGGCTCCGAGGGCGACACCGATTTCATTGTGATGGAGTACGTGCGCGGGGCGACTTTGTCTTCGTTGCTCAAGAAGCGCCCTCTCGGATTGGCGGAAGCGACACGCTATTGTGTGCAGATTGCCGAGGCGCTGGCCAAGGCGCATGGCTCCGGCATCATTCATCGTGACTTGAAGCCCGGCAACATCATGATCACGGAAGACGGGCTGGTCAAGGTACTGGACTTCGGTCTTGCCAAGTTCGATGTTTCGGCAGCCACGAAGGACGGTGAGATCGCCGACAACGATACGGCTGCCAAAGAGTTTACCTTGACGCAGCCGGGAATGATCACGGGCACAGTGGCTTACATGTCTCCGGAGCAGGCGCGCGGGGAGCGGGTAGATGCGCGCTCCGACATTTTTTCGTTCGGCATTGTGATGTTCGAAACACTGAGCCGGCATCTTCCGTTTCCTGGGCCTAATTCCATCGCCTTGTTGCACAATCTCCATTTCAGTCCGCCGCGGGATTTGGGGGAGTTGGCGCCCAAGGTGCCGAAGCCGTTGGCATCTCTGATCTCGAAGATGCTCGAGAAAAAGCCGGAGAAGCGCATTCAAACCATGAGCGAGGTGGCTACGGAACTGCGCAAGCATGCAGCCGGCTTGGTGGATGGACCCGTGACTTGGCATCCCAGCGACGCCACAGTGGAGATGGGAGCGGTTGCGGCGGCGGGCACGAAGAAAATTTGCTGGCGGAATGTATGGTTGGCGGGGGCTGCGGTCGTACTGGTTATTCTTGGCGGCATGATGGGATGGCGTCACTTTCGAAAGGTGAAACTGGCACAGACTGCGAGTGCGCCGATCTACCAGCCGGGCGATACTGCCTATACGCTCTACCAACGTGCCAGGCAGAATCTGGACCATTGGGACCGCGAAGGCAACATCGACAATGCCATTAAGCTGGGCGAGCGTGCGGTGCAGTTGGATCCCCAATCGGCGGCGAGTTATGCGGTGCTGGGCGAGGCGTATGTTATCAAGAACCGCACGAACAACCCCGATCCGCAATGGATGAAGCTGGCATCGCAATATGCCAACAAAGCGGTTGAACTCGATAGCTATCTTTCTGCCGCGCATATTTCGCTGGGTCTGGCGAAGATGGAATCGGGCGACACTGCCGATGCAGAGAAAGAATTGAAGGCCGCCGCGGACCTGGATCCTAAGAATGAAGCGCCTCACCGTTGGCTGGCTATGGTATTCGACAAAACGGGAAGATCGGATGACGCCAAGCGGGAGTTGGCGCGTGCAATTGAACTTGATAGGAATCAGTGGGAAATCTACATGGAGCTGGGGTTGAATGCCTACCAAGTTGGCAATTACACGGAGGCCGTATCCCACTGGGAGGAAGCCCTGCGGATGGAGCCGGATAATGTTCCAGCGTTGCGTAATCTGGGGGGGGGGTACCACGTGCTCGGGCGAGACGAGGACGCGGCAGGCGCGCTGCAGCACGCTCTGCAGATCAAAGCCGATGCCGATGTATACAACAACCTGGGAACGATTCGCTTTTACCAGGGCCGCTATCAGGACGCCGTACCGGCGTTCGAAAAAACCGTGGCACTGGGTGCGAATAGCTTCGATAACTGGGCCAATTTAGCGGACGCTTACCGCTGGACGCCGGGAAACGCCGACAAGGCCAAGCAAGCCTACGACACGGCGATCCGGCTGGTGCGTGAAGAGATCGCCAAGAACCCCAACCAGGCTGATCTGCGTGCCGACCTTGCCCTATATTTGTCGAAGAACGGGGACAAGTCGGGCGCGTTGACAGAGCTGAAGGCGGTGGAACAGGCCTACAGCAAGGACCCCTCCGTGCTCTACAGCGTGGCCGTCGCCTATGAGCTTTGTGGTGGTCGGGAGAAGGCATTGGATGGTCTGCTCGCCGCAGTTAAGGCCGGTCAGAGCCTCGACGAGATTAAGAATGACCCGGAACTTGTCTCTCTGCGCGCGGATCCCCGTTATCATCTGAAGATTGAGGGCGGGAAGCCTAAGCCGTAGTCCCGTCCGCCCGCAGCGGGGCTTGACTTTCCGTCCAGTGGAGACTAACTTGCCTTTCTGTTCGGTTTCCGGCCCGGTTGTCGATCTCACAAACTCAGGAGGAACGATATGGCAGTTTACCTATACAACTTGCTGTTCTCGCTGACCGGTACTGATTTCACTCTGGGTCGCTTTACGCAGTACAACACGGCCATCGCGAACCCGACTATTTCAGATCAGTCATGTGCCTGGTTTACATACTTGACCGCTGGCGTTCCTCCCGGTCTGGGGGATTGGTACACACCGATCACGACTGCGCTCGCTCCTGGATCGTGGGGCAACTGCCAGCAGGATACAGGCAGCCTATCGTTGGAACCGGGAGACTATCTGGCAATGCGAGTCGCGTCACTGGATGCCAACGCGGGAAGCTATCTGGTTCGGGTTACCGGCGTCTTTGGGCGCGGCACCAGCCAACTCGAGATTGGGGGTGACGACCTTCAGTCCCCGCTGCAAATGAGTACCTCGACCACTCCGAACACAAACCCGCGGGCGGTGATCGATGTGGATGGAAGCTCAGGGCCGAGTTGGCCAGGACCTATCACATCCGATAATTCCTGGGTGAGTTGGCTGGGCGCGGCTCACACGCCGTCGAATGCAGCGGCCAACGATTACACTCTCAACGTCGGAATCAGCGTGTATGCTGGAGGCGCTTACCACACTTTCGGAAGAGATCCGCGCGTGCACGTCGGAGGAACGATGAAGCACAAACGCAAGGATTGCGCGGCGTAGAAACGGCGGTTTGGGCGCATCCCGTTGCGTCCGCACGGGGACTTTCTCAGGGAACGACGGGCTAATGGGATTCCCGGCGGCCTTTCATTCTTTCAGTGCTCTATCTTAGCAAATGCAATCCGGCCGCTCACCGCGTCCCGAGGTATGTCCTGCAGCCATCATGCTGAACAGATGCTGCTCGAAACTCACGCCCGGATCTTGCGCAAAGCGGTCAGGATAGGAACTCAAGGCCAGCAGATAGTTTTCAATTTCCTGCTGCACCTCGCGCCGGCGAATGGTTTCTCCGACGCTCAAACTTTCCGGCTGGTACTTATCAGTTTTCATCTACTTCTCCCTGGAGCAAGGACAATCCCGCATGACTCATCATGAGGGAAGTGGTCTCGCTTTAGAAAATCAAGGGGAGCACACAGGCTATGTCCAGTCGGGGAAGGTGTAAATGGCACCTCCGTGCTACAGAGTATCCTGTAGCACGAAGGCGAGTGCCAAACCTACCGGCTTGCCGGCGGAATGATGCCGTTCATTCGCAGATACTCCACCATCTGCCCGTAGTGGTCGAAACAATGGCCGACGGCCAGCGTGGACATTCCCAGGCGAGTGGTCTTGCCTTGTCCGAAAGGGCTCTTGATCGGATCGGTCAGATTATTCTCGTTCACTGAGGCCACCGCTTTGTGCAGGTAGGTAAACGAGTCCTTGAGAAACTTTATAATGTCCGCCTTGCTTGCGATCGAGTCCGGCCCGTTCTCTCCGCCCAGTTCCACCGGAGGCTTCTCCACCAATATGGATGCGCCGATCATATAGTTGACCGCGGCAATGTGTTTCACTTGCTGCGCGAAGGTGCGCACGCCCTTAAACTCGCCGGCCGTGGGAGCAAACGAATACTTGTCTTCTGGCATGGCCTCGGCTGCGGGAACGAATTCACCTTCCACTCCGCTGACCGAACCACTCAACACCTGGCCGACAGTTTTATGCTCTTCGCCCTTCGCCCCCTGGGCGAACGCCAAGCTGCTGCACGCTAACAGCACGACAAGTCCAACTACCCAACGCATCTTGTGCATGAGATTCTCCTGAGCAAAATTTAGATGAAAGAAGTCCGAAAGAGATTAAACCACAATACCGCGACCTTGAGGTGTCTAATCCCTGGTCACGGCTGGCTCTAGGGTCAGTTCCTGGGTGTTCAACGGGTAGTGCCGCACCGTCAAAAGGCCGGCTAGCATGGCAAACGCCGAGCATAGCAATGCTGTCGGCACACCCACTTTGTCGGCGACCGCGCCCCAAAGCGCGCTGCCGATCGCCATTCCGCCCTGTAGCACAAGAAGGTAAACGGATAAAGTCCGTGCGCGCAGGAACGACGGTGACATGGTTTGCGCCGCTACATTGAGGCAGGCGAGAATCCCGATCCAGGCGGTGCCGCCGAGAAATAAAACGAGACTTAGCCAGCCGAAGTTCTCGACCTGTCCGGCCGCAAACGTCATTGCCGCAAACACCACGATGGCGAAAGCCACTACGCCATCGACGGAAATCCGTCCGCGCAAGCGATGCAGCACGGATGCTCCCGCCAACGCTCCCAGCCCGAAGAAACCCAGCAAAAGACCATAACCGTCGGCTCCGTGGGGACGCGCGATCAAGGGCAGCAGTGCCAGCAGGGCACTGGCTCCGAGGCTGAAAGCTCCGGTGCGAATCAGCACACATCGGACCACCGGTGCTCCCCGCGCATAACGTAAGCCGGTCAGAATCGCGTCGCTCACGCGCCCGGTTTCCATGTCCGGGAAATGAGGCCGCTTCCAGCGGTATAGGAAAAAGATCACTCCGAAGAACGACACTGCATTCAGCAGGAAAGCCACCCCTGAACCGGCAATCGCGATGACCATCCCTCCCAGCGCCGGCCCCACCGCGCGAGCTACATTGAAGCCCACTGAATTCAGCGCTACTGCAGGCGCATGTTGGGACGGCGAAACTACCTCTGGCGTGATCGCCTGCCATGCGGGATCATTCATCACCGCCCCAATTCCCAGCAGGAAGGTGAATGCCAGCAGCATCCACGGCGTCACAACGCGAGTCAAGCTCATGATTCCCAGTGCAGCCGCTGCAACCACCATCCAGCCTTGAGTGATGAGCAGAAGCCGCCGCCGGTCCACCATGTCGGCCAACGCACCGGCGGGAAGAATCACCAGAAATACCGGCAGCAGCGAAGCCGCTTGCACCAGGCTCACCATCAGCGGAGACATGGTGAGCTGCGTCATCAGCCAGCCTGCGCCCACGTTCTGCATCCAGGTGCCGGTGTAGGAAATTACCGCTGCCACCCACAGCGAACGGAAGAGTGGTTCGCGCAGAGGCGCCCATGGCGAACCGTTGTGGCGCTTCGCCAGGTTGACCGGCATCGAGGTGTTCACTAGACCGGACATATCAATCGCCAGTAGGGGCGTGGGTTGTGAATGGCCACTCACGGTTCCGCCATGACCGCGCTAGATAGATCGCAGTCCCGCTTGCCAGAATCACCAGCGCATAACGAATCTGAAGCATTGAATTCGTGCGCGACACCAAAATGAAGATGAAACCCACAGATGCCAGCAAGGCCGGCAAAGGATAAAGCCACATGCGGAACGGCCGCGGAAGGTCAGGTCGGCGGATGCGTAACACCATCAGCCCAATCGCCTGGGTCAAGAATTGCAACATGATGCGAATCACCACCAGACCGGCGATCACATCGGCCAAAGAAAAGAAGCAAAACAACAGCGCAACTCCGCCCAGAGCCAGCAGCGACACGTTAGGGAACAAATATTGCGGATGTACTCGAGCAAATACCCGAAAATAATTGCCGTCCAGGGCGGCGGCGTACGGTACCCGCGAGTAACTGAGCATGACTGAGAAAACTGAGGCGAATGCCGTCCACATCACCAGTGCTGTCACCAGTGCTGCTGCCCAAGGCCCATATACCTTTCGCATAAAAATAGATGCCACGTACAAGCCGTTATTCGAGTGGGAGGAGACAGCTATTTCCTGCCACGGAATCACCCCCAGAACGCTGAGGTTCATCAGCAGGTATAGACAGGCGATGAGCGAAATGGATAGCAGCAACGCGCGCGGAATGGTCTTTCCGGGGTCTTTCACCTCATCGCCGATGAAGCACACGTTGTAATAGCCCCAATAGGTGTACGTCGCCATCAGGCTGGCGGAGCCGAGTCCCAGGAACAAACTGCGGGATGGAGTGAACGCGCCGGGCGGAAGATGAAAGGCGAGCGCGGCGTTGAAGTGCGTCAATCCCGCCACAATGATCCACACAATCGTCCCTACCGACCCTACCCACAACAGCTTCGACAGCCAACCGATGCGGGTGATCTTGCGATAAAGAAGCACGACTGCAAGTACCACGACGCCGAGGGCCACGAAAGTGGCTCCCGAAACCAGCCAGCTCAATTGCATCGTTCCTACAATCGGCAAGTGGAGGCTCCAGTTGTGCACTGCATACTGGTGTTCGAGTCCCGGCCAGAAGTACGAGGCATACCCCGCCAGTCCAATCGCGCCCGTGGCAATCGACATCGGCGCGCTGAACGATAGCTGCCAGATGAACAGAAATGAAATCAGCCGCCCCAGGCGGTCCGGACCATAAATTTCTCGCAGATAGTTGTACGACCCGCCGGATCGCGGCATGGCCGCACCCAGTTCCGCCCAAACCATGCCGTCGCACACCGCGAAGACCGCGCCCAGAATCCAGCCCAGCATCGATTGTGGGCCGCCCAATGCGCCTACAATCAGCGGGAGCGTGATAAACGGCCCCACGCCGATCATCTCAATCATGTTGAGAGCGGTGGCACTCCCCAGCCCGACTCCGCGAATCAGTCGGGGCTCGGCCGTGGAAGGAGATGTCATGAACTGAGGACTGGTTTTATAAGATTCCTATTTCGCACTGAGCAAATTCACATAAAGCCGGATGGCTCCCGGAACCCCAGCGGGCAGTTGCCGGAAAAATGAATAGCCAGTGTAAATGTATGTTCCCTTGCCGTATTTGGCGCGCAATAATCCGCCCTTCTGCTCCGGTTCTCCCGGATCATGACATGACAACAGGGGGGTGAAATGACTGTCCCACTGGTCCATGAAATACAGCCCGCGCTCCTGCACCCAGCCATCGAAATCGCGGGCGGTGATCTCATTCGGAGAATGAAACACTCCATCCTCCGGCGCCAGAATCTGCACCGGCGTCTCTTCCACCGTGACCCGGGCCCGGCTGATCTGCGCATGATACGGAGTAAAGTTGCCCTTGTTGAAATCCGCTGCACTCGCGTTGTATTGCACGATCAAGGTGCCGCCGGAGTAGACGTAGTCGAGCAGCTTCTTGTTGTTGTCTGCGACTTCTTTCTGAGTGTCGTAGGCTCGAATCCCGAGAACGATGGTTCCGTAGCGGCTCAGGTCCTGGTTGGCCAAAGTCTCCGCCGGAATCATCGTGACGTCCATACCGATCTGCTGCAACACCGTTGGAATGTCATCGCCCGCACCCATGATGTAGCCAACTTTTAATCCCGCTGGCACCTTTACATCCACTACGCTCACCCGCTGCACGGCCGGCTGATAGTAGTAAAACGTATTGAGGTCCTCACGCGTGACCACACTGTATCCCTCGCGATACTTATTGCCACCAGCGTCGAACACGGTGCGAATCTGGGTTCGTGACTCCGTCAATCCATCATGGAATACTTTGAATTCAGCTTCCTGCTTCTCGCCGCGCTCATGAAACTTCAATACCACGCTGGCCGGCTCGGCACGCCATCCCACCGGCGCTTCCACACGCAGCGTGCCTTGGGCAGGTCCCGTCAAGTTGCTTGACACTGCTATCTTGACCTTGCAGGCTGCGTCTCCGCGAGTGGGAATCACTTGTTCTCCCGGTTCCAACATGACCGAAAACGCCGGCGCCACCGCCAGCGCCCGCTCCGCTTCGCCCACGGACGGCTCTTTATAGCGGACCATGACTATGGCGTGCGCCACACCTGGCTTTCCGTTCAAAATGTAATTCGCATGGGCCTGCAACGGTGGCGGCGGGAAGGCAAGTGTCACGTATCGAGGGTCGTCGATGGTATTGATCGCGTCTCGCTCCGGATCATCCCGATGCCAATAGGGTCTTGTGTAAGCGGCATCCTTTGCTACCGTCACGCGGAACGTAGTCGTAGCGCCGGAGCCACGCTTCGTGGCCGTCCACCCCGGCGGCAGATCCAGAGCAACTTCTTTGACCTCAACTTTCACCTGGCTGGAGAATCGCGCGGTGACATCAAAACTTTGCCCCGGCACGGCCATGAAAGCGGTGTCGGCATCCGCTCCTACGGGGACGTCGGCGTTCACTTGAAATGCCACGCCTAGCGCCAGATTGGCAGCCCGTTCCAGTTGATCTGCCTTGGTGCCGAGTTCTGTCCACAACTCTACTTTGGTCGCATCCTGGAGCGGATAGCTCTTCAGTAGTTCGATCGTCTTTCGGGTCTTTTCCAGTCCCGCCAGCAACGGGCCTGCCGCACTTCCTGGATCGTGCGCCGCCGCCGTCTTCGCTTCTGCGATGTCGCCCTGTATCTCAACCAGAGCGGGCCTCAGGAAGGGAGCCCGGATCGCTTCTCTTCCGATCCCCATTGCCAAACCCGGCAAGCTGGTATTGATGCCATCGAAGAAGTCCTGCTCATGAGCGTTCTTGTCTGCAGCTGGAGGCAGCACCGAATCCGCCAGCTTGTAGAACGCATAGTGCTGCCCGGAATCGACCGACCACCCGCCTGCTCCCTGCGAAAGCTGGTGCTTCAATCCCTGCATGGCGAATTGAATGTAAGACATTCCCAGCGCCGGACTCGCCTCACCGGTGCTTAACTTCACTGTGTAGTTCTCATCCGCGCATGTCGTCGCCCCAAACCCGCAGACATTGCCGATATAGAATTTCTTCGCTTGCCACGGTTGCAAGCCTTCTTTTATCTGATCCGGAAAGCGCTCGGGATCGGCGGCGGCGCGAAAGGCTTCGCGGGCCAGAATGCTCGACGCCTGATGATGTCCATGCCCATCGCGATCGGTCCCGGAAAACCGCGCTACCAGCACATCCGGCCGGAAAGTCCGGATCACGCGCACCAAATCACCAAGCGCAGGATCATGCCCCTGCCATTTCTGGAACGTCTCGTCCGGTGTCTTGGAGAATCCGAAGTCTGCGACTCGTGTGAATCTTTGGTCGATTCCGTAATACCGGTCGGCGGCCGTGACCTCAAGCGTACGCAGCACGCCCAACACGTCGAACAGATTGCTGCCGATTTTATTCTGCCCGCCTTCTCCACGGTTCAGCGTTTGCAACAGCACGGTCGCGCCCTTACCGCGAGATTCCAGTGTCAGCATTCCGCCATCCTCATCATCCGGATGCGCCACCACCTGCATCAACCGCGCCGTGGTCCCCAGGCGCAGCAACATTTCTTGTAAACCTGCAGTCCCGCTGTCTTGCGGCAGAGGTTGTACCGGATCGTCAGCTTTCGCTGGGTCCGGAGCCACCGACGCGCCACACAGTAGCAGCACCAAGGTCAGTGTCGCTACAAATCGCATGAAAAGAAGCCTCAGCCGCACCGGTTTGTGCCCAAAATAACCATTTAAATCCATCATATAGAAAGGGAAGTAGCTCTCACGGATGGGAGACAAAGTTTTTTCCGATACCCGTTCTGTTCGACTCACCGTGCCTTAGAAGGATAGCTGATGTAAGCAGCTCTTGGCTCTTAGCAAAAACTTCCGATCGTGATGAGCTAAGAGCCAAAAGCGTATGTCACTGCATGCCCTTCACTGCCTGCTGGCATTGATGTGCCGCGGTCAACACTTCGTCGAATTTCGGGTCGCTCCGCAGCTTTGCCAGCAACGGGTCTTCAAGCAGGTTGGAATATGCGCAATAGTTGCTTTCCACCGCCGTCTGCAGCATGTGCAGGGCGGCTTCCTTTTTTCCGCAGTAGGCCAAGATCGCGCCCTGGTAATACGAAAGCTCAGGATCTGGGTCAGTGGGCTGGCCAGTTTCATCGTCATGAGCGATTTTGTCCAGTTCCGACGGGGGCCCGAACAAGCAGGCTTGTAGGAGATCTTTATGGTAGTGAGGAGCGGATGACATACGCTTCACCGCTTCCTTCGCTTCCGCCACTTTCCCCGCCCGCAATAAAAGGGAAGGCATAAGGTAGTTGGCGTAATCCGATCCCGCATCCAATTGGACGAACTCCATGGCCCGTTGCGTCTTGCCCAGTTCCATGAACGGCCACGCGCATGACCGGTACAAATAATTGTCCCGGTCCAGGGCGTGCGCGGTATCACATTCGTGTGCCGCTTCTTCCAGCATTCCCGCATAACGCAGCACATAACTCAGCGTGAAGTGTGCCTCACCGCTCTCCGGACGCCGTTTCACCAACTTCTCGGCTTGCTCATAGGCTTTGCCCAATTCTCCCCGCTCCACGCGATTGGTGATCAGCCTGCCCGCCGCCTTCATGCTATTTGGATCCAGCCCGACCGCATGCTCGGCCGCTTCATTCGAATGCTGGAATTGGTCTTCGCCGCCACCGCCATAGGTCGCATCCGCGTAGTAGCGCTCGCCCAGCGCCTCCCACGCCGGGGCATAACTGGGATCCATTTTGACCACTTCCTGTAGCACCGCGATCGCGTCCTTGTTGGCTCCGGGATCATGCGGCAACGCCAGGCTGTGCAGGTATAAGTCGTAGGCTGCCTGGTTCTTCGGCTTGGTGCCGGTGTCGAGGAAACCGCCGGCTGCACCCATCACCGGCAGCAATTCGTTCCGAATTCGCCGGGTCATTTCATTCTGTAAGGCAATGGCGTCGTCGGAGGAAGCGGTAAAACTCGTTTGCCACAGTAGCCGGTTCTTGGTCACGTCCACCGCCTCCAGCGTGACCATAATTTGATCGCCCTGCTTGCGGAAGTGTCCAGTCAGAACGGTGGAGACATGCAGTTCGTGGCCCACCTGTTGCGGATCGACGTCGGGGCTCACATATTTCCGCGTCACGGACGAGGGCCGCACATCGAGACCGCGGCTGTAGGTCAGCACACTGGCGATTTCATCCGCCAGCGCGAAGCGCAGGTAGTCCACGCTGAAGTCCCCGTTCATGTTTTGCAGCGGCAGAACCGCAATGGTGTTCTGACCTCCAGAACCACCCGCTGCGCGATGCTTGAACCACCATGCCCCCAGTGCTGCCAGCACCGTCAACAGCAAGCCGGTCATTATCAGGAGCAGGTATTTCTGCCAGGGACTTGGGCCGCCGAATGTATTTGTGACCACACGCAGCGGCGCTTCCCGCGCCATCGATTTCACGCTTCCCGACTGCGTTTCCCGTTTGACCTGTTGCAGGTTGGTTCGGATCTGCGTTGCAGTCTGATAGCGCTGGCCACGGTCTTTCTCCATGGCCTTTCCGATGATATTTTCCAGTTCGCTTGGGATGTTGGGGTTCAAGGAGCGAGGCGGAACCGGCTTTTGGTGCAGCATCGCATCGAGCGTGGTTACAACGTTGGCCCCGCGGAACGGCTTCTTCCCAGTGGCCATTTCGTACAGCACTACGCCAAAAGAAAAGATGTCGGTGCGGGGATCGAGGTCCTCACCTCGCGCCTGTTCCGGCGCCATGTAGACCGCCGTTCCCGGCACCACTCCCACCGCGGTCAGGGAATCTTCGTACGGGGTCTCGTCCGATGCTGGAAGCCCATCGCGCGAAATCTTCGCCAACCCGAAATCCAGGACCTTCACCTGGCCGTTCAGAGTGATGAAAATATTTGCCGGCTTGATGTCGCGATGAATGATGCCTTTGGCATGCAGCGCTTCCAGCGCTTCCGCAACCTGTACCGCGATGTCGAGTATCGCTTCCACTTCGAGCGGCTTACCTCCCTGCATCCGCTGCTTCAGGCTCTCGCCCTCCAGCTTCTCCATGACGATGAAGGGATGGCCGTTGTTGTCCTCGATGTCGTGGATGGTGCAGATGTGCGGATGGTTCAAGCGGGACGCCGCCCGCGCCTCGCGTTCGAAGCGGTCCAGCGACTTGCGGTCGCCGATCATATTGTCAGGGACGAACTTCAGGGCCACATGCCGGCCGAGGCGCAGGTCCTCGGCCTCATACACTACGCCCATGCCTCCGCCACCGATTTTCCCGATAATGCGATAGTGGGAGACCGTCTGGCCGATCATGAGGGACCCGTCGGCGTTATGTTAGGCCGCGGGCGGCGGCAGGTCAACCGTCGCAGGGGTTAGCTATTAATGCCGGGGAGATCCGTACACTTGGTGAGGGAGTGCGCAACCGGTCAACGAGTGAAACGGCGATGTTTCAATAGTAGGGCGGACCCCGAACCGACGAACTTGTCTATCCTAAAGAAAACATTATGATTCAAATGGGCGAAATTGGCCCTCAAAAGGAAATCCCATGATACTGTCTCTCACTGATTGCCAGCGCCGACTTGCAGAGCACCGAATCATGTTTGATCACCCGCTTGCTCCCGACGTTGAGGAAGCTGTGCGTAGGACATCGCTGGCATGTGCCGAGAACGGCAAGAAAGAGACTGATTTGATCGAGTTGTTTTGTGGCTTGTACCTGCACTACCAAAGAGAACTGTCCGATCATTTCAGCGGGGACTTCGCCGCCGTATTAAAGCGGACTTTCCCGAAGCATCGTTACGGTGTTGAAGGTCTCATTCCTGAAGCTGCGCTTGAGAAGGTCGCTACGGACAACGAGTCCGGGGGGATTTTCTATTTCGTGAAACATAGCGATGAAGTTCTTCGTCTTTTGTGGCTGGCAACGGCATTGGCGAACGCAGTGGGGAAAAAGGCCTCGCTCAAAGATATGCTTGCGGCCCTGACGCAGGAGGGGCACTGGACAAGCGAACTCTCGCGTCACGGATTGACACTCGCACATCGAGTCGCCAACTTTAGCTCAGATATTGGAACAGTGATATTTCACGCAACTATACACACGAATGCCGCCTGGCCAAGGCGAATGGAATTTCCGCACGACGGGACTCTGAAACCACCTTTCACGCTTGAGGTCAGAACTCCATCAGGGGGTTTTCAGCCCGTACGCACTGCACAAATCAAGCTCAATGGCAAGAAAGTAGCGGAGATCGCGTGGCCAGAAGCAGCAATTGTGAGTGCTGCTGTCGAACTCAATCCATCGAATACGGTCGAGTTGGAACTTGATGGGCCAACCTTCGGTAGCATTGAGTTCATGATTCGGGGAACTTCAGGAACTCTCAACTGACGCAATCAGGCGTTTACACTCAAACCCCGTTATCCAGCAAATAGTCGTGCTTCGCTAGATGCCAAGTGCTAACTATTACTTGGGTAGAACGCTGCCGAGCTTCCCACCCACTTCATATTCTTATTGTGGTCAACGCCCATCATTTTGCCTCGGCCCATGCGCACGATGGTCAGCACCGGTAGCAGCTTGTCGACCCAGATATACATGATGCGAATCTCCGCTTTGGTGCCGCCGAATGGCGTCTCAATCACCGGCTCGAATTCCATGCGTTCTTGCAGGATGTAATCGCCGCATTTGTCTTGGGGGATGGCCGCGAGGTCTTCCTTCGTGGGATTGATCAACACGCCGAGGCCGGCGAACGAGAACAGAGGTTTGAGCACGCATTTCTCAAGATCGACCGGCACATCCTCGATTCGATCCAGAAAATATGTTTTCGGCACGCATTCATGGCGCAGGTAAGGGAGCGAGAACTTGCTCATGCGAAAGTACCAGTTGGGATGCCCGGCCCATTCCACATCCAGCTCTTCATCAAACCGAAAGTTGAGCTTCAGCTTCTTCCGCACCAATTCATCCACGATCGCGCGGTTGTAGACGCGCTGGATCGGAATCCGCTTGCCGTCTTTCTTGTAAAACAAACCCCGGCCGTGTTTCTGAATCTCAGTAATCTCGACCGTCGGAATTCCCAGCAGTTTTTCTGTTACCAAGAAATCCGGCAGTGTTTTCTGATGCAGCGGGTCAAGCTCCATCAGAATTACATTCTTCGGATCGTGTTCACCCACGATTGCTTGCCGCAGCAGCGCCTGGTAGCTCTCCCAATCCATGCCGCCATGCAGATAGCGCAAGTTATTGTCGAGCCCGAAAACTTCCTGGTACACCTGCGAGAGCACTGCCTGATACGCGTAGAGAGAAGGGAAGCCCTGCAACTCGACCAGTTTTGGCTGCAACGCGCCGGAGGCATCCTTCACAAGCCCGAAATCCACCTGGATGAACATGGGATGCGGGGTTTCGTTGGGAACATTGAATTCCGGCGGGATCGCCTTCGACGATGCCTTGTGGTACTCCGGAGTTTCAAGCTGATGAATCAGTTCCGCGCCATATCGCGCCATCTGCTCCAGAAGCGCCTTGGGAAAGAAGCACGGAGTTTCCGCCAGACGAAACTCAACCGGCGCCCCGCAGCGCTCCGCCATCCGCTTGAGGAACGCCTGGTATTTTGCTGGAGTGAAGCGCTCGTTGAAATGTTGGCGTAGGGAAGGGATCACGCTTACGCCTCAATCAGAAACTGTCCGCCGCGCATGATCTGCTCGTCATCCACCCAAATATCAAATTTCCTACCCACTACATCAATATGGGTACACGAGTACCATTCCGCGCCGGTGTGCGCGCCGTAGGGATTGCCGAACGCAATGTGGACCCCCGGGAATTTTTCATCCTGGAGTATCTGGCCAATCACGTCCTTCAATTCAATGTTTGTCCCGATGGCAAACTCGCCCACGCGGTCGCTACTCTCGTCGGTGTGGGTGTAGCTCCAGAAATCGCTTTCCAGTTCGCGGTTCGAAGAATTGGCTTCCGTGATGCGGTTGGCCTTGACGCGAATACTGAGCGGGTTGGCATGCAACTCACCAAATTTTGCGGAGAGCCAGTCTCCAGCTACGCCGTCGGCCACAAACGTCCCATTCACCTCACCCGGTGTCGTAAATACCTCGCCGCCAGGCAGGTTCCCCCACTTTTCAGGGCTGATTAAGCCACTGGTTTTAACCCAGCGATAATTGGGATTCAGATCCGCCACCAGGTCAGTTCCGGCGGGAGTCTTCGCGCGAATCTGGCGGGCTTTCCGCACCATATCGACGACTCTGGTGCTGATGCGGTCCACTTTCAGGAAATCCGCACGCATCCCTTCCAGCATGATCTGCCGGTTGATGTTCACCATGTGCGCATGGCGGATCTTGCGCCGGTTCACGATGTCGGTCATCGCCATGCGGGTGCGCAGTTCGTTGGCTTGTGCCTGCACAGCGAAAATGCTGACCTGGCTGGTTTCGAGATCGTCCGCAATTTCGCGGGGGAACTCGGCCAACGGCCGCGGAGCGATTTCTTCCAGCACGAATCCCCGAAAAGGCGCGCCCACGCTTTGGAGTTCGCGCACAATGCTGGCAGCGATTTCTTTCGTGACTTCGTCAGTGATGACGGTAACTTTCTCGCTGGGCTGCACCCGCAGGCACACTTTGGCTGCGTTCCGCGCGCCGGGGGTGAGTTCAGGATCGAAAGGAAGGTTTTCTAACTGGGTGCGCCGCGGTCGCGTTGGTTGCGACAGGGCGGGGTTTTGTGTCTCATCAACCGAATTTGTCATTACCCTACTTTTCTCGCCGGAGCCGCCTCTGCTGTCACGCCGACTTCCGTCTCTTCTATGATGTAGTCGACGACCTTCTTCAGATCGCCGGTTTCCTGGAACACACGCAATTGCCGGTCCGCTCCGGTCCCCATTTCCAGGATCTCATGAATGTAATTCAGTTCCTCGCGCGAATCCAGCTCATCGGCTACGTCATCCACAAAGTCCAGATACTCCAGCACCAGGTCGCGGGCCGGGACCTCTTTCTGCTTCCCAAAATCGATCATCTTGCCATTCAAACCATAGCGCGCAGCGCGCCATTTGTTTTCCATCAGCAACGCCCGCCGATAGAGCCGGAATCCCTGGTTCGCGGAGTACAGCTTGTAGAGTTTGGCAACCGTGGCTTGAATGAGCGCAGCGAGGGCAATGGTTTCCTCGACTCGCATGGGAATGTCGCAAACCCGAAATTCCAGTGTATTGAAAAACGGGTGCGGCCGGATGTCCCACCAGATTTTTTTCGCGTTATCGATACAGTTGGTCTTGATCAGCAGCTTGATGAAGTTTTCGTATTCGCCCCAGCTGGGGAAATAATCCGGAATATTCGTTCGCGGAAACTTGTCGAACACTTTGCAGCGATACGACTTCAGCCCGGTATTCATGCCCAGCCAGAAGGGTGAATTCGTCGACAGCGCCAGGATGTGCGGCACAAAGTATCGCGCATGGTTCATCAGGTGGATCGCGGTTTCCCGGTCCTCCACGCCCACATGCACATGCAGGCCAAAGATCAGGTTGGCACGCGCCACCAGTTGCATGTCTTCCACGATGTTCTTGTAACGATCGTCCGGCGTGATCTCCTGCTCCCGCCAGTCGGCAAACGGGTGGGTTGCCGCTGATGCCAGCCGCAGGCCGTTATCTTTGGCCAACTTGATCATGTCCCGGCGCAGTGCTATGACTTCGGCTTTGGCATCCTTGATATTAGTGCAGACCGAAGTGCCGACTTCCACGACTGCCTGGTGTAACTCTGCCTTAACTTTCTCCTGCAGTCGCATCCGTCCCTGTTCCATCATTTCGGTGTGGATGTGGGAGCGCAGATCGCGCGAGACCGGATCGACCGTCTGATATTCCTCTTCGATCCCGAGTGTGAAAGTGGGTTGCATACCGAGAAAACGAGCCGAAACGCCAGCTCAATAATAACAATGACAGGCCTTCCAAAACTGCCTAACTTTCGACCCCAACCGAAGGCTTTCCTCTGTGTTCTCTGTGCCCTCTGTGGTCAAGCCTTTAAGCCCGAACCCTCTTCTTCACAGCCGGCTTAGCCGCCTGCACCTCCACCGGCCCCCGCAAAAACGCCGCCCAACGCAGTTCTTCCGCCGGATTCTCCCCGCTAAGCGCCTTATTCACAGCCATTTCCGCCACTGCATCCACTACCCAGTCAAAGTTCGCCTGACCGACGGAAGTGATTTCCGCATCCGGCGCCGGATTCATGAAGTCAATCGCATAGGGCACGCCGTCCTCCACTGCAAACTCCACCGTGTTCAAGTCGTATCCCAGCGCCTGGCACAAGGTCAGCGAATCCTTCACGATTCGCTCCTGGAGTTTGGCGCTCGAGGGTGGCGGATTGCCTTTCACATAGCGCTCGTGATGCGGCGCTTTGGGATCGTATTTCATGATGTGAACTTTTTCCTGTCCCACCACATAGCAGCGGTAGTATTCCTCGAACTCCACGCCGTGTTGCAGCGTCATGCACAAGTCGCCGGTCTGGTTGTAATTGAGGAAGAACTCCTCCGGTGAATCTACCTTATATACATGTTTCCATCCCCCGCCCGCATACGGCTTTAGGAACGCCGGAAAGCCAACGTAATCAAAGACCTCGTCCCAGTTCAAGGGATAAATCAAGTTCCGCATCGAGCGATCGGTGGTCCCCTCGGGATGCTTGTTGTGCGGCAGGATCACAGTCGGCGGAATCGCCACGCCCAGCTTGGTGGCGAGAGCGTAGTTGAAAAACTTGTCGTCGGCCGTCCACCAAAACGGATTGTTGATAACGATCGTCCCGGTCAATGCGGCGTTCTTCAAGTACGCCCGGTAGAAGGGAATGTCCTGCGAAATGCGGTCAATGATGACTTTGTATCCGCTGGGATCGGCCATCTTTACTCCGCCCAGCTTCACAAACTCCGCTCTCACGTCATCCACCTTCATGCCGTTGATCTTCTCGACCAACGCCGGCGGAAACGTATTCTCCATCCCAAACAAGACACCGATTTTCTTCATAAGAGCGCTCCTACACCAGAACTCTGAACTTCCAGCGGCCAACGACCAAAGACGAATGACCAACGACGTTTTAAAAGTACTTCGCCGCCATCCTTTGCCACAGCGGCCAATCATGTTTCGAATTGTCTCCCCAAACGTCCAGCCAGTGCGGCACTCCCTTATCATGCAACTTCGTTGACAATTTCACATTCTGGTCCAGACACATGTCCCAATCCGACGATCCCAGAACGATCTTCATCTGCCGGTAGCGGCTAAGGTACCAGTCGTCATGCGTGTTCGGCAGGAAATCCTGCGGACAATTGAAGTAGCAATCGTCGTCGTAGTATCCGTCAAGAAATTGATGAATATCGTACGCCCCGCTCATGCTCACGCAATGCGTCACCACCCCGGGATGTTTCAGCGAGAAATTCACCGCGTGGTAACCTCCGAAGCTCGCACCCGTCACCGCCAGATCCGGCGACGCGTTTTTCCACTTTATAAACGGCAAGAACTCATGCAGGATATAGCGCTCGTACTGCAAATGTCGCAGCACCCGCACCCGCGGATGCACGTTCTTGTTGTACCAGCTCTCGTTGTCCACGCCATCGGGACAAAACACCTGCAACTCGCCCGCCTCGATCTTCGGCGCCATTACTCCGATCATGCCCCGGTCTTCATACTCAAAAAATTTCCCCATCGAGGTGGGAAACACCAGCAGGGGCGTTCCCCCATGCCCAAACACCAGGGCTTCCATGTCGCGATGAAGCTCCTGGCTGTATCCCTTGTGAAATTCGCGGTTCATCAGGCCGAAACATCTTACCTGATTTTCGACCATGGAGGGCGGGTAGTTCCTCCGCGCGTTGGCTGGCTGTGAGAGGGATACAACGAAGCCGCAACTACTATTGTGGACCTTGATTGGGCGGTGCTTGGGGAGGCTGCGGCGACGACCCAAAGCTGCCCGGTGCAGTCTGCTGGCCCCCGCCGAACCCGGAAGGTGAAGTCGGCGCGCTCTGCGTGCCCGGAGCGCCGGAGGTTCCGTTAGCGCCAGGAGCTCCGCTTATGCTTTGACTGACGGTCTGCACCGGCGTCTGGTAGGGCGTAGTGATCAAACCTCCGCGGTCGGTGGTGGGGTCATAGATGAACTGCCAATCTTTGTAGTGGTCTTTCTTGCTGAAGACGCGAATCGATTTATCTTTGCTGGTGCTGGCCACGCCGACAACCGGTCCTCCGCCGAAAACCGGGTTGCCGTTGCTTTGCGAATTAGACCCAGGTAAACCCTGAACTGGCTGACCAAACCCGCCTTGCCCTTGCGGCGTTCCAGGCGCACCCGGGGCTTGGTTGGGGTCAGAACTGGTCCCCGTGTTAGGTTGCCCTGAGCTGGCCCCCAAGCCTCCGGAGGTGCCACCGAACGCGCCGCCCGAACTTCCGCCGAAAGCACCACCGGAGTTGCCGCCGAAACCACCGGAGCTTCCGCCGAATCCGCCAGAGTTGCCACCAAAGCCGCCAGAGTTCCCACCAAAACCGCTGGAGTTGCTGCCGAAGCCCCCAGAACTGCTGCCGAAGCCACCAGAACTGCTGCCAAAACCTCCAGAGTTTCCGCCGAAAGTGCTGCCGCTGTTTCCGGTGTTTCCGCCTCCAAAGACACCGCTACCTCCAAAGGCTGCGGTGTTTCCGCCGGCGAGGGCGTTGCCCGCAGCCCCGCCAGCGAGGCTGGCCGCCGAGTTAGCACCTGTCAGCGCAGCCCCGGCTAAACTTTGCACCTCACCCATGTGGAGCAGCTTGAAGTCCTTCCCGTTGATCGGATCCTTATAGCGCTTGCGCAGATAGCGGATGTTATTGGTGTTCTCAAGATCCTCAATGCTGGTGGGGTACTTGTTGAGCTTCTTCATGTAATGCTTGATGGCGCGCGAGTACTGGGTGCCACGGTGGACCAGTTCTTCTTCGCGATCGCGTTTGATCTGCTGGGTGATGACCGGCGCAAGCGCGGTCAGGGCAATCGCCAGCAGTGCTACAAACAGGATAAGAGTAATGAGGACGTAGCCGCGCTGGTTAGCGCCAGGGGGCGAACTGGACTGCCGGGATGGTGTACACAGCTTCATGGAAATTCTGTATCTACTCAGCTCTGGCTCAGCGGAATCATCTGGCGGTTGTTGCTGAGCACATCTTCGATTTCCACGGACACCGGCGAGATGTGCAGGACCTTGTAACGGCGGTCAACAATCTCGCCTTCGCTGGCGATGAATACATCCTCACCCTGCGAAAGGAAAACCTTTTTCGGTTCGCCGGGCTTGCTGGCGAAGCCATAGAACTTCAGGTTGATTGGCGGGGGCGGGGGCGGCGGTGGCGGGCCTTTTGCTTTCTCTTTTTCTGCGTCGGTTTGGCCGGGAGCGACCGGCTGGGGTATCTCGGCCTGGGCCAGGAAAATGTTTCGTCCGTTACCCTCATACTTGGTATCTTCGCTGGCCTTCAGCCAGTCGTAGCGCAGGCTGGGATCAATGGAATGAGGCGGCCCAGCGGCGAGCCGGCGCGCACCACCGTGGGACTTGCCCGCCGGTCGCGATGGCGGCGCCGCGGTCACGACGGGCGCCACTACTGGGGCATCCGGCTCCGACGGCGCGGAAGGGAACAGCATACGCGCGACTAACACCAGGGCAATCACCCCCAGCGTTGCTGCAGCAATTAGCTTATTCCGGTTTTCGGTTCCCAGCTTCACTTAGGCTGCACCTGTTTTCAAATAAGTTTCCATCTTCATTTGCAGCTTCACCATGCCGGCTTGCTCTCCGCCCAGCTGTACGCTGTCAACCAGGAAAAACATCTGGTCGCGCTCCAGGGAGTTGATGAAGCGGACCAGTTGCAGATAATCGCCGTTCATGTCGGCTTCAATCTGCACTCGCCGGACGCCTAAAGTTTCGGGATCCTTCATGTCGTACCGGATGCTGCTGATTTTTACTCCAGCCTGTCCCGCCAGCTTGCCGATGTTTTCTGAGATGGATGAACCCTCAGCCGGGAGACGGTCCTGATAAAACTGGTCAATCTGTTTGCGGGCCACGGGAACTTTCTTGTCCAGCCCACGAAGCGGTTCGACTTCGCGGGTTTTCTGCTGCAATTCCTTCCAGAGTTCGTGGAGTTGGTCCTGACGCGCGGACTGCGACCCTACTAGCGGGGAAAAAAACACAGCCACCGCGATTACATCCACCGCCACCATGGTGCCCAGAGCGATCTTGACTTTCCGCCGAGTGTCCCGGAGATCTGGCATTACTGAGATCCTCCTGATTTTCCCAGAGCCGGGCTCTTGGGCGTGGTTTTTCCCGGAGCAGAGTTTCCCGGAGCTATATTGCCCGAAACCGGATTCCCTGCGACATAGAGAGCGCTGATGTTGAACTTTACGCTATCTCCTGACGTGGCCCCGGAGCCGACCTCAGCGCTTTCTTGTTCGATCTGCGTTTGCTGAAAATGCTGTGACTCTTCCATCTTGCGTACCAAATCGAGCGCACGATCGCGAGAATCTCCAGCCACTGTCAGTTTGATGGCCAATTCATTATCAAGGCCAAACTCGGGCTGAATGGAAACTACGTGCAGCCGTGGCGGCATGACCCGCTCCAGTTCCTCAAACACCTGGGTCCAGGAAAACGACTTACGGTAAAACAGGCCATTCAGAAGCTGGGACCGGTCACGAGTCACGCTATTCTGGGGAAGATTCATGAGGGCCTGTGCAGCTGCCTTCTGGTTGTCACGATCCGCAATTTGGTGCAGGTTTTGACCGATGACATGCTTATCCTTATTGGCGGTCACCCAGCCCAGAAGAGTGAAATACACCAAGCCCAGAGTGACGATGCCGAGCGCCACCAGCGCTCCGCCCCAGCGGAACCAGAAGCGGCGGGCATCCTCGTAAGGGTTGGTCGCGAGATTGATCTCAACGCGCATATCAGGAAAGCAGTGCTCCTACCACTCCCGCCATCCTCCATTTAGGGACCGATCCTGCGCCGCTGCCTAGCTGCGAAGCTCCGACCAGTTCGTGGACTTCCGCCCCGGTTTGAGCGCGTAACGCCGGCACCGCCCCGCCGACGTCCGCCAAACCTGCGACGAATATGCGCTCAATGTTCAGGTGATAAGTGTCCTGAAAGAACACGATCGAGGGATAGACTTCGTCCGCCAGTTGCTCGCCGGAGATGGTGACGCCGCGCGGGTTCTCGAGATTGCGAAAGAGTAGTAGTTGCTGCTTGTCGAGGATGGCAATGCCGATGGTGCGGGCATCCACCTTGACGACGAGTGTCGGGCGATCGGCATCGGCCGCGCCCAGCGCCGCCAGCATGGAGGGCAACACCACTCCAGGACTGTAGCCGGCCTCGCGGAAGAC
This sequence comes from Terriglobales bacterium, assembly GCA_035484735.1. Lineage (GTDB taxonomy): Bacteria > Acidobacteriota > Terriglobia > Terriglobales > Acidobacteriaceae > JABCZH01. The sequence goes on along the minus strand of DATHOQ010000023.1, from coordinate 14,294 downwards.
AGATTCGTACTCTTCAATGACGCTGGTAAGGGCTACGGCCGCGATCAGACGCGCGCCGGTGGTAGAAGTTTGCGTGTGATAAGAAATCTTGGCCTTGTCCACGTCAAAGGGAAGCGACTTCTTCAGCCGAAAGCGCACTACGCCTTCCGCGTCGTCGTGTTTGGCGGGAAGAGAGTCAAAGTCGAGCAGCACTACGCGTATGGCAGCGTCGGGCAGGACGGCAATCACATCGCGGGAGCGTCCACTTAGACTGTCGAGAGTTTGGCGGACGGAGTCGAGAATACGCCCACGATCGCGCAGATTGGCCTCGACCATATCTGGGACGACACAACCCGGGGCGAGTTCGCTGGCGGCGCACATATCCACCGTGCCCGGTTGCGACAGCCGGGCGGCAAGCACGCGATCGGCAGCGACTTCACATGCCAGCTGCGGTTTTGATGTCATGCCCATTTTCGACACTTCTCCCCGTACCTACAAGTAGAACGCTGTAGTGCGAATAATTGCAATATCTCGAAGGGCACTTGAAGGAATGGCCTAAAGGTCGGCTTCCCTCGAATCGCGCTTCTGAACCTTCTAGCGGCTGCTCTCGATGAAGGTGACTTTGTTGATCTCTTTCAGTGTGGTCAAGCCCAATCTCACCTTATCGAGGGCGGACTCGCGCAGGAACCGCATCCCCTCTTCGCGGGCAGCGCGGCGAATCTCCGAAGTCGGCTTTTTGAGCAGGATCAGTTCACGCACGCGGTCGCTCAGGTTCAACAGTTCATGAATCGCGGTACGGCCGCGGAACCCGGTGCCGGCACACTCGATGCATCCCTGGCCCTCGTAGAACGCGACTTTGCCCCATTGTTCAGCATCGAGCCCACTGGCCTCGAGCGTCTCCTTGTCATATTCCATCTGGGTACGGCAGGATTCGCAAATCAATCGCACCAGGCGTTGCGCCAGAATGCAGTTCAGCGCGGAAACGAAGTTGTAAGCTTCAACCCCCATGTTGAGAAAGCGGCCGATCACGTCGACTACGTTGTTGGCGTGGACGGTGGTGAACACCAAGTGGCCGGTCAGGGCGGACTGAATCGCGATCTGCGCAGTCTCAGTGTCGCGGATTTCACCGACCATGATCTTATCCGGATCGTGGCGCAGGATGGAGCGCAATCCGCGGGCGAAAGTCAGGCCTTTCTTCTCGTTGACGGGAATCTGAGTGATGCCGCGAATCTGATATTCCACTGGATCTTCAATGGTGATGATCTTGTCTTCGTCGGTCTTGATCTCGCTGACGGCGGCATACAGCGTGGTGGTCTTGCCGCTGCCCGTCGGCCCGGTGACCAGCACCATGCCGTAGGGTTCCTTGATGTAGCGGCGGAACTGCCGCAGGTCTTGCTCGTCGAAGCCCACCACGTCGAGTGTGAGCTTATGGAACTTCTCGCTCATCGACTCTTTGTCGAGCACGCGGAGCACAGCGTCTTCGCCGTGAATCGACGGCATGATGGAAACGCGGAAGTCGATGGGGCGCTCGGGGGTGCCGTACTTCACGCGGAAACGGCCGTCCTGCGGAACCCGGCGTTCGGAGATGTCCAACTCGCTCATCACTTTGATACGGGAAATAATGGTGGAGTGATGTTCCTTGGCGATGGGCGGCATGGCTTGGGTCAACACGCCGTCAATGCGGAACTTGATGCACACGGAATCGTCGCGGGTCTCGATGTGAATATCACTGGCACGCCGCTGCAAAGCGGTGAAGATGGTGGTATCGACCAGGCGAATAATGGGACTGATGTCGCCTTGCGCGGTCAGCCGGTCGATGGAGATGCTTTCGTCGGCGGCGCCGTCCTCTTCGTGGATTACATCCAGAGCGAAGCCTTCGCTGGCATCTTCCAGTACGCGCTTGGACTGCTCAGTTTTCTTTAGGATTTCGCGAATCTGGCCGAGGGTGGCGACTTTGGTGAGGATGCGCTTGCCCAGCAGCAGGCTGATCTCGTCGATCATCATCAACTGGCTGGGATCGGCAATCGCAATGGCCAGCCGGCCGTCTTCAATCTCTTCCAGAGGCACAAAGTCGTAGCGGAACATCAGGTGGACAGGGATGTTCTTAAACAGGTCGTGATGGAGTTGGAAGTTGTGCAGGTCCACGAATTGGCAGCGATAGCGGCGCGCAATATCCTGCGCCTTTTCCAGTTCTTCACTCGCCACCACCGGGGTGCCATTGCCCCCGCCCACGAATACAGTTTTGTTTTCTGCTGTGCCTGCCATTGATGTACACACCTTCCGTTATCAGTGAATGCTTGATCCCAGGGTGAAAATGGGCAGGTACAGCGAGATCAGGATTCCGCCCACAAACACCGCCATAATAATCAGGATGACGGGCTCGATCAGAGCCATGGACGCGCCTAGCGCGGTCTGCACGTCTTCCTCATAAAATTCTGCCACCGAATTCAACATCGCCGGCAATGCGCCGGTGGACTCGCCAACTTCAATCATTTCCACCGCCAAGTCCGGGAACATTTTTTGTTCTTCCAGGCTCTTAGCCAATCCCTGACCTTCGCGCACGCGGACAGCGGCAACGTTGACACCGTTCAGGATTCGACGGCTGCTCATGGACGCGCCGGCAGTCTCTAGCGAAGGAACCAGCGGCATGCCTCCAGCCAGCAGGGTGGAGAGCATGCGGGAAAAACTCGCTACCTGATACTTGAGCCAGATCTGGCCCAGCAAAGGAAGCTTCAGGATGGCGCCATCAATGGTGGCCGCACCATTGTCGGTTTTTTGCCAATACCAAAATCCCACGCCGGCCGCCACCACTGCTACGATCACAATGGGTGCGTATGTCTGCGCGTGGGTGCCGATGTTCAGCATGATCAGCGTGATTTCTGGCAACTGGGCGTGCATGTCTTCGTAAAGTTTCGCGAACTGCGGCACCACGTAGGTCACGAGAAAAATCATCATGCCGAATACCACCGTGACCAGCAGCGTGGGATAAACCAGCGAGACCGCGAGCTTCTTCTTGAAGGTCAGAGCCAACCTTTGGAAAGCGATATAGCGGGTGAGCACTTCTTCCATGTTGCCGCTTTTTTCGCCGGCCAGCAGCGTGGTCGAATGGATGCGGGGAAACGCGCCCTGCGCGGCGAAAGCGTCCGAGAGCAATTCGCCACCTTTGACCCGGTCACGCACGTTCTGCAAAAGACTTTGGAAATATTTGTTCCGCTGCCGCTTGATCAGCAGGTCGAGCGAATTGAGGATGGGCAAGCCGGCCTTGATCAAGGTCAGGAACTGCGAGTTGAAAATGACAAACTGGCTCTGCTTGACTTTCCCCTTCCGCCGGACGGTGAGGTCACCGGAAAGCAGAGTGCGGGGTTTGACCCAGTAAACCAGTAGCCCTTGCTGAATCAGGCGGTCGCGAACTTCGGCCTCGGAGTAACCGTTCTCCACCTGCTGGAGAAGGCGCCCGCGCTCGTCGGCTGCTTTGATTAGGAATTCGGCCATGCTGTTGTCCGGCTACTGCTGTCCCCACCCAAGTTTAACATTCGGGATTGCCAACCCTGTGTTAATTGACCGTCAAAGCATTCCGGGGGTAACAGCTTAAACGGTGGTGGGGAGTTAAGGCCAAACCATTGAAAATATTATATTTGAAGTGTCGTCATGGCGCGAAGTCCCCGTCGATCACCTCGACTCCCGGCGGCACCTCGAACCGGAAGCTCTGATCATCAATTTTCCCATCTTCCGTCTGCCCGTGAAAGCGGAATTCCGTACTGGAGCCATCGGTCTCCTCCAGTACGATGCGCTCGATCCAGTTGGCTGGTGTGACCTCGATTATCACCTGATTGACGCGATCTGCCATGGTTTGTGGCACTCCCCTCAGAACCACATTGCCTGCGGTCAAAGGAGCAACATCCAGGGCTAGAGAGAGTCCGGACAACTCCTTTTCCAGCTTAGTTTTACCCAGGAGGAACGCCAGTGGCGACCGGAGATCATCGAGTTGTCGCACTGGCGTCCTCCGCACCTGTGGCTCACCGGGCACATAAAACCAGGCGCTCTTGCCGTCGCTCACGAACAGCTTCTCTCGGGGAGAACGGTATTGCCAACGCATCTTGCCAGGTTTTTTTAACCAAAGTGTTCCCGATTCAGTGCGTTCCATTCCGGCCCCGCGATAGATCTCGGTGAACTCGGCTTGCAGGGTTTGGAGATGGTTGTAGCGGTGATCGACAGCAGAGGCGATGGAGTGGATGGAAGGGGTGAAGGCGGCGGAACCGGCTGGGGCGAGAGCGGCCGCTAGTCCGAGGACGACTAGATTGCGCGGGAAGAAAGCTAGGTGCACAAGGATAGTTTACGGGAATTCAAAACGTGTCGCGCATATACTGGTTTAGGCGAGGCTACCTCGTTGCATTGTACTGAGCATGAACGGCTGGAACAGGTGCTAATTCAAAGGAGAGCTGCGACCCGCAAGATATCCCTTGAAGAAAACATGGAAGAATTTCGAAGATTGTACGTCGAAGAATCGCAAGCCTTAGAGGACTTGAAGGATCACGACGCAGAGCACGGTTGCCAGCGAATCTGAAGCTACCCAGAATTCGGCTTGCGGAACATCGCTCGGCAGCGAGACAATTGTGTAGCGTCAAGAACCAGTAGGGAAGGTGTTTTGGATTAACGCGCATGAAACCTGGGACGAGAATTCTGATTGTTCACGAACTGGTCGGGCATTAGTGAGGCCTTCAAAGTTGTATGGGTGACTGGTGAACGCTGGCACGGGCGACGCATCCCCGAATCCGAACTGGGTGAGCCTGATCTCGTCTGGCAGGTTCAAAACTAAGAAAGACTCCGGCACCGGTCGGGGCCTACGTATTGACGCGGTCACGCCATGACCCTGCTAGTGCTCGGTGCAATCCTCTGTGCGCTCCTCGTAATTGCGCGTGAACTGAGGTTCCTTCGCAAACAGCGCGAAACGCCCTTGCTCTCTGGCGCGAAGCACGCTCCCGAAAAATATAAGGCCCCAATCTTCACGTTTCACAGGTCGGGCTGGGCAACGCGCGTCGCGGACGTGGACGAGTTTATCGGAACGATTCTAGCGGTTGCGCTTTGGTTTAAGTTCGTTCTACCGCTGCTACCAGCGCAGCCATGGATCAAGTACCCGACTACTATTATCGGCCTGCTCATTTCAGTTTTCTTGCAATCATGGTTGTGGAACTACTCGACCCACTTCACGGTGGATGGACAGGTACGACGAGCGAGTTTATCAACGGGTGTTCGGTGCAGATGACTGGAGGGAGATAGAGTCCATTCGTGAGGGCGCAATGTACCGGTGCACTTCTACCGACAACATAGAAGAGCAGTCCCGCGCAATCCGAGAGGAAAGGGAGCAGATTGAGCGGATATATCGGCAAAAAGGTCTTTAGCTTCTTCCCGGCCAATACCTGGCGATCCGTCGGCTATCTGGATCCGCGCTCGCCGGGCTCATGCGCCTTCATATACGCCCGCAGAATGGCATTGATACGGGTCTGGTAGCCACGCTGTTGCCGGAACCAGGCCAGTAAGTCAGCATCTAGCCGCATGGTCACAATGGTTTTCGGAGTCGGCCAGACTACCTTGGCATCTTTCCAGAAGGCTTCATCCGTGGGGTGAACGTCAGGATCGGAGGCAATGCCGCTGCGTATCTGAGCCTCGCTCATGCGGCGCAGCTTGCTCCAGTCTGTGCGCGCGACACGCTTAGCTTTCGATGTTCTGCCAGTAGTAGCGCCGTTCGTACGGTTCTGAGCGCCACGCCGAGATGATGCGCCTTTGGTCATCGTTTTCATCCGTATAAACCACCGTGATTTCCAAGCCGTTCACCAAGCCAATCGCATACACGCGGGTTTCGCCATAGTCGAAGCGGTCGTCAACCTTCTCGACCGTCGGTCCTTCGAAGATCCGTTGCGCATCCTCGAAGGCGATGCCATGCCGTGCAAGATTGCGGCGATTCTTCTCTTGGTTCCAATTATACCGCATAATGTGTATTTACACAATGTAAATATCGCGATCATAACATTGCGCAACCCTTCGCACATCGTCCTCAAGGGAATTTCAACGGAGGTAGACCTGTCTAGGTCCTGATTTGGTATAGCATCATCGCGCATCCTATCATTCACGGCGTCGCAGTTCTCGTGCCATGATGCCGACATACGACGCGTACTGGTGAGTTCCGCCGAGCTTCCTGAGCCACGCATTCCCAACCAGCACATGCTCCAGCACCATGTTGTGATAAATCACAAACACCGGTCGCGGATGTTCCCGCAATGAGTGTTCCAGGTTTGCGAGCAATTGGACCAATCCCGGCTCCGGCAGCGGATTGAACAAGTAGAGGACCGTCGGTTCGGGCGGGAAGATGAATTCGCGGGCGTCGGCGCAAATGGATTCCAGTGCGAAGCACCTCTGCGAATCGCTCTTATATTTGCGAATGTTTTCCTGAGCCACGCGGTGCAGCTCGGGCAAAAGTTCGACGCCGACGATACGACGAAACGGGTAGTCAGACGCCATGAGCAGAGTGCGTCCCTTGCCCGAGCCGATGTCGATGAACACGAAATCGCGAAAGTCGATCTTGAGGCTGGCAAGCATTTCTTGAAACAGTACCGGCTCGGTCGGCTGGTAAGGGGAATGCAAGAGGCCAAGCAGACGATCGCGCCAGCCCACGGTCGCGCCGGTCGTGTCCACACGATGATCCCAGTCGTAGTCCACGTCGCCAAAGCGCTGGCGGCGACGCGAGGGCAGGGAATCGAGCACGAACTGCCCCGCCAATGCGGCAAGAAGGTGTAAGCCAGCGAATAATCCACGTGTGGCAAGAGTCTCGCGCCACCATCGCGCTACGCCGCGGAAAATGCCGGGATTCGCCGAATCAGTCATAGAGGCGGTTTCAGTGTAAATCCCCGCTGTCTTCCTATCCCTACGGAACAACCGAACCACCGCTCGCGTATAGCAGAAGGGCAAGTTTGGAGTGTGCCCTAGAGGATACTCATGCCTGATCCCGGTGATGGCTCACACCATAAATTCTCCGTAGCAGCCTGTTTTGTCGCGGCTGTGGTTCTGCTGATGTTCTCCAACGGACGCTTTCCCATCGCCATCTGCGCCCGGCTGGGTCCCCTGTTCCTGCTGCGCTTCACCCGTGGCGGAAAGGGAATTACCCGCCTCCCGCTGGCGTACCTGGGACTTAGCTTCGCTTTTGGCAATCAGTTCTACGCGATGACTCCTTTTGGCGGCTCTGCATACTGGATTTTCTCGGCTGCTTTCGGAATCGCGCTTTTGATTCCCTACGTCGCTGACCGGTATTTGCTGCCACGGAGCCGAGGCCTCGCACGCAGTCTGGTGTTCCCGGTAGCAATGGTTGTCTCCGAGTATCTAGCGTCGTTCAATCCCTTTGGAACCTGGGGCTCGGTCGCCTATACCCAGTATGAGTATCTACCGCTGTTGCAGTTGCTGAGTATTGCCGGCCTTTACGGGATCACCTTTGTGATGGGATGGTCTGCGTCGGTAGCCAATTCGCTCTGGGAAAAGGAATTTGCGATCTCGCGAGCTCGGCGCGAGTGCATCGCGTTCGGGATCGTCTTCATTGGGGTCCTACTTTACGGTGAAGGCCGGCTGAACCTCTACCCGCCGGCTTCGCAAACCATTCGGCTGGCATCGATTACTCGCCCGGATGAGAGCCTGTTTCCGTATCCTCCCAGCGCCGACTTGAATCGGAGAGTGATGATGGGCGAACCGCTCAGCGATACCGAAACCGCACAACTGGAACAGCGAACCATCGGCATCACGGACTTTCTGCTGGGTCGTGCCGAGGTTGAGGCAAAAGCAGGCGCGAAGATTATCACTTTCGGAGAATTCAACTTCCCAGTGCTGAAGCAATATGAGGGTGGGTTAATTCAGCGGGGCGAGGAACTGGCGAAGGCGCGGAGCATCTATTTAGCTTTGCCGCTCGCGGTTTTCAACATTGGGCACAAGCCTCCGTTGGAGGACAAGCTGGTAATGCTTGATCCGTCGGGCGAGGTGGCTTGGGAGTATCGCAAGAGCGAAATTCCGCCGGGGTTGGAAGTAGCTATTCTAGCGCCGAGTTCAGGGCAGATCCCGGTTATAGAGACGCCTTACGGCCGGCTGGGCGCTGCCATCGCGTTTGACATGGACTTCCCTTCGTTTCTGCTCCAGGCGGGTCGTAAGCATGCGGATTTGATGGTCGTGCCGGAGAATGAATATCCGCAGATCGATCCCCTGCATTCGCGGATGGCGCTGTATCGCGCGGTGGAGAATGGCTTCAACCTGCTCTTGCACGCCAGTCAAAGCCTCTCTCTGTCTTGCGATTACCAAGGCCGCGTCTACGGCATCATGGACCACTACCACGCGGCTGATCGAGTGCTGGTCGCGCAGCTCCCCACCAAAGGAGTGACAACGCTCTATTCGCGTGGCGGGTATTTGTTCCCCTGGGCCAACATTGTGGGTTTGTTTCTGCTGTTCCTAGAGACCCTGCGCCAGAGGTTCACGCGATCATTCTGAATTCGCGAGGTGACCAAGGTGTGCTTCCGTGGTTCCGGCGCGTCTTTTCTGTGCAACCCGACAATATAATGGCGCACACGAGGGAAATGTTGTCCTCAGCTGCCGCCAAGGCTCAACCGGTGAAAGCCACGCCTGACTCTGCTGGACTTTTCTCGTCACCCCAAAAACGGACTGTGGTCTTGTGCCTGTTGTTGGTGGCGGCGACGCTCGCGGTCTATAACCCGGTTAATCGTAATGCCTTCGTCAATTTCGATGACGATCACTACATCACCGGCGACCCACATGTGTTGGCCGGGTTGAACTGGGAGACGGTGAAGTGGGCCTTCACCAATTATTACGAGGCCAACTGGCACCCGCTGACCTGGATCTCGCATGCACTGGATGTGCAATGGTTCGGACTGAATCCCGTCGGCCATCACTACACCAATGTCGTGCTCCACGCGCTGAATGCGATGCTGCTGTTTCTACTGCTGCAATCGGCCACCGGATTCACCTGGCGCAGCCTCATGGTGGCGGCGCTGTTCGCGCTGCATCCGGTGAATGTGGAGTCGGTGGCCTGGGCATCGGAGCGAAAGAACGTCCTCAGCATGATGTTTCTGCTACTGGCGTTCCAGGCTTACGGCTGGTATGTCCGCCGGCCTGCCGCTGGGCGATACGCGCTGGTTGCGGGGTTGTTTGCCTGCGGTCTGATGAGTAAACCGCAGGTGATCACGCTGCCGTTTCTGCTCCTGCTGTGGGATTACTGGCCCCTGGGAAGATATGCTTCTACGGCGGGCAGGCAGGTTGCGAACGTGTCGGCGCTACTGCTCGAGAAAATACCGCTATTTCTAATGTCCCTGGCCAGCGCCGTTGTTACCATGCAGGCACAGAAGGCGGGCGGGGCGATTCATTCTGCCATTATTTATCCCTTTCGCCTGCGTCTGGAAAACGCCGTTGTGTCTTACCTGCGGTATCTGGGAAAGGCGTTCTGGCCCACGCAGCTTTCGCCTCTCTATCCTCATCCGCTGGATTTGCTGAGATTCTGGCAAGTGATTGCGTCAGCTATTTTCTTGCTGGTGGTCACGGCTTCGGTCATCCGCAATCGACGTCACGGCTACCGGGTAACCGGCTGGTTCTGGTTTCTCGGAGCGCTGGTCCCCATGATCGGATTAGTTCAAGTGGGCGAACAAGCGATGGCGGATCGCTACGCTTATTTGCCGTTTGTCGGACTGTTCGTGATGATGTGCTGGGGAATTGGTGAGTGGGCGGAGAATAGAAAGATTTCACCGGTGTGGCTTGCGGTTCCTTCGTTAGCAGTGATTGCCGCGTTTGGCGTTCTCACCTATCGTCAAATCGGCTACTGGCGCGATAGTGAGACGCTATGGTCCTACGCGCTCCGAGTCACCAGCGTGCGTAGCTACAAGGCGCACTTCAATCTGGCGGTCACTTACGACGCGGAGGGACGTTACGACGAAGCAGTGCAGCAATTTCGCGAGGCCATCGATCCGCGCGATGATGATCCCCGCATTCATCTTGGGTTGGGGATTTATGACCAGCGGCATGGCCACGCACAGGAAGCGATTGAAGAGTTTAAAACGGCTCTTCGCCTAAGTCCGGATGACCCGCTTGGCGCGGATGCCCTCAGTAATCTGGGGTCGGCGTATCAGCAGATTCACGACTACGCACGCGCGAAAGAAAGCTTTGTAGCGGCCTTGCGGCTGAATCCCAACCAAGCTGCGGCCATGGTTGGGATGGGACTACTGGCGCAAAAGAGCGGAGACTTGGAGCAGGCGATTATCCAGTATTCACATGCTATGTCGGTAGAGCCCACGGCAGTGGGATATGTTTTGTTGGCGCGGACGTTGCAGCAAGCTGGGCATCAGGCAGAAGCAAAGGCGGCTCTCGACAAGGCCAGACCGCTCACGAATGATTTTGATCAGGCGCGGAAGACTGCTGATGAGTTACTCGACTTCTGAGGATTCTAGTCTGAGGGCAGGAACTTCGGCGGCGGGGCGACGTATCCTGGCGGCGTGCCTTTCGTAAGAAAAGGGAAATCATCAGGAGTGCGTACTTCAACCCGGCCGTCATCGGTCAGTTTGTAGGCGTTGCCAAACGGGTCTACAGGAGTCTCATGCAGTAGACCGGCCGCCTGCACGTCAGAAAAACTCGAAGGCAGCCGCCCGGTCTTGGCGCGATACGCAGCCACCAGATTTTCCAGGTTGGTAACGTCCTCTTCCACCTGCAAGGCGCGCAAATGAGTAGCGGCGTTGGCGCGGACGTCGCGATCCTGCGCGGTCTGGTAGGTGGTCGACCACATCATCTGCGCCATTTTTATCTCCCCGCTGTGTTGGGCCATCTGCGCCGCCATCACGCCGAGAAAGGGATGAGCGTTGGAAACCCTTGAACCGCGCGCGAAGGCGTCGGCGGCGCCTTGGTAGTCCTTGAGTTCCATGTAGTAGATGAAACCGAGATCGTAGTACAGCCGCCATTCGTCGGGATTGTTGCGGATGCCGAATTCACTTAGTTCAATGGCACGCCGAGGCTGTCCGGCGCCATTCGGTGGTTTGGGCGCGAGAAAGTTCGCGCCGAATTCGTAGGCCACGGTGAGATGGGGATCGAGCGCAGTGGTGATCTCGAGCAGAGGGGCCAGTAGGTCGTAATGCTGCGATCCAGCAAAATGTTTGCTGCCAAAATACTGCACGGCGCGCGTCCAGTAGATGTCAGCCAGCAGGCCGTCGTATCCCAGGCTCAGGCGCTTGAGCGCTTGGGGAGATGAAATGTAGAGAACCTCTTGCAGCGTGGCTCCGCTGCGCAGACGGTCGACTTTCTGCAATAACAATACCGAGGCAAACATGCAGACCACCAGCAGCGTGCCGGCCACCAGGGTGATTTGGCGGGAGGGTTTCATTTCAAGTTACGGCGTTCAAAGATCAAAACTGCGCCGCACAGGGCCATGGCTGCGTACATCATTGCATACGCGGTTTCGCTGAGGATAAGAGTTCCGGCAATTCCCTCGCCATGGGCAACTGAACTGATCACATTGAGCGAAGCGAAGTTAGGCACCAAATAAGCGGCGCCGGTGGCCAGCCAGCGCGTGGCTCCCTGCGCCATCGCTGCGAATCCACGCAGATCTTCCGCGAAACTTCCGATGACAAACAGCGAAAAGGCGAATACCGCCGACAACAATGGGGACGAGAACGAGGAGAAAAATAGAGCTAGGGCGGTGATGATCAAGAATTGCAAAATGATGAAGTACAAGGCCACCAGCACCCAGCCATCTTCCGACTGAAAGCGCTGCGACACATACAGCAATGCGAGGAAAACGCCGATGGCCATAAAGAATGTGTTCACCACCAGGGTCCCTGCCAAACCAAAAAACTTGCCAACGATGAACTCCCAGCGCTGCACTGGGCGCGACAGCACAGTGTAGAGAGTGCGCTTTTCGATTTCCTTCGAAACCAGGCCGATGCCGATGAAGATGGCGATGACCATGCCAAACAGAGAGATCGCGGTGAGGCCGAGGTTGATCACGACCAGGCGCTCGATCCCGATGGAGATTTGTCCCACCAGAATAGAGGCTCCACACATCAGCACGGCAAAAGCGATCAAGTTATAGAGCACGCGATCGCGGACTGCTTCGCGAAAAGTGTTGGAGGCGATGTGCCGTATGCGTGAACTCATGCCCGCACCCCAGCCGCGGCCCCGGAGGGCTTGAGCTTCTGCACGAAATACTCTTCCAGAGAAGTCCGGATCGGGGTCACCGAGACGATACGCAACCGTTCGCGGCGCAGGGCGTCAATGAGCGCGTCCTGGCTGGCTTCGGGGACCACAGCGCGAACCGTGTCTCCCGTCACGCTGCAAGTCGGAGACAGGGTCTTCACGTTGGCGGGCACGGAGTTTCCATGCCACACCACTTCGACTTTGCCTTCGACACTGGAGGTCAAGTCGGCGACCGCGCCCACACCGTGCAACTCCCCTTGATGAATGATGGCAACGCGATCGCAAAGTGCTTCTGCATCGGAAAGAATATGAGTGGAGAAAAAGACGGTCTTGCCGGCGTGCTTCAGCTCTTCCATCAGGTCGCGAACTTCGCGGCGGCCGATGGGATCAAGCCCGGACATGGGTTCGTCGAAAAACAGCAGACGCGGGTTGTGCAGGATGGCTTGAGCGATGCCCACCCGCTGTAACATTCCCTTAGAAAACTTCCGCAACTGCATGCCGCTCACGTCCGGCAAACCAACGCGGGCCAGAACTTCGTTGACTTGGCGTTTGCGATCCTTGGCCACCACGCCCGATAGCTGCGCGTAATATTGAAGCAGCTCGGCAGCGGTCAAGTAATCGTAAAAATAGGGTTGCTCGGGGAGAAATCCGATCTGGGCTTTCATTCGCGGATCGTTGATTTCGCTGCCCAGGATGCGAGCCGAGCCCGCGCTGGGATATACCAAGCCCATCAACAGCTTCAGGGTAGTGGTTTTTCCTGCGCCATTAGGCCCGAGAAAGCCAAAAATCTCCCCTTCCTCGACATTCAGATTAAGGGGCTTTAAGGCGCATTTCGGCCGCTTCCGCCAGAATCCCACCTGGTAGGTTTTCGTCAGACCAAGGATCTCTATAGCCGCCATTGAGGAGAACCGGGTTCGTTCCGTACCGCTGAGTACTGGAAAATTATAAGCAAAATGGCTGGAGCCGCGTGATGACAGCCGGGGTACACGGTGTTACGAAGGTAAGGAAAGGTCTGGCTATTGCGCGGAGGTGTATCCCAGGCAGGTGGCAACGTCTGGCGCGGGAACACCACCGGAGGTTCCCGGTTGGTTGCGCAGGACTCCGTCGCTGACAATGCAGAAATTCCGGAACCCGGTCACGTTGAACGTCAGGGGCGCCGAGGCCGCCACAAAAGCGCTGTTGGGACCAGCGCCCCCATTGAAGCCCACTGCTGCCAGTTGGTACCCGCTCTTACTCCCACTGGATATGACGCTATCCAGAATGCAGGCAGTGGTGGAACTGGGATTACAGCCAGTTGCAGGTCCGCCCATGCTGGCCAGATCCGGCGAGTATCCCACCGTGGGATAAGCTGAATTGTAGGCGACCTCCGAAGTTGCGATGCGGCGAACCGAAGATGCGGCTGAGGATTCGTTGGCCGCGATTCTGGCCCGAAGCAGGTTTGGAATCGCTATCGCAGCGATGATTAGGATAATGGCCACCACGATCAAGAGCTCAATGAGCGAGAACCCCTTATTACCCGCGCTCGGCTTGTGCTTCGCAGACATGTCCATTGCTCGCTGGAAATAACGATGCACGTTGCTCGCCAACGCTCAAATACTCGGCAAAAAGCTGAATGCTAGTAGGATGAGTAAGTTAGGCGCGTTCTGAACCATCCAGAGAAATCCCGATTGTGAATCCCGCTGACAGTTATTGTCATTGTGCAACTCGATTTGATCTCAAATCGAGCGTGGAACCAGCGCTGACCGGGAAAAACAAAAAGGAGCAACGGATTGCTCCGTTGCTCCCGGGCTTGTACCCTCCCCAAGGTACTTTGCCATTTCAAGACTTACTGCAGGGCTGTGTAGGCCGCACAAGCAGCTTCGCCGCCGGACCCGGCGAGTCCAACTGCGGTGAAGCGAATCACGGCATCTTCGTTCGAGCAGAAGCCGCGTACACCGCTCTGGTTAACTGCCGCCGGGATACCATCCAGGGTGTAGCCGGGGATGATTCCGCCCGGTCCAGCGCCAACTGGCGTGTCATTGAACCAGTAACCGCTCTTTGCCGTGCCAGCAGCGCCAGCCTGGGAAAGAACCCAATCGATCAAGCAAGCGTTGGTGGAA
>DATHOQ010000022.1:0-68689 GCA_035484735.1 Terriglobales bacterium | reverse complement strand
TCTTGTTAGCGAAGGCGCGGTAGCCTTCGGTGCGGCTTTCGCTGAAAGCGATGTCGGTGCCAGGCGCGGCCATGGCTGCCAGCGTGAAGCGCGTCGCATCCGTGCCGAAGCGGTCGATGATCTCCAGAGGATCGATCACGTTGCCTTTGGTCTTCGACATCTTCTGCCGGTCAGCATCGCGCACCAGAGCGTGAATGTACACCTGCCGGAAGGGCACGCTGTCGTTTTGCTTGTCACCCCAGCCGCTGGCCTTCTTGATCACGGGATCCTGTTCGTGCTCCTGCATGAAGTGGCAGCCGAACATGATCATGCGCGCCACCCAGAAGAAAAGGATCTCGTAGGCGGTGATCAGCAGCGTCGTCGGATAAAAAACTTCCAGGTCACGCGTTTTCTCCGGCCAGCCCAGAGTCGTGAACGGCAGCAGGCCGGATGAAAACCATGTGTCGAGCACGTCGGAAACCTGTTCGAGCTTTTTCCCGCCGCATTTTGGACAATTCGCCGGAGCTTCGCGCGCGACGATCACTTCCTTGCAGCCATCACAGGTCCACGCCGGAATGCGATGGCCCCACCACAACTGGCGCGAGATGCACCAGTCGTAGATGTTATTCATCCAGTTCAAATAAACCTGTTTGTAGTTTTCCGGAACAATTGTGATCTCGCCGCTTTGGACGGCCTCGATTGCTTTTTGCGCCAGGGGCTGAATTTTGATGAACCATTGTTCGGACAAACGCGGCTCGACTACAGTTCCGCAGCGGTCGCACTTGCCGAGCGAAAGCACGTAGTCTTTTTCCGCGACGAGAAACCCGCCGGCCTGCAAGTCGACGAGCACCATCTTGCGGGCTTCGTATCGGTCGAGCCCGGCATACCGGCCCGCGTTCTGGTTCATACGTGCGTGCTCATCCATGACGTCGATCTGGGGCAGGTTGTGGCGCTTGCCGGCCTGGAAATCGTTGGGATCATGCGCCGGCGTCACTTTCACCGCGCCTGTGCCGAACTCGGGCTGCGCCAGTTCGTCGGTGATGATTGGGATCTCGCGATTCATCAGCGGCAGTAAGGCCTTCTTGCCGTGAAGATGCGTGTAGCGTTCGTCTTTCGAGTTTACGGCAATCGCGGTATCGCCCAGCATGGTCTCTGGACGAGTGGTCGCCACGGTGATGAACTCGTCTGAGCCAACGATCGGATAGCGAATCTCCCATAACTTTCCGGCGACTTCTTCGTGCTTCACTTCGAGATCGGAGATCGCCGTCTCGCAGCGCGGACACCAGTTGACGATGTACTTGCCGCGATAGATCAGGCCTTCTTCATAAAGGCGGACGAACACTTCGCGCACCGCACGGGAAAGTTTCTCGTCCATGGTGAAGTATTCACGGTCCCAATCGACCGACGCGCCCAGGCGCTTCATCTGGTCGAGAATCGCGCCGCCGTAGAGCTGCTTCCATTCCCACACGCGCTCGATGAATTTCTCGCGGCCCAGGTCGCGGCGCTTCTTGCCTTCTTTGGCAAGTTGCCGCTCGACCATCATTTGCGTAGCGATACCGGCATGATCCGTGCCCGGCAGCCACAGCGTGATGAAGCCGCGCATGCGATGCCAGCGCACGATGATGTCCATCTGCGTCTGGTTGAGCATGTGGCCCATGTGCAGGCGCCCGGTGACATTCGGCGGCGGCAACAAAAGCGTAAACACTGGACGCGTTTCGCCCGGTAGAGGGGTTTTGACTGAGAAGAGCTTTTCTTTTACCCAGTAGTCCGCCCAGCGCTTTTCAATCGCGCCCGGCTCATAGGATTTGGGGAGATCGTGGGGCATGAAAAAACACTCAGCACCCAGCCGTCAGCACTCAGCCAGCCGGTTTCCGAGGATCGCTTCGGAACTTCACGGCTGAATGCTGAGTGCTGAATGCTGAGTGCTTCTCTTGATCTTACAGGCGGTTTCAAAAAGCGGTCAAACGAATCGCGGGTCTGTGTATACCGACGGCAAAATGCTCCCCCCCGTCTCGTCGTTTGAGCGGCAAAAGTGCCCCCCTCATATTCTTTGGAATTAATGCCTTCGAGCGACGCTCGGATGTGCATAGTGCGCTGTCGGGTCAATGTTGGGAGGTGCCGCGCGGCCTAGCTGTTAATCGTCCCACCACAGCTTCATTGTGCGGGTCGCGAACGTAGACAATATACCCTTTCTGGAGAAGGTTGAATAATTTGGCTAACCGTGGTCGTCAAGTCATTACCGGCGTGAATCGTTCGGACGATCAGGTTTGCAATCCAATCGAGGGAAGCTGACGCAATCTTTGGTCGTTTGTTAGTAGTGTTCGGGCCGCGCGCCATGGCTAAAGGGGCCTTTCGTTATTTTCTCCCTCTACTCTGGGTCGCTGCGACTCATTCAATAATATCCGCAAAGCTATTCAACACACAGCCACTTGGCGCACCGGCGAACACGGTGCCACCGGCAGGGATGATGTTGCTCATTGTTGTTATAGCTCCGCAGGCAATGTCGTTCACTAAATAATTAGTGCTTGCCCAAGAGCCTATCATCACGCCCCCATCGATCTTTACGTAGGCGGACGCAAAATCGATGAACACCGCTGAGATAGAATCCGTACAAGGAGTCCCCGGACAAACTGCCGCGAAGCGTGTACCGTAGAGATTCAGATTAAATCCTACCTCTTGGGTCGCAGTGCTCGGAACTTGGACACAGTGGCCATCACTTGCAACTTGCTCGCAATAGAGCCCGAAAAAGGTAGCACTGTTGACGTTATAAACTAGGACAGCTGTAGTGTTTGGGTTGTCAGCATCGGCCGCGCAAGAATAGCAATCGAATTTTACAACCGTCAACGAGGGAGTCACATGCGGCGTGCCTGTTTGCCCGAGTTGCCATGCAACAACGCTATCGAGGTTTGTTCCAGAAAGGCCGCGGCAGTTGTACCCCTTAAATTCGGCCCGGACATCAAGAACTTGAAAATCCACTGGCGCTGCATCTTGTACGAAGACAGAATGACACTCAACATCATTGACCGGTGGATAGCCATTGCTTATTGTAACGTAGCCCCAACGAATTCCGGCAACATTAGCCTGAACCTTTCCAGCGCGCGTATTGTAGTCAATCACAATGTTCCTAACGTCAATTTGGTCTGCGCCGTTGGAGATGTCGATCAGGACGTCCACAGGAAGTAGCGGTGCAGGATTATTTGCATAAAGACAGAAACCGTCGAGAATGGACCCGCTAACACTCGTACCGCTGATCGAAATTGAAGCAACACCTGTTCCCCCAGCTCCCGTCCAGACGAGGGTCGTTGAGCAGTGTGGGCCGGCATTATCGAAGCTCGCTCCAGCACCTTGAATCGTCACGCGCAAGTTGGGAGAAATTACCGTTGCGAAATTGTAGGTTCCCGGCGGAATATAAACCACGCCACCAAGCGGTGCAAGGGATGCAACCGCGTTGTTTATTTTTTGGCCCATGTCGACTCCAGGAAACTGATCAGCGTAGCGGATGTTTCCCGGCCGCACTGGACTCCAGCCTCCCTGGACAGTCCATGACACGTCTCTGAATATGGCCATTTGCATCAGCCAATCCCCAGTACCACTAGAAAGGGTTGCAGTTGCCCGCTGAAGTACGTTGTTGCCTGTTATAGGGGAGGTGTTATCTTCGACAAGGCCCGCGCCAGCCGTGCTGTGCGCAGCCTGAAGGGCGCTAAAACCGCTGCCAGGGCTGATTGCGACGTTTTGGTCAGCAAAGCCTGCACCGAAGACCTCTAAATTCGAGTTTGCCGGTGCTACATTGCCAGTATCCAGCATACTACCCATGACACTGCTGTATCCGGCGGAGACACTGTCCAGCGGATTGTTCGGATCGAGGCCGCTATATTCGACCATTACAATACCGGCTAAGGTAATAATCGGGTTGTTTGGCAACACGCACGCGAGATTTACGTAAGGAGAGTTTGTACCATCGGGACAGATGAACGTCACCTTTACAACATCATCATTCGGCGACGTTGTTCCAACGATGCTCTTGGCATAGAAAATCTGCGCACTGGTCGGCGGGGCTGTAGCCGATTGCACTGTCGGGCCAAGGGCATTGTAGAACGTGTTGGGCTGAGGAGACGTCGGGCTGTCGGTAACTGTAGCACTATAGGGATAGTTTGCTTGCCAAAAAATCCATACGGCAATCAAGTTGCCGCTGGTGGTCGGTATCGCCGATGTCACCGTACAACTTACCGTTGTTCCTGACAATGAAGGAGGACAGCTCCAGGTCGCAGCATTTTGGACAGGGGTGATCGTTGCAAACGCTGGGAACACCAAAAACAGGACAGAACAGAAGAGATACTTCTTCACGGCAGCCTCCCGAAGGATCTTATTTGTTGGGGCCCTTCTGATTCGGTGTCAAGACGACGATATTGGCGCGATTGCCAATTTGTCAATTGATCAAGTGGATACAGCCCGTCATTACGGCCTATCTTTCGGAAACCGACAGTTTTCAGTGCTGATTGACCCTTGTAAGCTACGAAGCCAGCGCATGAAGTTGTTGTATGAATTGCGTTTTACAGGCAATCCGCGAACTAGTTTTCTGACGAAGTTCTTACGGTCAAACCCGCTTTCCCGCGCGCATCTGTTGATGCCCATCTTACTGATTTGAACCTTGGTCTCTTCGCTTGCGACAACTTTGGTTGTTCTACCGTATTCGGTTGCGAGAAAACAGACTCGAACTCATTCTGATCCCGTCCGGGAAGAGGGCGACGCCCCGGAAGCGTTAAAGAAGTGGATCGCGACATTGGAGAAACGTGTGCTTGCGCTCGAAGCAGAAAATCGGCAATTGCGGGAGCAGAGGACGATTGTTGTGGAGCGATCCCAACCTCAAAAAATCCTACGAAGATTCCGTTAGAGAGCAAAGACACAATTTCTTCAAGTACAGCAATGCACGACGATACTAGCGGGAACTTGGCTGATCTATGCCCGTTTCCCCCAATATCCGCCTGGAACTCTTCACTTGCGACCTACCAACAAAAACCCGCACAAGGCTTCAAACAGTTCCTGCCAAGAGCACCCGCATTGACGCGGTAGCTCGGTAAAGCTATGCTGTCCCCCATCCCAGGGATTTGTTAATGTGACGAGGGACCCCACCAGTTTTGTGCCGCGTTCCGAACAGAGGACACCCAATGAAATTGGAGACTGCTCGCGAGAAACAGATAGATGCGTACATTGCGACGAATGATGTAAAGGAAGACGAGAAGATGCGGGTCGTTCTCAAAGGGCAACCGAAGCCCTTAGAGGTCTACCGCATACCCATCAAGCTACTAATCTACAACATTCGTAACGGTCGATTTGCTGCCGAGTTGCTCGCGAAGGAGACCGAACTCAAACGCAAGCTTGACGCTGCCAATCCTCAAGATGCCAAGGTAATCCAGAACCTGCTGCTTGATCTCAACCCGGCTGAGACTGAGGCTCTCAGGGAAGACCTCAAAAAGAATGGGCAGCTTGATCCAGGGGTCATATCGAGAGATGGAGCCGTTATCAATGCGAACCGCCGAATGTCCATTCTCTCGGCCCTTCACGATGAAAAGCATGATCCAAAGTTTGAATACTTGCGTGTTGCGAGGCTACCAAAAGATGTTGATGAACAGGATATCTGGCGAATTGAGGCTGGCTTGCAGTTTGCAAAGGAGTTCCGTCTTGATTACAGCCCGGTCAACGAGCTCCTGAAATTGCGTGAAGGGCGAGAGAGCGGTTTGACCCCACCTCAGATTTCACAGGCTCTTCTTGGGCGTTTTACCGCTTCCAAAGTTGAAGAGAAGCTCGCAATCCTAAAGCTCATAGAGAGCTATTTGGAATTTATAGCAAAGCCCCGTCAGTATCACATCGTGCAGGAGGAGCGTGACGTCGAAAAGTTCAACAGCCTTCAGGCGAATGTTGTTGCTCCTCTTAAGCGAAAGGGATTAAAGGAAGGTGAAATTGCAAAGCTTTTGACATTCGCATTCTCATTAATTCAAAAGACCGACCTGCGACACTGGGACATCCGCCTCCTGAGCAAGATCGCGGCTGAACCGGCCGCGCATGTGGAACTTTTCAAGAATTACAACTTCAAGAACCCTAACGGTGCTTCAAAGGAAACGCTTGAGGAAAGCTTCACGACGGCGAAAGAAATCTTAGACGCGCAGGCAAGCCACAACAAGCCGGAGCGCCTTCTCAAGAAAGCGTTATCAGCACTCCAAGGTATCGCCTCCAACAACTCGAAGCTAGGCGATCCAGCCATGAAAACGCTGCTCACGAGCTTGAAAAAAGAAGTTGAACGGCTCATGAGTGCGAAAGCCAAATGAGCCTATGCCGAGTCACGCGCCCAAACTTCGACTCGAATCCGACCGTCTGTTACTTAGCATTGGTCGGAATTCAGAGTTATTGTCTGGCATGCACCGCATTTATTTAGTAAATGTGCTGGGGTTCGAGCCGACCAGCGAGCCGCACGGGTATGTTATGGCGGGAGTACCGAACGCAGAGACATTAATCGAACTGATCGAATATCTCGATGAACAAGGCGCTCACCCCATCATCAACGACAGTTTGGAAGGGGTCATTGAAGAATTTCGAGGTGCGTCTGCGGACTTGACGGCTGCCCGGCAAGCTGGCCAGGCCGTCAAGTCCACGCCCCCTGATTTTATTAAAGTCCCAAATTTCAAACGCAAACTCAAGCCTTACCAGATTCCCGCGGTTGCGCACGCCGTGGCAGTGGGTAATGCTGCAAACTTTTCTGTGCCTGGAAGCGGGAAAACTTCAATCGCGTTGGCGGCGTTCGCCATATTTCATCAGCGCAATGAGGCCGACAAGCTTGTGATCATTGGTCCTAGGTCTTCATTTGCCCCTTGGGAGGAGGAATTTCAGGCTTGCTTTTTGAGAAAGCCACAGAGCATTCGCATCTCGGGAAATCGCGCTCGAAGAATGAAGTTGTACCGAGAGGCGACCGATGCTGAGTTGATACTGCTTACCTATCAAATGGCGACAGGTGATCACGACAAATTAAGGGCTTTTCTCCGCCAGAACATTTGTCTTGTTGTTCTTGACGAATCACACAACATCAAACGCCTCGAAGGTGGTACTTGGGCGCCAACGCTCATTGACATCGGGACCTATGCTCGAAAGCGCATGATATTAACCGGAACGCCAGCACCCAATTCGGTCGTAGATCTTTGGTCGCAAATGACGTTTCTATGGCCAAATCCGCCGATCCTCGGAACCAGAGATCAGTTCAAAATGCAGGTAAAAGAGGACGAATCTCGTTCCCTTCCTGAAATCAGGCAAGAGCTCTTCCCTTTCTACTGGCGCATTCGCAAAAAAGACCTTCATCTGCCTCCCGCTCGTTTCCGATCTATCGAATTGGACCTGCGCCCATATCAACGCGCCATCTATATGGTGCTCGCTGCCAAAGTGTTGTCGGAAGTGGTTAAAGTTCCGACCGAACGCGCTAGGCTGCGGATGTGGCGTACTGCGCGTATGGTGCGTCTGCTGCAAGCTGCTTCTAATCCCGCTCTTCTCACACGATATTCCACTGAGTTCCAGGTGCCACCGTTAAGCGCTTCCGGCCTTTCCGTCGATGAATTAATCCGTGATTACCACAAGTTTGAAACGCCGGCCAAAATCGATTTCACAATAAAACTCGTGCGAAGCCTAGTGAAGAAGAAACAGAAAGTTCTGGTCTGGACGGCATTTGTCCACAACATACGCACGCTCGAAGAGAGTCTCAGAGACCTTCGTCCTCGTGTGGTTTATGGCGATATTCCGAAGGACATAAGTGAAGATATCGAATTCAACAGGGAAAAGATGATCCAGGAATTTAAGACTGATCCTGAATATCCGATTCTGATAGCAAATCCAAGCGCATGCGCTGAATCCGTATCGTTACACAGAGTTTGCAATCATGCTATCTATGTTGATCGAACATTTAATGCGGCACATTACATGCAGTCGTTGGACCGTATACATCGTGTTGGTATGAGTCAGAACCAGCGCGTCCAGTATTACCTGTTACAAAGCAGAGACACAATTGATGAGGTGATCCATGAGCGGCTGCTGGAAAAAGAAAGACGAATGCGGACGTTGCTCGATGATGACATCTCGGTTATGAACTTGGACTATGAAGAAGCCGACTTCAGCGAAGAATCCGAGGAGGATCGCGATTTTTCCACGCTTGTGGAGCATCTTCGAAAGACAAGTAAGAACATGAGAAATGATTGACACGTTGGCTGAGCTGAACCGGGTGTTGTTGGCAGTGAACGACCTGTGTGACACCAATCACACGGCGGCGCTCAATGCTGTCATTGAACTTTGCAAAAGCACAGTCATCGAGGGGCGAATACCCGACCACGAGAAAAACATTTCATTTGCTCACGAAATAGGTTTTCTAACGCTTGAAAGTTCTACGATTCGCCTCACGCCTGACGGCAGAGATTTTATAGCCTTAAATCCGAACAGCCAGTATGACCTTACTGAAGAACAAAAACGTGTCCTGTTGAGGACGTGCTATCTCCACGGTCCACTTCGTAAAAATGCTAGAGGGGTTTTGAAGGTATTCTCTCCTGCTTTGGAGGGCGCGAGATTGCGATGGTCGTTTTTCGACAGCTCTCCATTTCCAGATGAGTGGACGGTTGATCATCTCAGCCAATTGAGTCTCGTTACAAGGACCGATGATGGCTGGGAAGTGAGCACAGAATACACCAGGACGGTGTCGTCTTTTTTGGATGAAGGTGAGGGCTGGTCCGAAGAGAAATTTCGCGAATATCTGAAAGAGAAAGAGGAGGTCGGTAAACTCGGGGAGACACTCGTCAAGGAATTCGAAAGGCAGCGATTGCTTGGCCTGGGTCACCGAGTGGAAGCTCACTGTGTCCGAAACATTAGCAATGTGCGCGTCAATGCGGGATATGACCTCGAATCGTTCGATGGCCCGTCTCCGACTGTCGCGTATGATCGTTTCATCGAGGTTAAAGGAGCAAGAGGGAGCCAATTACGATTCTTCTGGAGCGAGAACGAGATCACAATTGCCAAGCGGCTAGGAAAACGATATTGGATTTATTTCCAAGGCTCTATTGACGCAACCGCCGGAATTGCCCGCGATGAGCCGATACTCCTTAACGACCCAGTCACTTCAATACTCACCGACGGTCGCTTCAAGACTGTTCCACAGGGCCTCATTGTTGAGTCCGCAATGAAGGGCAAGCCGAAGAAAACGCGGAAGGTAACGAGTTCGTCAAATGGGAAATAAGTTTGTCACGTTCATCGAGCAGGGCAATGGGACGGCGCACGTTGGCGCGAGACTCAGTGAACCCACGAAGAGTCCCTTCGGCTATTTTGGCGCAAAGCAACGCTTGGCGCTTTATATTGCTAAAACATTACCACCGCACAACGCATGGGTTGAAGCGTTCTGTGGCTCGGCTGCTGTAACAATGGCGAAGAAACCCGCTGAAATAGAAATCGTTAATGATGCTGACTCCCAGATTGTTAACGTATTTCGCCAATTGCGGCAACACTCGGCCAAACTCATCCGACTCGTGGAATTGACGCCATACGCACGCAGTGAGTTTGAAGATGCCTACAGAACGACGACAAAGAAATCGAAGTTGGAACAGGCGAGGCGGTTTCTGGTCGCGTCGATGATGACCGTGAATGGCGCAATAGGATCGAACGGGAACGGAGTTAGGCATAGCGGGTTTTCCTACTCCCAAGCTTATTCGCGAAATGGACAAGAGGCGCGCGTCCACCGATGGAATTCTCTCCCCGACCGCTTGCAGGCTGTAGTGCAACGGTTAAAACACGTTCGTGTTGAACGCAGAGATGCTCGCGAGTTGCTTGAAATGTTCATGAACCGTCCTGCAACGTTGGTGTATCTTGACCCGCCATACTTAATGGATCGCTCCCACGGTTACAAAATTGACGCGAACGAGAAAACGTTTCACGAGGAATTGCTAGAACTGTGCGTCAGAGCAAAATGCATGATCCTGATGAGTGGATATTCGAATCCCCTATACAGCTCGTATTTAGCAAAGGACGATGGGTGGAAACAAGTCAGTATCAAAACCCATACAAGAGACACAAAGGGCAAAGACCTCGCACGCACCGAAATCCTGTGGATGAACCGATACTTTACAAAAGCCAGCGCCAGGGGCCGAGTACCGATTCGCCTCAGCGCCCCGGAGAAGGCAAATCACAAAATCAACCCGGTTCGAGGCAGGAAGTCATCCGAGTAACATTCGGCCTCAATTGGCGCGGCATCGCCGGGTGAACGTGAATCACATTGAAACACCAACAGCTTCAGCTAGCGTTCGCCAGTGACGGGGATGCGGACAATAGCCCTGCCGAATCTTTCCGGCGTACCACCGAGAAACGCCGATTCGTGAAGCAATGACCGACGTGGACACTTCCGCCAGTAGAGGCTTAATCTTTTCGGAATAAACTTCAGGTGTTAGCCAAGACGGTTGGCTGGACGCCTTCCACAAGGAACGCGCGGTGGCGTGCTGACGCTGACTCTCTCCTTCCTTCGCTATCGCCTCTAGGGTGTGGCCGGCAATTCTCCCGATCCGCGCAGCTTCCGCGAGACGTTTCGTTGCACCTTCGATCGCACACTCGCCGCAATCGTTTCGACCGCGCCTGATGGTCTTTCCGCAACCGCGGCATACACGTTCAGGTTTCGACGGTTCAACTGCGAGTACCGGCAAACCACCTTTTGCTTCTCGCCGGTGTTCCTGTGTCAATCGAGTAGGAGTTTTACCAACTCGTGAAGTCGTCGCCCAAAGCGTGCGAGCAACGTACTCAGCCCATGGCGCAACAAGCTTGCCCCAGACGGCCATTGTCTCGCTCAACCTCATGGTGATACTCCTCAACAGGCGGCAATTCCCGGTTGGTTCCTCGAAGAAATCGGAACGACGAAAAGGTTCTCGCGTGATCCAATCCAGCAACCAAGCATCGACAGACGGGCGCACTGCCTCCATGATGTCGCAGGCAAGGCTATCGCGATTCGGAGTGTCAACGTGCAGCATTCCGATTCCAGGATCGAGCCCAACTGCCGCAGCCGCTAATCGGGTTTCAATCTCAAGCAGCGCATAGCAATAGTTCAGGATCGCATTCGGCGGGTTTGTCGCCAGTCTCGGCGATCCGCTGAGTATGGATTTCCGTGTCTCAAATTTTCGCCAATGTTCCGGCACGCGCGCAACGTCCTGTCGCGGGAAGTTAATAGGCAACTCGCTCCATGCTGACCAATAGGCACTAGCGGCATGCGCTTCAAGTCGTGCAACCGTGTCCAGGCTTTCAGCAGTGGATAGTGATTCCGCCAGCTTCGCGATAATGTCTGCTGCGCTTTCGTTGACGAGTTTACTCCGCATCAATTGTTGCTGACCATCGAGCTTCGCACGCATAAGCTCACGCATGATTTCGAGTGCTACGCCACTCTGATGGGCGAGTGCCTGCGCCCGTCGCAGCCGGGCATCGGATGAGGCGGTAGGCCCGGTAACCAGCGAAACTTTGCCCGAACGGTTAAGCATGGTGAGCGACGCCTGCTGGTCGGCGATCCACTTCAGAGCGTCCAATGTAAAGAATCCGTCTTCGGCGATACAAACCAACCGACGCAAACGATGCCCCACGCGGGCGAGCCTAACCGTTCGGCGCTCATCGGCTATACCATCCTCAATTTCGAGATGGCCCGACTGCATACGCACGCGCACGCCGAAACCGTGGATCGTGAGCACACCGCTCTTACTAATGGGAGATTTGCTGGACTTCAGGACTTCAGGTAGGTTGTGCAAAGCTGCCATTGGAGTGCCTTTCCTATGGTGGTCAGGGCTTGTCGGCTGCTGGTAACAGTCGGCAAGTCCGTATAAGATACTGATTATTATAATACTTAACCTGATTCGCCCGCAACCGATCTGACGCGGAGGTCGTGTCGTGCAGTCACACTCTTGGTTTCGTAGACAGGGTTGGTCGCTTCTGGTTTGGTTCCTTTGCGCACCCGCATCGTTGATCCCTTATTATCTGGCCAGAACCCGACACGACCCCCCGGTTGGCGCATATATCGCCATCGTCGGCGGACTAGCTGCATTCGTGACCTTCCGCGATAGGATGCCACGGCCAGAAAAAGCAGCATGGATTTTTATCATTACCCTACTCATAGTCGCGGAGATCAGAAACCTTTATGTAGCCGATGCCGATCAACTTGAGAAGTTCAGAAAAATATCCAGCGCTTTGGATGCGACCAAGAAGGGTCTAGACGCTACCGCGAGCGGAATCGATACAACTGCCAAAGCGTTGAATCAAAGTATAGCCGACAGCCAGGCAGAATTCAGCGCAACTATGGGCCGTACGAACGCTGTGCTGCCAAACATCACAGGCGGCAAATCATATGGTGCATTAGTCCCGATGCTTCCAAATCTCTTGCCTGGACAGAAGAGAGGTTAGTGCTGGACCTGCAAATACAGCCAGAACAATTCCTAATGTTGGATAACGATAAGACCCGCTTCCGGGTATTTGTTTACATAGCAGCCCAAAATTTTACTGCGTCGGAGACTCTGGATTTCAAGAAAGGGCCAAACGGACTCTGGATGTATAGATACA
Organism: Terriglobales bacterium; assembly: GCA_035484735.1. GTDB lineage: Bacteria > Acidobacteriota > Terriglobia > Terriglobales > Acidobacteriaceae > JABCZH01. The sequence continues at coordinate 56,116 of DATHOQ010000022.1, read as the reverse complement.
CAATCTACAGGCAGAATACGAAGTCTGAATATGCAATAGCGAGAAAGAAAAACAAAGCTCCCATACCGGAATTCCTGGAAGCAGTAGATTGGTCATCTGATGCCAATGCCGCAGTACCGACTAAAGTAAAACCAACAGATTGGAATTAGCGGGGATGGACAGTCCTGTGGCTGAGGGTGTGCGCATTCAGACAAGCCGCTCACGCTTGGCTAGCTCAACCTCCACCAAAGTCTTGGGCCTTTCCGAGAGTGCAAGAAATCTGCCTGTTATTTTGTATGGCAGATGACTGCGCTTAATGCGTGTGCCTCGATATTCGTTAAACGCTTGTTTCATATCTACCCAATACGGTGACACGTAAGCCCTAAGCAAGGGGTCCGCGTTTTTGTCGATCAGCCTGTCCTTCAGTTTCGCCTCAAGATTGTTGAGATTTAAGGCTTCATTTTCTGCGTAAGCACCTTCAGAAGTTGGAAAAGTTGGTACAGGTATTCGACGTGAACCACCCTGAACTGTTCACATTTGCGGAAGGAGTAGAGCCATCCGTATTCGGGCAGACCGGCCATCGCTTTCGCAAATGTTGTGGGAGTTCCGACGTGACGCCTACTTCTCGCAAATCTGACGATCTCGTTGCGAGCATACCAAGCTGACTCAGACAATAGCTTCGCTTGGAGGTCTTGCCGTCTTCTCTGCGCATCTCGAAGCTTCGCTTCAAGCCGACTTGAGCTGGCTACCACCTCTCTAAACCCTAACTTTTCAGCGGCAACAAAAGCTGCAAAGAAAAACTGATAAAACTGAATTCCTACTACCGCCTGAGAGATGAGAACGTTCACCGCATTTCTAACGTCGTCGATGCTTTGCCGCAGTGGGTAGTATTCAGAAGAGAGGCGGTATTCGATTGCATTTGCCTCTTCGTACTGTTCTCGCGTACGTGCGAGCTCCTGCCAGCTAACCTCGACATCCCCATCCCTAAGCAGGCATCCCAATGGTGCGTCCTGACGAAAGGGTATGCACCACTCCACTCCTGGCACCATTTGGAAGGTCACTCTCACGTCGTTAGGCTTGCGCACTCGCTTAAGTTCTAGGCCGATTCGACCCCAGTTGTGCTCAAGAAACTGTTTCAGGACCTTGTATCTTGCCAGCAGTTCGTTGCGTTTGATTACTTCGGGTCTACCGACTTTCTTCGGATGTTTTGCATTTTTCGACATGCAGAATAAAACCCTGTCAAGCGACGCGTCGACACCAAACCTGCCTTCTTTTTGATCGCATTTGCCGTATCGCACCAAAACTACCTTGGTTTGCAGCCGAAGAATCGATTATCGCACCAAAATGTTTTGTCGCTCCTGAACAGCCCTGTAAGCCCATGAGACATTCGCGCCCAAGGGGGACGCGAATGACCAAACCTAGAGTTGGGAAAAAACAACAGCAATCGAAGAAACCAGGCTTCCGAAAACCCACCCTTGCTAGGGTTCCCGAGCGAGGTCAGGCAGCACGTAATCGTGCGCTACATGCACTTTCCGCAATGCGGAACGGGGCTTCAATCTCCCGCGCAGCCCGCGAGAATGGTGTTACCCTTCGCACGATCAAGCGTTATGCGGGGGCAGCGCTCTTGCAGGAACGTCCCGGCGGGCGTATCCGCGCAACCGATAGCGACCGCCTGGTGCGTTACCTGCAAATCCCAGGTCCGAACGGACCCAGGGAAATATCGGTTCGCGGATCGAAAGCAGCCAGCGAGGTTGCGAACTACAAAGCAGCCGTGAATCGGTTTCTCCGTGGTGATCGGAACGCACTCGCAAAATGGCGGGGAAAAAAGATTGCCGGCATCGAGCTAATAACCGATGGCAAGGTTCTCGTTGACCAAGCCGACAAGGGACAGCTGCCCTACGCTCTCTACCGTTCGCTCTCCGCGGGCGCAGCCTGACACAGCAGCTCCATAAGCGTTCGCTCGGCCAACGCCAGGCTCCTCGATGTGTGATCTGCGGATCGGCGGAAGGTGTCGAGCACAACCACGTCGGCGGCCGAAATCACGTGGCATGGTTCACATCCCCACTATGCCGCAAGCACCACGAAGCTTTCCATGTAGCACTGAGGGCAGCAGGTGTTGACCTGACCTACACCGATGACAAGCAGGAGCGGATCAGCCGGGCTCGACTAGCCACGCTGGTCTTCATGTGGATGTTGGAAGAAAGCTCGAAAAATCAATGGGAGAAACAATAAAACATGCCTACAGTTCATGACATCTTTCTTCGTGCCTACGCAGTTGCAGCCGATCAGAAAAAAGGAGGCAAGGGCGAATCTCGCGGTGGCAATGATCCAAAATGGCCCGTGCACGCGCTGGTAGTCGACACGGAGACGCGAATCACGGCGGATCAATCTTTGACCCTCGGCGTGTATCGACTATGCAAGCTGACGGACGATAAATACAGGGTGACACAAGAAGGACTTTTCTACGCCGACGATCTTCGGGTGGAAGAACTTAAGGTCCTCAAGACCTACCGGCGAACAGCGGTTTCCGATGTGAAATCATTTCCACCACAATTCTCATTGCACTCCCGTTCGGAGTTCATGAAGAAAGTGTTCTACCCGGCCATGAAGCGAGATGGTGCCCTAGTCTGTGGCCTGAATTTGCCCTTTGATTTATCGAGGCTGGCCCTTGATTGGGGCAAGGCTGGCAAGGGGGGTAGTGACGACCGCAGTTGGTCCTTGACGATGGTGCGGTATCCAAACGGTGAGGAGAACAAGAATTGTAGGCGTGTAATTATAAAACCGATAGACAGCAAGAAAGCATTCATCAGCCTCGCACCCGAATGGGTTCCGAAAGGAAGGACAAGAGAGTGGAAACATGAACCCCACTTTCTTGATTTACGAACGCTTGGATGGGCGCTGTTCAATCAGTCCTTTTCGCTTGAGCGCCTTTGTCAACAACTGAAAACCGAGCATCAGAAACTCGACCATGAACCTACTGGCGAAGTGACCCCGGAAGAAATTGAATATGCCCGGCAGGATGGCCGCTGCACTCTGGATGCCCTCAACACACTGAAACAGGAATTCGATAAACACCCAACCGCCCTTAAGCCCTATAACGCGTATTCCCCGGCGAGCGTGGCCAAAAGTTACCTGGAAGCAATGGGAATTACCAGACCCGCAGTGAAGTTCAAGATTTCCAACAGAGAACAGGGCATCGCAATGCAGAGCTATTACGGTGGGCGCTCAGAAACCCGAATACGCTGCGCCGACGTTCCCGTAGTTCCCGTCGATTTCACCAGCGAATATCCAACCTCCTGCGCGTTGCTGGGCCTCTTCGATGTTCTCACCGCAGAGCGTGTGACTTTTGAGGACGACACCGAAAACACCCGGCGTTTGCTGGCTAGTATTTCCCGCGAAGACTGCTTCAAGCCCGCAATATGGGGAAGCTTTAAGTTCTTCGCTCTCGTCCTGCCAAATGATGACATTTTGCCCGTTCGGACCGTTTACGATGGAGTGACCCAGAATATTGGCAACAACTATCTCACCTCGGACACGCCGCTCTGGTTTGCAGGCTGCGATCTGATCGCCTCCATTATTCGGACCGGGAAGGTGCCCCACACCGTGCGAGCGATTCGCCTCGTGCCGCATGGCAAACAAGCAGGAATGAGGAGCGTCAATCTGCGGGGCAGCATGGTTGAGATTGATCCATACAAGGATGACTTGTTCCGCAAGGTGATTGAGCAGCGCAAGTTGCACAAAACGGATGAAGCCCTTTACTACTGGCTGAAGATTCTGGCCAATTCCATCTACGGCTTCTTTGTTGAGCTGATACCCGAAATTCAGAACAAGAATGTCCCCGTACGAGTGTTCTCAGGCGAAAAGAAGTTCCCTGATTCTTCTGACGTGCTTGAGAATCCCGGCCAGTGGTTTTGCCCGGCGCTGGCTTCCCTCATCACTTCCGCTGGGCGTCTACTCCTGGCGATGACCGAGGCCAGCGTCCAGGAAAAACAAGGCACGTACTTGTTCTGCGATACCGATTCCCTTGCAATCGTAAGCTCGGAAAAAGGCGGCTCGCTCGATATTCCCGGAAGTGAAGGAGTCAGAATCATGACATGGAAAGAGGTGCAGGGCATCGTTGACGCATTTGTCCCGCTGAATCCGTATGACCCGAAAGCCGTAAAGGGTTCGATCCTGAACCTTGTGGATGCGAACCACGTTGACTCTGACTCGACAAAACCACAACGGCAACTATTCGGCTACAGCATTGCAGTCAAGCGCTACACTCTTAGCGAAAAGTTAGGCGACAAGAATATCAAGATTGTCGATCCAAAGGCGCACGGTATCGGTTTCCTCTATCCGCCAAAGGACTCATCCAAAGATTGGGATGAGGACATTCCGCAATGGATTTACGAGATGTGGGACTACGTGCTTAGAGGCGCTCTCGACTTACCGCGCGAGGCACCATCCTGGCTCGACGTTCCGCAAATGATGCGCCTCACGATTACCACGTACAACGTGCTAGATATGCTGGGGAAATGGGAAATAGCGCGACCCTACAACTTTCTTTTCCTGCCAATGGTCGACCCAACTGTCGGGCACGCGTTCGATAAACGTGCCAATGAAGATGTTTTACTCGTATGCCAATTCTCATCGAAACAAGATCGCTGGTTTGAAATGGAATGTGTGAATGTCCATTCGGGCAAGGCATACCGAATGGTGGATTGTACTCAGGGTAAGAGCCTGGCGCATAACGTCGTTATCCCTTCGCAGTTCGCACGCTTGCTAGTTCAGTACCAGGAACATCCAGAATCAAAGAGCCTAGCGCCCGATGGAATGCAGTGCCAGGCAAACTCGCGGGGGCTGTTGCAGCGTGCGCACATAGTTGCTGGCGATCTTCGGTATGTCGGTAAGGAGACAGACCGGAAATGGGAGGAAGGCGACGATCCTAGCATCTTGGAATTTCAATCGACCGAATACGGAAGAGCGACCAAAGTAGTTGCGAGTGAAGAAGTTAAAGCTGATATCGCTGCGATTGGCATCAATGAATGTGCTCGCGAGAGCGGGTTTGATCGCAAGAACTTTATTAGAAAGCTACTTCGCGGATGGCCTGTGAAACGAAACTCGTACAATGAATTCTTGCGATGGCTTCAGACCTACAAATCACGAGTGAAGGACAACCGAGTAAACCGAGATATGCCACGGCGGAGTAACAGTCGAAAATATGAAAGTGCATGTTGATGAATCGGGTTACACGGGTGAGGATCTTGTAAACCGAGACCAGCCTGTGTTCGTTTTGGCGTCGATTTGTCTCTCCGATACGAACGCCGATCAACTCGTTAAGAAAAGCTTCCCTGGAGTTCGGGCAGCCGAACTTAAGCACTCATCCTTGGCAAAAAGGGCGAGGGGGCAGGAGATGGTAATCGAGTTCGTCAGGCATTTGAACGCTGCGAACTGTGCGACATACGTAGTTCACAAAGAATTCTGCTTATTAACGAAACTCGTTGATCTTTGGGTCGAACCCGCAATGCATGCTCTCGGAATCGATTTTTACGAAGGGGGACGAAACATCGCATTCTCGAATATGAGCTTCTTTTGTCTGCGCACGTTTGAGAGCAAGGGCTTTTTGACAAAGCATCTCCGCCATTTTCAGAAGATGAGCAGGGAGCGAACGTGGAAGAGATATGTTGCTTTCTGGCGAGGTATTCATGATGATCTGTCGCGATGCCGCAAACAGTCGCTTGGGATTATGGATTATTTTACGACTGCTGAATCAATTCTTGGCCCCGGCCACCTAGTAGAGTTAGGAGACCAGAACCTCGATATCAGCCTGACATGTGCACTGCACATTGCAGAAGAATGGACTGATCGGACGACTGATCCGTTTGAGTTCGTGCACGACACGTCTTCTGCAATGGCACGTGAAAAATGGATGTGGGATGCAATTGTTTCGCCATTGCTTCCGTCCACCGTGGTTGGATTTGCACATCGCAAGAGGAAATATCCTCTGCACGTTACAAGAACAGTCTTTGAAGACTCGAAATTGAGCCTTCAGTTGCAACTCGCAGATATTCTCGCGGGGGCAACTGCCGAGTGGGCGAAGGGCAAGATGGGGAAGTCAGAACGAAGAGATTATTGCAACGCTCTGGAGAATGCCGGTATCCGTAAGACTGTGACTGGTGCGATTTGGCCCATACCTGAAGTGCGACGGCTTAAGGCACTTCCAGGGGAGCCACCGGTCGATCCCATTCGTTTTTTCGGAAACATCATAATTGACGCAGAGCGTCGCACACCGGACAAGGAAGGACGTATCAAGTTACACGACACCCCTTAAACTGCCCTAGAGGATCACGGTTTTGGGGAGACGCTAAAGACGAGAAAGAGGATGTTTCCCGAGTAGCAGGACACCAAGGAAGATATTCATCCCTGGAGGAGTTGTGAAGATTGCATTTCACTTTAATGCGGACGACCCGGACTTCAATGGATACTACGGTTCTCCGATTGAGCAAGAGTTTTTTTCTCGACTTCTGACAACTCGGAGTGAGATTTCGTTCTCCACGAAGATGTTTAGGGGCGATTTATTGCTCTTCCAGAGTTCGTATCGATCCGAGACCGTCGGAAATACAGTACATCAGAAATTCGATAGGAAGCTCTTCGAGGCCCTGCTTGAATCCTGGATGCATCCAGACAATTCAGTATGGAGTCAGCTTAAATCAGAAACGCTCGGCCACTTCTCAAAGGGAAACGTCTATGTATTGTGCCTTGAGAGTGTCGACCAGAGGTTCGGTGAAGCGCTGCATAGATCGCTCCTCGATCTAAAGTTCTACCTAGGAGCCCAGGAAGTCGATGATGCAACGCGGGCCCACTGGCTTCTATACTCAAATTCGTTAATAGCATTCCTCAGGGTGTCGTCCGGCAAGGCGAATATTTTTCATGGCGGGTTTGGCGATTCGTACGAGGACTATTGTGATGTGGCTCTGGAGGAAACCCTTAAGAAAGCAGGATTCTTGGAAGTTAAGTACGAAAGTCTAAATGGAAAATTCAGCATCTTTGATCGATATCACGATTTCTCACAGGCTAAGAGGGTGTCTGACTGGAAGAGACGTAGCGGAATCGTCTTGGCTTTTGTGGCCGATCAGGTTGTAACCAGGATCGGTGATACAGCCCCCGAATTGGGGAACAAGCTCTGGGCTGCGTTCGACCTTTTCGACAGGGCCGAGACGAATGAACAATACGCTCAGGTCAGTGCATCTTGCCGACGAACAATAGAATACGTGGTTGACTCTATTTTTCCCCCGGTTCCTGATGATCAGGCTTGGCCTTACAAGTTGGGCCAGCCCAATTATAGAAACAGACTGTTAGCATTTGCGGACCAATCTCGGAAAAGCAACACAAATATTGATCTCATTGTTGTAAGCACTAAATCTTTGGCTGAACAAATTGAGAAACTGGAGGCCCTCATAAACAAGGGAGTTCATGCAGAGTTTTACAGGGCAGAAGCCAGAAGGTGCATCATAAGAACAATCCTTTTGCTGGACGACATACTCTCCCTGCGTGATTCGGATTTTGATATTCAATCCCATTTGTGACGAAAAGAGTCTTCTCCGCAAAAACCCATCACGCTCCCTCCTGGGGGCAAACCGCATTACGATGAAAACTCAGAAATTCAGTTCCTATTTCTGATCTGCCACAGAACCAAATCGAGCTTCTTCAGATCGGTGATTTCGGCCCACGGGAATAGGCTATTGAATCTTTCAAGCGCCATCGCACCCTCGGCACTTTTCATTAGGGCAACATAGTTCTCGCACAACCGCTCGTAGCAAGCGACACACCGATGCTCGCGGCTCTTGCCCGAAGGTAGACGCAGTCCGAAATTGCGAAGAACGTGTTGGTCGATTACCGGTTTCTCCGGATGCAGCGTCGCCACAAGCTTACTGGCAAAAGAAGTCTCAAACCTAGATGTTTGCTCTAGGAGTAGGTGTAAAGCGTGAGTGAACGTGATCCCGCTGGCTTTGCTCGCTTCCAGCAATGTGTAGAAGTGGCGTCGCCAGCCGCTGCCCCTGCGAACCCTGTAGAAGGCGTTGAAGCGATTCTGAAACACGTAGTCTTGACCGACATCGCGTGCGTGGACCCTTTCCTGTATCCAGCAATATTGTCTAAGCCCTGTCTCGATCCTAGAGAGAGCGCCGTTGACTATTGATTCTGTTAGCTGAATCATCGGTTCCCTTGGCAAACAGAAAGCGAGCTAGGCACATCAATCTGAGTGTAACTTCCTCGCCCCACCGCCAACGATATTGGATGCGAGCAAAAAGGTGTAAAGGGAGAGAATAGCTGTGCAGGATGTCACAAGATGCACTTCCTGCGTTCGCCCTGCAATTATGTTCTCGGCTGGGTCGGGATGCAAGATATAGATTGGGTGAATTTTCCCAAACGACCTTCCCGCTTGAGAGGGTTAGACTTTAACCTCTAAGAAAAAATCCCAGGAGTTAAAACTTAACTATCACGCGATCCTACCCCAGAAAAATGAGGTGTATCTACCGTGTTTTCAATAACGTCGCACGCACTCTTGCTGGGGTTAACTATAACCCTCGCGCTCCACGACAACACTAAACCTTAGTGCAAACCACAGTTAACCTTTGATTATCCCCGCCTCACCTCCCGATTTTCCATTCTTCAGCGTGGAAGCTACACCGGCGACACGGGGGGGAGCATTTTGCCGTCGGTATACACAGACCCGTCAAACGAATCGCGGGGTGGTATACGGCGACGGCAAAATGCTCCCCCGGTGGGCCGCCCCTCGTTGACGGTTCCCGTGGAGTGGGACTCGAAATTGGTCAATGAGTGTAAACGCCTGGTTACAGCAGTAAGCAGATTCAGGTCTTGAGCCGCCTTACTACTCTCCAATTTCCCAGAGTGAGCACTATGAAACAGTCTCCTGGCTCCATGACTCCTAAGCTCGGGGGAGGAGATAGAACATGTCTTTATCCGACGTTCGCCCCCTACTCGCGGCACGCGCCCCTACCGATCCTAACGCCGCAAGGCTTCTGGAAATATTCGCAAAAGCCGATGAGATTGTCAGCGAGTATTCGTTAGAGCGGATCGGGGATGTCGAAATGCCCAGGCTCGCACAAGTGCCCCCGGCATTGCCGTCGTAAATCGCGATTTCACTCATTGAGGGTCTATGAGGAGGGTTCTATGAGCGTAAATGCCTGTTATCGCCAATTAAGCTCAGGAAAACTTTAGGCCATAGTGCGAGGTTCCATAGAACTAGGGTCTCTGGGTTGTTCCAGTTCTCGCATTCGTTCTCTAATCGCCCCATGCGCCAAGAAAAACCGGACCCGCAATTTTTGCCAATCCAATTCCACTAGAGCGATTATGTTGAGGCCTTCACACTCGTGTTGGCTTGTAAACATGGAGCACCTTGCGCCTGCGCGAGCAAGGCGTTCAGAATACAAACCCGCGCTGCGACGGGTCTGTTCAACATTGATCACTGGGGCGGCTTTGCAAGCTGGGGCAGTTAGGCCAGGCCGTCGGCGCATGCTTTCCCAATTACGCCGTCCACCGCCTCCATCACTTCCCTGATCGCATGGTCAATTCTGTTGTTCCACAATTCATTTTTCCAGCGCAAAAAATCGGGCAAGCGTGAGGGTCGAATGTCGCCAATTACGCGCCGACGCTAACCCATGCCTGCCCCCACAAGCGGCCCCTTCTCCTCGGGAGACTGCCGTGTTAATGCTGCTCCAAACAGTAACGTCCCCGAAATATTGTGACTGTTCAAAACTGCTCATTTCTACAGACTTATCGAAAGGCCACGGGCAATAATGTTCAAATTTGAACAGTTTTCGGTTTGGGAGTTTTTCTACAATCTCTCACGCCGCCATGTTCGCCTGCCCATACTGCCAAGAGAGGACTGACGTTCCGAGAGCCGTTAATTTCTGGATGGTTCACGCAGCCAGTGTGGCCTGCGAGCACTGTGGTAAACAATTCATCATCGTGGACAACACCCCGATGAGCGAGGCGCAATATCAGGCAGTAAGTCCCAATGTCCGCCCGCTGAGGGCGGCATGATTCTAGGGAACTAGCGGGCTAGCAAATCCCCCGTCCTTATGGGAAACTACTCCACCATGGCTAGAGAGCTTATCTGGCTTGAAAATAGCCGGAATTATCACCTTCACAAACCAACTGTTCAATCCCGCTCTGGTTGATCGCCTCCCATGATAACGGCTGGAAGGTGGCACTCGAACAAAGCCAACTCCGTCCATGCATCCTCCCGCGTAATATGGTCGGAGATTAGCCCGCATCTCACGCAAAACCACTCTTGAAGCTCTGGATTCCAGCGTAGCTCAGGATGCGTCATTCAGAGTTTTACTTCTACTACGTCCCCTATAGTAGTATGCAAACCCGCGCTGGGTGGCCCTCCTTCCCCGAGTGGTGAACCTGACGGTTGCCAGACGTGGCACGCCATGGCTTCCCAGCGCCTTATTCTCCACTTCGGAATTTGTTTCTTGCTGCAAGGGTCTAATATTGACTACCCGTATCCTGCAAGGCGCGAATTTCTTGACGAATCTTCTCGATTCTCGCCTTGATCGCACTTGCCAAGTGCCCTAAATCTGGCCTCGTTTCCAACTCCGGCAAAAGCTTTTCCAGAAAGGCCAATTCGTCTTTCAGTATTGGCAACCGAATCATGGCCCGAAATTATACGCTTGGCGCCGTCACCATAAAGGCTCTGGTTTCGGCTCTGGGTTTAGTCGTTTCCATTTGAGGCAATTCCGGCAGATACAGCGGTAGGTTGGCTCTCCGGGCCGCCGGTACGAACGCGGCGATTGCTGCGACGCAATTCATGGCTGCGTCACAGGCTTGGCGCTGAAGATGCCGTTGAAGCTTTCGCGGTACTGAAGGAAGACCAATACCCACAGTACAGAGGCCACCAAAGCCGGTGCAATGGTCGCCGGCGCAAGCGTCAGGTGAAACGCAAGGATGTTGTAAAGCTCCGCCGCCAACGCTGTCAGCGCAAGTGGCACGCAGTAGCCCAAAAGCAAGAGCAGCCCACCGAGCAATTGAATCGCGAAAAAGAACGCGGCAAAGTGAGATGCGCTGACGGCAACAAAGAACTGCATCGCCAGCGGATTCGCCGGGGGCGGCTGGTGGATGAAGTTGAGAAATCCGTTCAACCCAAAGACCGTAAACATAAGGCCCAGTAAATAGCGAGCAACAATCGAAGTAGTTTTCACAAGTGTCCTCTCTAGAAAGTCTGCGCGTGCGTCTGGACGGCCTGAAGATGTGGTGCAAGAAACGCGTTCCGGTCATGCCCCTGGTTCAGGGCGCTGGTCCCGCCAGCGGTGAGGAAGGTCGCATCCGTCACGCCAAGAAAACCAAATACGGACCGCAGATACGGCTCCACGAAATTGAACGAGGCCCTCTGCGTCTGGGCGTCGTAGATCCCCCCGGTTGCGATGATGAAGGTCGCCTTCTTACCGATAATCAGGCCCTTCGGCTTTCCGTCCGCGTAGGAAAAGGTCCTGCCGACACGCGCAATCTGGTCGATCCATAGCTTGAGTACGGAGGGCACACCAAAGTTATGCATAGGCGTTCCGATGACGTACTCATCGGCCTGCTCCAATTCGGCGAGCAGCGAGTCGGAGAGTGAAAGCAATTCCTTCTGCTGCGGGGTGCGGGCCTGTTCCGGCGTGTAGACGGCAGCGACCCATTCCGCATTGACTGGCGGTATTGCTGTTGCATTGAGGTCGCGGTCAATAACCCTTCCATCCGGGTGCGTAGCCTTCCATTGGGCGACGAATGCCGCCGTTAGCTCGCGGGAGACTGACCGACCGTAGAGTGGGCTGGAATCGATATGTAGCAGCGTTGACATGAGCTCTTCCTACACGACATATGATTAGTAATAAACACATGTCGATTCATAAAATAAACAAGTGTCGCTTTAGTCTCTAGGAAAAGGTATTCTTAGGGTAGGAATGGCCCAGCTTCTTCAACCCGAGACCGGAGCGCCCCAGACCGGAACGACGGATCCGCGCATTCTGCGCAGCCGCCGCATGCTCATGGATTCACTAGTAAGGTTATTGAAAAAGAAAGAGTTCGAGGACATCTCCGTGCAGGAGATCGCCGACGAGGCGACGCTGAACCGGGCCACCTTTTACCTGCACTATCCGGACAAGAACGCGCTGCTTCAGGCCATGACAGAGGTCCGCTTCCGCGATTTGATAGAGCGCCGCAGCATCACCTTTACCGACTGCCATGGAGCGCTGCGCGCCATTGCACTTGGCGTCTGCGACTATCTTACTGAAAGCACAGGCTGTCCCACTCAGTTGGCTCGGATGTCGCTCGAAGGCTCCATCATCCCGGTCGTCGAGGGCATGTTCAAGGAAGGCCTTGCCCTTCATGGGACGGCACCCGGGATCGATACGGCACTGCTGGCGACCACCGCGGCCTGGGCTGTCTTCGGGGCCGCGCGCCGCTGGTTTCAGACCCCCAACCGTGTCCCCGCCGAGGAAATGGCAGCCAGAATTGAAACCATGGTGAGTCCGGTTCTTTTCGGCGCCTCTCAATAGCTGAAGAGTGCAACCCCTATTACACTCATTGACCTTCCGAGGCTATTCGCCAGCCTTTGATTTTTAACTCTGTAGCCAGCGCAGAACTTCGTTGTAAGAGTTGCGTTTTATGCAATCCCCGGACTAAGTTAATTTGAGAAGCACAAGGGGGCGAGAAGTCATGGAAACCCAGAGCAAACCCAATCCCAAGCCAGATCCAACCCAGGCCAGAGCGCACATTGCAAGTGCTCACCAGATTCTGCAGGCTCTGCAAGAAAAGATCGGGAAGCATCCAGAGCTCGGCGACGCCATTACAAAACTGGAGACGGCGCTGAGTATTCTTACGGTAAAGACGGGCGGAATGCTGTAGCGGAATGCCGCAGCCTATTTACGCTTTTTCTCGTTGCCCATCTTCTTGGAAATTTCTGCCATCAGCTTGGGCTTGAGTTCGGCCAGGACGCTATCCACAATACTGGCAATACCGGCTTCTTCCTGGGCGCCGGTTTCATCCTCGAATTCAGGTTGCGGACTGGAATGCTGTTCTGCTTGGGGTGAGTGCGTCTCGGCAGCAACATCGGCGACCTGTGACTTGAGTTGCGGTTCGACCACTGATTCGCGAATGTGTTTCCAGCTTTCCCACGCTGCCGCCAACTCAGATTCCCGCTGACGCTCGTCCGCATTGCTGGGCGAAGGAGTGACCTCCGGCGGGGCCGACGACTGCGAGATTGCATCCGCATTCCCTGCGGCCGCGGCTGCAAATGCCGCTCCTTGCAGTTCCGGTGTCGCAGTTTCAGTCTCTGTCGAGGCGCGGGGCAAAACTGAATCAACCAGCTCCGCCAAGGTTAGCAGGGCGGTCTGATGGGCTGTCTCCTCGGTCATGGCCGCCACCAGCGATGTTGGAGCATGATGCCCAATTTCCTGGGCATCGGATGCCTCAACCGTCGACGGATGCGCATCTTCCATGCTGATCGATGCCGTAGCTTCCGATGCCACAGCAATCGAATGTCCGGCTTCGTCGGCGTGCACGGCCGCCATCGCCGCGACCGCCTTTTGCATCTCCTGCTCAAGGATTAACGCAGACTCCTCGTCCGCGATCGCAACTAACTCAGCGGTCCAGCGCGGCCCGCTGAATTGCTGTGGAATTCCATGTCCGTTCGAGGGACCTAGCGACTCCAGGGCCGCCGCAAAGTCATCTCGCTCCTCCGCCATCGGCGGAGCTTCGAGCGGAGCGACGCTCGCGATTTCTTCCGCTGGAGCCTGCATCGGAACGGTTTCCATTGCACTTACCGCCGTCTCTGCGGTATCCGCCTGCGTAGCTTCTACCACGACCGCTAGTTCACTCTTGTGCTCCACATCCAAAGTTTCAGGCTCGGCCTGGGGCTCGACGGACGGAGCGGCAGAAGCGAAGGTTGCCGCAACTTCATCTCCCATGTCGGCGATTACTTCCGGCTTTGCCTCTTCAGTCTTGCCGGCTGCATCATTCACGATCACTGCTTCCGGCTCTGTCACCGGTTCAGCGGCTTGCGTTCCGAAAGCCGCAGCCGCTGCATGTATGGCCGCGATCTCCTCAGGCGTAATGTCTCGGGGCACGGCCGCAGGTATTTCAACCGGTTGCTGCTCTTGCTCTTTGCGAGTCTCCGTTTTTCGCGGCTCTGCCTGCTCCTCTGGCTCGACGTCAGGAACACGGCTCTGAGGTGCAGGAATCTTAAGGCGACTCTTCCACCCACTATCCAAGTCACCGTATTCATTGGAGGGAGCATCCGATTCAAGCGCCGACATCGCTTTGGCAAATCGTCCCGGCTTGTAGGGCGCGGGCTGAGGCACGATCCGGTCTTCCAGCTTAGTGAGCGCGGTAAGCAGTTCGCTGGCTTCGAAAGGCTTAACAATAAAGGCATCGGCCCGCACCCGGCGCGCCTCCTCCGGTTTGAAAGGCTCCAGCTTTCCGACGGTCAGCAAGATGGGAATGCGCGCCGTGTCCTTGGACTCGCGCAAGCGCTGGCAGACTTCCAGCCCGCCATAGCCCGGCATGTACACGTCAAGAACAATCAGATCGGGTTTGGACTCTGAAATTTTCTTCAGCGCGGCAGAGCCGTTGTTGACGGTGACGACTTCATAGCCGGCATCACTGAGGATTCTCCGGCCCATGTTCTGAGCAGTCACACTGTCATCGGCAAGCAGGATTTTGCGCGCCAAGCGATGTCCTTTTGAGCAATCGGAGGATAGGCCGAAGGTAACGTGTCCGAGACCCTAAGTCAATGAGAATAGAGCTATTAAGCAGGTTACGAGCGGTCAGTATCCACCGCGCCAAACATGGGGTTAGTAAGCCCGCGGCATTCCGTTCAAGGATGGCGGCTCAGAAGGGAACAATCTTATGAATACCCTTTTTTTTCTTATGCTTGCTGGAGGCGACGGTAGTGTCGTCAGCAGTGTCGTCCGCACTCGAGGACGCCGAACCAGTACTCGTCCCCGCAGTCGTGGCGGCGCCGGCCGGATGGCTTCCGCTCTGTATTTCATTCACCTGCTGGGGAGGAGGGGCAGCCGGGGTGCTCTCAGCGGGCACGTTGGGCTTCAATTCGTTGGCATCCGCGGGCGCGGCGTTGGGCTGGAGTTCATTAGCATCTGCCGGTGCAGCAGAAGAAGTCGTGTTGGCAGAGGTGTCTGGAGTCACGGTAGCGTCTGCCGTTGGGGGAGCGGGAGCGTCGGAACGTGGAGTGTTCTCATTAGGCGAGGGTGCGCCGCTCACCGTCTCAATCGTGACTGACTTGTCGCCACCCAAGCCGCCGGGCGCGGTACGTGGGGTTGGCTGGATCACCGAACTCGGGCTCATCGGAGTGGGGTCGACGAGCGTCGGTTCACCTACCTTCGTGGCCTCAGCGACGTTCGGATGTTTGGCAAAAGCTCTCATGACCTTGGACAGCGCGGTGTCCTCCTTGCGGCTGTCCTCTTCTGCCTTATTCTGTGCCACCTCTGCTTTGGTGGCTTTGGGCACCGGCTGGTGTAGCGCCACTAACCGTGCTTTGGCGCTGTCAGCGCGCTCCATCACCGGATAACGAGTGATGATGCGGTCGTAAGCCTCAGCGGCACGCGCGGTGAACATCTGAACCAGATATGACTTTTGAGCCTCATTCAGCTTGCGCGTGTGCAGCAGCGCAATCTCGTCCTCGTAAGACTGCCCAAGCAGGAACAAGGCTTCATCGGCCTTGCTGTACAACGGGTATTTGTCCACCAGAGATTGCAGTCGGGCGATGGCGGCGGGATACGATTCCCGCAAATAGTAGAAACGCCCTACGCCAAACTCACGCGCTGCGATGACCTCCTGCACTTCCCGCAGGTGCTGCTTGGCCTCCGGGATCAACTTGCTATCGGGCCACTGCATGATGAGTTGCCGGTATTCTTCCTCGGCGCGCACGGCGTGAGTGTAATCGCGGTCGGGTTTTTCCATCTCCTGATAGTGGATATTGGCAATCTTCAACTGGGCTTCAGCTGCTTCCGGCATGTTGGGGAAGAAGGTGATGAAATCCTTGTACTCGATCTCTGCCTGCGCCAGCGCAGTGGAACCTCCTTCGTCGTACCAGGAGTCAGCCACCGCCAGCTTGGCACGGGCGATGTATTCAGAATCCGGATAAGTGTTGATTAAGGTCTGTAAGGTCAAGCGGGCCAGGTCATAGCGGTTGTGCTTGAGAGCGTCCATGGCACGGTCGAACAGAACTTTGTCAGGCTGCTTGGAACTCACATCCGCGAGCGGGTTAGTTGCCTTCTTGTTGGTGGTGCAAGCGAGGGTGAAGGCCAACCCGGCCAGCAGTGCGATTACCACAATACGACGTGACATGAGACCTCGAGAGATCAGTTTCTGGTCAACCAGCCGGAAATTAGACTTTTAGCAGTGTAGCTTCACTTGCTGCCTTTAGCAGCATTCGGGCGTTGCTAGTTGGATCGCCTGCACCGAACACGGCGTTGCCTGCCACCAGAATTTCAGCTCCGGCCCGTACGACCTCGGCTACTGTGTCCAGGGCAATTCCACCATCAACTTCGATCCGGTAATGCAGCCGTCGATCTGTCCGCAAGTCCGCCAGTCGGCGGATCTTATGTACCGCCGCCGGAATAAACTTCTGGCCGCCAAAGCCGGGATTCACCGACATGACCAGCACATAGTCCACAATGTCCAGAACCTCGTTCAAGGTTTCAACCGGAGTCGCCGGATTGATCACCACACCCGCCTGGGCGCCGTGGCTGCGAATCAGATGCAGCGTCCGGTTGAGATGCCGGCAAGCCTCCTGGTGGACCGAAATCCAATCTGCCCCGGCTTCTACAAAGTCGGGGATGAACTGGTCGGGGTTTTCGATCATCAGGTGGCAATCCAGAGGCAGGTCGGTGGCCTTGCGCAGAGATCGCACCACCGGCGGTCCAATCGTGATGTTGGGGACAAAATGCCCGTCCATCACATCCACGTGAATCACCGTGGCGCCGCCCTCGGCCGCTGCCCGGACTTGCTCCGCCAGGTGGGCGAAGTCGGCCGACAAAATCGAAGGTGCCAGCTCAATCAAAATGGGCTCCGCAGACACGAAACGTAGAGAAATTCTAACACGCAGTCGCGTCCCGAACGTGTCATCTTTAGACGCTAGTTAGCTCACTAAACCGTGACCAATGGCAAACTGCGGTAGCGCTTACCGGTCAATCGCGAAAGTGCGTTAGCCACGGCGGGCGAAATGACTGGGACCGGCGGTTCGCCGCAGCCGGATGGCGCCTCCGTGCTGGGCACGATGTGAACATCGACTGCGGTTGGCGCATCCATTATGTATGGCGGGGTATAGGTGTCGAAGTTGTTCTGCTGCACGTAGCCGTCCTTAAGCGTGATCGCTCCCTTCGCCATCAGTTGCGACACGCCAAAACACACGCCCGCCTGAAACTGGCTTTCCACGGTTAAGGGATTCACGGCCAGACCAGGGTCAACCGCAATCGTCACGCGGTGAATTTTGGGGCGATTGCCTTCGATGGACACATCCACGGCGCAGGCCACGCCGGTTTCGAATGATTCGTGACATGCGATGCCGACAGCGTGCCCGTGCGGCAGATTGGCACGCCAAGCCGCGCTCTCTTTTTCCATCAGAGTGAGTGCACCGTGCAGCTTCTTGGCGTCGGGGTTGAGGAGCTTGCGGCGATAAGCGATCGGATCCATCTTCGCTCGGGTCGCTAACTCGTCGATCAACGTCTCCATCACGTAGGCAGTGTGCGTATGTCCGACCGACCGAAACCACAGTACCGGAACGTTCACCTCCGGGTGATGCGCGGAAATATGGAAGTTAGGAATATCGTAGTGAGTATCCACAACGCCCTCGACTGCGGTCTCGTCAACCCCGTTCTTAATGGTAAACGCGGCAAACGGAGTGCCAGCGGTTAGCGACTGGCCCACAATCACATGCTTCCATGCCAGGGGTGTCCCGTCGGCACTAACTCCGATCTCCACACGATGCATGAACATCGGGCGATAGTAGCCGCCCTGCACATCATCTTCCCGGGCCCAGATGAGCTTTACTGGAGTTCCGGCAAAGCGCTTTGCGATGGAGGCGGCCTCACGCTGCACGTGGGAGTCTGGTACCGCCCTTCTCCCAAATCCTCCGCCTGCCATTTCCGTATGGAATGTTACCTGGTTAGGTTTTAATCCGAGAACTTCGGCAATCGCCGCCTGGTCAATCGTCTGGAACTGAGAACCTGCCCATACTTCCGCCCGGTCACCGTCAAAGCGGATGGTGGTATTCAACGGTTCCATCGGAGTGTGGGCCAGATACGGAAACTCGTACTCAGCGATGATTCGATTGTCCGAGGCTATGCCGTCGAGCGCCTTTTCATCGCCCCGAGTCACCGCGACATTGCCCGGAGTGGCAGCGAGCGTCTTGTACTTTTCCCACAACTGTGAACTATCCTCGCGCTCCACTGCGGAAAAGTCCCAATTAATCTGGAGCCGGTCACGTGCCTGCTTTGCGGTCCAAAACTTGTCGGCAACAACGGCCACGGCGCGCCCTTTTACCATCGGTATCTCGAAAACATCCACCACTCCGGGAACGCTGCGGGCGGCTTTATCATCAACAGACTTCGGCGACGCGCCGAAGACCGGCGGATGCGCCACCATTGCAACTTTCATTCCGGGCAGGTCGAGGTCGAGGCCGAATTTTAATGAGCCGTCACACTTGGGGCGGCTGTCAAGGCGGCGGGTCTTTTTTCCGATCAACCGGAAGTCGGCTGGATTCTTAAGCGGCGCGGTTTCGGGCACCGCTATGTGGGCCGCGGCATCCGCCAAGTCAGAGTATTTTGCGGATCGGCCGCCTGGGCCGTGGACAACACTGGATTCGGTGCGGCACTGCTCGGGCGCGACCCTCCACTGCTGCGCGGCAGCGGCAACCAATATGGCGCGAGTCCTTGCGCCTAGCTCCCGATACTGCTGAAACGAGTGCGCAATCGAGCCCGAGCCGCCGACCATCTGTATGCCGAAAACCGGGTCTTTGTATTCGTCTGCGGCGGGTGCAAGTTCTGCCACCACCTGCGACCAATCGGCATCCATTTCGTCCGCCAGGATCATCGGTAACGATGTCTGCACGCCTTGTCCAAACTCAAGCCGGTTCACTTGAATCACAATCCTGCCATCGCGCCGGATATGAACGAAGGCGTCTGGCGGATAAACTTTCGCCTTGCCTGGCCCTGCTTCTTGCGCCGCTGAGGGAAAATCAAAGTACAGGGACACAATCAGCCCTCCTGCGGTCGTCGCGGAAACTCGCAGAAAGCTTCGCCGGCTAAGCGCCAAGGTGGGAGAATCGACGACCGCGGTCATTGTGTGCCTCCTTCGTGAAGCTGTTGCGAAGCCGCTTTGATTGCCGCGCGAATGCGGACGTAGGTGCCACAGCGGCAAATATTCCCACCCATCGACTGCTCGATATTGCGGTCGGTTGGTTGGGGGACGCCTTTAAGCAGGGCAACCGCGCCCATAATTTGTCCACTCTGGCAATAACCACACTGCACCACATCCTCAGAAACCCACGCTTCTTGAACCGCGCGTCCCACCAGGTCCTGGCCGATGCCCTCAATGGTCACAATCGGCCGATCGCCGACCAGGGAAACAGGGACGACGCACGAACGAGTGGCCACTCCAGCCAGGTGGACCGTGCAGGCGCCGCAAGAGGCGATGCCGCAACCATACTTGGTGCCAGTCATCTTCAGGTCGTCGCGCAAGACCCAGAGCAGCGGCGTACTGGGATCAACCGGCACCTTTTTCCGCTCGCCATTCACAGTGAGGTTGTAAGTTTGCATGATGAGCCTCCGGTTCAGGGATTTTGTGGACAAGGAGTTCCAGCGTCGACCCAGGTTCGCGTCGCCGCCACAAATTCATCGTGCGTCAGCGGCGGCAGTGAGCGGGCAGTGCCATCGCGACGGTGGCCCGGCTGGAATGCCCAAAGGACGAGCGGTTCTTCCTCGTGATGCTTTAAGATGCCGGGACCGCTCAGATTGTGAGTGAGAGATTCGCAGATCTGAACGCTCGGCAGAATTTGGTCGTCGAGATCCTGCCACTTCATCGACAACGGCGCCAGACGCCAGTTGTGCGCTCCAGGAACGCTCGTACTATCCGCATTCGCGCTCTGATGACAGGTCGCGCAGTTCAACCCCGGCACGCCTTTGTCCTCCGGACCGCGAACCACGTTGAACAGATGGGGGTGACGATCATCGCCCTGTTCTGGATGGTTTGTCGCCGTATGGCAATTGATGCAGCGGGGATACGTCAGTACCGAATAGACCTGCTGCCACGCTGCAAGCCCGACTTCCCGGTTCGCCGGAACCGAGGTTACAGCCTGCGGCGCAGTCTGTCCCCACACACGAGCAGCAGTTGCCGACCATCCGGCACACACAACCAGAGAGATTAGGAGCCGGGTTGCTCGGTGGGTGTGGAACATCCTGAGCCTCCCTACCAACGAAGTTTCGATTGTAGCGCGATCGAAACTGAATCGCTACGTGGTTTTCCACAAGTGCACCGTCATACGACTCCAATCCGGTACAATCTAATTCGGTTGGGCGCCGTCGCCGATTGCCTGATCACACCTAACTGACCATGCGAGTTCGCAAAGCCGTTTTTCCCGCCGCCGGACTGGGTACCCGCTTTCTCCCCGCCACCAAAGCCCAACCCAAGGAAATGCTGCCCTTGGTGGATAAGCCCATCATTCAATACGGCGTCGAGGAGGCAATGGCTTCCGGCTGCGATCAGATCATCATCATTACCGGCCGTGGCAAGCAAGCGATCGAGGACCACTTTGACGTCAGCTACGAACTCGAGCGCATGCTCGCTGACCGTAACAAGACCGACCTGCTCGAGATCGTGCGTCATATTTCGGACATGATCCATGTCTTCTATGTCCGGCAGAAAGAAGCTCTTGGCCTCGGCCATGCTGTATTCATGGCGAAAGAGTTGATTGGAAACGAACCGTTTGCAGTGCTGCTCGCCGATGATGTGATCGACGCGGAAGTTCCATGTTTGAAGCAAATGATCGACGTATTCGATGAAGTGAATGGATCGGTGCTGGCCGCACAGGTGATTGAAGGTCCCGCCATCTCATCGTACGGCGTTCTCAAGGTCAAACCTGCGGACGGCAGGTTCGGAGGCCGTCTCTATGAGATCGTCGACATGGTAGAGAAGCCGAAACTCCAAGACGCTCCCTCTAACCTCGCCGTAATCGGACGCTACGTCCTGACGCCAGGATTGTTTGACACGCTGGCCGAAACCAAGGCTGGCGTCGGTGGTGAACTCCAGCTCACAGACGGAATGAAAACGCTGCTGAAGAAAGAGAAAATGTATGCCTACGTCTTCGAAGGCAAACGTCACGACACCGGCGACAAACTGGGGTTTCTCAAAGCCACAGTAGAGTTCGCCCTGAAGCGCGATGATCTGGGCCCTCAGATGCGGGAATATCTGAAGGGGTTAAAGCTGTAGGGAATCGCTGATCTCTCATGTCCCCAGCGTGATCCTCAACTTCTTCGACTTCTCTTCCACGCCGTTCGCGAGCTTTTCCTTATGCGCGTTGAGCTTCTTTTCTACTGCTGCGCTGGAGAGGCCCAAGATCTGTGCCGCCAGAATGCCCGCGTTCGTGGCTCCCGGCTTGCCGATCGCGACCGTCGCCACCGGAATGCCGGCAGGCATCTGAACCGTTGCCAGCAGCGAATCGAGGCCATTCAACGACGTCGAAGGAATGGGGACGCCGATCACTGGCAGAGTAGTGTGAGCCGCAATCACCCCTGCTAAGTGTGCAGCCCCGCCGGCTCCTGCGATGATCACGCGAATGCCACGGCCTGCGGCCTTGCGTGCGTACTCTGCCGTGCGATCGGGAGAACGATGCGCCGAAGTTACGTCAATCTCATACGCGATGCCGAATTCCTCGAGCGCCTTGGCCGTCTCGCGCATGATTTCGAGATCAGAATCACTGCCCATCACAATGGAAACCTGTGGTTTGCTCATAGCCCCCTTTTTGTGGCGCCATTCAGCGCCCGTGCTGCAATGTCCTTGCGGTAATGCGCTCCCTCGAATCCAATCTTGGCGACTGCTTGGTACGCATGGTCCACTGCGGTCTTGAGATCGGCGGCTCGCGCCGTAATTCCCAATACGCGACCGCCAGAAGTGAAGAATGCATTGTCATGCTTGGTCGTTCCCGAGTGAAAGACTTCCACACCCACAACTTTCCCCGCATCCGCCAACCCCGTGATCCTCCGCCCTGCTTCGAAAGTTCCCGGATAACCTCCAGACGCCATCACCACACAGACCGATGCATCCGGCGACCAGCGAAAATCACCCGCGCTCACCCGCCCTTCAATCGAAGCTTCCAGGGCCTCCACCAGATCGCTCTCCAGGCGCATCAGGATCGGTTGCGTCTCGGGATCGCCAAAGCGGCAGTTGAACTCGAGCACCATCGGCCCGCGCGCGGTCATCATCAAGCCGGAGTACAACACGCCTTTGTACTCCGTGCCCTCGGCTTTCATTCCATCCACCACTGGCTGGGCAACATGCTGGATCAGCCAGTTCTGCATCTGTTGGTCGAGCATAGTCGAAGTGGAGTAAGCGCCCATACCACCCGTATTCGGACCAGTGTCGCCATCGCCTACTCTCTTATGGTCCTGAGCTGCAACCAGTGGCACAACCCGCTCGCCGTCACTCAGCACCAGGAAAGACAGTTCCTCGCCTTTCAGACATTCCTCCAGCACCACCCGCGCTCCCGCTGGGCCCAGCATTTTGCCGCTGAGCATGTCGGCGGCGACCGCGCTAGCCTCATCCTTTGTTTTGCAAATCACGACACCTTTACCTGCCGCCAAACCGTCGGCTTTGACCACGATGGGCATGTGAAAGTGTGGCAAGGCATCGCGCACCTGCTCCACCGAATCACAAATCGCGTAATGCGCGGTGGGAATGTGGTGGCGCTGCATGAATTCTTTGGCGAAACTCTTGCTCGATTCCAGTTGTGCCGCGGCTTTCGTGGGGCCGAATGTTTTCCAACCCTGGCGTGTAAATTCGTCCACCACGCCGAGGGTCAAAGGCAACTCGGGACCGACCACGGTAAGATCAGGCTTGATCTGACCAGCCAGGTCCAGTAGCGACGGCACACTCTTCAAGTCGGCCGGAACGCACTCCGCCAGCGCGGCGATTCCGCCGTTGCCGGGCGCGCAGTAAACCTCTGAAACGCGTGGCGACTGGCGCAGTTTCCACACCAGCGCGTGCTCACGGCCGCCGCCTCCGATGACCAGAACCTTCATAGCGAGACCCTAAGGTTAGGTGTCCTCGAAGCGTGATGTCAAACCAAAGCTACGCTCACCACAGAGACGCAGAGGCATAGAGAAGACGATTCGCTCGTTAACGAGGTGCATTGTCAGCCACGATTTTCTCGGTGACTCAGTGTCTCTGTGGTCAGTTCTGCATTTAACCATGCTTAACTGCGTATAATCGCGTGAGATGATCACCGGCTCCAAAGAAGATTATCTCAAGGCGATTCTCGAAGCCGAAAGCGAAGGCGAGACTGTCATCTCTGCCACGCTCGCTCACTGGCTGGCGGTCTCTCCGCCGGCAGTCACCATGGCCCTACGGCGCCTGAAGAAAGATGGCTTGGTGCGGGTACAGACTGACGGCCATGTTGCATTGACTCCCGCGGGACGAAAGATCGCTCGCAAGCTCACCTTGCGCCATCACCTGATCGAACGCATGCTGGCCGAGGTGTTCGGCATGGAGTGGTACAAAGTGCACGACGAAGCCGAGCGGCTGGAACACGCGGTTTCCCCCGATTTTGAAGCTAAATTGCTGGCGCGGTTGGGGCGCGCCGGAGCTTGTCCACACGGCAATCTCAGTGAGATGGAGAGTCCAGCCAGCCGCCGCCGCCGCGGCTTGTTGCTTTTGGCCCACGCCGAAGCCGGGAAGCACTATATCGTCAGCGGCATTTACGAGCGCGACCGTCGTCTGTTGGAATTCCTCGAAGTTCGGGGCGTGCGTCCCGGCGCCAAACTGCACGTCTCGGGACGAAACTACGATCAGACCCTCACGTTAGCCACTGATGCCGGCACCGTTGCCCTTGGCCGTTCGGCGGCGGAGCGGGTCTGGGTCACCAATGATGCCCGTAGCGCCAAACATATCTCCAAGTAGTCTTCCTCGACTCAGTCGGCCCTTTCCAAAGTAATTAACCATGGTTTACTCGTTGATGTATACTAACGCTAACTTCGATCATGAGCGTAGGTTCACAACCTCCATACACGAAGCCCCTCGCGGCCCGCATTGCCAACGGCGGTGAAGCCGTCGTCATCACTCACGAAGACGTAGATCGTGCCCATGATCGCGTGCGCGTGTCGGCCGCACGCGCCCGGCGCGGATTTTCCTCCCGGGCGAAGCTGTTGTGGCTGCTGGTCGGGCCCGGAGTTCTCGTCATGCTGGGAGAAAACGACGGGCCCAGCATGCTGTCCTACGCGGCCACGGGCGCGAAGTTTGGCATCGGATTCTTCCTCCCCTTCGTTGCCCTGACATTTTGTATGGCAATCGTTGTTCAGGAGATGACGGTGCGCCTGGGTGCCGCAACCCATCGCGGACACGCCGAACTAATCTTCGAGCGCTTTGGACCTTTCTGGGGATGGTTCTCGATGATCGACCTCGGCATCGGAAACTTCCTCACCCTCATCACCGAGTTCATTGCCATTCGTGCGGGCTTGGGCTTCTTCGGAGTTCCTCCCTGGATGGCAATCCTGATTGCGCTCGTCATCCTTTATGGGGCGCTGGTGAGTCACCGCTACTGGACCTGGGAGCGGATCACGCTCGCAGCAGCCGCATTCAACCTGATCTTTATTCCAGTTGCACTCATGACTCACCCGAGTTGGCACTCGGTCGGCCATGCATTCATCACCTGGCAGCCACTTCCCGGCTTCAACAAAGACACACTCCTACTTGTGCTCGCTGATATCGGAGCGACGGTGACGCCCTGGATGCTTTTCTTCCAGCAGAGTGCGACGGTCGACAAAGGAATGACTACCAAAGATATTCGCTTCGGCCGCATTGACACTGTGCTGGGAGCTGCTCTAGCAACTGCTGCCGCGGTGGCCACGATTCTAGCGACAGCGCCGTTGTTCGCCCATCAGATGACGGCTGACACGTTCCAGGCCGCTGAATTTGCGCAAGCTCTGCAGCCGCTGATCGGTCGATTCGGTGCATCGCTCTTCGCGCTCGGCATGGTTGAGGCCGGAATTGTGGCCTCGATCACAATCTCGGCTGCTTCGGCCTATGCCTTCGGAGAAGTAACCCACAAGCCCCACAGCCTGAATCTTCCTCTGGGACAAGGCAAGGCGTTTTATTCCGTGTTAACGTTGTGCGCCGTGGCGGCGGCGGCCATCGTTCTAATTCCCGGATTGCCGCTGGTGTACGTGGTTCTGGTGGTAAACGTCGTCGCAGTTCTAGCCATGCCACCCGCGCTCGTGTTCCTATTCATGCTGGTGAATGACAAAGAAATTATGGGTGACCTGGTCAGTCCGGTATGGGCGAACATTCTGTCCACTGCGGTTGTATTTATCCTGACGGCCGCAGGTGTGCTCTTCGGAATCAGCATCATTGCGCCCAACATCTTTGCGGCCTTGGGTGGGAGGTAGGGAAGCTTAATGACGAAAAAAGAAGAGGTACACGTTGTGATCTCCAGCGCGGATCAAAAGCTGGCTTTATCGTCGCTCGAACACGATCAACTGGTTCAGGCAAAGAAGCACTTTATCCCAAGGCGGCATCTCAAAGGCCCCGAACTGCTCGTCCTTTGGGCCCTCCGAATCTACCTTCTATTCATGATGGCCGTCGTGGTGTACCAGGTCTGGATTGCGGCACATTAACCGCATTGTCTTCTCCACAGAATTTGCCATAACGCATAATGGAGCAATCATGAAGAAGCGATCTAGCGGCGCCGTAGTTGTCATCACGGCGATCTGCCTTTCTCTTAGTTGCGCGACATATGCGCAGGCAAACTCCTCCACTCCAACCCCACCCCAGAAAGGCGCAGCCATGACGACACATGCAAAAGGAACATTCGAAGTGAAGTTGAGCCCGCAGACTCCGGACGGCAAATTCGAAGACGCCACTATGGGCCGAATGACCATCGACAAACAGTTTCACGGCGACCTCGAAGCTACCAGCAAGGGCCAAATGCTCTCCGCCATGACCGATGTCAAAGGTTCGGCTGGCTACGTCGCCATGGAGCGGATCACTGGAACCCTGAACGGCCGTAGCGGCAGCTTCGTACTGCAACACAGCGGCACCATGACGCGCGGTGTGCCGCAATTGAGTGTCACGGTCGTGCCGGATTCCGGCACCGGCCAGTTGGTGGGCCTTACCGGCAAGATGGATATCATCATCAACGCCGGAAAGCATTCCTACGACTTCGAGTACACGCTCCCAGCGGCTCCTTAAGACAATTCCTCTGCGATCTCCGCGGCCGTTCTCTGCGACCTCTGCGTTTCAAGGTCTTTTCGAGAACCGCCTGAAAGCTAGAGCGCCCGAGCCCATCCACAGAGTTCGCGGAGAAAAACTGCAAAAGTGCGTGTGCCTTTGGTTTCTGGCGCAACCCATCCTGAACGATTAAACTACAGAGAACAGGAAGGCCATTTCATGAATAGCTTTGGCAGCCGTTCTACTCTCCGCGTTAGCGGCCACGATTACGAGATTTACCGCCTCGACGCTCTCGATAAGCAGGGCATCTCCACCAAACATCTGCCCTTTTCGCTTCGCATTCTTTTGGAGAACCTGCTGCGCACCGAGGATGGCCGTACAGTTACGAAAAATGATGTCCGCGCGCTTGCGAGCTGGAACAGTAAATCGAAGCCAGACAAAGAAATCGCATTCACACCGAGCCGAGTGTTGCTACAAGATTTCACCGGTGTCCCGTGTGTGGTTGATCTGGCCGCCATGCGTGACGCCATGAAGCAACTAGGGGGCGACCCCACACTGATCAATCCGCTACAACCGGTGGAGTTGGTCATCGATCACTCGGTGCAAGTCGATCAGTTCGGCACGCCCAACGCATTTCAGTTCAACGCCGAGATGGAGTTTATCCGCAATAAAGAACGCTACGGCTTCCTGCGCTGGGGACAAACCGCCTTCCGCAATTTGGCCATCGTTCCCCCGGATACTGGCATCGTCCATCAAGTGAATCTGGAATTCCTCGCCCGCGTTGTTTTTATTCATGACACCAACGGAAAGAAAATCGCATATCCCGATACCCTCGTCGGCACCGACTCGCATACCACGATGATTAACGGCCTGGGCGTGCTGGGTTGGGGGGTCGGCGGAATCGAAGCCGAGGCGGCCATGCTGGGGCAGCCAGTTTCCATGCTGATCCCGCAAGTCGTCGGCGTGAAACTTACTGGCAAACTCAAAGAAGGCGCCACCGCCACTGATCTTGTGCTTACCATCACCGAGATGCTGCGCAAGCACGGCGTAGTCGGGAAATTCGTCGAATATTTCGGTCCCGGCTTGCAGGAGTTGCCACTCGCCGACCGCGCCACCATCGCCAACATGTCGCCCGAATATGGCGCTACTTGCGGGATTTTCCCTGTCGACAAAGAAACCCTCGCCTACTTGCGGCTGACCGGACGTGCCGAAGAACAAATCGCGCTGGTCGAAACGTACGCTCGCGAGCAAGGCCTCTTCCATGACGATAAGACGCCGGAAGCGCAATATTCCGAACTGCTCGCGCTCGATCTTGCCGGCGTGGAATCAAGCCTCGCCGGCCCCAAGCGTCCGCAGGATCGCGTCCCGCTATCCCAAGCCAAAGAATCATTCGACAAAGCTCTGACCTCGCTGATGAAGCCCGGCAAAGGCACGGCTCCGGCGGCAAACGGCAACGGGCATCTTCATCATGGCAGCGTAGTGATTGCTGCCATCACCAGTTGCACCAATACTTCGAACCCGTCTGTGATGATCGCCGCCGGACTGTTGGCAAAGAAAGCTGTGGAACGAGGCTTGCAAGTTCCGGCATGGGTAAAGACGTCTCTGGCTCCGGGATCGAAAGTGGTCCGCGACTATCTAGAACGCGCCGGCCTTACCGGATACTTGGAGAAGTTGAAATTTCACATCGTCGGCTACGGCTGTACCACCTGCATCGGGAACTCCGGCCCGTTGCCAGAGGAGATTTCGCGGGCGATCGACGAAAAGAATCTGGTGGTGGCGTCAGTGCTCTCCGGCAACCGCAATTTCGAAGGGCGTATCAACGGCGAGGTTCGCGCCAACTATCTAATGTCGCCGCCGCTAGTGGTGGCTTTCGCGCTGGCGGGACGCATTGATCTTGACCTGCGTAAGGACGCCATTGCCCAAGACAAGGCCGGCAAGCCGGTGTTTCTGGCCGATCTCTGGCCGTCGCGCAGCGAAGTGGAAGAGGCTATCAGCAAATCCATTACGCCGGATATGTTCCGCCGCAGCTATGGCGAGGTCTATCACGGCGACGACCGCTGGCGCGCGCTGGCCGTTCCCAAGGGTGAGACTTATGCCTGGGAGAACGACTCCACCTACATCCGCCAGGCACCCTATTTCGACGGCATGAGTGTGAAGCCGGGCGCGATTACCGACATAAAAAATGCCCGGGTTCTCGCGGTCCTCGGAGACAGCGTGACCACTGACCATATTTCTCCTGCGGGTTCAATCAAACACGACAGCCCGGCGGGTAAGTATCTGATCGCGCATGGCGTCAAACCAGCTGAGTTCAACTCCTATGGCTCGCGCCGCGGCAATCATGAAGTCATGGTGCGCGGAACTTTCGCCAACGTGCGCCTGCGCAACAAAATGGTCCCCAACCTCGAAGGCGGATTCACTCGCCACCTCCCCGACGGCGCCGAGATGACAATCTATGAAGCTTCAGAAAAATACATTGCGGAAGGCGTGCCCCTGGTGATTCTTGCCGGCAAAGAATACGGTTCGGGCTCTTCGCGTGATTGGGCTGCTAAGGGTCCGCTGCTTCTGGGAGTGCGGGCCGTGATTGCCGAGAGCTACGAACGCATTCATCGCTCAAATCTAGTTGGGATGGGCATCCTTCCGCTGCAATTCCGCGAAGGCGAGACCGCGCAGTCTTTGGGTTTAACTGGCGAAGAGATATTCGAGATCAGCGGAGTACGGGACGTAGTCGAGCACTTTGCCGCCGGTAGCAAGTTGAAGGTTCAGGCAACTGCCAACGGCAAGAGTAAGTCATTCGAGGCCTTGCTGCGAATCGACACGCCGCAGGAAGCGCATTACTACGCCCACGGCGGCATTCTGCAATTTGTGTTGCGGCAGTTGCTGGCGGGGAAGCCACAGGCGGTTACGGCATAAGGTTTGATTTACCTGTGGTAGGATGGTGCGGCCCAGCGGATTGAAGAGGTACCCCGTGAAAACCGCCGCTCTCTGGTTGGCAGTAACCTTCGTGACCGCCCTGCCTGCACTAAGCCAGGTCGATTATTACCCCCTCCACTACTTTTTGGGAGGCGGCACCGACGGCGCGCTCCCAACTGGCGATCTCATGATTGATTCAGCGGGGAATATTTACGGGACAACCACCGCTGGAGGCGCAGGTTATGATAACGGCTTTGGCAACTGCCTCCAGGGTTGCGGAACGGTATTCGAGCTTTCCCCAGAAGGTAACGGTGGGTACTCATACGCCGTTCTTTATGGTTTCTGCGCAACTTCCGCGCTCTGTCCTGACGGATCATATCCCCAAGCAGGTCTGGTTATCGATCAATCCGGGAATCTTTATGGAACCACACTGCAGGGCGGATCAGAACAGAGCGGTACCGTCTTTGAGCTCTCTCCTCCATCGCTTCCCGGCGGAGCATGGACGGAGACTGTACTTCACAGCTTTTGCACGCACTATAGCTGCACTGATGGGTATTTCCCATACAGCAAGCTGGTTTTGCGGGATGACGGGGCGCTCTATGGCACAGCGTCTGCCGGCGGTAGTTCTACGAACTGTCGGGGAGGGTGTGGCACGGTTTTCCAGTTGACGCCTCCGTCTAAGCCGGGTGGCGAGTGGAAAGAAAGCGAAATTTACACCTTCTGCTCGGCGCCCAACCGCGGTCACTGTCCGGATGGTTCCACTCCGATGGTCGGGTTGACTCGGGGAAAAGCTGGTGTGCTGTACGGCACCACGCGGTACGGCGGAATTTCATATTCAGAGGGCAGCGGCACGATTTTCGAGCTTTCGCACGGACCCGACGGTTGGACTGAAAGCATTGTGCTGACTTTTCCCAGGGCGGAGAATCCGGTGGGCGAATTGGCCCTTGATCCGGAAGGCAGGATTTACGCGGTAAGTGTGCGCGATAGTGGCACCCTGGTTAGAGTGGATCCGGAAAATGGCGACACCCGGGTTTTCCAGGTGGTCTACCAAAACTTCGACGAGATTGTGACTTCGGGCGCATTTGTAGACCCCACCCGTAAGGTTGCGTTTGTTACTCCCAGCGCTTTGCATGGTGGCGTAGACGTTTACCAATCTATGCTCGAGATTGCACCCCCGGGGCAAGAGACGCCTATCGTTTTCTTCTGTGGAGATTTCGGTGGTTGCGGCCCGACGTCGACGCTGGTCGAGGACACCTCGGCCAACCTCTATGGGGTAACTGAGTATGGTGGAGAAGACAACTGCTCAACGCCCCTTTTCAACGGTTGCGGCATTGTTTTTGAAGTCACACTCTCGCCTGGCAGCCAGAGGCAGACAGCCCTCAAGTGAAATCAGCGGCAGGGTGCTTTTCGCTAAAAGCTCTTTTCCGAATCCAGTAAGATCGTCACCGGCCCGTCGTTCACCAGCTCCACCTGCATCATCGCCTGAAACCGTCCTGTCTCGCACCGCAATCCAGCGGCTCGAATGCGTTCCGCAAAATACTCATACAGCCGTCGCGCCTGTTCCGGCGGAGCAGCCGCGTCGAACGACGGCCGCTTTCCCCGGCGGACGTCTCCGTATAATGTGAACTGCGACACCACGAGCACCGCACCGCCAACTTCGCCCACCGCACGGTTCATCTTTCCCGCTTCATCCTCGAAGATCCGCAACCCGGCGACCTTATCGGCCAAATACTCAGCGTCAGCCTCTTTGTCCGTACCCGCCACCCCGAGCAAAACCAGTAGTCCGCGCTCGACCCTGCCCACCACCTCGTCGCGCACGGTGACGTGCGCCCGGCTTACACGCTGCACCACCGCCCGCATCGAACATCCTCCTCAACATAACAACTGCCAAGCCATATTCTCATATCGCGTTTTGATTGACGCCGTCGCCGTTCCACCCTACAATTTCGGCTTTCCGCACACTTCCGTTTTCCAGGCAAGGACGCAAGCATGAATCGCATCGCGACCCGCTCCGCTCTCCTGCTTTTGGTATTGTCAGCCGTTGTTATCCAAGCTCAACAACCGCCAGCCGCCCATAATGAAGTCGTCATAAAGAACGCCGTAGTGATGACCGTCACCCACGGCATCATTCAGAATGGCAGTGTTTACATAAAAGACGGGAAGATCTCGGCGGTCGGCAAGGACGTCAGCGCGTCATCCTCAGCAACCGTCATCGACGCTGGCGGCAAGTATCTGACGCCGGGCATTGTCGATTCCCATTCCCACATCGCGCTCGATGACGACGTCAACGAAGCCACCAGCCCGGTAACTCCGCAGATGATGATGATCGACGCTTTCGACTATCAGGACAAAGCTATCTATCGGGGCTTGGCTGGTGGCGTGACCACTTCTCTGCTGCTGCACGGCTCGGCCAACATGATCGGCGGCCAGGCTGTCGTCATCAAGCACAAGTACGGATTGAACCGCGATGCCCTCTTATTTCCTGGCGCGCCGCGCTCCATCAAGTTCGCCAGCGGCGAGAATCCCAAACGTGTCTACGGCGGCAAAGATCAGCTGCCCTCCACCCGCATGGGCAATTTCGCTGTCCAAAGAGAAGCCCTGGTCCAGGCTCAGGATTACATGCGCGAGTGGGACGACTACAACGCCAAAATCAAGAAAGGCGACAAGGACGCCAGCGCTCCCAAGCGCGACCTGAAAATGGAAGCGCTGGCCGATGTGCTGCGTGGAAACCTGCTGGTGCAGATCCACTGCTACCGTGCTGACGAATTACTCACCGAAATGGCCATTGCGAAAGAATTCGGATACAAGGTGCGCGCTTTCCATCATGCACTCGAAGCCTACAAAGTCGCTGACCAACTAGCGGCGAACAACGTCGCCATCGCGACTTTTTCCGATTGGTGGGGCTATAAGCAAGAAGCTTGGGACGCGATTCCGTGGAACGCGGTGATGTCGATGCGCAAAGGCGTGCGCGTCGCCATCAAAAGCGACTCCGGCGATTTTGCCCGCCGCTTGAATCAGGAAGCTGCCAAGAGCATTCGCTACGGCGGCGCTACCGACGAAGAGGCGTTGAAGATGATTACGTTGAATCCGGCGTGGATCATCGGTGTAGATGACAAGGTGGGATCGATTGACGTGGGCAAAGACGCTGACCTGGTGATCTGGGATGGTTATCCGCTCTCCAGCTACGGAGTTCCCAACAAAGTGTTCATCGATGGCGATATTTATTTCGACCGCTCGCTGCCCGGCTTCGGCATGACGCACTACTCGGAGGGACAATGAATCGTCTACTCGTATCTTTCGTCCTTTTCTCAGCCGCTGCCGCTTTAGCCCAGCAAAAGCCGACCGTATTGAAGGGAGGCAAACTGCTCACCGTCTCGCACGGCACCATCGAAAACGGCGTGCTCGTGATGCAGAACGGCAAAATCACCGCCGTCGGTGCCGAAGGTTCCATCATGATTCCCAAAGATGCTCGCGTCATCGACGCCAGGGGCATGACGATTTATCCGGGATTGATCGACTCCGAAGACAATCTCGGTCTCACCGAAATCTCCGCCGAGCAGAGCACCAACGATCTCATCGAATCGAGCGACGAGATCATGCCGCACATGCACGTCTATGACGCCTTCCATGCCGAATCGGAGTTGATTCCCGTCACCCGGCTGAACGGTGTGACTAATGCCATCATCGCGCCCGACACGAAAGACACGCTGCCCGGTCAGGACTCATTCGTGCAACTGGCGGGCAAGTCTTCTCCAGAGATGATTCTGATCCGCGATATCGCCATGCCGTTGAATTTCACCGGCGAGCAGCGCCACAACGAATCCTGGGACAAAAGAAAATTTCCCCAGACGCGGATGGGCATGGCCGCTCAACTTCGTCAGGCCTTCCTCGATGCTCAGGACTATGCCCAGCACTGGGCCGACTACGAGAAGAAGAAGACCGAGGCCGCACAAAAGACGGACGATAAAGATAAAGACAAGAAGCCCGACGACAAGGACAAAGAAAAAGATAAGAAACCGCCCACCCCGCCCAAGCGCGATCTGAAACTCGAAGCGCTGTTGCCTTACTTGCAGGGCAAGAAGCCAATCGTTCTTGCCGCCGAGGAAGCCAACGACCTGCAAACCGCCGTATCCCTCGCGCACGAGTTCAATCTCAAGTTTGTGCTGAGCCACATCAGCCATTCGCAGTCTGTCCTCGATTATGTGGCGGGACTCAAGGTTCCGGTAATCGTCGGCCCCATCTACGAGGATCCCAAACCTTACGAACGCTATGACACGGTCTATAGTTTGCCGGCGCAGTTGTACAAACGTGGAGTCAAGATCGTCTTTGCATCATTTGACGCCCATAACGTGCGCAACCTGCCATACCAGGCTGGTTTTGCTACTGCTTTCGGACTGCCCTATGACGAGGCGCTCAAGGCCATCACTCTGACTGCCGCCGAAACCTGGGGCGTAGCTGACCAGTTGGGATCGCTCGACGCCGGCAAGACTGCCAACGTCGTGGTGGCCAATGGAGATCCTCTGGATCTGCGAACCGATGTAAAACAGGTATTCATCGCTGGACAGGAGATCCCGATGACCAGCCGCCAGACTCGCTTGCGGGATTTGTACTCCGGCCAATGAACAAGTACCTGCGGCGCTAAGTCTCCCAGGCCTGCGAATCGATTACGCAGCTCAGGCATCTTCTTCGAAATTGAGATGCCGCCCACTCCAAAGGATTCTGTGATGTAAGTGTTTCGTCAGACCGTCATTCGCACGTCCCGGTTATGCCGGGGCTAAAGATATAGAATGTCCCCGTTCCATTGTTTGTCTACAGCTTGCCCACGACGTTGATCGTGTAATTCGCTACCCAAATGCTGGCTCCATCGAAGGCCACGCCGGTATTATTTATGTGCGGGCTGAAGGATCTCACCATCGTGCCGTCACTGGCTCGCAGCTCCACGATGAAGTCGCCTGTGACCCAAATATTTTCGCCATCGAAGGCTACGCCGTAGGGTTCATCGCCAGCCACAAAAGTTCCGAGAATCGTGCCGTCGACGGCCCGCAGCTTGGTAACCGTTCCGCTGCCGTTGTTAGCAACCCAAATGTTCATCCCATCGAAGGCGATCCCAATCGGCTGACCACCCACTGCAAAAGTACCCAGGATCGTGCCATCTCTGGCCCGAAGTTTCGTCACGGTGTTGCTGCCTAAATTCGTCACCCACACATTCGCGCCATCAAAGGCGCCCGCAAGGGGCGAGTTGCCCACCTGGAAGTTACCTAGATTCTTGCCATCGCTAGCCCGCACCTTTGTGACCCAGCCGTTGCCGTTTGCGTTGGAACTCGGCACCCAGATATTAGCTCCGTCGAAGGTCATCCACCAGGGCACTACGCCCGGCAACGGAAAAGTCCCGAGAACTTTGCCATCGCTGGCCCGCACCTTACTCACCGTGGCGTCTGTGCTGTTCGTAACCCACATGTTGGCCCCATCGAAGGTCACACCCGCCGGTGCATTGCCGGTAACGAATGCCCCGAGAGCCGCGCCGTCATTAGCCCGCAACTTGGTGACGGTGCTGGCGCCATAGTTTGCAATCCAGATGTTGGCTCCATCGAATGCCACACCGACGGGGTTTGGTCCAGCGGGGAACTCGGTTGGAACCGTGTTGGCGTTGTACCACTTCAGCAGCGCCACTTTGAGCGGGTTCGCAAGCGGCGGTGCACCGTTCCCTGCTGGCTGCCCCAGCTCACCCGCGGCTTGCTGCGCATGACTAACGAACAAATTCGCCATCGCCAGAACGACGACGATCACAGAAACGCCAACCACTATGCGGATTTTCATGGTCTGCTACTCCCCCGGGGCGTGATGCTAAGAAACTTACAATGACGTTCTTGCTATGAATGGAGACTGCGCGGGATCCATGTGTGCCACCCTAGCCCATGGCGCCCAGATTAGCGGGCGCACGTACTGTACTTCGTCTCCTCCGAGAGTTTCAAGTGAATTTTCAGCGAAATTTGACCGTCCCAGCGGCCAGCAGTTAGGATGCAAGTGGGTTAAGCCGTCGTATTTCCGTCTGTTTGTGGCGCACCCTTCTTTACACCGATTCGTGCTGGCCATTACACTACTTCTTCCCTTTTCTTTGCCTTCAGGAAGGTGAGACGTACATGGCCGTTGCCGCGAAAAAAGAGGTCGTCGAGAAAGTTAAGCAGATTGTCAGCGAACAACTGGGGGTAGATGAAGCGGAGGTGACTCCCAGCGCATCCTTTGTAGACGATCTGGGGGCCGATTCGCTCGATCAAGTGGAACTGGTCATGGCGCTGGAGGAAGCATTCAACATGGAGGTCGGTGACGAAGACGTAGAAAAAATGCTCACCGTCCAAAGCGCCATCGACTACGTCGACAAGCACGGGAAGGCTAAGTAATACTGAACCCGGTTCGTCCCGGACATCTGGAACCAAATCCGCATCACTCAGCACAAGGAGAACTCATGGCAGCCGTTGATGAGAAGGTGAAACAGATCATTGTGGAGCAACTGGGCGTGGAAGAAGGCGAAGTTACCGCGACCGCATCGTTCGTGGACGACTTGGGCGCTGACTCGCTGGATACCGTGGAGCTCGTCATGGCGTTTGAGGAAGCTTTCGAGCTGGAGATTCCCGATGAAGACGCGGAGAAGATCCGCACCGTGCAGGATGCGGTGGATTACATTGGCAAGCATGCGAAGGGCGGGAAGTAATTGGCGCGACGCGTCGTAGTCACCGGGGTGGGTCTGGTTTCAGCGGTTGGCAATACCAGCGCAGAGACTTGGGCAAACCTGCTTGCCGGCAAGAGCGGCATCGCTCGCATCACTCATTTCGATGCCTCGCAACATGCCTGCCAGATCGCCGGTGAGGTCAAGAACTTCGACCCATTGCAGTTTGTCGAGAAGAAAGACGTCAAGAAGATGGGCCGCTTCATCCAGTTGGCCATGGCGGCCGCGGATGACGCCATGAAGTCCGCCGGCCTCCAGGTGACTCCCGAGACTTCAACTCGGGTTGGAGTGCACATTGGATCGGGAATTGGCGGAATCGATGTTACCGAACGGGAACATTCGAACCTGCTGAGCGGTGGCCCTCGAAAAATCTCACCGTTTTATATCCCTGCCACCATCATCAATCTAGCTGCGGGACAAGTCAGCATCCGCTACAACGCCAGAGGCCCCAACGAAGCCACGTGCACGGCGTGTACCAGCAGTGCGCACTCCGTGGGCGATTCTTACAAGATCATCGCGCGCTGCGACGCCGACGCGATGATTGCCGGTGGAACTGAAGCTGCGATCACGCCGCTTTCTGTCGGTGGATTCGCGGCCATGCGCGCGCTCTCCACTCGCAACGATGAACCGGAGAAGGCCAGCCGCCCCTGGGACTCGGCGCGCGACGGATTCATCATCGGCGAAGGCGCAGGGATTCTGATTCTCGAGGAACTGGAATTCGCCCGCCGACGTGGCGCAAAGATTTTGGCTGAGATCGTGGGCTACGGCATGAGCGGCGATGCCCACCACATAACCGCGCCCGCGGAAGACGGCGACGGCGCCTGCCGAGTAATGCAAAACACCATGCAGGATGCGAAAGTGCAACCCCAGCAGGTGGGTTATATCAATGCTCACGGCACCTCCACACCGCTCGGGGACCGCATAGAAACCACCGCCATCAAGCGTGCCTTCGGCGACCACGCCTACAAGGTCGCCGTCAGTTCCACCAAGTCGATGACTGGGCACTTGCTGGGCGGCGCCGGCGGCCTGGAAGCAGGCATCACGGTGTTGGCTCTTCGCGATCAGATATTGCCCCCGACCATCAATCTGGAACGTCCGGAACCGGAATGCGATCTGGACTACGTTCCCAACCACGCCCGCAAAGCTGCGCTGGAGTATGCCATGACCAATTCATTTGGATTTGGCGGGACTAACGGGGCTCTTCTCTTCCGCCGCTGGACCGAATAACACCCTCCGTTCCCAGGCGTCTACCTTTGCCGTAAAGCCCGACCCACCAAAAGCCGATGTGTTTGGCAAGTACCGAATGCCGCGCACCGGGACATTGCTGGTAATAAGACCTTGGTACTCAAGGATTGTCCTTCTAACCCTTTGCCAAGCCTGCACATGCAGGCCACAATAGGTTTACCCGGCAAGATGAAGAACGAAGATTCGCCTATGGAAAAAGTCACTGGAACGGCTGTTGCCCCCCTGCCTGCCGGCAAGAAGGCCGCAGCCCGGGCCGCACTGGTCGATCTCCAGGAACCAGTTCGGGCCATGCTGGCCGAGTGTTTCCGGCAGTTTGGGATTGAGACCGTCGTAGTACCCGGTAACGCCGCCGAACGCTTACAGAAGGAAAAGTTCGAAGCCTGTGTCCTGAAGCTGGGGCCAATTGCTCAGCCCATGATGGAGGCCGCCCGCACCTCGCTATCCAATAGCCGGATGGTCATCTACGGACTTGGCGGCAGCGCCCAGGATGCCATGCGTTTTTCCAAGTACGGCATTAATGCGGTTTTTCAGGAGCCTTTGGAACGCCATGCGGCGTTGAAACTGGTGCGGTCAACCCAGATGCTGGTGCTGCACGAACTGCGCCGCTATGTTCGCATTCCGGTCATAACCGAAATCACCGTAATCATGGCTAGCGACAATCGCCGCCTTACCGCCACCAGCGTGGAACTCAGTTCCGGCGGCATGTCCCTGCGTTCTGCCGAGGACATTTCAGCCGGACAATCGGTTGAAATCTCGTTTGCTCTGCTCACCCTGCCCCGGGTCTGGGTCCGCGGTTCAGTAAGCTGGCGCAATGCGCCGGGTAAAACTTTCGGGATCCGCTTTGACCCTCAGGACGAACGCCGTCAAAAAATTAAAGAGTGGATTGATTCCTACGTCGACGGTCAGTAGTTCTATTCCTCATTTTGTCATCCTGAGCGAGCGTTCTTTGCATAGCGAAGGATCTAGGCGAGCCGCGCGAAGGGTCGCGTTTTTTGCGACCCCACAATCGCGCGTTTGGCTCGCTTCCTTATAGTCAGCGTGTAAAATCAAACATACATGGTGGGCGCTGCCCAACTCGTGCAAATTGATGTCGGTCCTCCCGTCCGTCAACCCAAGCCGGATTGGCTCCGCGCCAAGGCCCCGGTCGGCGACAACTTCCATAATCTGAAGAAGCTGGCTCGCGGACTCGATCTGCATACAGTTTGCGAATCCGCTCAATGCCCCAACATCGGCGAGTGTTGGAACAACCACACCGCGACTTTCATGCTGCTGGGTGACATCTGTACTCGCCGCTGCGGCTTCTGTGCGGTGCCTAAAGGCAAGCCCGGGCCCATCGACTGGGAAGAACCGGCGCGCGTTGCCGAAGCGGTTGCCACGCTCGGCTTGCGGCACGCTGTCGTAACCAGCGTCAATCGGGATGACGACAATCTGGGCGGTGCGCGCGTATTCGCCGAAACCATCCGCCAGATTCGCGAGTTGACACCCGGCTGCCGCGTCGAAGTCCTGATCCCGGACTTTCAGGGGCTGGAAGAACCTCTCCAAGTCGTGCTCGACGCCCAGCCTGACATCCTCAACCACAATACCGAAACTGTGCCGCGGCTCTATCGCGTGGTCCGTTCGGGTGCTCGCTATGAGCGCACGCTGCGCCTGCTCGAAAATGCCAAGAAGTTCGCGCCCGGCATCGTCACCAAGTCCGGCGTGATGGTCGGACTGGGAGAAACGGCCACCGAGTTAATCGAAGTCTTTCGCGACCTGGGTTCGCGCGGCGTGGACATTCTCACCGTCGGCCAGTATCTGCGGCCCTCGCGCGACCACTTGCCCATCGCCCGCTTCTACACTCCCGACGAATTCCGCACTCTGAAAGACGCCGCGCTCGAATACGGTTTCCGCCACGTTGAGTCTGGTCCGCTGGTGCGCTCCAGCTACCACGCGCATGAGCACGCGGACGCGGCTGCGAGAAGCTAGGCGATATCCCCACCCTCTGCTCGTGTGAAATCATCACCGTAGCCACCCGCAGCGAGAAATTCCCGCCAAATCTTTCCCGAGAGAAGGGTTAGAGGCAAAATCGTGAAAAAAAGAGTTAGATTGAGCTCATCGGGGAAAGACGGTCCAGCGTATCGGGAAGAAGTCCGCGCGGAGGGACCATGGGTGTCGCCAAATCAGGGATTGGTTTTCGGAGTTGACGCGGGGGATCTGTCTGAAAACGTAGATTTGTCCTGGGGCCAATCCATGCGGCAGTATAGGCCAACCTTTGTGTCCTTCTTGGAGTCTGGCGCTTTACCGTAAACGTCAACGTTCACGCAGTCGTTATAGGACGGTCGCCGGGACGGCTGGACTAGAAAGTACTGGCCCGGTTCTAAAGTCACACAGTCTGCGCGCTTCAGATTACACATTAGCTCAATGGTCTTCCCTGCCAGCACTGCCGAGATAAGAACCGTGTTTGCGGAGACCGAACTCTTCCTGACGGTCACGCGCTCCATTTCCGCGGCTCCTAACGGAAGTGACAAGGACACCATTAGGACAATAATGCAATGCTTGAACATAAGTAATTCACCAGGGGACAAGATCCGCCCATCGCTCAACCAAAGTGCTATCAGAAGCTTAAATCCAGCCACTCCACCACTCTCGCACTGCGAGAATGATCCCTCAATGAACAGTGTCCGATACTGCCGAAGCGCAGTTTTGCAGGATCATCCTGGTGCTGGCTTGCGACAGAAGGGCATTTCCTTGGTCCGGCGGAATTGCCGATATGTCGTGCGCAAACTGGTGAAGGGCCTCGACAACCTGTCCCTGGGGCGTCGCGGAACCGAACGGACCAACCCAAAAAATCCGGAAGCCTTGTGACGTGAAAGCGGCCGGGAACAAAAAAGGACTGTTGAGGTTTACTGTAATCTGCGAATTTACTCCTTCACCTTGAGATGTTGACATTGCCGCCATTTGGAACTGCTCGGTCGCAATGACGTTGGTGTTGGCAGCGATCGCCGAGAACAGTGTCGCGGCGGGGGTGGCTGAAAGATGGTTTCCAAGGTAGTTATTTGGGGAATCCCGTCCACCACCTGTGGCTGCATTAAACTGCGCAAGGGCGTTGTTAAAGAATGTCGAACAGTTATTGTTTTGCGACAAGATATCGATGACGTTCTTGGCCGCTGCTGCAACCTTAAGGTGGATCTCCACTGCCGGTACCTCATGGATCGAGCTGACAGCCGCAGAGCGGGGATGTTGCAGCAACGCGACCAGCGCGCCAACAATGACGACCATGATCGCGCCCAGCAGCACTATCTTTACGGGCGAGAGATTCGTCCAAGCCGTGCCTAAATCGCCGACTTGAAAGGAAATCGCTGCAGCCGCCGGCTTCGCGGGCGCCGGGGTTGGCACCGAGGATATTTGCTCAGAACTAGATCGCCCACTAATTCCGGCATCGCTGGAAGGGTGGGCGTTGGCTGCATACTGAGCTGCCAATCTCGCCGGAATAGCAGGATTGCCGAGGCCTCCGGTATACAAATTGAATAGACTGATGCGCTCCCGATGCTTAACTTCAGCCACGCCGAGTTCCTGGATAAGGGGCGCCCAATAGCCGTGTTGGCGCAAGACATCGGCAATTGAGGCAGACAGTAAGATGTGTCCCTCGTCGCCGCAGTCCATCACCCTTTGAGCGAAATTGATGCCTCCGCCGGCAACATTGGGGTCACCCTTGATGTCGGGAATTCGATAAACTGGGCCGCTGTTGATGCCCATTCGTAACTTAATCCGCTGATGATCCTTGAGTTGCTTGGCCACCTCCAACGCGCATCGGACCGGGATTTCGGGGCTGCCAAAAAAGGCGAGGGCCATCCCGTCTCCCGAGTGCATGGATATCAGCGACTTTTGTTCGGTGGCAGCGCGATACTGTTGCGTCCCCGCGACTGTCTCTTTCAATTCGTTGATGATGGACACCTGTTCGTCAATAGGAAGTGTGGAATAACCCACGATGTCCATGAACAGCACGTGGGACAATTCCATCTCCGGTTGCGCAGGAGTTGTCATAAGTTCCTAGAGGGAATCGATCACCCGACCACTCTGCTGGCCCGAGATTTGACCAGACTGGTAGGCATTGTACCGCCCATCTCGGGAGCTGGCGAACGCCTACCTCCATTCGAATTCCAGCCGAGGCTGTTGGACCCCGCTGATGCGCTCCAGCTAACACGCGTACGAACACACGGCTGCGGTTGCCAGAAGCTAGGCGATATCCCACCATCCGGCTCGTGTGAGATCATCACCGTAGTGAGAAAGTCCCGCCAAATCTGGTTACAACAGTATCCGCGCCTGTGGCGATTGGACAACCCGCTCCGCAACTAACGTCCGAACTCTGGGTTCAGGCAAGCAACCACTCTCGGTCGCGGGCCGGACTTACTTTGGCCCGGCAGACCGGACGATAATGCGTATTGGGTACTGGCCGCATTCGCTTCCGTCTCTGGTCCAATTTCGGGGTAACCACGACAGAAGTGCCGCGAATCCAAGCGACTTTCCGAGAAAAG
Organism: Terriglobales bacterium; assembly: GCA_035484735.1. Classification (GTDB taxonomy): domain Bacteria; phylum Acidobacteriota; class Terriglobia; order Terriglobales; family Acidobacteriaceae; genus JABCZH01. The sequence continues at coordinate 14,302 of DATHOQ010000022.1, read as the reverse complement.
CCACCTTCACAAGATAATGACCTAACCGTTACATCCTGCTGACAACCGCCAAAGCCAGCGAAAGTACCTTTTCACTACGGCCCACGAACAGACGAGGGATAGAGAAAACACTCTAGACAGGTTTCGCTTATGCCCTTGGAATTCGCGCGGATGTCTGTCGCGCAGGAGATCGTCTGCCGCGGACCGAATTAAATAAAAAGGAAAAGCAATGAAGACATTTACATTTCATACGATCGCCGGACTACTAGCAATTGGAATGGCGTTTGGCGTCCGCTCCGCACAAGCCCAGGCTGGCAGCCTGGACACAACCTTCGGCACGGGAGGAATCGTGACGAGCTTCATCGGCAACAATAGTCCCTTAAACGCGGTCGAGCAATCCAACGGCGACATCGCGGCGGTGACCGGGCTCACCGACGGGGTCAACATGGAAAGTTTCGCCCTGGTTCGGTACACGTCGAGGGGAACGCAGATTGGGATCACAACCGCATCATTCTTCTCAGGCGGAATCAGTAGCCCGAGCGCGGTGGCAGTGCAGCCCAATGGTGACATCGTCGTGGTGGGGACGGCACAGGCTAGTATCAATGCGCCACAAGTGTTCGCGGTAGCGCGGTTCACCCCCAATGGCAAGCTAGATGCCACATTTGGCAACGGTGGCCTGGTGACGACCGCGCCCAAAGGGCCTTTTCCCGCGGCGTCCGCTGTCATCGCGCAACCCAACGGCCAGATTCTGGTGGGCGGGTTTGTGGACGGAATTAACCGACAAACTTCGGGCCAGACAGTACTGGTGCGGTACAACTCCGACGGTAGTCTGGACACGACGTTTGGCACGGGCGGGATTGCGGAAGCGCAGATGGCCGCAGGCCAGCCCAGCGCGCTGGCGGAGCTCTCCAACGGTTCCTACCTAGCCGTGGGTGCGGGCGTGGCAGAGTTCAGTTCCACGGGAGTGCTGCAATCCACGGTGACCCCGGGGAAATTGGTGGCTGGCACGCAGTCCGGCTCGGGTTGCTGTGCCCCGGTCCTTTTCCAGCCGAATGGCGACTATCTTGAGGCCGAGGCTGTTCACACCGGTTGCGTGAACTGCCGCACGAGCGACGCCGAAGTGCTTCGTTTCAGCGAAACCGGGGTCGCGGATGGCAAGTCCCCGGAATTCACCTTCGGTGGCAACGATGAAAACCAGCCGCAGGCAATCGCACTGCAAGCGAACGGGCAAGTCGTGGTAGGAGGCATCACTAATGCTCACGGTACGCCGGTTACGGGCGGTCTGGGACGGCTCGATTCCAACGGCGAACTGGATACCACGTTTGCTAACGGCGGCTCACTGATGAGCGACCAGATCGTTTCCGGCCTGCTGGTCCAGAAAGACGGAAAGATCGTTGCCATCGGCGGCATCGATGGGAATCTAGTACTGGAGCGGTACCTAGCGAATTAGCCCTGTCGTTTGGGGTCGGCGGATCTGCAAACCGGATGGGGCGCGTGGCAAACCGGCCCCGAGCCTATCCGAAGCCGTCGGAGGAGGACGCTGATCGCAACTGCGGTCGGCGTCCCCTTAATGATTGTTCGGCCGCGAACCGGTGATGAGGATGTCCACGAGTCTCCTGGCGCTTTGCTGCCAGTCAGGACCGGACGCGACGTGGGAGACGCCGATCAGCGCCCGGAGTAGATCGAATGGTTCCAGATCGCTACGAATGTCGCGGCTCTCGATTGCGCGCTTCACCAGTGAATCAATTGCTCCCTTGATATGAACGCGTGAACCTTCATAGAGCTTCGAAGGCCCTCCGACGAGTGAATTTAGAGCGGGGCCGATGATCTGCTTGGTCGCGATGTAGTCGACGAACAGTAACATCCAAGCTCGCAAAGCCTCGATGGGAGGAAGGCTTTCGGAGAACTTCTTCTCGGCCGCGGCCAGTTTTTCCACTTCAGTTCGATAGACCGCCTCGATCAGTGCATCCCTGGTAGGAAAGTGGCGATACAAAGTTCCTGCTCCCACGCCTGCCTCTTTAGCAATGTCATCGAGGCTCGCGTTCGCGCCAGACCGAGTAAACGCCTCCTTCGCCACCTCCAGAATGCGCTCGCGGTTCCGCTGCGCGTCGGTGCGCGGCTTTCGCGGGGCAATTTTCTGATTCTTGGTCGGCATAAAAAAAGTTGCAACCGGAGATAGTCTCCGGTTATCTTATCTATTGATTCGGAGACACTCTCCGTTTTAGTCGGAACGCGGCAGCCTGTCAATAGCGGTTGCCGAATTCTCCGGCTTCGAGAGGTGAGGAATATGAATTCACTCGCTCGTTACAAACTGTCAAGAAATTCCAAACCTCGTTGCGCCGACGTCATCACAATGGCGGAGCGAGAGTTGTTGGCATTCTTCAACGCCATTAACCAGTTGTTCGGGCCAGAACAGGCGGAGCTCTCAGCAGAAGACTGGCTACACGAGTTGATCGAGATCGATGGTCTGCCCACTTCAGCCCGCGAATGGAGATTGATCACCGCAAAGGTTTCGACCCGGCTCACGAGTGGAGTAAACGCTTCGTCTGCATCAACCGAATTCGCAAATGCTTAGGAGGAAAAGAATATGCGCGTTTTTGTCACCGGTGCTACAGGCTTTATTGGTACGGCAGTCGTCCGAGAACTGATTGACACCGGTCATCAGGTGCTCGGTCTAGCGCGATCAGATGCGGCTGCCAAATCCCTTGTCGCGGCTGGAGCCGCCGTACATCGTGGTTCGCTCGAAGATCTCGAAAGCCTTCGCAGCGGTGCAACGACTGCCAACGGCGTGATTCACACCGCTTTTATTCACGATTTCTCAAACTATGGGCCTGCCGCCGAGGCGGATCGGCGTGCGATCGAGACACTCGGCGGCGCGCTCGCGGGCTCTGATCGCCCGTTGATCGTCACTTCCGGGACCTTGATCGTTCAACGCCGAGGCCCGCTCGCAACAGAAGAGGATGCACCCAATCCCAACTTCCCCCGCAAGTCGGAGGCGGCCGCGCTTGCGCTGACGGCACGCGGAGTCCGCGCGTCTGTGCTGCGGCTTCCACCATCGGTCCATGGCAAGGGTGATCACGGTTTTGTGCCACGCCTGATCAGCATCGCACGTGAAAAGGGCGTTTCCGCATTCATAGGAGACGGGCTTAATCGCTGGCCCGCGGTGCATCGGCTCGATGCTGCCCATCTCTACAGGCTCGCGCTTGAGAAAGGTGGTGCTGGAGCCATGTATCACGGCGTCGCGGATGAGGGCGTACCGACTCGAGAGATCGCTGAGGTTATCGGCCGGCATTTGAACGTACCGGTCGTCAGCAAATCTCGCGAGGAAGCAACCGATCATTTTGGATGGATGGCTCTCTTCTTTGGCATGGACGGCTTGGCTTCCAGCGCGCTAACGCAGGGACGGCTGGGATGGCGACCGGTCCAACCCGGGCTCATTGCCGATCTGAACCCGAAGCACTATTTCGAACACGCTGCGGAAGCCGTGGTTTTGCGCGGCTGACGCATGAGCGATGCTGAACAGTTATTGAGAGTGCCAGTACAAGGAGATAGAAAATGACGAACATACTTGAGGCAACTTTATTTGGGGCAACTTCGACCACAGATGACGTTTTGTCCGGCGTGAATCTGAAGGGCAAACGGATTCTCGTAACCGGTGTTTCAGCCGGCCTCGGCGTGGAAACTGTGCGGTCCCTGGCCGCCCACGGCGCGCAGGTTGTGGGCGCCGCGCGGGACTTGAACAAGGCCAAAGCTGCAACCGAGCAGGTGCGAAAGGACTCCGCGGCCCATGGCGGAAGCCTCGAACTGGTTGAACTCGATCTTGGCAACCTGAAAAGCGTGCGTGCCTGCGCCGACGAACTGCGAGCCAAAGGCGAGTCCTTCGACGTTATCATCGCAAACGCCGGGGTGATGGCCACCCCGCTTGGCCACACTGCGGACGGCTTCGAAACGCAGTTCGGCACCAATCACCTCGGACACTTTGTCCTGGTCAACCGGATTGCCCCGCTGATCCGCGCAGGTGGGCGGCTGATCAATCTTTCTTCTTTGGGTCATCGCTACTCTAATGTCGACCTCGAGGATCCAAACTTTGAGCGGACTCCGTATGAGCCCTTCGTTGCCTATGGAAGATCCAAAACGGCCAACATCCTCTTCGCGGTAGCCTTCGACAAACGTCACCGGCCCCGCGGCATACGTGCTGCCGCAGTGCATCCGGGAGTAATCCACACTGAACTGGCTCGGCACGTGGACGCCGGCCAAATCGAAAAGATCATCGAACAGAGGAATCAGCAACTCGCGGCGGAGGGCAAGGCCCCGTTCCGTTGGAAGACCATCCCGCAAGGAGCCGCAACTTCCGTGTGGGCTGGCCTTGTGGCTCCTGCTGACGAGATCGGAGGCAGGTATTGCGAGGACTGCCACCTGGGTTCCATTGTTCCGGACGCGGTCCCTGTCGACGCCATGACCGAAGGCGTGCGCGGCTATGCAGTGGATGCAAAAACCGCCGAGTTGCTTCGGAAGAAAAGCGAAGAAATGGTTGGAGAGTCGTTTTAGCTATCCTTAATTACACTGAAAAATCACGCACCAGGCGGAATGAAAATGATTGAACAACAAAACCTCGCCGGAAGCTTCACTCTGCCCGGCAATTCGATGGCGGTGAACCGCATAGGTTACGGTGCGATGCAGCTCGCCGGCCGAGATGGCGACAAGTTAGTTTGGGGTCCACCGCGCGATATTCCCGCTGCGCTCGCGGTCCTGCGCGAGGGCGTGGCTTCTGGAGTGAACCATATCGACACCAGTGATTACTATGGGCCACACGTCACCAATCAACTCATCAAACAGGCGCTTCATCCTTATTCTGACGATCTTGTCATCGTGACCAAAGTGGGTGCGCGCCGCGGCAGCGATGGGTCATGGATACACGCTCGTTCTCGCCAGGAGATTGTCGACGCCGTACACGACAATCTGCGCAATCTAAGCCTCGATGCTCTCCACGTCGTCAATCTCCGGCTCGGAGGCTTCTCTGCTCCTGAAGACGAGCCGTTTGAAGAGCCGCTCTCAGCGCTTGCCGAACTCAAGCAGAAAGGGCTGATTCGGCACGTTGGCCTCAGTACAGTCTCTTCCAGGCAACTGGCCGAAGCGCAGGCGATCACCGAGATTGTCTGCATTCAGAACCTCTACAACATGACCCAGCGTGGCGACGACCAATTCGTCGACAATCTGGCCGCGCAGGGAATCGCCTATGTGCCTTATTTTCCACTCGGAGGATTTTCTCCGTTGCAGTCATCCAGACTCAACGAGGTAGCCGCTTCGCTCGGGGCAACACCGATGCAGGTTGCGCTCGCATGGCTTCTTCAGCGTTCGCCCAACATTCTGCTGATTCCTGGCACTTCTTCCCTCAAACATCTTCGCGAGAATCTTCAGTCGTCCATGCTTCAAATTCCCACTGAAGTGATTGCCGATCTCAACGCAATCGGAATGCCCGGAGTTGCCAACGCGATGTGATCCTAGTGATTCTGCGCTGCCTGCGTCGGTCTCAGCACGGCGGCTCCGAAATTCACGCTGAATCGTGAAGCGGCTGGGCACCGATTACATCGACATTTACCATATGCACACCTTCGATGCGCTGACGCCTGTCGAGGAGGTGCTGTACACCCTCAATGATTTAGTGCACAGCGGCAAGGTCCGCTACATCGCCTCGATATCCCATGCGGGGACAATACCGCGCGAGAATGGCCACGCCGTTCCAGGAGCGCTCTCCATGCCAGACCGCTTCGTACCCGAGAGTGCGAAGGGCTTGATGTTGTTAATGTTGAAGGTGGCGACTTTCACCAAGTCCCCTTTCCGTCCCCGCAGTTGCTGGTTTGCTGCGACGAATCCTTCGACTCACCCGGCGAGTCGTTGCACAAAAGCCCAGCAACCCCTACGAATAGATCCCAGGCGCCTCATGTCCAAGCTTCTGTACGTACTCAACGTACGTCCCAGGATAAACAGTGGGATTGCGGTCGGTGCCGCTTTCACCGCCTAGTTCCAGCACACGTGAGCCGAGGCCGCGAAGGAACATGCGGTCATGCGATACGAAGATCATGGTGCCTTCAAAATCCTTCAGGGCGTCCACCAGCATCTCCTTGGTCGCAAGATCGAGGTGATTCGTCGGTTCGTCGAGCACCAGGAAGTTCGGCGGATTGTAGAGCATGCGCGCAATTGCCAGCCGCGACTTTTCTCCGCCGGAGAGGGCGCGGATCTTCTTATCCACGTCTTCACCGGAAAACTGGAATGCTCCCGCCAGGGTCCGCAATGACCCGAGACCGTCTTTGGGGAAATCCTGTTGCAACTGTTCGATGACGGTTAGATCGGGATTGAGCACGTCCAGGGATTGTTGCGCGAAGTAGCCCATATACAGGCTGGCGCCGAGCCGCACGCTTCCGGCATCGGGGGCACTCGCCCCGGCAATCATCTTGAGCAGCGTGGATTTGCCCGCGCCGTTTCTCCCCATGACGGCCCAGCGCTCTCCGCGGCGGATGGTGAGATTGAAGCCGTCGTAAATCACACGCGGGCCGTAACTCTTATGCAGATCCTCGAGCACGGCCACCTGTTCGCCCGATCGCGGAGGGACACGAAAGTCAAACTTCACCACTTGGCGTTTCTTCGGTAGTTCGATCTTTTCGATCTTGTCCAAGGCCTTAATTCGGCTCTGTACCTGGGCCGCTTTGGCCGCGTGCGTTCTGAAGCGATCAATGAAGCGCTGCTCTTTGGCAAGCATGGACTGCTGCCGGGCGAATGCTGCCTGCTGATTGCTCTCTCGCACCGCCCTTTCGCGCTCGTAGAAGTCGTAGTCACCGGAATAGGTGATGATTTCGCCGCCATCAATCTCCGCAATCTTTGAGACCAGGCGATTCATGAACTCGCGGTCGTGCGAAGTCATCAGCAACGCGCCGGGGAATGACTTGAGAAACTGCTCCAGCCAGATGATGGATTCGATGTCGAGGTGGTTCGTCGGTTCGTCCATCAGCAATACATCCGGCATCCCGAGCAGGACGCGTGCCAGCGCAACCCGCATTTTCCATCCGCCCGAGAGAGCGCCCACGTCGCCGTCAATCTGATCGTCTTTGAATCCCAGACCGTGGAGCACTTCACGGGCTTGCGATTCGAGCGCATAACCGCCTAAATGCTCGTACTCCTCCTGAACGTGACCGAAGCGCTCAAGAATGCGGTCCATGTCATCAGCCTTGTCGGGGTCGGACATTTCCCGCTGCAAGGCTTCGAGCTCGTGGTGTAGATCGCCGACGCGTCCGCTCCCTGCGATGGCTTCATCCAGGACCGAACGGCCCTGCATTTCCTCGACGTCCTGACGAAAGTAGCCGATCGTCAACTTCTTGGGGACCGAGACCGCGCCCTCGTCGGGAGTTTCCTCGCCAACCACCATACGGAAGAGCGTTGTCTTGCCCGCTCCGTTGGGACCGACCAGTCCGACTTTTTCGCCGGGATTCAGCTGAAACGAAGCATCCACGAAGAGCAACTGCTTGCCATACTGCTTATTGATGTTTGAGAAAGAGATCATTTTGAAAAGCAACTCGCGACACGGTGCCTGTTCCAGTGTAGCGTGGACAGAAAATTGCCGGCCAACGTTGACACGTTGGGGATCAGTAAGCAGAAATCAGGAATCAGCAAAATTCACACTTGACATTGACAGATCATCCACTACCATATGGTTGTGGATAAATTGGGTACAACGTTTGCGGCTTTGTCTGATCCAACCCGACGGGCAATGGTCGAGCGGCTCTCCCGTGGGCCTGCCTCTGTGCATGGATTGACGGAACCGTTTGCACTTTCCCAGCAGATGATTTCAAAACATATTGCCTACCTGGTGCGGGCGCGGATTGTGATCAAGACAAAGCGTGGACGAGAGAGTGTGTGCACGCTTAGGCCAGCGGCGATCAAGACAGTCCGCGACTGGGCGATTAGCTATCGCCGATTCTGGGAAGAGAGCTTCGACAAACTGGAAGTGGTTGTGAACGAAATGAAAAAAACGGAGGCCAGAGATGACAAAAAGCACGGTGAACGAGACAGAGCGGATGGTCGTCACAAGAGTTTTTGATGCCCCACGCGAATTGGTTTGGAAGGCGTGGACAGATCCGAAATATGTGATGCAGTGGTGGGGGCCGAAGGGTTTTACTGCGTCTGTTTGCAAGATGGATTTTCGCGTGGGAGGAACATTTCTCATCTGCACGAGAACGCCGGATAAACAGGAGTTCTGGCATGGCGGTGAATACCATGAGATTGTTCTGCACGAGAAGATCATTTCCTCCATGTACTTTTCGGACTCGAAGGGAAACAAGGTTGAGCCTGCACAATTGGGAATAGAACATGAGGCTATAGAAGGTGCGCACGACGTGATTCTGTTTGAGGATCTTGGAAACGGCCAGACGAAACTCACTTTCATTGGAAATGAACCCATGGAGAGCGCAAAAGATAGCGGTCAATTGGAGGGCATGAACCAGGTACTCGATAAAGTTGCCGCAGTTGTTACGAAGCTAGCGCAGGCGAAATAACAAGCTGAAGCTTTGATTCGCGAAATTCAATCGTGGAGAAAGAAATGAAAAGAACACCGTTTCTCGCTATCGTCCTGCTGGCATTCGCATTTCCTGCCCATGCCCAGGACGCGATGAAGAAAGATGCAGCCGTCAAAGCTGCCGACCCCGAATTGAAGGTCGTGCTGGATTCCTGGAATGAGATTGGCCGGAAACTCATCGCCATGGCCGAGGATTTCCCTGAGGACAAATACGACTTCAAGCCCACACCGGCGCAACGCAGCTTCGCAGAGCAGTTGCTGCATGCGGCAGGATCGAACTACTTCTTCATCAATCCCGTCATGGGGAAGGAGCCTCAGGCAGCAGAAGATCCCAAGCGCGAGCAATACAAGTCCAAGGCCGACATCGTTGCGTTCGTGAAGAGATCCTTCGCTGATGGCGCAGCCGCCATCCAGTCGAAAGGCGAAAAAGGCCTGACGACGGAGGTTGTGTATACCCCTGACCAGAAAGCGCGCGTTCTCGACATAGCATACGGCCTCATCGAACATGACGGTGAACACTACGGCCAGCTGGTTGTGTACTACCGCCTCGCAGGTCTTGTGCCGCCGGAGTCGCGGCCCAAGAATTAACCCCATGAAACATCAAGTTCAGGCAGAGCATCGGGGCTGGTCAGGATATATTCATGCCGATCGAGTTTTGTGCCGTCGAGGCAACGGGTCGCGGCGTTATGGGCAACTCGTAGCTTCTGGAATCCCAATTTCTCCACGATGCGCCGGCTAGGCTCGTTTCTGTCGAAGTACCCAATACTGATTGCCTTCGCGCCAAGGTGACCGAACGCGTACCGAATGGCTGCGTTTGCCGCCTCCGTCGCCATGCCTTGTCCGGCGTATTTAGGCGCCACCCAGAATCCTGTCTCATACACGTCTGGCTCGTCGGTAAGATCCAATGCGGTTCGGACGACGAAATCCCCGTTGATGCGATGGAATCCGGCCAATGCGATTCCTGCTTGATTCTGGTAATCCATGGTTCGCCGGATAGAATCTTCCATCGCTTGCCGTGACCGTTGGTTGTCGAAAGCCCAAGCCATCCAACGCTGCAAATCGGGCCACGCTTCCTCCTTGGCGGTCTGGATCGAATCCAAGTCGCCAAGCCTTGGCGGACGCAAGGTCAGGCGCGGCGTAACAATCGGCATCAAATGGCGCATAAAGCGGCTACGCTGGAATTGTAGCGGACTGGTGAAGACGAAAAAGCCCTGCCTGCACGCATTGCCGGCTGCCCAGGTCTCGCTGGTTTTGCGAGACCTGGGAGTGGCTACGCCCGCTGCGTCGGTCACGGGTATTGCCCTTTTTCTCCCTCATTTCCGCTCACCCGTCGTGGATGTGGTCCTCGCCCAAGTCTCGCAACTGCGGCGAGACCTGGCGCGCCCGGCTTATTGAAGATTTGCCCGTAATGCGGGGGAATCCGAACCGAGCTTCTAAGGAGTATAAGAGGCCTGCGCGGATTCTCCCTACTGCTCTACGATCTTCATCTGTTCTTCGTTCATACGACCCCCATGCACCTTGAACTCGGCCAGAGCACTGTCGATCTCTTTCATGTCTTCAGCAGTCAGTAAAAGTTTGGTGGATTCGATGTTTTCCTGAAGGTGCTTGACCTTGCCCGTTCCCGGGATCGGGACGATGAACGGCTTCTGGGCCAGGAGCCATGCGAGCGACAGCTGCGCTGTCGTAGCGCCTTTTCTCTTCGCAAGTTCGGTGATGCAATCGACAAAGGGCTTATTCGCTGCAAGGGTTTCCGGCTTGAAGCGATCAAAACCGGCACGAAGATCCGATTTCGGATCAAACTTTGTATCCGTGTTGAGCTTCTGTGTCAGATAGCCCATGCCCATCGGACCCCAGGGCACAAAGCCGATTCCCAACTCCTCACAGGTATCTAGCAATCCGTTCTTTTCCGGGTCCCGGTTCATGAGCGAATATTCTGTTTGTAGCGCCGTCACCGGCTGAACTGCATGGGCTTTCCGAATGGTTTCAGGGCTCGCTTCAGAAAGACCAAAGTGCAACACCTTGCCCGCCGCAATGAGTTCCTTGACCGCAGCGGCGACATCCACAATCGGCACCCTCGGATCAACGCGATGTTGGTAGAAGAGGTCGATATGGTCCGTTCGAAGCCGTTTTAGGCACCCGTCCACCATCCAAGTGATGTGATCCGGCCTACTGTTCAGACCGCCCTTCTCGGTCAGGTCGAAGCCAAACTTCGTGGCAATCTTCACTTCGTTGCGGAATGGTTCGAGTGCTCCGCCGACGATCGTCTCACTCGTATACGGTCCGTACACTTCCGCCGTATCGAAGAATGTAACGCCCTTGCTATGGGCCTCGCGGATGACCTTGATGGCATCGTCGATCGGCACTGCCGGGCCGTAATTTGACGCCAGGTTCATGCATCCAAATCCGAGCTCCGATACTTCCAGCGTTCCTAGCTTTCGTTTCTTCATCTATTCGCCTCCACCTCAAGATTAGGCGGATCAGCTCGTTTGCCGGTAGCCTTATCGACTGAGATCATTGCCTATTTGTCCGAGGCATGTCACAAATCTGTGCAACGGCGACGCAGCGGCCTTATTCTGAGAAGGTCGAGGAAAACAGTATGGCATCTCGAAAATCGCGACACTCTGAGGGTTCTGATGTTTCGGAGGCGCTCAGAGAGCTGGCCAACGCAATTGGCAAAGCGATGGGCCGGTCAGCAGAGCTGTCAAATGTAGTTCTCGGACTTTCACTCTACCAAAATACGACTCCTACCGCGCCGAATCCCTGCACCTATGAGCCGAGCCTGCTGATCGTTCCGCAAGGAAAGAAGCACGTTGACCTGGGCAAACAGAGTTATATCTTTGGCGAATCAACCTTCCTCCTAACATCAATCGACCTTCCGATCGTCAGCCGAGTATGCGTCGCCAGTGTGGAGAAGCCCTACCTTGCGTTCTTCCTCAAGCTTGATATGGGCATCGTCCGTGAAGTTCTCCACACCGAGGAGGTGCGGATTTCTGCATCGCCCGTTGGCACGCGCGGCATGGTTCTGGGAGAAGTGACCGTAGAACTGCTTACGCCATGCTCACGCATGGTTCAGCTTTTAGATAATCCGCAGGATCTCCCGTTCCTTTCCAAACTGCTCCAGCGAGAAATCATCTACCGGCTTCTACAGGGGCCCCAAGGAGGTCGTCTGCGTTCGGTTGCGACGAAGGAGGACCAAGGCTATCTAACGGCCAAGGCGGTCACTTGGTTGCGTGAAAACTTCGAGAAGGCGCTGAATGTGGATGAGCTTGCATCGATGGCAGGTATGAGCAGATCGACTCTGCATCATCACTTCCGTGGTCTCACGGCAATGAGTCCTCTTCAGTTTCAAAAACAGCTTCGGCTCCGTACAGCACGGCAGAAGATGCTCACCGAGAAACTCGATGCTGCGAGTGCGGCCTTCGCGGTGGGATACGAAAGTCCAAGCCAGTTCAATCGGGAGTACAAGCGCTTCTTCGGAAAGCCCCCGATGCGCGATGTACAAGCATTGCGGGCGTCCCTGTGATCGTGAAATCTTCACAATGTCATTTCGGGGAAATACTGGGATGGGCAATACTGGGACAGATAGAACAGTCCCCTGGAAAGACTGCGAGATGCGAAAAGGGTTTACGAGAAAACCAAAACCGGACGAGCCCGCGACGCTAGTTAAGAACTACATCACGCCGAGCGGCCTGGAGCGCCTCAAAGATGAGCACCGGTTTCTGCTCACCAGGGAACGCCCGGCGGTGACGGAGGTGGTGGCGTGGGCTGCCGGCAACGGCGATCGCAGTGAAAACGCCGACTATCAGTACGGCAAGCGGCGGCTGCGGCAGATCGATGGGAGGATTCGCTTTCTCACCAAGCGAATCGAAGCCGCGGAAGTGGTGGACCCGGAAGCTCCCAGAGCGGGGCTGGCGGCAACGAAGGCATTCTTCGGAGCGACCGTGCGCTATGTCAACGCCGCGGGAGTATCGCGAGTGGTGAGCATCGTTGGCACCGACGAAATCGATCTCAATCGCAACCACATCAGTTGGGTGTCACCTCTGGGGCGCGCGTTGATGAAGTCGGCAGCGGGTGACCGCGTAGTCCTTCAATTGCCGGGCGGTACAGAACACTTGACTGTGCTGGAAGTGGGTTACGAGCGCATTTCTGTGGAACCGTTCCGTGAACCACCTGGATCCGAGGCCTCGGCAAAGAGAGTCACTCGCCGACGCTAATCCACCGGATGAAAAAAACGAAACGGCACAGGTGGTGAAAGAGCGACGACCGCAATAGCGCTATCGGCTTTTGGCAAGCGACCGGAGATGAGTTAAGTCCTCATAAACGCGCTTCTCGTCACTCTACTCCCGGATGGTCGGCCAACCGAAAGCTATCCAGACACGGGCTTCTGAGAAGTTGCAAGGCAAGATGTTCGGCGAAAGTCAAGTCGTTTGCACGGCATGATCGGTTCGTGATCGCATTGCATTCGCCAATTGGAGTTGCTGAAACCGGACTGCCCGTGTGCGCTTCGGAGAAAATTGCCGCACAGCCTGCCTTCCGAGTTCAGCGGGACACTTTCTCCAGTCCGGTTTCGGAGCGGGAATCGCGAAATTGCGGCATTTTCAAGCGATTTTCAGGGGAATGCAGCCCGGTTTCTCTGCGACCCAGACTGAATGGCGGAGAGAGCTGGATTCGAACCCTCGGTCCGGTTTTGGCCCGCTAAGTCTTGAAGTGTTCGTAAGTTACAGATAGCAAAACCCTAGCAGAGAAAATCGCACCAAAACCCGACGTCACAGCTTTGCAATCAGTCCGGTTTAGCCTCGCCGTTCGTTCGAACCGGTAGGCGAACGCCAGGCGATTCCGTGGCTGAAAGTGGTCAGCTGAAGACTACGGTGGTGGCCAAATAGGATGCTAGTGACTGCATGCCTAGCGCGCGGTCCACAATCGAGTGTTTAGCCGAGAATCAGCCTGGCGTCGCGGCCCGCAATCATATGGGTCGGGGCGTTCGTCGGTCCTGTATGTGCTTACCTCTCGTTGATTGCTCTGGTTGGGCTCGGAATCACTGCGATCTGGCACACGGTTCGGCCCCGGCCCCGTGCCGATTGCGCTGATATGCAGATAGAAATCGGGTGCCATTTTGTGCCGCTCTTTCTGGTCTCACTCGCATCTGCTTAGTGCTTCTTGCCTGCCCTAATCTTGGCCCATCGGGCTCTCTGCGCCGCCGCTATTCTCTTGCGTCCGGCAGCCGAAATCGTTCGTTTCTTGCGAGTTGCTGTGGAGCGTTTGCTGCCGCTTACGTAGACCTTGCCGAACGCTGTCAGCGCCGCCGTTACGCGGTGCAGCTCATTGGCAAGCCGCGATCGTTCCTTTTGGAGTTGACCGACTACTGACTGCATCAGAGTTTTGGGCATGAGGTGATGGTATCACTCGTAATTTGGACACTATGACGGTTCCTGCCGAGGGCCGCCCCAACTGTCGTAGAATCACCATTTCACCGGTCTGAGGCAGCAACCGATGAACAACCGCGAAATTCAGGCGGCTTGGACGTATCACGATGGCACGAAGCACTCCTACTGGAGTATTCGTAACCATCCGCACTTCCTGGACTGGGCGAATCGGCCGTTGCCTTTCAAAATCTACCCGAGGATAAAGCCTCTTCCATTGCTGCGGGATTTGCCGCAAACCGGGGTAGCCGCACTCTCCGCAATCTCAGAACCAGCGCCTTCGTCGAATGCTGATTCGATTCCCGGCGTTCAGGATCTGGCGCGCCTCCTCTATTTC
>DATHOQ010000021.1:0-83414 GCA_035484735.1 Terriglobales bacterium | reverse complement strand
CCCCAGTATCGCAATGGTAGAGCTATAGCCAACGGTCGGATAAGTAGATTGGTAAGTGACCTGGGCAGTGTTCATGGTACGGACAGAGCTGACCGCAGACGACTCGTTGGCTGCGATACGCGCCCGCAACAAATTCGGAATGGCAATGGCGGCGATGATAAGAATGATCGCGACCACAATCAGCAACTCAATCAGTGAAAAACCCTTCTGTTTACGCATTTTCATTTTCCCTTTTTGGTCTCAAGTGTGTGTTTTCGAATGTTCTCTCGGGCTGACTCTCCCATGGCACTTTGTTGGCCACGGCCCGGGGTTATGAAACTCCGTGCCGGACTGCTGTAACCCACATGGTTTGCGATCACTAAGGGATGGGTGGCGGGACGTGCGTCTCGACCGAGGCACAGAAAAAGTTGCGTGCTATCAAATTTTGACTGAGAGATGACAAATTGTGTTTAGGAAAGAAGTCACTCGACACGAAGAAAATGAAATGAGCCGCGGTTTGATCCGCGGCTCATTGGACATCTATTCCATTTCGGAACCCAATTTATTGCAGGGCAGTGTAGGCGGCGCAGGCAGCTTCGCTGCCAGAGATCCCTGAACCGACCGCCTTGAACCGAATCACAGCGTCTTCGTTGGAACAGAAGCCTCGCACCCCCGTCTGGTTGACTGCTGCCGGAATGCCATCCAAGGTGTAACCCGGGATGATGCCGCCGGCGCCGGCGGCAATCGGCGTGTCTGTGAACCAGTAGCCGCTCTTGGCGGTACCTGCAACCGTGGCCTGCGACACGACCCAATCAACCAGACAAGCGTTGGCGGAAGTGGGGGTGGTGCAACCGGTGGACGCGGCAGGTCCCAGGGCTGCGACGGTAGCAGCGTAGCCAACCGTGGGATAAGTGGACTGAAAAGTGACCTGCGCTGTGTTCATGGTGCGGATGGAACTGACCGCCGAAGATTCGTTGGCGGCAATGCGCGCCCGCAACAGGTTTGGAATAGCAATCGCCGCAATAATCAAGATAATGGCTACTACGATCAACAGCTCGATGAGTGAAAAGCCTCGTTGTTTCTTTCGCATTTCGTCGTCTACCTCTCGCCTGGGTAATTTCTGATCAGGCAGTCTCTTTTCGGGCAATTCAGTCACCATCGGCAGCAGGGTGAAAGATGCCCGTCAGAGAACCCCTAATCGCAGTCCTTGCAGTGTGCTAGAGGCTCTCCCCGGTGGGGGGGTAGCGGGAAAGCCAATTGTTCTCATCATAGGGGTGTCTGCATTGGAAGGCAACACAAGTGGAAAATCTTGTTACCAGAGAAGACCGTCGCGATGCCTTGCTCTACAATGCCCGTGACGCTATGAACGGCTCCTTCGCCAGCCTCAACGTCGATGCAGACATCGCCCGCGCGTGGTCTATTCCATCGCTGTTTTACACGGACGCCGACGTTTTCCGAGCGGAGCGGGAGGAGATCTTTGCCCGCAACTGGCAGGTTGTCGGCCATGTTCACCAACTGGTTAACGCAGGCGATTTCTTTACCACGGAGGTGCAGGGCGAGCCACTGTTGCTGGTGCGTAGCGCCACGGGGGAACTGCGAGGCTTCTACAATGTCTGCCGCCACCGGGCGGGCCCACCGGCGGAAGGCTGTGGTTCGAAGAAGCTCTTTCGTTGCCGCTATCACGGCTGGACGTATGGCCTAGATGGGGCGCTCATCAGCGCTCCGGAATTCGAAGGCGTGGAAGATTTCAGCCCCGAGCAGTTCGCGTTGAAACCTGTCCGAGTGGAGCAGTGGTTCAACCTGATCTTCGTGAATCTTGATCCCGCTGCCGAGCCACTGGTAAAGACCCTCGGAGAGTTGCCGCAACAAGCAGCGCGTTTTCAATTTGGCGAGATGAAGCTCTCCGAACGCCGGACGTACGAGATGAAGTGCAATTGGAAGACGTACGTGGATAATTATTTGGAAGGCTATCACCTGCCCAGCGTGCATCCCGGATTGAATCGAGAGCTGGACTACAACGCTTACACGGTTGAACCGTATGCACGGCACGTGCGGCAGTTCAGTCCGATTCGCGGCACGCAACCGGGCGATGCCACCCCGCGCCGCTATCAGGAAACGCGTGAGGACTTAACCACGGACTATTTCTGGGTCTTTCCCAACTGGATGCTGAATTGCTATCCCGACAATATTTCGCTGAATATCATTTTGCCGATCGACGCCGAGCGGACGGTGGCCATTTTTGAGTGGTACTTACCGGATAAAGAGTTGCGAAGCAAAGCCGCGCGGGAGGCAGTCGAGTTCAGCCATCAAATTCAGTTGGAAGACGTGGCCATCTGTGAGCGGGTGCAGAAAAATCTGCATTCCCGGAGCTACGAGCGCGGCCGCTACAGCGTGAAACAGGAGAGAGGTGTGCATGCGTTTCATCGAATGTATGCGGAAGTGATGAACGGGTAGCGCGCTACGGAGACTCTCTACCACATGATCACTGCAGCTTCGCGTACTCAGCCTTGGCTTCTTTCAAGATGGGAATATCAGCATCGGCGTCTTTCCAGAGCGTTAAGAAATCCTGGTAAGCAGTCTTCGCTTTGGCGGTGTCGCCGGAGACGACATGCGCGCGGGCGAGTTGGAGATGGGCAAGCGAGCCCAGGAAATTCAGCGGCTGCGGCAGAACCGTTTTTTTGCGCAAGATAAGCCAGGCCGCGAATGTATGCCGGATACATTAAGCCGTTGGTTCCGGGAGGAGCCTGCCCGAGTTCTTAGGGTAGTGAGGGCTCCAGCGCGACGACGGCCCGGTCGGGTGCCTGTTGTGCCATTGCAATCGCGGCCTCGATCACAGGGAACCAGTACACCTTGAGAAGAGTGTTGCTCGGTTCGGACTTTTGGAGCGCTTCGAAGATGGTTCTGGATTGAACAGTTTCGCCGCTACGTGCCAGCGCCAAGGCCGAGAGGACTTTGACATCACGCCCGGGAGCGAGTGCCAACGCGCGGGCGATAACCTGCCGGGCAGCAGTGACGTTGCCTAGCTCAGCTTCACGAAGCCCTTGATAAACTAGCCACTGGGCGCCGGTCTCTTTGGCATCCGAGCGCACCGCGGAGTCAGAAGCCCGGCGGGCGAGATCGCGCGCCTTGTCCAGACGTCCGTAGTAGGCCTGGGTGTCGGCGTGGATGTTGAGCATCTGGTCTTCTTCGTTGGGGCGGCCAGCTGCCCATGCCACCTGGCGCTCCATTTCAGCAGTATCCCCCGACAGAAATGCCAATGAATACAGATCGCCTCGAATGACCAAGTCATCGAAGTTTTTCCGCTGTGCTTCCTGGATCGTCTGCCGTGCGTCCTTGAGCCGATTGACAACGATGTAGAAGCTCGCCAGGTTCCCATAGTTGGCTCTCGAGGGTTCCAACCGTTGGGCGGCTTCGGTTTCCGCAATCGCTTTGTCGTATTGGCCCAGTTCGGCATAAAGAACACCGAGATTCGTGTGCGGCACCATGTCACGAGGGTAGCTTTTCGCCCAGAGTTCGTAGGCTTCCGTGGTCTTCTCCACTTCACTGGTGACGTTCTGAAAGTACAAGGCGGAGATACGGTATCTCTCGCGTTCACTCACGCGGTCGCGCAAGTCGTAGGCTTTCCTGGCATTGTCCGCGGCCAGGCTCGCTTGTGCAAGATTCCCATACTCGACGGCCAGTCCAGCATAGGCCATGGCAAAGTTGGGGTCGAGTTCGAGGGCCCGCTTCATGAACGGAATGGCTTCGGCGTTGCTCTTGGTGCGGCCGGTGGTGATGCCCATGCTGTAAGCCTTCAGGGCTTCGAGTGAGGGCGTCGTTGCTTCCACTGGCACATCGAACTTCTGCACGGAAGCCAGCGATTCTCCCAACCTGGCGCGCAGGCTGGTGGCCGCCGTGCTCAATGCCTTAAGCACGCCTTCTTTGCTGGCCGCCTCAGCTTGCTCCTTAGCCAGCGTGTCTCCGGTGGTGCAAGCGGCCGCCTCCAGACCGATCACATACTGACTACCCAAGCTGGAAACCGAACCGGCCAAAATGGCCTTGCTCCCCGTGCGCAGGCAGAGTTCCTTGGCCAAATCGGCGGTGACGTGTTCGGTGGGCGGGCGGCCCATCAGCTTCAGGGTCGCGCCAATCTTTCGGTCGGAAAGAATGTTGAGGAAGGGAGACTGTTCAAGATCGACGGCCAGGGCCTGCTTGAGGGTGCCGTCGAAGACCGGGTCGCCGGTCGTGTTGCTGAAGTCGGTGAGGACAACCGTGTCTTTCTCAGTGAGCGGGGCCGCTTGGGTCACCGGCGCCGCGGAACGCGAGCGGAAGTAGAACACTCCCGCGATTGCCACCACGACAAGCAGCGCGGCGGCGGGAATCAGAACCTTCCGAAGTTTCCTGCTCGCGACGGGGACTTCCGCGACCTTCACGGCGCTCGATGACGGAGGTGCAGCAAGCCCAGGAGAGGAACCGGATACCGGCGACGGCAGCTGGACTGCGGGGTGAGCGCCGCTCTCCTGCGCCACGACTGCTGTTCCAGAACTAGAAGATACGCCGTGCCGCGATTCCGTTTCCCGTTTCAGCCGCTTTAGGTCGGCCCGCATCTCGGACGCAACCTGATAGCGCAAGTCGCGGTCTTTCTCCATCGCTTTGTTGATGATCCGTTCCAGTTCGGGTGGAATATCACGATTGAAGCGAATCGGCGGAGGCGGATCAGAATCGAGGATGGCTTTAAAAATGAGTCCCGAACTTTCGCCATGAAAGGGCAATGCTCCCGTGGCCATCTCGTACAGCACCGCACCGAACGAGAACAGATCACTCCGCGCATCCAACTCCTTCGCCCGCACCTGCTCCGGCGACATGTAAGCGACCGTGCCGAGCGTAGCACCGGGACTGGTGAGATGATCTGCGTCCACCGAACCCGTCTGCGTGTTAAGAGACCCAATTTTGCCCGAAGAACTCGCTGTGACCTTCGCCAGTCCGAAATCCAGAACCTTGGCGTGGCCGCGCTTAGTGACGAAGATATTCGCGGGTTTGATGTCGCGGTGGACGATGCCCTCAGCGTGGGCAGCATCGAGCGCGTCCGCAATCTCGATGGCCAGGGAAAGGATTTCTTCTGTCTCCAGCGGACGCCCGGCGATCTTATGCTTCAGCGTTAGCCCATCGAGAAACTCCATCGCGATGAAGGCATCGCCGTGCTGGTCGTCAATTTCGTAGATGGTGCAGATGTTCGGATGATTCAGTCCAGAGGCGGCTTTGGCTTCACGCTGGAAGCGGCTGAGTGCCTGCGGGTCTTTGGCGACGTCGTCGGGCAGGAACTTAAGGGCAACGAAGCGGTCGAGCTTTACGTCCTCCGCTTTATAGACCACACCCATCCCGCCGCCACCGAGTTTCTCGACGATGCGGTAATGCGATATGGTTTGGCCAATCAAATGACGAAGCTCGCGCTGTGCGCGACCATAGTAGGGGCCAAGCTGAGACAAGTCAATGCAAAGCGGGGCAAAGAAAGGCCGTCCATTCGACCGGTTCGTTATCCCACTTTGATCAGCATGCAAGTCACATCGTCATGCTGCGGCGTTGCTCCGACGAAGAAATCGAGATCGGCCATCAGGCGGCGAAGCAGTTCCTCGGGGGTGGCTGTGATCCCGTTCTGCAAAACATTCAGCAGCCGCGATTCCTCGTATTCTTCACCCTTCGCGTTAAGCGCTTCGACCACGCCATCGGTGAAGATCACCAGCCAATCGCCGGGTTGCAAGTTGACGGAACCCGATTCGTAGGGAGCATCCGCCATGATGCCAAAAGGAAGCCCGCCGTTGGTCAAGCGCTCGATTGCGCCGGAGCTGCGGCGCAGAATGGGAGTGTTGTGTCCGGCGTTGATGTAGGTCAGAACGCGGGTGCGCGGGTCAAATTCGGCCAGAAATGCAGTGGTGAAGCGACGGCCATCCTGACTGTTGCTGCTAGCATAACGATTCAGCCCCGCAACCAGATCGGCCAGCGAACAGGGAGTTGAGGAGAGAGTCTTGAGACCGGCTTGAAACGTAGCCATGAGCAGTGCCGCGGGAATGCTCTTGCCGGCTACGTCGGCAACGGCGAACAGAAATAGTGGTTCGCCTCTTAACCCTGGCCGGGCAAACACATCGTAATAATCTCCTGCGACGGTGTTCGCAGGCCGGGTTGCGAACGCCATGGTCAAGCCGGGAATCTCAGGCGGCATCGCGGGAAGCAGCCAACTCTGAATGTCGCGAGCGATTTCAAGATCGCGCTTCATAACCACGCGGTCGGCGATCTCCAGCATCAACAGAATGAACAGCGAAGCTCCGCCCAGAAAGCGGAGATCGAATTCAACAAATTCGACATGCCCCTCTTCGGTGCGATGGCTGTAACCGCCCGCGGGGAATAGCAACAAAACCACACCGAGCAGTAGGAGCACGCGCCGTGCCGGCGTCAGCTTTTCGAGGATGGCCCAGGCGAAGGCCTGGGCAGTGCGCCAGAAACCGCGCTTTTGACTCTCCTGCGGGGCGCGCGCCTGGAAGTCTTTCTGGTAGAAGCGATAACTGGCGCGGGCATCGGTACTGAATTGTTTCCACAGTTCACTGAGTTCGAGCCCTTCAGTCACACGATGCCAAAACTGCTGGAGATGGCCGAGCACTCCCTGATGCGGGTGCCGGGGCGGAACCGGAACGGTTTTGGGCGGGGGAGCGTTCATGCAGATCGGTAGAACTCACATTATAAGCTGCGGTATCTACTACGAAGCATTCTCCGGCTTGGCCTGTAGCACGACGAGGGTCATATCGTCGTGCTGCTTGGCTCCGGCGACGAACTTGTCGGCGGCTTGCATGATGCGGGCGATGGTCTCCGATGGGCTGAGACCCGAGCACGCCTTTACTGTCTCGATCAGTGCCTTCTCGCCCCATTCCTCGTCCGTGCCGTTCATGGATTCACTGATGCCGTCGGTGAAGGCGATGAACACGTCTCCCGGCTCGATTCTCAAACTCCCCTGTTCGTAGGGGAAACTTTCCAGCAGTCCGACTACCGTGCCGCCAACCTCTAGCCGTGACAGTTGTAGATCCTTGCCTGTTCGATGAAACAACATCGGCGGATTGTGTCCAGCATTCACGTAACTGAGCTGGCGGGTCGCAGGATTGTATTGACCGTAGAAAAACGTCGCATAGCGATTGGAAGAGGACGCTTCGTAAACCAGGTGATTTACATTGCTCATCAGCGCTGCCAGATTCTCCGGCGCGCGCGTGGCTTCGCCGCGCAAAGAGGCTTGCAAGCTGGCCATGGTGAGGGCCGCGGCAATCCCCTTGCCGGATACATCGCCAATGGCGATCCCCAACTGCCCACCGGGCAGGGCAAGAAAGTCGTAGTAGTCGCCACCAACTCCCAGTGCGGGGCGGCAGGCGCCAGCGTAGTCAATGCCAGCAATCGGCGGCAGAGTTTGGGGAAACAGCCGCTCCTGCACCTCGCGGGCGATTTCCACTTCACGATTCAGACGCTCGCGCTGAGCGACTTCGTCGGCGATGGCGGACATCAGCCGCGCATTCTCCAACGCCAACCCAGTCTGTGCCGCCACTGATTTAAGCAGGCGCAGGTCGGTACCGGAGTAGGGCTCGTCGGAACGCTTCGGCCCAAGGCTGATAAATCCCAACAGCTTGTCGCGGGTACTCAACGGAAGAAGAAGTTCAGCGCGGAGGTCCGCAAGTCCGGTGCGCTCCCGTTCGTTGATCTCCGGATCTCGATACAGCCATGAGCTGGGATCGTCGAAATAAACGCGGGCTGGTTCTTTGTTGCTCTGAAGCGCCTTCACAGTGCCCGTACCCGGGTTGAAAGAAACGTCGGGTGGAGTGCCGTATCCCAAAGCGAAGGCTGGGCGATAGGGGTCGCTGCCTCCCAGCAAAACAGCGACTTGTGGGATATGCAACGTTTCAGAGATGCGAGTGGCCACAGTCTCGATCAGGGGCCGCGTTTCAACCATGCTGCGCACCTGATCGCTGAGTTCACCAAGCACTTGGTCGGCATTGTAGGCTTCGCGGAAAAAGCGCCGGTCGGTCCAAGTGCGCAGACGGTCTCCCAGTCTCGGGATGCTGAATCCGACCGTTACCGCGATTGCAATGACGACGATCTCTCCGAGCTGGCTCGATTTGCGACCCAGAGCCAAGGCAGCTGCGATGACGATCGCAATGGCGATGAATTGAAATGCCCGAATACTGTTCTTTGCCAATCCGTATTGCAGACCCTGGCGGACCACCACGCGCACATCCATGGCGCGCTGTACCACGATGACGTAAGCGAGGCTGAGCGGGAAAAGCACGGTCAGGATCAGTCCAACGCCGATCAGCCAGTCGGGGAACAGGTCGTACATCGATTTCCCGCGGAACATAGAAACCAGCGAGAGCAAGAACAAAGGTACTAGGGCGACGGTTGCACCCCAGTAGAGCAAGCGTAGGCGTCGCTTGGCATCAGGAGAAATCGCCATGGCTGACTTGGCGAAGATCGAACTGAAAAAGCCGAAGCCAACGACACAAAACATATAGATGGTCAAAGGCGTTTGAAAAGGATGGAACTTCCGAATGATCTGATCCGCACGGACGTAGTCGGTCATGTCGGTGATCGAAATCGCCACGAAAAAAGCTATGTTCACAAGAGCCGGCACGATCACCAATACCGGGATCCACTTCCGCGAGGGCGGCATCCGTGTGTAGAACGGAAAGGGTTCAGGAAAGAAGAATCCGAACAAAAACATGAAAATCGGCCAGCCGGCTCCAAGCGCGGAGTGATACGCCATGGCCACGTCGCGGTAACCCGGGCCCCAGCTCTCGATTTTTAATGAGCTGAATAACTGGGAGAAACAGAACATCAGCCCGAGCAGGATCCACGCCAGCCCGTCGCGCGGGCGAACCAGCACGACCCAGGACGCAAGCAGGATGCAGCCGATGGGCGCAGCGATGTTCAGCAGCACGTCAAACAGCACCTGGGCGGCCGGAGTGGTTCCTGGGGTCACGGGGAGAACCACGGTATGTTCGCCGGAGGAAGATCTTACGGTGAGATCGATGTGATCTCCCGGGCGCGCCTTGGCATAGGCTTCCGACAAAAGCGCGGTCCCGGTGTACCTCTTCCCATTCACCGCCTGCAGAATGTCGCCGGTGTGCAAGCCGAGTTTCTCGGCGGTGGGGCGCACAATCTCGAGGGATGCGCTGGCAGTGGCGGGCGCTACGAAGCCTAAGTCTATTTTTTCTTCGCGCCAGATGTCTCGGCCATAACGGACCTGAAACAGCATGGCCCCGAAAAAAAGCACAGCCAGGCACACGTATTGGAATACTGGAGGGGGTAAGTTTCGTCTGTGGAGGCTAGTCGGCATATCTCGGGCAGCACCGATTGTACTATCGGGCTCGCGCCAGTTCAGAAGAGTCGCAATTGTTCGCCAGTCTCAGGGCCGGAAGTCGGATGGCTGCGTTCGCTGTAGCGGTCGTAATCGGTTCGGATGCCGTACTTTTGCCTTAAGCGGGCCATTAGTTGCGAAAGGCGTTTGCGATAGGGAGTAGAGATAAACGCGCGGTCTTTGAAGCGTTCGCGATAGCTCTCGACCAGCCGCGGGAATTCTTTTTCGAGAAAGGGCATGAAAACGGCCGCGGAGCAGGGCTTCAGGAAAAGGGAATTGGCGAAAACATATTTTCCTCCGGCTTCGGAGACAGCGCGGACCACAGCTTCAAGATCCTTGGGAGAATCCGTGATGCCGGGCAGCACGGGAGCGCATATGACACCCGCGGGGACTCCCGCTTCGGTGAGTTTTCGCAAAGCTTGCAGGCGCAGATCAGGACGCGGCGCTCGCGGCTCCAGGATGCGGGCGAGGTCTGTGTTTAATGTGGTGATCGTAATGTTGACGAAAACTTTGTTGTGAGCGCCTACTGCGCGCAACAGGTCAGCGTCGCGGACGACCAGGTTGGACTTGGTGACGATGCCGATTTGAAATCCCTGATGGCGGGAGAATTCTTCGAGAATCGTGCGCGTGACTTCGAAACGCCGCTCGGCGGGTTGATAAGGATCGGTCGCGGTGCCGATGGCGATTTCTTCTCCGGGCTTAACGTGGCGCAACTCCTGCCGCAGCAATTCGGCGGCGTGCTGCTTGATGAAAATCTTTTGCTCGAAGTCCGCGCCATCGCGCATTTCCATAAATTCGTGGGTGTAGCGTGCGTAGCAGTACTTGCAGGCGAATTCGCAGCCGCGGTAGGGATTGATGGTCCAGGTGAACGGCATGCGGGCGGACGTGCAGCGGTTCAACAGCGAGCGGACGGGCAGGGTGAAGTATTCGACATCGTGCCCTTGGCGCACGGATTCGCCGGTGGCTGCCAGACGGGCAATGCCGACCAACTGGGGCTTTAGATCGGGTAGCAAGGGAAGAGAGGCCACGGGTGAAATTCGCCTTTTGTTCGCCTGATGATACGACAGGAAAGCAGCAAGGTCAAGTCGAGGTTAGGGTACCTATCGGGAAAAATTCGGCTGACTCTCCTACGTCCCTGTTCTCCCGCACGTAATGAGTCACGGGGTTCTGAGTGCTATCGCATGATGACAACAGTTACACCGGACAATTCCACCCGTCGAATGGTAGTCTTTGCCCCATGCCACTACAAAGGCCAATCAACACTCACTTTGTTTTGGAGCGTGATGAGTTTAGCAAAGCATTGAGGCTCGTGCTCCGCAATCTGCCGCCAAAGATAAGATGGGCCGGATACGTGCAATGCGGACTGTTGGTCGTTCTGATGTTGACGGGGGTTGCGTTTAGACCAGGCCGCGAATTGCAGCCTGTTTCTCTCGTTATTCTCATTCTGGTCTGGCTCGTATTCTTGACAGGTCAGATTGCCCAGAGAGCCGGGGCAGAACTTCGATTCGCCCCGATGGAACGCAAGGAGATTTGGTACGAATTCAATGAGACGGGCTTCCGTTGTGGTCTGCCAAACGCAGAATCACATCTGAGTTGGCCGGCAATTTCTAGCTTTATCGAAACGGACGCACTATTCGTCGTTGTTGAATCGGGAGTTCTATATTACACAATCCCGAAGCGAGCGCTTGCGGCGGATGAGGTCAGCTCCCTGCGGCAGTTGCTGGGGGAGAAGGTGCCTGCTCGGGCATAGTTGGCGATAAATCGTCGTAGCGCTCATTGATCTCCCGTCCTGCAATGATTTGAAGAGTGTTACTGTGTCGGCTTGGCCTGCGCCGCCGGCTTCTCAAACAGCTTGGGATCGATTGTCGGGTTGTACTGCACCTTGGTGAATTCCACGAGGCTGCTATCTTGTCCGTTCTCTTTGTTGCGGTGCAAGGCAGGCAGCATGATTCCGTCGGTAGTTTCCCATTTGGAGAGAATGGTCTCGCCGTGCATTTGGCCGGATCGGCCCACCGCTTCGTACGCTTCCCGAACGACGTGGCCGGTCTTCGGATCCACAAACCAGCGGATCGCCATATTGCCTCCGCTGACGTCAACGATTCGAGTCGATACACCCCCGATCGTCTCACTTCCTCCAGCGGCAAAGATGAACTTCGGATCGTTCAGGTGCTGTCCGATATAAACCAGGTCGCGATGAATTTGCTTTACAGTTTCTTCTTTCTGCGGCGCGGGCAGGTCTTGCACTCCCATGGCTGCCGCCATGAATCCAGCGGTCGGGGTCACGACGATAGAGAGCGGTCCCTGCGGAGTTTGCACCGTCACGTGCATGCTGTCGGGAAAAACGATGGTGACTTGTACGTTCGTCGAGGGCCCACCCTGGGCGTCCTGCTCAGTGAGATCGGCCTGCAACGACTTTACCGATTGCAGCTTTGCGAGACCGCCCATGGCTTCTACAACTTTTGCTGCCAACGCTTTGCCTTCGGGATTGGAATCGGTGGGCTTGGCAGGCGGCGCTTCCTCTTTTTCTCCCGGAGGCGGCGGGATGGCGATGTCAATATTCGTCACTACTCCGAGAGACGAAAGCGGCTTGTCGAAGTCCGCGGTGTTGCCGACTACGAGTACCGCGAATTGATCCTTGTGAACATATTTGGCGACCGCGCTGGCCACATCCGCCGCTTGAACCTTCTCTACTCCGGAGCGAAAGCGTTCCAGGAAATCGGCAGGATAGCCGTAGAACTCATAGGCCATTCGTTCGCGCAAAACCTTGTCCGGCGAATCAAAGTTGAAGACGAACGAATTCAGGATGGAATCCTTGGCACGCTTGATCTCGTCGTCTGAAATCGGACTGGTTTTTAGTTTGTCGAGTTCTTCGTAAAGCGCCTGGATGGATTCCACCGTGCTTGCACTTTTGGTGCCCATACTAAGGCGCACCACGCCGGGATGATCGAAGGCACTCCCGATCCCGCCGCCTACGGTGTATGCCAGACCCTTCGCGGTGCGAATACTCTGCACCAGGCGCGAAGAAAAACCGTTGCCGAATGCCTCATTGAAGACTTGCGTCGCGTAGTAGTCAGGGTTGTCACGGCGAATGCCGAGTTCCACCATGCGAATGTTGCTCTGATTCACGTCAGTTTTCGGAATCAGATAGTAGCCGGGCTTCGCGGGATGGAATTCGATATCGGGTGCTTTTACAGCCGGGCCTTTTGCCCACCCCCCGAACACCTGGCGGAGCTTCGCTTCCATGGCGGTGGAATCGAAATCACCGGCTATCCCCAGAATGATGTTGTTGGGATGAACGTGAGCACGGTGCCAGTCGATAAGATCCTGACGCGTGACCGCAGCCACGGTGGCATATTCGGGTTCGCGGGTGTAGGGATTGTCAACGCCATAGGCCAGCTTCGCCGCTTCGCGCCCGGCAATTTCTCCGACTTCATCGTTGCGGCGGGAAATAGAGTCGTCCATTCCTTTTTGCGCCAGGTCGAGTTTGTCAGCACGAAATTCCGGGTCACGCAGCAAGTCGGCGAACACTTTGAAAACGTCGTCGAAATCGCCTTTCAGACAGGACCATGAAATCGAAGTGGAATCCGCGCTGCTGCTGGTTTCAACTTTCGCGGCGCGGACTTCGAGATAGTCGTCAAGCTGGTCGCCCGTCTGCGATTTGGTTCCGCCGGTGCGCCAGACATCACCGTACATATCGAGCATGCCGGCCTTGTTGGCAGGCTCGGAGCGTGATCCGCCACGGATGCGCGCGGTCCCGTCAATCAGCGGCAGTTCGTGATCCTCTTGCATGAAGACGACCATGCCGTTGGGAAGCTCGATGCGCTTTGGCTCCTGAGGATGGAAAGCGTGCAGGGCAGGGATGGGCACCTGTTGCCAATCAGGAGCCTGGGCAGCGGCATGAGGTGTAGCCAGGATTCCGCATAGGCCTATGAGGACCATGATGACTGTTAGACGCCGTTTCATTGCGCACCTCCTTGACCGGCGTCAGCCGATGCAGGAGTTGTGGTCTCGATGATCCCCACGGTGCGATTGTTGTCGGTAAAAGTTTTGTTGGCGACACGGCGAATGTCGGCTTTAGTAATTTTGTCGATGCGGTCTACTTCTCGAAACAGCTCCCGCCAGTCGTCATAGCGCGCTTGATTTATTCCCAGTTCGTTGGCCAAGCCAGAATTGCTATCGAGACTGCGAATCAAATTCGCCTTGGCTCGGGTCTTAATCATGCTCAGTTCATCATCGCTGATGTCTTCCTTCTTCAGCTTTTCGATTTCAGCGTGGATGGCGCCGGCCATTTCGTCGGGTTTGTGACCAGGTAGCGGAAAAGCATAGAAGGCAAAAAGATGCGGATACTTGTTTCCGGGCAGACCGGAGAAGCCGGCAGAGGCCGACGCGATCTTCTGATCGCGCACCAGCGCGCGATACAGCCGCGACGTGCGCCCCTCTGACATCAGATCGGAGATGGCGTCATACACGGCGTCGTCGGGATCGCGGTAGTCGGGCCGATGATAGCCTTCTAGATAGAGTGGTTGCGTCTGTTCGGTAAGCACCACGCGGCGCTCGGAATTCTGTGGGGGCTCGGTCGTGACTCTCTCATCCGGTTTCGGGTGCGACGGAATGCGACCGAAATATTTCTCGATCATAGGCATCGCTTCCGACGCTTTGACGTCGCCCACCACGGTCACCACCATGTTGGAAGGAATGTAGTATTCGTCGAAGAACTGCCGCGCGTCGGTTGCGGAAAACGAATTCAGGTCCGACATCCAGCCGATGGTGGGGCGATGATACTCACTGGCTTGAAATGCGGCGGTGATGAACTGTTCGAGCAGGCGTCCGGTGGGATTGCTGTCGGTGCGCAGATGGCGCTCTTCGATGACGACATTGCGTTCTTTGTAGAATTCCCGCATTACGGGATGCAAGAAGCGCTCGGACTCGAGATAAGCCCAAAGTTCAAGTCGGTTCTGCGGCAGGGAATAAAAATAATTGGTTTCGTCCAGGTCAGTCGAGGCGTTCAGGCCTTCTACGCCGTTGCGCTCGAGGATCTCGCTGAACTGGTTGGGAATGACGTATTGATTGGCTGCCTTGACGTCATCCTGCCAGGCAGTTTCCAGTCGCTTGAGCTTCTGGTCGTCTCGACCCATGCGCTTGTCACGCTCCGCGAGATAGGCGGCGTACGCGGTCTCAACTTTCGCGAGCGCAGCTTTTTCCGCGGGGTAATCCTTGGTGCCAATCTTGTCGGTGCCCTTGAAGGCCATGTGTTCGAACATGTGGGCGAGACCGGTCTTGCCCAGTGGATCCTGAGCGGAGCCGGCGTCCACGTGGGTGTAGAAGGAAAACACAGGCGCCTCAGAACGCTCGCAGATCACGACCGTCAAACCGTTGTCGAGTTTCTTGACGGTGATGCGCTTCTCGAAGGAAGCAATGTCCTGCGCGGCAGAAAGGATTGCCAATGACAATATAAGGATGACGAGAGTAATCGGGAAACGGCGTTTCATTCGACCTCCACCACAGGTTGGACGTATGAGAAGAGCAGAAGTTTGAAATTACGTGGCGGGAGGGAGGGTTGTCAAACGGAGACGCGGCAATCTGTTAAAAGCAGGCTTTGTCCTTATATTCGTTTGAAACCGACAAGCCCCTATAATCGAAAAATAATATGGCAGGCAAACCACAGATTGTCGAAATCGGCGGCAGGCACCTCAGTCTCACCAACCTGGACAAAATCCTTTACCCGGTGGCGGGATTTACCAAGGGCCAGGTCATTGATTACTACGCCCGCATCGCGCCTGTATTGGTGCCACATCTCGCGGGACGCCCGCTCACTCTGAAACGCTATCCCGGCGGAGTGGATCAGGAATATTTCTTTGAGAAGAACGCCACCAAGCACCGGCCGGATTGGGTGAAAACCGCGCCCATCTGGAGTGAACGAAATGGGCATGACATCAATTACCTTCTTGCCAACGATCTGCCCACGTTGACATGGATTGCGAACCTGGCGGGGCTCGAGCTGCACCCATCGTTGTCGCTGGCGGAAGACATTTTGTGTCCGACCATGATGGTGTTCGACCTTGATCCGGGACAGCCTGCAAACATTGTGCAGTGCTGCCAAGTTGGGTTGTGGCTGCGGGAAGTCTTCGAGCATTTCGGATTGCAAAGCTTTCCCAAGACTTCCGGATCGAAGGGCCTTCAGATCTATGTTCCGCTGAACACGCCGACCAGCTACGACCAAACTAAGCCCTTTGCCCATGCATTGGCGCGATTGCTAGAGAACGACCACCGCAACCTGGTGGTCTCAGATATGAAGAAGGAACTCCGCGTCGGCAAAGTACTGGTGGACTGGAGTCAGAACGATGAGCACAAAACCACCATCAGCGTCTATTCGCTGCGGGCGCGGGAGCGGCCGACAGTTTCGACTCCGGTGAAGTGGGAAGAAGTTGAGTCGGCGTTGAAAAAGAAAGATGCCGACCTGTTGGTATTTGAGGCAGCCGAGGTGCTAAAGCGCGTGGAGAAAATGGGCGATCTGTTTGCTCCGGTGCTGAAGCTCAAACAGAAGCTGCCAAAGCTGGCGGGAATAGAAGAGGGGACAGGAATTGATATCGCGGCGCAGGCGGAGAGTCCTCGGCGTGACGCAAAGCGATCGAAAACCGCACCAAGGGTAGCCGCGAAACCAAAGCGGCGAAAGGTATAATCCGATCACTTCCATGGCGAAACTCTACGCAGGCACGTCGGGATGGGCTTATCCAAGCTGGAAGCCTGCTTTCTATCCCGCCAAACTGGCGCAGACGAAGTTCCTCCAGCATTACTCGACCCAACTCAACGCGGTCGAAGTCAACTTTACTTTCCGGCAGTTATTGAAAGAGACGACGGCGCAGAAGTGGATCGACCAAACTCCCACTGGTTTCCGGCTTAGCGTCAAAGCCCATCAGGTCATCACCCACATCAAGCGATTGCAGAAGACTGAAGATTTCCTTCCACGGTTTCTGAGCACAGTGGAACCGCTGGCCCGCGCGGAAAAGTTGGGGCCGCTGCTGTTCCAGTTACCGCCGAACCTGAAAGTGGACGTTGCGCTGCTCGAGGAATTTCTGCGCGGCTTGCCTCGTGCCGTCCCTTCGGCTTTCGAATTCCGTAATGTCTCGTGGTTCACAGATGAAGTTTACGAACTCCTCAAGAAAAGCAACCGTGCGTTGTGCATAGCCGAGACCGAAGAGCGAGTGACGCCGGATGTGACCACCGCTGACTTCGCCTACTACCGGTACCGCAAACCGAGTTATACGCCAGAAGAGCGGCAGACCATGATCGGACGCATCCGCGATCACCTCGCAGCCGGAAGAGACGTCTTTGCCTATTTCAAGCATGAAGAAACGCCGGAAGGCGCGATGTACGCGGTGGAGTTGCTAAAGGAGTTCAGTTAACCACAGAGAGCACAGAGGACACCGAGACTTCCCCCTGTGCCCTCTGTGGTTTAATATCTTGCGCATCCCAGTCGTTACTTCTCCCAGTGTCCGATAACGCGCATACTCAATCGGTGCAATCTGACGCCAATGCCCGCCTTGTGGCAGGCTTTCTCGATTACCTGAAAGTAGAAAAAGGTCTGGCGCCGCTGACGGTCGCGGCCTATGCCACTGACATTGGTCAGTTTTCTGCATTCCTTGAAAAGCGCAATAGAACGTTGCTCAAAGCGAGCCGCAGCGATGTTCGTGACTTCATCCAGGAATTGTTTGCCAACTCGGTCGATGGGCGATCCGTGGGTCGGAAGCTTTCTGCGTTGCGACACCTGTATCGCTATTTACTGCTCGACAAACTCATCGAGCACGATCCGACCTTGAACATCGATTCACCGAAACAGTGGAAGGTTTTGCCCAAATCGCTGGCCCACGACGAAGTGGAGGCCGTACTGCGCGGGCCGCAGCGGGTTTCGGGGCTGCTAGCCGACGCTATTTCCACGCGCGACCGCGCCATGCTGGAGGTGTTCTATGCGGGGGCGCTGCGGGTGTCGGAGATCGTCGGCGTCAAACTCGAAGACTTGAAGGTGGATCTCGGCTACGTACTGGTGCGCGGCAAAGGTGACAAAGAACGCATCGTGCCGCTTGGGAAGTCGGCGCAAGAAGCGTTGACCTTTTATATGAAGACTGCGAGGGGTGTGCTTGCCAAAGGCCGGAGTTCGCCGTTGCTTTTTCTGGGACGTGGGGGGCGCAAGTTGACCCGGCAGCGGGTCTGGCAGATGGTGCAGGCTGCGTCGGCGAGTATGGGACGGCGTGCCAGCCCCCATATGCTGCGCCACAGTTGCGCCACGCACATGGTGGAAAACGGCGCTGATTTGCGTACCGTGCAGACGATCCTGGGCCATTCCGATATTTCGACGACGCAGGTGTACACGCATGTGGCGCTGGACCGGCTGAAGAGCGTATATCAGAAACATCATCCGCGGGCGAAGGCGAGATAAGAACAGCTTATTCACCACAGAGATACAGAGGCACAGAGAAGATCAAGCGATTGTTTTCTCAGGGGCTCTGTGACTCTGTGGTAAGGAAAAACGAATGACAGCTAGCACCAAGCGCACGATCGTCGAAAAAGCCTCCGACCAGTTTCTGCGGTCGCTGCGCGAGCTTAATGCTTCGCCGCACACCATCAAGGCTTACACCGGTGACCTGGACAATTTCGCCGCATACATCGGGCCACGCGACTGGCGACAGATTGATCATCTGGCCATCCGCGGATTTCTATCCCATCTTTACGAGAAAGGCCTCAGTAAGGCTTCCGTGGCGCGGTCATTGGCGGCGGTGCGGTCGCTGTATCGCTGGCTGGCGCAGGAGGGAGTGGTGGAACAGAATCCTGCGGCGTTGGTTTCAACGCCCAAACTGCCCAAGAAATTGCCACGAGTTCCAACCATTGAAGAAATGAATACTGTGCTCGATGGGCCGATGCCCGAAGTTGCAGCTTTTCCTGAGCGCGACCGCCTCATGTTCGAATTGCTCTACGGATGCGGCATCCGCAACTCAGAATTGGTTGGGATCAATCTCGATGACATCCGGCTCAGCAACGAGGCTATTTTGATCCGGGGTAAGGGTAAGAAGGAGCGTTACGTGCCTTTCGGCCATTCGGTGAAATCAGCGCTGGCATCGTACTTTCCCCTACGCCTGCAAACGCTGGCAGAGCGAAAGAAAATCACCAATGCGCTCCTAATCAATCAGCGCGGCGGGCGATTGACCACGCGCAGCGCGGGACGCATCGTCAAAAAGATTGCCGTAGCTAAGGGATTGCCTCCGGATGTGCATCCGCACACCTTGCGGCATGCTTTCGGCACTCACATGCTGGAAGAAGGCGCCGATCTGCGCGCGATTCAGGAGATGCTGGGACACGAATGCCTCTCGACCACGCAGCGCTACACCCAGCTTTCTATGAAGCACGTGCTTGAGGTTTACGACCAGACCCATCCGCGGGCAAAGTAGCAATCAGCCGTCAGCTTTCAGCCAACCCATCAGCATCCCCGATACAATCATGAGGATGGTCTTCCGCTCGTCGCTTCCTCCAACTGCTCCCACATGGCCACCACTCGCCCCTTCACCTTGGCGATAAGCTGCTCATAAGCTGCTTCCGATCCTTCCGATACCGGCGGAGGGAAAATCGGATCGCCAATCTTTATCCGCAGCGGCGCGAACTTCTGAAACGGTTTTCCCCGAGGCCATGCTTCGTAAAATCCTTCAATCGCGACGGGAACAATGGGCACCTGCATATGCATCGAGAGAATGGCCGCGCCTTTCTTGAATCTTTTTGGCGTGCCGTCAATCGAGCGCTCGCCCTCGGGATAGAGGACCAGCACGCGCCCACGGCTCAGCCCGAACGCTCCGGCGCGCATGGCTGGAACCAGATTGGCATCGGGATCGACGACCACCACGCGCAACCACCGCGCCAGGGCGCGCATCGGTCCGCTGCCGAAGATTTCGCTGGTGCCAACCGCGAAGGCGTCGCGAAACACCGACCAGGGCAAAAGGCCAGCCAAAATAATGGGATCGATAAAACTCTGGTGATTGGAACACAGTATGAAAGGTCCGCGCGGGGGAATTTTTTCCAGCCCGGTCGCCCGGAGATGGAAACGGTCGGCGGCGGCGATGTGGATCAAGCGGCTCACCAGGAACCAGAACGCTGCCGAGATACGCCGAGGGCGGCCCAGCGCCAGCACTTCCGGGTCGGTAGTTTGCTCGCGCAGCAGCGTGTCCCATCCGGCTCGTGGTTTGGACGAACCTGCTCCGCTGGCGGCGCTTTCACACACTATGTTCACCAGGTCACGTACGGTATAAACCTCAGCCAGGCGTGATTCTTCCACGTCGCCGCCGATTTCCTGCTCCAGCGCAACCAACAACTCCACGCGTTGCATGGAGTCGAGGCCGAGATCGAGTTCCAGATTGCTGTCCGGACTTATGATCTGCGGTTGGTTCCGCGCTGCCTCGCGGATGATCTTGAGCGCCCGCTGCACCTCCGCTTGATCCAGCCACGCCAAGTCTTCTACGGTGAGCGGCTTTTTCGATCCGATTTCGGCACCAGCTTTCCCTTGACTCGCTTTTACTCTCTTGGCGATTTCGAAGCGTTTCAGCTTGCGAGTGGTAGTTCGGGGTAAATCCTCCTGCCAGATTTCGTAACTACCAATGCGTTTGGTAGAGGGTAGTTGTGCGGAGAGGTTTTCAATGTCGAAGCGAATGACTTCCTTCGCATTTGTGATCTTGCGCTGCTTTAGCACATCGAAGTTTGGAACCACCACTGCGTGCAAACGGTCCGCTGTGACTTCACCTGGCCTTCCCTCGAGTCCCATCACGCAAATTTCCTTGATGTACGGCGACTTCAGGTAGTGGGTCTCGACTTCCTCGGGATAAATGTTCTTGCCATTGCTGAGGATGATGACGTCTTTCTTGCGCCCAGTGATGAAGAGATCCCCACCCGCGTCTATATAGCCCAAATCGCCGGTGTAGAGCCAGCCGTCTTTTAGAACATCGGCAGTTGCGTCGGGGCGGTTCCAGTACCCCTTCATGACAATTGTTCCGCGGATCAGAATCTCGCCAACCGGCATGGGAACATCTTCTTGCGGCTGCGGATCTAGAAGCTTGACCTCCACTCCGGTAAGCGGCGGCCCGACCGAGCCGATCACGTTATTGTGCGGGGAAGTGGCAAACGCAGCGCCGGTGGTTTCGGTGAGGCCGTAGGCTTGCAGAACGTCGATGCCAAGCGCGTGGAAGTCCAGGGCAATGTGGGGATCGAATCGCGATCCGCCGGTGACCAGGTATCGCATCCGATCTCCGAAGGTGCGGTGAATCTTGCTGAAGAAGACTTTTCCGAGGTTGACGCCAAATCTTCGTCCAAAGACAGTGACAGCCATCAAAGCCCGCAGGATCGATTGTGCCAGCTTGCCGCGCTGAGCAACCTCTTTGAAGATGCGTTCGTGAATCAGATAAAAGAACTGCGGCACCACGGCGAAGGCCGAGATCTTACGCTCGGAAAGCGCACGCAGAAGTTCCGTCGTGTTCAGGGTTTCGAGATAGACAACGCGGACCCCCTTTACCAGGGGCAGCAGCAGATTGGCCATCTGCGAGAGCACGTGGAACAGCGGAAGCACGCCCAGTACCGCATCGTCTGGGCCAAGATCAGCCCATCCAAATACCGCTTCCACTTCGCCCATGAGATTGCCGTGGGTGAGCATGACGCCTTTGGGGTCGGCAGTGGTGCCGGAGGTGTAGAGCAGGGAAGCCAGCGAATCTTCAGAGGAAGCTGCCGGCACAAACTCGCCGGGTCCGGCGGCGAAGATGCTGTCGAGATGGGTTTGCGTGGCGCGGGCGTCCTCGCCCGCGTCTTTCGTATCCAACAGTACGATCTCGATTGTCGATTCACCCACAGCTTGCCGCGCGATCGCGAGGTGCTTCTCGTCACAAAAGAGCAGCAGACTGCCGCTGTCCTTCAGCAGCTTGGCGACCTGATCGGCGTGAAAGGCAGTGTCCAGAGGGACAGCGGTGTGTCCGCTGGCGATTGCGCCCAAATACGCCGCGACCCAGCGGGGATGATTGTCGGCAAAGATGGCGAGGCGCGAACCCGGGGGAAGTCCCCGTTCAGCCAGCCAGCGGCCGATCGATTCAGCCATCCGACGAAGTTGGTCGTAGGTGTAACTCTCGACCTGATCCCGCCGCTGGATTTCGAGCGCGACGTTATTCGGCCAGCGCTGGGAGCACTCGCGAAAGCGGTCGTAGAACCTGGACATGGGTCAGCCGGAAATATACCCGAAAATACCTCGAACCGCAGAGAACGCAGCGCAAACCGAAAGATCAAGCTTCGGCGACCCACCTGCTCCGCCTGCATCTAATATGCTAGGCTTCTAAAGATACTGGTAGAAGTGTGTCCGGCGAGGAAAATTGATTGATTAATGCTCTTTTAGGTAAGGTCTTCGGCACCAAGAACGAGCGCGAAATCAAGCGCCTGATGCCCAAAGTGGCGTCTATCGGCGCGCTTGAGCCCGCCATGCAGAAACTCAGCGATGACGAGTTGCGGGCCAAGACTGCCGAATTCCGTCAACGCATCCAGGACCGCCTGCAAAGCATTGCTGACGAACCTGATGCCGATATCGAACGCCTCAAAGAAATTGACGACGAACGCCGGAAGGCTACTAACGAAGTGCTTGACGACATCCTGGTGGAGGCCTTTGCTGTGGTCCGCGAAGCCGGCCGCCGGGTGCTCAACATGCGCCATTTCGATGTGCAACTCATCGGCGGCATGGTGCTGCATCAGGGCAAGATCGCCGAGATGAAAACCGGCGAAGGCAAAACGCTGGTCGCCACTTTACCGGTTTACTTGAACGCGTTGAGCGGGCGTGGCGTGCACGTGGTGACTGTCAACGACTATCTCGCCAAACGCGACTCGGAGTGGATGGGCAAGCTCTACAGCTTTCTGGGGCTGACGGTCGGTGTGATTGTGCATGACCTCGACGATCAGCAGCGACGCGAAGCCTACGCCGCCGACGTCACCTACGGCACCAACAACGAGTTCGGCTTCGATTACCTGCGCGACAACATGAAGTTCGATCTGCACGACTGCGTGCAGCGTGGACACAACTTTGGCATCGTGGACGAAGTAGATTCCATCCTGATCGACGAAGCCCGTACTCCGCTTATCATTTCCGGCGCCAGCGAAGAGTCTACCGATAAATACGCGCGCGTCAACCGCATAATCCCCAAGCTGGAAAAAGGTGAAGAGATCGACACCGCGCCGGGGGAACCCAAGGAGCTCACGGGCGACTACGTGGTCGATGAAAAACACCGAAGCATCACAGTCACCGACGAAGGCTGGGTAAAGGTCGAGCAGTTGCTCGGCATCGGCAATATCGCCGACCCGGAAAACTGGGACCTGAAGCACCACGTCGAGACTGCGGTCAAAGCGCACGCGCTTTACCACCGCGACGTGGAATATGTGGTAAAAGACGGCGAAGTCATCATCGTGGACGAATTCACTGGCCGCCTGATGCCGGGGCGCCGCTGGTCCGACGGCTTGCATCAGTCCGTGGAAGCCAAGGAAAACGTTAAGATCGAGCGCGAGAACCAGACGCTGGCGACCATCACCTTCCAGAATTACTTCCGCATGTACAAGAAACTGGCGGGAATGACCGGTACGGCGGAAACGG
Organism: Terriglobales bacterium; assembly: GCA_035484735.1. GTDB lineage: Bacteria > Acidobacteriota > Terriglobia > Terriglobales > Acidobacteriaceae > JABCZH01. The sequence goes on along the minus strand of DATHOQ010000021.1, from coordinate 60,426 downwards.
AAGCCACGGAATTCGAAAAGGTTTATCGTCTCGAAGTGATGGTCATCCCTACTAATCGACCGTTGCTGCGTCTTGAAAATCCGGATGTGGTTTACCGCACCGAGAAGGAAAAATATTTTGCCGCCGCGGATGAGATTCAAAAGATGCATGAGACTGGTCAGCCGGTGCTGGTAGGTACGACATCGATCGAGAAATCGGAACGGCTGTCGGAATTGCTGAAGAAAAAGGGCGTGAAGCATTGGGTTTTGAACGCCAAGCAGCACGAGAAAGAAGCCGAGATCGTAGCCCAGGCCGGCAGTAAGGGCATGGTCACGATTGCCACCAACATGGCGGGCCGCGGTACCGACATTCTGCTGGGCGGCAATCCTGAATTCATGGCCAAGCAGGAGTGCGTGAAGAAGGGGATTGCGCAACCGCTGCGAGCGGCTCAAGGCAAAGTTCAAGCGGTGGTGGACGACAGCAAGAGCACTGTCTGGTATTACGTCGGCAACGAATACGTTGTCCCCACCGATCAGTGGACGGAGATTTTGAACCGTTACAAACAGCAGACCGACAAAGCCCATGACGAAGTAATCGCCGCCGGCGGATTGCATATCTTCGGCACTGAGCGGCACGAATCGAGGCGCATCGACAACCAGCTTCGCGGACGCGCCGGCCGCCAGGGCGATCCCGGCTCTTCGCGATTTTATCTCTCTCTTGAAGACGACTTGATGCGCATCTTCGCCAAGGAGTGGATCTCGACCCTGCTGCAGCGCCTGGGCATGGAAGAGGGTGTTCCGATTGAATCTCGCATGATTTCGCGGCGTATCGAAAAGACGCAGGAAGCGGTGGAAGCGCAGAATTTCGAAGCCCGCAAACATCTGCTCGAATACGACGACGTAATGAACAAGCAGCGCGAGGCGGTATATGGCCTGCGCCATCAACTGCTCGAAGGCGTCGATCAGAAGGAGATCATCCTCGAGGACTACGTCTCCGGTATCCTGAGCGATTTGATGGACCAGTTCTGCGCGGTCAAAGTGCATCCCGCGGATTGGGATGTCAAAGCTTTGAAGGATGCGATTTTCACACGTTTCGGCGTAGACATTCTCGCCGAGGGCATCAAGCCGGAGACCTTAAACCGTCAGGAACTGGGCGACGCCATTTTCGACTGCCTCAAATCCCGCTATGACGCCAAAGAAAAACTGATTGGTCCAGATGCTATGCGCTACCACGAGCGCATGATCATGCTGAGCGTGCTCGATGCGCAGTGGAAAGACCACCTGCGCGACATGGATCACCTGAAAGAAGGCATTGGTCTGCGCGGCTATGGGCAGCATGATCCGCTGGTCGAGTACAAGCGCGAATCTTTCGACATGTTCGAAGCCATGATGCGGCGCTCCCAGGAAGAGACGGTGCGCTACCTTTATTTGATGCAAGTTTTCGAGCGGTCGGAAGGGCCTCCGCCTGGCCGCCCAGCGATTGCAGGTCAGCCCGCGGCAGTGCCGGGAGGCGATGGCAATGGACGCCAGCCGCGAAACGTTTCTACCTCGATGGATGAACTGGAAGAAGCCTTTCAACGCAAGAAGCGCCGCGAGTTGGAACAAGCCCGCATGGCCGGCGCCGGAGATCGCCAGCCGGTGCAACAAGTCGTGCGCGGCGCCGCTAAAGTTGGCCGCAATGATCCTTGTCCCTGCGGGTCAGGAAAGAAATACAAGAAGTGCTGCGGCGTGGACGGCTAATTGGCTTGGCGGTTGATCCGTGAAATCTGTGGCCGATGTTTATGGTTTAGGTCTGGTCAGCACAAACGATTTCACCACGATGTTATTCGGCTGAATGCCCACCGGAATCATGGTCAGCAGTGAATACTCCCCCGGTTCGAACTTCTTTTTCGGCGTGCGCTTCTGGATCACAGTGACATCGCCGGAACCGGAATTTACCACCAGCAGATAATTCTGACTCTGCGAAAGTGCCAGCGCATCGGGATGGCTTCCCACAGGCAGCATTGCCACAATTTTCCCTGAGTCGATGTCATACACCGCCACCGCGTTTGATCCGAAGTTACTGACGTAGAGCCGGGAATTGTCGACGCTGACCAAGCCGTGGGCTGGGTGGGTTCCAATCAAGTAGCTGCCGCCGACCTCATTGGTAGTGGTTTCGATGATGGAGATATTGTCAGAATCGAAGTTACTCACCATGATCTCGCCGCCGTCAGGCTTGAGCGCGAGGTGGACAGGGGTTTTGCCTATATCGAGCAGGGCAAGAAGTTTGTCGGTCTTCAAATCTATCGAGGCCACTTGCCCTGATCCCGTGCATGCCACGAAGGCTTTGCTGCTGTCGGGGAGGATGGCAATGTCTTCCGGCTGCTGGCAGATCGGAATGGTACTGCGGACGGAAAGGCGTTTCGTGTCGATGACGGAAACCGTGTTGTCGGCGCGGTTGCTGGCCACCACGATGGAACCGTCTGGCGAAACTCGTGCCAGACCGGGCGCAGCGCCGACCCGAATGTTGCCAACGACTATGCGCTTCTCCAGATCAATCACCGAAACATTCGCCGAGCCTGAGTTGGCCACGTAGCCGCGCTTGCCATCGTCAGAGACATCCATGAAGTAAGGGTGGCCATGGACGCCGATGGCGGCGCTGACGACGTTCTGCTCAGCGTCAATGATGGTGATGTTGTTCGATTGGGTATTTACAACGTAGATTTCATTCTTCTGGGGATTCGCGGCGATCCCCGTCGGCTCGATACCTACATGAATGGTCTTGGCCAGCGCAAAGGTTCGCAGATCGATGACGGATACAGTGTTGCTCTTGCCGTTGCTGACGTAAGCATACTCGCGGTAGGCGGGGCCGTAATCGGTGAGCTGGCGCTCGTGAAAGTACCACCAGCCGAGGCCGCCGAAGATGGGCAGCACGACGATGATGAGGAGAAGTTTTCGCACGCCTAAGAAGGAACTCTGCAGGACAAACTTACAAACTAGCCCTTCGCGATCACTTCCACAGGCGCCGTCGACTTAACCCCCGCCACTGTCCGCCCTACCACCGGCGCGATCTGTCGGACTTGCGTCATTAATTCATCGAACTGGTCGGGATAGAGCGACTGCATTCCATCCGAGAGAGCTTTGTCCGGCTCATTGTGGACTTCGACGATCAGACCATCGGCGCCGACGGCCACCGATGCACGCGAAAGCGGCGTCACTTTATTTCGTTTCCCAGTGCCATGGCTGGGATCAACCACGATTGGCAAATGGCTCAAGCGCTGCACCGCCGGGACCACGCTCAAGTCGAGAGTGTTGCGAGTGTGATCGGCGAAAGTTCGCACGCCACGCTCGCACAGAATTACGTTGTAGTTGCCTTCACTCATCACGTATTCCGCCGCCATCAGGAATTCTTCAAGTGTCGCCGCCAGCCCGCGTTTGATCAGCACCGGCTTGCGGCTGCGGCCAGCGCGCTTCAGCAGCGAAAAGTTCTGCATGTTGCGAGCGCCAATCTGGATGACGTCGGCGTACTCCTCTACCAGTTCCAACGATTCGTTATCGATGGCCTCGGTCACAATCCTCATGCCGAACTGATCGCGAATCTCCGCCATGATGCGCAGACCCTCTTCGCCCAGTCCCTGAAACGAATAAGGAGACGTCCGGGGTTTGTAAGCGCCTCCACGAAAGAACTGCGCGCCGGCGCGATGCACGCGTTCCGCTACTGCGAACGCCTGCGCACGACTCTCAATGGCGCAGGGACCGGCGATCACCGCCAGCGCCGGGCCGCCGATGGTGGCGTCAGTGCCGGCAAAGCGGATGACGGTGTTGTCTTCCTTAATGTCGCGGCTTACCAGCTTGTAAGGTTTGGTGACGCGGATGACTTCCTGTACGCCTGATAACTCTTCAAGCGTCCCGGCCTGGACCTCGCCCTGGTTGCCAGTGATTCCAATGGCTGTCCGTTCCGCACCCGGAATGGAGTGGGCCCGGTAGCCCAGCGACTCGATCTTTTGACAGACCGCACGAACCTGCTCTTCGGTGGCGTGCGCCTGCATGACAACAAGCATGGGAGTCCTTACCTCAGACCATCTAAGTCTATCGTTTGTTAACGCATTGCAGCAATACGTCCGCGCAGAAACGGTCTTTGCGCTGTAAACGGTTTACCGCCGCAAAGTACAGTATCAGCCTGATTTGCGATGCCGATCACGTATTGATAATTAAAGCTGAAAATTGGAGGATCAAATGCGCACACTCTTAGCCTTCGCCATTATTGTTTTGAGCAGCCTGTGTTTCGCTCAAGACGACACCTTGGCCGCAGTCCCACAGCAGAGCCAGGGCAAAGATTATGCCGGCCGTCCGGTGAACGACGCCAATGTTCCTCTTGCAACCGACTTGCCTAAACCCGAGGAACAGCAATTCCAGCAAGAGGTAAAAGATGTCTACTTCGATTTCGACCGGTCCGATCTCCGCATGGATCAGCGCAGGACTTTGGCTGCGGATGCCGAATGGCTCACAGCACATCCCGAGGTTCTGATCACCATTGAGGGTGACGCAGACGAACGCGGTGATATCGTTTACAACGTTGACCTGTCCGACCGCCGTGCTATTGCGACCAAGGACGCATTAGTCAAGCTGGGCGTGCCCGCCGATCGTATTGTGTTCTTCACCGGATGGGGCAAACTCTACCCCACTTGCGAACAGGCCGATGAGAGTTGCTGGAGCCAAAATCGTCGTAGCCATATCGAGCCTTGGGAGCCGATGCCGGAGCTGGCGCAATTAGCGTCGCGTTAGTGAACGTAAGTTTGTGTGGAGGTTGCACCGGGCAGCAATTTCTGCTATGTTAAACATGTTAAACAAATGCTCGGTATCCGGCTCGAACCCGAACTCGAAAAAAAGCTTGAGTCTCTTGCCAAAGAGACTGGGCGCAGCAAGAGCTACTACGCCCGTGAGGCCATCCGGCAATTCTTAGAGGATCGCGAAGATTATCTGAAGGGCATCGCCGCACTGGAACGGCGCGAACCCACCATTACGCTCGACGAGCTGGAGCGGCGGCTTGGCTTGGAAGATTGAAATCAGCCGCACCGCCGAAAAGCAGATCACAAAACTCCACCGCGCGGCGCAACGGGCAATCATAAGCTTCCTACGAGAGCGACTTGCAGGGGCGGAGAACCCGCGGCAGTGGGGCAAGCCTCTACAGGGTGAAAAGCGCGGGCTTTGGCGGTACCGGGTCGGCGACTACCGGCTGATCTGTGATATCCAGGATGAGTGGATCGCGGTAATTGTGCTGCAGGTTGGCCACCGCAAGGATGTCTATCGCTGAGTGCGATCAAGAGACTCTAACGAGGATGCGGGACCCCGCAGCCTGCTTCTCGTTGTAAAATCTAAAGTTTAACCAGTGCTGATTTCCTTTATCTATGCCGCAGGAAGAAACTACGTCCGCTGATCACGAAGTGCGCGCCGACGAAGTCCGGGCCGACGACCGCTACGATGCTCAGCGCATCGAGAGCAAGTGGTTCGAACGCTGGCCGCAGGACGGATCTATCTACGCCGCCGAGCCCGACTCCGCCAAGCCGAAATATTACGCGCTCGAAATGCTGCCTTATCCCTCGGGCGCGCTGCACATGGGCCACGTACGCAATTATTCGATCGGCGATGCGCTCGCCCGTTACATGTGGATGAACGGGTACAACGTGTTGCATCCCATGGGCTGGGATGCGTTCGGACTTCCGGCGGAGAATGCCGCCATTTCAGCCCAAACTCCGCCGCGCGACTGGACCCTGCGCAACATCGCCAACATGAAGACGCAGATGAAGCGCCTTGGCTTTGCCTACGACTGGTCGCGCGAAGTCACAACTTGTTTGCCCGAGTACTACCGCTGGAACCAGTGGTTCTTTCTCAAGCTTTATGAAAAGGGCCTGGCCTATCGCAAGAAAAGCAAAGTGAATTGGTGCCCAAAGTGCGCGACCGTCTTGGCGAACGAGCAAGTGGTGGGCGGTTGCTGCTGGCGTCACGAAGATACGCTGGTTGAGCAGCGTGAACTGGAGCAGTGGTTTCTGCGCACCACCAAGTATTCCGAAGAATTGCTCGACGGCCTCGACAAGCTCGAAGGCTGGCCGGAAAAAGTACGCACCATGCAGCGTAACTGGATCGGCCGCAGTGCAGGCACGCTGGTGGATTTCAAACTCGACGGCGCTGCCGACTCTCCCGAGAACACCATCACCGTCTTCACTACCCGTGTGGATACGATTTTCGGCGCGACTTCCGTTCAGCTTGCGCCGGAGCATCCGCTGGTGACTCGGATGGCCAAGTTCAACGATCCTTTGCGGACGCAGGTCGAACAGTTGATTGCCGAGCAGCGCAAAGCCAAGGAAACCGGCGACATCGGCGCCATCGAAAAGCACGGAATAAATATCCACCACTTTGCCGTGAATCCCTACAACGGCGAGAGGCTGCCCATCTGGGTCGCCAACTACATCGTGATGGACTACGGCACCGGCGCGATTATGAGCGTTCCGGCGCATGATGAACGTGATTTCGAGTTCGCCCGTAAATACGCCCTTGAAGTCAGGCTTGTCATCGTACCCAACCCCGACGATCCCGACGAAACCGTCACCGAACCGGTCCCGCCATTTACGGATATGAAAGGATCGCTCGTGAACTCCGGGGAATTCACTGGGCTAACCTGTCAGGATGCCATCGCGAAGATGTCCACTTACGCCGAACAGCACGGCTTTGGCAAGGCGACGGTCACCTATCGTTTGAAAGACTGGGGTATCTCGCGGCAGCGTTATTGGGGCACGCCCATCCCCATGCTTTATTGCGAGAAGGATGGCATCGTCCCCGTTCCGGAAAAAGATTTGCCGGTTGTGTTGCCCGAGAACGTGGACATCACGCTTACGGGCGGTTCACCGCTGGGCCGGGTGCCGGAATTTGTCAACGCCATCTGCCCCAAGTGTGGCGGTCCGGCGCGCCGTGAAACCGACACTATGGACACATTCGTCGATTCGTCCTGGTACTTCTATCGTTACACCGATCCGCACAATCAGCACGCGCCGTTTGATTCAAAGAAAGCCAGCTATTGGTTCCCCATCGACCAGTACATTGGCGGCGTTGAACACGCGATTCTGCACCTTATTTATTCGCGCTTCTGGACCAAGTTCATGCGCGACATGGGCATGGTCACGAATGACGAGCCTGCCGAACGCCTATTCACTCAGGGCATGATCATTAAGAACGGCGCGAAAATGTCGAAGAGCCTGGGCAATGTGGTGTCGCCAGATGAAATGGTGGCCCGCTACGGCGCCGACGCCACCCGCATGTACACGCTTTTTGCCACTTCTCCAGACCGGGAACTCGACTGGCAGGATGAGGGCGTCGAAGGCATTCGACGTGCTTTGGGGAGAATCTACCGCTTCGTCGCAAGAAATGCTTCTATAGAGACGCAGCTTGCTGTGTCTCAGACATTGCAAGCAACTTCTCTATCACCAGCGGCGCGGGACATCCAACGCAAACTTCATCAGACCATTAAGCGCGTGAGCGACGACTTCCGTGGGCGCTGGCACTTCAATACCTCCATCGCCGCCATCATGGAATTGGTGAACGATCTTTATGTTGCTGTAGCCCTGCCCAAGTCGCTGCTCGCGGATGTCCAGCATGATCTCGTTCTATTGCTGGCGCCCTTTGCCCCTTACCTCTCGCACGAGCTATGGGAGATGCTGGGCGAAAAGGGAAGTCTGCTCAAGGCGCCCTGGCCGAAGTATGATCCGGCGCTGGCAAAAGAAGATGAGATTGAAATCCCTGTGCAGGTTAACGGCAAGCTGCGTAGTGTAGTTGTCGTGCCCACGGGTTCCTCGGAAGACATCATTCGCGAGGCTGCCTTGGCTGATGCAAAGATCAAGTCCCTAGTCGACGGAAAGCAGATCGTGAAGCAGATCGTCGTTCCCGGCAAACTGGTTAACATCGTGGTGCGGTGACGCTGCATTCCATGACTTCTCGCTCTCCAACTCTCGAAGGCTTTCGCGCCATATTCCGCCGGCCTTCTCTTGGCTTCGCGGAAATCTCCTGGCGCTGGACTTTCGGCGCAGCCGCCGGGCTGCTCATCACGCTCTCCTCGTTCGAATATCTCGATACTCTACCTGTCACTCGCGGCGACTTGCTATTGCTGCGCACCCGGCAGCCACTGCTGATTTCGCAGGCTCTGGGCAACATCGTCCATGGCAGTGGGGGGCTCTTGGTGAAAGCGTTCATCGTATTGGCGGTGGCGCTTACTATTGGCTGGATTTTAGTGGCCGCGCTGGCCCGGGCGGCCACCATCAAGGCTTTGTTGCAGCATTTCCGCGAAAAGCCGGAATCACCCGTGCCTGGTGCCGGGTGGCCTAACTCTCTACTGGGCCTGAATTTCCTGCGGGCTGCAGTTTCCCTGGCAGCGGTGGTCGCTTGCTTTGCCGGCTTTGCGTTGGGCGGAATGGCATTTTCCCCAGATGACCCAGTTCCTGGTGCCGCTTTTCTCATCGTGCTGATCGTCAGCGCATTGGTGTGGCTGGCATGGTCGATGATGAACTGGCTTCTTTCGCTGGCGGCAATCTTCGTGGTCGCAAACGGTCGAGACACTTTTGGCGCGATCACAGATGCCGTGGATTTGCTGCGTCGCCGCAGCGGCCCGGTGTTGGCCGTTGGCACATGGTTCGGTCTGGCGCATACACTGGCATTCATTGCGGCCAGCACCATTGCCGCCTTCCCCTTGGGCCTGGCGACGATTCTTCCCGGCTGGATGGTACTGGGCGGCCTGATTGCCGTCAGCCTGCTCTACTTCGCTGTCGCGGACTTCTTGTACATAGGCCGCCTCGCCGCTTATGTCGCGATTTTGGAATTGCCGGAAGTGTCTGTGCCAAGCTTTCAGCCATCATCTTTCAGTCCACAGCCAAGCAATAGCATCGATCCGCATGAATTGATTTTGAGTGACATTCCTGCGGCTGGCTAGCGAACTGCAACCACAGAGGAAGCTTGGTCAGGAAATGCAATCGAGCCCCTGTGAACCTCTGTGCCCTCTGTGGTTCAGGCCTTTGGTCTTTACATCACCCCTTAGCTTTTGAGACACTCGTCAGTGGAAACCCAATCAATTGTTGTCCTCGACTTTGGAGCGCAATATTCGCAGTTGATTGCGCGCCGTATCCGCGAACAGAACGTCTTTTCGGTGGTCCTGCCCTGCACCGCCAGCCTTGACGAAATACGCAGCTATTCGCCGGTTGGCATCATTCTTTCCGGCGGCCCGTCGTCGGTTTACGACAAAGAGGCGCCCGCCGTGGACCCGCACGTGTTCACCATGGGGCTGCCCATGCTCGGCATCTGTTACGGATTGCAACTCATGGTGCACGCACTCGGTGGCAAGGTACAGGCCGCGGACAAGCGCGAGTACGGCCATGCGACGGTCAACCTCAAGACAGCTTCAGGTTTGTTCCACAACTTGCCTGGCAAGCTAAACGTCTGGATGTCTCACGGTGACAAAGCCGTCGAATTGCCACCCGGATTTCACGAAACTGCTAGTTCGCCCCACGCGTTGGCCGGAATCGAGAACGTGGAAAAGAGAATGTGGGCAGTGCAATTCCACCCCGAGGTTCACCATACTCACCACGGAACCGACATCCTGCGAAATTTTGCCCTGGTCATCTGTGGAGCAAAACCCACATGGACTCCGCAGCACTTTATTAACGCTACCATTGCCAGCGTCCGAAAGACGGTGGGGAGCGGCCGGGCTATTTGTGCGCTTTCTGGCGGAGTGGACTCCGCGGTTGCCGCCACGCTTGTGGATCGCGCCATGCGTGACGCTAAACACCCCACCCGTCTCACTTGCGTGTTCGTGAATAACGGCGTGCTGCGCAAAGACGAATTTCAGAAAGTGCAGCAGAACCTGCGTGACAAGCTGGGCCTGCATCTGGTCGCAGTAGATGCTACCGAACGTTTTCTTAACAAACTCGCCAACGTTACCGATCCCGAGAAGAAACGCAAAATCATCGGCAAAGAGTTCATCAAAGTGTTCGAGCAGGAAGCCCGCCGTATCGAGAAAAAAGAAGGCAAGGTCAAATGGCTGGTGCAGGGGACGCTCTATCCCGATGTGATCGAGTCACGCTCGGTGCGCGGGCCGTCGCAGATCATCAAATCACATCACAACGTCGGCGGACTGCCGGCGAAGATGAAGCTCAAGCTGATCGAGCCGTTGAAAGAATTATTCAAAGACGAGGTCCGCAAGATTGGCCGCGATCTGGGGATGCCGGAAGAGATCCTGCAACGGCAACCGTTCCCCGGGCCGGGCCTCGCAGTACGTGTGGTAGGAGAAGTGACGCCAGAACGCCTGGCGATTCTCCGTGAGTGCGATGACATCGTCGTCAATGAAATAAAGAATGCAGGCTTGTATTCGAAAATCTGGCAATCATTCGCGGTACTGTTGCCAGTGATGTCAGTCGGCGTCATGGGCGACCAGCGCACCTACGCCTACACTTGCGCGGTGCGCGCAGTCCATTCCGAAGACGGTATGACTGCCGACTGGGTGCCGCTGCCGCATGAAGTGTTGAAGACCATCTCCAGCCGTATCGTGAATGAAGTGAAAGGTGTCAACCGCGTGGTGTACGACATTACGTCGAAGCCGCCGGGCACGATTGAGTGGGAGTGAAGCCCTGGCTGTTAGCTCTTAGCCTTTAGGAGACCACCTGGAAACAGAGCAAGGCGGACGAGGACATCCACCCTCAGTACTATCCCGCCCCATCCAGCAGCTTTCTAGATACCGCCGTCACCAATCTCCTCGGGCTTACTCTCAACGACTCCGCCAACAGCCAGTTGCGGAAGCCGGAAATCACCAGCGTCTTCCCCACCATGAGCCCGCGGTAGCCGTCGCGCGCGACTATCTTGGCATCCATCGGGCGCATGGCTTTAAAGAGCAGAGTCTTCTCGGTTCCGGCGCGGCCCTGAAAGCCGGTATCAGTCACGCCTGGACACAAACAAGTTACCGTCACGCCTGAGTCTTTCAACTCATTCGCCAGCGCTTCCGAGAGCGAAATCACATAAGCTTTCGTCGCGTAATAAACGGCCATCAGCGGGCCGGGCTGAAATCCGGCGGTTGACGCAACGTTCAAAATCCTGCCTGAATGACGCTCCAGCATCGGTCCTAGAAAGAGTTTGGTCAGGTGCGTAAGCGCGGCAACGTTAAGCTGAATCTGGCCCAACTCCTGCTCCAAAGGGATCTTCGCAAACTCGCCGAATACGCCGTATCCAGCGTTGTTCACCAGAATATCGATAGCGATCCCTTCCCGTTGCAATTGGTCGAACAGGAATTGCGGCGCGGGGCCTGTCGTTAAATCAAGTGGAACCGCCTTGGCAGAAATGCCGAACTGGCGCTGCAATTCATCGGCGACTCGCGCCAGCTTGTCAGTGCTGCGGGCAACCAGCACCAGGTTGTGACGGTCTTTGGCGAAGAGCTTTGCGAGTTCATAGCCAATGCCGCCGGATGCGCCGGTGATGAGAGCAGTCTTGGTTGGAGCTGCCATGCCACGAGAATCTTAAACCACCGAGATCGCAGAGAACACAGGGGGGAAAAAGAAAGGGCAGGGAATGCCCCGCCCATTCTGTCATCTCAAATCTAACTTCCGCAGTACCCTACGCGTTTGCCATCGCCGGCGCAACTTCATACATCGAATACCACGAAGTCGCAGCCTTCAGGCGATCATTGACGTTGTTGATGTTCTTCACGCCCTCATCCTGCAACCATTTGCGGAAAGCCTCAGCCCCCTGCTTGGCGTAAATCGGGATACCTTCCTTCCAAGTGGCGCGCCCGCAAAGCACACCATTGAACTTCACTCCCGACTCCGCAGCCAGTTCCAGCGCCTCGGTAAACTCGGCGTTGCTGACCCCGGCGGAGAGATAAATGAACGGTCTGCTGACAACCTTCGCTGCCTTCAGAAACAAATCGGCGGCTTCCTTCTTAGTGTAGGCTTTCTGCCCGCCAAAGACCTTCGCGCCTTCCACGAACTTCATGTTCACCGGCACTTCCACCTTCAGCACATCGACGCCATAGCGGTCTTTGCTGAACTCGCGCATGCTCTCGATTACTATTTCTGGTTTCTTCTTAGCGTACCCGAGACCTTTTTCGTCGGCGCCTTCTTCATACCCTACGAACTCCAGAAAGTAAGGGATGTCATTGGCGCGGCATTCGTCGCCGATGCGCTCCACCCATGCATGTTTCTTGTCATTCACATCCTTGGGATCGAAGGGAGTGTAGTAGAGCAGAATCTTCACGCAATCGGCGCCAGCTTCTTTCAATCGCTTGGCTGACCAGTGATCCAGCAGGTCCCCTAACCGTCCCGGGCCAGTCTTGTCATAGCCGGTTTTTTCGTAGGCCAGCAACAGGCCGGCATTTTTAGCGCGGCGCTTGGAAGCGGGCAACCCCCACTCCGGGTCCAGAAGAATAGCGCTCGCATGCGGCGTGAGCACTTCCGTGACCAGCGATTTGAACTCTTCCATCATTGCATCGCTGACTTCACTGCCTTTTTCTTTCGCCAGTGCTTTCTGCAGCGAGCCGCGCTGGTCCATGGCCGCAGCTGCGATCACGCCGCGATCGTTCGAAACGCGCTTGAGTCCTGCCAATTTTCCCGGGCTAAGTTTCATAAATCCTCCTATGAGTGCTCAAACCAGCCAATTGTAAACTATGGGATACCAGCGGAAGACAAGATGAGGGAAGAACTTTCTCGCAGTGTCCCATTGGGAAAATGCCGGATAACGGGACCAACTCATCATGATCTGACGAATGTCCCGTAGGACTATAATGGCGCCATCGGATGGCCCTCGCCACTGGCACCAAACTCGGACCCTATGAAATCATCTCGCCATTAGGTGCCGGCGGCATGGGAGAAGTCTATCGCGCCCGCGACACGCGCTTGGATCGTGATGTTGCCATCAAGGTTCTGCTGACCAACCTGTCTTCCGATCCTTCATTGAAACAACGCTTAGAGCGCGAAGCCAAGGCTGTCTCCAAACTTTCTCATCCCCACATCTGCACTTTGCACGATATCGGCCACCAGGATGGAATTGACTTCTTGGTCATGGAATTGGTCGAGGGCGAATCTCTGGAGCAGCGCCTGTTCAAAGGCCCGCTGCCGGCGGATCAAGTCATTCGCTATGCAGCCCAAATCGCCGACGCGCTGGCCAAAGCCCACAAACGCGGATTCACTCACCGTGATCTGAAGCCTGCCAACATCATGCTCGCCAAGTCCGGCGCCAAGCTGATGGACTTTGGACTAGCGAAACAATCCGGACCTGCTCCATTAGCAACGGCTCTCACCGAGATGACGGTGGACCAGGCGAAGCTCACTGGCGAGGGAACAATCGTCGGCACCTTTCAGTACATGGCGCCCGAGCAACTCGAAGGCAAAGAGGCAGATGCGCGCACCGACATCTTCGCGTTGGGAGAAGTGATCTACGAAATGGCGACCGGCAAGCCCGCATTTAGTGGCAAGAGCCGGGCCAGTTTGATCGCCGCCATTCTGACCGTCGATCCACCATCTATCTCGGAACTTCAGCCGCTGGCCCCGGCGACATTGGAACGCGTGGTCAGGAAATGCCTGGCCAAAGATCCCGACGATCGCTGGCAAAGTGCAAGTGATCTGGCCAGCGAATTGAATTGGATGTTGGCCGGCGGATCGCAGGCGAACGTGGCTGCGTCGGCGATCGCTCGCCCGACGCCACCCCGGCGTGCCATCTGGATTGGCGCTGCACTCGCTCTGATTGTGGTTGCGGGCTTTCTGGGTTGGCAGATCGGACACCACGAACCCAGCACCACCCCCGTACGCCTGACCATCACGCTTCCGCCCGGAATGTCATTGCTCAACAACTCGACCGAGCCTCTGGCCATTTCGCGCGATGGTTCCACGATCGCGTACGCGGCGTACGGAGAGGACCGCAAGGCGCAACTCTATGTTCGCAAGCTGGGCAGCTTCGAGAGCACGCTCGTCGCCGGCACTGAGGGAGCGCGGAGTCCATTCTTTTCGCCGAACGGTGAATGGCTGGCATTCGTATCGGACGATTTTAAGTTGAAGAAAGTGTTGTTACGCGGCGGGAGCGCTGTGGTCGTACTCGATGGGCCGTTCTTCGGGGGCGCGTGGGAAGACGACACCATCTACTACGTCAAGGGATTCACTTCAGGGATATTTTCCGTCCCGGCCGGGGGAGGCCAACCGCGGCAGTTAACCAATCCGGGATCAACCCCGGAGGACCGCGCTCATTTGTGGCCCAGCGTGCTTCCCGGCAACACCGGCATGATCTTCACAGTTTGGACAGGGCGAACTTTCAACGAAGCGCGAATTGAAGGCCTGCTGTTCAAGTCGGGGCAACGGAAAGTGTTGATCGAGGGTGCCACCGGCGGACGCTATCTTCCCAGCGGTCACCTCGCCTATACCCGCAACGGCACTTTGTTTGTGGTTGGCTTCGATGCTGAACGATTGGAAGTGAAGGGCACGCCAGTTCCGGTGATCGAGGGAGTCATGACTGGCGCGTCGAACGGCGATGCCGATTTCGCGGTTTCAAACAACGGAACGCTGATATTCCAACCTGGAACCCTGACTTCGTTTCAGCGCAATCTGGTCTGGATGGATCGCAGCGGTAAGGCCACCAATATCACTCCGGAGGTGAAGCCTTATGCCTCGCCTGCTATCTCGCCTGACGGCAAACGCATTGCCTTGACCTTGGAGGGCAGTACTTTCGATGTTTGGGTATACGACCTGGAGCGAGACGCACTCACAAAAGTCAGTTTCGGGGGTGACGATTATCGACCGCTGTGGTCGCCAGACGGAAAGATGCTGGCCTATAGTTCCTCAAAATCCGGTCATATGCAGCTATATCTGAAGCACGGTGTTCTGCAAGGCGAAGAAACCATGTTAACCGAGGGACCTGAAACCAAAGCGCTCTATGCTTGGACGCCGGACGGCCGCGAGATGATTTTCGGCCAGCAAAACAAAGACACGGGTTGGGATCTCTACGCGGTAACTGTCGACGGTGATCATAAAGTGCGCCCGTTGGTGGTGGCGCCGTTCAATCAAGGCTTGGCGCGTGTCTCACCCGACGGAAAATGGATGGCGTACGTTTCAGATGAATCCGGCCAGGGGGAGGTGTTCGTGCAATCCCTGAATGATCCCAATACTCGCGTCCAGATCTCGACCGAGGGCGGCACCGAACCCCGATGGGCGGGCCACTATGAATTGCTGTTTCGATCCAAGACCCGGCTCATGTCGGTGAAATTCTCGCCCGGAGATGGACTCAGTCCCGGCAAGCCGGTCCTCTTATTCGAAGACAAAGCGCCGTGGACTGGCTACGACGTGGCAGCGGACGGGCGCCTCGTGGTGGTACGCGATGCAACCGACAAGGCTTCAGGAACCCAGATCGATGTCGTGCTGCATTGGTTCGACGAGCTGAAACAGGAACAGCCAAAGTAAGCACTCCCGAGTCGTACGATCCATGAATGTACGGTGAATTACAATACATCCATTAACTCCTACTCGCACTCTTAGATACAGGAGGATGATACGAACGACGGAGCTTGGCGTGGTGCTAGGTTAGGTTCGAGCCTCCGTGCGAGACCGGTTGCGCCACCGTCAGCGTGCTTTGGTCTCTCCCTCTATGCGCTTTAGCCTGATGCTTTTCAAGCACTTTCGGAGGTTCGGCCCGGTTGCAATCTTCGTGGTGCTGCTGGTGGGCATAGGCGCCGGGCAAAACACAACCCTTATCACTCTTGATCAAGCCATCGATTTGGCTTTGGCCCACAACCATTCCATCCTGGCCACCCGAACTCTGATTCTTCAAGATCAGGCCCTTGAGATCACCGCCAATCTGCGTCCTAATCCGACTCTGGGAGCCGATTCCCAGTTCGTCCCGTTTTTTAGCCCACAGGATTTCTCCGGGACGAATCTGAACGAAACCCAACAGTTCGATATCGGGATCGGCTATCTCTTCGAACGTGGCCGCAAACGGCAGCATCGCTTGCAAGCCGCTCGCGATCAAACCGCCGTTCAGCGCGCACAGGTCGCCGACGCCGAACGGACTCTCGCGTTCAACGTGGGCCAGCAGTTCGTCAGCGTCCTATTGGCCGAATCCACGCTTCAGTTCGCGCTTCAGGACCTTAAGGGCTTCCAACAGACCGTCGATATTGGCGAAGCGCAGTTCAAAGCAGGATTCATCGGCGAAGGTGACTATCTTAAGATCAAGCTGCAGCTTTTGCAGTTCCAGACCGACGTGTCTACCGCCCGGCTGGCCAAGGTACAGGCGCTTGTCGCTCTGCGCGGGCTTCTGGGCTACAGCACGGTGCCGGCTGATTATGACGTAGTTGGCGACCTGGCATATCAGCCCACCAAGGGGAATCTGGAGGATTTCCAGACCAAGGCACTGATCGAGCGTCCCGACTTCCGCGCCGCTGAATTGGGGATCACCGCGGCCCAGAGCCAAATCCTCCTGGCCAAAGCCAACGCCAAAGTGGACGTAAATGGCACCTACGACTTTACCCATGTTTCCGGCGAGAACACGGCTTCGATCTTTGTGAATTTTGAGCTTCCCATCTTCAACCGCAATCAAGGGGAGATCGCGCGCACCGGCTACGCACTTACCCAGGCTCAGGAACAGCAGCAATCGGCCAGTGATACAGTTCTCTCCGATGTTGCCAACGCCTATGAAGCCGTCAGGAGCAACGATGAAGTGGTGCAACTCTACACTTCCGGATATCTCAAACAGGCGCAGGATTCGCGCGATATCAGCGAGTATGCTTATAAACGCGGTGCTGCCAGCTTGCTGGATTTTCTCGACGCCGAGCGCAGTTACCGGTCTGTTCAACTAGCTTATCGTCAGGCTCTGGCAGCTTATATGACCGCGTTGGAGCAATTGAAAGAAGCAGTGGGAACGAGGAACCTGCCATGAGCACGAATCCTGGGCAACGGTTGGTTGTATGTGCCGCTTTGTTGACGATCTCGCTGATGCTTGCTGGCTGCGAGGGCCCGGGATCGAATGCCGCCTACTCGAGCAACGCTAAAAGCTCCGATAATGCGGAACTGTTTACTATTCCCCAGGACCAGATGTCGCATGTCCAGGTGCTGACCATTCAGTCCAGCACGCTAACTCGGTCTCTGCGCCTAACGGGAGCTGTCGCGTACAACAGTTTTCGCACGACGCCAGTGATCACGCAGGTCAGCGGACCGGTGAGTCGAGTCGTGGTCGTTCCCGGACAGAAAGTAAATCAGGGCGAGCCCATGTTGTACGTGGCAAGTCCGGACTACTCGCAACTCCGCACAAATTACTTGAAGGCCAAGGACGCTTACGCTCTCGCCCAGAAGGCCTATTCCCGGGCCCAGGATTTGTATCAGCATCACGCCATTGCCGAGCAAAGCCTGGAGCAGGCGGAATCGGCAGAGGTGCAGGCGGGGGGTGACCTCGCAGCAGCACAAGCCGCCCTGAAAGTCATGGGAATCACAGATCCTGACGCCCTGATAAAAGCTCCGCCATCTTTCGAAGTCCCGGTAAGGGCTCCCATCGGCGGCCTGGTGGTCGAGCAGGATGTGGCCGCGGGCCAATTGCTTCAGACCGGCGCCACCCAATGTTTCATGATTTCCGACATCAGCACCGTCTGGGTGCTGGTCAACGTCTATCAGAAGGACTTGCCGTACGTTCACGTCGGGGACTCGGTCACCATTCAGACGGACGCTTACCCTGACGATTTCCATGGCCGTATTTCCTATGTCGCCGCCTCCCTGGATCCGAATACACGCACACTACAGGCGCGCATCGAGACCAGCAATCCCGGCGACAAACTGAAAAAAGACATGTACGTGGTGGCGACCGTCAACGCCGGCACCATCCCCAACGCCATTGCGCTACCCGACGCCGCAGTTCTGCGCGACAGCGAAAATCAGCCTTTTGTCTACGCCGCCGCATCGACGAACCAGTTTGGCAGACGCTCCGTGACCCTCGGCGAAAGCTTGAATGGACAAACTGAGATTACCAGCGGGCTGAAAGCGGGTGACCGAGTGATTGGGAATGGAAGCTTGTTCTTACAGTTCGCGAACTCGCTGCAGCGCTAGGTAGAGGAAAGTCCACCACAACCGAATGATCCACCGAATCGTCCAAGCGGCACTGCGGCAGAGGTTCCTGGTCCTGATGCTGACCGGGTTCATCACGGTCGGCGGGATCCTCTCTTTTCAGCGGATGCCAGTGGATGCCTACCCCGACCTCGCGCCTCCGCAAGTCGAAATCATCACCCAGTGGCCGGACCATGCCGCCGAAGAAATTGAGCGCTTGGTCACGCTTCCTCTGGAACTGGTGATGAACGGCGTCCCACACATGGTGGTGATGCGCTCCGTCTCTCTCTACGGTCTCTCCGACCTGATCCTGACTTTCGAAGACAGCACCAACGACTATTTTGCACGACAGATTGTTTTCGAACGGCTCGCTCAAGCCACGCTGCCGACCGGTGTAACCCCGACCATGGCGCCGCTCTTCAGCCCCAGCGGCCTGGTGTATCGCTATGTGCTCGAAAGTCCCGACCGCTCGCCGCAGGAACTAAAGACCATCGAAGACTGGGTGATCGAGCGCGCCTATCGATCGGTGCATGGGGTGGCGGACGACTCCGGCTTCGGCGGGACCGTGATGCAGTATCAGGTGCTGCTCGATCCCGCCCGCATCTACGGCTACCACCTGACGATTCCTCAAGTCACTGCCGCTCTCGCCGCCAACAACTCCAATGCCGGCGGCGGTTTCTATTCTCAAGGCGGACAGTTCTACTACGTTCGCGGCATCGGCCTGGTGCGCAACACCGACGACATTGGCAACATCGTCGTCGGCGCTAACAAGGGCGTGCCCATCCGCGTGCGCGACATTGGAGACGTAGCCATCGGGCACGCGCCGCGCTTGGGCGAGTTCGGCTTCCAGAAAAATGACGATGCCGTCGAAGGCGTCATTCTTATGCTGCGCGGTGAACAGACGCAGAACGTCCTAAAGGGGGTGGAAGCGAAAACCGACGAACTGAATCGCCAGATCCTGCCGCCTGACGTCAAAATTCATCCTTATTACGATCGCAGCGAGCTGGTAGCTCTGACCACGGACACCGTGGAAGCGAACCTGCTTCGCGGCATGGTCCTGGTCCTGATCGTCCTGATTTTCTTTCTGGTCAGCTTCCGCGCTGCTGTCATCGTTGCTCTCACCATCCCGCTCTCGCTTTTGTTTGCTTTCATCGTGCTGCATGCTCACGACGTTGCTGCCAACTTGCTCTCCATCGGAGCGATCGATTTCGGAATTGTCATCGACGGTACCGTGGTGATGATTGAAAACATCTACCGCGAGCTGGCCCTGCGCGAGGGGCAGCAGTACAACCTGAACAAAGTCATTCTCGCCGCCGCGAAAGATGTGGATCGCCCGATCTTCTATTCAGTGGCCGTCATCCTCGCCGGCTATCTGCCCATCTACGCGCTCAGCGGCCCCTCGGGCAAACTGTTTCACCCCATGGCCGAGACCATGTCGTTTGCGCTGGTCGGCGCGCTCATTCTGACGCTTACGCTCATCCCGGTACTCGCCTCCTACTGGTTCAAGGGTGGTGTTCGCGAGAAGAAAAACCGCGCTTTTGAGTGGATGAAGCAGAAATACGCAGGTCAGCTCGATTGGGCGCTGAATCGCCCCAAAGCCACCATCGCCATCGCGACCTTGATCTTCGCAGCCACCCTGCTGCTGGTGCCTTTCATCGGCGGCGAGTTCATGCCTCACCTCGACGAAGGCGCACTCTGGGTGCGAGCCACCATGCCTTACACCATTTCCTTCGAGGAGGCTAGCAGTATCGCTCCTCAGATACGCGACATTCTGATGTCCTATCCGCAGGTCACAGTGGTCGGTTCAGAATTAGGGCGGCCCGACGACGGCACTGATCACACCGGCTTTTTTAACTGCGAATTCTACGTCGGTCTGAAACCCTACAAAGACAAATCCTGGACTGGTTCAATCAGCGAGAAAAAACAACTCATCGAATCCATCAATGAGAAACTCACTGCCTTCCCCGGGATTATTTTCAACTACACCCAGCCCGCGGAAGATGCCGTGGATGAAGCCCTCACCGGCCTCAAGAGCTCCTTGGCCGTCAAAGTCTACGGCGAGGACCTGAACATCCTGCAAGACAAAGCTATCCAGATTAAAAACACACTGTCCAAAGTTCCCGGTTTCACCGAGCTTACGGTAGTGCGCGAACTTGGCCAGCCCAGCCTGTTGGTCGACGTCGATCGCGACAAGATTGCGCGTTACGGCATCAACGTGGCCGATGTGGAAGCCGTGATTTCAGCAGCGGTCGGCGGACAGGCAGTCACGCAAGTCATTCAAGGCGAGAAGCTGTTCGATCTGGTGGTTCGCATGCAGCCGCAATTTCGCAGCAGCGCGAATGAGATCGGAAACTTGTTGGTGGGCACACCCGACGGCCAGCAGATCCCACTCAGCCAGCTCGCGAATATCAGCCAGGGAAACGGCGCGTCTTTTATCTACAGGGAGAACAACTCCCGCTACATCGGCGTGCAATACAGCATCGAGGGGCGTGATTTGGAGCGAGCGGTGCGAGACGGCCAGGCCGCCGTCAAAAAGGTCGTGACCCTGCCGCAAGGCTACCGCATGGATTGGGGAGGCGAATACAGCCAATTCCTCGAGGCGAAATCACAGTTGTACATTATTGGCCCGTTAGCCATAGTTCTGATCTTCATGATCCTGTTCGCGCTCTACGGAAATTTCAAATTTCCCGTCACCATTGCCCTGGGCGTAATCATGACCGAACCGGTGGGCGCGCTGGTAGCGCTAAAACTCACTCACACGCCATTCAGCGTTTCTTCGGTCCTGGGCCTTCTGGCGTTGCTCGGCGTCTCCGTCGAGACGGCCGTCATTCTCGTCTCTTACATCAACAAGCTGCGGCAGGAGGGAATGGACATCCGCACTGCCACGCGGCAAGCTTCGCTCTTGCGGCTGCGTCCCATCATGATGACGGCCCTGGTCGCCTGCCTTGGATTGCTGCCAGCGGCGCTTTCCACCGGCATCGGATCGGATACGCAACGGCCATTTGCCATCGTCATCGTGGCCGGCCTCATCTCCCGCCT
This sequence comes from Terriglobales bacterium, assembly GCA_035484735.1. Lineage (GTDB taxonomy): Bacteria > Acidobacteriota > Terriglobia > Terriglobales > Acidobacteriaceae > JABCZH01. The sequence continues at coordinate 39,338 of DATHOQ010000021.1, read as the reverse complement.
GTTTATCGGCTTCTTCGTCAACCCCGTGCTGTATGAGATGGTCGCCCGTGATGGCGATGTGCTGCAGGTGTAGGGGAAGGCAGGACCACTACTGCCTCAACGTCAGCGTCCTCAGAACCCCTTGCTGTTTGGCGATCAGCGATTGCACCCCCTGACGAGCCAGCACCAGCATCTTGTCCAACTGTGTTTGATCGAATACCTGATGTTCGGCTGTTGCTTGCACCTCCACCAGCTTATGGCCGGCCGTCATTACGAAGTTCATGTCTACATCGGCACGGGAATCTTCTTCATAGGCAAGGTCGAGCAGGATTTCTCCATCCACAATCCCAACGCTCACTGCCGCGACAAAGTCGCGTAGCGGGGCGGAAGTCAGCGTCCCGGCTTCCACCAGTTTTTCAAAAGCAAGCCCTAGCGCTACAAACGCGCCGGTGATGGACGCCGTCCGTGTACCGCCGTCGGCCTGAATCACGTCACAATCAATCCAGATGGTGCGTTCGCCCAGCCGTTGTAGGTCGGTCACCGCCCGCAGAGATCGTCCAATCAGCCGCTGAATCTCGTGAGTACGCCCGCTAGGTCTGCCTTTATTTACCTCGCGCGACGTGCGAGTCAGCGTGGCGCGTGGCAGCATGCTGTATTCGGCGGTGATCCAGCCTTTGCCGCTGTTGCGCATGAATTGCGGCACCGTTTCTTCGATGGACGCGGTGCAGATCACCCGTGTATTTCCCACCTCGATGAGAACCGAGCCTTCGGCTGTGTTGATGTAGTCAGCGACGATGTTCACTGGGCGGAGTTGGTCGGAAGTGCGATTGTCGGAGCGATAGATCATCGTTCGCGATTGTAAATGATGGTAGCCGGTACCGCTTAGCGCCCGCTCTGCAGCTGCAGCGCCAATTGAGAAAAGGCGGCGACATCATAGAAATTCGTCAGGTCGAGATGTCCCGCCAGCGTGTCGCGCTCTTTGCCGTCCACCAGGATCTTCGCTCGCGTAATTCCTGGAATGTTGGCGGATAGTGTCTCCACCAGCGAAGCCACCGTCAGTTCTTCAATCAGCACGCCGGAACGATGCCCGTCCGCGAAGGCCGCGTTGAGATCGATCACAGCCAGCCCCGGATCCACCAAATAAACGTCGCGGATTTCTGAATCTGTGGCCAGTAAATGCGGAGATGCCTTGTCGAGATAAATATTGAGCAGGGTGCGCAATAATTCTTCCGCTCGCTCCTGGCGTCCCGTCGGCAATGGAATCCGCGCAGACTGGGCGCGCAAGACTCCGCCATCATCGTAAGCGACATACAAGGTTACCGCTTCTGTAGGTCCCGAAACCGGAGGAGCCACCGGCTGGGTTGATGCGGATTCGGGCCGGCTAGCGCCTCCGCGCATGCGCCATGCATAGAAACTCATGCCCATTGCCAGAATAATCATGACCACCGCGCCCAGAATGAGATGACGTGGAATCATCTTCGCGCCGCCTGAAGTTTGTCACGCGCATCGGCTACCCCGGCGGCCACCGCGGCGGCAAGAGGTTGCTGGTAGGCAGCAGCGTTTAGCTGAGCTATGTCGCCGCCTGGAGGCGCAATCTCAATCGCGACCGCCGCGGTAGTGATGTTGTTCAATGGCCGTAGCGGAGCCGTCAGAGTCCGAACCGAAATCTGCTTATCGTGTAATGCCGCTGCTATGCTAGTGGCCGCCGCGTCGCTCAACCCTTGAACCGGAGATTGCGCTGTGTCCCAGTCAAGAAACGGCCCGGCATTTTCTCCCCCGGACACAGTCAAGCCGGTGTACAGCCGCACCCCGGTTCCTTCCGAGGTAGCATGCACGCAGAGATAAATTACCGGGGCCGTCGCGTTCGTCATCGTAGCCCGCTGATCGAGCGTCAATGTAGTATCAGCATCGCGAATCAGCAGCGTGCGTAGTCCGCGGTTGTCGAGTTCGTGGCGAAGCACACGCGCGAAAGCTAAAGTGACATCTTTTTCCGCCATCTGGTCTGCGAGTGCCGCCCCGCGCTCGTCGCCACCGTGGCTGGCATCCACCACAGCAAAGTAATGTGGCGCGCTGGAGATCGGCACACCGGCACTGCTCACGGGTACCGCAGGCGCAGGTGCGGGAACCGACGAAGACGCGGATGCAGGCGCCGCGGCCGGAGAAGATGCCGGCACACTTGCGACTGGCGGCGGAGCCTGTGCCGCTGTCGCAGCCACCGGCGGTGGTCCCACAGTGATCGTGCGTCCGTTATTGCTGAAGCTGGCCAGTAACGGGACGGTGCTGGTGATCACCACCTCAGCCTCACCGTTGTTTTCCAGAAAACTGGCAGAAGTAATTACTGTGCTGTCAAAAGTAAGTCTCGGAGAACTGGGTGCCACCACCGCGTCATGACTGAATGTCATGCGCAATTTTCCCGGCTCAGTGGCGATCGCCGGGTTCACCGGAGAGCTAAAGTTCATGATCAGCTTCGGTGATGTAGTGGCATTGACCTGCGCCGTGAAGTGAATCGCCACACTGCCCACAAACAACCGCCGCGCTCGCGGATTGAAAGTCACCGGGCCGCCGAGAATGCGCGATAGCAGGCTGCTGAGATCTGTCAGCGGCACTAATCCCCGGCCGCCTTCCAGAACGAAATTCGCAGACAGATCGAAATTAGTATTCCGGGTCCGCGCACCCCGTTTGCGCGCTGTGAACTCCGCATCGGCGCCGTTGTAGCGAAGCTTCCAATGGTCTCCGCTGACCCGGGCGCTCACCGTGCCCAGAGGTTCGAGCACTTCAAGCAAGCCCACATAATCCTGTTTGTTTCGTTCGACCACGGGAAGAGAATAGTTCGCAACCGTCGAGTAGATGGAGACGCGTTTATCTTCCGCAGACCCGGAAAGCAGAACTACAGAAGCAATTGCCAGCAGCCCGGCCACCGCAATGCGCGTAAGCCCGCGACGTCCCGAACTTACGATGCCGCCTGCCGTGGTGGTCAAGATGCATCCATTATGGCGCGACTCGCTTTAATTTAACTGCTTTTCTTCGTGTCCTTTGCGGCCTTTGCGGTTAAAAGCTCTCCCCCGAGTGCTCCGGCTTTACTGCCTGCTGAGTTTTTTCACCTACTCCAACGCGTAAATCGTCAGCCCGCTGAGCAGTTTGGGATAGAAGTCAGTCGATTTCTGCGGCAGCACCTCGCCGGCAAACGCAATGTCCCGCACCTGCCGCATCCTGACCGGGTTCATCAGAAAAGCTACATTCGCCTCGCCTGACCTCACCCGTGCCATGGCTTCGCTCGCATCTCGCACGTAGCTGATATTTTGCTGATTTCGGATCGCTTCCTCGGAAATCCCCAGCACCCCTTCTAGCAGGCACTTGTGCAACTGAACCACATCGAGCGCTTGCTGTCGGATCGAGAGGCCGCTGAAAAAGTTTGAGCCGACTGACTTGGGAGTATCCAGGAGAAACACTCGGTGCGCAGTCACCGCCATCAACGTCGTACCCGCGCGTCCGGCTTCTCGCAGGATTCCACTCGCCCGCGCCGCATCGACCGACGGATCGACTTCTTCCACGCTGAAATACTGTCCCGCCCTTTGCCGCAGTTCCTCTGCCGAGAACGCCGCCAGCCCATGTACCACTCTGTGAGTCGGCAGGATCAGCAAACCGGGGCTGTCCATATTGATAAACGTCATCATCACCATCTCGTAGGGCGGGACAGCAGAAAGGCTAACCGGGCCGGGCGCGGTCTCCGCCGTACTGTTACGCTCGTTGCGATAATTCAACGCCGTCTCATAACGATGGTGTCCGTCCGCAACGATCAACTTCTTGTCGCGCATCTTCCCGCGAACCAGATCAATCAGGTCAGGATCAGAAATCGTCGACACTCGGTGCCGAACTCCGTATTCGTCGCGAGTTTCAATCTCCGGCGCAGCTGTCGTCGCCGTCAGCAACCCATCAATTTCTCCCGCCGGATCGCTGTACAACATAAACAGCTGACCAAAGTGCGCCCGCGTAGCCCGCAACAGATCCAGCCGGTCAGCCTTGGGCTTCGCCAACGTCTGCTCATGACGAAACACCACGCCATCGGCGTAGTCTTCCAACTGCCCCAACGCGATGAATCCCTGGCGCTCCAATTCCGTGCTTCCTCCAGGGACCGTGAAATGCTGCGCATAGCTGTAAATCGAAGGCTTCGCCTCTTGTAGAAAAACCCCCTGTCGCCGCCAATCCTGGAAGTAAGCCGCAGCCCGGGTATAAGGGTTATCTCCTGGACGATCCGCCGCTTCCCGCTTTCCCAGGATGATGCGTACCAGATTATGTGGGCTGGCCGCGTAGTACCGCTCCTGCATCTCTGGCGTGATCTTGTCGTAAGGCTGAGTTACGACCTGCGAGAGATCAACCCGCGCGGGATCGTATCGCAATGCGCGAAATGGAGCGATGTGTGCCATGTGGTGAAGCTGACATTCTACTAAAACCCTCGTGCATATCCAGATTTCGGGAGATCAGCCATCAAAAAACCTGCGGCTCCCGAATTTCATAGGGATCGAGAGTCCGGCTTCAGGCAGGCAAAGAAGCAGGAGCAGATTTTTGCCTGAAAACGCCTTTATACTTCCGAAAAAAAGCCTGTCACCGTGCCCATTCGCCTGTGTTACGATCAGCCTCAGTGAGGTTCTTTTATGGCCCGCCTTTGTGGGCGGAGCGGGTCATCTCGCCCTGACCAAAGACGGTTCCCAGTCAGCCCCTCTCTCTGGACGCTGAGCGTAGAGTTATGTCTGGCATCATAAGCCGAACCCCGAGCGGTTTCGTCGCCCTCGCAATCGTTGTGACCTCCCTGATTTCTGTTGCATTCGCCCAGGTCTCCATCGAGGATGTGCATGTTGCCCCGCGAGTCGAGCCCGCAAAGCCCAATCCACTCGATTCTGTCGATCCCTCGCTCCGCACCCACACTCGTCCCATGAAGGTCGATGTGAGCCTGGTATTGATTCCGGTCACCATTACTGATCCGATGAATCGCCTGGTCACCGGTCTCGACAAAGAGAATTTTGAGATCTTCGAGAACAAAGACCAGCAGGAACTGAAGTCCTTCTCCAGCGAAGACGCACCAGTCTCGATCGGCGTGATCTTCGACATGAGCGGCAGCATGAGCAGCAAGATCGAGCGCGCCCGCGAAGCCGTGATCGAATTCTTCAAGACCGCTAATCCCCAGGACGAATTCTTCATGATCGCCTTTGCCGACAAACCGCAGGAAGTTTCCGACTTCACTTCTTCGGTCGAAGACATTCAAGGCAAACTCGTCTACACCGTTCCCAAAGGAAGAACTGCCTTGCTCGACGGCATCTATCTCGGCATCAGCAAAATGCGTCAGGCAAAATATCCCAAAAAGGCGCTGCTCATTATTTCCGACGGCGGTGACAATCACAGCCGCTACACCGAAGGCGAAATCAAGTCTACCGTCCGCGAAGCGGATGTCATGATCTACGCCATCGGCATCTACGACCACACCATGCCTACTCCCGAAGAGGTGGCGGGGCCCGGCCTACTTTCTGACATCACAGAGATCACCGGTGGCCGCGCCTTCACTATCGACAATCCCAACGATCTGGCCGATGTGGCTACCAAGATTGGCATCGAGCTCCGCAACCAGTACGTGCTGGGGTACCGTCCCAAGAACCCTGGGCATGATGGCAAATGGCGTAAAATAAAAGTGAAACTCATTCCGCCCAAAGGATTGCCGCCGCTCCGTGTGTTCGCCAAAACGGGATACTATGCGCCTTCCGAATGATCGTTGGCTGGCCCTGCTGATCATTTTTCTTTTCCTTACCACGGTCGCTCCCACCCAGAGCACATCCGCGCCCGCTTCTCCTCAGTCCGGGACCCAGCAACCGCAAGAGAACGCTCCCCTCGAGGACAACAGCATCTTCGTCTTCAAGAAAGATGTCGAAGAGGTAGCCGTTCATGCCACCGTGGTCGATGATAAAAACCACATGGTGATGAATCTCCCCAAGACAGCTTTCACCGTTCTTGAGAATGGCCAGCCTCAGCCCATGACGTCATTTCGCCTGGAAGACATTCCGGTCTCCATGTGCATCGTGATCGACAACTCCGGCTCCATGCGGGAAAAACGCGAGCAAGTGAACAAAGCCGCGTTGAATCTGGTCCGTTCCAGCAATCCCCAGGACGAGGTCTGCGTGGTCAATTTCAACGACGAGTACTACCTCGATCAGCCCTTTACCGGCAAGTTGCCCCTGCTGAAAGAAGCTCTCGAAAAAGTGGAAGCACGTGGCGGCACCGCCCTGTACGATGCCATGGTTGCCACCTCGAATGAAATGAAAGCCCACGCCCGTCGGCAAAAGAAGATCTTATTCGTGGTCACCGACGGCGAAGATAATGCCAGCCGCGAAACCCTGGAAGAAACCGTCCGCAACCTGCAACAGGAAAATGGTCCGACGGTTTACGCCATCGGCCTGCTCAGCGACGAAAGGACGCGCCGCTCTCGCCGCGCCCTGGAAACCGTCGCTCAGGCGACTGGAGGCATCGCCTTTCTGCCCAAAAATCTGGCCGAAGTGGACCAGATCAGCAGTGCCGTCGCCCACGACATTCGCAGCCAGTACACCATCGGATACAAACCCACCACCCCGAAGAGTGCCGGCGGCTACCGCACCATCAAAGTCGAAGCCCGCGCCAAAGGATACAAGAAGCTCACAGTCCGTACCCGTAGTGGCTACTACCCAGGCCAAGATCAGTCACGCTAGCTTCTCTCAGCGCGCTCTGTGGTTTTTCTCTGCGAACTCTGCGATGAAAAGCTTTCTCGCGCCTTCCAACGTGACCCTACCTTCGTGCAATTGACGCTTCTGCTCTACCTTCCGTACTCTGTAGAGTGCACAAGACGCTTATCGAGCGAGGCCGCTTGCAGGTAACCGACGACATTACTCAACTCGTCGGCGAAACTCCCATCCTTAAACTGAAGCGGATTGTCCCCGCGACTTCCGCCGGAATCTACGCCAAGCTGGAGTACTTGAATCCAGGTGGCAGCGTAAAAGACCGTGCCGCCATCGGCATCATCGGCCGCGCCGAAGCCGAAGGAACACTCAAGCCGGGCGGGACCATCGTCGAAGCTACCGCCGGCAACACTGGCATTGGCCTGGCGCTGATCGGCGTAAACCGAGGTTACAAGGTCGCTCTCTTCGTCCCCGAACGCTTTTCGGAGGAAAAAGTCATGATCATGCGCGCCCTCGGGGCGGAGGTCACGCGCACCCCGGACGCCGAGGGCATGCAGGGAGCCATCAAACGTGCCAAGGAGCTTGCTGCGGGCAATCCCAATGCTTTCATGGCTTCGCAGTTTGAAAACTCCGCCAATCCTGATTACCACTATCAGACCACGGCTCGCGAGATCTTCGAGCAAATGGATGGACAGATTGATGCCGTGGTGATCGGCGCCGGCACCGCTGGAACCTTCACCGGCGTGGCACGTTATCTTAAAGATCAGTTGCCCAAAGTATTGGCCTTCGCGGTTGAAACCCAGGGCTCGGTTCTTGGAGGCGGCAAGCGTGGCCCACATAAAGTGGAAGGAATCGGCGCCAGCTTCATCCCCAAGAATTTTGACCCTTCGGTATGCGACGAAGTCCTGATGGTCAGCGACACCGACGCCTTCGGAATGGTGAAACAGCTGGCTGCGCGTGAAGGAGTATTGTCGGGATCGAGCGGCGGTGCGAACGTTTTCGCATCCTTGCAGATCGCCAAACGGCTGGGGGAAGGGAAGCACGTCGTCACCGTGATCCCCGACTCCGCCGAGCGCTATTTATCAAAGAAGATCTTCGAAGGCGGAATTTGAAAGCCGTCAGCACTCAGCATTTAGCATTCAGCAAGAGCTACGCTCCATCCCGCCGCAATATTGGCCCGACCCACGCGGTGCAGGACTGAATGCTGAGTGATAAATTGCTGATTGCTTGGAACGCATCGAGTCTTACCTATGAATAAATCCAAACTTCCCGGTTTCGCCACTCGCGCCATTCACATTGGTCAGCAAGCCGATGCTGAAACCGGCGCCATTTCTGTCCCCATCTATCCCACTTCGACCTACCTCCAACAAGAGTTGGGCAAGAACAAAGGCTACGAGTATGCCCGCGTGTCGAATCCCACGCGTACTCGCCTCGAAGAAAATCTGGCAGCGCTCGAAGGCGGAATCGCGTCGCGCGTTTTCGCTAGCGGCATGGCTGCCATCAATGCCCTGTGCACCTTGTTCCGGTCGGGAGATCACATTGTCGCCGGTCACAACCTTTATGGCGGCGTACCACGGCTGTTCAACCAGGTTCTTTCCGGCTATGGGATCGAAGTCACCTACGTGGATACCTCCGAAGTAAAAAACGTGGACCGTGCGATTCGCCGCAGCACGCGCATGGTTTATGTCGAGACTCCCACCAACCCGCTGATGGCCCTCAGCGACATTCGTGCCATCAGCAGCCTATGCCGCAAGAAAAAAGTTGAATTGGTCGTGGACAACACTTTCATGTCACCCTATTTCCAGCAGCCCATCGCTCTGGGCGCGGACATGGTGGTTCACTCCACCACCAAATTTCTCAACGGACACAGTGACGGTCTGGGCGGCGTCGTGGTGTGCACCCGGCCCGATCAGGTTGAACAATTAAGCTTTGTGCAGAAGACCGTCGGAGCGATTCTTTCGCCGTTCGAGTGCTGGCTGGTGTTGCGCGGTGTCAAGACGCTTGCCGTCCGCATGGAGTTGCATGACCGCAGCGGCCGCATTGTTGCGGACTTTCTCTCGCGGCATCGCAAGGTGAAGCAGGTTTTTTATCCCGGCCTGCCCGACCATCCCCAGTACGATCTGGCGCGTGAACAAATGACCGGCTTCGGCGCCATGATCACCTTTGAAACCGGTTCGCTATCCAACGCTAAGAAATTTCTGAAGAGTGTCCGGCTCTGCTCATTGGCCGAGTCGCTGGGTGGCGTCGAGACGCTGATCTCGCATCCTGCCACCATGACTCACGCCGCCATCGGCGAAAAAGGAAGAAAAGAAATCGGACTGACCGACGGCATGGTACGAATTTCCGTAGGCATCGAGGACGTTGACGACATCATGGCTGACCTCGATCAGGCCCTGGCCGCGATCTAAGCCGCAGATCACGCAGATTTATTGCTTGGTTAATCTGTGCTTTTCTGCGAAGTCAGCGGCTGCAATTATTCCACCGACTCATCAATCCACTTCATGTACGCCGGACAACCATCGTCCGCCACTAGACTCATGCATTCCGGCAGCTCGTAAGAGTGCATTTCCTTGATGGCGTCGCGCACCCGAGGATACGCCGCTGCCGTCGTCTTGATCCACAGCAGCCACTCTTCCGCTTCTTCCACTTTTCCTTTCCAGCGGTAAATCGACACAACCTTCGGCACAATGTTGACGCAAGCAGCGAGTTTGCGGTCCACCAGCCCTTCGGCGATGCGCCGCGCTTCATCTACCGATCCCGCAGTGGTCAGGACGAGTCTCTTGTCAGTCATATAGAATTACCTTTACGGAAAAAGCTTATCACTTTGCGCGATCGCGCTGAATCCATGCCCACCCAAATCAAGTTCGGCACTTCCGGCTGGCGCGCAGTTATGGCCGAAGACTTCACTTTCGCCAACGTACGCCGCGCCGTCAGCGGCATCGCCCGCTACGTAGCTTCGCAGAAACCCGTCGGCGCGCGCGTCATCGTCGGCCGTGACCCGCGTTTCCTCGGCGAAACCTTCTGCGCCATGGCCAGCGAGATTCTTGTCGCCCACGGCATCACCCCTCTACTCGTCGCCGACGCAGCACCCACCCCCGCGATCTCCTATGCCGTTACTCGCGAACACGCGGACGGAGCCATCAACTTCACCGCTTCGCACAATCCGCCAGAGTATAACGGCATCAAGTTTTCGACTCCTGACGGAGCTCCAGCGCTGCCCGAAGTCACCCAGCGAATCGAGGCGGAAATAGCCGCTTTCGACTCCGGTGGCGCCGCGAAAGCAGGGTCCGCGAAGCCCCGGCAGGAATCCCTGGACCCTCGTGGTCCCTACCTCGCCCGGCTTCAAGAAATCGTCGATATCCCGACCATCCAGAAAGCTGGCCTGCGGGTCGTCTTCGACCCCTTCTGGGGAGCCGGCTGCGGCTATCCCGACACCTTGCTAAAAGACGCCAGCGTCGAAGTCGCCGCTGTCCACAACTATCGTGACGTACTCTTTGGCGGTCACGCTCCCGAGCCCGACGACCACCTGCTCACCGATCTTCGGAACAAGATGCGCGACACCAACGCCCACATCGGCATCGCCACCGACGGCGACGCCGACCGCTTCGGCATCGTCGATCAGGACGGGACCTTCTTCCAGCCCAATTTCATCATTGCGCTGCTCTTCGATTACCTCGTCGAAACTCGTGGTTGGAAGAACGGCGTAGGCAAATCCGTCGCCACCACCAATCTCGTCAACGCCCTGGCCGAGCATCATCACATTCCACTGTACGAAACCCCGGTCGGCTTCAAATACATCGGCGAACTCATCAAGCAGGACAAAATCGTGATCGGCGGCGAAGAAAGTGCCGGCCTCTCCATTCGCCATCACGTCCCGGAGAAAGACGGAATTCTCGCCGGACTCCTCTGTTGTGAGATGGTGGCCCGCCGAAACCAGCCTCTAAAACGCCAGTTGGACGCTCTATTTGTCAAAGTTGGTTCCTTTTACCCCATGCGTGAGAACTTCCGCTTGACGCCGGAAGTGAAAGCGAAGTTCACTGGTAAGCTGGCGCTTAATCCTCGCGACTTTTGCGGCCGCAAGGTGAAGGAAGTGGTACGCACCGACGGACTGAAGCTGGTTTGTGATGACGGCGCGTGGGTATGCTACCGGCTTTCCGGCACCGAGCCAGTGGTGCGTGTCTACACCGAGGCCGGCAGTGAGCAACAGTTGCAGCAGATGAGCGCGGCAGCCAAGCAATGGATCTTCGAGTAGGACCTCTTTCCCGAGTTCGCATCATCCCCAGCCCCGAGGAACGGCTGCGCACGCTCGTCCAACGCGCTCCAGAAGCCGAAGCCTGGGCCGACCGCATGATGGCAAGACTTCGCCCCGCGCTGACCATGTTGCACGGAATTTGGCGGCGCCTGGCTACCGTTGCCGTGGCTGCGCTCACCATATGGTTGTTCGTACATGTGATGTTCGGCGCCAACGGCATGGTGGTTTATCGTCAAAAGAAGACCGAGTACGTTGGCTTGCAAAACGAAGTTCGCAGCCTTCAGCAGGAAAATGATCGCTACACCGATCAGATCAAGTCGTTGCAGACCGATCCCAAGACCATCGAAAAAGAGGCTCGCGAGCAATTACATTACGCGCGTCCCGGCGAGGTTATCTATGTTTCGCCCCCGCCGCCCGCACCTCCAAAGCCCGAAACCAAGTCCGCGCAAAAGTAGTTAGGGCTATCCGTGACGCCGCCCGGTGCCCGGTGTGATATATTGCGGGAAAATCTTCAAAACATAGTTCCGCTCGGCCCAGCAGCGGCAATGCAACGGACTGAGTGGTTGGTCACGCAACACAAATCTGCGGCTTTGGCCGCTGAATTCGAGGATCTCATGAAAAAACTCTCGTTGCTTTCGCTTGCCGTTTCTCTGCTGTTCATGGCCGCATTGGCCATAGCCGCCGATTCCACCACTGTCAATGGCACGGTCAGCGACTCCATGTGCGGCGCCAAGGGCGCCAGCACTACCCACGCTGCCTGCATGAACAAGTGCCTGGGCAAAGGTGCCAAGGCCGTCATCGTCACCGACGGCGAACAAAAAGTGCTAATGGTGGATAACCCCGACGCCCTCAAGGGACATGAAGGCCATCACGTGGCCGTCAGCGGACAGGTCTCTGGCGATTCCATCCACGTTGACAGTGTGACAATGTTGAAGGGCTAATTCGACGCAAGCTTCATAGGGCGGCGAGCAGCCGCCCTATATTTTTTCTCTTACCGCACCACGCCCTCAAGCGGCGAACTCGCCGTCGCATACAGCTTCCTCGGCATCCTTCCCGCAAGATACGCTTCCCGCCCGGCCAGCACCGCATGTTTCATGGCTTCGGCCATCAACACCGGGTCCTGTGCGCTCGCAATCCCTGTATTCATGAGCACCGCATCCGCGCCCAACTCCATCGCAATCGTCGCATCGGACGCAGTTCCCACCCCCGCATCCAGAATCAGTGGCACCGATGTGATCACTTCGCGCAGTATGCGGATGTTCGCCGCATTCTGAATCCCCAGGCCGCTGCCAATCGGCGCGCCCAGCGGCATCACCGCACTCGCGCCCGCATCCAGCAACCGCTTGGCAAACACCACGTCGTCGGAAGTGTAAGGCAGGACCGTGAAGCCTTCTTTCACCAGCACTCGCGTAGCTTCAAGCGTCGCCTGCACATCCGGATAAAGCGTCGCCTGGTCGCCAATCACTTCCAGCTTCACCCAATCCGACAACCCAACTTCGCGGCCCAACCGCGCCGCACGAATGGCCTCGTCAGCGGTGTAGCAGCCTGCGGTATTCGGCAATAGAAAATATTTCTTGGGATCAATGTAGTCGAGCAGTGATTCCTTGCTGCGGTCGAGATTCACCCGCCGCACAGCGACGGTGACCATATCCGCGCCACTCGCTTCCAAAGCCCGCACATTTTCCTGAAACGACTTGTACTTTCCCGTCCCCACAATCAACCGGGAACGGAACTCACGGCCAGCAATAATCAGGGAGTCCGCCATCCCACTATTGTACTGCGATCACAAAGCCGCTATGCCGACGCCCCTCCAGCGGTTGCGCGAAAGCTCGACTTTGTTCTCATGGTGTCTAATCACGTACTGACTAAATTCCGGCCGCGAGTATCACCCAGACCCGTGCTACGCCGTTCGTATAGGTGAAGCCTCCAGTCTCGCTAGAACTGCTCTCAACAGTATTTGCTGTCGAATCATGTCGCAAATCATAAGAGCGTTCGCCTGCTTGCGCTGGATCATGAGCTCCTCTTTCTTTTTCACCGAAGTCACCATTCCTTCCTCCTATCCTCGCTGCACTCCGAATCCAATTCATTTCTTTGCCGTCATCGCTGCCTCATTAGCCGGCTGCGCGAGCTGCTGATCAACTATCTTGCGCAGAGTGGCATAATCAAGCGCGCCACTGAGGAAGTGACCGTTCACAAAAAAGCTGGGAGTGCCGGTGAGTCCAAGGCGCAGGCCTTGCTCGCGATCCTGTCGCACTGCGGCGGCTGTCTCGCCCGTATCTAGGCATTGGTTAAATGCCGCCGAGTCCAGTTTCAAGGCATGCGCCTGCGCTTTAAGTTGGTCGACGTCCAGCTCTTTGCTGCTAAACAATTCGTCATGGAAAGCCCAGAACTGTCCTTGCTTGCCAGCGCAACGTGTGGCTTCCGCAGCTTTTTCAGCGTGCGCGTGCATAGGCAAAGGGAAATCCTTGTAGGCCACCGCGAGCTTGCCGCCGAAGTCCTCCGCGAGCTTCTTGATCGCAGGCGCGACCCTCTGGCAATAAGGACACTCGTAGTCGGCGAATTCAACCAACATAACCGGCGCGTCCTTCGATCCCAGCACATCGGCGTTTCCCAGATCCACCACCGTGCTCGGTGGAGTCAGCGCCACGTAGACATTGGACTGCTCACGAAGCGCCTTGACGTAGGCGGCCGCAGCTTTGTTGGTTCGTAGCGTCCGGATTTTCTCTAATATCTTTCCCCGCATTGTTTCGTATGGCTGGTCGGTTTCCAGACCCTCGTAATAAACTCTGATCTGATCTTCCGTCGGGTCTTTGATTTGCGACTTCACCTCGCGGTCGAGAAGCTGCTCCACGGTCAGGTTTTCGCTCTTGGCTTTCTGCGCGATCAATGTCGTGTCAATGAGATCGTCAAGCGCCTTGCTCTCCGCTTGATAGAAATCAAAACGCGCCTGCAGCAGCTTGGCCGATTCTCGCTGTTCGAGATCGCTCATAGTGAGCTTGACCGGTCCTATCTCAGCGATTACATCCGCGCTTTTCTGGGCAACCGCGCTTCCATTGCCAAACACAACCAGTATCATCCCTAACCCGAAGCCTAGAAGTCCTTGCGAGAACTGCATAAAATTCCTCCGCTTATTCAGAAATTTGTAGAGCCGTCCAGAGCGAGAAATCGCCAGACAAGAAACCAGAAATCCTGTCTGGCGAGTTAAGGTGGAAAGCCCAGCTACCAGCTCGGGCCGGCCAACGTTGGGTTTCTCCGGGCGCCCTAGTTGTTGCAGATTGCCGATAACGCGGCGCTGTTGGCGCAAATCCCATGCCCACTGCCATCCTTCACAATGGCGGAACATTGCCCCGCCAGAGCTTTACCTTCGGCGAGACTGAGGGACGCTTCCTGCGAGGGATTTTCCGTGATCGTGCCACCGGTCTGAATGTGGGTGGTCCACTCACGGAGTGTCGCTACGGGGGAAGGGACTGTCGGCACCGGGCATAGTCCACCAGACGTCGCGGCCGACACGATCTTGATGACGCCTGTGTTAAGGACCACACCGGTCAGGGGATTGCTGGTGAGGTCGTTATTCACGGAAAGCGTCAGCAGACCATCTGGTGTCGTGGTGCAGCTGCAGCATTCAGACATCTCTTCATTAGTGTCGAACACGTAAATATCCGCGCACAGGTTTCCGCCTGACGTGCCCGGGTTGATGATGCGCACCGTGCCATCCGGAGCGCCCGACGTGTTGGCATTGGAGAAGTAGTCAACGTTGTACACATTCGGTGTGCCCGCTGTGGCTGGGTTTTCGGCCACTGCGATGCCACCGAACGAAGCCAACGCTGCCACCAAAGTACAGGCTACTAGCAGTTTGGTTCGAGACATTATCTTCCTCCTTCAGAATTGCGCTGCCGGCTGGGGGAGGAAACTCGGCTGTTGGCGCATCGGCACTGTAGCGGCAATCGCTGTTTTTCCCAATTGCCCAGATGTACTAATCCATCTTCCATACGCTCTGGATTAGCCTGCCGGACTACGCCTGAATGTCTGTCTTGCGGAGATTACTGATTGGACCCCGCGATTTTTCCGATGATGCCGGATCGCGTGGAGACGCCCATCTTGACCATGACCAGCCGCAGAAAAGCTTTGACGGTGTTAGGGCTGATCTTCATCCGGCCCCCGATTTCCTTGCTGGTCAGACCCTCAAACAGCAACCTTACTGTCGCCTGCTCGCGCGGCGTCAAACCGAAGTGAGTACAGGTCTCGGCTAACTTCAATCCTCCATTCGTGCGCCTTTCCAATAGCAACACCAGTGCCGGACGACTTGGCATCGGGGCAATGCTTTCGAGGTTCAAGGGAAAGGAACAATAATCATAAGTCCTTCTCGCAGATTTGAACTGCCCGACTGACCTGAGCGGAACCGACGACCCGCGATTGATTAAACTCTCGCGAACTCGCTTTGTGATCCAGCCCTCCAGATTGGGGATCTTCTCCGGAGCGCTGGGAAATGTAAGTACCTGGATGGCTTCGATGTTTGAGGCGACCAGGTTTAGCGAGTGATCTACCACGATTAAGCCCGCTCGGCCGGCAATAGCGAGATCATTCCTCGCGAACTCCGCATCTTCGGATCGTAGCTTGGTTGCCATCGTACCCGCCTCCAAAGCGACGAAAATCTCAAGAGACCTTACGTCCAATTCCTAAGGAGCACGAGCGTGGCCACTCGCATTGACGTTGTATTTTGCGCTAGATAGCGCTTTCAAAGCGCCAGAAACAGAGAACTTTCGGGAGCCAATCACGAGTTTCTGCTATACAGCAAACCCAGCAGGCTCCAAATCCAACCACCTTAGGCTTCACTGCCGACTAGCTCGCCTGAATAGCTGCGGTGTCGACACCTGCCTCGATCCTGCTATTTTTCCGATGATTCCCGATCGGGTCGAGACCCCCATCTTGACCATAACCAACCGCAGAAAGGCCTTCACCGTGTTAGGACTGATCTTCATCCGTTCGGCAATTTCCTTGCTGGTCAGACCCTCAAAGAGCATCTTCACCGTCTCCTCCTCGCGCGGCGTAAGACCGAAGCGTGTACCGATCTCATGCAACTGCACGCCTCCATTCGTGTTCCGTTCCAGCAGGAGCACCAGCGCGGGATGATTTTGCACTCCGGCATTGCCGTTGAGATTCAGCGGAAAAAATCGGCAACGATAGGTTCTCTTTGCGGATTTGAACTGCTCGACAAAGTTGAGCGTCGTCGGCGACTTGCGATCCACCAACCCTGCACGAATTCGCTTGCTGAGCCAGCTCTCCAGGCTAACAATTTTCTCCGGGGAAGATGGAAACGTGAGTATTCGAATCGCTTCGATATTCGAGGCGATCAGATTCAGTGAGCGATCGACCACCACCAGCCCTGGTTGCCCAAGAATCGAGAGATTAGCCGCTACGAAGTCCACATCATTTTGTGCAAGGTTGTACACCAGCGCACCTGCCTCTGGGGGAGGACAAATACGAATTCTCTTTTACTCGGGGGAGTCGAGCGGAAACATCTGTTGATTTCAGAAGCGAATTCTCGTCTACCTCGCGGCCATTGTCAAGGCTCTTTGGTTGATGCTGGACGCTTTTCCTGCCTTAGTCCATTTGGATTAGGCTGTACGGCTAGCCCGGGTCCCATAGGCGTCGGGGGGTGTCGCCGCGCACCCTGATTTCAACCTGCTCTCCGCTGCTGTGATTCGCCCACGGCACGTTTGCCGGAACTCTTTGTTCCCGATTCATCGGATCGACTCTGCGCCTTCAGCCCAGACGTCGCTACCTGAACGGTGCCCGGGCAACATAACTCTTCGAATGGTTCGACACCTAATTGAGCGGTTGTTTCCCCGTGAGAGGCTCTGCCAGTAGCTGAAACGAGTTGTTGGAGTTTTTCTTTCAATTTCGCAATGAAGGTGTCAACTCTCGATTGCTGAATCGGGATTATGCTAATCGCTGCCCTGTACTTGGCAATCCAATCGTAATTTTCGTCGCTCACTCGAATATGCCTCGCTCTACGCGATTCGAGGTTAGAGAATACCCTTTAATATGACGTTGTAAATGCCTCCGAATGGACTAGTCACTTAGTTTAGGGCAGGCGCGAGAAAGCGTCCTCGCTCGTGCGCAATCGGCATCACCGCGGAGGATCGCTGCTTCAGCCGCACCTCAACCCAAATGTGGTAGTGTAAGCACTCACGAGGAAATAATGTCAAAACACGATACCGCCACCAAACGCCACCGCCGCCCAAAGTCTGCGAAACGCATCGACTACACCGCCCGCACTATGGCCGCTCTTAAAAAGCTCAAAGAAGCAGACAAGCAGAAAAGTAAAACCGCCTAGCTATTTCGCGAACAGAGGGACTCACCGAACCACGCGGGTCCAGACGCCCTTAGCCCGCCCTGAGCGAAGCTCAACAGTTCTTCTCTGACGATCTCTCCAGACCGTGTGGGGCGGACACTCTTGTCCGCCGCTCTTGACTTTGAACTGAAGCAACGGGAGGGCACAGCTTCAGCTGTGCCGATAAGATCAGAAAAGACCGGGCTTTAGCCCCTGAGGGTGAAGCGGTTCTGGGCGTTACCTGGAAGGGACTTCCTACTCCGCCACCACAAACCCTTCTTCCTCCGCCTTCGCATACATCTCCTCGATCTGCTTGCGATAACGCTCCTCGACTGCATGCCGCCGCAATTTCATGCTGGTAGTAAGCGTCCCGTTCTCTGCCGAGAACTCTTCCGCAATCACTATCACTCGCTTTAACTGCTCGTAACGCGCCAAGGTTTTGTTAAGCTCCGCAACCATGTTTCCATACAAATCACATACTTTGGCGTTCGCACACAACTCCTCGCGCGAATAGAACACGACTTGATTGCTCCGCGCCCAGTCTTCCAGCAACGGAAAAGACGGCGCGATCAGTACAGCAGGGAATTTCCGTTTGTCTCCCAGCACCACGGCTTCGGCGATCAGCGGATTGTGTTTCAGCGAACTCTCCAGCGGCTGTGGCGCTACGAACTTTCCGCCCGAAGTCTTGATCAAGTCTTTCTTACGATCTGTGACCGACAGAAACCCATCGGCATCAATCTGACCAATGTCTCCGGTCTTGAACCAGCCGTCGCTGAACGCTTCGGCCGTCTCTTTCGGTTTATTCCAATATCCCTGAAACACCGATGGCCCGCGCACCAGAATCTCTCCATCCGGGGCAATCTTCACTTCGACGTTGGCCAGAGGTTTACCGACCGTGCCCAGCCGGTGGTTCTTGGGATTATTGACCGCAATTACTGGAGAAGTTTCCGTCAGACCATAACCTTCATGAATGCGAATGCCAATGTCGGCATACCACTCAGCCAATTCTCGCCCCAGCGGCGCTCCTCCCGAAATAAAGATATGCGCCCGGCCGCCCATTCCGGCCCGTACCTTGGAGTAGATCAACTGATCGGCAACCATCCATGAAACAGTCCGGGGCGTTTTGCCTGCGAGAGTCTCGTCCCGATTGGCCTTACCAACCGCCAGCGCCCAGCGATAGATCGCCTCTTTGGGGAAGCCTGTGGCCTTTTGCCGCACCTGAGCGTAGATCTTTTCGTACATGCGCGGCACACCCAGAAAAATCGTTGGACGAACTTCGCGCAACGCCGGCAGCAAGTGCTCCTGAAAAGAAACGTAAGCCAGCGTGACTCCGTTGTGAAGCATGGCGAAATCCACGTGACGTGCGGTCACATGCGACAGAGGTAGAAACGAAATGCTGATGTCATCCTTGTTGACCCCAAAATCCGTTAGCGAGAAAGCCACATTCGACGCCATGTTGCCGTGGGTGAGCATCGCGCCCTTCGGTGTACCGGTCGTGCCCGAGGTGTAGATGATGGTGGCCAAATCGCCTGGCTGTGCCGATCTTCCCAGCGCATCCAACTTGGCATCGCGTTCGAGTGGACCCTTGCCCATCAACTCTTGCATGGAGACGGCCTTCGATGTCTCCAGAGCGTCCATGATGGCGATGTGCTCCAGGCCAGTCTGTTCGCGAATGCTGTTGACTTTCGCCAGTTGCTTGAAAGAGGAAACAAAGATCGCCCGCGCTCCGGAATCGCGCAGGATGTGAGCGGTTTGTTCCGCGGTCAAAGTCGCGTAAACCGGGACCGTGATGGCTCCAATCAGCAAACTGGCGAAGTCGGCGATGGTCCACTCCGGCCGATTCTCGCTGAGAATTGCGACGCGGTCTCCCTTGGCAATGCCCCACTCGCGCAAAGCTTGCGCGACTCCCACAACTTTCTGATACAGGTCCTGCGAAGAGATGGAGACCCATTGAATGTCGCGGCGGTGCATCATGACCACGCGGTCATTGCGCTCCACCACAGTAAAGAAGATGTCGTTAAGGGTTTCTAGGTTCATGCGCGGGGACGAGGCGCTCTCTCGACCGAATGTACTGGTTTCTCCGATACTTACGCAATGCCTGATGGACCTTTTGAAGGGCCGTGAACCACGAAGGACACGAAGTCTCACGAAGGCTTCCGATTTTCCTCTGTGTACCTCAGTGTCCTCTGTGGTTAAGAAGAGACTCTAGTGTTCTTCTCTGCAGGCTGCGACAATAGCTTAAGAAGGGAGTATCCAAAATGAGACGAGTTGGGGTTAGTGCCGAAGTTGTAATTCTGCTTTTTCTGGCTCTGATAACGCCGATTGTTCGCCCCGCGAACGCGGCAGATCAGCCACCACCACCCAAACTGAAGGTCGGCGATGTTGCGCCCGACTTCAAACTGCAATATTTCACCGGCAGCGATTTGAAAGACGTCAGCCTCAGCGATTACCGCGGCAAAAAAAACGTTGTGGTAGCGTTTTACATCTTCGCTTTCACCGGGGGTTGAACCGCTCAAATGAAGGCGCTCCAGCAGAGTCTGCAAAAGCTGGAAGCCGCCGACACCCAGGTCCTGGGTGTGAGCATGGATAGCCCCTTCGCCAACAAAGCCTTCGCCGATCAAATTGGAGTGACCTTCCCCCTGCTAAGTGATTGGGGCGGCGAAACCACCCACCAGTACGGCATCTACCTGGACAAATACAAAGCCGCCCGCCGGGTGAACTTCCTCATCGGCAAAGACGGAAAAATCCTGGAAGAGCAAATCGACAAAGACGCTATCGATCCCACCAAGATCGTCGACGCCTGCCAGCGCCCTAAATTAAAAAACTGAAACGAGATCAAACCGCGCGATCAGTTGATCGCGCGGTTTGACGCTGTGGAATGCGGTTGTTATGATGAATG
The DNA here is from genome assembly GCA_035484735.1 of Terriglobales bacterium. Taxonomy (GTDB): domain Bacteria; phylum Acidobacteriota; class Terriglobia; order Terriglobales; family Acidobacteriaceae; genus JABCZH01. Next base: position 19,179 of record DATHOQ010000021.1, on the reverse strand, counting down.
CGCGGGGTGGAGCAGTCTGGTAGCTCGTTGGGCTCATAACCCAAAGGTCGGTGGTTCAAATCCACCCCCCGCAACCATCCTTATCAATTACATACGGGCGTTCGCCAGAGAACGCCCGTTGCATTTCCCCAAGGATTTCCCCAAACGGCTCTGATCGGGGCTCGCTGCGACACCCATCGCAACCAGATCGGCTGATGTCGCATCAAATAATTAACGCACGCGGTAGGCCAGTGAGTCCTCAAACTTACTGGGCAAAAGTGACGGCGTCGCCTGGGGGCATTCAGTCCTTCCAGGATTCGACATCCCTGCGAAGTGCGAAATTTAGCTCAATCTGCACGCCGAGAGGCTGTGCGGAGGGGGCACGATTTCGAGTTCACAGGATGTCGAATACAGAAGCCAATAGTTTCATATCCCCACTCCAGACCGAAGCCCAAGCAGCAACCTTGCTGCGTCACTCGCTTTCCACATTGCGGCGATGGCGACGAGAGGGCTCGGGACCAACATTCCTCCGTTTCGGTAGGATCATCCTCTACCAATTAGAAGACCTCAAGAACTTCATCGAGACGCACCGCAGCAGACAGGAGGTGTCCTAATGGCACACCTCGCTGGTCTGTATCGCCGTCGCCAATACTTTTACTTCAAATACAAGGACGACAACGGGAAATGGATCGAACGCGCTACACGAACGAACGACCGTAAGAAAGCACTCTCGATCAAGAGTGAATTCTTGCGCGAGTTGGAGGCGGGCCAGCTTCCCAACGACCGTTCCCGATGGACTCTCGGTACAGCCTCTGAAGCATGGCTCGTGGATAGAAAGCTACGTGTCGCGCGCAGCAGCTACCATTCGGAAACAACCATCGTTCGGGCTCTAAAACGCCACTTCGGTACCGACGCCAAATTGGCGAAGCTGGCAAATATCCGCTCTATCAATCAATATCAAACCGCTCGGCTGAATGAAGGGTTGAGCCCGAAGACTGTCAATAATGAAGTTTTAGTCCTCGGGTCGATCTTGCGCGATGCCAGCCTTTGGCATCGTGTCTCGGGGCAATACAAGCCTCTGCGGTTCCGAAAGAGCGACATCGGACAGGCGCTGGACGGTGAGGAGCGAGTCCGCTTGCTACAGGTTGCAGGTCTGGCCAGTCCCACTGCTGTAGCCCCGTATGCGGCAGTGCTTGCTTTTGCCACGGGTATGCGGAGCCGAGAGATACAACAACTCCAAATCGGCTCAATCCACCTCGACGAGAACAAACCCTTTCTATACGTGCGTCGTTGTACCACCAAAACGAACGCTGGGGCACGTTATGTTGCTCTGGACACAATGGCTTGTTGGGCGTTGAGCCGCCTGATGGCTCGGGCTACATTGCTCGGAGCGACAGACGCTAAGCATTACTTGCTCCCGACGTTGCTGGATCGTCACACGAAGCAAGGAGATCCGCTACGGGGAAAATCTGGTTACGATCCCTTTCACGCCCAGTCATCTTGGGACGCAGAATGGAACCGCCTGCGGAAAGCTTCCAGAATTGAGCATAGGCGATTCCATGATCTGCGACACACCTACATCTCACGAGCTGCTGAGGCTGGAGTACCACTTCTGGTCATTCAGGCACAGGTCGGTCATATTTCCGCCCAAATGACTCAGCACTACACACACATCTCTACGACAGCAAATCATGACGCGGCAACTCTTATTGAACAAAAGAGTCCTAGTCTCCTTCTGCACTTGGCAGACTCCGACACTTCCACTAGCCAAGGAGGCACAAGATGAGGACGCAACGGAAACGATTCACGCGGCACGCCACGGCAAAGCGGAAGCAGGCCATATATAGATCCAAAGATCCTGTGAAAGCGCCGCTACGACTGCCCCAGGCTGACCGAAGCACAACTAAAAATCCTGATTGCGAGGTTAAGAGTATGAACACACCGAAGAAACATAAGGCACAAATGCATAACAAACATGCTGAAGATTTGGCGCAGCGCATCCTTGAGCAGTTAGAAAGCGCATGGTGCGTCAAGCTGAAAGAACTGAAAGACGAAATAGAAGAACTGCTCGTCCACTTCAGAAACCTGAAGGGAAAACAAGCGATAGCAGGGTGCAAGACCTGGGCGCAGTTCTGTGAAAGGAAGCTGCACAGGACAGATCGCGCAGTTCGGAAAATGTTGAGACCACCACAGGCGAAAGCACAGCAAAGGCCAGCGGAACAAAGTTCCGCCAGCCCAAATGCAGGTGGACCATCCGAAGCTAGTGACGAAAGTGGTGAAAAGGAGGAAACAGAAGGTAGGCAGCGAAAGACAGCGAAAAAAACCCCGCCTCTCAGTAAGCCCGAAGAAGACAGGATCGCCAAGGATCAGGCGATATCCAAAACTATCGGCTATCTTAACCGCTTCGATGGCAAGGAGTTTCGGACAAAGTTCGTGGACTTCTGGCACGAACTGCGAAATGAGATGTGGGATAAGCTCGCGCCCGCTGGAGCGAAGAAACCGCCAGCGATGGCGACCGAGCGGAAAGCGGAGGTTGCAAGCTAATGGCTGAGAACTCTGGTATTTCATGGACGCACAATACGCAAAACTTCTGGGTGGGCTGCGATAAGGTAGCTCCCGAATGTGCCAAGTGCTACATCGGCAGGATTCTCCCAAAACAAGGTCGGGAACCGTGGGGCGAGGTGCACCGAACTCAAACATGGGCGGAGCCATGGAAATGGGAACGGGAAGGCGTTCGCCTCGGTACAGCAAAGCGTGTCTTTACCTGCTCCCTGTCAGATTTCTTCCATGTCAAAGCTGACCCATGGCGCAGGGAAGCGTGGGCGATCATCAAGCGTACGCCTCACTTGGTCTGGCTTGTGCTGACCAAGAGACCTGAACTCATTGAGGCGCGGCTCCCTCGGGACTGGGGCAACGGCTATCCCAACGTGTGGCTCGGTGTCTCTACTGGGTGCCGAAAGACTCTGAACAAGATGGATATACTGCGGCGCATACCCACCACTGTGCGGTGGGTCAGTGCGGAGCCATTGCTTGAGGACATTTCCGCAGACATCAACCTCGAAGGATTCGGCTGGGTTGTCGTCGGCGGAGAAAGCGGCAGTGGACAGGAATATCTGTGGGATCCAGACGCCGATTGGAAAGCCGAACTGAAACATGAAGACGGACGCCGCACCATGCGCTATCTGTGGGGAGCTAATCTGCGGGATAAAGTCAAGGCCGCAGGTTTGGCGTTCATGTTTAAGCAAGTGACCGCGTCCAGGAGTGGGTTCGGTCATAACGCTTTGGACGGTGTGGACTGGCACGAGTTCCCGCCCGCCCCTAACGGCTTGGAGTGGGCACAACGGGAAGCGATACTAGACAAGAACAAGCTGACCGACGAAGAGATAAATGCGTTCACGTGGATTCCTGGACAGGATGAAAGCGTTTCAGTGGCGGAGTTGGTCACTCACTTGGAGAAAAACCTATGATCATCGGGGAAGAGTTCACGATAGGAGCTGTAGCGGCTAAAGACTTGTTGAACATCTTTCTGACCGTCCCTAGAGGGGCTAAGGTCCTGCGTCTTGACCGCGACGGAGCGGCTGCATTAGTTGGCGTGAGCTTCTTTTTCAAGCCGCTACCGCTTCCATTACCCGAGCCTTACCTTATCCACCGCAAACGCTTCCCACACTTCAAGAAAGCGCTTGGATTTATGAAAGGTGATGCCCCTGTGTTCATTCGCACGAATCACGGTGAAGTCGTTTTCACCTTTCATCAGGACAACTGGAAGCTCACGGTCAAGGGAAGTCTGGGCGATAACGAGGTAGCCGCTTACACGTATAAACCTTCTGTTGCAGTCTGCTGCCCAGGCGTTGAGCCGTTCAGTGTCAGAGACTGCTTTACAAGAACACGCGGCTCGGAGGGACGGAAGTATTCAGACCTGATACGTGAGCTGAAACACCATAAGAACGCGGGACGCCTGCCCAACCTCGGGCGGATAAAGATAGTGAGGGGCCAGCACGAAACCACGTTCACCAGTCCAAGCGGGAAGCTGCTGTTTGCCTCAAGTTGGAGAAGTAAGACGAAGGTCCACTACTCGCCTGAGGTTATTAACGAATGGCTCATTCTGTCACGCGCGCGTGTGAGGCTGGCTGCCGTGAACACGCCGCAACCGAAATCTAAAGGCGGCAAGTAAATGCCAACAGCAGTAGAAGCGAATCAGGAGCCAACGCGGACCGCAAACCCACTCACGAGTCAAAAGTCTGGCCGTCGCGGAAGGACATGACTGCCGATGACACTGTCCCCCATGCCGAACCTCACCCAAGGTGACCTCATTCGGCATTTTCGGGACATTGCTCGGGACACCAATAAGCATTTCTCAAACTCCTCATGTGCGGGCCACATGCCTATACTAAGAAGTTGGTAGATGGGCGATAAACTCAGTCGCAGAAAGAGGCTCAAATGTCATCTACCAACAACACCCCCTGTCAGCAATCCACACAATCACACATCGACACGTGTTCGGCTCATGCAAATCCAACATGGAAGGAAGCAGCCCTCGCAGCAACAATGCGTATTGCGAGCCGATGTGAACGGTTCACCTCCTACGATGTTCTACGGGAGGTCGAGAAGTCAGGAGTGACAACTCACGACCTGAGGGCAATCGGCGGCATAATGCAGCAAGCGAGAGACCTGGGTCTGATCGCTAGCGTTGGTCTTGTTCGCAGAAACGATGAACATTCCAGAGGAGCTACTACCCTTTGGGCATCAAATATCTGCCGTCACTCCATCCAGACAACAGCCCCCGAGTCGCAATAGGCGTCATCGGCAGCAGCACGGTAACTGGTACGCCGCTTAAACACGCAAGGTATCAGATCGCAGTTGGCAGAAGGAACACGGAAGCCAGTCAGGTGATGCAAGCAAAACGGCTCCAGCGAACAGCGAAGAGCGACCTGGCCCACGGTAGGGATTACCGATTGAAGCAGCCCTACAGTGACCCCTCAAGGGAGAAAGTAACCGTCAGCACACAAAGCCAACTGAAGTCTTCTTGGGAAGAAGGCAGGCACCTGGGCAGTGATTGGAAGCACCTGGCTGCTAGAGGGAGTGAGATTCCCCGCCCAAGTCGTAAAGTGAAGAGGAGCCCCAATCGGTGATGTACATGGGCTACCTGGTAAACGCCAAGGCGTGCTGAGCGTGGCTCTCAACGGATACCTCAACGGACACCTCGTTATGCGTTCCTGATTGAGCTGTTGATAATCGTAGGTTTACTACGAGGGATTCAACAGCTATACGTGTGCCTATACGTTTCCTGTTGTCGTCCTGAATGACCAGATCCAACCGCAATCAACGAAGGAGAGAACATGGATATTTCAAGCGATGGAATACGTAAGGGAAGCATTATCGACAATGTAGAGAGACTTCGCGAAGCGATTGAGCAGTACTTTCGATGGAGACGAAATCACTACCAACGAACGCTTTTGCCGCACGAGATTGAGGAGCACAACCTGAACACTGACAATCTCGCAAGAGAGCTTCGGGAGCTGAAACAGAGTGTTGACTTGTTAGTAATGCAGGCAAACGCCGATACCGCCGAGCAAGTTAAGCATTGTTAAGGCCGACATTTATAGTGAAAGGAAAGGGCAGTTTCGGCCGCCCACCTCTCTCTAGCGAGTAATGACACACCTGCTGATTATGCAGGTGGTCGTGCACTCGTGAGCCTCGATTTTCCTCTCGCAACAACGAGTTCCTTTACGACACATCGTTCGGCTGCCGAATGGACGAAGCCTTTACCGACTCCCCAATATCAACAACGCATAAAGCCAAGAATCACGAAACGAACTATCATAGGAGCGAACCATGACGAACAAGACATACGAACTCTGGCTGAAAGACGTGCAAGCAGCATTGAACTCAATCAACATGCCATTTGACGACTGGCAGCACATGTGGCGGTTCGATTTTGAAAACGAGTTCAACGCTGGCGTCAAGGCCGACGACGCCGCAATGAAGGCGAACCGCTACTGGTGGCAGGAGCAGAACAAATCTCTGAAGCGAGACTGCCGAGAGAGCGAAGAATGCTGGCTCCCACGGGGGCATCAGGGACCTTGCCAGCCTGTATCCAAACCGACTTACGAGTGTGGGGATTACGTCAAAGTCGAATTTCCAGACGAGGCAACTGGTATCGGCGAATGGATGTGGGTTCGCGTGCATCACTGCGACGAAGAGAAGAAACTGGTGTTCGGAACGCTCGACAATGAGCCAGTCAATGATTACAACGGCACCGTTGAACTCGGCTCGGAACTGGCTGTCAGCTACGACAACATCCGTGAGCACAAGAAGGCTTCGGACTCCCGGTCAAACTGAGAAACCATCTTCCCCTGTTTCTCACACTTCACGCCGATCTACGGTTGAGCGGAAATCGAAACAGTTTGGCTCTTGATCCAAGAATCGAGATACCTATTAAACGCATGTGCGAGTGAGGTTACCCAATCGTCGAAGTCCTTGCCGTCCTCAAATGCGTTCATGAGACGTTTATCAAAGTAGTCTGCTTGGTAGTGGTAAACACCATTGCGGAATCGCGTCAGTACTTCCAGATGTGGAGATTTCAGAAGAGCATCTATTTCTGGATCAGATAATTTCAATTCCTGCCATCCCTCGCAAACCACATAGAGTCCGGCGTACCAGTAGCTCAAGTACATGAAGGCTTCGTTGGCTGCTTCATTCTCGAAGAAACTGGGTGTGGGTGAGACTCGCTGCCCGGTTTTTTCATAATGATCTTGCATGACGAGAGCCCACAGGAAATAACGGTGTAGACTAAAAACCTTGAAGGTCGCTGGAACAGGTGTGCTCATATCTCTTCCAGAAATCGGTTTATCCGCCGCATCTGTGCAGCGATGGAGCGAGTCTGGCATTCCCAGATCACTAACGTCTTCCAACCAGCTTTCTTAAGCTCGGCTCGGCGTAACACGTCCCGTGCTACGTTCTTATTTAGCTTGTCCAACCAGTAGTCAGGGTTGCTTTTCGGCAGTCTCGCGATCTTGCATCCGGGACGTGTGTGGTTGTGCCAGAAGCAACCGTGAACGAAGATGACCTTCCGCTGTTTGGCGAACACCAAGTCCGGTTTGCCTGGAAGTTTGGCCCCGTGCAATCGGTAACGGTAGCCCATTGCGAACAGTGCTCTGCGGACGATGAGTTCCGGCTCGGTGTCTTTCCCACGTATCCGCCGCATGTTCTCGCTGCGGCGTTCTGGGCTTATGGTGTCCATCGACTTCTCACTGCAAGGCTGGGAGGCATGCCTCCATAAAGCAGTCAAGGAACTCGTCGTTCACGCCCGAAATTCTTCGCCTCTGACAAAGCGAGTACAACTCATCGACCGCTGAGTAAGGAAAGAATCGTGCTTTCAAACCTCGGAACTGCGGTTTATTGCATTCTTGCATCACCTTGTCCCGATCTTCGTCCGCTGCGGCTATGACCCAGCGGGTCGGGAATGGTGGAAGATGATCCTTGAAGTTCTGCATCCTCGTCAGGCCGCTCGTCACGCCTGTCGTATGCTCAATCTCAATGACCGCTGGCATGAACCTCGCATTGCGAAACCACACCACATCAATCAACAGGGCTGCCTTGATCGCAGCGTTATGTGCCGACAAGAGTTCCATGTCTTGCAGCCTGACAACGATTCCGTCCAAATCTCCCAGCTTCTTACCCTTATACATGATCCCCTTGTCGTTCTGTGCGACCCACGTCTTGAATCCTAGCTGCTTGCCGATCTCGACGAGGGCAATCTGAATCTGGGCGTGACGCCGCTGCACTTCTGGCGGAACAGCGGCTTCGGCGGGCAATGCATCCGCTGGCAAAATCAGAGCCTCATAAACCGCATCTTGTGATGGAATCTCTGAGATAACCATGTCTTTGACATCACGTTTGACCATGATGCCAGGTTGGTGTGGTTCGTTCGGGAGCCACATCAAATGCTTGTGGCCCCTCTTGATAGCGGTGGAAGATTCCCCGAACTCAATACGCCCCGGATAACAATATTGGAATTGTGGAGTGTGAGCCATCAACGCTTCAAGGGCCGAACGTGTGTTGTAACTTGCCCCGAGAATCCGGTCGATGTTGATGGGCACGTCAGGACTAACGGCATGTGCGACCCGCCGGATCATCGCAGCCGAAATCGTTTCGTCTTCTGCCGCCGCTGGAGTCCCACCTTTTGATGGGTTGTACCGCTTGATCGTGATTGGGCCTTCAGGCGGAGCAGCGTTGACTATCTCAATCTTAGTGCGGGTTTTCGGCGAGATGTAGTTGTATGCCCTGTTCTTGGGCAAATTTGCTATCGCCTGAAGAATGTCGGATGCCGTCAGTCTGGTCATGCTCACCTTGCAGGAAAGATTGAATTGTACGTGCCAATCCCTTCGCCGCCAAGTAGGGCACACCATTGCCGACGGTCTTGAACATGCTTGAAAGACTCATATCGGGCGGCAACTGAAAGCCTTCTGGCAGGCTTTGCACCGCCAGGGCTTCAGCGACCGAAATACGTCTCGCACGGTAGGGATGAAGGTGAACCTCGTTATTGCCGTAGCAAGCAGTTGGCGAATAACGCCAGCGATGCAGACGCTTGAATGATTTCCTGCTGTCATCGCCTTCCGCAACCGACTCGAATCGTGCAAGGCCTGCTCGTGGTTTGAAGCAGTGCTCTCTGTTCGGATGATCTTCAACGCCGTTCATCCTAAACCAATATTCAACTGTCAATTCTGCTGGCACTCCAGTCGGCATCGGGATGTTGCTGTCTACCGAGAAGGGCTGCAATGTCGGCCACGGCTTCGAGAAGACTTCGTTCGCACGGTACTTCGCGAATCTCGACCACGGGAAGAACCCGTTCGACATGGCGTCAAAGGAATGCCCGTTGCGTTCAGATACAGTGTCACGGAATCCGACCAGGATGATGCGTTCCCGGTCTTGCGGAACTCCGAACTCAACAGCGTTGATGAGTTTGTCCGAAGTCTTGTAGCCTGCGTCCCCGAGGTCACTCTTCAATTCCTCATAGAACCTGCGGTGCCGTTTCGTTAGCCACAACCCTTTGACGTTCTCAAACAGGAAGAAGTCGGGCTTCTGCTCACAAATGAGATGTGAATAGGTCTGGGATAACTTGCCATTCTCACCATGCCTACCACGATTCTTTCCACCGACGGAGAAGTCTGGGCACGGAGGCCCGCCGATGAACCCTATCAACGAACCGTCACGCCTGCTCTCTTTGACTAACCCTTTCAGCTTCTTCGCAAGGGTGACGTTCTCGGCGAAATCAGTGATTGATCCGCCGTAGTACCCGTGCTCTGGCCCATCGAGTTTGAGGGCTTGACGTGAAAATTTGTAGGCATCCAAGAAGGCTGGGAGATATTCATTGACGAAAGAAATGGAGAACCCCGCCGTCTCAAAGCCCAAGTCGAGAAAACCTGTGCCTGAGAAGAAAGAAAAAAGTTTGACCTTCATGCCTTTGCCGGACGCACTAGTGTGAAACTCTTCTACACGTCGCTCATGCCAACCGCAACTGTGAATCGTTTGCAAAACAGGTCCTCCACTGTGGAAAGATCTTCCAATATCGCAGTATCACACAGAAACACATGGAGAATAAATAGCGAAAGAGGTACACTTCAGGACGTGGATGAGGGCCGCAAACGTGTGCTCGGAATCATGGCGGCAATTTTAGCCGCTCGGAAACTCGCCCAGTACGATGGCGGACGCCGAGTGCCTGCGACCGTTGCTGCCATCTCCGATGCCCTTCGCTGGGCTGAGGAGATCATGCGGTCGATTGATGATCGTTGGCCGTCGAGGTCAGCATGAAGCGGGCTTATCACTTTGTCCCCGCTGAATTTGCTCTACAAGACCTACGAAATCGACGGCTCAAGATCGCACGATTTGACGAACTCAACGATCCGTTTGAACTCTGGGCTATCGCTCAACCCGATCAGCGGCTTCGTCAGGCTCTCAGAAGAACAAAAGAAAACATGACCCGGCTGTACGGTCTCATGTGCTTTAGTCTTTCTTGGCACAACCCACTGCTCTGGAGTCACTACGCAGATCGGCATCGTGGCCTCGCCCTCGGCTTTGATGTGGCTGATGAGATATTGAAATCAGTTTCGTATGTCGAGCAACGGCCCACTTTGACGAAGATAGACCCCACAGTCGCCCAATGGTTGCTGTTCACGAAATTCGTTGACTGGCAGTACGAACAGGAGGCGAGAATCTTCACTACGCTGCAAGAACGAGACTCTTCGGGGCTGTACTTCGGGAAGTTTAACGAACAGCTTGCGTTGCGTGAAGTGATTGTCGGCCCGCTGTGCAAAGTGACAAAGAAGGAACTGCAGAACGCACTAAGCCGCGATGACGCCGTGACATTGACGAAGAGCCGCCTTGCGTTCAACACCTTTGAGGTCGTGCGTGACAAGCGTGGCTTCAAATAGATCAGGAAGTTGCCCTTCAACGGGATAGTCGGTCAACTCCCGCTCGGCCCACGTTCTCAGCAGCGGGACTTCTCCCGACGACGGCAAGCGGACAGATTGCGATCTGGCGGCTGTTGCTAGGACAACAATCTGACGACCTTTTCCAACCGGCTCTTGCGGAAGTATTTGATTCTATCGAGTGAAAACTTCTTGCCCTTGCCCTGCTGATTGTAGAAAGGAATCTCGCCGTACGTCGCTTTGAAGGTCGCAAGCAGGTCTCGCTCTAATATCTCCCATATTCGCACGCTTTGAATACCCCGGAATGTCAGCGGGTGAACGTCGATGCGTCGAACGCCGGGAAGCACTCCGAAAGTCCGCATAGCTTTCATTGCCGCAGACCCAGCAGGACGCCGGGTTCCTCTCTTAGTTTCACCGATGTACACAACGCGAGAGTGACCTGCGTCATATCGAATCGGTTTATCAGCCCGAAGAACGTAGACCATATGGGGCTTCCAGTATCGAGTGTTAAACACTGTCATCGCTGGGTTGGCTGGGTCGAAGCGTATTCGAGTTTTGCGTCGGATTGTCGGGCTGCCGGAGGTATTCATGGGCAAACAGTTTAAGCCTAATAATGATGCGAGGGAAGACGCTAAAGCCCTCCTGTTTTAAACCCCGCACGACTCGGAAATCTTCCCGCCAAGATAGATCCACCAGGTCACCACTTTGAGACCGTCCGCTTAGCCTTCCAGTCTAACGACCGATTAAAGGCTGCGAATCGACCCGCCTTCAACATTCGGGAGAATGTTTGTGCCGAGAGCGTGTAAAGCCCCTCATTTCGACCTGTCGGTTCGTAAACCTGGTACTTGTGGTGCAGCCTCGAAGACATTGGCAGTGTTTACAGAAGGGGGCAAAGTAGTATCCTCCCGTGGTGCTCAAATCGAGCAAATACCTTCCCAACTGACTTAAGCAGCTTTCCTTCGTCTCGCCTTCCACGTCGCCCGTTGAGCAGCAACAATCCTCCTCCGAGCGGCAGCCGACATTGTGGGACCCTTGTGAGCTGAAGGCTTGGAGTTCAAGCTGAGAACACAACGGGATAAAGGTGCACGCCGCCCAACATCTTAAGCTTTCAGGGATCGAGAAGCCGAAATCCTTACTTCGGGAGAACGTCGATTGCGTCCGCCCCTGCTCCCCTTGCGGAAAACACTGGCGAAAATGTCACTTCCTGACCCACTCTCAATATTAGTTTGCCAAACCTAGAAGCTGGGCAAAAGAAACGCGGGTAGTCTTTGTTCTCGACAAAACAATATCCCGGTCTTACCGCTGCTACTCTTCCCCGCAAACGGAGGGCTTTGACCTTATCAGGCCCCCTGGGTCGAAAGTACACATTGTTCGACTCGATGTTAGAAAAGTTTCGTTTTCCCGACTCCGCGAACGTGTCCTGCGCCTCACTAAATTGGGTGTTCATAAAAAGCATTCCACCAAGCACCGCGATGTAGCGCGGATCACGAAAACCGTAGAGGCTTCCGATCCGAATGCCGCTAATGGCCGTACTGTATGTTTCGCCAGTGCCGAGCAGAGCGAGTGCATAAACAATGCAGGCACGGTACTCATCAGGATCAGAAATCACTACAGGCTTGATAACATCTATGGCCTTCTGCGGTTCTTTCTTGTACAGATAGGCGCGACCAAGAACATAGCGAGCAATGTTGCCCTGTTTGTCCGCACGAACGGCCCGCTCCAACTCTTGTATACGTTTGGGGTCATTGCCAAGAAACTCCTGTACTTGGGCAGAAACAAGCAACAAAGATTCACGATTCTGGCTGGCGCGTAACCCTTCGCTAATGGTTTGTTCACATTTAGATAGGTACTCCGCCGAATCCTCCGCCTCGCGCCTTGCCCAGTCCAGGTACAGCATCGCCAAACCTGAATACGCCCAGTCATCTTTGCTGTACATCGACAAGCATTGTCGAAAGGCCTTTTCCGCCTGAAACAGTCTTTTTCGCGCTACTTCGATGCTATCCGTGGTACGGGCAAGCTGAGCTAAGATCACCCCCTTTGTGTGATAAAGGACGCGCAAGTCCTTAGTGACTTCAATTGCGCTATCAATCTGGCCAAGGGCCAATTCTGGCCTTCCTTCGTGCAGCAGCATACGAGCATAGTGTTGCTTGACATAGGGGCTCTGAGGGTCCTTCTTGGATGCCGCTTCAAAAAATCTGGTCTTGGCATCGAAAGTTCGCAAGCTTTCCACGACTCGATCAGATCGCACAAATTGTTCAAATGCACTTTGATCAGCTCCGTAGTTCAGATTAAGCGCCTCGATGGACTGTTGTAAAAGGTTTTCCTTTTCATTGGTGTCACCGCAACGTTCCCACACGGTTGCGGCAATAGCTCTGTGCCTCGCCCTCGCGCCGTACCGACCTGATGTCGAATCAATCAAATCGTAGATAACTACTCCTTCGGTCTGGCTCCTTGTCGCGTCATACATTTTGGCTACATCACACCCCAGCAGGCTAGCCAATAGAACGTCCCGCACATACGCACCATGCGTATAAAACCCGCATACAGTGAGATACAGGCGTCTAGACAAATCATTTCCGATACCCTTAAATTCGTCGATCAGAATTGCATCGAAATTATTGTCTTCCGTTGCTTCTCGAAGCGTGACCAGCAACTCCTTGCCGTGTTTGCTCTTCACTACGCCGAACTGTACGTCAAGGCTGAGAGTTGCGAGTTTGTTAAGTTCCCCATTTTGCTTCAGCGTGTCCAATAACCGCATTATTTCAGCATCGCTCAGACTTTCGAGTTCGTACTCCTTGGGAAAATAACGGCCACGCGATTGCCTCCATTCATTTTTCCTTTCTCCCATCACAAGCAACGCAGGGCTCTTTAGCCTTCTTAGTCGATCAGAAATATTGTGAAGATCACTGGAGTGGTCTGCTGCGTTGTCAACAAACAAGAACTTCTTCGTGCCGCCAAAGAGAGAGGCAGCAAATTCGAGGTCTCCTTCGATCAACGGTGCGCCAGATTTGTGATAAAAGATGTGGCCTGCACGGTCTGATACCAATTGAGTAGCAAGAATGGTTAATAGTGTCGTTGTTCCATATCCTGCCGGTCCGATGACGATCAACGAGTCACTGAAACTACTTGTGCTTGTATAAAAATCCAGAAGCGTGTCGTAGACCTCTTCTTGAATATCGCGCTCGAACGGTATCTTCTTAGCCGCCAACGACCAATTTGGCCGATCCCCTCTGAAGAAGATCTTTGTGTTTGGCTGCTCATTAAAATCGGCAGAATTCACGTATTTCCAAGACGCAAGAAGCCTCAGCATGGCTGTAGGGTTATTCTCGTACTCGGCAGCGAGAGAGGCAGGGATCTCGTATTGTGCTTTTCCGAGCAGGTCTATTGCATAAGCTGACTTATCCAGCGCGACGGATGCGGCACTGACGAAGTCCGCAAATCGAGCATTTATGGTTTCCACACCCTTGCGGGTCAAAATCTCGGCATTCAAAGCTTGCGTATCAGGCGCGACCCTGTAGGAAGGGAGGAGTGGTGATGGGTAGAATTCCTCTCGCATTTCTTCCAAAACCAACTTCCAGTTGGGATCACGATTCGAGTAACCAACGTACAGGATCGTTGAGGTTGCGAACTCCTTCTTGAGCAGTTCGAATAGCATCCGTCGGGGATCTCGGAACGTCACATAGTCACTTTGGGTAATGACTATGAATGGTTTCTCAATCCCGGAGAAGCGACCATGCAAGTGGTAAACGGGGACGTCAAAACGGGTGTCTATGGGGAATAGTTCAGGGGTGATACCAAAGGGAACGGGCTTCAGCGGCGGATTTGGGTTTAGGTTGTAAGCGGTTTCAATGACGTTGTCGTAATTCGTTGTAAAAATTGCTTTCCAGCGAATCCTCGTTAGCCATTGAAAAGCTTCATCGGGCCGAAGATCACCGACCTGCGATTTGATAAAGGTCTCAAGCTCAGGCCTTCCTATCCTGAGTTCAACAATTTCAGCCACTTCCGCCAGGTCATAATCGCCGCCGGTATCAATCTTGAAATTGTCGGCCATCCGGCGAGCCAATTCCCGCCCATCAGGTGCGGGTTTACCTTCCTTGTCCAAAACGTGTTCGCCAAGACCAGCCCCCACAAACAAGACACAGTTGCCTGACTCTAGGGCGGTTCTCAATCCGAGCGGAACGATCACGCTGTCGTTGGCCGGAATGGATGGGGATGTCGCCATGCTATCCCTTCAAACGGAGGATGATAGCAGAATCATGGAAGTCAGCACGGGAGTCACCGCGTCCAACTGAACCGAGGTCCATTGGGAAATCGTCGAAAACTTGCGTTGTGCGTCACCTCCGACTCCTCTATTCCCCTATAGCGCACAAGCGCCGGTGCGGCAAGAATGTGCTGACGGTCCTACTAACTCCTTTCGTTGTTTTCAACCTCCGCACGAAGCAAAACTGCTCTTCGGATAGCAAACCCAGGTGATGTGAATGAGGTCTTGATCCCTTTGTTGGGTTCGAGCCCAGGGGGGTCTTTTTCTGTACCCTCACACGCCTAAATCCAAAACAAGGAGCTAACCAATGTCAACGACTACTCAATCCACCAGAACTCCAGTCTCAAAAGAGACTGGACTTCTCAACCGCAAGTGGAGGTCGATTCTCTTCTTCATCGAGAAACGTGCTTTCGAATCGAAGCTCGAAGGCATTCTCAGAGCAGCCGCTGGACACGAAGGAAACTCGTTGCCAGCAGGCGATCAACAGTATCACCTGCTCAGTTCTGAAGCAGGCTCGCTTTGCACGGAGTTCGCTAACCGTTGGGGTCTTGATATCGAGCTTCTGAAAGCTCGGATTGCTGGTCTCACAAAGTTGGAACGACTGTCAGTTCCACCGCCGACGAAGAACTATGCCGGGCTCGCCTGCCTCGGCATGTTCGCCATACCAGTGCTCTGCTTCCTCGTGGGAGCAGTGGCTGGCTTCGTCAGCCTCGGGTTCCACCTCGTCGGGGGTCGATAACCATGATGGTCATCGCTCTCATTGCAGCCGCAGAAGCAATGCTGTTCTCGGTGTCTGGAGTCAAACGGAACCGGACACGAAGGCAGCAGGTGCTGATGGGCAACAGTCTGGACTCGGTCCGTACGCTACCGCTCGTCGATACATACCTCAAGCAGAAGACAGCGGGTGCAAGCAGAGGCCAGGTCTTCATTGCTTCCAAACTGGCAGAGGTCTGCCGTCGAGCTGTCCATACACGGTCGTTCGAATATGTGCTTTTGCAAATGATTCGGACGGCAACCCTTAAGAGTCGCAGCAAGTTTCTCAACCTACAAAGGAGGATCACTTCATGACTTTAACTCCGAGCTCGAAGGGTTCGTTTATTGCGGGATTCGGTCTCTGGTGCCTCATCTGGGCGGCACTGTTCAAAGCCGACGAGATCGCAGAGGCAGGCGGATTACAGCGTTGGGTCAGTTCCGAGCGATGTCTTCGCTGGATTCGTCAACACAAGAGTACGTCGCTGATCTCGACAGAGATCCTCAACTACTCACACACTGGATTAGATCCGTTGGGGGTGACCTTCGCCCTTGGCGGAACACTGGTCAATCTGCTGGTCATCTTCGTATTCCTGCCCCTTCGAGCGTTTCTCAAACCCAGGTCGTAACAATCACGCACCACGAACCGAAGGGCGGCTACCAAGCCGCCCTTTTTCATTTCTGCCCGAGGTGCTCCCACTAGTTCTATGACCGTCGCTGTTCACGGACACACGACCGTAAACCTCGCGACAGCAACAGCAGCATTCACCCGCTTCACATTTCACAACTCAACTGAAAAGGAGATCACAATGCCAAGCGTATATGAAGTCATCACTGCACGAATCATCGAACAACTCGAATCTGGCACGGCTCCGTGGCAGAAGCCCTGGAAGGTCAGTGGGACGAACGGGCTTCCACGAAACCTGGTCACAGATCGCCCCTATCGTGGCATCAACAATTGGATGCTGCTGAGCAGTGGATTCGGTTCCCCATATTGGCTGACCTTCAGACAAGCTGGAGAACTCAAGGGACACGTTCGCAAGGGCGAAAAGGGACTTCCAGTTGTCTACTGGAAGTTCGGCACCCGCGAAGTACAGGACGGCGACGAAACGGTGGAGAAGACATCTGTGCTGTGCCGCTTTTACACCGTCTTCAACATCGACCAGTGCGAGGGGATTTCTGCCCCTGAAAAGCTGACGGAGCCAACACTAGAAGTCAAGCCCATCGACGCTTGTGAGCGAATCGTAAACGGCTGGGTTGAAAAGCCAGCGATTCAACATGGTGGAGACCGTGCCAGCTATCACAAGATTACCGACTGTGTTCGTATGCCGAACACAACCGCCTTCGAGAGCATGGAGGAATATTATTCCACGCTCTTTCACGAGCTGACCCATTCAACTGGACACCCAACCCGCCTGAACCGCTCAACATTGATGGACGCCGAATCATTCGGGGACCAAAACTACAGCCGTGAGGAACTGGTTGCGGAAATGGGAGCTGCATTCCTTGCGGGCTACTGCGGGATCGAGAGTCGAACCATCAACAACAGTTCGTCATATCTGGCGAACTGGCTAGATGCACTGAAGAACGACTCTCGCATGGTGCTGGTCGCAGCCAGCCAAGCCCAGAAGGCAGCGGATCTGATTCTCGGTGTTATACCCAGCGACGCTGGGCAACCAACTACTCCCTGACCTATGCCATCTAGAGAGTGGTCATTTCCCCAAGGATTTCCCCAAACTCGGAGGCAATCTAATAGTGAGCACGGGTATCTATCCGTGCTCAGAACTAATCAAAGTGTGAGAAAATCCAGCAACGACGAGCCTTTGCTCAAAGGTGCTGAAGAAGTATGACTAAAGGAGAACACTCGTGAATACACTGAAGCTCGATCTCATAACCCAAAGGTCGGTGGTTCAAATCCACCCCCCGCAACCATCCTAAACTTCCCTGGCTAGCCTTGGTTTTCGCGCAAGTTCTGGCGAAAGGTTTTAGATCTGGTCCTGAGCGTCCCCGGTTTGCTTGTCAGCAGGGAATCGAAGGCCGCGTCTTCGGCTACCGTAGCTTTGGAGCAAGGCCAAGGGCGCATAGGCGAAACAAACCTCCCGGAATTGTTCGAAGGCACGTACCGCGCGATAGGCCATTTGGTTGCCAACCCTTTGTGGTAAACGGGGCAGTGCAACCTCGTCCGCATCCGTCAGAACGGATGGCGGCCATTGGTTGTTATAGCGGCGCTTCCAGAGCTTCACGTAGCCGTCTATTTTCCGCCGAGTTGCCGGGTCGAGGATGACCGCGCGCGGCGTACTAACTATTTCATCTCCGCGCACCAGAGAAAAAAATTCCTCTTCGAAGATGGCGGACCGGTCGGCACCGCGGAGATCAGCCAATTCGTCGCGGTAGGGAATCTCCAGAAAGCGGCAGACTTCACGCATGACTTTCGCGGTATCGCTGGTCAACTCTTCATAAGTTATCTGACAGACAGGTTGTCCGCGGGAGAGAAGAGTATCAACCCCACGCTTGAGAACCTGGTACCCAATCAATCCTCGCAGATAGACTCCGCGCTTTTGGTACGACGGAGCGCCGGCTTGGGCAGCGCGCGCAATAGCATTCGCAGTCGCCGCGGGATCTCGCCATTGAATGATGAATCGCGCTTGAGGAAATAGCTTGGCGAGTGCAGGCAGGGAATCATAGTAGATGGGAGACTTGTCTCCCCAGATCATCGCACCTTTGCGCGCGGCATAGGCCTGGTGAAAGGCGGTAAACGCCGTGGGAAAGTCTGCGACTCCGCGAGGCAGATCGTTCGCGACTATTCCATGCCGGGTTAATGCGCCATAGCGAAGTTCCCAACGCGCTGCCCAATCGCAATAAGCTGCGGGTTTGCGAAACACCGAGCGCAACAGCCAAAGATCGGCCTCAAAAGTCAGTGCGACCTGGGGATGCTTGTTCAGGAGCGCGTAAAGAAGTGAGGAGCCACCACGCCACATGGCCACGATGAACAGTGGCCCCGGAACCATACTCGCACCCGTGGCAGGTTTCGAAGACTCGTGCGCTGTTGGGTCCATGAGGCGACACCCGTCGGATTATATACTCTGCTTCTCAGCGCAGCTTCATCACGCCCGTGGCTGCACCGTGCAACTTCACTTCTACATTGTCTTCTTCTTCCAGCGTGTCGTAGTACTGCTTCAGAACCGCGATCACCTCGGGTTTGGAGAACTCCGCGGGAACTGGCTTGCCTTCGCTCATCAGCTTGCGAAGCAGGGAACCGGAAAGCAGGAGTCTGGCGCCGCCCTGGTAGTTGCCATTGTCGTCTATCACAGCATTGCTCTCGTGGGGACAGGTCTTCATCGAAGCCATGCTCCCGCACTCATAGCAGTAGAATGTCCAGTCCATGCAGAGCGGCTGGATGGCCAGTGCCCCCAGCGGGATTTCGTTGAAGATCTTCTGCGAGTCAAACGGTCCGTAATAATCTCCCACCCCGGCGTGATCGCGTCCTACGATCAGATGCGAACAGCCGTAGTTCTCGCGGAAAGTGGCGTGGAGCAAGGCTTCGCGCGGGCCCGCGTAGCGCATCTCCAGCGGGTGGCCACCTTGGATAACGCGTTCCTTGCGGAAATACTTATTCACCAGCGCATCGATTGCTTTCACGCGGACATCGGCCGGAATGTCGCCGGGCTTGAGTTTGCCCAGGGTCTGATGCACGTAAACTCCGTCGCAGACCTCGATCGCAATCCAGGCCAGATAAGCGTGCGAGTTGTGCATCGGGTTACG
>DATHOQ010000020.1:0-2095 GCA_035484735.1 Terriglobales bacterium | reverse complement strand
TTATGGCCGCCGGCATAACGGGCCACCACCGAAAAGCTCTCCGACAAAACGTCAACAATCTTTCCCTTGCCCTCGTCGCCCCACTGGGCGCCGACAATCACCGCAGTCTTGCCTCGTTTCAAATGCCAACTCCGTAACAGGGATTTCGCAGACGCACCGCTGCGGTGCGCGCGCATGTAAGAACACCCGGGGTCGCACACTCTTGCCCGCGGCAAATACGTCTAAGGCTTATTGGGATGGAAGCGGAGAAGACGTGTACACACCATCTTATCGCCCCCCGCAGCGAATGGCAACGGAAGCGGCGGGAGACCTCAACTCTCCGGTAGAATGGCCAACAGGGAGTCATCTCACTCAGGAGCACCATCGTGAAAAAAGTGTTTCACTTCGATTCTCCGCGTGAGAGGTATAGTTGCGACGCGGCCGTCATATGGTGCTTCGACAACCGGTTTGACCTGGGGTTCCAAAAGTTTCTCAAGCGCATCGGCGTGGTCTATTCCGATCCCATTAAAATTGCAGGGGGCGCAAAATCCCTGGCCTCGCCGGAACTGGAGACCGACCGTGAGTTTGTCCTGGAGCAGATTCGAAAATCCATTCGCCTGCACGACACCAAGCGCGTGATCCTGATGGTGCATTCCGATTGTGGCGCCTACGGAGGCCTGGCCGATGGTTTCGGCGGCGATGCCCAGGCTGAAGCCGCGCATCACCAACGCGAACTCGCTCTGGCCGCTGCCAATGTGGCGAAGGCGATCCCCGGAATCGAGATACAGGCTTACTTCGCCGATTTCGAGGGCATTTGGGATGCCGAACTCACAAGCTCGCAACCTCTGGAAGGACGGACTGTAGCGTCATAAGTTTGTTGAAATTGAATTTCGCAATCTGATGCCCAAATTCGACAAGCACATTTTCATATGCGGCAACCAGCGCCCTCCGGGAAATCCGCGGGGATGCTGCGATCCCAGCGGCCAGGCAAAGCTGCAGAAATTGTTCAAGCAGAGACTGGCGGAACGCGGCCTCAAAGGCAGAGTACGGGCCAACCAGTCAGGCTGTCTCGATCAATGCGAACACGGCCCCAACCTCGTCGTCTATCCCGAAGCTGTGTGGTACGGGCACGTGACCGAAGCGGATGTCGACGAAATCATCGAGTCGCACATCCTAGGCGGCCGGCCAGTCGAGCGGCTGCGCTTGGCCGATGGCTGCCTGAACACGGCCACGTGTGAACATCGGAAGACCAGTGGTCAGTGATCAGTGGCCAGTGGTCAGCAAAACAAAAAGCGGAGGGTTGGCGCTGCAGGCAGCGTAGCTGGCCACTGTTTCTTGGTAGGCGCGGCAGGAATCGAACCTGCAACCACCGGATTAGAAATCCGGTGCTCTATCCATTTGAGCTACGCGCCCATCGGAAAAATTTACCACAAGGACGCGGATTCTCAAGTTCTTGCCGGTTGATCCATTCCGCCAATTTCTGACAGACGTCATCCAATAGTGACCTACCCCGGAGAACCCTAAACGGCCAACCTTGCATCCAAGCTTGAATGCAGGCTGCGGTTACCCGATCCAGTCTTACACCCGGCGACCTGGTGCGTGCCTGGTGGCGGGTTTTGAGCGGCAGCGTTCCGCTGCTTTCGATTGAGATCACTCGTGAATGTCCCCTGAGTTGTCCGGGATGCTATGCCTACGGCGACAGTCACCTCGGCAATGGGGTCACACTGCGAGAACTTCACGACCTCCGTGGAGATGACTTGGTCGAAGGCGTCCTCGACCTGGTTCGCCGCCACCGCCCTATGCATGTTTCCCTGGTGGGTGGAGAACCCATGATGCGCCATCGCGAACTCGACCGCATTCTTCCCGCGCTCAACGAAATGGGAGTGTTTGCCATGGTCGTGACCAGCGGCGTGATTCCGATCCCTGCGCACTGGATGGAAATCCCCCGCATGCGCGTCGCCGTATCGGTGGACGGTCTGCCCGAAGATCATGACATTCGCCGCGAGCCCGCAACCTATGAGCGCATCCTGAAGAACATTGCCGGCCGGAAAATCAACGTTCACTGGGTCATTACCCGGCCCATGCTCACCCGCACTGGCTATCTTGAGGAATATGT
>DATHOQ010000019.1:0-11653 GCA_035484735.1 Terriglobales bacterium | reverse complement strand
CGTCATGCGGGAGTAACCGGGCCGACGTGCCAATCCCGTCCACTCAGCTTAGCGATACATTCCTCACGTATTCTCCAAAGGTCTGCGAGTGACCTCCCGCCAAGTCCACCATTGTCAGCAATCCACTTCAATAAAAACTGTTTGTGTAAAGCAATCTTCTAATCAGTGATCTGGGTCGGTCCAATGTCTTCCTCGTGGAGGAAACGGGAGATTGCTGCACAGGGAACCTGGTCGACCGCCCGTGTCACGTCGACTCGCCTCCCCGCCATTCGCAGGTAGCAGTGGGCTTCGGGCAGCAAGACGAGCTCATACTTACGTAGAATGTCCCCGACTCCGGGAATCCTCAGTCTTCATGCCAGGATCTGTAAAAGTAGTTGACTGCAATCGTCGGAACTTCGCGAACCCGCATCGTGACGAACGGCGTATCCTGACAGTATGGAAGCGATGCGGATGCGGCAAGTAATTCGTAGGTCTTCTCTTGCCCGTCACCTCCACGCAAAACCATATGCAGCAGTGGTCCTATCAGGTGGTTACGAGGAAGCGGGAGACAACGGACGCTTTACGGTAAGAGCCGGAAATGTCGTCCTCCACGATACCTTCGAAGGGCACCTGAATCGTTTCCTTCCACAGGGAGCGATTGTGCTGAATCTCCCCCTGGATTCTCTGAACTGCTATCTTCCCGGGTTCGCACGTGTCTCTGATCCTGACACCGTGGTGCGGATTGCGGAGAAGAGTAGCAGACTTGCCGGAGACCTGCTGCTTTCCCGTGTGGAAAGATGCGCGCTTTCCTTCGCAGACTGGCCCGACGAACTGGCGGAAGCCTTGATGCGACGTCCGTCGTTGAAACTGTCCGAGTGGGGCGAAGAGAAGAAACTCGCGCCCTGGACGGTATCGCGCGGGTTTGCTCAAGTTTTCGGCATTTCGCCAGAGGCTTTCCGAGCGCGCATTCGTGCACGCAGGGCTTTACGATTGATCCGGGAAACGCAGACCTCCATGGCAAGCATCGCTGCGGAACTCGGTTTTTCCGATCAGGCCCACATGAGTCGAAGCGTCAAGCATCTGACCGGCGTACAGCCGCAGGCATGGCGCTGCCTTGCAAATGGATTCAAGACAGGAATGCAGCGCGGGCATTAGAAACATGAAATGCACCGAGTTTGCTGTACATCCTTGCTTCTTCTCGCAGTTTCCGTCTCACTTCTGAAAGCGGATGCACAACAGAAACGTTCCACCACAGATTGGCAACTTGCGCCTTCTTTGAAATACGACATCCTCTGTCTTCTGAACGCACTCAGCGGCGACCCCTATTATCTGCGGTACTATCAGGCCGAATACGATCACTTTCATCCCCTGTTCACGCCCGAAGAGCAGGCCGCCTTTATTCAACTGAAGCACACGATCAAAGACGAAGGGCACGAAATCATTTCTGCAAAACTGGCACTCTATTATTCCGCTGTCAATGACGAGACACTGCCTGAAATGATTCGCACAGCCCACGACAGTTCTCGGATGGAGGCGGCTCTCAGGAAAACTTCTTACTGGAATGAAGATTCTTGGAGAAACTATGAGGGTGCACGACCAGCATTGGAAATGGCGCTCCGGGCTCTGGAGCGTACCGGCTTTCCTGAGTACTGGGCTGCGAATGCAAGACCGAGGATTGAGAAACGCATCGGAGAATTATCCCTGGACTTGCCGAAATACGATATCATCCCCGTAATCGAGAGCTATCTGGGCTTTCCGCTGCCATCACACACGATCAAGGTATACCTGCTTGCCTATTCCGAGCCTCACGGAATTCGCATCACCGGACTGCAGTTTCTGACTCACGTGTCCTATCCCTTCGGTATCGTGCTCCATAATGCCATTCATGAGTCCATGCACCCGCCTTACCACGCGGACGATGTCAACGTGCATAGGGCGATCGATCTGCTGAGCAAAGACCCACTGGTAATGGACAAGGTAGAGCATCATGATCCTTCGTTCGGGTATAACACCGCGCCGGGCTATATCGAGGAGGACTCGGTGCAAGCTCTGGAAGCAATTGTGAGTGAAAGGTTCGGCGTCGCTCACAACCCTTGCAAATACTGGCAGGGCCAAGATGACGGAATGCACGTCCTCGCGGCCGCGCTGTATCTAGGCTACAAGCGGGCGCAAGGCGAAAGACCGCAGCCTTATTCCAGTTGGTTTAGCGCCGCTGTTGAAAGCGGGCACCTCCGGAGAAATACCCTCAAGCAGACGGTTGAGTCTTTCTTTGCGTCCCCGGACTGCCGCTAGGTCTCTTTACCATACGCTCCGGCCAGCAGACTTTGAAACAAAAACGAGCTGAGAGAGCGCTCGGGTCCATCGCCTCCTACACCGAAAAACCGGTCATTCGCGACAAACCGATGGAGTCTGCCCGTTTCGGGCAATTATCGTGCGTTGTGTTCCGCGCAGAAGAGTGAGAAGATCTCGCGGTCTTCTCGCCTCCAGTCGGGGCTCATAGGATACGGTCGTGACGATGACAACAAATAATGGCGGACAACGAAGCAGCCTGTCCGCTCTCATCGGTTGCATTGTGATGGTTCTCTTGTGGGCGTCGCCCACCGCTGTGATGGCTGCTGGTGCCTCGGGCTACCACATCCTGACGCGGCTTACGCTGGGCGGTGAAGGATTCTGGGACTATCTGGCAATGGATTCCGATGCGAGACGGCTCTACATATCCCGCTGGACGCATGTCATGGTCGTCGACGCCGACAGCTACAAGGTTGTTGGCGACATTCCCGATATCGGAGGAGTGCACGGCATCGCCATCGTGCGCGAGTTCGGCCGGGGCTTCATAAGTGAAGGTGAGGCCAACCAGGTTACGATCTTTGACCTCAAAACGCTTAAGAAAATTGGAGCGGTCAAAACCGGACAAGGCCCTGATGGCATCATCTACGACCCCGCCTCGAAGCGAGTCTTCGCGTTTAATGGCGACTCTGGTACAGCAACAGCCATCGATGCTGGCACGGGCAGTGTCGCGGGCAGCATAGAGCTTGGCGGCGACCCCGAATTCGCTGCGGCTGACGGGCAAGGGCACGTCTACAATAATCTCGAAGATAAAAGCGAAGTTGTGCAGATTGACTCAAGAACGCTCAAGGTCCTGAATCGCTGGCCGCTCGCCCCCGGATCGAGCCCGTCCGCGATGGCAATGGACGGGCCGCACAGGCGGCTCTTCGTCGGCTGCCGCAATAAATTGATGATCGTGATGGACGCTGACAGCGGAAAAGTCGTAGCACATCTGCCGATTGGCGATGGCGTCGATGCCAGCCGGTTCGATCCAAAGACGCAATTGGTATTTAGTTCGAACGGAGATGGCACACTGACGATCATCCACGAAGATTCTCCAGATAAGTACACGGTCGTCGACAATATCATGACGCAGCGCGGCGCCCGGACCATGGAACTCGATCCAGGAACGCATCGCGTGTTCTCGGTAACGGCAAAACTCGGCCCACAACCGGCGCCTACCTCAGAAGACCCGCACCCGATTCCTAAGATGACTCCAGGAACGTTCACATTATTGGTATTGGGCCAATAGCCGGATTTTTCCGGAGCATTTGTGATTCACGTTAACCAGCAACCGGCCTTCATCAGGCGGCTTCGAAGGGGACCTTTAAGATGAGCAACTTTTTGAGTCCTGAGGAATTGCAAGCCCTGAAACCGGCGGAGACATCTTCTTTTGCCGGACCCATTCCTACCCAGATTGTTTCGAGCGATGAGTTCTTTCCCCAGCGCCAAAACAAGCAGCAGCGCGAGGTGGAGTCGCGCCTGAAGGAAATGGGAACGGAATTGGCCCGGAAGCAAGGGACGAGCAGAAGGTCGTTCTTCACGACGGCGGCCGGTATGGCGGCGGCATTTCTCGCGATGAACGAAGTCTACGGCCACATCTTCGACGTGACAGCAGCGGAGGCGGCCACTCCAGAAATGGCCGCGGAGCGCGCCGCCGCTCTCGAACAACAGTTTGTGTTCGATGGTCACACGCATTTTCTGCGTGATGACACACGCCTTATGGGATTCGTCTCGATGCGTCAGGCGGTCAGTGACTCCGGATGGAACCCGCAGCTGAAAGGCAAGAAGCAAACGATCGAAGACTTGAAATACAACAACTACTACAAGGAAATATTTCTTGATAGCGACACGAAGGTGGCACTGATCTCCAGCGCTCCGTCCGATCTCCCTCGCGATTGGTTCCTGACGAACGAGATGATGGCGACTGCTCGCGAAAAAGTAAACCGGGCAGCCGGGTCAAAACGCCTGCTCTGCCACGCAATATTCATGCCCGGGCAACCCGGTTGGCTCGACAACCTCGACCGCGCCCTCGCGCTCAAGCCCGATTCGGCCAAGGGCTATACGGTCGGAGACAACACCCACAAGGAAACATCCAGATATCCCTGGCGCATGGACGACGAGAAGGTGGCCTATATCGGCTACGAAAAAATGCAGAAGGCGGGGATCAAGAACGTCTGCGTTCATAAGGGCCTCTTTCCTCCTTCTTTAGACAACGTTTTTCCCAAGCTTCGGCCCTATGCCGATGTCAGCGACGTAGGCAAGGCCGCCAGGGACTGGCCGCAACTCAACTTCATCATCTACCACTCCGGGTACCGCAATGTGGGTGGCGAAGGCGCCAACGCCGCCGAGGCCTGGACCATGGTAGAGAAAAGGGGCAGAAACGACTGGGTGACAGACCTGGCCGAGATTCCGGCAAAGTACGGTGTGAGCAATGTCTATGGCGATCTCGGTCAACTCTTCGCCGCGAGCACGGTGGCGCAGCCAAAGTTGGCGGCCTATCTGGTGGGGTGTCTCGTCAACGGTCTCGGCGCAGACCACGTTGTCTGGGGCACGGACGCGCTCTGGACAGGTTCGCCACAGTGGCAAATCGAGGGACTCAGGCGCCTTGAAATTCCAGAAGACCTGCAGAAAAGATTCGGCTTCAGGCCTCTTGGCGCCGCGGATGGCCCAGTCAAGACAGCGATTCTGAGCGGGAATTCTGCGCGACTCTATAACTACAAAGCGCCGGCGAGTTGGTCGAAGATGGATCGCTTCGCCGCTCTAAAGCAAGACTACATGCAGTCAGGCGCGCGGCGTACAAACCTCCGTTACGGCTACGTGTCGGTTTAGGACCAACCACTTTGGGGCCCGCCAGGTTGACAGGAAAGCCGGTTTCAGACGAATCGACAGCGGGCCATCATTCTCGTCACTTGCGCGTTCCCTTTCACGCCGAAGAATCAGCGCCTCGCGACAAAAAGAGGGATTCGTATCCCTGCGCAGAGATATCGTGGTCAGAGACTAAGTGCGGTAGCGCAGACGTCTCTCTTGGACTCATACTAAAAAATGGCTCGTAAAGAGCACAGCACGTTGCGCCGTTTCATAACGTTCAGCTTCCTCGGGACCGATACAAACCGAGGGCTCCTCATTCTGCGAGTTCTAACCTGCCTCTGCCTCTTTATGAAGCACGGATACGAGAAGGTTTTTACGTTTTCGGAGATGGCGCAGTACTTTTTTGACCCTTTGCACATTGGGCACGTCCCTTCCCTGATCATTGCCACAATCAGCGATAGCCTCTGCTCGTTCCTTGTTTTGTTCGGCTTTGCAACGAGGTGGGCGTGTATCTACATGTTCTGCAATATTTTTGTCGCCTGGGCGCTATGCCATCACTTTATTTTCTGGGGGCGAATGGTCGGAGATCATGGGGAATTGATCGTTCTCTACCTCATTTTCCTCATTGGCATCCTTGTTGCTGGGCCCGGAACCTACAGCGTGGACGCCTGGTTGGAGAGGAAACCTTAAGTTGATCGCGGTTGGCCTTGTCAACAAGGTGAACGCCCCGGCTAGCCACTTCACACCGTTCAAACCGCATCTCGCGACATTTTGAATTCGATGTTTGTCGGACGCCGGTACTGTAGACGATTAGGTAAAGCGATGTCTGTGCCCCTGTTGTTGAACGGTATACGCGTGATATTGGACGTGGATCCTGACACACCGCTGCTCTGGGCGATTCGCGAAACTGCAGGCCTTACCGGAACCAAATACGGCTGTGGCATGGGCCTGTGCGGGGCATGCACTGTCCACCTGGACGGAAAACCAATTCGATCATGCGTAACTCCGGTGAACTCCGTCCAGGGGAAATCCATCACCACGATTGAGGGTGTGGAAGGACCTGCGGCGCGGGCGATACAAGGCGCCTGGCAGAAACTTGACGTGGTTCAATGCGGCTATTGCCAATCGGGTCAGATTATGTCGGCGATTGCGCTGCTTGAAGACAAGCCTGCTCCGACCGACGACGACATCGACGAGACCATGAGCGGCAACATATGCCGCTGTGCCACCTACTTTCGGATTCGGGCGGCGATCCACGAAGCCGCCCGTGAAAGAAAAGGTTGATCGATGGGAGTGTCCCTCAAGACAATCGGCAAGACGGGTGGCGTGCCCAACCGTCGCCAATTTCTGGCCGCGACAGCGCGTGCCAGTACCGGTCTGGTGCTTGGTTTCTATGTGCCGAACCGTGGTCCTCTGTTCAGGGCGTTCGCAAAAGAGAACAACCAGGACGTGTTCGCGCCCAATGCCTTTATACGGATTGCTCCTGATAATACGGTTACGGTGATTTCCAAGCATGCGGAAGGAGGGCAAGGAATCTACACAGGTCTGGCAACGCTTGTTGCAGAAGAACTGGATGCGGCCTGGTCCCAGATTCGCATCGAGCCCGCTCCCGCAATACCCGATCTCTATAAGAATTTGCAATTCGGTTCGCAGGTGACCGGGGGCAGCAACTCCATTTCGAATTCGTATGAACAATATCGGAGGGCGGGCGCGACGGCTCGCGCACTGCTCGTCGCGGCCGCCGCCCGTCGCTGGAGAGTTGCTGAAAGCGAGATTATCGTTGCCGAGGGCGTGGTGAAGCATAAGGCGTCATCGCGGCATGCGACTCTTGGTCAACTGGCGCAGGCGGCCGCCGCTATTGCTGTACCTGACAAGGTCACTCTCAAAAATCCAAAGGATTTCAAGCTGATCGGCTCGCCACACTTGCCTCGCCTTGACTCGAAAGCAAAGACCAATGGCTCTGCAATCTTTGCCATCGACTTTTCTCTTCCGGATATAGCGACCGCCCTAGTTGTGCGGCCACCGCGCTTCGGTGCGACCGTGAAGAGTTTCGATGCAAGCGCAGCGAGGGCAGTTCCCGGCGTGCTTGACGTAGTGCGAATCTCATCCGGTGTGGCTGTGCTGGGCAAGTCATTTTTTGCTGCACAACGCGGGCGTAAAGCGCTCCGCGTCGATTGGGATGAATCCAAAGCTGAAACTCGGGGAAGCCAGGATCTGCTGGCAGAGTATCGGGGGCTTCTCGATAAACCTGGCTCCGTCGCTCGCCGGGATGGTGATTGTGCCCAGGCGCTGGCTCGCGCGGCGCGAACGCTGACCGCAACGTTCGAGTTTCCCTATCTGGCTCACGCCACCATGGAGCCGCTCAGTGCAGCGGTTCGCCTCGCAAGCGGACAGTGCGACATCTGGACCGGAGATTGGGGAGTTGGAGGCGTACAAGAAGACGCTGCTCGAATTACAGGCCTTAAGACGAATCAAATCAGGATTCATACGCTGTACGCTGGTGGGAGCTTCGGTCACCGGGAGAGCGGCGCACTGGAAGCTGTCGAAATTGCCAAGGCGACTAACGGCCGGTTTCCGGTGAAACTATTCTGGACACGAGAGGAGGATATTCGAGGAGATTCTTACCGGCCGATGTATCTGCACAAACTGACGGCCGGTCTCGATGAGTCGGGCAACCTGATTGCGTGGCAACATCGGATTGTCGGTCAATCCGTTCTGGGCAACGATCCGGACTGGATCATCAACGGCGTAGACATTACCTCGGTAGCCGGCGCGAGCACGATTCCTTACGACATTCCCAATATTCTCGTGGATCTTCATTCGCCTGTGAATGGTGTCCCGATCGAAAAGTGGCGTTCGGTCGGCAATAGTCATACAGCGTTTGCCGTGGAAACGTTTCTGGACGACGTCGCTCACGCCGCGGGACGCGATCCATACCAGCTTCGGCGCGCACTTCTCGCCAGGGATCCGCGAGGCAATCCACGGATGAATCTGGTCGCCCCTGATCCGATGCGTCCTCATCTGTTCGCCAAATTTCCGCGCGACCTGCAGGTGCTTGAACTCGCCGCCGAAAAAGCCGGGTGGGGAACCCCGCTGCCGGCCGGCAAGGGACGTGGCTTGGCCGTTCACTACTCATTTCGCAGTTCCCTGGCGCATGTGGCTGAGGTAAGCGTGACCCCGGATGGGGAGGCCAGGGTAGATCGTGTGGTTTGCGCGGTCGACTGCGGTGTGCCCATTAACCCTGATGTGATCCGGTCGCAAGTGGAGGGCGGCATAGGGTTTGGGCTGAGCGCTCTCTTTTACGGCGCGATTACAGTCAAGAATGGTGCGGTGGAGCAGTCGAACTTTAACGACTATCCGCTCCTGCGTATCGACGAAATGCCGAAGGTGGAGGTGCACATTGTGCCCTCGGTGGAGGCACCAACCGGGATCGGAGAACCGGTCGTGCCTCCCATTGGCCCGGCCGTATCGAATGCGATCTTCGCTGCCACAGGGAAGCGTGTGCGCTCGTTGCCGCTCAAGTCATCGGCATAGAGGCTGTCTGCGTTTGGACGTACAATTTATCTTGAGGTGACGAGCAGCAGAGAACAAGCGCTGGATTGTATGCACATTCTTTCGCGGATAAAGTTCGTGGTTCTGGGATGGGCCGCGGCGACGCTATTTTTTACGACCATCTTGCTGGTGAGTGACGTAGGCACTCATAACCCCCCGTTTTTCGCCTTTTCGTCTACCGCAATCCATTTTGCCCTTTGGGCGCTTGCTTTGCCTCTCCTCTCCTGGTGCACACGCACGTTCCCGTTGGGCCGCGGAAAGAGAACCCGCAATGGAGCGGTATTGCTCGTGATTGCTGCGACATCCGGTTCAGCCGTGATGCTTGCTCAATGGGCTATCGTGTATGCAACCTGCTTCCCATACCGTTCGCAATATCCCACCTTCGGATCACTCCTCCACTCGGAACTCCAAAGATTCTTGCCGGCGGACATCCTGATCGGGATCGTAATTGTGCTGGCGCTCGAGAGTTGGCGAGTGTGGCTGGATTTCCAGGCGGAGCGCACACGGGCAGGTGATCTCGAACGCCAGCTCGCGGTATCACGCCTCGATGCCCTCCGCATGCAACTGCACCCGCATTTTCTGTTTAACACGTTGCACACGATCACCGGTCTGATCGCGGAACAGCCCGCCACAGCGCGGCGTATGGTGATTTCCCTCGGCGACCTTCTCCGGTTCACGCTGAATGATACGAGTGAACCTTTTCGGAGTCTGGCCGAGGAGCTGGAGTTTGCCGACCTTTATCTTGGTATCGAGAAGCTCCGTCTGGGCGATCGCCTGATCCTTGATTACGATATTGACTCCGAGGCCAGCGCAGCCCAGGTACCCCAACTGCTGTTGCAGCCACTTTTCGAGAATGCAATCCGGCATGGCGTTTCCCGAATGCCAGAGGCATGCCGGGTCCGTTTCTGCGCGCAGCGAGACGGCGATCAATTACATATCTGGCTGTCCAACGACGGCCTGTTACGGTCTCAATCATCGCCCCCACCGGTGTTCGGAGTAGGACTCTCAAATACCATGGCACGCCTGCGCCTTCATTACCAGGATCGGTTCACCTTCCAATACAACGACCGTCCGCAGGGTGGGGCCCAGATCGATCTATGGATCCCCTACGAAAAAATGGAAGCAAAGACCAGTGTGGCCAGTCGCCCGGAGGAGGTGTATGCCGGCAACACAAATCGTGCCCATGCGGGCATTGATCGTGGATGACGAACTGCATGCACGTCGCTATTTGCAGGAGCTGCTCGGCAACGAGACGGAAGTGACGGTCGTAGGCGAAGCCGCGACCGGCACTGAGGGTCTCGACTTACTCCGGGAACTGTCTCCGGATCTCGTCTTCCTGGATATTCAGATGCCCGGACTCGATGGATTCGGGATGGTTGAGGGAGTTGCGGCCGAAACCTCGCCGATGTTCATTTTTGTGACTGGCTACAGTGAATATGCCGTCAGAGCTTTTGAGATTGAGGCGGTCGATTATCTTTGCAAGCCTTTCGATAAGGAACGGCTCTCGATTGCATTGGAGCGAGCCGCCCGGCATTTCCATGCTCGACAGGTTGCTCTCGAGAGCGGGCGAGACACCCAGTATCTTTCCCGCTTGTCGATCAAGGAAGAGGACGGTATCGTATTTGTCCCAGTCGACCAGATCCTCTGGATTGAAGCGGCCAACAAGTACGTCGTGGTTCATACGATCGACCATCAACATATCCTGCGACAGACCATCCAAAGCCTCGAAGATACCCTCGATCCGAAACAGTTCGTTCGCATCCATCGGTCGATTCTGGTTCGCAAAGCCGCCGTCCGTGGCTTGCACCCTCTGTTCCACGGGGATTACCTGGTGAAATTGAGCAACGGCGTGGAACTCACATTGAGCCGGAGTTTCCGTGGAACCTTCTTCCAGCAAATTGGCCGCTGACCGTACCCTCTGAATTTCAGTCCACCCTACGACGAAAAACGAGCAGTTGGCGACGAATCGGACGAAAGTGCCTGCCTCTGGTGTGTATCGTGAAGTCGAACCGGAACTGGAAGGCGCCACGTTACACGGAGAGTGCAACTGGATGACTGAGCTTCAGGCAATTCTGAAAGCCTGGCGGAATCTCAAAAATGAGGAACGCGATGCGGTCCTCGCCACCGTGGTTCACGTGGCCGGTTCAGCCTATCGTCGTCCGGGAGCTCGCCTGCTTCTCTTGCCCGGAAGCCGGCGGATTGGCTCCGTCAGCGGTGGGTGCCTGGAGGGAGAAATCGCCAGAAAAGCCTGGTGGTGGACGGAATCGAGCCCAATCTCTCTGAAGGTGTTTGACACGACTTCAGAGGATGATGCTGTCTGGGGCTTCGGCCTTGGATGCAACGGCGTTGTCGAGGTCCTGATCGAACGAGTCAACGCGCCCGGAGGGGCTCAACTTCTGCAGTTTCTCGAGGAAGCTCAGGCGTCGCGAAAACCGGTTGTGATTGTTACGGTCGTTCGGTCTTCGTCGCACTCTGAATTACGGTTGGGGCAGCGGCTTCTGGCCGGAAACGGAGCGATCCGCGGAGAACTTGCCAGTTGTCAGCTAGCCCACAAACTTGCAGGTTACGCATTGGAGGCGCTTCAGAAACGACGGAGCCAGTTTATAAATCTCGAACGCGCGGATCTGTTCATCGAATATGTGCCAACTTCTCCGTCCCTCGTCATCCTTGGGGCAGGATATGACACTCGACCTCTTGTCACGATTGCCAAAGAGCTTGGTTTTTACGTGACAGTCTCGGACGCGCGTCCAGGTAATCTCAGTCAAGATTGCTTTCCGGATGTGGACAAACTAGTCTTGCTCGCGAATATCGACTCGGCCCGGAGCCTTCCGATCGACGCGGATGATGCCGTCGTTCTCATGACCCATAGTTATGGACTGGATCATCAATGTCTGCCCGGTATCCTGACCATCGGACCGCGCTACCTCGGTCTGCTGGGTCCTCGCGCAAGAGCCGAGCGGCTTTTCGCAGATTTGGGAAGAACAAT
>DATHOQ010000018.1:0-2285 GCA_035484735.1 Terriglobales bacterium | reverse complement strand
GTTCTCTTCACCGTTGTCAACTTCCTCGTCACCATTGGCGGCGTGATGCTGGTGGATCGTAAAGGACGGAAATTCCTGTTGTCTGTAGGAACAGCGGGAATCATCGTTTCCCTTATCTGCACCGGTCTGCTCTTCCGCCAGGCAGAACGGCTTCGCGTGGATTCCCGAGGCCAAGTTCAATCCATGGTCGAGTCGGACCAGAAGATCGAGATCACCTATGATCAGACACTGGCCAAGACGCTGCTGATCTCAGCCGGAGACGCCGCCCAGCAAATCGGCAACCGCCCTACTTCTCTAGTCGTCATCTATTCCTATGGGGACTTCCACGCCGCCACCAAGGCCGCGCGTTCCGACGATACCGCCGCGACCCCAATCGTTATCACGCGGGAAAGCTGCGTGCCCGCCAACAAAGTAGTCGCGTTCTTCTCGAATCCCTTCGGCGATCTCGATGCCGCGCGCCAGGCTCCGCTGACAATCGACAATGCATTGATCACTCCCTTGCCCAGCCAGCGCAGTGGATGGAAGGTCGCCATCACTCTCTTCGTGTTTATGGCGTTTTATGCTGTCGGCCCGGGCGTGGTTGTGTGGCTCGCACTTTCCGAACTGATGCCGACCCGCATTCGCTCCAACGGCATGAGCATCGCCCTGCTGCTCAACCAAGCGGTTTCGACCGGCATCGCCGCCATATTCCTGCCCACTGTAGGCAAGTATGGCTACTCCACTATGTTTTGGGGATTCGCCGGCTGCACCGTCATCTACTTCATCACGGCCGTAGTGTTCCTGCCAGAAACGAAAGGGAAGACGCTGGAGGAGATCGAAGCGCATTTCGAAGGCGCAAGAAAAACGCCCGGCCTGGAAACGGCCTGACCGCGGCGAATTGCTCTGCTTGCCCGCTCTATGTCCGCGCCTGGCGCTCGCTGTTGGGCCTCGAACCGCTCAACGCGAAGAACAGGATGTAAAGATAGCAGATCACCGGAAGAAAGAAGGCGTGATGAATTCCGATCCGGTCGGCGATCGCACCCTGAGCCAAAGGCAGAATTGCTCCGCCTACGATCGCCATAATCATCACTCCGGATCCGTCCCCCGTAAGCGGACCAAGTTCCGCCACCCCCAGAGCGAAAATGCTGGGGAACATGATGGAATTAAAGAACCCCACCAGGATAATGCTCCACATCGCGAAGTGTCCCGAACTCAGCATGGAAATTGTCACGAGGGCAGCGGCACACACTGCACAAATGCCCAGCAGGTGTCCGGTCTTCATTTTCTGCAATAGCCCGGATCCTATGAAGCGCCCGACCATCGCCCCACCCCAGTAAAACGCGACAAAACTCGCCGCAACTTTCTCCGTCAATCCGCCGATCTCCGGCAAGCTGAAATAGTTCACCAGAAAGCTCCCAATCGAAACCTCGGCGCCGACGTATACAAAGATTCCGATCGCGCCAAAGATCAGATTCCGATGCTTCCAGATGGAATCGTTCACCTTCTCGCCGACTTTGTGCTGAGCCTGCGGAATTTTTGGCAACTTGAAGCTTCCGATCGCAATCGCCAGCAACACTAACGCAAGACCTAGCCCCACATAGGGCATCTTCACGGTGGCCGCCTCGTGTAAGCGATAGGCACGCAGGGCATCAGGCGCCAGCGCTCGTATCTCTTCGATTGTCTTTGGCGCTGCAGTCAGAATTAAGAGGCCGCCGAAGAAGGGAGCCAGAAAGGTTCCCAGGGAGTTGAACGCCTGCGTAAGGTTCAACCGACTCGACGCCGTTGCAGGATTACCCAATACGGTCACATAAGGATTAGCCGCCACCTGAAGGCAGGTGATGCCGGCAGCCAGGACAATCAGTGCGAGCAGAAACAGTGGGTACGACGGCACGCTGGCCGCAGGCACAAAAAGAAACGCTCCCGCCCCCATGGTCAACAAGCCCACCACCATCGAGCGCTGATAGCCGATCAAGTCGATGACCTTCGCCGAAGGTATGGAAAAAAGAAAATATGCTCCAAAGAAGGCGAACTGAATGAGCATGATTTCTTTGTAATTCAGGTCGAAAATCGGTTTCAGGTGAGGGACAAGAATGTCGTTGAGACAGGTGAGAAAGCCCCACATGAAAAATAATGTAGTCACTATCGCCAGGGGAACGGTATAGGACGTCGACCCTTCGGGAGCCGACGCAGCGGTGGAACTGCCGGGAGGAACGATAGCCATAGCTTGGTATCCGCGCGCAATCAGGATTTCAGGCCTTGACGCCAACCGATCATAGCATCGCGGGCTGCTCTCCTGTAATTGCCGC
>DATHOQ010000017.1:0-97181 GCA_035484735.1 Terriglobales bacterium | reverse complement strand
GCTCACGAAGGGCAAGAAAACGGTCTGGGAGGCTGCGGAGTTTCTAAACACGCTGGTCGATGACAGCGATCCCGACACTGACCTGTCCCAGACCGAGCATCTGCTGCAGACCTCTGAAGCGTTGCGCCGCGACGGCCAACCGCGCTGGATGGTGTTAGTCGGTTTCCTGCACGACCTCGGCAAGTGCCTTTGCTTGTATGGCGAGCCGCAGTGGGCCGTAGTGGGCGACACCTTCCCTGTCGGTTGTGCATGGTCGGATCAGATCGTCTATTCAGAGTACTTCCAAAATAACCCGGATCGCAACGTGCCTGCATATCAGACGAAGTGCGGCATCTACGAGCCGAACTGCGGACTGGAAAACGTGCACATGTCCTTCGGCCACGACGGCTACATTAACGAAGTCGTGAAGTCCTACTTGCCCGACGAGGCGCTTTATATGCTGCGCTTCCACTCCTTCTACCCGTGGCACCGGCAGGGTGCGTACACGCACCTGATGAATGACAAGGATGCCGTCATGCTGGAGTGGGTGAAGAAGTTCAACCCCTACGATCTATATTCCAAGGGACACAGCAAGCCCAACCTTCAGCAGCTGAAGCCGTACTACGACGATCTGTTCGCAGAATTTCTGCCCGAGAAGCTCGACTGGTAGCGGCCTGCCTCGCAACACTTGCGCGATTATGCTTCCTCTTTGGCCGTCTCGCCCGACGCAGTCTCGCTCGGATAGTTGAAAAAGAGCTGATTGCCGTCGGGATCATCGACCACCAGGAGCCGGTAGCCCCACGAACCATCCTTGACCGGGACGCCCTTGGCTTCGAGTTCCGTGCGTAGCGCGTCCAACGCGGCGACCTGCATCTGCGGTTCGAGGTTCAGGGAAATGAACATCAGGCCCTTGCCAATCTTCTCCGGCCAGGTGTCGGCGAGGATAAGCACGCAGCCCTGGCGGTCGACTTGCGCGATATGCGCTCGGCCGTCTTCGTCGTAGCGCCAGGGGCTGGTGAAGCCAAGCCGGTTAACGTAAAAGAGGAGCGAGGCCTCAACATCCGCTACGTGCAGGACGGGGCGTGCGAACCAGTCTGTCATCGGCGTCATATCCTCAAATCCTTCATGCCCTCAAATAAAGATGCCTTCTTCTTAGTTTCCGTGGTCTAGGCGATTGCGCAACTCAGGCGGGAGCTGCTTCACGAGTTCCAGAAAGACGGCGTTTGTCCATCCAAAACCGATGATGTTGCCCCGGTACCCTTCTGCAACCTGGATGTTGGAGGAGTCGGTCACGACGTTGTATTTCTCTCGAATATTTCTGTCGCGCTCGAAGTTGGCCAGCACCATGGAAAGAAACTTGTAGGAAATGCGATCGGCCTCGGCGGTGTAGCCGTAACGCCTCAGTCCCTCCACAGCGATCAACTGCATGGGAGCCCAGCCATAGGGATAGTCCCACTGCACGCCAGTGTCTTGCGTACTCATCGCCAGGCCGCCTTCGTGCTCAAAAACGTGGAGGTTCTTAACCACAGCTCGGGCTTGCGCGTCAGTTCCGATTCCTGCCCACAGTGGATAAAACGTGGTTGCGTATTCGTAGGAGGACATTTTCTTCTGCTGAAACTCGTAATCGAAGAACATTCCGCGTTGCGCATTCCAGAGCAGGGTCTGGATGATATGTTTCCTCTTCTCCGCGCGCTGCCGCCATTGCGCCGCTGCGTGTGGATTTCCGAGCAAGGTGGCCATCTTTCCCAGATCGCTCTCAGCCTTGAAAAGCAAGCTGTTGAGGCATACCGGCGCGTAATGGTCGGTGTCGGCGCCGTAAGGTCCGAAACGAAAGGTGATGTCGAACCCCGACTCGCGCATACTCCGATCACCCTTGTAATATTCGGGACTTAAAGAGACATACTTCACCACGCCACACTTCGCGTCGCCTGGGGAAATTCTGCCGTTGCAAAGCCGCAGGTGATATTCAGGATGAGGCAACGATTCAACTGTCGGGGCTTCGACAAGATAGGGACTTGGCTTTCCCTGTTGGACAAAGTACTTCAGGACGTCTTGATAGTAGCCGGCCTCATCGTGCAATCCCTCGGGAACCGGGCCGTCGGCGAAATCGTAGTATCGCGAGAGCCCCGTGGTCACTGCCAAGTGCGGATTGTGGGTCCACATCTGGTAGTCGCGCTCGGCATAGCCATACGCCTTCGCCAGCCAGGCACGATTGTCGCGGCCCTTCGTCTTATCCGCTTCGTACACCGCCATGATCATGGAACCCAAGAACGGGGGCTGAGAACGGCTCAGGTAGTAAGTGCGATTTGCATTGAGCACTGCGCCGTAGTGCTCAAGCTCAAAAAAGAAGTTTTCGACCATGCCGCGGGCCAAGTCGATTTTTCCTGCTTGCAGCAATCCTCGAATGATGAAGTAACTGTCCCAGCCATACATCTCATTGAATCGGCCGCCAGGGACGACGTAGGGATTCTCCAGAAAGAGTAATCCCGGCGGCTCGATTTGCCGCGCTTGTACCTCTCCCGCTCCGTGGATTGCGAACGGGAGATGTTTGACGCGAACTTCGCAGTTTGCCGACGGCGCGATCAGCGACCCTGGAGCCGCCACGTCAGTGGGCAAATACAGCACTGGGGATTCCGCAAGTTTGGTATCGGCAACGCCCTCACAATCGGTGGTGGAACGAGTCAGGGTATTCCATGCTGATGAGATGTATTCAAGGATTGCGTGTAGTCTATGGCCTTCATGGGCCGGGTCAGGGATGTTTTGCGCCTCGCTACACACGCTGCCAGCATATAGGGCGATCAAAAGCGATGTCCATGCCATCCAGTTCCTGTGCTTCGAACCCTGCAAATGTGATACACCCCTGCTTTACTGGTAAAGCTCTAATTTCTTAAGAATGCTAAGCGCCTTTCCGCGGAGCTGCAACCGGGTGAATCCAGGCGCAATATGCGGGAAAAGCTGTAGGAAATGTGTGGACATACGGGACGCACGGTTTATTCATGCCACTGAGAAAAGTTGATAGGTACCCAGGCCAGCCTTGATTTCCGCACCGAGAAAGAGCGGGCGCGATTGCACGATTTGAAGTAGCATACGAGTCGCCGACTCTGGAGGTAAGAATGTCACGGCGCACACTCTGCTATTTCCTGTTTGGCTGCATGGCCTCAATCGCTTCTCTCGCCCAGGTGGTAGCGCCACCGGTGCCACAGCGGCTGGTGGTTCATTCCAATGTTTTGAATGAAGATCGTGTGATCTGGGTGCGGATGCCGGCTGCGGCACAGGGAAAAAAGGAAAGTTACGCCGTGCTCTATATGACGGATGCCGGCACGAACGTCAATGAAATTGGCAGCACCATCGATTTCCTTGCGGACACCAATTTCATGCCACCGCTAATCGTCGTCGCCATCGCCAACACCGACCGCAACCGTGATCTGACGCCAAGCCATGCTGGGGTGAAGCATTCCGATGGCACGGTCGACCCTGTGCCCACCAGCGGCGGCGCCGACAAGTTCCTCGACTTCATCCAGACAGAGCTGGTCCCTGAGATCGAGAAACGTTACTCGACCCATCCCTATCGGATTTTTGCGGGGCACTCACTTGGCGGCTTATTGGCGGTCTACGCGCTGATCAACCGTCCTGAGCTGTTCAACGCCTATATCGCTACGAGCCCCAGTCTCTGGTGGGACGACTTCCGGGTTCTGCACCAGGCCCAGGAGTTTTTCGCGAAGCAAAAGGAATTCAATAAGGTGCTCTTCTTCGCGCTGGGAAACGAGGGTGGGGATATGAGCGAGGGATTTGAGCAGCTGCGGAAGACGCTGAGCGCGAACCGGCCGACAGGTTTTCTTGTAAAGTCGGAGCACTATAACGATGAGATCCACAGCTCGACCGAACTCTTAGGCCACTATGACGGACTTCGCACCATCTTCACAGACTGGCGGATGCCTCTCGATGCGAAGACGGACTTGCCAACCGGTGGCCTCGAGGGTGTCGCGCAACATTACCGCGCACTTTCGGAGCGCTTCGGATTTAGAGTTTCCGCCGAACGGGACATCAACTCACTAGGCTACAACTTATTGGGAAACAAAAAGATTGACGAAGCCTTGGCTGCCTTCAGGCGCAACGTGGAACTCTATCCGCAGTCGGCAAATGTCTATGACAGCCTTGCCGATGGTTTCGAAGCCGCAGGCAAACCTGACTTGGCGGTACAGAACGTCGAGAAGGCCGTCGAAATCGCGACACAGACCGCCGACCCGTTGCTGCCAGCTTTCAGGAAGCATCTGGACCGTCTGGTGGCTGCTGGGAAGTCCGCGCCGGGAAAAGCCAAATAGGAGGTCGGGCCGGTGCCCGCTCAAGCGTGGAATCCCACCCCTTCGACTGCGCTCAGGGTGACATCGAAGTTATGATGCGATTTCCGGGATGGCACACCAATCACACTAGTAAGGAGCCATGAAAGCCGCCGTCTTACACGAACCAGGCAACATCTCGAAACGTCCTCTGCAGATCGGTGACGTTCCTCAGCCCGAAGTTCGGCCGGGTCATGTCTTGCTGCGGGTGCGGGCTTGCGGAGTCTGCCGCACTGATCTGCACATTGTCGAGGGTGAATTGCCGGTTCGCCTGAAGGACGTCATCCCAGGACATCAAATTGTTGGCGATGTGGTGGGCGGCACGACTGCCGAGCTTCCCACCGGCACACGGGTTGGCGTTTCCTGGATTGGCGGCACTGATGGCGAATGCTGGTATTGCCGCCACGACGCGGAGAATCTTTGTGACTCTCCGACCTTCACCGGCTACACGGTGAACGGCGGGTATGCCGAATATGCGCTGGCGCGCGCGGACTTCGTGTTTCCCCTGCCTGCCGCACTCGACGATCTGCACGCCGCCCCGCTGTTGTGCGCCGGGATTATCGGCTTCCGGGCGCTTCGGGTTGCGGGGGTTCAACACGGCGAGAAGGTTGGGCTGTTCGGCTTTGGGGCGTCGGCGCACCTTGCCATTGCTGTGCTCAAAGCGTGGAACTGTGAAGTCTATGTCGCGACGCGCGGCGAGTCTCACCGCCGGCTGGCGGCTTCGTTGGGGGCAACATGGGTTGGCAGCGAGAATGACAAGCCGCCGGTGGCGCTCGATCGCGCCGTCACTTTTGCGCCGAGTGGTGATGTGGTAATTACGGCTTTGGCGAGCCTGCGCAAGGGCGGCGTGGTTTCGATCAATGCCATTCACCTCGACTGCATTCCGCAGTTCGACTACGACAGCTTGCTCTGGGGCGAACGCCAACTGCGCAGCGTGACCAACATGACGCGCGACGATGCCCGCGATTTCCTTCGCGTCGCGGATGAAATTGGTTTGCGTCCCAAAGTGACAGCGTTTCCGCTCGTCCAAGCCAATGAGGCGCTGCTCGCGGTGAAAAATGATGCTATCGACGGGGCCGCAGTGATCGTGCCGTAATCCCACCCCTTCGACTACGCTCAGGACAGGCTCTATCGCAAAGGGCGGCGATAGATGGGGCAGACGGCCCTCGACAAGATGGGCCACATCATCACAAAATTAAAGACGCCCTGGACTCTTTCGAATCCAAGGCGCCTGAACAGCCCTCCCCCGAAAACTGCTCACTTAGGAATGTAAAGCCAAGGGGAAAAATCGTAAATGGCACGAACAGGCGATTTCCTCCACGGACGTGCTACAGGGGTGCAGAACGCGAGAGTAGCGCAAAGAGGGCATGTACTCGGACTGTGCGAATAAGGATGCGAGCCAAACGCGCGATTATTGTGTCGCAAAGAACGCGACACCTCGCGCGGCTCGCCCAGATCCCCATTCGACTTCCCTCGCTAGCTCTCGGCATCGCTCAGGGCAAGCTTTCGCTTCGCTCAGGATGACAAAGTAGAGGATGACAAGCGTGATTCTCTTTCTCCTTGAATTCATTTATGCTTTGCGAAGCCTTCGAGGGAGGAAACTTGATCCGGTCTCGTCTTTTTGTGGTCGCGCTTTTTTCATACAGCTTGCTTTTCGTGTTTGGAAGCCAGAGCCAGGGGCAATCCTACCCGGCGAGTACTTATCAGGACTTGCATTGGCGCATGATTGGCCCGTTTCGCGGCGGGCGAACACGGGCGGTGGCGGGTGTGCCCGGCCAGCCTGGCGTCTTTTATATAGGGCAGGTCAATGGTGGGGTGTGGAAATCGAACGATTACGGCCGCACGTGGAATCCCATCTTTGATTCGCAGCCGACGCAGTCGATTGGCGCGATCGCGGTGGCGCTGTCTGATCCCAACATTATTTATGTGGGCAGCGGCGAGGGCTTGCATCGGCCTGATCTGTCGGTTGGCAATGGGATTTATAAATCGACCGACGCGGGAAAGACGTGGACCCACCTTGCACTGGAGAACGCGCAACAGATTCCAGCGCTAGTCGTCGATCCGCACGATCCCAATCGATTGTTTGCGGCGGTGCTGGGACATCCTTATGGGCCGAGCGCGGAGCGTGGTATTTTCCGTTCGAGCGATGGCGGAGTTAGCTGGCAGAAAGTGCTTTATAAGGATGAGAACACCGGGGGCTCGGACATTGCGATGGACCCGTCGAATCCCAATGTGATTTATGCGGCACTGTGGGAGGTGCGGGAAGGTCCGTGGGAAGACAGAAATCTTTTCAGTGGGTCCGGAGGCGGTTTATTCAAGTCGAGCGACGGCGGCAACACATGGAAGCAATTGACGAATGGTTTGCCGAAAGAGGTGGTGCAAGTCAACATTGCCATTGCGCCCAGTCTGCCCAGCCGAATTTACGTTACGCTGGGCACGACCCAGGTTGGAGGCTACGCATCGGGCGCGGGGATGGGATTCTACCGCTCGGATGACGCTGGCGAAACCTGGTATTCCGCCACCACCGATGGCCGGCCCGCTATGCGCATTGGGGGCGGCGATCTTCCCATCGCGCGGGTGGATCCCAAGAATCCTGATGTGATTTACAGCACGGGCATTGTCACGGTGCGTTCGACTGACGGTGGCAAGACCTGGATGAGTATTCGCGGAGCGCCGGGCGGCGACGATTATCAGAATCTGTGGATTAGTCCGGACGATCCGAATACGATTCTTCTGGTCAGCGACCAGGGCGCGATTATTACTGTGAACGGCGGCGAGAGTTGGGGCTCCTGGTACAACCAGCCCACGGCGCAGATTTATCACGTTTCGACTACGAACACGTTTCCTTATCGGGTGTGCGGAGCGCAGCAGGAGAGCGGTTCAGTGTGCATTTCGAGCCGCGGGAATGATGGTGAGATCACGTTTCGCGATTGGCATCCGGTGGGCGTGATTGAGTATGGCTATGCGGCGCCTGATCCGTTTGATGCAGATGTGATTTATGGCGGCGGACGGACTGAAGTATCGAAGTACCACATTTCCACGGGACAAGTGCAGAACGTCACGCCGATTCCGATTCGCGGCGCTTATCGGGCCAATCGCACGGAGCCAACGATGTTTTCTCCGGTCAATCCGCACATTCTTTACTATGCCGCTAATGTGTTGTTCAAGACTCTGGACGGGGGAAATTCGTGGCAAACGATCAGTCCGGATCTGACAAGGCCGGATCCAGTGACGCCTTCGAGCATTGGTCCGTTGCTGGCGAAGAACCCTGACGCTGCCAAACAACGCGGAGTAATTTATGCACTAGCGCCGTCGTTCCACATGGTGAATACGCTCTGGGCCGGCACGGATGATGGCTTGATCTGGATCACTCGCGATGGCGGAAAGAATTGGAGCAACATCACTCCGCCGGAATTGACGCCGTGGAGCAAGGTCACGCAGATGGAAGCTTCACATTTCGATGAGAATACGGCTTACGCTTCGGTCAGCCGTTTTCGTATTGACGATCTGCATCCTTATATATATCGCACGCATGACGGTGGCAAGAGTTGGCAGCGGATCACCAATGGCCTGCCGGATTCGCCGGTCGATACGGTCCGCGAAGACCCGGTCCGCAAAGGTTTGTTGTTTGCGGGAACTGAAACGTCGGTTTGGGTTTCGTTTGATGACGGCGACCACTGGCAGTCGTTGCAGCTGAATCTGCCGCACACTTCGATGCGTGATCTTTGGATTCATGAGAACGACCTGATCGTCGGGACTCATGGGCGGTCTTTCTGGATCCTGGATGACATCTCGCCGCTGCGGCAGATTACGGATGCTACGGCGAATTCGGACGTGTTGTTCAAACCCGCGCCAGCTTATCGGGTGCGGCGCAGCACAAATCCTGATACGCCGATTCCACCTGATGAGCCTTTGGGAGAGAATCCGCCGGAGGGCGCGATTCTCAATTACTATCTGGCTAAAGCGGCAGCGGGTCCGGTCACGATCGAAGTGTTGGATAGCAAGGGAGGCGTGGTTCGCCGTTATTCGAGCGCGGATCAGCCAGAGCAGACCGAGACCCAGCTTAACCAACAAATAATTCCGTTGTACTGGATTCGTCCGTTTAATGCTGTGTCGGCTGCGGCGGGGATGCATCGATGGGTATGGGACCTGCGCTATGCCAGACCGCTGGCGACTCATTATGACTATCCCATCTCGGCGGTTCCTCATGACACGCCGCGAACTCCGCAGGGGCCGCTTACGCTGCCGGGGGCATATAGCGTCCGGCTGACCGTCGGGGGACAAAGTTATAACGCGCCGCTGATTGTGAAGATGGATCCGCGAGTCAGGACTCCGCTTGCAGGATTGCATCAGCAATTCGACTTACAGGTGCGTCTGGCTTCCCTGTTTACCGATAGCACCAAGGCGGTGGTGGAGGCGAGATCGATCCGCGAGCAGATTAAGGCGATCTTGCCGCAAGCTAGCGGGCCTCTCAAAGACTCGATTCAGGCATTCGCCGACAAGCTCAAACTTGTCATGGATGGTCCCGAGAAGCCTGTGCCCGGATCGAAAGAACCTACGCTCAGCCGAGTTAATGGAGCGGCGGACACTCTTTATACTTTGGTTGACCAGGCGGATGCGGCCCCCACTGCGGTCGAGACGACTGCGGCCACCGAGGCTGAGCAGGATGCGTCGGTTGCGTTGAAGCAATGGGAGGAGATGAAAGCTTCGGATGTGTCGGCGCTCAACGCGCAACTCCGCGATGCTCATTTACCCGAGCTGAAGCTGGAAGTGCATAGCGATCCAGGAATGGGTGAGGGGGATGAGGATTAGGTCGGGCCGGTGAATGTTAGGGCCTTTTCGCCGCGAAAACTGTGATCGGTCACCACAGTCGCCCCTTGCAAAAAACGCAAGGAACGGGGCACCCCCATTTTGAAAGTGGTTAGGCTTCGCACGGCGTTACACTCGCCGCTTGTAAGCAGCGGGCCACCCGACGATAACTTTATCCTGCTACGGAAGATCGGCCACGCCGGTGACTTCGCCGGAATCGTTGATCGCGGTAGCGCCGCTGGTTGGACCGCCCAATGTGCCCAGGTCCTGCATTCCTGTGGGCGCATTCCAGAGAAAAGCATGTGTAATTCCAAGGCCTGGCACGTAGGACCAACCTACAACCTGGCCAACGTTGTTGATACCTGTGGCTATGCTAGCCGACCCACCGGGCAATGTGCCCAAATCCTGCATTCCTCCCGCTTGAGTCCAAAGGAATGCATGCTGATTCCCTGAAGGGGTTACGGCAAGCCCCACTACCTGACCTTCGTTGTTAATGCCAAAAGCCGCGCTGCCCCTGTTTAGCCCGGTTCCACCCAGATCGCCTAAGCTCTTCCCATATCCGTTCTTCCAGACATAGGCGAAGACAAAATGAGCATTTTGATTGCCGCTCAATTGTCCAACGATAACTCCATCATCAT
The DNA here is from genome assembly GCA_035484735.1 of Terriglobales bacterium. GTDB lineage: Bacteria > Acidobacteriota > Terriglobia > Terriglobales > Acidobacteriaceae > JABCZH01. Next base: position 87,418 of record DATHOQ010000017.1, on the reverse strand, counting down.
TGATGCCATAGGCTGTGGTAGTGCAATTCGGGCAACTCTCATGGCTTAAGGTCATCAGGTCCTGCATTCCTTGTTCTTGTGTCCATAGAAATGCATGAGAGTTTCCGTTGGCTATTTGCGATTCACCGACTATCTGACCCAAGTTGTTAATCGCAAAGGCCACGCTGGTTTGGCCGCCAAGCGTCCCCAAATCCTGTGCCTTGCCTTCGCGTGTCCATAGAAAAGCATGGTACTGACCACTGGCGTTGTGGCTCATACCGACCACTTGCCCGCGATTGTTTATGGCAGTAGGAAGACTATTCGTAAAACTCAATCCGTCGAGGTAGTGCATGCCGATGCCGTCTTTCCAGCCAAAAGATGTGATATCTTGCTGGCCACCATCTGTCTTACTGAGCGAGCCGACAATTGTTCCGGTTTTGTTTATACTGCCTCCAGCGCTGCCCTGCCAGCCCGCTAATACTCCTAAGTCCTGCATCCCTCCGTCTGCCGTCCAGAGAAAAGCATCGGACTGAGAGAACGCAAAAGGAACAAATAATAGTGCAGAAACAATCAGTGAAAGCCGCAATGAACATTTCATAGTTCCTCCAAAATAACGCTACCCATGCTATACCTCTATACCCCAATTATCCCAATGAAATACCGGGAGGAGATGAAAGCTTCGGATGTGTCGGCGCTCAACGCGCAACTCCGCGATGCCCATTTACCCGAGCTGAAGCTGGAAGTGCATAGCGATCCAGGAATGGGTGAGGGGGATGAGGATTAGGCGGCGGCGCCCAGGTTAGCGCCCCGAAAGCGAACATGATTTCGCTGGAGACTTTAGGACAGAGGCGCGAACCTGGGCACCGGGCTAATGAATCTCAAAGACAACACCAATATTATATCGCCCGCCAACCGAAGTTGTTCTAAAGAGCCGCCCAGAGTTGTTGTGAGGCTTCCTGGAGAAGGCACAGAACCATCTACGCAATTTGGGCGAGAGCAAAATTTGTACAAAACGGACTCGTTGGTTCCTTGAATGCGAAATACATTGTTTCCCAAAAAAGTTGTGCCGAAGACAGTGTTGCCATCGACAACTACACCTGCCATCGGATTTGCCCCATTAGATCCATTAAATAGAAATGAAATCTCCTTACCAGTATGTGTGCTAAATCTAAATACTCCCCCGCAATATGAGCCTGAATCAACATCACACGCTCCATTTTTGGTTCCACCGGTGAAGAGAGTACCGTACAGATTCCCATCCGGATCAATGCTTAACCCCGAAAGTGAACCACCGCCACTTTTGGATGAGAATTTGTAAATCACACTCTCTTTCCATTCGCCATTCATCTGGGGTGACAATTCGTAAAGCACTCCCGCATCATCCACAGCGCCTATGTATGTAGTCCCAAACAAATTGCCTGCATTGTCGAGTACCATCCCGCCCGAAGGCTCCGCCCCATCAGAACAATTGTTTTCTTGGCAGAAGCTGTATAACACCGTTTCTGTCCATTCACCTCCCTGCATTAAGGGGGGCGATAGCTCGAATGCGATACCTCTGCTATATACTCCGCAACCTGTAGTGGTGCCGTACAGTGTTCCAGATTCGTCCATTATCAGTGTGGCATACGTAGGCAAGCACCCATCTTGAGTCGCGTTTCCACCAAAGCTGTATAGAACTTGATAGGCCCACCCACCAGCGATGGGTGATAACTCGAACACTGTTCCGCAACCATTTGTGTTGCCGCCGCTGCATGATCCTGTACCCCCCGCCGAGGTTGTGCCGTAAAGATTTCCAGAACTATCCATTAGCAATCCGGACTGCGGAACTGCGCCATCGACACAATTGGGAAGTCCGCTCTGACAAAAATTATAGAGAACTGTCTCGTTCCAGCCGCCTCCTGCCAAAGGGCTAAGTTCGAACAACGTTCCACACCTAGAGGTAAGCGACTGACAATTCGTGCCACCAGCAAAAGTGGTTCCATAAATGTTGCCAGCTTGATCGAAAACGAGCGCGCCATTTGGATTGTAGCCATCGTTGGCTTTACCGTTCGTTCCAAATGCGTATAACACGGATTCTTTGGCCGATTGCCCCCAAACTTGGAAAGGGATACAGAGGCCCATCCATACAAGAAGAACTAACGGCTTAATTTTGAGAACGCTTCGTTTTCGCATCGACCCCACCTTTCCAAGGAATAAAGTGTGGCCGCCGTAACCAGAAAAATCAATGGTAAGATTCTTCAACGTATACTTAACTGAGTTACATTTGTGTCAACTATCAGATAGTTAAGATAACGGTTGCGATCGTTCACGAGTTAACACCTAATACGTGAAACCCATGTTTAGAGTTGCATCAGCCTAATTGTGTCAAAGGGCGATTCCACTTAGATCATTTTTGGCCGATTGTTTGTCCTGAGGGTAGGCGAACAATGTGAGGGACGCCCAAAGCAATATGAAGATTCTCGAGTGTTTCAGCATAGGGTCGATTTACCGCGCAGTCTGCCGATTCGGATCTAACCGCTCCCCTCTTTCTATCCCCTGACATTGACACCTCTGCCCTCCCTCCCTAGACTAGACGCGCTTTCCCTGAATTCCTATCATGACCTTCAGGCAATCCAACTACTGGCTGGATACTGTCACGCTGCCCGCCGCCACTTCCGGCGATTTACCGACGCGAGTTGATGTTGCCATTGTCGGCGCGGGATTCACCGGGCTTTCTGCTGCGCGTACTTTGGCCAAGCGCGGTGCGAAGGTAGCCGTGCTTGAAGCCAATACCATCGGGTGGGGTGCAAGCTCCCGCAACGGCGGCATGGTTTTGACTGGCATGAAGCTCGATGTTGAAACCCTGGCTGCACGCTACGGTATGGAAGCTGCCAAGCGGATGTACGCCGCGTCACTGGCTTCTATCGCGGTTGTGGAACAGATTGTTCGCGAGGAACAGATCGATTGCAGCTTCTCGCGCTGCGGCCATCTGGAAGTTGCCTGCAAGCAGTCACATTTCGATGCCTACGCGCGGTCGGTTGAACTGATCGGTCGTGAGTTTAACCATCAGATTCGCGTGGTTTCGAAGCAGGAGTTGCGATCCGAAATTGGTTCGGACATTTACTTCGGCGGAATGGTTGACGATCTCAGCGCCGGACTCAATCCTGCGCGCTATGTGGCTGGATTGGGCCTCGCCGCACTCGCTGCCGGGGCTGGCGTCTTTGAGGACGCTTGCGTGAAACAAATCGCACGCGGATCACACGACGGGCAATCTGGCTTTCACCTGGATACATCCCGCGGACGCATTTTCGCGAAAGACATTTTCGTCGCCACCAGCGGTTACACTTCGTCGGCCACGCCCGCGCTGAAGAAACGAATTATTCCTATCGGTTCGTTCATCATTGCCACCGAACCTTTGTCCGATGCACTGGCCCACGAGCTTAGTCCACGCAATCGCATGATTTTTGATTCCAAGAACTATCTTTATTACTATCGGCTTACGCCCGACAATCGCATGTTGTTTGGCGGGCGCGCTGCATTCTTTCCGGAGACGGCAAATACCATCCGCCGCAGCGCCGAGTTGCTGCGGCGAGGCATGATCGAAGTCTACCCGCAGTTGCGCGACATCAAGCTGGCATACGCATGGGGAGGCACACTCGATTTCTGTTTCGACACCATGCCGCATGCCGGACAGATGGATGGAATCTACTACGCGGTGGGATATGCGGGGCACGGCGTGGCCATGGCAACTTATCTTGGAGCGAAGATGGCAGAGCAGATCAGCGGCGGGCGGAGCGACAATCCGTACGAAAACATTCCCTTCCCCGGCGCGCCGCTGGGGCTTTACAGCGGCTGGCCCTGGTTCCTGCCATTTGCTGGAGCGTATTACAAAGTTCTTGACTGGATCAGCTGAAATAGAGAACTCCTGACGGCCAGAAGAACGCAGCGCGATCCTGGTGACTTCCAAGCTGTATGATTCTTGAACGGTGTCGCGAAACGGGCACGGATTCGCCCGGCGGGAAGTTCGCACGATGCCGAGATACAAAATCATGCGAAAGCGCGTGTCGTTGCGAAAACCGTTTCTGGCAACCGTGGCGACCCTGCTTGCCGTGATTGCGATCGCTTACGGTTCGCTCTGGATGTACGCTGTGCGTCAGTCGTCACGTCCGGCAGTGGAGCTCGGCTTCAATAGCCAGCACAACCCTCAGTATGACCAGACAACGCACTCGCAGTCAGTCGAGGATGTGGTGCCGGGAAGTCCCGCGGAACGCGCTGGCCTGCGGGTTGGCGACCTCATTATTGGCGTAAATGGGCGGGCGCTCGACACCGACCTCGCTTCCAACGAAGCCTATGTCCATGGCCGGCCAGGCGACCCGGTGGAGTTTACCGTAGAGCGCGCCGGTCAACCCGCGCCGCTTACTCTGCATGGCGTCTTTCGAGCTGCCGCCGCGGCTGGAGAGTCCGACAGCATCGCCCGGTCCTCGGCGCGGCAAATCACGGGATCGTTCCCCGTTCCGTTTCTGCTGGTGGGATTCGCCGTCCTGTTCTTGAGGCTGGAGGAACCGCACGCATGGCTTCTGGCATTGCTGTTCTGCGGGTTTGTCGCCGCCCCCGGTTTTGCCAACCCCTTTACGATCTCTCCTCCACCACTCCGTGCATTTGGTTTTGCTTTTCGCGCAGTGTTTTTGGGGATGCTGAGTCCGCTTTTCTATCTTTTCTTCGCGGTGTTCCCGCTGCGGTCGCCTCTGGATCGGCGCTTGCCGTGGTTGAAGTGGCTGGGACTTTTGTTCGGAGTTTGCGTCGCTCTTCCTGCTCTGCGCACTGGGGATCCTGGCCTTCGAGTAGTGATTGGCCGACTGGTAGGCAGCCGCAATGCCGATCTCATCGACGCCGGCTTGAACTATGACTTACTCGCCCTGGGCATAATTTCTCTGGCGCAGAATTCGTTTATGTCCGCCGTCCCACGGGAGGCGCGCCGCAAATCACGGGTGATTCTATGGGGAACTGTGGCGGGGGTCCTGCCCATTGTTCTCGAACGCATGGCGGAGGATTTCGCCGGATATCAACCTTCTTTCTGGGTCGATACCGTGCTGGTGCTTGTGGTCTCTTTGTATCCCCTTTCGTTCGCTTACGCCGTGGTGAAGCACCGGGTGCTTGAGATCCCGGTCCTACTCAAGCGGAGCGCTCGCTTTCTACTGGTGCAATGGGGAGTTCATATCCTCGGAGTGATAGCGACCACGGCGATAGTTTTGTTCCTGGCGCGCACCTTCTCGAAGCAGATCTCGACGCACCCGGAAATCTCCGTGTTTCCAGTATTTGGCTTTGGTGCGTTCATGCTTTGGCTGGGCATCGCTGGGGGAGAGCGAGTCAACAAACGCCTTGACCGGGCGTTCTTTCGAAACGCGTACGATGTGCGCTTGATTCTCGAGAATCTGGCGGAACAAACACGGACCGCAAGCGACGGACGCCAACTGGCTATGTTGCTCGAACGCCAGGTGAGCCAGGCGCTCCACCCGAAAACCCTGGCCTGTTACCTCGAATCGGGCAATGGCCGGCTGGCCGTGATCTCGGGAGCACTTCCCGCGACACTCGAAACGCTGGCGACAAACTCACCAGTTCTCGTCGAACTAGCGCGACGCGGCAAACCTCGGGAGATATCGCCATCCGATTCCAACGGCGCCGAAGAGTTAAAGACGCTCGCACCCCTGGCGCCGGAATGCCTGGTGCCGATTCTGGGACGCGAGAACAACCTCATTGGCATGCTGGTGCTGGGGCAACGGCTTTCCGAGGAACCCTATTCCGGCGAGGACAAGCGTTTGCTCGCTTCGGTGGCGGCCCAGGCGGGCATTGCTCTAGAGAACATACGTCTTGCCGAGAACATGGCAGAGCGAATCGAAGCAGATCGCCGCATCGGTCAGGAGATGGAAATCGCCCGCCAGGTGCAAGCGAGGCTTTTCCCACAAAAGTTGCCGGCGATGAAGACGCTTGAATACACGGGCTGCTGCATCCAGGCTCGGACAGTGGGCGGAGACTACTACGATTTCCTGGAGCTTCGCCCGGGCCGCTTGGCGCTGGTGCTGGCGGACATCGCGGGCAAAGGGGTGTCGGGGGCCCTGCTGATGGCCAATCTGCAAGCCAACTTGCGCAGTCAATACGCCATCGCGATCGACGACCTGCCGCGACTGCTCACCTCCGTCAACCGCTTGTTCTATGAGAGCACCAACGATGCCAGTTACGCGACTCTGTTTTTTGCGGACTATGACGAGTCAACCCGCAAGCTCCGCTATGCGAATTGCGGGCATCTTCCCCCTGCTTTGCTGCGCGCCGACTCGCAAGATCAGGCTTCGAAGCCGTCGAAGGTGGAATGGCTGGACTCCACATGCACGGTAATGGGGTTGTTTGAGGCCTGGCAGTGCGAGATTGCGGAAGTGCAGCTTGCTCCCGGTGACACGCTGGTACTCTACACCGACGGTGTCACCGAAGCCGCCAACACCGAAGGGGAAGAGTTTGGGGAGACACATTTGCTGGACACTCTTAAGCGTCAGCCTTCCGTTCCTGTGGGTCCACTGCTAGAGGCGGTGGTTGCAGCGGTACAGCAATTCAGCGGCGGAAGCGAACAGCAGGACGACATCACCCTGGTGATTGCTCGGTGCCTCGCATGACAATCTCCGGTCGGTGGTTGTGAAGCAACCGCGATGTCAATGCCAACTGTCCTTCAACGTGACATGAAGTACTCGACCTCGCGCTCGATTTCGGCAATCGCTATCGGCGTCAGCTTCGCCTGCTTCAATTGATCGTTAAGCTGTTTAAGGCTCCCGGTCTTCAATTGGGACCACTCGGAGAGTCTTGCTTTCATCGCCTGATCTGACTGCTCATATACGGTAATCGCCTGTGAAGGCACGGCGCGATCACCGCTTTCCACCACTCCGAGGGCGGCAGAGAGTCCGCTGTTCGCTTCTTTCAGACCGATCGATCCATTTGAGGCATCGCCGTCGATAATTTGCGTCATGTCGGCTTGGACCTGGGTAACTGCGGCTTTGAGCTCGGTTCGCGCTGCGTCCAGCTTCAAGTCGCTCAACTGCTTCTGCACCGACTGCATCTCAGCTAACGCCTGGCGGCTGCGAATGGTTCCCACAAATATCTGCCGACCCAAGTCAAGTTGCTTTGCTAGTTCTTCGGGTGTGGCCGCGGATCGCGGATCCATGGCAACCGTCAGCGGTTGTGTCCAGGTTTTGCCATCGACGGTGAGGCGCACTTGGTAATTTCCCGGCACAGCTCGTGGGCCGTGCGGAGCAAAGAAATCATCCTCGTCTTGTGGTGGCCCGCCGTCACTCCCCGAACTGCCCCATGCCAGATTCCAAACGAAGCGATGCATGCCGGCAGTCTTCTCCAGCCGATCCGGTTTGGGGAACCAGCGTTCGGCAATCGCCATGGGAGGCAGCGTCACGTCCTTGTTCTTCGATGCGAAGCTCCGTACGAGCTTCTGCTGGCCGTCAAACATTTCGAGCTTGACCTGGCTTGCGGCACTCTTCAAGTAATAGTCGATGACCGCGCCGTTCGGCGGATTTTGGGCCGTGGGTTCCTCGGGAGGCAAGGGAGTGCCGGGAAAGGTGTCGTTATCGACGCGCATGGCGGTTCCGGGCTGGTACAGCCACGACGTACCGGCTTTTATTGCTGCGCTGGTCTGCCGTAGAGGAGTGATGTCGTCGAGAATCCAGAAAGAACGACCGTGTGTGGCAATCACCAAGTCGTCTCCGTGGATGACCAGATCATGCACCGCGGTCACGGGAAGATTCAGTTGCAACGATTGCCAGTGATCGCCATCGTCAAACGAGACGTAGACGCCAAATTCAGTCGCGGCATAGAGCAGGCCGCGAACCCGTGGGTCCTCGCGTACTGCTCTCAAGAATGAAGGTTCACTGATGCCGTTGGTGATGGCTTGCCAGGTCGCGCCGTAGTCTCGTGTGCGATACAGATATGGCTGCCTATCATCGAGCCGATGCCTGTCGACCGCCGCGTAAGCCTCTGCGGCATCGAAGTGCGAGGCTTCGATCAAGGAAATTTTGCCCCAGTCGGTCAGGCCTTTCGGGGTTACATCTTTCCACGACTTTCCGCCATCACGCGTTATATGGATCAGTCCGGTATCGCTTCCCGCCCAAATCAAGTCGCCATTCAAGGCTGATGGAGCAATCGTGTAGACCACGCCGTATCCGCGCTCTTTGGCGTTCTCGACTGTCGGCGGACCGTCGGGCTTCTTGTCTCCCTCGCGCCGCGTTGACCCGGTGAGGTCAGGGCTAATGGTTTCCCAGTGCAGGCCGCCGTCGAGTGTCTTCATCACGAACTGCGTGCCCAAGTACAGCGTCTTCTTGTCGAATGGAGAAAACAGCAGGACGGGCGTCCAGGGGTCACGGTACTTGCGATCCACGATTTCACTGCCCCAGTTCTGCACCGGCCAGGGGGTAATGTTCTGGCTGAAGGATGTTCTTAAGTCGAAGCGCGAAACTCCGCCCAGAGTTTCAGTTACATAGAGAATATTGGGATCGTTCGGGTCGATCGCAATGTAGCCGCTCTCACTACCGCTGGCAGGAAACCAGTCTCGCGGCGTGATCTGTCCGGAATCGCCACGGCTCTTAACCCCAACCGCACCGCTGTCTTGCTCATTGCCGTAGACCGCGTAGGGAAAGCGATCATCGGTGATGACGTGATAAAGCTGCGCGGTTGGTTGGTTGTACCACGTGCTCCAGGTCTTGCCATAGTTAATGCTAACGGTGGTTCCCTGGTCGGTCGCCAGAACCATGCGCGACGAATCTTTGGGATCAACCCAAATTTGGTGATAGTCATCGCCGCCGGGCGCGCCGCGTAGGACGGAGATGGTCTTACCTCCATCTTCAGACCGATAGAGCGCAACGTTGGGAATATAAATAATGTCAGGATTCTGAGCGTCGACCGTGATGCTGCCGAAATACCAGGCGCGGCTGGTGATCCGCCGATCGGAATTTGCCAGCACCCAGGAATCGCCACCGTCGTCTGAGCGATAAAGGCCGCCCTTCTTGGCGTCGATCAGCGCGTAGACCCGTTTGCCATCTGCCGAGACACCCACCGCAGTGCGCCCCCAGTCTCCATCCGGGAGGCTGGTTCCGGTCAAACGCATCCAGGTCGCGCCACCGTCGCGAGAACGATACAATCCGCTGCCCGGGCCGCCAATCGGCGGATAGGTGCTCCAAGGCGGACGCCGCGCCCGCCAGACTGTGGCAAAAAGAACATCGGGATTCCCGGTTGCGATGGCCAGATCCGACGCTCCAATGTCGGGGCCTTGATCCAGGACTTTTGTCCAGTTTGCACCGCCATCGGTTGATTTGAAAACACCGCGCTCGGCGTTCGGCGTGTACGCATGCCCAAGTGCGGCAACATAGACAACTCTGGCATCTCGCGGATCGATCATTATGCGGCTGATCTGTTTCGTATCGCGCAGCCCGACGTTGCTCCAGGTTTGGCCGCCGTCGGTCGATTTGTAGATTCCGTCGCCAGAGGACAAATCAGACCGAATGTCCGATTCGCCTGTGCCCGCGTAGATCACCTGTGGATCAGAAGGAGCCACGGCCAGTGCGCCGATCGAAGCCACATGCTGACTATCGAAGATGGGTTTCCACACCACGCCGGCATCGGTGGTTTGCCAGACGCCGCCATCCACCGCGCCGAAGTAGAACGTGGTTGCATTGCCGGGGATACCGGCAACTGCAACGGCGCGTCCTCCGCGAAATGGGCCGATCAATCGCCATTTCAGGGCGCTGAAAAGCTCGGGAGACACGGTTTGGGCTTGTGCCGAAGACAGGCATGCAAGAACAAAGAGAGGAGCGAGAAAATAACGTTTGCGATTCTTCAACGAGCCGTCCTCAGACTAGGTTAGACGTAGTGTATCGGTAACCGGGTTGGCGCGGCGAGTTTTCGTAGATTTTTCTATCGGAAATGCGTGTGACCTTTGTGGCACGATTCCCTATTTCTTTTCCACCTTCATCACATTGTCTTCTGGATTCCGGTCAATCAGCTTATTCAGGGGATCAATGCCAGCCTGTGCAGGTTTCTTATCGACGATGACGGTTAGCTCGGTCTGGTCTTTTTCGATCTTCTGTTTCTGTAGGTAAAGATAATTTCCCTGAGAGTCGAGTACTCCGATGTCAATCCAGTCGTGAATCGGGATGGGATGGTCTTGTCCCTTGGCGTCCGCCCGCACTTTCCGGGCTTCGACCGTCATAGTCACCTGGTACTTGCCGTCGGCTAGCTGGACATAATTTGCCGAGCGCGTCCGATTGTCGTAAAGCGTTACCGTCTCCCAGAGATCCTCGTATAGATATTGATACTCGGGCGGGGTGTATTTCTTCAGGTAGGACACGAGATCCAGCGAAGTCGGATAAGGAGCGCCTTTAAATGCATACGCCTTCACAAACTCGGCCAGGGCCTTGTTTACGTTTTCCTCGCCGATGTAGTCCTGCATGGCGTACATCACCACGGCGCCCTTGCCGTAATGAATGTATCCCTGGTTCTGGTCAACGCGTTCAAGCGGAGGCTCTTCGTTGCGTTCCTGGGAGCGGCCGCGGAGGTAATTCTCCAATTCATAGCGCAGGAACTTTCGCATCGAGCGCGGCCCGTAGCGATGCTGCATCACCATGAGGGCGCTGTATTGAGCCAAGGTTTCGACGATCGAGGTGCCGCCTTCCACATTGGCGCTCATCACCTGATGCGCCCACCATTGGTGTGCTACTTCGTGCGAGGTCACATAGAAAGGAATGTCGATCGCTTCGGGGTCTTTGGGATCCACGTAGGTGATGAAACCGATAGCCTCAGAAAAAGGAATGGTGTTGGGGAACGACTCGGCAAAGGTGTCATAGCGGGGAAATTCGATAATGCGTTCCTGATGGAACTGGAACGGACTGAAGTTCGTGCTGCAATACTCGAGGCTCGACTTCATGCCGTCCATCATGCGGTCGAGATCGAACTCATGGCCTGGTTGATAATAGATTTCAAGATTCACATCGCGCCACTTGTCGCGGCGAACCGCATAGCGCGCAGAGTTCATCGACGCAATGGCCAGAATCGGAGCGTCCATCTTGTAGTAAAAATAGCGGCGCCCGTTAGCGATCCATTCTTTCTGAAGATACCCGGGCATAATGGCGACCTGGTCCGGGTCGGTGCTAATTGTCCCTTCGAAAGTGATCCAGTCGGCCTCGTTCGAAATACCATTGTCATCGCGGGCAGCCACGTCCTCGAGCTTGGGCATACGCTTCAGCGTGTTGATGCCATGCTTGTGGCGAGTACTGTCGTCGGTCAGTTCAACGTCCTGCCAATATCCGATGTAGGGTGCGTAGGCGCTGTTCAGAAAACTGCCATTACTGGCGATGTCGGTGTTCGGGCCTGAATTTACGAACCCAACATTTTCATACTTCATGGAGAAGTCGAACGCTATACGGCCATGCGGGGGCAGTGGTGTCGGGAGCTGGTAAACGTAAAAGCCGAGGCTGTCGTCCTGCACAATCGCGGTCTGTCCGCCGGCAAATTGCAGTTTACTGAGCTGGATGTGCTGCCGTGGCAGAGGAGCCAAATCCATCGGCCAGATTGTTACTGCGACCCGGTCAATGTTGGCTGGAGTTTTGTTCTCCAGCATCATGGTGCCTTGAATCACGGCATTCTTTCCCGGATCAAGATCGACATTCATCTTCACATCGGTGATGCGCGGGTGCGGCAGGTCCTTGTACTGTCGATATTTCTTTTCGTATTGCGCGCGGTCTTCGGCCACTCGCCAGTTGGTGCGATAAGTATTGAGAACGTCGGTGTTGTAAAAAATGTAGCTACCGATGGCGAGAAATAGAACCAGGCAAACGGCCAGTCCGCCAATCGCCAGCCGGGACAAGCGTTGTCCGGCCAGGCGCAGGCGAGTTCGGAAACTTCCTTCTGTACTCCGCAGCCACAGAAGGTTAGTGATGATCGCCAGGCCGACCGCCGCGATTACCCAATAAAGCTGATACCAAAACAGCGGCGCCGCGAATGGTCCGTAGAGGTTGATGTCGGAGTAGATGTAGGGCGGTGTTTGGCCAAACCGGTAAAGGTAGTTCTGCAATCCCAGGTTGGGGACAGCGATGGTCGCGACGAAATAAAGCACCATCACGAAGTGGCCAAGATATTTATTGTTGATAACGGTATGTACCAGCAGGGCCAGCACACAAAGAATGCAGTACTGCACCAGGCGGATGCCAAAAAGATCTCTAAAATAGAGTCCCAGTTGGAAGCGGTAATAATGATGTGTGAGCTGAACGAAAAGCCCCGCCGCCATGGTCACCATCACAATCAGGACCTGGATCAGGAATAGAGTGCAAAGCTTGGAAGTAAAAAGCACCCAGCGTTGGACGGGGAGCGCATCGATAATCTGGCTCACGCCCGCTTCCCGCTCCCGCCAGACCAGTTCGCCGGAATAGAAAGTAATGATGGCGAGGGCGAAGATGAAAAAGCCGCCGGTGGCCAGTTCCAGCATCTGGTAGGTCAGCGGATAAACGTGGGTCGCGAAGGGGTTGTTGATCCCGTTGGCGGTGAAAATCGACAACGAACCTCCCGCCAGCATGAGAACGATAAAGAAAACATTCTTGACGGTTTCAGTGAACTGAATACGCGTTAACGAGAAAAACTGCCGGAACGAGGCTCCGGCGGTGAAAACCGGATGAGAGATGGGCAATGCCCGCGCTGTCACGGGCGCGATTTCTTCGTCACTGGCAAGTGCCTTCGCCTGCTTGCCGCCTCGGGTGGCATACGCAAACGAAAATTTCCAGTAGGTCAGTAGGAGTGCCAACGCTCCGACCCCGAGCCATAGCGCCCGGTTGATCAGCAGAATCCCGGTGAATGGAACCAGTTGGGTGTTGCGCTGAAACGGCGTCCAGTATTGTGTGAGGCGGTCCACGGCATTACTGCCAAACGGATCGGCCAATGCGCCCTGGACATTGACCATCACATTAGTCGAGAGCTGCTGCGCCACGAAGTAGCCGATCAGCAGGATCACACTCCCTGCATACACCGGCAGCATCTTTTTGCCGAGCGCCGCCAGCCCGAAGAAGATGGCGGTGAGCAATACCAGATTCGGCAGGACTAGAATCAGGTACGGCTGAAGGTAAGCGGCAAAGTTTTGCTGGCCTAATCGAGTAGGATCAAGCCAGGGCATAAGCGTGCCGATCCACGCTCCCAAGCCAACCCCGGAAAATATCAAGACTTGAATCGCCAGCGCTCCCAGGAACCGGCCACCCAGATAATCAAACTTGCTGATCGGCAAAGTGAAGAACAAATCCGTGGAACGATTGTCGATGTCCTGATAAGTGGCCTGTCCGGCAATCGCCGCCGTGACCACCACTCCAAAGAACGTTATCGAGATGATGATCGCCTGCAACGCATACGGCGAGTTGACCAGCACTTTGCCGCCGGTGCCGAACTCCACAGTCGCACCGGGGATGGCCCCGCCTGACACCAGCGTGAACAAGTAACTCAGGCCGCAGAAGACCAGAAAATAGATGTACGTTGAAATGCGGCGCAGCCGCTGGCGAACTTCGAACCCGGCAATGGTGAGCACCATGGGTCAGTTCACTCCGGCGGAGGTTGGCGGATTTAAGAATCCGCGAATGGTGGCAAAGTACAAATCTTCGAGATCAGGCACGACCGGCTCGAAACCGGCTCCCGGTTGCTGCTCGTTCAGCACGTGGATGAGCGTTCTGCCCGCAAACAAGCGAACCAAGACCACCCGATATTGCGACTTATGCGCGTCCAGTTCCGATGCAGAAATCGATTTCTTCCACACCCGGCCTTGCAACCTGTTCACCAGCGCCGTCGGCTCGCCGGTCACCAATACCCGGCCCTGATGGATGATGGCCATGCGTCCGCACAAGTCGCTGACGTCGGAAACAATATGCGTCGACAGAATCACGATGATGTTTTCGCCGATCGCGCTCAGCAGATTGTGAAAGCGAATCCGCTCTTCGGGATCGAGGCCGGCGGTAGGTTCGTCCACGATGATTAGCCTCGGATTGCCCAGCAACGCCTGCGCGATACCGAAGCGCTGCTTCATTCCTCCAGAGAAGCTGCCCAACGGCTTGCGGCGATGCTCGTAGAGATTGGTCTGCTGTAAGAGTGCACGCACCACCTCGCGCCGCTCTTTGCCGTTGGCAATGCCCTTGAGCGCAGCAAAATGGCTAAGCAGCACCTCTGCCGAAACCTTCGGATAGAGACCGAATTCCTGCGGCAAGTATCCCAAGACTCTGCGCACCTGGTCTTTTTGTTTCAGGACGTCAATGCCATCCAGCGACACGCTGCCGCCATCGGCCTCCTGAAGCGTCGCCAGGGTCCGCATCAGCGTGGACTTCCCTGCTCCGTTCGGACCCAGCAGTCCGAACATGCCGAGCGGAATGTTCAACGAAACATCTTGCAGAGCTTGCACTCCGTTGGGATAACGCTTCGATAATTTTTCAATTCGTAGTTCCATGTAGACCTCTGACCGGTTGCACTGTTAGGTACGTCTGGGAGAATAATAAGGTTCCAGGGCTATGGATTTGTCGTTTCGAGCGGGGATTCATCCCCAAAAGCATCCGCTTTTCACTTCTTGTATACCGCGCCACCCTTCATCACGAATTTCACCTTCTGCAACACGCTGATGTCCTTCAATGGATCGCCCTGGACCGCGATTACATCCGCGAAGTAACCCGCCTTTAAGACTCCTATCTGTCCATCCCATCCCAGTAGCTTGGCTCCATTGAGCAGATCAGCCTGTAACGCTGCCAGCGGAGTCATCCCGTATTTCACCATCAACACCAGCTCGCGCGCCTGCGTGCCGTGGGGAAATGGCCCCACGTCAGAACCCACGGCCATGGGCACTCCGGCGGCTAGCTGGCGGGGAAACTCCTGCGCATGCAGGTCGAGCATTTGCCGTTCGTTTGCGGCTTGCTCGGGCGAGGCAGCATGATCGGCAAAATACTCGTAGATGGTAAACGTAGGAACGGCGTAGATTTGTTTCTCCCGCATCAGCCGCATGGTCTCATCACTGAGATGGTTGGCGTGATCAATGGAAACAACGCCGGCTTGCGCCGCGTATAGCACTCCTGGCTCTCCGGTGGCATGAACGGCAACATGTTTGCCGACCCGCGCCGCTTCGAGCACCGCTGTCGCCAACTCGGGTTCGGAGTATTGGTAAACCGTGGAATGTTTGCCGTCGCGTAACTTGTCTGGGCCGGTCTCATAAATCTTAATGAAATCGGCGCCCTCCTTGAATTGCTGCCGGATGACAGCGACTAATTCGTCTGCGCCATTCGCATATGTGGCGTTGGAAAGAACGTGCTGCGCCGGATTGAAGTGATTAGCATCCTCGTGACCGCCGAGAATATCGATTGCGTTGCCGCTGATACGCAACCGTGGGCCGGGAATCAGACCGTTATCAATGGCGTTACGGACGGCGGTATCCGCTGAACCCGCGCCTTCGGTGCCCATATCACGTTCCGCCGTGAAGCCTGCCATCAAGTCGTTGCGAGCCGCGAGGATGGCGATGATCGTCCGCTGCGGCACCGACTCTTCGACGGTTTGCAAGTCTTCCGCGCCGGGATGGAGAAACAGATGAACGTGGGCATCGATTAATCCCGGCAATAACGTGGTGTCGCCGAGGTCAATTGTTCCCGCGTCCGCCGGATGTTTTACGGCGGAGCCAGCTTCAAGGATTCGATCGCCCTGTACCAGCACCTCGCCGGGCGAAACGATTTGGCCGCTCTCGATATCAAGCATGTGCGCCGCGTGCAGCACAATGGGGTGACCACCCGGAGCCTGGGCAAATCCAATGGTCAGGGTGAATCCGAGAAACACAACCACGGAAGCAAAAAAGCAAGGTTTTGTGGCCATGACGCGCGATGGTACCACCTGCCGGGGTCAATTTTCACGGAACTTTCTTTTTTGAGTCTCCGTAGCTATCAATGGCGACGGTTTGAGCCGTCATTTGCACGCCCTGCGTGCCCAATATTTATTAAAAGGAGACCAACATGGATGGACAAATGATTGGCTTGGTGGCCGTAATCATGATTTTCGGCATTCCGCTCGGCGGAATGTACACATACTATTCCGTGCGCAAACTGCGCTCACAGGAACGCCTGGCGGCCATTGCCCGCGGTGTCGATGTTCCCATGCAGCAGGAACTTTCCCCCGCTGCCAATTCGCGCCGTTCGGGAATTCTGCTGGTGGCGGGAGCGCTTGGCTATATGCTGACTTTTGCGCTTATCGGACGAATGGAACCCGATGCCTGGGTTGCCGGCACCTTTGGCGTGATTCCCTTTACCATCGGGTTGGGGTTCTTTCTCGACTCCGCCCTGGTCCGCCGCGACGCGCGCCATTCTTAACCTGGCTTCTAATTAGCCCCACCTTTGCAATGATGAAAGACGCAAAGGTGGGCCAGCCTTTTGACAATTCTGTAGGTCGAAGGACTCTTCGCCTGATCTCGCCCCGAAGTGTACAATTTTTCAGTTCGCCCTCCCCCTCAGATTTGCCATCGAACCATGCCGCTCCGCCGACACAAGAGCATCGCTGCTGTGCTCGCTGTTGCTTTCCTATTCGCTTTCTGTCCCATCGCCTTTGCTCAATGCCCTCATGCCGGCAACAATGTTGGCTCGATTCCCTACCCTCCCGGCGGGCCATATCAAGGAGTTTCGTTTCGCGTGTGGGCCCCGCATGCGACTGCGGTCAGCGTGAAAGATCCGATCTCGGGCCGATCCGAGCCGTTGGTCGAGCAACGCAAGACCGGTTACTGGTGCAAAGACATTCCGGGCGTAAGCGTCAACCAGGACTACGACTATATAATTACGACTCCGAATTTTGGCACGGTCACGCGCCGAGACCCGAACGCTCGCGTAGTCACCTCGGCCAATAACGGTTACGCCATCACCTACGATCCCGCCGCATACGTTTGGCAGGACCAGAACTTTACGCCTCCATCGTTCAACAAACTGGTGATCTACGAAATGGACATTGGCCAGTTCAATGCCGGGCCCTTGGGATGGGGAACATTTCAAGCTGCGATCGCCGAACTCGGCCATATCAGCGGGATGGGATTCACTGCCGTCGAACTGCTGCCCGTGACCCAGTTCGATGGCATCGACGGCAATCCCTATGCCCCGACCGATCAGTACGCTATCGACAATGCCGAGTATGGCGGTCCCGACAATCTAAAAGCATTTGTCGACGCATGTCATCAGCAGGGGCTGGCCGTCATTCTGGACGTCGTGCACAATCATTGGGGACCTTTTGGCCTTGCGGACTACGAGTTCGACGGTTGGCATACATCCACTTATCCGGGTGGAATCTATTTCTATGATGATGCGGCGGCAACCGACCGCTACGACTCGCCCTATGGTCCGCGTCCCGACTACTCTTACCCGGTGGTCAAGGATTACATCCTTGGTCAGATCACAATGTGGTTCAACGAATACCATGCAGACGGATTGCGCTGGGATTCGGTCTCGAACATCTACAACGCCTGGGGCGGGGGCGTCGGCAACGACCCTCATACCGGCAAGCCGGGAGTTTCGCTGCCCGATGGAATCAACTTGCTACAAACCGCAAACACTACCTGGCCACAGATGTTCAAGATCGCGGAAGATATCTCATTCAGCAAAGAGCAATCGTCGGACACGCTCCCGGTCGCAAGTGGCGGACTGGGCTTCGACGCGCAGTGGAATGCCACGCTCGCCTACTTCGTGCGCAAGGATTTTCCTTCGAGCCACATTAGCTTGGCTGATGTGGTCTCCGGAATGACTTCGACCTTCAACAACGTTTACTTGCAGAGCATCGCTTATATCGAGTCGCACAATGAACTTACAACTGCCAATTCGCGGCTTTATCAGCTGGTCGATCCGCAGGACCCAACCAGCCGGACCGCTCGCAAGAAGGCGGCACTGGGCGCAGGCATATTGTTCACTTCGCCCGAGGTTCCGATGATTTACCAGGGGGATGAGTTTCTCGATCCCAGTTGGCTGGATAACAAAACCACTTTGAATTGGACAAACGCCGTCACCTGGGCGGGAATCGTGGATCTTTACGACAACTTGGTGAATCTCCGCACCGATGCGGCAGCAACGTCGGCCGGTCTCGTCGATCCTGACCTAAACATCTATCAGCAAGACAAAACCAACGACGTGCTGGTGTACGACCGTTACAATGTATCCGCGCCGGGAGCGGACGATGTCATTGTTGTCGCGAACTTGAGCAGCACGGTTTTCGGCGCCGGCTACCAAATCGGATTGCCCTACGGCGGGACCTGGCAGGTTCTGTTCAACAGCGACAGCACAGTTTATAGCAGCGACTTCGGCAATGTCGGCCCGACGGGGCCGGTGACGGCAGTGAACATTCCGTTTGCCGGCCAGCCCTACAGCGCGATGGTTCCGGTGGGCGATTATTCTCTACTGATTCTTTCGCAAGCACAGCGTTAGGATCGTGGGGAGCATACGGGCGCCGCAACGAACCAGACAACTACAAGAGGTTATGTTGCATCCTCCCTTTGAAGACCTGATTTCCCAGGGGCGCTCAGTTAAACTCTCCGGACCCGCAAGCTACAATTGCGGTGAGTCGAGGGTGCTAAACCCACAGAGTTGAATCGGAGGAAGTGCATGTTCGCGCATCGGACCGTTCCCTGTTGGCTGTCCATCTTTCTCTGTCTCTTACTCGCAATTATTTCGTCACCCCTGCCCGCTCAATCCCCCCAAGAAGCGGAGCAGGTGGCCGGGCTTTCGATCCGTGTCAGCAGCCGGCTGGTGCTGGTTGACGTAGTCGTGACCGATAAGCATGGTCAACCTGTGCTCGGGTTGAAGCCCACCGACTTCACTGTCACTGAGAAAGGCAAGCCGCAGAAGATATCGGTTTTCACTCCTCCGAATCAACCCAGCGCGAACCCTCCCGCCCGCACCTTGGCTCCCGGAGTGTATTCGAATCGTCCCGAGTACCGCGCGCCTGGCGGCCGCCCACCCACCGTCATTCTGCTCGACGCCGCCAATACCCCTCTGGCGGAGCAGACCAATGCACGCACGCAGATGTTGAAGTGGGTGATCGACGAATACCGCCCCGGCGACCGCGTGGCCATCTTCGCGCTGAGCAGCAAATTAGTACTGCTATCCGACTTTACCGACGACCCCCAAGTCCTGCTCAGCGTGCTGCGGCAGTATGTTGCGCAAAAGTCGGCGCTAAACAGTACCCCTTCAACTCCCGACGTAGGCGCAAAGAATACGGGACGCGGCTCCGGTGCCGCATACCAGCTAATGGTTGGTGATTTCGCCCTTGGGCACCAGGCAGAACTCCAGAGGGTTGCTGGACATCGCGCCGATATCACAGCAGCAGCCATGCGCAGCCTGGTGCGTATCCTGGGCGGAATCCCTGGGCGCAAGAACATCGTCTGGCTGACAGCAGGTTTCCCCTTCACCCTCGCGACGCACGCCACCGGGCAGGAAGCCACCGGCTCGAAATGGAGCGGCGACCAACTAGCTGCGATTCAAGACCCCTCGACGCTGCAAGAGGTTCAAGTGAATGCGGCGACCGGAGACGGATTTGAGACTGGTCTTGATGCAGGACGGCAAAGACTCTATGCCGATAAGGTTCGAGACATTGCCGCACAATTCGCCAGTTCGCAAATTGCCATCTATCCCGTCGATGTTACTGGACTCCTCCCCGGTGCAGCACAGGGTTCTTTCGACCGTCAGCAAACCATGAAGGACATCGCAAAAGAGACGGGCGGCCAGGCTTTCGTGAATCAGAACGACCTCCATCGCGGAGTTGAACTCGCTCTTGCTGACCAAGCCGCATCCTACACCGTTGGGTATTATCCTGTAGACAAGAAGTGGGACGGCGGCTACCGAACCATCTCGGTGAAGGTAGATCACGAGGGTGTCGAAGTGCGCCATCGCAGTGGCTACTTCGCGCTTGATCCCGCGAAAGAGAGTGAGAAACTGTTTGCGCAGGACCTTGCGGACGCGATCGAGGACAAAATCTCCGCCACGCAGATTCCTTTTTATGCGAAAGTTTCCACCATCGAAAAGGGGAAAACACGGGTGGATTTCATGGTCGATGGTGATGCTCTCTCGGTGGAGGACTCGGGCAAGGGCAAGCATCTGAACCTGAATTTCGAGGTGGCGATCTTCGCGCCAGACGGCAAACAGATCAGCAATCGGGTCATGAAGGTCGATAAGGTGGTGCCACTTGAGACCTATCAACAGATCATGCAGCAAGGCCTGAGTGTGCACCTTGACGTGGACACGCCTCCCGGACGCAACACGGCTTGGATCGCCGTCCGCGACAACCACAATGGTTACGTCGGCACGCTGCAAGCCTCCATCGGCCAGTAGGCTGTGCCTTCAGGATCGTGGGAAAGCAAATTGACACCGCCACCCGCTGTAAGATGGTACAGATGCCGCTTAGGCCCGCGTGAAAATCATGTTAAGGTGCACATCCAGGTTCCGGTGGCTGTCGGGCGTTCTCTGTCTCTCTCTCGTAGTTGTCTCCTCACCTCTGCCCGCGCAATCCCCCAAAGAGCAGGAGCAGGTGCCCGGACTTTCGATCCGCGTCAGCAGCCGTTTGGTGCTGGTGGACGTGGTGGTGACCGACAAACATGGCCAGCCTGTGCTCGGGTTGCAGCCAGCCGACTTTGTCCTCACGGAGAAGGGCAAACCGCAGAAAATATCCGTCTTCACCGCCCCCGATCAGGCCGCACCGAAACCAGCAGCGCCTGCCCTGGCGCCGGGAGTCTATTCGAACCGTCCCGAGTACCGCGCGCCTGGCGGTCCGCCTACTGTCATCTTGCTGGATGCGGTCAACACGCCTTTGCAGAATCAGACCGAGGCACGAACCCAGATGATGAAATTTGCGGTGGAAAACTTCAAACCGGGCAACGAGGTCGCCGTGCTCGCTCTGACCAATGAACTCCGCATACTTCAGGATTTCACGACCGATCCCTCCGTCCTCCAGCAGGCGTTTCAACGCTATGGCGCCCAAAAACCCGGGCATACCGACGAACCGGCGGAGGAAATGAGGGTCGACGTCACCGGACCAGGAGTCGGAGTAGCCTCTGCCCGCGTAAACTCCAGCCTGGAAGCGTTTCAGAAGGAAGAGCTGACCAACGTAGTCGACCACCGTGTGGAGATCACCCTGGCCGCGCTTCGCGCTCTCAGCCGTATTCTGGGCGGAATTCCCGGCCGTAAGAACGTGATCTGGCTGTCTGCTGGGTTCCCGTTCAGTCTTCTTCCTAACCAGCAGATCCAGGCTCCCATCGAGTCCGAATTCGAAGCCACCCAGGCACGCAACTCGAAGTGTGAGACCTACGGGTGCCCGGACCCGGTCAGCGGCGCCGAGAATTCCATGAACCCTGGTCAGCAAAGGGTCTACACCAACCAGATCCGCAACGTTTCCGCTCAACTGACCAGCGCTCAGATCGCCATCTATCCCGTCGACGTTCGCGGGCTCGAAACCGCTGTGGATTCCAGTTCCTACTCCAGCCAGCAAACCATGAAGGAAATTGCGACCGAAACCGGCGGCGTCGCCTTTGTCAACCGCAACGACATCCATACGGGCGTAGAGCGCGCCATGGCCGACCACGCCGCTTCCTACACGATCGGTTACTATCCCGTGGACAAGAAGTGGGACGGCGGCTACCGAACGATCTCGGTAAAGGTAAATCACGAGGGTGTGGAAGTCCGCCACCGCCGTGGCTACTTCGCGCTCGATCCCGCGAAAGAGAACGAGAAGCTGTTTGCGCAGGACCTTTCGGAGGCGATCGAGGACAAAATCTCCGCTACGCAAATTCCTTTTTATGCCAAGGTGTCCGCCGTCGAGAAAGGAAAAACTCGAGTGGATTTCATGGTGGATGGGGATGCTCTCTCGGTGGAGGACTCAGGCAAGGGCAAGCATCTGAACCTGAATTTCGAGGTGGCGATCTTCGCGCCAGACGGCAAACAGATCGGCAATCGGGTCATGAAGGTCGATAAAGTGTTGGCACTTGAGACCTATCAACAGATCATGCAGCAAGGCTTGAGTGTGCACCTTGACGTGGACACGCCTCCCGGACGCAACACGGCTTGGATCGCCGTCCGCGACAACCACAATGGTTACGTCGGCACACTGCAAGCTGCAGTCGGGCAGTAGGCTGGTGTCTTCCAGTAAGGACTTAGCTGTGAATCTGGAGGGAAATACCAATGGGCTGGCCTTCGAATAACAGGTTGAGGTCGATCGCAGGGGAGTCGGCGAGGGAGCGCATATCGTAGTCGCTTCCGGTAATTACTGTGGGTGGGGAGAGCATGCAACCGTCCCCCAAACCGGGAATCTTGTTTTTAAAGTTGCCCGCCACCAAATTAGCGATCTCGCCCATGGCGTCTGACACTTCGGCGCCGACTTTACTGACATCGACGCCCAGCATCCTGGAAGCTATGAGCCGGGCTGACTTGCCGTCGCAGCGGACGCTCAGCACACCACATAATTTTCCGGCCATTCCGACCATGGAAGTAACGTTTAAGTTGGCCTCTGAAGGAGTCTCTGGCACAGTGAGCTTGCAGCCCAACATGAGTTCGAAGACTTCCCGCGCCGCGACTTCCATCAGCGGCAGCCAGTCTTGGTGGCGACCGTTGTCGGCCGCCATTGGGTAAGCAGATTTCATGATTTGTGTTCTAACACCGGAATGACGTGTTCCCTGACCTGGTCCGGTGTAAACGGTTTGCGAATGTAACCCCTGGCACCGGATGACAGTGCCTGCAAGACATGAGACTCGCTGCCTTCAGTGGTAATCATGACCACGGGCACGCCCTTAGCATTGGCGACTCCAGAGAGCTGTTTGACGAACTCCAGCCCGTCCATAACTGGCATGTTGATGTCGCAGAGAATGAGATCGACGGAGTTATCCTGGAGAACGGCAAGAGCCTCCGCTCCGTTTCCCGCCTCCAGCACCTGCTTCATATCGATGCCTGCCTGGCGCAGGGAACGTTCCACGATCTTCCGCATCACCGAGGAATCATCCACAATGAGGGCTCGTATGCTGTTCATCAGGCAGTACTCATCCTCCGCAAGGCGGAATGCTCAAGAGTCTTCTTTTTATGGCGGCTGATTGGTCTATCGACGAGGAACGGACAGGACTTTAGGCCAGAGGAACACGAATCCGCGAAATCTTCTCTCGATGTCGCGATCTTGAGAAATCCGTAGTCTCTATGGACGACGCGATGATCGTACGTTCGATATACTGCACCTTTGAAACGGTGCGGTGTTTAAGTTATGGCTGAGATGGCTCTATCTCCGGGCGTGAAGCTGGCTTGGCGGGTCGCTGGTGACTTAGCTTTCCAGGAGAAGGACCCATTCATCGAACCGAGGCATCTTTTCTTTGGAATTTTCTCGATTGGGAAGCTGGTCAGCGCGGCGGAAAAGGGGCAGAAGAAGGACGACCTGGTAGTGGGCGTCAAGCCCGAAGCGGAACGTCTGGACGAGCTGGCCGGCCGGCACAGCCTGGATATTGTTTCGACTCGCCGGGCGGTCCGGCGGGCTTCCGCGGCACGCGCACCGCGGAGTTCAGCGGCTTTACCGCGGGGCCAAGCCCTCAGTCGCTCGGACGCCTCGCGCCGCATATTTGAAGAAGCTGCAACGCAAAGTTCTTCGATCCTGGACGTGCCGTCCCTGCTGCGAGCGTTGCTTCAAGCTCATGATGCTGAAATCGAGGAGGCTACCGTGGCGATGCGAGCAGGCTTGGCTGCAATTCTGCGAGAACTGCAACCGGTCGAGTCGCTGACACAACTGGTCTCGATGAGTCTTGACCCTCGACTGACCGACCTGGACACGGCCGTGTCCCAGGAATTCCGTGAGGTAGTGCAGGTCACTGAAGCCGTAGATACCAAAATCGCCATCCAGGCCTACCAGGCTCTTGATCCCATCAAGCGGCTGACTGTGTTGAGCGAACTCACGTGGGAGTTTGGTACTCAAGGACTCTTGGAGCCCATGCTGCAGAAAGCCGTGGAGCAGTTGCTGCGTCTGGTGAGTACGGGAGAGCGCTGTGCGATTCTGGTGAATGATGCCACTGGCAGCGAACTTCTGTTGAAGGCGCATGGGCCCATGGGCACGGTTCCGATGATCAGTATGACGTCTGCAAAACGTGCCATTAGCGAGCAGAAGGGTTTCATTTGGAATCGAGGAAAAGAGCCTGAGTCGAAAAAACAATCGAAGATTGAGTCGGGAATGTATGTGCCCCTGGTGATTAACGGTCAGGCCATCGGCGTGATTTGCATTGATTGCTCATGCGGACAACAAAGTTTTGGGAGAGACGATCTTCTACTCGTCACCTCGCTCGCCCATCAATTGGCTCTGGCCATTGCAAACCAGCAACTCCAGCTGACATTGAAGCAGAACAGCGAAGTTCTGGAACGGCTGTTGACCAACTTTTCACCCAAAGTGCGGACCCGTCTGCTGCAGCGTGCCCAGATGGGCCGATTGCGCCTGGGCGGCGAGCAGTCAGTGGTGTCTGTACTGTGTGCGGACATCCGGGGATTTACCAAATTGACCGCCGGCATGCCCACCGACGACGTAGTTTCCCTTCTGAACGAGTATTTTGCTGCGCTGACGGAGTGCATCTTTCGCCATGACGGCACCATCGACAAGTTCGTGGGCGATGCCATCCTGGCGGTTTTCGGCAGTCCAGAGGCGGATCCCCAACATTGCCGGAAAGCGGTCGTGGCGGGGATGGAAATGCAGGAAGCGGCGCGGGAAGTGAGCAAGCGGCGCAAGGCGAAATCAGAGGTAAGCTGCGAGATCGGGATTGGAATCCATACCGGGCAAGTGCTGCACGGCTTCATCGGATCGCCGGAACGGATGGAATTCACCATCATTGGAGAAGCGGTGAATCGCACTTCCCGCTATTGCGATGGCGCCAAAGGCAGCGAGGTGCTGATCAGCCCTGAAATATACGAGCGCCTGTGGAACGCGGTCGAGGTGCAACAGGTTTCGATCCCCACCAAGCACGAAGGCGATTTCGTCGCCTATCGCGTACAGCGGGTTCGCGATCCCGGTGAGCGTACGATTGTAAGTTCCTGACGTCGTGTCTTAGTTGGTAGGATCACGCGGAAACTTGAGATAGGGCAGGCGCACGTTTCGAATCACGACTTGATCCGACCGGATATTGGTGGGCGCTTGAAAATTGGGGACTCCGCAAGGGCCACCGAACCCGCAGGCGGCATCCACGGCCCCGGCGGTCACGAAGTCATCTTGATCGACACCATCTCCGCTGACCCCCAGACCGCCGACCAGCACACCATTACGATATAGCGGCAGGCTCCCAGGGAAGAAAACGACGCCGCTCATGTTGTTGGTGTTGGGCGCTCCCGGTTCCGATCCCTGAGTACAGGGGTTTGCCGTGTCGTACAGATACAACTGAAAGAAGGGTCCGTCGCCCGAGGCGTCGATTCCCGGCGGAAACAATGGCTGCGCCCCAAAACTCACGGGGCGATTGGTGACGGCGGTTCCCACCGGCACGCCGGGCAAATCCCTCACGCCCGTGGTACTGAACCAGATCACATTCCGGGCTTTGGAGGCCGCCACGTCGGTGCTGAAAATGGTTCCGTCGTGCATTCGGTAGAGGCCGAGAAGCGTGCCGTCGAGGTCGGAGACGGCAATCGTCATCTTCGCCTTGGAGTCAGGTGGCAGACGAATCACAGCTCGGGTTGTGTTTGCGGTGGCTACGGCATTCATGATGATTTCGTTGACATCACTCGCAGACAACATGGTTCCCGGGTTGGGGCCGACCAGATAGGTCTCTGGGGGCAATACGCCTGCCTTCGCGGGGACGCTATAAGAGCCAGCTAGTGTGCCCGCGGATGTGCCCGACGGCTGGGTGGTTTGATTCACAAAGGGCAACGCAACGCCCCCGATAATTACCACTCCTGGCGGTGGAAGTTGAGAGATGCTAGGCAGGAATCCGGAATTCTTCGATCCCGAAAACGCTGCGAATTCGGCAATCTCAGAGGATGTGCTCACCACGCCGACCCCGCCAACTACTCCGCCATTGAATAGCGGCACGCCGCCGGGATTGACCGCGAGCGGGTTGCTATCGTTGGTATCCGCTTTGCCTGTAATGATGCCCAGGCCGGGTTTACTGCCGTCGATCGACCGCGACGGGTTTAGCGCCTGTCCCGGCAGGAAATTAGTGCTCAGGGTACAGCCGCGGTTGGTGTTTTCGATTCCGTACAGATCGGCGTTGGGAGTGCCCGCAACTCCGGGCGGAAAATGAATGCCCGCGATGAATCGCACGGTGCGGGATGAGAGTGGCGCCTGATCGTTACTGAAGAAGGCAGCGGTGCGCGCCAAACCAACTGCCAGTTCGTCGGCTGGGACCATCTGGCCGAAGTTTCCCATCGCTGTGGTTGGCGCTCCGGGTGTTTCGAATACCGCCAAGATATTTCCAGCACGGTCTGCGACCGCGACCACCATGGGAGCGTCAACGGATGTCACCGCATTCTGCACAACGGTCTTTACCTCGGCAATGCTAAGTGGGGTCACTGTCGCGGGGGGATCAGATGAGTTCGATACTGAAGAACCGCTTCCGCCCCCACCGCCGCAGGACAAGCACAGCAGGATGGTCGCCCAAACCACCAGGGAGAGTCCTAAGAGGTAAAGCGGTCTGGTCGTGGTCTTCAAAATCCTGGTCTTCAAAATCGCGGTCTTCAAAATTCGAGCTCGCTTCATGGGAACTCAGGACTTGGCCGCTGCCACCGTCTTCGCGGTGTGGTTGTTATTTAGCCTCCACTTTCGGCCATCGCGGGCGAGCAAGTCATCGGCTTCTTTCGGTCCCCAGGTGCCCGCGGGATAGTTCGGAAATGTGCGTGGACGCAATGCCGTCCACACATCAAGAACCGGAGCGACCACGCTCCAGCCCGCTTCCACCATGTCGGCGCGCTGAAACAGCGTAGCATCGCCGATCATGCAATCGTGCAGCAGTCTCTCGTAACCGGTACTCGGCGCGCTGCCGAAATAATCCGAATAGGCAAAGCTCATGTCCACATTTCCAAGACGCATGATAGGGCCCGGAAGCTTGGCGCCAAAGCTGAGGGAAATGCCTTCCTCGGGTTGAATGTGGAGAACCAGAATGTTCGGCGCAAGACTCTCCACCGGGGTGTCGCGGAACAGGACGAACGGGGCGCGCCGGAACTGGATGGCAATCTCGGTATGCCGTTGCGGCAGCCTTTTTCCAGTTCGCAGGTAAAAGGGAACGCCCGCCCAGCGCCAGTTATCGATATGAAGCTTCATGGCTACGAAGGTCTCGGTCGCTGAGTCGGGAGCTACATTGGGCTCCGAGCGATACCCAGCCATGTGTGTCTCCGCGTCATGGCCATCTCCATATTGCCCACGAATCGCATGGGAGAGGACGTCTTCCGCGCTGAGCGGCTGAATAGCGTGAAGGATTTTCGACTGTTCGTCGCGCACTGCATCCGCCTGAAATGATATGGGAGGTTCCATGGCGGTGAGAGAAATCAATTGCAGGATGTGATTGGGCACCATATCCCGCAAGGTGCCCGATTGATCGTAGTATCCGCCACGCTGTTCGACTCCGACGGTCTCAGCCACCGTAATTTGTACATGATCGATGTAGCGCCGGTTCCAGATCGGCTCAAAAATGCCATTGGCAAAACGAAATGCCAGAATGTTCTGTACGGTTTCCTTCCCCAAGTAGTGATCGATGCGATAAATCTGTTTCTCACGCACAACCTGTAAAAGGTCGCGGTTGAGCTTACGCGCCGAATCCAAATCTCGACCGAAAGGCTTTTCTACGATGATCCGTCGCCATTGCTCGCTGTCGTTGGGAACCAGATTGGCAGCGCCCAACTGCTGCACGATCGGAGCAAAAAACGTGGGCGCAGTCGCCATATAGTAAAAGTAATTTCCCCGGCAGCCGTGGTCTTTGTTCACCTTATCCAGCAGGTCGCGCAGTTGGGCATAAGCCTTCGGGTCGCCGAACTCGCCCGCCATGTAATAAAGCCGGCGGATGAACCACTCGGTCACGTCACTGTTCAAAGTGCCGGTGGTGAACTCTTTGATGTCTTGGCGGAATTTGTCGCGGAACTGGTCGGTGGTCATGGCCTCGCGGGCCAACCCGATCACGGCAAACTCTCGCGACAGCAGGTTGGCTGCGGCAAGGTTGTAGAGCGCGGGCATCAGCTTGCGTCGAGTGAGGTCGCCGCCTGCGCCGAAGATCACCATCACGCAGGGATCCCCCGGTCTGCCAACGTGCTCTGTCGTCACTTCCGCCAGACTCGAAACGCTCATATCCGTTGTCTCATGGGCGGCAGATTCGTACCCAATCCCAATGGGGATCGGAAAGAAGCCACCAGATTTGCGATTCTCGCGTGCCGCCCATTATGCCTCGGCTGGGGACAAAGTCAAGCAACGCTTGCTGCCGCGCTGTGGTTGTGATAGGACTTAGCCCCATCCGGTTACAGTCACAAGAAAGCGATTTTAGTCGGGCGATGACGATGGACATGGAGCGAGCGTCACTGTTGACGAAGTCGTGGCCTTCTCACGCCGTCCTTTTGTGCCTTCTCGCATGGCCTGGCGCAATGCTGGGACAAGGGACGTCCGGCGCTCCTCAAACCCCTTCGGTGCAGCGGATTCCGGGCCACATTTCGGTTGTCACCGCATCTCTGCAAGGCACAGTAACCGACCCGCAAACTAAACTGGCTATCCCCGGCGTCAAGATCAGCGTGCTTCGGGCAGGTACTGTAGTTGGCGAAACACAGACGAACGCCGAAGGCATCTTCCGGTTAATTAACCTGGCGCCGGATACGTATGAGCTTAAGGCTGAGAAAGACGGGTTCGTATCCTTCGATCTGCCGAGTCTACGGATTAAGGGCGCTCAAACCAGGGATCTAACGCTAGAGCCGATCGCAAGCGCCGCCCCGTCGACAAAGGGTCCGTCTGGAATTCCCGGTGCTGTACCCTCGCCTGCGGCGCCTCTATCTCCGCCGGCGGGTCCTTATCCGGGATTACGCACCGCACAAACGTCTGCTTCCCCGGGACCGCTGGGAATTGCTCCCGAGCAAGTGCCACCGGACTCCGCGAACTTCGCCAAGGAACCCGACCGGTGGGATGTTCCCATGCCGCCCTGGGATCGCTATGGCAAAGGCGGTGAGTTTCCCTATACCAAGCCGCATTGGTACGACCCGTTTAATCGCAACCGACTCAAGGGAGACCAACCGGTCTTTGGCCAGACATGGTTCTTTGACTTTACCGGCACCAGCATCACCGGCTTGGATGTGCGCCGCGTGCCGGTGCCTAGCGGCGTATCCGCCGAGCAACCCGATAGCAGTGACTTCTTCGGCCGGGGAGAGCAGGGCGCCGCCTCACAGAGTTTCCGGCTATCTTTCGATCTTTTCGAAGGCGACACCAGTTTTCGGCCCATTGATTTCCGCATTCGCTTTACACCGGAATTCAATCTGAATTTCCTGCAAACCCGGGAGCGTGGACTGGTCAATATTGACGTCCGCGACGGAACCAACCGCTTCGACACCCACGTTGGCCTGCAGGAAGGATTTGTAGAAGCCAAGATCCACGACCTGGGCCCGAATTTTGACTTTGTCTCCATCCGTGCGGGCATTCAACAGTTCGTCAGCGACTTTCGGGGTTTCATTTTCGCCGAGGAGCAGCCCGGTGTGCGCCTCTTCGGAAATCTGCGTTCCAACCGGATCAACTACAACCTCGCTTATTTCTATTTTCTGGAAAAGAACACGAACAGCGGGTTGAATACATTCGATCCGCGTCATCAGCAGGTTTATATCGGGAACGTTTATATCCAGGATTCTTTTTTCAAAGGCTACACCACGGAATTCAGTTTCCATTACAACCGCGACGATCCCACGATCCACTTCGATGACAATGGATTCCTGGTCCGGCCGGCGCCTGTCGGGCTGGTGGTGAACGACGGCATTCTTCAGCACGGCATTCGGGCCTACTACCTGGGCTGGGCCAGTAACGGTCACATCAAGCGGGTGAATGTGAGCCACGCGTTCTATCAGGCTTTGGGCCATGACACACTCAATCCAATCGCGGGAAGACGGGTTGACATCAACGGACGGATGGCGGCTCTTGAGTTGTCAGTCGACAAGGATTGGGTACGCTTGCGATCGTCGTTTTTCTGGGCTTCCGGCGACTCCGCGGACCGTTCTAATGCTCTCGGACTGAGCGGGAGAGGTGGAACCGCGCACGGCTTCGACACCATTGTGGATGAAACCCAGTTTGCCGGAGGCGCTTTCAGTTTCTTCGATCAGCAAGGAATTCGCCTGACCAGCACGGGAATCGCGCTCACCAACCCCGGAAGCCTGCTGGTCAGCCTGCGTAGCAACAAGGAAGAAGGTCAGGCGAATTTCGTGAATCCGGGAGTTTATATATTTAACGTCGGCGCTGATTTCAATGTGACGCCGAAGCTGAAGGCTTTCGTCAACGCGAACTATCTTCAGTTTGACCGGACGGAGCCGCTGCAAATTCTCCTGTTTCAAAATCGCATTCGGCACAGTATCGGCACTGACACCGGATTAGGTATTCAGTATCGGCCGCCACTGACAGAGAATATTGTGATCACAGCAGGAGTATCGGATTTAGTTCCGGGCGCAGGATTTCAAGATATCTACAACAAGCGGGTGTTGATCTCCGGCTTTTCAACTATAAAGCTGACGTTCTGAGCTGAGCTATGCTGCATTTTTCTTGGCGACGACTGGGGCAAGTGCTGACGCTGGTGGCATTCGTTTGCCTAGCCCTGGTTGTGTTCGACCTTCCCGGCAGGACGGCAGCGTCAGAGCAAGCCCCAGAATTATCCTCGCAGACAGGCGCTGAGCAAAGCTCACCCGGACTAGGAGACTCGCTCGAAGAGGCGCAGCAGAGATCGGCTGGTTGCATAACTTGCCACAACCCAATGGACAGTCCGACGATGCACACCAAGGAAACCGTGCGCCTGGGTTGCACCGACTGTCACGGAGGAAATGCCGGAACTGCGCTGCCTCCCGGTGTAGCGCAAGGCTCGCCACAGTATCAGGAGATTACCCGGCAGGCACACCCCAGGCCACGCTTTGCCAGCAATGCCGATAGTTCGGCGAATCCGGTTCGTGCCTACACCAGTTGGTTGAAAGAGGACGCGGAGTACATCAAGTTTGTGAACCCTGGCGACCTGCGGGTGGCCGAGCAAACCTGCGGCCGCTCGGGATGCCACACCGCCGAAGTCCAGCGTGTGCGCACCAGCATGATGACCCACGGCGCCATGCTGTGGAGCGCTGCGCTCTACAACAACGGGGCTGTCCCCTTCAAGAACCCTCATTTCGGTGAGAGTTATGCTCCCGACGGTACTCCTCAAAGGCTGCAAACTTTCCCGCCACCCACGGCGGAGGAAACCCGGGTCAAAGGTGTGCTGCCGTATCTGGAACCGATTCAGCGATGGGAAGTTTCTCAGCCGGGAAATGTTTTGCGAATCTTCGAGCGCGGTGGTGAAAAGAAACCTGAAGTTGGAATTCCAAGCCAAGAAGAAGAACCCGGCAAGCCGGACGTGAAACTCGGCGAGCGCGGCTTCGGGACTTTGCTGCGCACCGACCCCACTGTTCTTGGTTTGCAGAAGACGCGACTGCTCGATCCGTTACTGTCATTTCCAGGAACGAATGATCAGCCCGGCGACTACCGGGCCAGCGGTTGCAGCGCCTGTCATGTGATCTACGCCAACGATCGCTCGGCGGAACATTCGGGACACTATGCTGTCGGCGGCAACCTGGGGCAAACTGCGACGCTCGATCCGACCATTCCGAAGAACGAATCCGGACATCCCCTCAAACACGAATTCACTCGCTCTATCCCGTCGAGCCAGTGCATTGTTTGCCACATCCATCCCGGCACCAACATGGTAGCAACTTATTTTGGCTACACCTGGTGGGATAACGAGGTTGATGGCGACAAGATGTATCCCAAAGAGCAGCGGCATCCCAGCGCGGCAGAGCAGCAGCAGGTCCAGAAACGCGACCCGGAACGGGCTGCCATTCGCGGCAACTGGGCCGACGTAAATTTCCTGGAGAAGACGGGAACGCCGGAATTCAACAGTGAACTCAAGAACACACAGTTCGCCGACTTCCATAGTCATGGCTGGATTTTCCGTGCGGTATACGAACATGATCGCAAAGGGAATCTACTGGATGCCGATGGCAAGCAGGTTTCGTTCACTGATCCCGACAAGTTTACAAAAGCCGTTCATTTGAAAGACATTCACCTGGAAAAAGGCATGCATTGCATCGACTGCCACTTTACCCAGGACAATCACGGCAACGGCAAATTGTATGGAGAGACGCGGAATGCAATTGAAGTCGATTGCGTGGATTGTCACGGCACTATTCAACAACGCGCCACGCTGCGCACATCCGGAATCGCCGCGCCCGCCAACGGAACTGATCTCGCGGGACTTCGCACTCCCTGGGGGACGCGCCGCTTCTATTGGGATGGGGGCAAGCTCTTCCAGCGCTCCATGCTCGAAAAAGACCAGCAGTGGGAAGTGGTGCAAGTGCTCGATTCCATCACTCCGGGCAATTCGCACTACAGCGAGAAGTCGCGGCTTGCGAAGACAATTCAGAAAGATGCCGTCACCTGGGGTGACGCTAAGGGCGATCAGTCGCAGCTAGCTCACCCTAACAGCGAGATGACGTGTTATGCCTGCCACAGTTCATGGGCGCCGACCTGCTATGGCTGCCATCTGCCGATGGTCGCGAATCAAAAGATGCCTATGCTGCACAACGAAGGACTCACCACGCGCAATTGGACCTCGTACGACTTCCAGGTCTTGCGGGATGATGTGTTCAGTCTGGCGATCGACGGCACCGTCACCGGACATCGAGTTGCTCCAGTGCGTTCGGCTTGCGCAGTGCTGGTAAGCTCGCAAAACAACAATCGGGACTGGATCTACTATCAGCAACAAACCGTTTCGGCCGAGGGTTTCAGCGGACAAGCTTTCAGCACCTTCGTCCCGCACACCGTACGTGCAAAAGAAACCAAAGGTTGCACCGACTGCCATGTTTCGGAAGCGGGCGATAACAATGCATGGCTAACCCAATTGCTGCTTCTGGGCACAAACTACATGAATTTCATGGGTCGCTACATCTACGTGGCCACGGGCGCGAAGGGATACGAAGCCGTTGCCGTTACCGAACATGACGAGCCTCCCGCGGTGATTGGCAGCGATCTGCAAAGGCTTGCGTATCCGGATAATTACAAGAAGCACCTAAGCAATCACAGTGAATTGAAGGAAGCCTACGGACACGCAGGCTCGGAAGTGTTGGACGTCCAGGCTCGAGGCGAATATTTGTACGCCGCCATGGGCAGGCGAGGGCTACGCGTCTACGACATTGCCAACATCGATGACAAAGATATTTCTCAGCGCACCATCACGGCACCGGTGTCACCGCTCGGCCAGCGTTTCTACGTTCCCACCAAGTACGCGGCGGCGGTGGCCACCCCCACAACTTTGGCCGTCGATCCCTTGCGCACCCACCGCCCAGAGAATGAAGAACAGTCGATCCACCTGATGTATGGCTTCCTTTACGTGGCGGACAAAGTGGAAGGCCTGGTCGTGATTGGCGATCCCAACCTCAAAAGCCGGAGTCCGGGTGTGGGCACGCTGCTCAATGGCGATCCGAACGACAATTTCCTGAAACGCGCGCTGGCCTTCAATCCTAATGGCGCGCTGAAGGGTGCGCGTCGAATCACTATCGTCGGCACCTACGCTTACATCCTTTGCGATGGCGGTCTGGCCGTGGTTAACCTGAACGATCCACTCAAGCCGGTGCTGGTGGCGCAGATCGGCGCGCCTTATCTGATGGAACCGCACGGCATCGCCGTGCAGTTTCGCTACGCTTTCATTGTCGATCGCGAAGGATTGAAAGTTTTCGACATCACTCACCTCGATCGCCCTTTGCCGGTTGACGGCGCCAGGGTTCAGATCGACGACGCCCGCAACATTTACGTGGCTCGCACTTACGCTTACGTTTCCGCCGGCAAGCAGGGCGTGGCCATCGTGGACATCGAGCGGCCCGAACAGCCTAGGCTCGATCAAGTCTTCAACGCGAATGGCGTCATGAATGACGTGAACGACGTGAAGCTGGGCATGGTGTCATCGGAACTGTTCGCCTATGTGGCTGACGGCAAGAACGGGCTGCGTGTCGTTCAGTTGTTTTCTCCTACAGATAATCCCAACTTCGCGGGGTTCAGCCCGCGTCCGACTCCGAAATTGATTGCCAGCCGCCACACCGCAGGCCCGGCGCTGGCAATTTCAAAAGGTACGGACCGCGATCGCGGTGTCGATGAGAGCGGCAACCAGATAGCGGTGCTCGGCCGCCGCGGGGCGCGTCCGTTCAATCAGCAGGAGCTACAGCGTATGTATCTTCGCAATGGGCAGGTTTATACGGTTAGTGATGACCCTCCGGGGAAGGCGCACTAACGCACGACAGATACTCTCACGCCTTATTGACAACTGCTGACACCGTCGCAGATACTGCAACCTGCGCATGTAGGATGCAACGGCACGACGCCGAAGGGCAATGCCCACCTACGATCTCATCGTGGAGGCCCACATGCACAATCTAGAGAACCTCAAAAAGCAAGCCAAGCTCATATTGCGGTGGCATCGCGATCGCCACTATCCCGTCGCCGCACAAATCCGCGAACATTTGCCTCGTTTCCTAAATATGCCCGACTCCGAGATTCTTGCGGCGAGCTTTAAGCTCAGCGATGCGCAAGAACTGGTCGCAAGACAGCAAGGCTTCGATAGTTGGCAAGCCCTGAAAACCGGGCTTTCGAAAATGCCACTCAAGGTGAAGTCGTCGCCATCCAAAGCAGCGCCATCGAAAGCAACGATTATCGGTGCAGAGCCGCAACTGCTCGTCACTGATATCAAGAGATCATGCGAATTTTTCCGTGAGAAGTTAGGCTTTTCGCTGGTATTCAGTTTCGGCAGACCTCCCTACTATGCGCAGGTGGGTCGCGACGCAGCGCGTCTCAATCTAAGGTGTGTCGAGCGACCAGTAATTGAGTCGACGGTCCGCGATCGGGAGGAACTGCTGTCGGTATCTATGACCGTCGCTACAGCGGACCAGATCAAGCTGCTGTTTCTTGAGTTTCAGTCCGCCGGTGTTGCCTTTCACCAGACACTGAAAAAACAGCCTTGGGGCGCCAAGAA
The DNA here is from genome assembly GCA_035484735.1 of Terriglobales bacterium. GTDB lineage: Bacteria > Acidobacteriota > Terriglobia > Terriglobales > Acidobacteriaceae > JABCZH01. Next base: position 52,212 of record DATHOQ010000017.1, on the reverse strand, counting down.
TTTCGTCGTCAAGGATCCGGATGGGAATCTGCTGCTGTTTGCTGGCCCCGCAAACTAACAGCGGGACGCGTCCCTACAATCAGCAGGAACTGCAGCGCATGTATATTCGCAATGGGCAGGTGTATGCGGTTAGCGATGAGCCGTCGGGAAAAGCGCATTGAAATCGATTGCTTTAACGCCTGTTAGCGCTTGTAAGGAAAGGTGTACGATTCACAAGACGCGGCAATGGACAAGTGCAATGTTGGGTCTCCTATTCTCAGTTCTTGTAACAATCGGTCTCCTCAGCACAGTGTCTCACTTCGCTATGCGTATCCGCCTGCTGAGGATGGATGCGGCGAGAGACCGGATTGAATGGCTGAGTTTCAGGAGTTCGCCAGAAGTCATGGACACCTATCAGGATCTTTTCCCGAGCAGTGTCCTGCCGCGATTTTGTCGATTCGCTTTCTGGTCTTTCATCTTCTTCGCCACCATCGCACTTTGCGCGATCATCATGAAATCCAGATAGTTTCCGCCGTAGATCACATAGAATCGCCGTTGCACCCATTAACCGCATTTATGATGGAGGTCTTATTGGCTTCAACCGAACACTTCGATCTCATCGTGATCGGCTGCGGCCCTGCCGGAGAAAAGGCGGGCGCGCAAGCTGCTTATTTTGACAAACGCGTCGCGGTCATCGAGGCCGCCGAGTTTGTGGGCGGAAGCTGCATCAATACCGGCACTGTCCCCAGCAAGACGCTGCGTGAATCGGCGCTTTACTTTTCCGGGCTTAAGCAACGCGGCCTTTATGGCATCGATTATTCGCTGAAAGACAATCTCACCATCGGCGATTTCATGCACCATGAGCGAGAGGTGGTTGAAAGGGAGCGCGAGCGCATCCTGAAGAATCTCGCGCTTCATCACATCGAACTCGTGCACGGCCGGGCATCTTTCGAAGACGCTCACACTGTCGCTGTTTCCGGCCCGGATGGCATTCGCCGATTGCGCGGCGATGTGATTCTCATCTCCACCGGCAGCAAGCCGCACCGTCCAGCAGAAATCGCTTTCGACGACGTCCGGGTTTTCGACTCCGACACCTTCTTGCAGATGGACCACATCCCGCAAAGCCTGGCGGTGATCGGCGGTGGCGTGATTGGCTGCGAATACGCGTCGATCTTCGTCGCGCTCGGGGTGCAGGTCACGCTGGTCGATGGCCGCGACCGCCTGCTTCCCTTTCTCGATACGGAAATCTCCGAACGCCTCCGCGTGCGGCTCGACGCGCTGGGAATGCAGTTCTGGTTCAATGAACGGCCAGTAAAGGCGCAAACCGATGCCTCGGGCGTGCAGTTAGCAATGAAAAGCGGCAAGGCGCTGCAAACCGAAGCTGTGCTGTTCGCTGCAGGGCGCCGCGCGGCCGTGGACGGCTTGTCTCTCGAAAAGGCGGGCCTGGCCATCAACGATCGCGGATACATTTCCGTTGACGAACATTACGGCACCGTAGTACCCCACATCTACGCCGCCGGCGACGTCATTGGATTCCCCGCGCTGGCTTCGACGTCAATGGAACAAGGACGCGTCGCCGTCTGCCATGCCTTCGGCTTCAAATACAAGCAGCGTGTCGCCTCGATGCTACCCATGGGGATTTACACCATCCCCGAAATCTCGAGTGCAGGCGAGACCGAAGAATCGTGTAAGGAGAAAAAGATCGATTACTGTGTCGGGCGAGCTCTCTATGCCAACAATGCCCGTGGCCATATCATCGGAGACACCGCAGGAATGCTGAAGCTCATCTTCGCACGCGCTGACAAACGGCTGCTGGGAGTGAGCATCATCGGCGAGAGCGCTACCGAGCTGATTCACATCGGAATGATGGTTCTCGACCACAACCTGACCATCGACGAGTTTATCGAGCAGGTTTTTAACTATCCCACTCTCAGCGAGACGTATAAATACGCCGCCTATGAGGGCTTGGGCAATCTGGCCGGTCATAAGATGCGCGAAGGCTAGCCGGGTGGAATTGCTGATGGAACCGGCCCAGGGCCACGCTCGTATAACAGATCAAGGGGCATTCATGCAGACTTTGAAAATCTCTCTCATAGCGAGCCTGATCGGAACCGCGGCCGGCTTCTGGGCCTGGAAACTTGATTTGACGAAGATGTTCTGGCCCGCGCATCCCCAGCTTGCAGGCTTTTTTCTGACCGTCATTATCGCAATAGCGGTAGAACTGAGCTGGCCTAAGGCCAAATCGAAAGCGTAGCCAACGATACTTGCCGCGCTCTCCTGATGGACCCAACGCCTCGCCTGCCATCGACGGCGTATAATTCTGCGTAGTTAATTTCTGCAAGGTGGATCATTCATGGCTTCGGACAACGGCACTTCTGCGAACGGTAACGGGCACAGCGTTCCTCCGCCTCGAGTTGAATGGATCGCGCAGCGCAAGGCGCAGAACACCGACGGCAACTTTTCCCAGATGCACTACGCACGCAAGGGCGTCATTACGCAGGAGATGGAGTACATCGCAGCGCGCGAAAAGCTCTCCGACGAACTGGTGCGTGACGAGGTCGCCTGCGGGCGGATGATTATTCCCGCCAACATCAACCATCCTGAACTGGAGCCGATGTGCATCGGGGTGGCATCGCTGTGCAAGATCAACTCCAACATTGGCAATTCGGCGGTGACTTCCAACATCGACGAGGAGCTCAAAAAGCTGCACACGTCGGTGCACTATGGCGCCGACACAGTGATGGACTTGTCCACCGGAGGCAACATTCATGAGATTCGCGAAGCCATTCTGCGGCATTCGCCCGTGCCCATTGGCACCGTGCCGATATACGAAGCGATCTCGCGAGTGAAACGGATCGAAGACCTGACCGCAAGCGTGATGCTTGAAGTCATCGAAGAACAGGCGCAGCAGGGCGTGGACTACATGACCATCCATGCCGGCGTGCTGATTCAGTATCTACCCATGGTTTCGAAGCGCATCACTGGCATCGTGAGCCGTGGAGGAGCGATCCTGGCGCAGTGGATGGCGCATCATCATAAGCAGAATTTCCTGTACGAGTGCTTCGATGACATCTGCAAAATCTTCGCCAAGCATGACGTAAGCTTTTCTCTTGGTGACGGTCTGCGTCCCGGCTGCATCGCCGATGCCAGTGACGAAGCACAATTTGCGGAACTGAAAACCCTCGGCGAGTTAACCAAGAAAGCCTGGGCGCATGACGTACAAGTCATGATCGAAGGCCCTGGCCACGTACCGCTCGACAAGATCAAGGAGCAGGTAGATAAAGAAAAGGAACTTTGCTACGAGGCGCCGTTCTACACGCTCGGTCCACTGGTCACCGACATCGCGCCCGGCTACGATCACATTACTTCGGCGATTGGAGCCGCGATGATCGGCTGGCACGGCGCGGCCATGCTCTGCTATGTCACTCCGAAAGAGCATCTGGGCTTGCCCAATGAAAAAGATGTAAAGGACGGCATCATCGCTTATAAGATTGCCGCCCACGCCGCCGACCTGGCGCGGCACCGGCCAGGCGCACAGGACCGCGACAACGCCTTAAGCTTCGCACGCTACAAATTCGATTGGGAGAAGCAGTTCGCGCTTTCGCTCGACCCCGAGACCGCGCGCTCCATGCATGATGAAACCCTGCCCGACGACTACTACAAAGAGGCAGCCTTCTGCTCCATGTGCGGTCCGAAATTCTGCTCCATGAACTACTCCAGCAAAGTGGACGAGTACAACAAGCAAGTTCATGGGCTGGAGAAGAAAGATTATTCGGAGTTGGTGGAGAAACTGGTTAAGCTCGCGTAGGCTCTGCCCCGGGGCGGACCAATGCATCCGCGGCTCGGCCTCCCGGCTCGTATCTCGCTTCAATGAAACTAGCTCTCCTGGATTGCCGACTCCACTCTCGCCTCCAGATCCAGACGGACCTGCATTAAATAAGCCTTTTCCAGTAGGGAGACTTGTGTCTCCTTTGGTCTGGGTACGGGCGGTAAGTGCAGCAGTCGGATTAGGGCTGTAATTCCAGTAAGTCTTTGGATCTCTTCGAACATCGGTGCAGATTACCGCCTTCTGGGGTGGTCAGGCTGTGATGTTCATCACACCATTTTGGACTTGAAGCTGTGGAGGAACGGGCGCGTACGGCTTTTTCCAGGATGGAACATCCGCCGCTACTGAGTGCGGCTTTTTCGTTGACCCGACCATACCGCAGGAATATAATCTGCTCCGCGGATTGAGTAACTGATGTTGTTCAGAACTTAGTCTGCTTGCAGTTTCTCTCCTGTAGTAAGATTTGCGCCCCGGGGCTTCAGATTTTTCATCCGCAGGCGGTTCCCATGAAGGGTTCTGTCGCAAGAATAAAGTCGGTCAACCGCGCGCCGTCCCCGGTTCGCCAAGTTGAGCTATATCCCATTGTCGGCATTGGAGCCTCTGCGGGAGGCCTGGAAGCCTTCACTGAGTTGCTGCGTGGGCTGCCACAGAAGACCGGCATGGCGTTTGTGCTGGTGCAGCATCTCGATCCCAGCCATTCCAGCGATCTGCGAGAAATCCTGGCGCGGATCACCAAGATTCCAGTGCAGCAGGTGACCGACGGCGTCGCCGTCCGGCCCGACAACATTTACGTGATCCCGCCCAATACCAGCATGGCTATGAAGAATGGAGTGTTGCGGCTGGCGGCGCGCGTGCTCACTCGCGGACAGCACATGCCCATCGACCATTTTCTGCGCTCTCTGGCAGAAGATCGCGGTACTCGAGCCATCAGCGTGATTCTCTCGGGGACAGCATCTGACGGAACTGAAGGGTCGCGGGCCATCAAGGCAGCTGGGGGCATCACTTTTGCACAGGAAGAGAAATCGGCCAAGTACTCCAGCATGCCTCATAGCGCGGTCGCGGCGGGCTGCGTGGACTTCATTCTGCCGCCCACCGGAATCTCAAAAGAACTCATCCGCGTAGCACAGCATCCTTATCTGGCGCCGACTTCGGCGGTGAAATCGGACCTGGCGATCTTAGCTGGCAGCCAGATGGAAGTTCTGCTGACCCTGCTCCGTGAAGCCATTGGAGTCGACTTCACACACTACAAGCAGACCACCCTACGGCGCCGCATTGAGCGCCGCATGGTCCTGCACAAACTGGAGAAGCTCAAAGACTACGTCCGCTATGTTCGCAATACTCCGGGGGAAGTCGAGGAGTTATACCAGGACATTCTGATCCATGTGACCGGCTTCTTCCGCGATCCAGACGCCTTCGAGGCGTTGCGCAAGCACGTTTTGCCAACTTTGTTCCGGGACAACACAAAGGGCGGCACCGTGAGGATTTGGGTTCCGGGCTGCTCTACCGGAGAAGAGGCTTATTCGCTGGCGATGGCCATGCTGGAATACCTGTGGCTGGAAACCACGAAGACCGCAAAGCCCGGTCTGGGCACCACTCCATTCCAGATTTTCGCTACCGACATAAGCGACGGCTCTCTCGACCGAGCCCGGGCCGGTCTCTATTCCGAGGCTTTGGTCGCGGGCGTCTCCGCGGAGCGCCTGCGGCGGTTCTTCATGAGAATCGACGGGGGATATCAAATTGTTAAACCAGTACGGGAGATGTGCATTTTTGCCAAGCAGAATGTGGCTAAAGATCCTCCTTTCTCTAATCTCGACTTGGTTAGTTGCCGCAATCTTCTGATTTACCTGGGCCCATTGCTACAGAAACGCGTGGTTCCGACTTTGCACTATGCGCTCAAACCCGGCGGCTTTCTGTTGCTCGGCGGGGCCGAAAGCCTGGGGACATTTTCGGAATACTTCGTGCCGCTGGATAAGAAAAACCGGATTTACCAGAAGAAGAATTCGGCGGTGCGTCTGCCGACTAACTTCAGCTCTCCTGATCCAGGGCTCCGCCGGAGTGCCGAAGCCAGACCCACGCGCGAGGCATCGTCCGCTTCGACGGTTGAAAAAGAACTGGACCGGGTGTTACTCAAGCGCTTTGTGCCCGCCAGCATCGTGGTCAACGAAGAGATGGAAATTGTGCACTTCCGTGGAAAGACAGGCCTTTACCTGGAGCCGGCGGTCGGCCAGCCTACCTTCAGCCTTGTCAAGATGGCGCGCGAGGGCTTGCTGGTAGACCTTCGCGCCGCCTTGACTAAAGCCAGGAAGGGAAATGTCACTGTGCGTAGGACAGGGGTGCGGGTTCGGTCCAACGGGCATACCCGTGAAATAACCTTGGAAGTTAGTCCGCTGCGCAGGCAGAGCACGGGGGACCGTTGCTACGTGATTGTCTTTCAGGAACCGTCTCCTGCTCGCTCCAAAGGCGCTCAGGAAAAACCGAAGGGTTCTAAAACAAAGACTGGCATTTTCCGAGAGAACGGGCACCTGAAGCGCGAACTGGCAGAGACCCAGGAACAGTTTCAAACGCTGATCGAAGAGCATGAGACGGTCAGCGAGGAATTCAAGTCGGCCAACGAAGAAGTGCTTTCCGCCAACGAGGAACTGCAAAGCACCAACGAAGAACTGGAGACTGCCAAGGAAGAACTACAGTCCAGCAATGAAGAACTCACTACTCTCAACGAGGAACTGCAAAGCCGGAATTCAGAATTGACTGCGGTCAATAACGACCTGCTCAATGTGTTGGGCAACGTGACCATCCCGGTGGTGATTGTGGGGCAAGATCTGCACATCCGCCGCTTTACCACTCCCGCACAAAAGCTGCTGAACCTGCTGCCCAGCGATGTGGGACGCCGCTTGAGCGACATACGCCCGAACCTGGAGGTGGAAGACCTGGGGCAAATCGCGGGCGAAAGCATCGAGAATGTCACCACCGTGGAACGCGAAGTACGAGAGACCGGAACCGGGACATGGCACCTGCTCCGCGTGCGTCCGTACAAGACTTGGGACAGCAAGATTGATGGCGCCGTGATCAGTTTCCAGGACATTGACGTCATGAAACGCAGCCTCGACCAGATGCACAAGCATGCGGATGCTCTTATAGAGACTGCCCGCGAAGCGATCCTGATCCTGAACCACAAGCTGCAAGTGATCAGCGCCAACCTGACCTTCTACCGGGATTTCGAAGTCGTGCGCGAAGAAACGCAAAACCGCCCGATCTATGAGTTGGGCAACGGGCAATGGAACATCCCCAAGCTGCGCGAGTTACTGGAAAATATTCTGCCGAACAATGGGCGCGTGGAGGATTTCGAAGTCAGCCACAATTTTCCGCATCTCGGGACACGCAGGATGATGCTCAATGCCCGCCGCATCGAGCCGCAACCAGGGCAGAAGTTGATTTTGCTCTATATCGAGGATGTAACGGAAAAAGGATCCAAGTAGCCCGTCTAGCCCAGCACGTCGCTAATCTCCTCTTTGATCTTGTCAGAGGCGGCGATGCCAATGAACTCTCCCAACGCGCGATAACTTTCGAATTGCAGCTCATCGAACCACTGATCCGCCGTGCTCTGGTGAGGAAAGGTTATGTGTTTGTCGTAATACTGCCAGACGTCATCGGGCAGCCGGTTCTCTTTTTGGCGCATGGTTTCGCTGCCGGACGGAGTCTTTGGCCGTACCGGCATGCTGGCCTTAACATAAATGAACTTCCCGCGGTCCTCGGGCTTCTGGGGATCATAGAAGATATCTCCCACCACAAAGTTGTGTTCGCTTTCACGCCCGTCAGCCGCTGGACGAATCTGCCGGAAATCGATGACGATTTCCGCTCCCAGATCGGTGCGCGCCTTCTCCATCAGGTCGACGAGATTTTGGCATTGGTATTGACCGTCACAGTCCGCATCGCAAGCCACAATCAGCTTGCAATGCCGCCGCAGCAATTCGTACACTGCCAGATTTTCGAAGTGGCCTCCATCGGAGAGATACACGAAGCTCTTCTGCTGGTCGCTTTGCGCGATTAATTCAGAAAACAGATATCCTAGCCCCAGCCGGGGACCGGGCATCGCCCATTTGCACCAGTAGCGCGGATTTCCCATCCACCATCCCAGACGCACATCAAACAGCGTCATAAATAGACCGGTTGCCGCCGACGTGTAATACCCCATATTGGGGCTGGCCGCGGCGCCGGAGATGGCCATGGCTGTGCCCAGTTTGATGCCGCCTTTAAAGTGAATTTGCAACATCGACTTCTTGCTTCGCCCTAGTGCGGTAGGCGCGAAACTCTTTGCCAACGTCTCGCCCGGAGAATTCGTGCGCAGGAACCAAGCCTTGCCCTCCCCTGTGATATTGGTTTCGTACCCGCAGTACTGGGGAGTGAACACGAATGACTTTGCCCGGCGAGTGGCATAGCCCAATTCTGCCCCACTCGTGATGTTCAAAGAAGCATTCAAAAGTGGATATGGCCCGGGATAGTTAACGGCAAAGTCCGCCAGCGGCAGGTCGTCGTACTCATCAAATCCGGTGAAGGGATGCGGATTGCGCGCGGAGTTGGAAGCTCCCAGATAACAGCGTACCAGCCGATTGCGATAAAAATGGTGCAAAGAGAAGTCATTTACGTCCACACGCCACGAAAGCAGCAGGCAGGCTACAAACAACATGACCGCAACCCCGAACAACCATGGAAGCAGTTGGCACCGCGAAGTGTCTCCACCCTTTTGCACTCTCCAGTAAAGGTCGCAGCGAACCGTTGGCTTGGATGCGCTACCGTCCACCACGGCTATCTGCCCGCTGGATGAAGCTGGCGAGTTTCCGCCAAATTGCCACAGCGTCTTAGTGTCGCCAGGGTCGAAGGCTAATCCGGATCCGATGTGTACGGCGGTAGAAAGCAGCAGCAGCAAACCAATCGCAAAAACATAGGGCGCGGCCTTGGCCAGCGCATCCAAAACTTTTGGCGATTTCAGCGCAGCAATAATCTTTCCAGCAATACCGGTGTCGTCCTGCTCCGCTGGCTTGGGCTTTCCCGGCTTGCCGCTGGTGGCGGCACTCTTCGCGGCTTTTATTCCTAAATAATTATGAAGCACCCACAACGCGGCTGGCACCAGGCTCCAACTTTGGAGCTTCACCCATATCCAAAGCATCAGCAGCGGTCCAAAGACGCAAATCGAAGCTACCAGGAGCCACGCCGCGGTCAGGATCATCATGTAACCACCCAGCCGCGCCCACCATTCACGAACCAGGTCTCTTAAGCCGCGCCCCGTAAGCCCCTGGTGAAACGCACCACAAGCCAACATCACCAGCATGACCGCAGCCGGCCCCAGGGCGGTAACCGCCCAGCGCACGCCAGCGCAATTCTGCAAGTGCGCCAGCAGTAAGACGTATTCTCGCATCAGGCAGCCGCTGATCGCCCCCGCCACTGCTGAGGAACATAGGAGCGCAGTAGGGCGGACCTTCTCTTCCCGCTCTTCTCTCTTTTCCCGCTTATTTCCGAACAGCCAATCCCACCCGTGAACAGAGAGCACAACAAAGGCCCACACTAAAAAATAAAAATCAGCTCCTCCTACTGCCCATTGCCATACGGGCATCCGAAACACGATCCATCCCTCTCCTCCCGACCGCAGCTGATGCTCGCCCACCAGAACCAGCCGCCACAGCCCGGAATTTACCAGCACTGAGGCCACCATGAACGGCGCCAGCACCGTCATCCTGACTTCCACTCGCTCGAACCATGATTTGCGCCGTTCTTTGGGAAAAGTCTTTACAACGTTCCGCCCCATAAAAAGCGCGGCAATAAACAGGAAGCCCAATCCAATCTTCAGAATCGTCCACCCTTCGCCTCCGGAGCGGACCAACATCACCAAGATGGCGTCACAGAAGACAAAGAAACTCAGAAACAGCAGACCGAGAATGGTTTGATTGAGAAAGCAGTTGCGTGTCCAAGTGCCGATCATCGCCCAGGTGTCTCCAGAAATCAGACTGGAGTTCGGAGTCAGGTAATTGCTGTACAGGCGTAGCCAGTGCAGGAAGGAACGTTCGTGGCGCAAGCTGGGCTGGTAATTTTCCGGGACCAGCGCTTTCTCGATCTCGCTGAAAGGCTCTCCGGTGCTGTCGTGATAACGCTTGGTTACCGCAGCCAGCCAGCTGCCGATGTAACCACCGCCCGACACCGTCGAGAGATAGTCGAACTTGCCCAGCAGCTTGTTCCGCGCTAAGCCTTGCAGAATTCCGAGATTAAACGTCGCACTGCGAATTCCGCCGCCGGAGAAGGCCAGACCGATGAGGGAGTCCTTTGTTTTCTCTTCGGGCACGCCTCTGGCTCGCCGGGCGAGGTTGATTTGATCGATTTCTTTGCGTAGTACGTCAGCGAACGTGACCGGACAATCGGCAGGTCGGATGTCCAATGGTTGGCTGCAGGGGTCGTCGCTAATCTGGGGCATAGGAAGACCCTTTCACCCCCAAGTGAATTAGCGGGAAAGTTAAACACAACGCCGGCAAAAGTCAATAGCTAATGGCAGCAACCAGCCACGCCATCCCACGCCAGTTGAACCGCGATTGCCAAAATCGAACCGACCATAGAAAACACGAGCGCACTGTGGGTTTCTGTAGACTAGAACCTGCTCATTGGAGCCACTGATTTCAGAAACACCCATGAAAACCGTCGGCATCATCGGAGGCATCGGCCCGGAGTCAACCATTGACTACTATCGCGCTATCCTCGCCGCCTATTCAGAACGACGGACCGACCGCAGTAACCCTTCCATCATCATCAACAGCATCGACCTGGACAGACTCCGCGACATGTTCGAAAGCAATCGACACCAGGCAATTGTCGACTACCTGACGGTTGAACTGCGTCGCCTTGCGGCCGCAGGCGCAGACTTCGGCGTAATCTCCGCCAACACTCCCCACCTCGTCTTCGACGAACTACGCGAACAGTCGCCCATTCCTCTAATCAGCATCGTCGAAGCTGCCTGTGACGCCGCCAAAGTTATGGGGCTAACCAAGCTGGGCCTGTTGGGCACGCGCTTCACTATGCAAGGGCGGTTCTATCCCGATGTGTTCTCGCGAGAGAACATCCAGCTGGTCTCACCCGAGCCCGACGAGCAAGCTTACATTCACGAAAAATACTTTGCAGAGTTGGTAAAGGGAATATTTTTACCCGAGACCCGGCAGAAGTTGCTGGACATCATCCATCGAATGCAAGAACGCAACGGCATCGGAGGAGTAATCCTTGCCGGAACCGAGCTGCCCTTGATTTTGCGAGGCACAACCAAGCCAGGCGTCCCCTTCCTGGACACAACTCAAATTCACGTGCAGGCGATCGTCAAAGAGCTGCTAGCGTAAAGCAAAGCGGAAAGCTTGCCCAGCCTCGATAACCCTCCGCGTCCGCTCAATCACCACACTCGGCAAACCTTCGCCGGCATCATAGGCTGGCCAGTCTTGCAGCCGAAAGCCTTACCGAACTCCGGCATGTTCTCGACCACGCCGTTCACGCGAAACTGGCGGGGCGAATGTGGATCGGTCTGCACCTGCAATCGCAACTGCTCCGGCCGCGTGTCTCCGCACCAGGTCTGCCCATGGCCTAGAAAGAACTGCTGGATCGGCGTATAGCCGTCCTGCTTCTCTTTCAGATCGATGTTCTTTCTCTTAGCATCTTCCATGAACGCCATGAATGCCAGGCGCAACCCGCCATTGTCGGCCGTGTTCTCCCCCAGTGTCAGCTTGCCATTCACCTTCACGTCGTCGATCACAACAAAGCTGCCGTACTCCTTGACCGTGCAATCGGCTTTCTCTTCAAACTTCTTCCCATCCTCGGGCGTCCACCAGTCTGACAAATTGCCGTTGCCATCGAACTGGCGGCCTTGATCGTCGAAACCGTGCGTCAGTTCGTGGCCCACAACGCCACCAATATGGCCATAATTCTCCGCGTCCGAGGCCTTCGGATCGAACAGCGGCGGCTGCAATATTCCTGCCGGAAAGTTGATATCGTTCATGCTGGGGTTGTAGTACGCGTCAACCGTCGGCGGACTCATACCCCATTCCCCACGATCCACGGGCTTGCCAATCTTCGCGATTTGCCTAAGGTTTTCAAACACAATTCCCCGCTGCACATTGCCGAACGCATCGTCACGAACCACCACCAATTTCGAATAGTCCCGCCAGTGGTTTGGATATCCAATCTTGTCGGCGACGGCGTTAAGCTTCGCCTTGGCCCGGACCTTGGTTTCCGCACTCATCCAATCCAGAGTATCGATGTCCCGGTCCATCGCCGATTCGATGTCTTTCACCATCTGCACCGTGGCTTCCTTACTGGAAGCAGCAAATTCCTGCGTTACATAAACCTGTCCGAGAGCTTCTCCCAGCGCGCCATCCGTGCTTTGTACGCAGCGTTTCCAGCGCGCCCGTTGCTCCGGCTGTCCTCTCAATTTGCGGTTGTAGAAATCGAAATGCTCATCGTCGAAAGCCGTCGGCAATACGATGCTCGGCACTCCAACAATCAACTGCCACCGCAGATACGCCTTGATCGTGCTCATGTCGGTCGTATCCAGCAGCGTGCTCAATCCCTTGAAGAACTCAGGATTCGTCACGTTCACCTGAGTCACCCCAGGCGCCCCGCCCTCTGCAAAAAACTTGGGCCAGTCGATATTAGGCGTCAGCTTCTCCAGTTCAGAAACCTGCATCATGTGGTAAACCTTATTAGGATCCCGCTGCGTGGTAATGTCCATGGAGACTTTAGCCAGCGCCGTCTCCAGTTGCATGATGCTCTGGGCATCAGTGGCGGCCACATTCTCGGGCTCCCCCATCAGCTTGAGCATATTCGTAATGTGCTGCACATACTCTTTGCGGGTTTTTTCCGCAGCTTCGCCGGTACGGAAGTAGTAATCGCGCTCCGGCAAGCCAAGGCCGCCTTGGTCGACCAAAGCAATCTGTTTGGTCGCGTCCTTGAAGTCTTGTTGCTCGCCGAACCCCAGAAACGCATTTGCATTGATCAATTGGAAGTGCGCCAGTAGCGCCGTTAACTCGCTCTTGTTCTTGAGCGCGGCAATCCGATCCAATTCCGGCTGAAGCGGTTGCAGACCCTTTTTGTCGATCACGTCCACGTCCAGGCAAGACGCGTAATAATCGCCAATTTTCTGTTCGTTAGGAGTTCGATCCGCGCCACCCGCCGCCGCTTTTTCCAACATGGTGTGCAAGATATATTCGTTGCGCTCTGCGACCATCGCGCCAGTTCCATACCCGGAACGATCGTTGGGAATTGGATAATACTTCGTGAAGTTTCCACAGGCGTATTTGAAGAAATCGACGCACGGATCAGCCCCGGTATCGATGAATCGTTTATCCAGCCCGCTCAAGAGTTCAGGTTTCTTCTCTGAACCACCGCTCGCGGCCTGCGCCATCAAGATCGAACTCACTCCGCAAATCATCACCAGCACGATTGCAGCACCAAAGGTTCCGCGCCTGGTCATAGTTTTCCTTTGAGGATGAAATTGAGAATAACCAACAGATCAGTTAACTGGGCCCACCCAACAATAATACTTCCCAGCCAGACCAGATTTTACTCGTACCGCAAAGCCTCAATCGGATCCAGCCTCGCCGCCTTCACCGCCGGCAACATTCCGCTCACAATCCCCACCAAACTCAAAATCGCCGTGGACCAGACCAAAGTGGTCGAGTTGATAATCAAGTGAATATCGCCCTCGCTGGCGTTTTCTTCAAATGCGCTCCACAGCGTCAGCGATCCCACCGACCACGAAACCAGATAAGCAAATGCCACTCCCAGCAGTCCACCCAGTGCAGTAATCACCAGAGCCTCCGCTAGGAATTGGAACAGTATGTGCCATCTCCGTGCGCCCAGCGCCTTTTCCACGCCGATCTCGCGGGTCCGCTGCGTCACCGCCACCAGCATGATATTCATCAGCCCAACTCCGCCGATACCCAGCGTCAACAAGCCGATAAAACCAAGCAGAACTTTGATGCCGGTAGTGATGACTTCCAGATCCGCCAAATCAGAGAACACATCGAAAACGAAAACCGCCCGCTTGTCCTTGGGATCGAACTCGTGATGAAAAGCCATCGAATTGCGAATGGCCTCAACCACCTTCATGTGATCGCCCTCGTACTCCATCACAATGGAGTTGAGGTAATAAGTGTTCATCAGGTCGTTCATGGCGCTGTACGGCACGTACACATGTTCATTGAGGTTGTCATCGCTGTTGTTGATGACGTGCTTGAGCACCCCTACAACCTGATAAGAAATGCCGTCCACACGAATGTTCTCGCCAATGGCATTCTGCCCAGAGAAGAGCTTCTTCTTTAAATCCGCACCGATGAACGCCACCCGCGTGTGTGTGTAGTCGTCCGCCTCGCTGAATGCGCTGCCCTCGGCAAACTCCATCCGCCGCATCCGTGGATAAACCGCATAGACCCCACTCACGGCGTAGTTCGAGCTTCGCGTTCCATACGCGACAGCACACTGCTTGAAAGCCTCTGGCGAAAGCCGTTTGAGAAAAGGCACTTCTCCCCGGATGAATTCCAAATCGTTGATGGTCAGTTTGACTTCACTGCCCGCCTTGGTCCCGCCCGCTTGCAGCGACGTCCGTCCCGGAAACACGAATACCAGATTAGTTCCAAAGGAGCGAAACGCCGCCATCAATCCATTCTCAAAACCAGACCCGTAAGCCAGCAGTAAAACCACCGTAGCGATGCCCCATGCCATGCCCAGCATAGTGAGCACGCTGCGGCGCTTGTTGAACTGCAACGCAGTGTAAGCTTGCGAGCCTAGATCTCGAATCATGGAGTTACTCCTGCCTCAACGCTTCCACCGGAACCATGTGTGCCGCCTTTCGCGCCGGATACAATCCAGCCGCGATACCTGCAATCGCCAGCGATAGAATCGCCGACACCGCCGACATCGGCACAATCCGCGGCGTGTCAAATCCTTCTGGCGATGGCAATTGTCCCAGCAAAGTCATGAACCCACCTGCCAACAGCAATCCAATCCCGCCGCTAAACATGGTCAGAAACATGCCTTCGACAAAGAACTGCGTCAAAATATTGCGATGAGTCGCCCCTAGCGCCTTTCGCAGACCAATCTCCCGCGTCCGCTCCGTAACCGAGACCAGCATGATATTGATAATCCCAATCGCGCCCAGCCCCAGGGTCACGAAGCCCACCACCCCCAGAAAGTAATCCATGGCATCGAAAATCTTGTCCACTCGTTGCGAGTTCTCAATCGTGTCCCAATCTTCAAACGCGTCTTCCAGCTTGGGATCAAAGTGGTGCCGCCGGGCGATGATCTGATGAACTTCCTCTTTCGATCGCAGGTGCTGGGCTTTATCCAGCGGCCGGTAGTTAATGAACGACACCGCATTCTCGACATTCTCACCCTTCAACGGAAACAGATCGCGCATGGTTTCCAGAGGAACAAAGATGCGGGCGTTGGTGCCGTTGTTGCCGTCCTGTCCGACCTTCGCCAGCACTCCGATCACGTCAAAACGGACTTGGTTCAGCAACAGCGTGGCTCCCACCGCCGGCCGGCCGGGATACACATTCTTCAGCAACTCCCATCCCACTACCGCAACCCGGCGATGCTGCGTGTTGTCTTCGTCGTTCAGCCAGCGGCCAGTGCCGATGGGAATGTTCCGAATCTGGTTATAAACCGGCGCTACGCCAAACACCTGGCCATTGGTCGATCCATAATCGCTCACCGCGCGAATGTCTTCGCGATTGATCACCGGCGAAACCACGCGCAGCGTGTGGGCATCATCCCGTATCGCCAGATAGTCGTCATAGGTGAAATGGTAAGTCTGGCCGGATTGCAGATTGCCCGCCACCGCCGGAATCCGTCCCGGAAAAATAAACATAATGTCCTGGCCAAGGTTGGCCAATTGCTTTTCTTGCCCGCTGCGGAAGCCTTCCCCTAGTCCTACCAGTAGCAGCAACGAACCCACGCCCCAGGCGATCCCAAACATGGTCAGAAACGAACGCAACTTGTGCGCCCACAATGTGGCCAGCGATTGGCGAACGATATCGACCAGTGTTCTCATGGGTCTGGGTGATACAGGCGCGAGCGTCCTCGCTCGTGCTTCCCTGCTGGTATTACGCAATCGCCAGCCGCAAAGTTCCCGCTGTTTATGCGTTTCAAGCACTTAGACGAATATTGTCGGGCAAAGATAGCCATCCCTTGATTTTTACAATTCGCTATCCAGACATTTGTCTTCCCGTCTAAATCGTCGTTTCGTAGCCGAAATCGCGGGTCTCTCAGAAAGACAATTCAGAAGCGGAGGGTTCGTTCCATGTTTAAGAAGTCGGTTCCAGGATTGATCATGGTTTTTGTTCTCGGGTTCGGAGTCCTTTCGTCTCAGGCTCAATCGGCTTTGCTCGATATACCCCGGCAGAGCCAACACGCCGTCATCACTCAACGCGTCGGTATCACGGACATCACCGTCAGCTACCATCGTCCCCTGGTGAACAAGCGCGAAATCTGGGGAAAGCTGGTCCCCTACGGCGAAGTATGGCGGGCTGGCGCCAACGAGAACACCACCATCAAATTCACCGACAACGTGACCATCGACGGCAAGCCTCTGGCCAAGGGCGTCTACGGTCTCCACATGATCCCGAGAGAAAACGAGTGGACCGTCATTTTCTCCAACATTCACACCGCCTGGGGCAGCTTCACATATAAAGAAGCGGACGACGCTCTGCGCGTGACCGTCAAACCGCAGCCCGCGGACTTCCGCGAAGCCCTTACTTACGACTTTGACGACGTGAAGGCGGATTCCACCGTGGCCACGCTGCGCTGGGAAAAGCTTTCGGTACCGTTCACCGTCACCGTCAACGTGCACGACGTTGTCCAGGCCAGCCTGCACAACCAACTTCAGGGGCTCGCCCAATACACCTGGGAAGGCTGGGACGATGCCGCCACCTATCTGCTCGGTGAAAAGTACGACCTGGATGAGGCGCTGAAATATGAGGAAACTTCCATCGGCACCGAACCACGTTTCGATAACTTCCTGACCAAGTCCCAGATTCTGGAGGCAATGGGGAGAAAAAACGACGCAGAAGCCGCGACAAAAGAGGCTCTAGCCCGTGCTACCGCTGGTCAACTTTATGCCTATGGACGCTTGCTGCAATCGCAAAAGAAACAAGATGAGGCCTTCAACTACTTCCGGCAAGCTGCCAAGAAAGACCCCAACGACTGGACGGTTCACGACGGCACCGCCAGAATCTATTCCGCCCAGGGCGACTTCACGAATGCCATCAAAGAAATGAAGATCGCTCTCGCAGGCGCGCCTGACAATCAGAAAATATTCTTCGAGCCGCTCGTCAAAAAGCTCGAAGCCAAACAAGACATCAACAAGAATTAACCCGTGTGGGGCGGACACTCATGTCCGCCGCCTTTGGTTTTGACTTTGCTTTTAACGTTTAATCGAGGCTGCCCCGTCCTTGTCTCTCCCGTTCTTGGAGAGACGGGGCGGGGACGCTCGTCCGATTAGGGCTCGCGCGAGCCCTTTTGAGGCAGTCCAGGCCGATGAGCGAAGTGAACCCTCAATGAGTGAATCGCCTGTTATCAACATCTACCGTTTGAAGTACAGTATCTAGCTGTGGAACTCAAGGCAGTTTGTTGACGGAGCCTGGCGGCGTTGAATCGCCTGTTCGTGGGCAGCAAGGTCCGGGCCGTTTGTCTGCTGGAGGAGAGAAAAATCGAAGAATGCGTGCCTACTTGGGGTACGTGAGGTAGCTACTTCTTGTTGACGTCCTGGATCAGAACCAGGTCGGATGGTGTATCGCCGCGCACCAGCGCCAGACGCTTTCCATCGGACGACCACTGGTAGGAGTAAATCCGCAGCGCCGTGTAATCCGTGATCTGGTGTCCGGCTCCGCCATCCAGCGGTTGCAGCCAGAGATTATCCACGCCCTTGTCGCGGATGGGATAGACGATTCCTTTGCCGTCAGGGCTGAACTGCATGTTGCCATTGTGCCGCGCATCATAGTCGAATGTGCGGGTGATCTCATCCGACGTCAGCGAAATGACTGAAATGTTCGGCTTCTGTGCTTTGAAGTCGTAGGTTCCGAGGACGGCAGTATTCCCATCACGCGCGATTGCAAAACCGGCCTGGACTTCGACCTGCTCCTTAACATTTTTTAAAACTGCCTCAGGTTTGCCGCCGGGAGGAACTTTCATGAAGGAGCGAGAGCCAAAGTCGATATAGAAAACAGTTTTTCCATCGGGAGAGCAGGCTGGGAACTCGTCGTTCTTGCCATCGCTGACCTGGACCAGACCGGTGCCGTCGGAGTTGCTGCGCCAGATGTTTTGGGTCATCGTCTTGGGCACCCCGCGCGTAAACACCACGCTTCCATCACCGCAACCCCGTGGCTGAAGAGCGCCCGCATCGGCTCCAGGAGCCAGTTCGGATTTGACTCCACCGCCGGTATCGATGACGCGTACAGCGCCCGATTGCTCGGTCAGGAGCTTGCCGTCGTTCGTCCAGGAAACAAAGGTGATTGGATCGCCCGAACTTATCTGTTTCAGGTCGGAGTAGTCGGGCTTTTCGCCGGCGCTCACATACAGGTCGCGAATTGACTGGCGCATGACGCTGGCGATGGTCTTGCCATCAACTGAGACACTCACTGCGCCGTAGTCGTTTGCGTCAGCGGTGACAGGGTGCAACGTGCCGTCAGACAAGTTGAGCAGCCCAATCTGATCGCGGCTGAAGCGCGTTTCCATGGTCGCGTACGTCACTGCCAGCGACTTTCCGTCGGGCATCCACGCCACGTTGTCGATCGCTGTGGAAGGAGGAGTCGAAATGCTCTTCTGCTCTCCGGTATTCGGATCGATGGAGACAATTGCCGCTATTCTGCCGCCGTTGCTCAACTGAAAGGCAATTCCGGCAATGGATTTTCCATCTGGCGCCCACGATGTAGACATGATCGGGGCACTCATAGGCCCGCTGGCGATACTCTTTTCGTTGCTGCCATCCGCGTTCGCGATCAGGACATGGAATTTGCCCGGTTCGGGGTCGTTGGCACGCGCAAAAACCAAACGTTGTCCATCGGGAGAAAAACCGGGATTAGTGTCAATGTCTTTGACCAGCAATTGTGGCGTTCCGCCGAGGACCGGAATGCGATAGAGATCGAACTCCTGAGAAGCAGGACCGCTAACGGGCAGAGTATGAGAGTAGTAGATGTGGCTGCCGTCAGGCTCGAATCTCAGTGCGAGATATTGCACGTGCTGCGGTGGATTGATCTGCACATTGCTTTCGCTGGCGAGATGCCGCAGCCACAACGATTCATTGCCCTCGCTGATGAGCACGTAGGCGAGATACTGGCCGTCGGGAGACATGGCGCCGATCTGCGCGTTGTGCGTGCCGCTGACTTTGGCGATCTTTATGCTCTCGAAGGGCTGATGCCGCGTGGCAAAAAAGAGGCTGTACACCCCGAAAGCAGCGGCGGCTAGCAGAAGCACGACAACGGTGACGATGACTCCGACGCCGGTCTTATGCTGGCGGGCCGCGGCCGCCAGAACCGAGCCGCTTGAGGCGTGCTCTAGCGATGCCACAGGTACGCTTGGGCTTGAAGCGGGTGTTGAGCCAGACTCTTGCGCTCGTTCGCGACCGGATTCGGTATCACGTTTCAGGCGCTTCAGATCGCTTCGTAGCTCCGCTGCAGATTGGTAGCGCAGGTCGCGATCCTTTTCCATCAACTTGCTGACAATGTCTTCGAGCTTCGAAGGGAGTGAGGGGTTGAGGCGCAGGGGCGTGACCGGGGTTCGATTCAGGATGCCATCGAAGATGGTAGCGGATGTGTCGCCCTGAAAAGGCAGAACACCGGTCGCCATTTCGTAGAGCACGGTGCCGAAGGAAAAAAGATCCGTACGGGAATCTAGCTCCTTGCCCTTCGCCTGCTCAGGAGACATGTAGGCGACGGTTCCAATTGCGGTGCCCGGGCTGGTCAGATACTCCAACGCGGTGGCTGCGGTTGGTCCGGCGGCAAGGTCTTTTGTCTGTGGCGCGACCTTGGCTAAGCCGAAATCGAGAATTTTCGCGTGGCCGCGCTTGGTGACAAAAATGTTGGCCGACTTAATGTCGCGGTGAACGATGCCTCCTGTGTGCGCGGCATCCAGGGCGTCGGCCACTTCGATCGCGAGCGACAGAAGAGTCTCAGTGTCCATCGGGCGACCAGCGCTGTGATGCTTTAAGGTCGCTCCATCGAGGAACTCCATCACGATGAACGTTTGCCCATCCTGCTCTGCGATTTCGTGAATGGTGCAGATGTTGGGATGATTCAGAGCCGAGGCGGCCTTGGCCTCACGGCGAAACCGGGCTAGGGCCTGGGCGTCTTTGGCGACATCGTCGGGTAGGAACTTCAGGGCGACGAAGCGTTCGAGATTGAGGTCTTCGGCCTTGTAAACCACACCCATTCCGCCACCGCCGAGCTTCTCTACGATGCGATAGTGCGAGATGGTTTGGCCGATCATGGCGCGACAGTCATGGTATGCGTGGATCCTGGGGAAGTCAATGAAAGCGAATGGGTTGATCTCTGAGTGGAAGTCAATTGGTGAAAAATCCCCATAGCACTCATCGACTCCGAGGGGCAATTCTCAATAAGTGTAATCGCCTTGTTTAACAAACAGTTCGGGCAATCGTAAGCGAACCGGACTGCCAAAGCCACTCCTCGACTTGCTTTTCGAGCACGTTCCCCGATATGCAACTCTACCGTTAGATCGCGGGCCGAAGTACGCGCCGCCCGACCCATCAACTATTTCGAATAGTCGATTCCACATTTCTCTGATAGCATGCTGCTGCCGGTTCGGCAGCACTCTTAGGGAGGACCTTCAAATGTCACAACCCCGAACGCAACTTATGCCGTTGCTCTGCTCCATTTTGCTTTCATTTGTGGCTGTAATGCCCGCAGCCGCGGAGAACGTTGCCAGGGGACCTGCCCTCGTTTTGGAGGACCATCATGACAGTTCGCCACGATTGAGCGAGATGATCCGCAGCGGGCCTCGCGTAGCCAACTTCGCTCGCTCCGAAGAGGCTCCCGGTGAGCAAGCGCGTAGAACTGTGCCTGCAAGTAATTTCCCGGATCCGGTTGTGCAAAGCTCGGCAAAGGGCACGCTTTCGACAGTGGCCGGCGTGAATGTTGCGGGCCTTGGTGAAGGAGATTACGGCTTTAACGACATTAGTGCGGCGCCCGACCCGACGGGCGCGGCGGGCAAGACGCAATACGTGCAGGTGGTCAATTCGTCGCTCGCGGTGTTTGACAAGACCGGCAAACTCCTGATGGGCCCGGTTAGCATCAACACGATCTGGCAGAAATTTGGCGGAGCCTGCGAGAAAACCCTGATTGCCGACCCGGTCGCACAGTACGACAAGATCGCAGACCGCTGGGTGATCGTCGGCCAGGCAGAGCGCTTGCCTTCAGGTGAGGCATTTGGTTACGTCTGTGTTGCAGTCTCTCAGACCTCCGATGCCACGGGTGCGTACAACCGATATGCAATGAAGTTTGATGCTATCGATTATCAAAAACTAGGAGTTTGGCCGGATGCGTACTATCTGGGGATGAACGGCCTGTTCAATAGTTCGGCGATCTCGTGTGCGCTTGACCGCGCAGCCATGCTGCGGGGTGACAAGGCATCGGCCGTTTGCTTTACCGTGCAGGGTCTGCACACTTTGCTGCCAGCCGACCTCGACGGACGCACGTTGCCACCAGCGGGCGCTCCTGATTATTTTTTGGGAGGAATCAATTCCGTACCCAATGCCATTCAGCTTTTCAAGTTCCACACGGATTTTAAGAATCCGAAAAACTCGAGTTTCAGCGGACCGGCGGAAATCCCGGTTGCCGCCTATGAGCCCGCCTGTCCGGCAAGCGGTTACTATCGGGCCTGCGTCCCGCAAAAGGGAAACCAGGTCACGCTCGAGACTCTAAGCGATCGGCTGATGTACCGGGCGGCATACCGCAACTTCTCAGACCACGAAGCCATTGTAGTTACCCACTCGGTAGACGTCGCAACCACCGCAAGGACGGGAACGGTGGGCGTGCGCTGGTACGAGTTGCGTGCTGCTGAAGACGGGAACTTCGCGGTATTCCAGCAGGCAACTTACGCGCCAGACACAAACTTCCGTTGGATGGGCAGCTCGGCCATGGATAGTGCGGGTGATATCGCGTTGGGCTATGGAATCTCCAGCAGCACCATGTATCCCTCGATTGGATATACCGGGCGGGTTCCGACTGATCCCTTGGGAACTATGGAAGGCGAGCGGATCATACTGAACGGAAGTAATTCAACGACAGATACGATGTGGGGCGACTATGACAGCATTTCGGTCGATCCCAGCGACGATTGCACGTTTTGGTATACCAACCAATACTACAAGACCGGACAACAAACGAACTGGAGTACGCGTATTGCTTCGTTCAAGTTTGCTGGATGTCGCTAGTGTAAGCAGTACAAGATTGCAAAACTTTTAGCCTGGAGGAATCCTTGAAACATTTTCGCGTGCTCGCCTGCGTGGTCTCTCTCGTTGTACTACTTCAACTCGTAGTCCTGTTAAATGCGCAAACCCTGCCGAAAAGTCCCATCTCGGGCGGTGTGCTGGCGGCCCGCGCGTATCGGGCTGGATTGTTGCATCCGGTGGAAACCAACCATCTCCTTTCGAGCGGCAAGATTCTGACGTGCAGTCCCACTCCTTGTGCACTAGCCAACGTGCAGGCATCCGGGGGCGGAGAGCCGGTAAACGAAGATCCTATTGCTACAAATCTGAAGAACCCCAAACAGCTGCTCACTGGAGGCAACGATTACAATTGCTCGAATATTCAGGGCTATTATTCCAGCGCGGACGGTGGTTCTACCTGGACGCACACCTGTTCCCCCGGCAGCGGTGGTGATGGGGATCCGATCGTCGGATACGACCTGAAGAATGTTGCCTACGCCGGTGGCATCCAAAACTCCAGCGTGGTTCTCTCGTCTTCTACCAATAATGGCCAGACTTGGGGAACGCCGGTCGTCGTAAGCACCCCGCTGCTAGGCTCTCTAGCTGATAAACCATGGCTGGAGATCGACACGAACCCGAAGAGTCCCTTCGTCAATTCCCTGTATGTGTCGATCACGCAGTTCGACGGTGCCAGCGACAGTGAGATCTCGGTCTCCCATTCGAACGATGGAGGCAAAACCTGGACGACAAAAGTAGTGGACACAAAGCAGATCTATCCCACCAGCGTGGATCAGTTCAGTGACCTGGCCGTCGGCGCCGATGGGACGGTCTATGTCAGTTGGCAGCGCTGTGCAGCCAATGGCCCGGCAGGCGATTGCGGTGGAACCGTAGCCAAGATGCTGCTCTCGAAATCCACCGACGGCGGTAATACCTGGAGCGCTCCCGTCACGATTGCCACCCCATCCTTGGTTCCCGATTCCTGCGGCTGCGGATTCTATGGCTCTCTGCCCAATACCGACGAACGTGTCAGCAACATTGCCAGTAATGCAGTGTTTGGCAGCGGTTCCACCGCCAAAGTTTATGTCTCGTTCTACAACTGGAGCGGTTCGCAGATGCAAGTATTTGTGGCCGCTTCGACGGACGGCGGTAATACTTTTGGAAAGCCGGTAAGAGTTACCACCTCGAACAAAGGTGACGAATTCTTTCAATGGATTAATCTGGCAGAGAATGGCGCCATCGGCGTGACCTGGCTAGATCGTCGTAATGATCCTTCTAACCTTGAATACCAGCCCTTTGCTGCCGTTTCCACCAACGGGGGGGCGACTTTCAGGAGCGGTGCACTTTCAAGCACCATGTCCAATCCGCTGAATGATGGCTTTGGCGGTGGCTTCATGGGAGATTACCGATGCCATGTGTTCAATGGGCGTACGATGT
This sequence comes from Terriglobales bacterium, assembly GCA_035484735.1. GTDB lineage: Bacteria > Acidobacteriota > Terriglobia > Terriglobales > Acidobacteriaceae > JABCZH01. Next base: position 28,516 of record DATHOQ010000017.1, on the reverse strand, counting down.
TCGCGGCTTGGATGGACATGCGAACCAATATTTCCCAGGACGAGGTCGGCGGAGCTCAATTCTGATCTCCTGATTTGTAGCTGATGATCTGTGGCTGAGCTGCCCCGAATCCCCCGTCGCGAGACCGAGAATGCGCCCCCTACGAGGGCTGGGTGCGTTGCATAGCGGGGATGTATCAAGACCGCATTGCCGTACTCAAGAATCGCTAAACAGCAAGCAGCAAGGCAGCGACTTACCCTGCTATTGCAGCTTCGCATATTCCGTTTTGGCTTGCTTCAAGATGGGAATGTCGGGGTCAGCGTCTTTCCAGAGGGCGAGGAAATCTTTGTAGGCGGCGAGCGCCCGGACGCGGGCGGCATCGGCATCCGCTCCCCCCAAGGTTCTCCATTCTAAGACATTGGCACGAGCCACTCCCAGATGCGCCAAGGCTCCCGTCCAGCAGTTCCATACGATGCCGCTGTGATCGAGGATCTCCTGAAACGCGGAGGCGGCCGCACTTCCCTGTCCGGCTGCCAGGTATGCTTCTCCGCGTACATACACTGGATAGAGGCAGGAAATGTTCACAACGAACGGAATTTGCCCTAACTCAATGCGCGCAGTTGCTTGCAGAGTTTTCAGGGCGAGAATCGTATTCCTTCTATCCACAGCCAACTGAGCCTGAACCGCAGGCAGCCAAAGCGATTGCATCTGGGTGTCCAACGGGAAGCGTTTTTCTAAGTCTTGTGCCAAGGAATTAGCACGTGCCGTATCGCCTGCCATGGCAAATGCAAGTGCGGCCTCGCTCTCGACTCCCTGACTGGTGGGAGCCAGCTTCAAAGCCTCTGCCGCTGCCTGGCGGGCTTCCGCAGGATTGCCGTAAGCCGCTTCTCGCTGGGCTGCGATCGCCTGAAATATCGCTCCGTTTTCCTTGCTGTCAACCCGAATGGCAGAGTCCACGGCCCGCTTGGTCAATTCTCGCGCTTTGCCAAGCTGACCGCCATAGGCCTCGGCATCGGACGCGAGTGCTAATCCCCAGTTCTCATAGTCGGGCTTGCTTGCAAACCACTGTAGCTGTTCCGCCATCGCCGTGGAGTCCGCCCCGAGGAAGGCAAGAGCGTAGAGAGCGTTATGGAGTACCGAATCGTCCCCTTTTTGCGCCTGCAAGTCATGTATGATCTTCCGCGTTTCTTCGAACCGTTGCAGCGCAAGGGTGTAGTTGGCAAGATTCTCATGCAAATCCATTCGATCCGGTGCAAGGCGGAGGGCTTGCCGCATGATCTCCACGGCTTTTTCGTACTGCCCCTGCGCGCCGAACACCAGGCCCAAATTGCCATACGCGGTGGATTCCCTCGGATAGCCCTCAATCTCTTCCCGATAAGTCTGGGCCGCTTTATCCAGTTCTCCAGTTACATTCGAATAGTATTGGGCAGTGATCGCCAGCCTTTCCCGCTCGCTCGCATGCTCCCGCAACTGGAACGCTTTGGTCAGGTACTCGCTGGCACGCCCTAGCTCGCCGAGATTGAAGTAGTCGGTGCCCACTGCCAAGTAGCCCATGGCAAAATTCGGATCAAGTTCGATGGCACGTTGATCATACGGCAGCTCCGCGGCGGCGCCTTTCTCGTTATTCGCCTTTCCGCCCAGGCTGTACGCTTTCAGAGCTTCGAGCGAAGATGTGGTGGCTCGTTCTAGCGGAACATCAAACTTCTGCACCGTAGCCAGCGATTCGCCCAGCTCGCCACGCAGCTTGGAGGCTGCTCGGCCCAGCGCTTCCAGCACTCTCTCCTTGGATGCTGCTGTCACCTGCTCTTCAGCCAGCGTATCTCCGCTCAGGCAATTCACCGCCTTCAGGCCCAGCACATATTCGGCGCCCAGACGACCCACCGATCCAGCAATATAGGCTTTGCTGTCCACCCGCTGGCAAAGCTCGCGCGCCACCTCGGGGGTGAGTTTGGTGTTGACTGGACGGGTCATCTGTTGGAGGGTCTTCGAGACTTCGCCGTCAGAGAGCACATTCAGGAAGGGTGACTGCCGCAGGGAAACTCTTAGCGCCGTCTTCAAGGTGTCGTCAAATACTGCATCGCCCGTGCCGTTATCAAAATCCGCGAGGACGATGGTGTCCTTGTCGGTCAGTGGCTTGTTCAGATGTGAACGATAGTAAAGCCCTAAGGCAATGAGCGCGGCCGCCAGGATAACTGCGGCGAGGTATCTGCCGAGGTTCGCCCGGCTGGGACGCGCCAGAGCGCCCGTCCCCAATCGGTCCGTGGTGATGGCCACTGCCGATGACGCATGGGAATCCGTATCCCGCCTCAGCAGCTGCAAGTCGGCATGGATTTCCGCTGCGTTCTGATAACGCAGGTTGCGGTCTTTTTCCAGAGCCTTCCCGATGATCGTGTCGAATGCAGCGGGTAACGTCGGATTCACACGGCTCGGCATGGCTGGTTTCTCGTTCAGGATGGCATTCATCAGCAAAACGCGGTTTTTGCCAGTGAAAGGCCGTTGACCGGTCGCCGCTTCGTAAAGCACGATCCCCAGTGAGAACAGATCGCTGCGTGCATCAATCTCTTCTCCTCGGACTTGCTCGGGAGACATGTAGGCAGTTGTGCCAGGGATCACCCCTTCCACAGTGAGCGATTCCTCGTCGGACCCAAGTTCCGGTCGATCGCTAGGGATGGCCTTGGCCAATCCAAAGTCCAGAATCTTCACCCGACCGCAACCTGCCATAAAAATGTTTGCGGGTTTGATGTCCCGGTGGATGATCCCCTGCGCGTGGGCCGCTCCTAAAGCGTCCGATGTCTGAATGCCTAGCTCCCAAAGTTCGCCACTAGCGAGCGATCCCTTATGGATGCGCTCCTTCAGGCTCTCCCCTTTCAGCAATTCCATCACAATGACTGGCTGTCCATCGTGTTCTTCGACTTCATAGATTGTGCAGATGCTGGGGTGATTCAAGGAGGAAGCAGCGTGGGCCTCGCGCTCAAAACGCTGCAGGGCTTTTGGGTCATGCGCAAGATTATCAGGAATAAATTTCAGAGCAACGCGACGTTTGAGGCGGACATCTTCTGCTTCGTAGACCACACCCATCGCGCCGGCACCGAGCTTCGCGATCACTCGGTAGTGCGAAATGGTTTGTCCGATCATTGGCGCGAATCTTACTTCTGTGAAACCGGCAAGTCAATGAAAGCTGTGGAGTTGCGTATCTCAAAAGGATTGATGGCGTAACATCGCCATTGCACTCATTAACCGGCCATGAGTGCAACCGCCTGGTTTCGCCAGTCCGCCTGGCCATCCCCATTAGAGTGGGCGTCCGAGGCGGCCTACGAAGCCTTGAACACAGCTTTAGGCGGCGAGCACATGGATTCAAACCAGCGGCTGATATAAACCTGGGCGTGTGCTTCCCCACAGAAATGCCGGGCCGTAGGGCTGTTGGCGGCATTCAGGTCCCACTTCACGACCGCAAGCCTCTGATCCCCGCACTCGATCACAAACCAATGGATCGGATTCTCACTCACAATCCCGCAAATCTCGCATTGAAATTCCTTCAGACTCGACATGTCATCTCCGAAGAGCAATGGCTCGGAACCTAGTATAGCGGCGAGGCACTTCGCCATAAGCTATAATTCCGCACCGTATGCCGCGCTGTACTTTCTGCTCCCACGAGGTAGTTGAAGCCGCGCGCTTCTGCTCCGCCTGCGGGCAGGCAACGAGTTCGGTGTCGGTGATTCCCACCCTGACTTCCGATCATCCTCCAGGCTTCTCTCCCCCTCCTCGCTCATCGAATACCTCGTCGAGTGCGAAGTCTTCCCCTCTGAATCTCTCTCCCGGCGTGGTCCTGGTAGAACGCTACCGCATTCTCGGCATCCTCGGACGCGGCGGCATGGGCATGGTTTACCGCGCCGACGATCTCAAGCTTGGTCAGACGGTCGCGCTGAAGTTCCTACCCGCATCTTTTACCCAGGATGCCAGTCGCGTCGAGCGATTCCACGCCGAAGTCCGCATTGCCCGACAGGTATCGCATCCCAACGTGTGCCGGGTTTACGACATCGGCGAAGTCGACGGCCATTCTTACCTGACCATGGAATATGTGGACGGCGAAGACCTGGCCACGCTCTTGAACCGGATCGGACGTTTGCCTTCGAAGAAGGCACTGGAGATCGCCCACGAACTCTGCGCCGGACTTGCCGCGGCCCATGCGCGGCAAGTAATTCACCGTGACCTGAAACCCGCCAACATCATGATTGACGGTCGAGGACATGCCCGCATAACAGATTTCGGGCTCGCTGTCGGAACCGCGGAATCGACTGAGGGCGAGGTCGCTGGAACTCCAGCCTACATGGCTCCGGAATCGTTCGAGGGCAAACCGGCGACGGTACAGAGCGACTTGTACTCGCTGGGTATGGTTTTGTTTGAGCTCTACACCGGTAACCGTCCTTGGGAAGCCAGCAAAGTTTCGGATTGGCGTGCTAAACACTTCCGTGAACAGCCCACGCCGCCGTCGAAACTGACTCCGGAAATTGACGCTGCAGTCGAGCGGGTGATCCTGCGCTGTCTGGAAAAAGATCCCGCCGCACGACCGCGCTCGGCCATACAAGTGGCAACCGCCCTGCCCGGAGGCAATCCTCTGGCAGCGGCGTTGGCAGCGGGGGAAACGCCTTCGCCTGAAATGGTCGCAGCCGCCGGCGATGAGGGCGGCATCAGCGCCGCCAAGGCGTGGAGTCTGTTGGCAGCGGTTGTGGCTGGCCTGTTGCTGGTCGTTTTCTTGGCGCAACACTCCGCACTGGCGAATCTTGTGCCCATGGACAAGTCTCCCGAAGTGCTCAGCGAAGATGCACGACACCTTGCAGCGGCTCTCGGCTACACGGATCTGCCTGCCGACTCCGCCTATTGGTTTGACACCGATCCTGGCTATTTGCCTTACTCCGGGAAGATTCCGGCTCCCCAGCGTTACCGCAGCCTGGCCGCCGAGTTCCCTTCTCCCGTGCAGTTCTGGTACAGGCAAAGTCCGCAGCCTTTCCAGACGGCCTATCCGTTTGAAGTGAGCAGCGGCAATCCCATGCCCTTCTATTCTGGTGAATGGAGTATCAGCCTGGACTCCGTCGGGCGGCTGATTTACTTCGCCGCCATCGGTCCGCAGGAAGATGCTCTCTTCAACAGTGTGCACCCGCTGGATTGGCAGCCGCTGTTCGCTGCGGCCCATCTGGACCTGCAACAGAGCCGTGCCGGCGAGGAGCAGTGGTTACCCGATGTTCCCGCTGACAAAAACTTTGCGTGGGAAACAAACGCACATGGGAAAACGTTGAAGGTCCAAGGAGCCAGCTATCACAACCGCATCGTCTTCTTCCGGGTGATGACGCCATGGGCGCGCCCGGAGCGGGCTCAGCCCACGCAGGCAAACTTTGCGTCGCGTTTCGGAACCGGCCTCTTCGTCACCACAGTTTTCGTCGCCCTGGCAATCTGTTTCTTCTTTGCCCGAAGAAACCTCAAACAAGGACGCGGCGACCGTCACGGAGCCATCCGTGTAGCCGCCGCTATTTTCATAGTTGCTTTCCTGTCGATGGTCCTAAGCGCACACTACGTGGGGGATGCGTTCTGGATCTTCGCATGGTTCCAGATCTCGTCTGGCCTCGCTCTCAGCAATGCGCTCCAGTTCGCCCTGTTCTACGTCGCATTAGAGCCCTATGTCCGCCGCACCTGGCCGGAGATTCTTATCTCGTGGAGCAGATTGCTCGCTGGCGGGTGGAAAGACCCTCTGGTCGGACGTGATCTCCTGCTGGGCGCTCTGTTCGGGGTTGCTATTGCCGTCGTTAACTACGTGCTTATCGCCCTTCCATTTTGGTTTAAGGTCGCAAGCATCACCGCCGGCGGACCGGGAAGCCAAAGCCTGCGCGAGCCATCGGTGTTTCTGGGGAACATTGCCTCTAACATTCTCGCCCTCATGGACGGCATCGGATCGCTGGCCGCGCTTTTCATAGTCGCGAAACTCACACGCAGCAAAACGGCAGGAATGCTCCTTGTCGCCCTGCTGGTCGTCGGAGTTAGCGTGCGAGGTGAGAACCTCAAGGTTGAACTGGCTATCATCAGCCTAATCGCGATCCTATGGCTCGCCTGCCTGGTGCGAGTGGGACTTCTAGCGATCTGCGTGTGCCGATTTATTATTTTCACACTGGGGGATGGTCTGGTTACATCCGATCTGTCGCGCTGGTACGCCTGGAGGGGACTCACGGAAATCGCAGTGGTCTTCGCGTTGGCGCTTTACGGATTCAAAATCGCCCTGGCTGGAAAACCCATCTTTGGCGGGGCCTTTGAAGATTGAGGTGAACGATTACTTGGCCGCACCCTTCTGCTCCGGATACTCATACACCCCACGCCCAGCCTTCCGCCCCAATCGCCCCGCCTTCACATACTGCACCAAAAGTGGTGCAGGCCGATATTTCTCCCCCAACGACTTGTGCAAGTACTCGAGAATCGACAAACGAGTATCCAACCCCACCAAATCCACTAGCTCAAACGGCCCCATGGGATGGTTCAACCCCAACTTTAAGGCTTTATCGATATCTGCCGCAGAAGCAATCCCTTCCGCCAGCATGTAAAACGCTTCATTGCCGATCATCGCATTGACCCGGCTGGTAATAAACCCCGGCGATTCTTTGATCACCACTACTTCTTTCCCCATCCGCCGCCCGACCTCAGCCGCAGTGGCCACGGTATCATCATCCGTCTCCAACGCCCGCACCACTTCCAGCAACTTCATCTTGTGCACCGGATTAAAGAAGTGCATCCCAATGCATTTCTTCGCCCGATAAGTCACGCTCGCAATTTCGGTCACGCTAAGCGACGAAGTATTGGACGCTAAAATTGTCCCCGGACGGCAAATCTTGTCGAGCAAGGTGAAGATCTCAATCTTCGACTCCATCTCTTCCGGCACCGCTTCAATCACCAGATCAGCTTCGCGCGCCGCTTCCTCCACCCCGCCTGCATACTCCAACCGCCCAAACGCCGCATCTGCGTCCACAGCCGACACTTTCCCCAACTCGACTGCTTTATCAAGGTTGCCGCGGATTTCCGTCTCCGCCTTGCGCAGCGCATTAGGCAGCAAGTCTTCAAGAATCGTGCGATAACCGCCGAGCGCCGCCACGTGCGCAATACCCCGCCCCATGGTCCCCGCGCCAATCACAGCAATGGTGTTCACCTGCGCCACTACTTCGCGCCCTTTTCGAGTTGCGCCACAATGGCATTCAGGTTGGTCCCGGCCGCCCGCAAACTTTCCGCCAAACGCTTCGATTCGTCGGCATCCATGCCAGCAACAAAGGCCTGAATACGCCGCAGCGTAGTCACAATGTCATCCACATAATTAATCAGGCGAATTAATTCTCCAGATGTTCCCATATCAATTTTCACTCCTTTTTGTGCGGGATGGCGGTCAGTTCAGAATAGTGACAAGACCGTCAAGAATGTCTTGGGGCTTCCTCTGTGTACCTCTGTGGTTATCGCTTTTACCGTCGATACTGCGTCGGCTGCGGACCCTTCTCCAGCATCTCGCGGTTCCAGATCGCGCCTTCGCGAGTGTAGCTGGCCAACTCGAAATCCTGCGTCAACTCCAGCGCGTCGGTCGGACAAGCGTCCTCGCACAATCCGCAAAACATGCAGCGGCTCAGGTCGTAAGTGAAAGTCGTCAACTCCTTGCGCCGGGTCTTCTCATTGCGTTCGCTGGTCACCATGATCAGATGTTCCGGACAGGCCAGCGCGCATAGATCGCACGAGATGCACATGGTCTCATTCGTATCCGGATTCACATTCAACCGCGGCGCCCCGCGATACCGTTCCGCCACCTGCGGCCGCTCCAGCGGATATTGCTCGGTATAGATCTCCTTCGGATCCTGATAACGGAAGGTGACCTTCAGCCCCTGCAGGAGGTCGACGAGGAACACTTTGCGGAGCAAGCTCGGCATGCCCATGATGCGGTAAGCATACCACTTAGCGGCAAATTCCCTCAAAAACGATCGCTCCGGAACTTTCTCCCAGCCTCGCCCGTATCCCTTTACAGAGGATGCCATGAAGGCCTATTTCCATAATCTGCCCACGAAAATGTGGCTTCTTCTGGTCGTGCCGGCGGTGGCGATCGCTTACCCCGTCGGCCGGATCGTGGTACCAGCGCTAGTCCACGCCGTCGTACCAGAAGTTGTCCGCACCATGCTGCGAGTGATCTAGCATCGCAGGTACCCGCGTATTCACCTGCCGCTGCTTCGCCTTGCCTTGCTCCGCTGAATCCCGCCTGGAGTCGGTAGAATGATCGGCGGAGCTCCCTTGCGCCCACAAAGACCAGATGCGGCCGATGCCGCTGCCCCGGAGATCAATCCCGAGGGCCCGAATCAGAGTTCCGCCTCCGATGAACTTTGGATGGAGGAAGCTCTCCGCTGCGCCCAGAGAGCCCTCGAACTCGGAGAAGTTCCAGTCGGCGCCGTCGTCGTTCGCGACGGAAAGATCATCGGCCGAGGATGGAATCGCAATATCATCGACTCCGATCCGGCTGCGCACGCCGAGGTCGCCGCTCTGCGTGAAGCGGGTACAACCGTTGGTAACCACCGCCTTGGAGACTGCGAACTCTTTGTTACAATTGAACCCTGCGCGATGTGTGCGGGTGCTCTGGTCCATGCCCGCATCAAGCGGTTGGTATACGGCTCAGACGACCCTAAAGCGGGTGCTGTGCGTTCGGTTATGCAGGTCTTGAATCACCCGCAACTGAACCACAAGACCGAAGTCCGTGCCGGAGTTTTGGCTGGCCGCAGCGCCGAGTTGCTGCAAACGTTCTTTAAAAACCGTCGTTAGTCTTTGGTTGTTAACCTGTCATTGGTTCTTAACTTGTCATTCCGAGCGTAGCGAGGAACCTGCTGTTGCTGGAGGCTAGGAGCTAGCTAACGACTTGTCCGACGCGGAGAGGTGCGTGAGTGGTTGAAACGATCCGCCTCGAAAGCGGACATACCTTAACGGGTATCGGGGGTTCGAATCCCTCTCTCTCCGCCATATTTTTTGTTGTCTGGCACTTGCGAGTCGGTGATGCCTACGCTGACACCAGAATCAGTGAAGGGTGCCGATAGCCCATCGCGACGTCAACCTCACCCACCGCCAACACTGGTTACTGAAGTCACCACACCTACTCACGCCCTGGGCCTGAACTTCGGTTTGCAACAAACATTGCGATTCCGGGTTTTAATGAATACGCCCGCGGAGTGCGGGCAGACGGGGAGATATTGCCGTTTTGGGGCCCCGGCACAAGGAGAAACAACTATGTCTCTTCGTTCAAAATTTCGCAATCTGTTTGCTGCTGCTCTGATCATGCTGCCGATGCTTGCGCTGCCCACCGCCCAGGCACAAATTGGAATCGGCGTCGCTATCAACATCCGCGTTGCGCCTCCCGTTTTGCCAGTGTATGAACAGCCGGCGCTGCCGGCGCCGGGTTATCTCTGGACTCCCGGCTACTGGTCCTACGGGGATGCGGGCTATTTCTGGGTTCCCGGCGTGTGGGCGCAACCTCCCGTCGCTGGCTTGTTGTGGACGCCCGGATACTGGGGCTATGAAGGCGGAGTGTACGGCTGGCACGGCGGCTACTGGGGACCGCATGTTGGGTTCTACGGCGGCGTGAACTACGGCTTCGGCTTCGGCGGCGTCGGCTTTGTCGGCGGCGAGTGGCGTGGTGGGGTTTTCGCCTATAACAGCGCCGTGGCGAACTTTGGAAGCGTACACGTCACCAACGTGTACGAGAACCGAACCATCGTGACGGAAAACACCGTCGTGAACGTCAACCACGTAAGCTTCAACGGCGGGGAGGGCATTCAGGTGCATGCGTCGGCCATGGAGATGGCGGCAGCCAACGAGCATCACTTCGAGGCAACCGCCGACCAGGTGCAGCATGAGCACTTTGCTGCGCAGGACCGCGCGCAGCTTGCGTCAGTGAATGGAGGACGTCCGGCGACCATGGCGAGCGCGAATGTAAACGCGTATCACCAGGTGGCGCAGCAGCACGCGCAGTCGCAACCCATCTCGGCGGCAGATCGCTCAGTGGGGCGCAACTACAATCCCAATACTCGCGAAGCCAACCAGGACCAGCGCATCGCCAACGGCTTGCGCAGCGGCCAGATGACTTCCGGCGAGGCGGCCCGCGCCGAGCAAACGCAATCCAACATTGACCGGCAAGTGCACGACGATCGTGAAGCGAACGGTGGCAAGCTCACGGGTGCGGAGCGTCAACAGATCAACGGAGAGCAAAATGCCGCGAGCCGCCAGATCTACGACGAAAAGCACAACGGGAACACCGTGACGCCGAACGAAGTCGACAACCGGGAAGCCAACCAGCAGCAGCGCACGGCCGAAGGCCTGCGCAGCGGCCAGATGACTTCCGGTGAAGCGGCCAGGACGAATGAGAATCAGGCTGCGGTCGCCCAGCAGGTTCACGACGAACGCACGGCCAACGGCGGCGCCTTGACCAAGCAAGAGAAGCAACAAGCCAACAAGGAAGAAAACAAAAACAGCAAGCAGATCTACAACGAGAAGCACAACAACAACAAGACGAAACCTGCCAAGGAGCGCAACTGATAAACCAGCAGGCGCGATAAATTAAGTTGGAACGGCCGCCAATGCAGGCGGCCGTTTCCATTTTGTGTCCGTCGTCGATCCTGGCCTGGTCATTCCAAAGGTTCGAAGTGCGGTGACTCGACGCCAAGGGCCGTCAGCGCCTCGTCCACGGTGCGAACGACATGCAGCAGAGGCCGGCTGGACTCTCCGGCAATCTGGAACATGCGCATCAATCCGTATCCATCCGTCACTGGGACTACGATAAACCTGGGATGGTCGATCAGACCCGGAGTGATTGGTTTGCGCATCGCCAGTCTGCGCAGGAAGTCGGCAGCCACAGCGAAGTGGGTAGCGGCTGAAAAGTCCCAGATGCCTGCATGGGCGCCGGTGGCAATCCAATTTCTGCCGAGAGCATCGTGGTATTCCGCGGCAGCGTCATTCGTGAGTTCACCCTCGAAGCGGGCCAGCAGGATCTTATTAACCGGGTCGAACTCGAATCGGTACGACATGGCACTAATTCTACGCGGTTCTTTTGGTGAGTTGCCGGCGTAGCATCGCGATCGCACGCTTCGACCCGGACCCGACCGAGTTCTCTTGGTTCGACGCGATAATTCAAGACATCAACGGGGCACACGACCACGAACCGCGGCGATGGCTTCGTGCAAGCTGTCAAAGATGCGGTCAGGACCGATGACTTCGGTCAGGTGATGACGGTCAAGATCAGGCTTTAGGTCCGATTGCACGTGAGCAAACACGAGACCCGTACCTTGCGCGGCGAGGTCCTTCTGGAGTTCACACACAACCCGCGCCGCAGTGAAGTCCACGTGTGTGATGGCCCCGGCATCAACGATCAACCAATGCACTGGTGAGCGCGCCGAAGCGGTCAGCATCCGCGTTTCCTCGAAAAAACGATTGGCGTTGGCGTAATAGAGCGGTGCGCTGAACCGATAGAGGATGAGACCGGGCTCGGTAATCACACCGGGAGCGACCGGATCCAATCGCCACATGCCTTCATCAGTCTGTTCGAGCACTGCGGTGTGCGGACGGTAGCTTTGGTGGACGATGCGCAGCAGCGACAAGCACATCGCCAGGAGAATGCCCTGCTCCACGCCGACAAAAACTACAACCGCCGCCGTTACGATCGCCAGCATGTATTCACCGGGGCTCTCGCGGCGTAGGGCGCGTAACGAATGCAGATCGATGAGACGCATCGCGATCGTGAACACGACCGCGCCCAGAACACACCGAGGAAGAAACTGAAGCGGACCGGTAAGGAAAAGAAGAACTAAAACGACGACGCCAGCCGTGGCGAGGTGCGCCATCTGGTTGGTGCCCCCTGATCTTTCGACCATGGCGGTCTGGGTAGGACTCCCATTCACAACAAAGGTGCCGCTGAAAGCTGCAGCGGCATTGGCGGCAGCGAGGCCGACAAGGTCGGCGTTTTCGTCGAGTTCCTGATGGTGGCGGGTAGCGTAGGCGCGCGATGTGGCCGCACTCTGCGCAGCGATCATGAGTAAACACGATCCGGCAACGGGAACAAGAGTTTTCACGTCTCTCCAGCTCAGATCAGGCAACCCTAAATGCGGCAAGCCCGCGGGCACGGGGCCGAGAACGGCGACCCCTCGCTGGGACCAGTGGAAGACGGCGCTCGCCGCGACTGTCCCAGCAACTGCAAAGAGAGTACCGGGAAACTTCGGGGCGACGCGATAGCAAAGCACGATGGCGGCTACAACTGCTAGTGAAATCTCCGTCGTTAGCAAATGAACGTGTGGCAGCGATCGAATCACTTCGAGGATCTGGCCGGGGGTGCGGCGGCTGTTGACGTTGATGCCAAGCATTTCACCAAGCACAGCGACGCCGACTTGAAAACCGACGCCAACGAGGAAGCCCAGGAGAACCGTCCGAGACAGGAAATCTGCAAAAAAGCCAAGCTTCAGAAGGCGAGCAAGGAGAAGGAAGATCGCGGTCAACAGGGCCACTAAGCCCGCGAGTGCGACGTATCTGGGGCTGGCTATTGGAGCCAACCCAGTGAGACTGCTCGCAAGTATGGCCGCAGTCGCAGAATCGGCAGCCACGACAAGATAGCGCGAAGAACCGAAGATGGAGAACGCAACCAGCGGAAGCAGAAGCGTGTAGAGGCCAGTGATGACCGGCGTACCAGCAATTTTGGTATAGCCGAGCGACTGCGGGATGTTCAAGGCGGCAAGCGTAAATCCCGCGAGGAGGTTCTTCGGTACCTCCGACCACCGAAAAGGCCGCAACCCTTGGAGGATAGAAAAGCGATTTGCGATGCGATTGCCTCCCTTGAATCGGAATTATTCAGCGCAGATTATGGCCGATATCCGTCGCTTTTCCACTGCTTAAAAAGATCCAACTGCTGAGCGCTCCAGTAAGGACCGCCGGGAGGCATGGATTGGTTTTTCAGGGTGTCCTCGACCGCTCGAGCATTGCCGTGATCGTTTGAAGCATCCGACATATAGGTGTAGTTGTCGAGCAGAATGTTGTGTTTGCTCATGTGGTCGATATCAATTTGTCTGAACAGCGGTTTTATATCCTTCTCGAAGGAAACTGGCATTTTTTATCTCCCTCCTTAAACTGGCTTCGCGCTGCGACGCTTTGCTGCAGACATCTGGCCGCGAGGCAGTGCATCAGGCGCGTGCCAACAAAGCCCGGGGGTTGCATCCCCTGCTATTAAGCCAGACTTGGGGTGAAAAATCTATTGGATGACGGTCGAATTAGTGCTGACAGCGTGTGTGTCGACGCTCTACGTCGCAGTCCCTACGGCTTGGGGTCTGGCGGACTTGCGGGAGAATTCGGACGTCAGGTTCGGTTGCCTGGGGGCTACGGTGCCTGCCGCTTCGACGGTTCTGGCCGCGATCAGGTCGCAGCGGCAAAGGACGCAACGCATGGCCACGGTGTAGACAAAGTGGGCGTAGGCCCGGCACTTAGTGTTCATGCAAACTTTTGTTGTCATCGCGGCGGACCAGGTTACACCGCGAAGGTAGCACAGTGTGCGGCGGAGGCTGACGCGCATTTTCGAAACCGTCGCATCAGATTTTCTTCTCGTCTTATCTTCTCGTCTTTATTGGCTCGCCGAAGCCGCGTGGATGTCTGATGGAGCGATTTCACTCACTTCTTTTTCTCGGACAAGATGCGATCAATCTGCTGCAGATGGTTTAGATCGTGCCCGGCAATCAGGCGCACGATGTGCTCGATGGTTTCCTGCCCGCGCTCGGCATGCATCCCGTAATGTTTCCACTGCTCGGGAGTCAGCGACTTGAGCAAAGCCAGATTGGCTTCGCGGAGCACCCGGAACTGCGCGACCGACTTGCGTGGATCGCGCTTCTCATAATGCAGACTGGTGACCCAGGCATCCTGATCGAAGGCCGCGACGGGAGTGCCGGGCGCGCCCAGAATCAGTCGCAGACGAAACCCAATTGCGACTTCTGCGTCCGCGAGGTGTGCTGCGATCTCGTTGACCGACCATTTATTCGGAGCCGGGCGCTTGCGCAATTTGCCGGTGGGCACGCCCTTGATCGCGCGCTCGAGTTTCTTGGCCGTGGCCGCCTGAACTGCCATAGGCTGCTTCCCCTCCGCGTGCGCTATGATCCGCTGAATGTATTGCTGTGCTGTTTCGCTTGTTGGCATTGCATTCGTCTCCTTATTTTCTTAGACGGCGTTATGTTCCGCGCGTGAGCCGATAACATCATACCTTCCTCATACCTTAGAAGTTGGTGACTTGCTCCGTATGGCGCTGCAGATACCAGCAGGGGACGTATCCCGCATGTGGGAAAAGCGCATTGACGCAGGTTTGCGGTTCGGGCGGATGGAAGATGAACTGGGTCTTGCCGCTTTTTTGCGGTATTGCGTCATAGCTGGTGACGGTGATTTGTGCGAAGGGCTGGCGATTGGTGGCGACCCGGTAGCGGAACTGGGTGTAGTCGCCCGCATAGGCCAACGCCGTCACGCTCAGAACGGACGCGAGCCCGGCCAGAGTCAGTCGCTTCAGCCAATGTTTGATTCCTGTGGCCAACACTGAGGTCACTGGCGTGTCATTATAACGGCAGCCCCGAAAGCATCGCTGCACGACCGGCGCTTTCCGATAAGGATCGCTTCTCCTCCCCCCGATTTTTCGTATAAGCAGGTCTTCAAAGCCCACTCAACGAGTATTGTAAGCTCAACCTATTGCCCTCAAACCGAGCGTCGGCGACAGGATTTATTGCGTCGCCGAAACGTACACCTTGTGCGCCGATATCAGTTCCGCATTCGGGACCTCCGTCGTCACCTTGATTCGCTGCCACCCATTCTTTTTCTGAGGTTTGGCATTGAACGCCAGCCAGTACTGATGGTCCAGATGATGTTCCATGTCCTCGAGGTAAGGACTGAAGCTTACCGGAGGGCCATTAAAACCGATGTAATAGGATTCGCCGCCGGTTTCCTCGGCCACTCGCGAGAGATAAATCTGTCCCCAATAGTTTAGCCAGTAGCTGTGACCGAGGTGCCCCACTCCCGGGGTGTAGACGGCGAACACGACGATGCCCGCGCGCTGAGCATCATCGATGGCTGCGTCTAAATAGGGATCCAGCAAGTCGCCGCTCCCGTAGTAGCGATCTATTCCGTCGGAGGCCATGAACACCTCCCGCCGGGCTGTGGTCTGCGGCCAGCGTTTGACCAGATCACTGATAGAAAAATACGGGCTGGCATTCACGCCGCCAATACCCATGGGGAGCCGCAGAGCTTGCGCAGCCAGAGCATGGTCGCTGGTGGGGTTCTGCGCCACCTTGGCGGTGCCGTCCTGCATGTAGGCTACGCCGACCTTGGTGGATGCCGGCTGCGCGATGATGAACTTGCGAAGCTCGTCCAGTTGTGTACCAAGACTGGAGTTCGACCCATCGTCGAGCAGGATAAAGAGCTCGAGCGCCGCGTGATCTCCTTGGGCGGGAACCCAATCCGTGACTTGATCGCGATCATGGCCCTCGTAAACCATCACATCCTTGGGCCCTATATCCGGCACGCTCGAACCCTTTCGAGCTTCGACAGTGACCAGCAAGTGTGCCGGTGCCCCTTGCGCGCCTGCATCCTGCGCATACACGCCGCCGGTCACGCAGGCACACAAAGCAACCCCGACTAGTGTGCTGAGTAGACGATCAGATTTGTTCATACATTTTCCTCCAGAATGCCGGTGCATGTGCCCACGCACCGGCAGCCAGAATCTTTCTACTTATTCGATGCGGCAGCATCCACGTACGAACCTCATGTGTTGATGGGTAGGTTCGGTGTGGCGTTGCAAATAGCTGCAGGGGATGTATTCGGGATGCGGGAGCGGTGTGCCGTCATACCCGCCGCCCGGCGGCGCTGATTCCGGAAGGGTGGATTCGGGCCCTCGTTGACAACTCCCCGCCTCGACAGGCAAACTACCACGTCTGCTGATTACGGGCTGCTGACAGGGCCTACGGGCAGGCAGTCCAGGCAATCCAGAGGATAGGAGCGGGATTTCGTCACATATTCATCGGCCATGGAGCAGACAGTCTCCTATACGCTCGATTCCACTTTGGAAACCGTGGACCATGCGGAGGAAAAAGCTACCCGCATTGCCACGGAATTGGGCTTTGGCGAAGACGAGGTGATGCAAATCTCGATGGCGGTGCGCGAGGGCGCGGTGAATGCCGTTCTGCACGGCAACGCCTATGCCCCGGACAAGAAGGTGATTCTGGCCTTTCAGCGCACTCCCGAGGATCTCGTCATCACGATCCGCGATCAGGGCAAAGGCATTGACTTGAACGGAATTCCGAATCCTCTGGCGCCGGAAAATCTGCTCAAGACTTCAGGACGCGGCATTTTTCTTATGCGGTCGTTCATGGACGTGGTGGAAATCCGCCCGTCTCAGTCAGGAACGGAAATTAAACTGATCAAACACGTCCACGGGCGATCCGCGGGCGTCAAGGAGGGGTCTCAGTGAGCATGAAACTTAGCACTCGGCAGGTGGATGGAGTCACCATTGTGGACTGCAGCGGCCGCATCACTCTCGGCGAAGGCAGCGTCATGATGCGCGACACCGTCCGCGACCTGCTCGCCAAGGGCAACAAGAAGATTATCTTGAACCTGGGCGACGTCAACTACATCGATAGCTCCGGCATTGGCGAACTGGTCAGCGCTTTTACCACCACCAAGAACCAGGGCGGCGAACTCAAACTGCTCAATCTCACCAAGAAGGTGCACGACCTGCTACAGATTACCAAGCTCTACACCGTTTTCGATGTGAAAGAAGACGAAACCGCCGCGGTCAAGGCCTTCAAGTAACTCCACTGCCATAGGGTCGCCGTGGTGCACAGAACCGGGGACTGGCTAGTCCAGTCCCTCAGAGTTCTCTCTTAGCTGTTTTCGTCTTGCGGAATGTCCATTCCGGGAAAACCAAGCTGAGAATTTCGCGATCCCGCGTTTCTTCCGACCCCGCCGCCGTAAGATTCCAATTGAAACTACTTTCGCCTCTCGAGGTGGCATTCGTGCCGCGCAATCGCCTGGGACATCCTGAATGGTCATATTCGAAATGGGCTCCGCTTGGCTTGATCGTCTGGTCGATGCTCTGGCTGGCGATACCCCTATTCGCCGCTTCCCACTGCCTTCCCATCCGTGACGCGAAACAACACATCGGAGAAACGAAGTGTGTGACGGGAAAGGTCTTGCGCGTGAAAGTTGGTGCCAGAGGCGTACATTTCGTCGACTTCTGCGAAGATCAAATGGCTTGCCCGTTCACCGTCGTAGTCTTTCCTCACGACTTGAAGGACGTAGGGGACGTGCGCCGCCTCGCCGGACAAATGATTGAAATTCGCGGTCCGGTAAAACTCTACGACGGCCGCGCCGAGATCATTCTGAACCGCGTCAGCCAGTTGACCGGTGGCTCAACCCTGATCCCTCCTTTGCCCAAGAACTACGACGTGGAGAAACAAGGCCACTACAGCGCCGGCCGATTGCATCCCCCGAAGAAGCCGGCGAAAACCTACTCCACGCCGAACACCACTACCACCTACGGGAATGAGGCGGACGTCGGCGGAGATCCGCCGCAGTGAAGTCCGATCCATCGACACGTAGGTAAAGGGCATAGGTGCATGGCGTGCTAACCGGTAGTTGTTCGGAACCCGCACCCACCGCCCCGGTGCACCGTGTCATTCGTAGGGCGTGTGAGGCGCCTTAGGGGGAAATGCGGCTGCTCTAAGGGGTTCTCCGTATTGCGGAGCGTTATTGGATTGTGCAAAATGCGCCTGAAGAGGCAGGGAAAGCGGAATGGAAAGGTTGTGCGCGCCAGAATCTCTACCAAACTGAGGGCGAATCTGCGGTGGCGCCGGGGGACGCTTGCGGCAGGTTGGTCCCGGAGGGTGAGGATTCACTTCGGGCACAGTACTCTGGTCGCCGTGTTCCCTGCTTCCTTTACCACCGCCGTAATATGGGGATAAGTCTCGAGCGGAAACCCTCAAACCATTCCCTTCCTCAATTCCTCCAGCGGATAGCGCGTCCCTCGCCAGATGATGCCGTCGTTCCATAACGCATGGCACATGGAGAGCAGCAAGGTATACACAAACAGCACTGTGCTGACGGGATGGAGCAGGAAGTAATACGCCGGCACCCCCGAGCGCCACGACATGCCCACATAAATTGAAAACATCGACGCCAGCGCAATCGCGTAAGGCAAGCGCTCCCAGCCGTGTGCCAGCCACACTCCGAGAAACGGCATCAGATTCAGGAAGGCCAGCCCGAATGCCGCAATCAGCGTGCGCCACCACTGGAAAGACAACACGGCAAAAAAGTTCTTCGTCAGATTCTCGACCACGCCTCGCGCGCCGCGCGCCCAGCGGATCGAGATCAGGTCTTCGCCGAAAACATTGCGCTGCGCGAAGCCCGCGTTCTTCACCACCTTGCCTAGCTTCATGTCGTCCAGCACTTCCATGCGCAGCGCTTCGTAGGTTCCCACCGCTTCATACGTGCTGCGGCGAATTAAGTTGAATGCGCCCACGCCCATGTGGTCTTTCGACTTCGGATCTGCGACCTTCCACGGCCGGTGCCCAAAAACGAACATGGTCTGGAAAAAAGCAATCATCATGAACTCGCCCGGACGTTTCATGATCATCTGCGGAAACACCACGACATGATCCGCATGCTCCGCTTCGGCATAGGCCAGAGCGCGCCGCAGCGAGTCCGGCTTGAACTGGACATCGGCGTCGGTAAACAGCAGCCAGTCGCCCTTCGCCTCATTCGTCGCTGTCCACATCGCATGCGTCTTGCCCAGCCATCCCGAGGGCAATTCGCGATGATGGATAACCCGCAGCCGGCCATGCTCGGCGGGGCGAGCCGCAACGCCCTCCATGATCTCGCCCGTGCAATCGGTGGAACGGTCGTTGACCGCGATCACTTCGTAGTTGTCGTAATCGAGTTCGAGCAGGCGAGTCAGAGATTGTTCGATGTCTTTCTCTTCATTTCTTGCCGGCACAATAATCGAAACCAGGGGATTGCCGGATGCGGCAACTGGATTGAGGTTCCATTCAGGCTTTGTGATGTTGGCGACGCTCGGCATGCCGATCGCAGCGTCGATGATGCGAGAGAACCAGGCCAGCGCGAGTATCGTCCCTGCAATCCAGTGAAAGTAATACATCCCGCCTAGGTCTTCCCTGCCTCAAGAGCGGCGCCGCTCACCGCCGGCGCGAATTTCATCCCGTAAAACAGTATGACAGATGAAATCACCATGGCGATGACGGGCAGGACGAATGCTGCCTGCAGCGAGCGCCGGTCCGCAACCCATCCCATCAGGGTGGGCGAAGGCACGTCGCCCAGGATGTGGATGATGAAAATGTTCACCGCGAGCGCCGTGGCGCGAATGTGAGCGTCGACCGAGTTGATCACCGCTGCGTTCAACGGAGCGGTATTGAGCAGAAGAAAAAACGCCGCGAGAGCAATGGCCGGAATCATGGCACGGCCTTTGACGAACAGCGCAATAATCATCACCGGGACGCCGAGCGCCATGCTCGCCGCCGAGACCACATAATAAGAACTCTTCATGCGGCGTAACAGAAGGTCGCCGAGCCAGCCGCCGGCCAAAGCCGCGACAATTCCGTCTGCAACAATAATCAGGCCAAACGTTAGGTTAGCGGCCTCCAATGTGTAGTGGCGCTCGCTGTACAGGAACTGCGGCATCCACACCTGGATGCCGCCGAGAGAAAATGTCATAGCCGCCATGCCCAAGGTCGAAGTCAGGAATGCAGGATTGCGCACCAAATTGGCCCACAGATACTTAACGTAATTGACGATCAGCTTCCAGGTATAACTGAGTGCGGAACCCGTACGCGCAACAACCTGACGAGGAGCCTGCTTAAGCGAATCAAATTGCCCCCGCTCAGGCTCTTTAAGAAACATGACAGCGATCGCCAGCAGGAATCCAGGACCGGCCGCGATGTAGAACGGGAAACGCCAGCCGTAATGCGGAGCCAGATAGCCTCCCAGCAAATATCCCGCAGCCGATCCCACGGGAATCGCCAGATAGAACACACCTAGAATCCGGCCGCGCTTCTTTTCCGCAAAAAGATCGGCGACGAACGTTGGCGCGATCGTGACGAAGGTCGCTTCCCCGATCCCAACAAGCGTGTGGCGAATAAGCAACTCGGTGTAGTTATGGGTAAAGGCGGTCAGCAGCGTGAGCCCGCTCCAGAAGATCGCGCCCAGCACGATGATGAACTTTCGCGAATAGCGATCAGCCAGCGGACCAACGAAGGGCGCGGCCACCATGTAGAAGCCGAGGAATGCACTGGTGAGATAGCCAATCTGTGTCTTGGTAAGGTGGAATTCGTCCTGCACCAGCGGTTGCACTGCGAACAGCACGTTGCGATCCGCGTAGTTCAGCAGATTGAGCGCCGTCAGTACGATCAGCGCCGTGCGTGGTTGCAGTTTCGCGGAGGTCACGGTCGTGCGAATATAGCACGAGGCTGCGCCGCGACGGTCCGGTGCGGGGGATCCATTGACCGACGCGACATTTGTCGCTATAATAGACGACAAATGGTAAACGAATTGCGAGCAGTGGTGAAAGAACTCGGCGGCCGAACCGTTCTGGGACGTACCCTCAACAACCAGCGCGATCTTTGCGAAGCCATCCGGACCGGCTTCCCTCCCGCCGTGGTCGAACAGCTGATGCAGACTTCCGGTCTTACGCTCAAGGAGTTGGCCGGCGCCCTGGACCTCTCGCCGCGCAGCTTGCAGCGTAGGCGCCGCAGTGGTCGGCTGGCCCGTTTCGAATCCGATCGCCTCTACCGTCTGGCCCGGATCGTTGCCTTGGCCCAGCACAGTCTCGGCGATCGCCGCAGTGCCGTGCGCTGGCTGAAGCGCACCAATCGCGCGCTCGGCGGCGCCGCTCCCATCAGCGCTGTGGACACCGAATTGGGAGCTCGTGAGGTCGAAAACGTGCTGGGACGGATCGCCTATGGCGGCATCAGTTGAGGCGAATCAGTATGAGGCGTATCTCTTGAGGCCAATCCGTTGAGAAAAGTCTACCGCGTGCTGCGCAAGTTGTATGCGCGCACGCCGCTCGATGGTGAAGGTGCTTATCTTTACGGCGGGCGCTGGTCGAGTGTGGGAACTCGTCTCGCCTACACCTCCGAGCATCAATCCCTGGCCATGCTCGAATATTTCGTTCATCTCGATCCCGACGACGCTCCGCCGGATCTGGTTCTGGTCACGGCCGAACTTCCCACCGATCTTCCCGCCAAAGTTATCGCAGCCAATGATCTTCCATCTTCCTGGCGGAGTTCCCCGGCGCCCGCTGAACTTGCCCGCATCGGAGACGAATTTGCAGCCGAGGCCAAGCATTGCGTTCTGGTTGTGCCCTCAGCTCTGGCTCCGCATGAAAACAACTGGCTGCTGAATCCGCGCCATCACGACTTCCGCAGAGTGGTTGTGCGCGGAGTCGAGCCCCTAAGCTACGATCCTCGCATGTTTGCCCCGCAACGCCGCAAACCACGCAAGGGCTGAGGTTTTCATACTTATTTCTTTTTCCGCGGCCACCGAGCCACGACCGTCGTCGAGATTCCTCCGCGCGGCCGGAATTCTCCCTTCACCTCAGCCCACACCGGCTTCGCCCACCGCACCACATCTTCCAGCACTCGATTCACGATGTTCTCCTGAAAGATCCCCAGGTTGCGGTAGCAGTGCAGATATTCTTTGTACGATTTCAGTTCCAGGCAAAGTTTATCGGGCTGGTATCGCAGAGTGATCACGCCAAAATCAGGCAGGCCCGTCTTCGGACAAACCGAAGTAAACTCTGGATCGTCAATCACGATCTCATATCCCGGAAACTGATTCGGCCAGGTTTCAATCTCGGGAAACTTGGCATCCAACCCGGCGGCAGCGTGCTCGGGCGTATAGCGGCGCGGTTTAGGCATGGAAGCATTGTAGCGTTTGAAGGCACAGGCGACGCGTCTCTGGGCGGCGCCAAAGCGGAAAGCCAATCCTGACCGCTCCCGCATCCACCCCTCTCTGCCAGCATCTAACCATGCAACGGCTTGGGCCAGACGACATTCTTTCGCGGCGGTCCGAGTGGTAAATTAGTGCTTGCAGTAGTCCTCGCCGCAGCCTAAAAGATAACGAGTTGGCAGGAACCAACCACAATTCGAACGGACGTCCTGCGAGCAAACGCCGTACCTGGCTGAGTCTCGGAGCCATCGCCGTTGCGCTTGCTGTCATCCCGGTCTTCACGCGCCCCGGGCCTTTGCGGGTTCGCACCACCACCGTCGGGCGTGGGCCAATCCGCAGCCTGATTTCCACCAACGGCAAAGTCGAGCCCATTCGCAACTTCGAGGCGCACTCCCCGGCGGCCACCACCGTAAAACATCTGTTCGTAAAGGAAGGCGACCACGTTCGCCAGGGTCAACTGCTGTTGCAGCTCGATGACGCCGACCTGCGGAGCCAGGCCGCCCGCGCCCGGGCCGGGATCAAAGCCGCTCAGGCTGACGAGGCCGACGTCGATACCGGCGGTACGCGCGAAGAAATGCTCACTCTCGATGCCCAACTGGTCAAAGCACGCAGCGCGCGTGACGCCGCCCAGCGCAATCTGGACGCTCTTCACCGCCTTCAGCAGCAGGGCGCCGCTTCCGCCGGTGAGGTTAAGCAGGCCGAAGACGCGCTGCAGCGTGCGCAGGCCGACACCACTCTGCTCGAGCAGAAAAAGAAAGACCGCTACTCCCGGCCCGAGGTCGCCAAGGTTCAGGCGCTCGGAGTGGAAGCCGAGGCCCTCTACGGCGCCGCCGAAGATGCCCTCCGCAAATCGAGCGTGCGCGCTCCCTTCGACGGTATAGTTTACGCACTGCCCATCAAGCAAGGCGCCTACGTGCAAACCGGTGATCTACTGTTGCAGGAAGGCGATCTTTCGCACATGCTGGTGCGCGCCTTCGTCGACGAACCCGATATCGGCCGCCTGGCCCCGGGAGAGAAAATCGAAGTCACCTGGGACGCTCTGCCCGGACGCATCTGGAACGGCGTTGTCGGCACCGTTCCTTCCACCGTGAAACTTCACGGCGCCCGCAACGTAGGCGAAGTCACCTGCACACTCGATAACCACGATCTCCGCCTGTTGCCAAACGTCAATGTCGGAGTCACCGTCATCACCGCCGAGCACAGCGGCGTGCTTACGCTGCTGCGCGAGGCCGTGCGCATGGATGACACCAAACCTTACGTTTACCAGGTCGTCGACGGCCAACTGAAGCGGCGCGAAGTCGAAGTCTCCCTCCAGAACCTTACCCAGGTCGAGATCACCGCCGGCCTTCCCGAGAGATCCGTAGTCGCCCTCTCCTCGGCCGATGCTAACAAACCTTTGGTCGACGGCGCCCGCGTAAAAGTGGTCCCCTAGCCCATGCCGTGGATTGATAACGATTGTCATCCTGACGACCCGTGTCATTCTGAAGACCTTTGTCATGCTGACGAAGACTTTTGTCATTCCGAATCGGGCGACAAGCCCGGTGAGGCTTGCCCTGAGCGGCGCCGAAGGGAACCTGCTTTTAGAAGAGCGCCCGAGACTCGCCTCCTAGTCGTGCTCTTGTCGTTCCTAAGTCTCATTCCCCTCCCTCTCGCCGCCCAGAACCCAGAAGCCCTTCTCGCCACTGGTCGCGTCGATCAAGCTATCCAAACCCTCGAGCAGCAACTCCGAAGCGCTCCCACCGCGGACGCCTACAACCTGCTCTGCCGGGCCCATTTCGAACTCGACGACTGGGACGCCGGCATCTCAGCCTGCGAAAAGGCCGTCGCCTTGGCCCCCGACAACGGCCTCTATCACCTCTGGCTGGGCCGCATCTACGGCGAGAAGGCCGATCACTCCAGCTTTCTCACTGCCATGGGGCTGGCCGGGAAGGTTCGCTCCGAGTTCGAACGGGCTGTTCAGTTCTCTCCCCGCAGTTGGGAGGCCCGCACCGACCTCGCGGAGTTTTATGTGGAAGCTCCCGGAATCGTCGGCGGCGGCAAAGACAAGGCCCGCGCCCAGGCCGAACTGCTCGTCCCGCTCAATCCGTCCATGGCGCACTGGGTCAGGGGACGCATCGCCGAGAAAGAGAAAGACCCGGCCGTGGCGGAGCAGGAATTCCGCGCCGCCGTCACCGCCAGTCAAGGTGGCGCTCGCGCCTGGCTCAATCTTGCCGGTTTCTATCGCCACGCCAACCGCTTCGACGAGATGAAGCAGGCCCTCCACAGCATGGAGTCCAGCCGCCTCGATCATCCCGGGGCATTTGTCGATGGCGCCAGCATGTTATTTCGTGCCGGCCGTGATTATCCGATAGCTATCCAGCTCCTGCGCAGTTATCTCGCCTTTTCCAACACCGTTGAGGAAGCCCCGGTCTTCAAAGCCCACTATCTACTCGGCGAATTGCTCGAGAAACAAGGCGACCATCCCGCCGCCGCCGAAGAGTATCGCGCGGCGCTCTCCATCGCCCACAGCTTCCGCCCGGCCCAGGATGCCCTGAAGCGCGTAACTCGATAGCTGGGTAGTGCGGCAATTTTAAAATCTACGGCGCCGAACTCCTGTGGCGTCATCCCGAAGTCCCGCGTTTTCTCCAGCGGGACGAGAGCCTGCCCTGAGCCAAGCCAAAGGGGACTCCGGTGCGCACACTGCCCCCCGAAGCTAGTTCCCATCGGAACTCTCAACGCTGGTGCGCACATGCAATTTCGACGCTAGGATTTGTTAGTGCTTCCGGGAGTGATCATCCCCGAAAGGTTGCCGATACTATTGCGGAGTTTGCTCAAAGTCTGGGATGCCAGATTGCCGAGCGGATTTCCTTTCTCTTCGGCATCGCTGAATCCCGCTTTTTCCATTTGCTTGGCGGCCGCGCTAAATCGTTTCGAACTTACCTGGTCCATATCGATGAACCGGAATGCTTGCGCCAGCGGCATCCCATCCGCTCCGCAATGCATGAATTCGATTTGCGCTGTCACTTTGCCGAACACCGTGCCTAAATCCATTTCCCCCATCGTTCCCTCGGGAATAGGACCGCTGGTAAGAACGGCGGAACCTCCTGTGAGCGAGAGCCGCCGGATTACTCCAACATGTTTCTTGGCATCCACGGTGAACAACGCCCGCTCATTATTAGGCACACGAATGCGCGGCGGGCGATTATGCCGGTTGGGTTTCTCGGACTTCTTGGCCATTACAACCAGCATTACAACTGGACCGAGGTCGGTCAATGTTACTTAAGTTCCTGAGAGTAATCTTTCCATCCGGAACCGCCCTTGCAGGCCTCCCGCCTCGCAGGCACAAAGATCGCCAAATGAGAAACTGCAACTCCATGGTCTACCCTCCAGATAACCTGCAATCCGGAGCGAGGTGAATGCCCGGCCCTTAATGCTGGACGTCTTTCCCGCCCGACAAACTGTTTTGACGTTCCAGAAGTATCCGAAAGGCGAGTGCGTGCGTGATGAGCAATAGTGGCACAATCAAAGTCGGGATGAAGTAAGTCGCTCCCAACTGCCCCGCTAGAAGTCCGGCGTGCTTGGCCTGATAGAAGGCGTTCAGCAGATCGGCCGAACCCCAAACATTGAAGATCCATGCCATGACAACGCCAGCCGCGCGTGGCAGCAATAGCAGCGCGAACAACGCGAGGGTGGCTGCAATAACGTCTCCATAGGCCGCGGAATGCGCGAAGGAAGACGGCAAGTCGGGCGACACCACGCCGGGGACCAGGAAAGCCAGCCCCATGAAGCGAAAGCTGTGCAGGCTGAGCAGAGGCCGCAACGCCTCCGCCTGTTGCCGAGGGCGGAGTTTTGGCCAGATGTATCGCGCGGTGACGCTCCCCCACGCAATGAGACTGAATGCGATGCTGACAAAAAAGCAGAGTTGCGAGACCATATGTGCCTCCTTATCGGGATTCCAGCCATCAACCAGTGGCGGCCCTAGTTGCCAGATAGGATTATGCGCATCATCCTATAGATTCAACTTTTTCTTCGGCCAAGTATGGAGAAGGAGAAGTTGCAACGTGAGATGATGGCCAGCATCTTATAATGAGCTATGCGTTACCGGCCCGGGCATAAAGTCGAGATCCATCAGAAGATTGTCAAAGATGCCTCGCGGCGCGTTCGCGCCAAAGGCTTGACCGGCGCCGCGGTTTCGGCCGTTATGCGGGATGCGGGCCTGACCCACGGAGGCTTTTACAAGCATTTCGGGAGCAAGGACAAACTGCTCGTGGAATCGCTCGGTGAGGCTTTCCGGGAGATCACCAGCACACTGCTTCATGTCGCTCGACAGTCGCCCCCTGGTGCTGCGTGGAAGGCGATCGTCAAAACCTACCTGAACCCGGAACACTGCGAACATCCTGAGCACGGGTGCCCCATGGCTGCGCTGGCACCCGAATTGACCCGGGCAAATAAGGGAATGAAGCGGCAGTTTGTTGCGGAGTTGGCCAACTACAAAAGCCAGATGCTGCCATTCATGCCGGGACGGCGAACCGTGGATAAAGAACGTGCTTTCTTCGCGATTTTTTCAACCATGATCGGAGCAGTCGAAATCGCTCGCATGCTGCCGGACCCTGCCATGCGGGAAAAAGTGCTGGCCAGCACCAGAGAGTTTCTCCTGCGCAGCTACGGACGTCCTCAATCATGAGACCCATGGAGGAAGGAACGTAGCCGGCACGTGATGCGGATTCCCCGAAACCTCCATGCTATTCGGAAATACTCCGGTTTCCGCGGCCAAATTGGTCCCTCAAAAGTCGGCACAGCGGAGGCGATCCGCACCAGTAATCACGGATCCACGGACCGACGACTGACTCACCCTTATCATTTCTCTCGCAGCAGATTGTCCGTAGAATCTTCCCATGCACGACAATACCGTGGAAGAGCAGCACTTAAGCAGCTTGCCCCGGGCGGAGTTGAATGGGCCGCGTAAGGCGGCAAAATTGGCACGGGCTTCAGCCCCCGTGTTCATTAAGGCGGAGAGCAATGACAATCCAATCATGCAGTAGCGCGAGCATTCATAAACTCCTACTGGCGGTACTCATCCTCTTGCCCGCTTCCCTGCTGGCCGAGCCGGTCACGCTTCAGCAGGCCGTCGAGCTCGCGCTGAAGCACGCCACCGGCATAAGCATCGCTGCCGAAGACCAACAACACGCTTCCGCCAGCTACCGCGAACTCCGCAATAGCTACATTCCTCAGCTGAATGCGGGAGCTGGAATCGGCTGGTCCGACGGCTTTCCCCTCAGCCTCGAAGGCTCCGCCCCTTCGCTCTTCAACGTAAACGCGCAATCGGCCCTTATCAATCCCGCCTTGAAGGATTTCATTCGCGCCACGCAATCGGACATTGTGGTCAGCACCCTGCAAACCAAAGACCAGCGCAATCAAGTGATTCAGGACACCGTACTGAGCTACGCCGAATTAGCGAAATGGGAACAGCGTTTGAGCCACCTGCGCGAAACCATGGCAGCCGCGGAACAAACGGAAACAGCCGTCGCGCAGCGCGTAAAGGAGGGTGTCGACAGCGAAATCGATGGCAGCAAAGCCCGCTTGTCCGTGGCCCGCCTCCGACTGCGTTTGGCAGAAGCCAGCGGCGCAGCAGACGTTCTCCGCGAGCACCTTTCCAAGCTCACCGGACTGCCAACTGCCTCCGTCGAAATCGACCCGGATTCCGTGCCGTCCCTTCCCACGCCAAAGGTTGAAGAGGATTCCTTGTCCAAGGCCGCGGAAGGGAGCCCAGTAGTTCAGGCCGCCGTCGAACATGCGCGCGCGCAATACTTGCGCGCCAAGGCGGAACACAAGTCGTTATGGCCCAGCGTAGATTTTGCCGCCCAATATGCATTGCTCGCCGACTTCAACAATTACGAGGAGGTCTACAAGAAGACCCAGCCCAACAACGCTACCGTGGGCGTGTCCATCCACTTCCCCTTCCTCAACTATGCCCAGCACGAGCGTGTGAAACAGGCCGAGTCGGAAGCGCGCAAAGCCACAACGCAAGCCGAAGCCGCACGCAACAAAGTATCTGAAGAAACCCTGCGCCTGCAACGCTCTGTCACCCAGATGCAGGCCGCCCGCGACGTGGCCGAACTGGAGTACGAGATCTCCCAGAAAGATATCGAAGCCACTCGCACTCGCATGGATTCCGGCACCGCCAACCTCCATGACCTGGATAACGCCCAGGCTCAAGCCAGCGAGCGCCTGATCACTCTACAAGACGTCACTTTCGAACTGGAACGCAGTCAGGTCGCGCTGATGCGCGCCAACGGAGATCTGGAACGCTGGGCGCTCGGCGCCAAATAGTCAGCCGATGCCTCTTTTCGTCCATTCACTGCATCAAACCCCTTGTTCGACGACGAACCTGCATAAACACTGGTTTTTCAATACATAAGCCGCCTTCGGATGGTAAAATTAAGGCTCACCCAATATGCCTCTTAAAACCTTATTTCTGAATCCGCCTTCTTTTGAAAACTTCGACGGCGGCGCCGGCTCCCGTTGGCCCGCCACCCGCGAGATCGAG
>DATHOQ010000016.1:0-208607 GCA_035484735.1 Terriglobales bacterium | reverse complement strand
AATCTCAGAACCAGCGCCTTCGTCGAATGCTGATTCGATTCCCGGCGTTCAGGATCTGGCGCGCCTCCTCTATTTCTCGGCAGGGATTACCAAAGAGCGTGCATATCCAGGTGGAGAAATCTACTTTCGCGCCGCAGCCTGTACCGGAGCTCTCTACGAGATCGAGTTGTACGTCGTGACTGAGGATCTTCCGGGCCTCGATGCCGGCGTGTATCACTTCAATCCTGCGGACGTATCGCTACAGCTTCTGCGAAAGGGTGATTTCCGGGGAAACCTGGCTCATGCGACGGCAATGGAAATCGCGGTGCCTCGCGCGTCCGCAACGATTATCTGTACCGGAACATACTGGCGAAACGCCTGGAAGTACCAGGCGCGCACCTATCGCCATTTCGGTTGGGACAACGGCACCCTGCTGGCAAATATGCTGGCCGTTGCCGCGGCTTCGGGGCTGCCAGCCGAGGTGGTGCTCGGGTTCGTGGACGCCGAAGTGAATCGCCTGCTTGATCTCAACACGCAGCGTGAGGTTTCCTTGTGCCTCGTACCGATTCTCGCCACGCACGAAAGGCAAGAGTGCCATCTTCCTGCTCGCGATTGGCAAGGCGCTGAAACCCAAATCACAGCAGGATCTCTAAACAGAGAATCGGCTGCCCGGATCGATCCCCCAAGCCGCGCCACGATTCTTCTCAGCCGCGCGATGAAGAACTGCAGGAGGTTGAAGAAGAAACGAAGGAGCTACGGACGAACAAGGCGTTGACCCTAGCCTTTTTTGGGTAAAGACAATGAGGCCCAAATGATCTTCATCGTTGGGCCTTTCGGTTTATTTAGACGTTCGCCCAGTTTTGTTTGCACTTCGCGTGGCCGCTGGCGTTGTGGTCATGATTCTTGCTCGTTTCATGAGGTTGCATCCATATATTGAATCGCAAACTGCTTTTGCGTCACTGCAAGCTTCCAGTAGTGGTCGGGACTGGGTTGCCGATGGCATCGCCGGACACGAGAAGTTCCACTCGGCGATTCTGCCGCCTGCCGGCGGAGTTATCGTTGGTGGCTACGGGCATAGTGTTGCCGTAGCCTGTGGCGCTGACGGAACCGGTCGCCACGCCCTGATTCACGAGGTAATCGCGGACCGAGTCGGCACGATTTTCCGACAGGGTTTGATTCATGGCATCGCCGCCGACGTTGTCGGTGTAGCCACCGACTGCAATGTTGAGGCCTGGGTACGCCAGCAGGATTCCGGCAACTTTCGCCAACTTCTCGCGCGCTCCGGGCTTCAATGAATACTGGCCAGTATCAAACAAAACGTCGGACATGCTGACGATGAGGCCACGGGCGCTGTCGCGAGTCTGGAGAACGGAGTTCAACTGTTCGGACAAGCGGGTGCGCATGGCGGTTTTGTCGTCTTCGGCTTGTTGCTGGCCCTGCTGGGCTTGCTGAGCGGCCAAGCGGGACTGGTCGGCATCGGATTGGGCCGCGGCGACTGCGGAAGCGGACGCAGCCTGGCTGGCAGCCATGTCAGATTGCGCTTTGGCAGCTTCGGCCTGAGCTTGTTCCTTCTGCCGGGTGGCCTCATCGGTCTGAGCCTGGGATTGAGTTTGGGCGTCGGTCGAGGCCTGGCGTTCATCGGCCTGGCGCTGCTCGTCCATCTTCTTGACTGCGATGGCGCGCGCATCTTCAGCTGTCTGCACGGTCTCGCGGGCAAGGGCGATCATCGGCTTTCTTTCGTAGTGTTTTTGTGTTGCTAACTCGTCGGTGCTATTCATTAACTGGACAGCGTGCTGATAGCTGTCGCCAGCGTACGTCTCGGCTCCCTCGGATTGAGCGATGCGCAATGCGTTCCGCGCTTCAAAGAATTCCAACGGCAACTTGCTATTCAGGACCACTGGGTCGAACTTGTAGCCGGTGGGAATGTAGCCGCCCCGCTCCATGAGTTCATACTTGGCATCGACTACTTCGGAAGTTCCTTTGGTGTCGGCACGAACCACGTTTTCCAGCACCACCACGTTGCTGGGCTGGCGAACGGCATAATAAGGTTCGGCGGTGACGACCAGGGCGAAGGCTTGAAGGTCAGTGGTGACGCTCAGCTTGCTGCGATGGTTATCGCCCAGTAACACTTCGCCAAGGTTCACTGCGCGGCCTTCGGGTGAAATTGCCCACAGGACGTAGGTCAGATATTCAGTGCCAAAAGTGGTGGGCGTTTGCAGATCGCCAAACTCCACTACGATCTCGATGGATCCACGTTTGCTGTTCACTTTGGCCTGACCATTGGCTGAAGGCATCAGGTCAGTGCCTGCGAAATCCAACTTGCTGGCTCCGCTACGGTGCTGATAGTTGACGGCCTGCACACTGCGGCTGACTACGGTCACTCGGAAGGTGGGCGTCGGACTAATGGGTTCGAGAGCCATATTGGGCTGAGAATTGGTCTGGGCGACGGCGCTCAAACTCACTGCGGCTGCAACTGTCAGGAATATCCTAGTTTTCACAAATGTCTCCTTGTGTACATTCACGCTACGCGGTATTCCGATCGGTGTATGGTCAGAAACGACCACTCTGGACAAGGTGTGCGCAACCGGTGGCGCGGGTGTCAATTGACCCAATGTCGCGATTTCACTCATCGACCAGAATTCCTGCGCTGTTCCGGGTTAGAAAACTACCTATTCCTAACGTCGAGCGCAGGACTCATGGATTTCAATCTTGGAGGCTTTCGCAAGGGCCATTTCCGGGCAGATTTTCTAACACCTAATTCACTGCAAGTTTCATTGCAAGTTCTGACCCACTTGACCCCTTCTGCCCACCTGAGGGCCCCGAGCGGACTTCATGCCGGCGCTAGCGTTTCTTCAGGGCGCAGCATAACGTCCGGTTTGCCCGTCATCCAGGCGCAATCCGCAGTCACTAGGCTCATTGCGCTCCTGGTCCATCCGTGGGCGTAATTATAGCCCGTGCAGTCACGTTGCACGCCGGAGGCGAGGATTCCGGGTGTGTAGTCGGCAAACCTTCCCAAATCTGCAAGGTAAGGGTTGCTCGTGATGCTTCCGCAGCGGGCAACGGCAAACAGAGAAGGCAAGGAGCGCTGACAGAAAGCCGCACGACTATTGCGGAAGACCCGTTTTATAGAGGATGGCTTTGTGGCGCGGGTCAGGGCTGTAGGGGTCGTATGACGGAGGGCCTTTACATCGATAACTGCTTGCCTTTAACAGTGGAATTATTTTATCAGGTTGCTTTTTTTCATTCTGAGCTGCAAGCCCATCTCGTATTGCCGCTTCAAGCGTGTCGATGTTTATGTCCTTTAGAGCTTTAAACCGAATGCAATATCCGGTCACGCTCGCCTTGCCTAGTTTTTTTTCATACGTCTTGGCTAAGTACTTCTTATCTTTGAGACCAAGAATATAGACAGAGATTCCGGTCCTGTTTCCGCTCACACCAATTCGAAAAAACTCTCTACTTTTTCCATCGGCATATGTTATTTTGTGAAATCCATATCCAATCGTGGGGTTGGAAACAGTATGATTTTTGCCCTCTTTACCATCGAAGAACCATAATTTGCATTCTGGTGACACTTGAAGTGTGAGCCGATGCAACTCTCGCATGTCACTGCGTTTTGGCTCCGGTTGGCTGGTAATATACTTCTTGATTTGTTCTTGTACGTTCATACGTTCATACGTTCTGCCGCCTAGTTGCGCACGAGATTATACGACCTTTAATCTTTCTCCCCCTTGCAAGGGCGGGCGGCCCTGACCGTTGAGGTCACTCCACCGCGAGGGCCGCCCCACAAGCCGTTGTTGCGTGGGGGCTTTTCAGAATTCCCAAAGGCTTAAGTGCGTGGAGCAGCCGAAAAGCGGGTAGAGGGGCTGGACTACATGCACCCTAAGACGAGTCCACATTCCGGACGTGCTGTCGGCTACCCGAAAGTAATCCGCCGTCCGCTCGGGAAGCACCCCCCCTTGTTTATTGCAAGTTTCACTGCAAGTTCGAACCCACCTGAGAGCCCTCCTGCCCACTAGATTCAGAAACTTCGCTTACCGAACGCTGATCTGTCACTCACACTTCCAAGGCATTACAGCAGGAGGCTCTTGGGCAGGTTATTATCTGCATTCATAGATCAAGGTCAACAACGCCGGGTGATTACGGAAGCAAATCAGCAAACACAAAGCCATCACGTTCGACAACTTCGCCTGTTCGTACCTCGAGGGGGCGAGAGAACACCGGCGCATCGTAGACGAAGGTGTGAAATTCCCCGTTTTCGCCGCACGGGTCAATTCCGGGGGGCAGCGCCTGCAGTAAACGCAGGTCGTACTCACGACCGGCAAACGACTTCGCAAGCTTCGAGGGGTCAACGCAAGTAATCTTTGCTTTCACGCCCGCTGCGATCATCTCTCGACCTAGTTGATCGGTCGGGATGTGCCAGGCCGGAAACATCGGTTCGAGTCCGCTCCCCTGCAATTGCCGCACTCGGTAGTCGCGAATCTCCTGAAGAAACAGGTCTCCGAAGGCGACGGCGGTGATTCCATCAGCCCTTGCACGCTTACACACGCCGCGCATCCGTTCTTCATATTCCAGGTTTGAGCACGGCGAGGGCAGTTCCACCGACCACAACGGGAGCCCGGCTCGGTCGGCCTGCGCTTCCACTAATGCACGCCGCACCGCATGCATCGCGACGCGGCTCGCTTCCGAGTTGAAGGTCGTAATCAGGGCTACGACCTCGATGTCGAGTCGTTCTCGCAGCAAGTGCAGCGTCCAAGCGCTGTCTTTACCGCTGCTCCACGATAAGGCGACCTTCGTCAAGTTTGGTTCACATGGTGATAGTGCTTGAATGAGCCGGCCACTCTTCCGGAAACCCCGGCGGATGACTGTTCTTAGTGACCTACTCCGGTCACCGTCTTCGTCGATGATATTCCCCACCACCAAGTCCGCCGAGGTCAATCACAACGGTGACAATCAGAATCAGCAAATTAACGCCAGCTATAGGCTGGCGTGTATTCGCCATCCACGCATACACTAACGTGGTTAGGGGTAAGAACAGAAATCCCAACAAGGGCGGTAAAAGGCCGTGGTACGCTCGTTCTAAATAATTCGAGTAAAAGAACAACAATGCGAGTGCGATTCGAGGAAACGCCAGAAAGATAACGAGGAAGAGGCAACCCACAAGAATTCTCCTCGCGCATCGTACTCTTTCCCTGCACTCGATTCAACGAAGTTGCCTGCGTGTGAAAGTGACGCAGGAATGGACGACCTCATTACTTGCAAGCTGTCGAATCCGACGAGCTAACCATGGCGAAG
The DNA here is from genome assembly GCA_035484735.1 of Terriglobales bacterium. Lineage (GTDB taxonomy): Bacteria > Acidobacteriota > Terriglobia > Terriglobales > Acidobacteriaceae > JABCZH01. The sequence goes on along the minus strand of DATHOQ010000016.1, from coordinate 203,336 downwards.
AAGAAAATTGCTAATGTCCTACCGAAACTCACTGAGGTCGAACAAGACCTACTTTGGCACATCCTCGGGAGCATTCTTCGTCGTCGTTCGGATGGGCGTCTACGTCGAACTTAGTTGAGTGATTGGAAGCTCGGGGTGCTCCACTGGTGCTGGCGTGCCGAGAGCGCGAGTGGTTCATCTGATGGAACGCCTTCCAGTTCTGGTGCGATGCCGCGCCCAATTGCTGCGAAAGCGCGGGAGCCGTTGTGAACGGCCATGTGCTTCAGGATGTCCGTCGTCGATTGAATCGGATTCTCACAAATCTTGTCCATGCTCACTGCGTGTCCGCAATCTTTGCATGTCATAAACGTCCCGCCTGCGATGTTTCTGGTCGTTGTGTACATGCTTTGAGATTACGCTTCATTGATGGGCGGTGCGAGGGCATTGGTACAGCGACCTCGGACTTCAGGCCGCTGCCCTGTCTTTGTACCGATCCAGCGGAGTTCGCTTAACGCTTCCGAGGCACCAAGCTGGATGATCGTCGTCAGTCTTCATCCGGCCCTTAACCACCATGCCGATGGTCGCAGCCTACTCTGAGTCTTTGCGGAACTTTTTTCGAGCACGCTTTCGCGCCACGGCTTGCTTCACTCGGCGCTTCTCGCCCGGCTTCAGATAGAAGGAGTGACGCTTCACTTCCTTAATGATGTCCTCGGTTTGAACCTTGCGCTTGAACCGACGCAGGGCATTTTCTATTGACTCACCTTCTTGCAGTCGAATTTCTGCCAAACTCGTCACCCCCGAACCAGTCCCAACCAGACATCTCAGAGATTACTCTGTTCACGTCACTCCGAGTAGCCTTGGTCCTCATCATCGCCATCTTCTCTCTTGGTCGCCACGACGCGAAGCAATGCGAACTTGCGCGTGCTCCCAACGGAAATTCCATAGGTCTTGTCGAGCGGGTTTAATGTCGGGTTCCTTCAGTCCTGTGTCGTGGCCAATCTGATACCACTTGTAAGCGGCGTCCAAGTCACCGGAGTCGAGGCAGACGCGTGCCGTCTCGTCCGCAGTCTCTCCTTGCTGAAAAGAAGTTCTTCGCGCTGCCGTGGAAATCGAAAACCTGTTGTTGGTACTCAACTGTCTCCTTGCAATTCCCCTCGAAGGCATATGAGATCGCCATCGCTCTCTGAGCGGACGCCTTGTTCTCGGGCGAGTCTGCCACGTTGATTGCCTTCGTGAAATACTTCCGAGCTTCCTCGCCGTTCCCCATCCAGTCAAGTACGCTCCCGGCGGCGATGTCGGCGGGAACTGAATTCGGCGAGGTCTGGAGAGTCTGGCGATATAACGCCAACGCTTCTTGCATCTTTCCGTCGCGCATCAACTGTTGGCCTTGTTTGATGAACTCGGGTTGTTGCGCTAACCGTAAGGCCCGTCACGGCTCAAGTCTCCGCCCGTCTGTGTTTAGCGAGATGGCAACTTCCCGACCCTTCTAAGTCGCCAGGATGCTAGTCCCTCGGCGCCCTGAGCTAAACGTCCCAAACTTGCAGAGCCGGGAGATGGAGTTACTCGGTGCTCGCCAGTCTGCGTGCCGGGATTTTCCTTTGATTCGTCCCCAAACGCTTGCCCCGTGAAAATCGGCGCACCGGGCGTTGTTTCGTATGCGTAGCCCGTCAAAATAGCTGAGACACTTTTGCCTGTATCCGTGACGTTGAAGCGGGCCCAACCATAATGGATCTCTCCGTTGATAGAAAACTGGAGTCCTAGGTAACGGTCATCTGTGTTGGCAAACGGACCGAGGATCTCGTAATCGGGAGGATGAGAGGTTGAACGGCAGAAACCCCACCTGATATCGTTCCAGCCAGCGATGAACCCTCGCCCTCCTCCTTGCTTAAATTTTTCAGCGTTTTGTCCGACAAGGATCGAACTAGGGAGCGCGGAGGCATAACCCCTCACAGCGTTGCTTTTCACCGCCGGCACAATATACAGACCATAAAAATTTGCGATCGCGCAACTCGTGTGGCTACTGTAAACCTGTGCTCGGAATTCAAAATCAACAACTCCATCGTTGTTGAGATCGAGGACTCCCCCGTTGGCCCATATGCTCTGATTCGTAGGCGTGTATACGACTTCGGCCTGACTAGGCTCTACCAACGCCAAAACAGTTACGCCGGACGCCGTAGCAGCTAGCACGTATCCCAGAAGACGCTTCTCCAGGGCGTCCTCCAGCGGCACATTCCGTTTTCTCAGTTGCTTAGCCTTCTCCATCGGGGCTGACTCCTTCCGGAAAGTCTTGCATCTCGTTCGCGAAGGGTAGTCCTGAGCTTTGGGGATTCCCACCTTTCGCTGCACGGAGAGCAGATGTCATTTCAGTTTCTTAACCGTATTAATTCGCCACTTCGCGAGACCTTGTGCACCCTGGGCTAAGCGTCCCAAAGTAGCAGGGTTTGCATGTGGAATTACAGGCCGTTCTGCATCCTGCTTCAGGGGCTGAGGACTCTCTTTCAATTCGTTTCCAAATTCATTCCCTGTGAAAATCGGGGCGCCCGGAGTTGTCTCGTAGGCGTAGCCCGTCAAAATAGCTGAAACACTCCCTCCGTTATCAGTCACGTTGAACCGTGCCCAACCATAGTGGAGTTCGCCACTGATAGAAAACTGAAGCCCGAGGTAGCGGTTCCGTGTGTTGGCAAATTGGCCAATAATCTCGACGTCCGGGGAGCGAGAGGAGGTGCACAGAAACCTGACGTAGTCCCCGCCGGCCATGAGCTCCCGTGCGTCCCCGAACTTTTGAGGGTTTCTTCCAACGAGGATCGAACTCGGGAGAGCAGAAGCAGAGAGTACACCTCCCCTAATACCATTACCTTCCGTCGGGATGATGTACACGCCATAGAAAACAGCGAACGCACAAGTCGAGTGGCTAGAATATCTCAGTGGGACGAATCGAAAATCAACAATTCCGTCATTGTTAAGATCAAGGTATCCGCCATTGTCCCATATGCTCTGATTCGCAGGTGTGTAGACAACTTCAGCCCTGCTCGGCTTTGCCAAAGCCAAAACGGCTACGCTGGACGCCGTGGCAGTCAGTACGTAGCTTCGAATCCGCTTCTCTAAGGCGGCATCCAGCTGGACGCTCTGCTTTCTCTGTTGCTTAGCTTTCTCTATCACGAGTGACACCTTCCGGAGAGCCTTCCTGCATCTTCACATTTCGCGGGCATGTGCGCTGCATTCGTCTGTGCCGTTATCAGAACCTTCCTTTAGTCGAAAAGATAGTTTTTTCATTGCGGTTTCTTAACCATATTAATTCGCCACGTCGCAAGCCCTTGCGCGCCTTGAGCCAAGCGTCCCAAAGTAGCAGGGCGAGCGGGTGGGCGAGGCTTAGGAATCTCTCTTAATTCGTTCCCAAATTCATTTCCTGTGAAAATCGGAGCGCCCGGAGTTGTCTCGTAAGCGTAGCCCGTCAAAATAGCCGAGATTTGTCTCCCGGGATCAACCGTTACGTTGAAACGCGCCCAGCCATAATAGGTTTCCCCGTTGACAGAAAACTGGAGTCCGAGGTAACGGTCGGTTGTATCGGCAAAAGGGCCAAAAGTAGAGAAGTGCGACTTTCTATGAGTTTGGGAGCTGCAGTTGTACCCGACGTGTCCCCAACCGGCCATGAAGGCCTTTTGAGTAAATTTCTTAGCGTTTTGTCCGACCAGAATTGAACTCGGTAGAGCTGAGGAGGGGCCTCTTATAGCGTTGCCTCTCACCGCCGATGCGATGTACAAGTCAGTAAAGACAGCTCTAGCACAACTAGTGTGGTCGCTGGTCCTCAGGTAACCGAATTGGAAGTCAACAATTCCATCATTGTTGAGATCGAGAACTCCCCCATTGGCCCATATGCTCTGGTTTGCAGGCGTATACACAACCTCGGCCCGGCTAGGCTCTGCCAAGGCCAAAACCGCGACACCGGATGCCGCTGCGGTCAATGCGTAGCTCAGACACTGCTTTTCTAAGGCGTCACTGAGCTGGCTGATGGGCTTTTTCCGTCGCGTAGCTTCGTTGATCACTACTGGCCTCCTTCGGACGCCTTTCCAATATCTTAATCTTTCGAAAGAGAATGCGATCCATTGTTTGTTTCGTCGAACCGCTGCGTTCAAGGAGCAATCTTGAATATCGTTCCATAAGTTGCTCCACCTTCAGAAGTCGTGCCATACAAATTGCCTTTCGCGTCTTGTACTAACGGTGCATGAGGATATTGCCCGTCCGAACCACCTTCGAAACTGTGCAGTACGGTCTCATTGCCAAGCTGGTCCAACTTGAAAACCGTTCCAAAGCTCGAAACGCCCCCATAGACGGTCGTTCCGTAAAGGTTGCCAGCTGCATCCTCCAGTACTCCTGCTTCTGGTTGGCTACCGTCAGCTCCTCCAGTGAAGCTGTACAACACAGTTTCGATGCCCTTAGCATCGAGTTCGAATACGGTTCCGTTACCGAACGCTCCGCCAGCCTTGGTCGTGCCATAGAGATTGCCAGCGTTGTCCCTATGCAACCCTGTTTTTGGGTGCCCACCATCCAAACCGCCGGTGAAGCTGTAGAGTGTCGAATAATTTCCGGCTGCACTGATCTTGAACACCGTCCCCCAGGCTGAAGAGCCACCGCTGCCAGTTGTTCCGTAGAAATTCCCACTCGGGTCAGCATTCAATCCGTAGTACGGATATGCGCCGTCGTACTCCCCACCCGAGAAGGCGTGCAAAACAGTCTCAGAACCACTTGCACTTATCTCGAAGACAGTCCCCATATTGTGAGAACCTCCGAGGACGGTCGTTCCGTAAAGATTGCCAGCAGAATCAAGGGACAGGGCCGATTGTGGTTGGTCTCCGTCGGATCCGCCGTAGAAGCTGTACAGTACGGTCTCATTGCCTTTTGTATCCAGCTTGATGACCGTGCCGCACCCCCCGTTTCCACCCATCGCGTTCGTGGTGTAAAGGTTGCCTGCCGTGTCCCGCGTCACACCGCTTAGGGGATACGATCCACCTGATCCCGTGAAGCTATAAATCGTCTGCTGCTTGCTGCTCAACGTGAACAGAGTCCCGTAGCCGTTGGCTCCGCCGTCCATTGCGGTTCCATAACCATGGCCAGTTGTATCGAGAGTCAATCGTCCCTGAGGAAATTCGCCGTCCTGCCCAGAGAACCGATGGAGAACGCTGTAGGTCTGTGCGCGTGCTGAGGGTGTGATAGTCGCGGACAGAATCAGAAACGCTAACATCAGAACAACAGTCCCAATTTGGAAAGTTGGTTCGGTCGATTGCAACTGTTTCATAGGTTCCATGGAGGCTCCAGTTATTCAAATATTGCCGTATCTTTAAGTATGCGTTTGGTACAGCAGTCTGCGCATTTTCTCGATTCACCAGGCACCGGCGTATCGCTCATGGGTCTCGGGCCGCTTCACAGCATTACTCTCATAAAATCCCCGACGTTCCCCTCGTGCCGTCCACGGCACTGTGATAGCACCGCCATACGCTCGCTACGAATATTTCTTTCCATTTAGAGCACCATGGCCAGCTGCACGTTGTCGCTTCACGGTGTACCCGTCCCCGTCAATGGAACCAGTTGTGGGCTCCCCCCACCGTCATCGCTGACGGAGACGGTCGCGGTTCGCTTGCCCTCCTGTGTCGGGGTAAAGGTGACCTTGATGCGGCAGTTGCCGCCCGATGGCACGCTAGTGCCACAGTTGTTAGTCTCGGCAAAATCTCCCGCATTCGCTCCTGTGATACTTATTCCGGTGCCGGTGAAATTTACTGTCGAGCTACCTTTGTTAACCAGCGTGATGTATTTGGGAACGCTCGTAGTGTTAATCGGCTGCGTTCCGAAGTTCACGGTGGTCGGACTCAGTTGCACGTAGGTGCCGACACCAGTAAGCGGCAATTTCTGCGGACTGCCGGGAGCATTGTCGGTGACGGAGACATCTCCATTCAATGTCCCTTTCGTCGTCGGTTTAAATGTCACACTGATGGTGCAGCTTCCACCGGGATCGAGGACCTTCCCGCAGGTGGTCGTCGCGCCAAACTCCCCGGATATTCCGCCGTTAGTGATCATCAAAGTCCCGAGACCTGAGTTTGTCAGCGTGACTTTTTGAGCAGGACTGGTTGTGTAGATGAGCTGCGTCGTAAAGGTCAGGCTGGTTGGGGAGAAAGTCACGGCAGGCAACACACCGACGCCAGTAAGTGGAAGTAATTGCGGGCTATTGGGCGCATTGTCCACAATCTTCACGGCGGCATTCTGGGTGCCAGCTGCCGATGGCGTGAACGTGACGGTAATCGTACAAGTGCCGCCCACCGGGATGGATGTGCCACAGTTATTAGTCTCGGCAAATTCGCTACTGTCGGATCCAATGGACATAATTGTCAACGTACTATTACCGTTGTTCGTCAATGTTGACACTTGTGGAGTGCTGGTTGTATTAACCGTCTGGTTGCCGAAATTCAGGTTTGGAGGAGATAGCGTCACAGCGGGTGCTATGCCAACCCCGGTCAGCGGAACCGACTGGGGACTGCCGGGAGCGCTATCACCGACCAGGATGGTGCCATACTGCATGCCGTCCGCAGTCGGACTAAAGGTGACGGCAATCGTGCAGTTGGAACCCGCCGCCAAGACTCCGCCAATTGGACATGAGTTGGTCTCTGAAAATTCACCAGTAGCCACGATGCTGCTGATTTTCACGGCTGCATTCCCAGAATTGGTCAGCGTAAGATTCTGGGGGGTGCTGCTCGTGCCGACGGTCTGGTTACCAAAATTGAGGCTGGCAGGAAAAAGGGTTACGAAAGGAGAGGGTGAGATCGTCGCTACAAACGCGTCAGAGGTTTGATAGCAGCCCCCTCCGCACGTGGTCTGAAATGCTCGTGGGGTGATTGGAAAGTTGTAAGAGAAAGTAGTGCCCGAGAGATAGGCATTACCCGAGCTGCCAACGGCTATGCTGAAGCCTTGATCGGACTCGCTGCCTCCAAGGTACGTGGAATAAGCCAGGGCCGAGCCTGAGGCATTGAGCGCGGCGACAAAGGCATCTAAGGCGCCACCTCCGTAAGTTGCCTGCACAGGATTCTGAATCGGAAAGTCTAATGATTCTGTCCCTCCTGTGACATAAGCATAGCCCGAGCTATCCACCGCGATGCCGTCGCCTGTGTCGTTTTCGCTTCCGCCGAGGTATGTGGAGTACAGCAACGCTGACCCGGTGGGATTGATTTTGGCCACGAAGGCGTCGCTGCCACCGTTTAAATTCGGCTGGAAGGGGTTCACGGTGGGAAAATCGTACGAGGAGGTAGTCCCGGTAACGTAAGCATTACCAGAGCTGTCCGTCACGATGCCGTTGCCACCGTCTACATAGCTACCGCCGAGGTAGGTTGAGTACACCAAAGCTGAGCCAGTCGGATTCAATTCTGTAACAAAACCGTCCCCATAGTCGTTACAGTTGCTGCCACCGTTGCATACCGTTTGAAAGGCTCCAGGGGTTGTGGGAAAGTCGATTGAGTAGGTTGTCCCCGTGACATAAGCGTCACCCGAAGGGTCCACTGCGATGCCGTTACCAGCGTCTCGGTAGCTGCCGCCGAGGTATGTGGAGTAAACAAGCGCGGAACCTGCAGGATTGAGTTTGGCCACGAAGGCATCGCTTGGGGCGCCACCAAAGGTCGGCTGGAATGGATTCATCGTCGGAAAATCGGTTGAATCCGTCAATCCGGTGACATAAGCATCGCCCGAGAGGTCTACCGTGATGCCATTGCCATTCTCAGCGCCGCTGCCACCAAGATATGTGGAGTACACCAAAGCCGAGCCAGTGGGGTTCAGTTCGGTCACAAAAGCGTCCCCGGAAGTGCTACAGTTGCTGCCGCCGTTGCAGACCGTTTGGAAAGATCCTGCCGTAGTGGGAAAGTCGGTTGAGTAGGTAGTCCCCGTGACGTAGACATCGCCCGAGCTGTCGACCGCAATGCTTTGGCCATTGTCCAGCCCGCTGCCGCCAAGATATGTTGAGTACACCAGAGCTGTGCCGCTGGGATTCAGTTTCGCGACGAAAGCATCATCGGTGCTGTTACTGCAGCCACCACCACACGTCGTCTGGAAAGATCCTGCCGTTGTCGGAAAGTCGGTTGAGTATGTAGTGCCGGTGACATAGGCATTGCCCAAGCTGTCGACGGAGATGCCGACGCCAGAGTCATTTCCGCTGCCGCCGAGATAGGTCGAATAAATCAGCGGGTCGATGAAAAGCGGCCGTCGTAAATCGTAGTCCGCAACCTCAAATCCCACCCTGTTCCGACGGGTCACGACGTAATGCGATGGAATCTCTTGCCGCACTCCGTCCTTTTCCTGATAGACGACAGGTTTCGCCCAGCGAAGCTCGCCTTCTCCGATCTGGAGCGCGAGATCTCCCGACTCGTCCCGCCTGATCCTCTTGGCCCCACGAACGTCAATTTGAATACGATGTGGATTTGCACCCGGCGCGACTACAAAGTCATACTCAAGTTGTCGCTGATTTCCGTAGTAGACCAAGTCGATTCCGGGATAAATGTTTTCATACCGTACCTTCGCGTAAGTCGGGACGTTACTACGCCACTTCTTTGGATTGTTGCCGATAAAGTAGTTGCTCCTACCGGGCAGTTGATCCGCGCCAGTCACCCTGGCCGAATGGTTCGCATATAGGAACTTCATTCGCAAATCCACACTTGTCGTCGGTGTGATCGCCTCCGCATGCATGCCGCCGAAAGGGGACGTGTTGACCTTCGTCTCCCTCTCGTGTAACGAGAAGACGGCCTCATCAGGAGTCAAAAAAAGCGTGTATCCGCTACCTTGGGAGAAAAACTTGACCTCATCATCGGTCTGGCCTTGATTCGCCTCAAAGCTCAGCGGCAACTTTCCGTAACTCTCAACAATCTTTCCGCGGGGCGTCGAATCGGCCTGCGACAAGACACTGGGCAAGATGACTTCCGGCTCATTCACGATCGGTGCCAACTTGGACTGCGCCAGCACTATTCCGCTGATGAAAACGACGAGTGGGCAAACGAAGCGGACTGGCTTCATAGCATTCCTTTCCTTTGAGTCTGAGACGGGGCCCAGTACTGCCTAATGAGACGGGTTCGGGGGAGGACGCAGAAATTCTGCTCCTTGGCAGCCAGCCTGTCAAGCACGGTATTAACAATATGGATGTCCAATGATAAAAATGGGGGGCTATTTCCGCCTTTTAGGCCCCTGCCGCACCGGTAGAACCATGATTGCCTCCTTTGCGCTTGTTCTATTTTCGTAACGGAAGAGTGTGGAAACTAGCCAGTGTTCCCTACCCCAACCCTCGCTTCTTCGAGTTCAAATCAATTCTTGTCCGGGTTTCGTAACAGTCGAAGCTCCGTCGGGGTTAGTCTCGGCGCAGGGTCTCAGAAGTTTTCCATCATCCACATGTTGGCTGTGACCTTCCAGTCGTAAATGGCAACATGACGGCCGTCGGGAGATGCGAGGGCGAAACATCGATCGCTGTCACACTTCCGCAAGACGCTGGCGTTGCCCTCCAAGTCCACGTGCAAGATCTCACTACCAGCGTTGGACGTGTTGGTCATAAGGAAGTTCTTTCCGTCTGCCGCCCAGAACAATTGCCTCATTCTGGCTAAAGCCTTAGGACGAATGGCCTGGGTTGAGCCGTCGATCAAAGAACGAACTTGTATTGGGCCTTGCCGGCCAGGTGCGGCGGCAACACGTGTACCATCGGGAGAAAGGCTCCAAAGGAAATGGTCCAGATCATCTGCTGGGTCGAGGTCAAAACGGGTCAGTTCACGACCTCGACCTTTTACCGGGTCGAATGCGGTGACTATCATCTGTTTGTGATCTTCGCTTGGCTCGGCAACAGCACACCAATTAGACGGAGGCCGAGCACAGAAAGTCGAGCTCCCTTCAGGGATTGTGAAGATCAACTCGGGCGCTCCGCCAGCGATGGGAACGCGCATGAGATTCACGGCAGGGTCATTCGTGATCGGCCAAACTTGGGCGATGACCCACCTGCCGTCGGGACTCATCCAAGCCGCTTCTATCAGACCGCCTGGCGCCGAGGCTATGATTGTTTCCCTCTCCTCGCCGTTCAATGACTGCTTATAAAGACTGTAGTGGTCACCACGATTCAAAGAGAGAATGACGGTTTTGCTGTCAGCCATCCAGTCAGAGACATAATCGTCGCCGCCTTCTTCCACAGTCACGCGTCTTGAATTTATGAGCCGCATCCCCCCGGCTTCGAGATCCGCTATATAGCTTGTGCCCCGCCCTGACGATTCGAGGAATGCGATGCGCGTGCCATCGGCAGTCGCACTGGGATTGCTCATCCATGATCCGGCGCGGTTGGTCAGTTGCCTAGGCTTTTCGATGAGCGCACCGGTGCGCGTGTCCAGGCGCTCCATCCAATAGTTGCAGGGAGTGTTAAATGCAACGATGATGCCAACGCACAGATCCGAATAGAGTAACTGTCCGTCAGACAGCCAGATACTGTCCCCTATTTTGCTCATTGCGGAAGGCGGAAGTAACGTGGCGACAGGGCCGCCGTTCAGGTCACGGGCTACGAGGGTAGCCCCAGCTTCGTTGCTCGCCAGGTAAGAAACTCTTTGGCCATCGGGAAAGAAATAGAAGCAGCAAATTGCTTGTGTTTCGTCCACTTCATAAAGTTTGCGCGCCTGTTCTCCGTTGGCTTCCATCAACCAGAGTTCGCGGTCGCCGACCTTTCCCTTGTTTGTGCCAAAGGAGATCGAAGAGCCGTCCGGAGAAACCGACCAGGCGAAGGCGTTGTCGCGAAGCTTGCGCGGAGCGCCACCCAAGACGGAAACGATCCAGACACTGCTGCCCTGCGACGACCAATCGCGCTGGCTCAATCCGTCCTGGCTATAGGCGGTTGCCCGGTAGGCATTGGCGAGGAAATGTTTGCTATCGGGGAACCAGGCCGTTGAGAGGATCTCCCAGTTTACTTTGTCACTTTTGAGGGTATCGGGCATGGCAAGCGACACGGTCTCATCCCCGCCTGTGAGCTTGATGTGTACTCCCTTCAAATCGGAGTAAGCGAGATATTTTCCGTCTGGGGAGATTGCCCCGCTCGCCACGGGGCTTTCGGAGGAATTAATTGTGAGTTGCCGAAGTGTCGGCGGAGTTTGGGAGGGAGAGCGGGACTTATCAAGCCAGAGAATCGCACCCAGCAGCAAGAGAACCGTGGCAGTTGCGGGGGCTGCCGCCCACCAACGAGGGCGATGTCTCGGATCGGTTTTTCGTTTGAGCAACTCGATGTCAGCGCCCATTTCCGCCACCGACTGGTACCGCTCGTCGCAATCTTTTTCGAGCGCTCGGTGAATAATCGCTTCAAGCTTCGGGGGAAGTCGGGGATTCAGCTGGCGTGCCGGGGTCGGTACCTGAGCGAGGATGGCTGTCTGAAGGGCAGCTTGGGTGTCTGCCGCGAAGGCGCGTTGGCCGGTCGCCATTTCATACAGCACCAATCCGAATGAGAATAGATCCGTCCGGGCATCCAGCTTTTCGCCTCTGGCCTGCTCCGGTGACATGTAGCCTGCGGTTCCCACCGCTACTCCGGTTCGGCTGAGGAACAATTCCGCATCCACCGGAGAGGGGATCTTCTGCTGCGTTTCCCGCAGCTGGTCCTGGTGGCTCCGTCCGGGAGCAGGGCCAGCATCGGCGGCGGGCACGAGCTTCGCCAGGCCAAAATCCAGGATTTTGGCTTCTCCACGTTCCGTAACGAAGATGTTGGTCGGCTTGATGTCGCGATGGATGATGTTCTTGCGATGGGCGGCGTCCAATCCGTTGGCGATTTGAATGGCGATCTCAAGCAGCGCGCAGGCCGGCAAGGGCGCCTCGCGGGCGATACGCTCCCGCAAGGTTTCTCCTTCCAGCAACTGCATCACGAGGAAAGGTTGGCCTTGGTGCTCGCCGAATTCGAAAACCGAACAGATGTTAGGGTGATCCAGAGCGGAGGCAGCCCGTGCCTCGCGCTCGAATCGCTCCACAGCCGTCTCGTCATTTCCTAGTTCCTCGGGTAGAAACTTCAGCGCCACCTGTCGGCCCAGCTTCAAGTCTTCCGCTTTATAAACTACACCCATCCCGCCACCGCCAACGATTCCCAACACGCGATAGTGAGAAACCTTCTTGCCGATCAAATTCGTCATCGAGACTGACTGCACCTGCGGGGCAGTTTCGGCGTGCGTCACTTCACTAACGGGTGCGATAAACCGATAGCCGCGCTTGGGCACAGTTTCTATGTAATCTCGTCCGCCTTCCCATTCGCCCAAGGTCCTACGCAAGAAAAAGATGTTCTTGTTGAGGTTTCCCTCTTCAACAAAGGCGTCGGGCCAGACCCTCTTGATCAGCACTTCTTTCTCGACAAGTCGCCCGGCATGCTCGACCAGCATCAGCAGGATTTCAACGGCTTTCGGGGCTAGAGGAACGGGTGTTCGATCGCGCACTAGGACGCGCTTCCCGGAGTCCAAGCGAAATGGACCGAAGGAGTAGAAGTGCATGGTTTGCGGTGACATAGGGTCTGCCAGAAATTTGCCGGAATTTTGGAAGGACTTCAAAACCGCAACCGCGCTATGGTGCGTCGCGAATTGGACTGGGGGGTGCGATCCAGAGCCGTCCGGCTGCCAATTCTAGCCCGGCAAGGTGTTCCAAGCAACGCCGAATGTTGTAAGTGGTTCCGCGGGCAGATATGGGATAGCTGCACTGCCGCGAGGAAGGCGAAGGAGCACTTATGAAATTACAAGGAGAAAGGCAATGAGTTCCGAGAGATGGACGCGTACGATCGCACTGATTCTGTTCGCCGCGCTGACGGTGCCGGTTCGACTGACCGCACAAGAGAGACAAGACCACCACTACAGGCACCATCACTACCAACTCGTCGATTTGGGAAGCACATTTGGGGGAGGGAACAGTTATTTCGATCCCGGAAGTGGGAACGACTTTGCGCCGTTCACTTCGGTCTTAAATCAACAAGGGGTGGTTGCAGGCTTTGCGGAGACATCCCTTGCCGATCCCTTTTCACCCTATTGCTTTTGGAACTGCGTCGCCACGAACGCATTCCTGGCGCATAGAAACGGCGTCCTAACCGACCTGGGAACACTGCCCGGCGGAGTGAACAGCGCCCCCCTCTGGATCAATGGAGATGGGCTCATCGCTGGAGTCTCTGAGAATGGTGAGACAGATCCCTTGTACCCGGGATTGGGCGAGCTTCACGCAGTCCTCTGGACAGATGGCAAGATTACTGATTTGGGGACGTTGGAAGATGGGTATGAGAGTGAAGCCAACGCTGTAAACCGCGCGGGCCAAGTGGCGGGGTCAGCCTTGAATACGGTTCCTGACCCGAATTCCATGCAACCGGGCACCTTTTGGCTGTGGGGCGGTATCCAGCCGCCTTATCTATACCAAACCCGCGCATTTCTTTGGGACAAGCAGAGAGGGATGCAAGACCTTGGCACCCTTCCCGGTGGCACCAATGCCCAAGCGATCTCGATCAATGATTGGGGACAAGTTATTGGAAACTCCTATACCAGTTCGGCTCCAAGTGCACTGTGCGCCAACGCCGGCTTTGCCCTAACCACAGGATCATTCATCTGGGATCGGCAGCGAGGAATGCGGGACCTTGGCAACCTTGGCGGAACCTGCACTCTGGCCACGGACCTCAATAGCCAAGGTCAAGTTATCGGTGTATCAAGCCCCGCGGGGGACCAATTCCAGCATGCCTTCATCTGGCAAAACGGTTCACTTCACGATTTGGGTGGTTCGCTCGGAGGAAACAACACCGGGGCCTTTGTGATGAATGACTATGGGCAGGCTGTGGGCTTTGCAACTTTTCCGGGAGAGACTACGTTCCACGCGACTCTCTGGAGACGAGTTGGGGATATGACTGATCTTGGAGTCGTAGGCGACGATGAATGCAGCTACGCGACCGGGATTAATGCGGAAGGGCAGGTCGTTGGAGGGTCAATAACGGACTGTAGTGAAGAATTTCGTGCATTTCTTTGGGAAGGCGGATCGATCGTCGACTTGAATACGCTGATTCCACCGGACTCCGCGGTGTATTTGCAGCAAGTAGAGACGATCAATGATCGTGGGGAGATCGCCGGCCAAGGAGTGGATGGTAGCGGCGACGAACATGCCTTCCTGCTGATTCCGTGCGACGAGAATCATCCGGGTATTGAGAGTTGCGACTACAGCGTGGTGGATGCGAGTGAAATCGCTGCGGTCGCTCCTGTGCACTTTGCGGCGCCCGTGCTGTCGCGTCAGCGACGCCTTCGTCTTCCGACCCTCCTCGAGAGCGCTACGCGCGGGAAACGGCGGTACTCCTCAACGCAAGCGGCTGCGAAGTCTGTCAGTGATGCGCAGTCTTCTTCGACCAACGTTGCTGGCGACCGCAATGCGGGCTTCCCGCACGACTCGCTGACTTCGCCATCCTTACAGGGTCGCGGATACTGTCTTGTAGACCCCCACACAGACAAATTGACTGGGGGTTGCCATGTGGGAACTCCTTGGTTCTGCTGGGAGGGCCGTTCCTCCGCCTGTCCGGCCGGTTCCAAGGCACTAAAGCCGGAAAAAACCGGGTGTGGCGTCAACAACGATTCACTGGTCACCGATCTCGAACGGGCGTGTAGTTTTTGAGAATTTCGCTGCGGCGCATTGCAAAGAGCATTCAGGAGTATGGCCCTTAAGGAGGCACAATATATGAAAGGCTTTGCCAATGCGGTGCATCGAAAATCCATCGCCGTGCTGTTATTGCCTCTGTTCATTGCGACAGGCTGGGCGCAGAATGGGGATCCGCTGGTGGGGACCTGGAACCTGAAGGGAAAACAGGATGGGACGGTCATCACCATCGCCGTGATGACCTTCAATGCCGAAGGCACTACCGTCGAATTTGACACTGCAGGTACGAACTCATCCGCATCACCCGGTGAAAGCATCGACTTGGGAGTGTGGAAGAAGACGGGGAGCCAGACTTACAGCTTCAAAGAAGAGAACGCCATATACGATTCTTCCGGGAACTTGAGTGAGCAGGCCGTAGGCGTTTGCAAGCTCAGTATGGCTGCGGATCAGAAGAGTTTCAAAGGTGGCTGCATTCTCAACTTCTATAGCTGTAGCCTGGCCCAGTGTCCCGGACCGCTAGTGGCCGGTCCGGTGGTCTATGAGATCGCCGCAAAACGTTTTTAGTCGTCTGGATAACAAGAACCGTGTCCACGAATGAGGTCGGCACCGTTTCTCGGATTCATGCCGATAAACTCGCTAGTGTTAACGAATGGAGGACTTTTCCGGTTGGTTGGAAGCCGGAGATCCCCATCCTTAAATTCATTGCAAGTTTCACTGCAAGTTCGGACCCACTTGAGAGCCCTTCTGCCCACTTCAGGGCCTCGAGCGTGATCCTATACTGTTGAAAACTATCGAGCCCACCTGCTTAGCAACTGATTTCTAATCCGAGGGTTGCAGGTTCAATTCCTGCCGCGCCTACCATTCCGCCCAAATTTCAGCGTCAAGGTGCATAACGAGTAAAGACCAGGTCGGTCGCTTTGGCCTTCTCGTGGCAGGGGAAGCAGCTTTTCATAAAAGCCGCGTCGCCAGGTTTGCCATTCGCGAAGTGAGCGAATCCCCAGCCGCCGGTTGCGGCGTATTTGGTTGAGTCCTTGACCATAAACTGAATGTTCGTGGGGGCCCCGGGAACGAAAGATTGGGGCTGGCCAAAGACTTTGTTGTTTTCCTCCGACGCGACGTTACGGTAATGCAAAGCAGCAATAATCGCGCCATCCGGATACGGAAGCTTCCCATCCCTAAAGGCATTGAACGCTACATCGTTGCCCAGGACGGCGCCTAAACTATTGAGGTTGCCTGCTTCATGCGCCGAGGAAATCCACTTCCAGTCGCGGTACCCCTGAGGGATTTCGGTAACGAAGGGCGCGGCGGGTTGCCCATCCGCGTGGCCTGGGGCCGGGGCAATGAGGGTGACAAGGCCGGCCATTGTTGCAACTGCAACCAAGAAGTATGTGAAGCGTTTCATAATGGTTCCTCCATCCAACATGCCTTAAAGTTGATTTCGATGCCTAGTCAAAGCGGATTCACGGGCAACAACAATACAGTAAAAACTGTATTGCCGACATGATAGTTTTTTAGCGATGGTCAGCATCGGAAGCAGCGACGAAAAGCGAAGGCCGTTCTGAGCTGCAAAACGATGCTCGTTGAGTACGCCAGCGCATTGACAGTACAAGGCGCAACGTGGCAGTATTTTTTTCTTTAGCGACAGTGTTGTCCTGAATAACGAGGAGACCCCATGCCTACCCTTCAGGAACAGTACGGTGAGAGAGAAGCGCCTTCAACCTTCCGCCTGGATGTTCAACTTCACGACCTACTGACAAAAGCTCCGGCTCCCAGGCCGCAGCTACTACCCAACACTGGCGAGGATAAGTTTCCCGAGCCGGTTTTTCCCCAACACCCCGATCTGCTGGCGCAGGACGACAACTACGAAGTAAACCTGGCGGCTGCCAAGGCAGGAAAACGTCACTGGGACGCGCCTATGGTTTATCGCGCGATGAACGGCTGGTTGTTCCCCTACATGAAGTCTCGGGTTTTGCCGGGACCATTTCATCCCATCATTGCGTATCTGTTTACGGAGTGGAAGTGCAACCTCGACTGCCATTACTGCTGGGCTTTCGACAACAGCGTGAAGGGCATGACCGAGGAAGTGGCCAAGCGCTCGATCGATTGGCTGCATTCTACGACCTGCCGAGTGCTGGCGTTCATGGGCGGCGAGCCGCTGCTACGTCCGCAGTTGGTGCATAAGGCCAGCTATTACGCGGCCAAGAAGGGCTTTTGGATCTACATGCCCACGAACGCGCGCCTGTTGCGGCCGGATGTCATCGATCGTTTGGCGGATGCCGGCGTGGCGATCTTTAACTTCGCCGTCGATGCGGTCGACGAGAAGCCTGGACTGGCCAAGGCGCTGACTCCGGTACGGAAGTACTTCGATTACCTCATTCGCAAGCAATACAAATACGGCTACGCGGTGTTCTTCAACATCAACATTTGCCGTAACAACCTCGAGGATGTGAAGGAATTGACGGAGATCGCTCGCGATCACGGCATCGCCACCGATTACCATCTCAATGAATCTCCCATGATCGAACAGAACCACTTCAAGCATTATGAAGAAAATGACACGTTCATCCACCCCGAGGATTTCCCGAAAGTCGATGCACTGGTGGACTGGCTGATCGAGAAAAACAAGTCGGGCTACAAAATGGTGAACTCAGTCAAACGCCTTCAGGACATGAAGGACTTCATGCGCGGCAAGGTGGAACCCTGGAATTGCCGCGCCGGGCAGAACTCCATCATTATCCGGGTAGACGGTACGCTGGCGCCCTGCTTCCCGATGTACTCGGCGACCCACGACTGGGGTGTTATTGAAAATCATAAGTTTGAAGTTCCACAGCTCAATGCGATGAAGAAGTCGTGCCAGACGCATTGCTTCTCCACCTTGAACCACAATCTTGGCTTCTGCTACAACGACACCAGAGTTTTAAAATGGGTCATGAAGCAGGCCGCGCACGGCTTCCAGGGAGTCAGTGGAAGTTTTGCGTAGAATTTTGTAATGGGGTATTTAAATCCGAAGGGCTTTTCGGGTTAGAATACCGGAAAATTATTAGTTTTGGTGTCGGCTAAATACGGCGCCTCGGGAATCGTGTCCGAGCGATTCTCGAAGGCGTAAAACATCGAACCTCCTTAGAACGAGTGGGTAGGAGTTTTTGATGGGCTCTAATCGCCGGATGAATGGCCTCGAATCCCGTTCGAGGGTGCAGCCGCGATATCCCTGCGTGTTTTTCAACAGGAAGTTCTTGCTGAGGGTCTTCCGACCTTCTGTTTCTCACATCTCAGTTTCATCAACACACAGTACGGCGGAGGAAGAAAATGGCCACACACCTGGTTCAAATTGAAGACGACGTAGAAATCAAACAGCGACTGGCTGCCGAACGCGCGCGCCTGCGCAAGATCGCAGGCCTGGACGCGCCCGACCATTTTCACCGACCAGTGGAGCGGGCTTTTACCGCCGACGAGCGCAGCAAGGTCACTATTCTTTTCGGCGGCTTTACCTGGAAGCACGAGGATCTGATTCGCGCCGTCTTCCAAGGCTGTGGCTACCGCTGCGAGAAGCTGCCGGTGCCGGACGTGCCTGCCTTCCAGATCGGCAAGGAGTACGGAAACAACGGCCAATGCAATCCGACCTACTTCACCGTGGGCAACCTTGTGCAGTACCTCCAGTTCCTGGAGAAGGAAGGCATTCCGCGCCAAAAGATTCTCGACAACTACGTTTTTTTCACGGCTGGCTCATGCGGGCCCTGCCGCTTCGGTATGTATGAAGCCGAGTATCGTTTCGCGCTAAAGAACGCCGGCTTCGATGGCTTCCGCGTGTTGCTGTTCAAAGACAGCGACGGCATCAAGGCTGCCTCGGGCGAGCCTGGGTTGAAGTTCACGATCGATTTCGGGTTTGGCATGTTGAATGCGATGCATCTGGGCGATGTGTTCAACGACATGATCTATCAGATCCGTCCCTATGAAGTGAATAAGGGCGAAACTGATCGCGTCTTCCATGAGGTGGTGGACGGCTTGTGCGAGGACCTGCGCAATCGCAAGAGCTTCGAGATCGAAGAGCGGGCGCCGAACTGGGCCAAGCCCAAGTTCAAGAGCAACAAGATTCTTCGCAACACCGCCAATGTGTTCGGAAAATGGCACGAGAACATGTGGGGTAAGGACTATCTGGGCGCGCTGGATACTGCCCGCAAGCGCATGGACTCGATCGAAGTGGACCGCACCAAGGTGAAGCCGATGGTGAAGATCACCGGCGAGTTCTGGGCGCAGATCACCGAGGGCGATGGCAATTTCCACATGTTCGATTTCCTGGAGCGCGAAGGCGCGCAGGTCATCGTCGAGCCGATCGCCACCTGGGTCGCGTATTTGATGTATCAGGCGAAGGCTCACGCCATCGCCAAGTGGCCTGTGAACCGGCCGCACCGCAATACCGAGTGGTATGAAGTGAAGAAGAACTTTGCCAACTACATCGGTTTGCACAAGAAGCTGTGGGGCATTGGCTTTGGCGAGAAGGCATGGCGGTTCTTCTATCACCGCACCATCAAGCACTTGGGCGGGATCACGCACGAATTGGTTCCGCAAAAGGACCTTGCTGATCTGGCGAATCCCTTCTACAACCAGTTCGCGCGCGGTGGCGAGGGTCACCTCGAAGTCGGCAAGAACGTTTACTACACCATCCACAAGCTGTGCCACATGGTTCTGGCGCTAAAACCCTTCGGGTGTATGCCGTCCTCGCAGTCGGATGGAGTGCAATCGGCAGTGATCAACAAATTCAAAGACATGATTTTCCTGCCGATTGAAACTTCCGGCGAAGGCGAAGTGAACGCCCACAGCCGGGTTCAGATGGCGCTGGGCGAAGCCAAAGTGAAGGCTAAGACCGAGTTCGAACAATGCTTGAAATCAACCGGTCGAAGTATGGAACAGATTCGCGAGTACATCGCGGAGCATCCCGAGTTGCGGCGGCCGTTCTACCATGTGCCGCACCGCGAAGGCGTTGCTGGGACCGCTGCCCAGTTCATTTTGCACGTAAACGATCGCATCAAGAAAGATACGCATCTTTGGAAGCGCTCGCGCGTGCCGGGCATCGCAGTGCCGGCGGCGGCAAGCGGAGACTGAGAACTGAGAACTAGCGACTGAGAACTGTCTGCTGGTTTCAGTTCAAGCTGGCATCAGAACTCCCAGCGATGGGTGAAGGGAACGGAATGCACGATCATTCAGGGCAAACCAAGAAGCCGGATCTTCTTCAGATAGGTCCTGCACCTCGCCAGAGACCACACGACCACCACACCGAGTTCCTGGTCGGGTTGGATGTTGGCTCGACCACGGTCAAAGCGACCGTGGTTGACGCCGCGACCGACAAGGTTTTGTGGCAGGACTATCAGCGTCACGAGACCAAGCAGCCGGAGAAGACGCTGGAATTTCTGCGCCGCATGGAGAAAGAAGTCGGCATCAACGCCCACAACACGCGCATGTTCATGACCGGCTCGGGCGGCGGAGGGATCGCCGACCAGATCGGCGCCAAGTTTGTGCAGGAAGTGACCGCTGTTTCGCTGGCTGTCGAGAAGATGCACCCCGAGGTGTATTCAGTCATCGAACTTGGTGGTCAGGATGCCAAGATCATCGTGTTCAAGGATGACGATGAGACCGGCCGCAAGAAGAAAATTCCTTCGATGAACGACAAGTGCGCCGGTGGCACGGGCGCAGTCATCGATAAGATCAACGCCAAGCTCAAGATTCCGACGGCCGAGCTTGCGCTTCAAGGATACAACGGGATCAAGCTCCATAAAGTTGCCGGCAAATGCGGCGTGTTCGCAGAGACCGACATCAACAGCCTGCAAAAAGTGGGCACGCCTGGTGACGAACTGATGGCTTCGCTGTTCGAGGCCATTGTTCTGCAAAACCTGAGCGTTCTAACCCGGGGCCATACCCTTCGTCCCCACGTACTTTTGCTAGGCGGACCGAACAGCTTCATCAAGGGCATGCGCGAAGCTTGGCAGGCGAACATCCCACGCATGTGGCAAGAGCGCAAAGTTCAGATTCCGGATGGCGCCAAGCCCGAGGATCTGATCAAGGTTCCACAAAACGCGCAGTACTTCGCAGCCATGGGCGCGATTGAATTTGGCAAAAGCGAGGAAGACTGTGTCGGCTGCTATCACGGTTATGAAAAGCTGCTGCACTACATCGAGTTCGGGCGTCAGGAAGAAAAAGCTAAGGCGGGCGCCAAAGGCCTGACCACCAGCGACCACGAGCTCGAGGGATTCAGAGAGATCTATCGCCGCAAGAAGTTTATTCCGGCGACATTCAGCATCAACCAGACGGTCGGTGGCTTTATCGGCATTGACGGCGGTTCGACTTCAACCAAGGCTGTGCTGCTGAACGAGAACGGCGACATCCTTTGCAAGTCTTACCAATTGTCGAACGGGAATCCGATCCAAGACACCGTCGAAATGTTCGAGAACCTGCGCGGCCAGGTAGAAGCGCAGAAAGCAAAACTCGAAGTCTTGGGAGTCGCGACGACCGGCTATGCGAAAGACATCTTGAAAGATGTGCTGCACGCCGATGTGGCGCTGGTTGAGACCGTAGCGCACACTGAGTCGGCACTCAAATTTTATGAGGATCCGCACGTCATTGTCGATGTGGGCGGGCAGGACATCAAGATCATCATCCTGCACAACGGCCGAGTGAAGGATTTCAAGCTGAATACCCAGTGCTCGGCGGGCAACGGCTACTTCTTGCAATCCACGGCGGAGGGTTTCGGATTAGGCGTCGAGCAATATGCCGATCTGGCATTTTCGGCGCAATCGATGCCGGTGTTTGGTTACGGATGCGCGGTCTTCATGCAATCGGATATTGTGAACTTCCAGCGCCAGGGCTGGCGGGCAGAGGAAATCCTCGCGGGTCTGGCGGCCGTGCTTCCCAAGAACGTTTTCCTATACGTGGCCAGCATTCCTAACCTCGCGGCCTTGGGCACGCGCTTCGTTCTGCAAGGGGGCACGCAGAACAATATGGCAGTGGTGAAAGCTGAAGTGGACTTCATCAATAGCAGCTTCCGCGCGGCTGGCAAGAAGCCGGAAATCATTGTCCACGAATTCTGCGGCGAGTCGGGGGCAATCGGCGCTGCGGTTGAGTCGGTCCGCCTTTGGAAGAACGGCCAACAGACGACTTTCGTCGGTCTCGACGCCGTCCGCAAGATCGAATACCGCACCACCCGCAACGAATCTACGCGTTGCAATTTCTGCAAGAACAATTGCCTGCGCACGTTCATCGACATCCGCACTGTCCCCAAGGATGAGAAGAGTTTCATACCGATTCAGAAGGTCACCAAAGTCCCGCTGATGCACGGGGAACAGCGGCTGATCATCGCCACCTGCGAAAAGGGCTTGGTGGAAGATGTCAACGACATGAAGGACATCAAAGCTGGCCTCGACGAGATTAAAGAGAAATATCTTAATTTCGTGGACATTGCTGCCCATGAAGTCTTCCGCTCAGTAAGCCCCGAGAGTGTGGCCGATCCCGTGCCGGTGGTGAAGTTCTGGAACAAAGAGGCCAAGACGCGCATCCCACTGATGGAGAAGCGCAAAAAATTGCGCGTGGGCATACCACGCGTGCTGAACATCTACAGCTACGCGCCCCTTTTCAACGGATATCTAGAGAGCCTCGGCGTGCAGCCGGAGAACATCATCTACTCCGACTATACGAGTTCCGACCTCTACCGTGCAGGCGCGAGCCGCGGGGCGATTGATCCTTGCTTCCCGGCGAAGATCGGCATTTCGCACGTTTACAACTTGATTCAGGAGAAACACCGCAAGAAACCGCTCGACGTGATCTTCTTCCCCATGTATGACGTGCTCACTTCGCCGCTGGTGAAG
This sequence comes from Terriglobales bacterium, assembly GCA_035484735.1. Lineage (GTDB taxonomy): Bacteria > Acidobacteriota > Terriglobia > Terriglobales > Acidobacteriaceae > JABCZH01. The sequence goes on along the minus strand of DATHOQ010000016.1, from coordinate 180,885 downwards.
ATCGTTGGCGCCAATGCGTGCCCAACCGTGACCGCGACGCCTGAAACGGTGAAGGCGGCATTTACAAAAGAGAACGACGTTTTTGCCGAACACAACGTTAAGTATGTGGATCCGGTTCTGAATTTTGCCGACCGCAAGCTGTTCGCACATCAGATGCTGCAGGCATGGCAGCCTATCCTGGGTCTGTCGCAGGAAGAGAATGACCGCGCTGTTGAAGTCGGCTACAAGGCGCTGGCAGACTACGAGGCCAGCATTCGCAAACGCGCTCGGCAAGTGATGGACCAGCTCGAGCGCGAAGACCGCATCGGCATCGTCATGCTGGGTCGGCCATATCACCACGATCCCGGTCTGAACCACGAAATAATGGAAGAGTTTCAGAAACTGGGCTACCCCATCTTCTCGCAGAACACGTTACCTCTCGATGAAGATCTGCTGGAACGTCTGTTCGGAGACGAAGTTCGTGCCGGAGTGATCACTCACCCGCTCGACATCACCGATGCCTGGAAGAACTCGTATTCTTGTAGCACCAACCACAAAGTCTGGGCGGCAAAGTTCACCGCGCGCCATCCCAACCTGGTGGCACTCGAAATCTCCAGCTTCAAGTGTGGCCACGATGCCCCTATCTATGGCGTAGTTGAGGGCATCATCGAGCAATCGGGCACGCCGTACTTCTGCTTCAAGGATCTCGACGAGAACAAGCCCACCGGCTCGATCAGAATTCGCGTCGAAACCATCGATTATTTCCTGCGGCGCTATCGCGAAGAGGTCATCCGCAAGCGTAAGGCCAACCAGGAAATCGAAGCCCAGCTGGCTGCGCTGGAAGCGGAGATGCGCGGGCAAGCCGTGTCCGAAACTGCCGAGTTCGAGCCACCACAACTCGAACCGGAAGCGGAGAGCATGGCAGCGGACTAAGTCATTTGGGTATAGAATCGGGCCACCAAACTTGGTGTTGGAGACTCTTGGTATCCGAAAGCTCTCCCTAAGGTTTCGCATTCCCGTGTTGTGGTGAGAAACTGGGTACGCCCCGTCTGTCATTCAGGTTTCTAGCCCTCTCAAGGTCACAGAAAAAAGATTTTGCTTGACACTATTCCCTATCGTTTTATAATTGTTATCATCCGATAATTATGCACCTCACCCATGAACAGTTCCGCGAGCTGGCCGCGAAGCACGGTTTGGCGGTCACGCACCAGCGTCAAGTGGTCTACGAGGCCGTCATCGCTTCCCACGGGCACCATTCTCCAGAAAACATTTACGCCGCGGTCCGACGTCGTATTCCGTCCATCTCTGTCGCTACGGTCTACAACAATCTGCGGCTTTTTATCGAGTGTGGATTGCTGCGAGAGGTCACTCCTCATGCGACCACGCTGCGCGTGGACGGCAATCTCGAACCTCATCACCACCTGGTCTGCTCGCGCTGCAAATCGGTGCAGGACATTGAAGGAGAGTTTATTGATTTCAAACGGCTATCCCGGCATCTGCCGGATGGCTTTGATCTGACGCAGCCGTTGGTCGAGGTCTTTGGCCTCTGCCGACGGTGCAGCGCCCAGAAATAGTTTTTTCACGCAATACATAAATCACTATTCGAAGGACGGAAACATATGGAAAATACACTCGCGAATTCATCGGGAACTGTTGTCCCCGAAGCTAAAGAAAAAAACACCGCAACCGAATCGAAGTGCCCAGTAGCGCACGGCGTTCGCAAATCCTACACGAATGCTGATTGGTGGCCGAATCAAGTAAACGTGAACATCCTGCACCAGCATTCGCCGCTGTCTGACCCGATGGGTAAGGAGTTCAATTACGCGGAAGAGTTCAAGACGCTCGACCTGAATGCCGTGATCAAGGACCTGCATGCCTTGATGACGGATTCGCAGGAGTGGTGGCCGGCCGACTTTGGCCACTATGGACCGCTTTTTATTCGTATGGCGTGGCACAGCGCGGGCACGTACCGCATCGGCGACGGCCGTGGCGGTGCCGGCGCCGGGCAGCAGCGCTTCGCGCCACTGAACAGCTGGCCGGACAACGTGAACCTCGACAAAGCCCGCCGGCTGCTGTGGCCGATCAAGCAGAAGTATGGGCGGAAAATCTCCTGGGCTGATCTCATGATTCTGGCCGGCAACGTCGCCCTGGACTCGATGGGATTCAAGACCTTCGGTTTTGGCGGCGGACGCGAGGACGTGTGGGAGCCCGAAGAGGTGAACTGGGGTCCCGAGGGTACATGGTTAGCCGACGAGCGTTACAGCGGCGATCGTGATCTTCAGAATCCTCTCGGCGCGGTGCAGATGGGGCTGATCTACGTGAATCCGGAAGGGCCGAATGGAAAGCCGGATCCGCTGGCCGCGGCACGCGATATCCGTGAGACTTTTGCCCGCATGGCGATGAATGACGAGGAGACGGTTGCGCTCATTGCCGGCGGACATTCATTCGGTAAAACCCACGGCGCTGGCATTCCCGCTCAATATGTAGGCGCCGACCCGGAAGCTGCCAACATTGAGGATCAAGGCCTAGGGTGGAAGAATAAACTTGGCAAAGGTCATGGTGGTGACACCATCGGCAGCGGCCTGGAAGTCATTTGGACAACGACACCTACAAAGTGGAGCAACAACTTCTTTACCAACCTGTTCAGCTATGAATGGGAACTGACGAAGAGTCCGGCCGGTGCGCATCAGTGGACGCCAAAGAATGGCGCAGGCAACGGAAAGGTGCCAGATGCGCACGATCCCGCAAAGCGTCACGCGCCATCCATGCTGACCACTGACCTCGCCTTGCGGTTCGACCCTGCTTACGAAAAGATTTCACGGCGTTTCTACGAGCATCCAGATCAGCTCGCCGACGCGTTTGCGCGGGCGTGGTTCAAGCTGACACACCGCGACATGGGGCCGATCTCGCGATACCTAGGCCCGCTGGTTCCAAAGGAGACCTTGGTGTGGCAAGACCCGGTTCCCGCCGTGGATCATAAATTGATCGGCGAGAAGGACATTGCTGCTCTAGAGGCGAAGATCCTTGCATCCGGACTGTCAATCTCCCAGCTGGTTACGACAGCCTGGGCATCGGCGTCGTCGTTCCGCGGATCCGACAAGCGTGGTGGAGCGAACGGGGCGCGCATTCGCCTCACGCCACAAAAAGACTGGGAAGTAAACCAACCGGCCGCGCTGGCGAAAGTTCTCAAGAAGCTAGAGGCGATCCAGAAGGAATTCAACGGCCCGCAGTCAAACGGAAACAAAGGCAAGCAGGTCTCGCTGGCTGACCTGATCGTTCTGGGCGGCTGCGCAGCCGTCGAGGAAGCTGCGAAAAAGGCCGGGCACAAAGTGAAGGTTCCCTTCTCGCCGGGGCGCACCGATGCTTCGCAAGAGCAGACCGATGTGCACTCATTTGCCGTAATGGAGCCGGTTGCGGACGGGTTCCGTAACTATCTCCGCAGCGGACAGAAGCTGTCAGCCGAGGAGTTGCTGGTCGATCGGGCGCAGTTGCTGAAGCTGACTGCCCCCGAGATGACGGTTCTCATAGGCGGCCTGCGTGCCCTGAGTGCGAACTTCGGGCAGGCGAAGCACGGAGTCTTCACCAAGCGGCCCGAGACATTGACGAATGATTTCTTCGTCAACCTGCTCGACATGAATACGAAGTGGCAGGCTTCTTCTACATCCGATGGCGTGTTTGAGGGGCGTGATCGCGCGACGGACGAAGTCAAGTGGACCGGCACGCGCGTCGATCTCCTCTTCGGTTCGAACTCCCAGCTTCGGGCACTTGCAGAAGTCTATGCGTCTGATGACTCGAAGGCGGCGTTTGTGAAGGACTTCGTGGCGGCGTGGAACAAGGTAATGAACCTTGATCGCTACGATATTGCCTGAGGTTGGCGAAAACGGATCTCTGCCAGTTCGTCATAGCATTAGGTTTCATGCTACATCTTGCTTCGTCTCGCTTCGATGCGTTGAGACAGGCGTCTTCAACGGGAGATTCGCGTAAACTCTCGTACCGGAACCGTTGGATTCGATTACCAAATCACCGTGAAAATGGCGGACGCGCTCGCGCATCCCTCTGATTCCCACTCCCGTACCTCCGGATTGAATCTCAGCTAGTCGTTCCGGAGACATTCCGCCCCCTTGGTCTTGAACATCTACACGGACACTGCTTTCTTCGTGCTCAATTCGGATCAGCGCGGTCTTGCTTCCCGAGTGACGGTGAATGTTCGTCAAGCATTCCTGTACAAGCCGAAATATGAGGAGTTCCATTTCGGACGGGAGTCTTCCGAAGTTATCGGAAATCTTCAGGTCAATCGCCAAACCGCTACGCTCAGAAAGACCTCGCACGTACCAGCTCAGTGCGGACGAAATACCAGTTTCATCCAACAGCGGTGGATGTAGAAGATACGAGGTTGTGCGTAGTTCTCGTGCCAAGTGCTGGACTAACTCTTCGGCGTTCTGCATCTCTTTGGCAATAGCAGGGTTTTCCTTTGCCGATTCGCTGATTCGCGCAAGCTGCAAGTCGAGCGCGGTTAATGTCTGTCCGGCACTATCGTGCAATTCTCGCGCTATGTGCCGCCGCTCGGCATCCTGAGACTCCAAGAGCCGCCCCGAAAGGTCACGCAAGTCCGAGTTTCTTCTCTCAAGTTCCTGAGTACGGAACTGCACTTGGGTGTCGAGCGCATCCGCCAAGGTTCGATAACGGTCTTCACTCTCACGTAACGCTCGCTCAACCTGTTTCCGTTGGGTGATGTCCCGGGCAATCTTCGATGCTCCGATAATCTTTCCGCTGGCATCCCGGACAGGCGAAATTGTTAGCGAAATATCGAGCGGCGTCTTGTCCTTACGTACACGAACGGTGTCGAAGTGTTCGATTCTTTCCCCTTGCTTGATTCGTTCGATGATGACCGTTTCTTCGTCCCGACGCTCGCTAGGGATGACCAACGAAATATGCTGGCCTACCGCTTCGCTGGCGGTGTAGCCAAACACCCGCTCCGCACTTGTGTTCCAACTGGTTATGATGCCTTCCAGTGTCTTGCTGACGATGGCATCCTCCGATGAGTCTACGATTGCGGCCAGCAAGCCAATTGCTTTATCTGCCTTTAGCCGTAGGGCCGGCAACTCATCCAGGAGCGACTGGCTGATAGTGTCCCTAGCTTCCGGGTCATTGAGGATGCAATCCGCCAGTGCTTCATGTGTCGCCAGTAGTTTATTGATGTCACCTTCAAGGGCGATTTCGGGATGGGTTTCAGTCCAATAGTGTGCTGCCCTGACAAACGCTAAGAACAACAGCAAATACTGAAGGCGAGCAGGACCAAGTAGCCGCGCGAGTGCGTCAAGGTATTGCAGATAGTCAGAAGTCTTCAAGAACACATGTCCCGCTAACGCTAAGATGGCATCTTCCATTTGCGTGTCGGCCATCGGCATTTCAACAATGGGTGCGGGGCAGGATGCGCACAGTGATAGACGAGACTGAAGTTCTTGTCCGCGTGGAAACGGCCGTTGAAGGAGTCTCACAACGTCTGTAACGCTTTGCGTATGCGCACTTGGGTCGCCAGCGGGATGGCCAAGCCCCACCAAGAAACCAGCATGACGAGCAATGCAATAGCGGACTGCGCAAAAGCGGGATAGGTTGACGAAAAGACGTTCCTTGAAAACGGACGGAAGAGGATTGTCGAGGTAGGCGGCTTGTGCGAATCCCCACAGTTTCTCAATGATCTCGGGTGTCTCAGGTGCGAGGCGGAAGAAGTTGGGAAGTATGCCGAATCGCTGCTCTACGCGATTCTCAAGGTCGGATGCTGCATTTCCCACCGGTTCACCACCTTTTGCAGACAGGAGAGAGCGTCGGACGACATAAGCTCACTATACCACTACGCGAATTGCAAACACCAATCTAGGCTCTGCGGGTAGTGGTGCCCAAACGGCACCACTACCGCTCTGTGCCCAATATCCCAACCGCGCGGGTTACCGTAATTGCGGATTTTGCCCGACGCAATCACCCATCTAAGCCGGACAGACGTTCATCACGCGCAAGAACATTCTCGTAGCGGATGACGATCCGGTCATCAGAAAAGCGACCATCCGATTTCTTCGTCAGCAGGCCTGCATCTTCCTTGGTGTGGCTTTCATCCAAAACAGAGTGCATTTACCTTATAGTCGGCGTTACCTAGCCGGGCGAGGAGTGATGGATGTTTGAGAGCATTCTCTGCCAGGTAACGGAATATGATCCTGATGTTCTTGAGTCCCTGATTGGGCTCGCAGTCGAAATCGCTCGCGAGGGTCGGGAGGGAAGACGCGTCGGCACGATATTTACACTCGGCGATGAGAATGCCGTGCTTGCGAGATCCAGATCCTTGATTTTGGATCCGTTATCGGGGCATCCCGAGTCTTCACTGCACGTCACCAATCTGAATCTTCGCGGCACTATCAAGGAATTGGCGCAATTGGACGGTGGATTCGTGGTGAGTCGCGAGGGAATTGTCCTTTCCGCATGCCGCTACCTTGATGCCGTGGCCGCACAAGTGGACGTGCCGTTGGGACTCGGCAGCCGGCACATTGCCGCTGCCAATATGAGCGCTGTTACGAAGGCGGTGGGTATTGTGGTTTCGGAGAGTTCGGTGGTGCGACTTTTCTGTCATGGACACCTGGTTGGCGAAATCATTCCCGAGATCTGGATGATGGATCATGCCCAACTCGGGGGTACCGTTAAGAAGGAGCAGGTCGGCGAACTGACCATCCTGACACCTAGTCTGCCATAAATCGCGAAGTGACCATGACTGAATTCATGGAACAGAGAGAATGACAACGGTGAATATGAGCAGATTGTCCAATAAAGTGGCAGTAGTGACGGGCGCGTCCAAAGGCATAGGCGCTGGGATTGCAACGGCCTTGGCGGCTGAGGGCGCGCGCGTCGCCGTGAACTATTCCTCCGATCGGGAAGGCGCCGAACGTGTCGCTCAGGCGATCATCGACAGCGGAGGCGAGGCGATCTCCGCGGGGGCCGACGTGTCCAAGGCCGCAGATGTGGCGCGGTTATTCAAAGAAGTGGATTCTGCGTTCGGAAGACTGGACGTTTTGGTCAACAACGCCGGAGTATTCCGCTTCGGCACCGTCGCGGAGATTACGGAACAGAGCTTTCACCTCCACTACGACATCAACGTTCTCGGTGCGATTCTCACGGTGCAAGAGGCGATCAAGCGGTTCGGGGCCGACGGCGGTAGCATCATCAACCTCAGCTCGATCGTCGGATCGCATCCGGTGCCGGGAGCCCTGTTGTACGCTTCCACGAAAGGCGCCATCGAAACGCTGACCAGAGGATTGGCGCTCGAACTAGCACCGCGCAAGATCCGGGTTAACGCCATCTCTCCCGGTCATACAGAAACCGAAGGCAATGTGGCTGCGGGGACCTTTGCGGGTGGTGCCGGCGCGGTTCTGGCTGGGAAGACGCCGCTCGGCCGACTCGGTCGCGTCACGGATATCGCCCCGCTGGCGGTGTTCCTGGCATCAGACGAATCATCCTGGATCACCGGGGAGGTCATTCGTGCCGCAGGCGGTCTCGTTGTGGCCACCTGAGGACATAGTGCTAACTATAACAACGCAGCAATGACAACACAGAGAGGAGAATACGATGCAACTTCAAGATAACTATTTTGCCGCTTATCACAACCTAAAGCTGACGCGAGATGCCAACGGTGTGCTGGTTGCTGAATTCCACAGCAATGGCGGGCCGTGCATTATGACCGCGCACGCTCACACGGAATTTGTCGATGCCTTCTACCGGATTTCGCAAGATCGAGCGAACAAGATCGTGATCCTGACGGGCGCAGGCGGGGAGTTCATTACTGATGTCGATTGGTCATCTTTTGGCAATGCTGCCGATCCCGGCGTTTGGAGCCAGGTTCACGACGAAGGTGTTCAGGTGTTGGAAAATATCGCAAACATCCGCGTGCCAGTGATCGCGGCAATCGAAGGACGAGCCCATGTGCACTCCGACTACGCGCTGCTTGCGAGCGTAATTGTGGCAGGAGAGGGTGCGACCTTCCAGGATGTGGCCCACTTCTCCCAGGGCGTTGCGCCCGGCGACGGAATCTTCACCACCTGGAGTTATCGCGCCGGAGCGGGACGAGCGGAGGCGTTCCTGCTCAATCCACAGCCACTATCGGCGCGTATGGCGCACGAATGGGGAGTGGTTGCCGAGGTTGTACCGAACGGGAAGGCGCTCAGCCGGGCGCGCGAATTGGCCCAGTTGTACTTGAAGGCTCCCGAAGTCACGCGCCGCAATACGCGCGTACATTTCATTCAACCGTTGAAAGAGCGCATTGTCCGGGAAGTCGGCTATGGATTGTCGCTCGAGGGAGCGTCCGCGGCTGACCTCGTCAAATCAATGCAAGCCAAGAGTGAACCTGTTGCTCAGAAAGGAAAAGTCGCATGAAGCGCACCGAGACCTCTCCATCCGCCCATGGTCTTAATCCAGTGTTGGGTAGAAATAACAACGCCCCGTCCTTCCGCATTCTCCGGGAAGAACGGGGCGATCACAAATGCTAGTTTACTGTGATGGATTTTCCAGCCGACGGAATACCGTTGGCCACAACGTAGATCGTGCTGGCGCCGGTTTCGATGCCTGCAGGAACAGCGAATGTGGCGGAAACGGTGGTATTGCCTGTGGCAATGCCCATCGTGCTGAAGTTAGTGGTGCGGGCGAAGAAGAAGTGTTTCGTCGCCTTGTTTCGAATCACCACCAGCGGGAAATTGGTGGCCATCTGCCCGTCGTCACCATAGGCAGCGCCGGCGGAGAAGCCATTGAACTGGTTACCCGTGATGGTGTACGAGTTGCCATGGGTAACCGTGGTCGGACCACCGGTGATCTTTGGCCTCCACGCGTTTTGCGGCCCACCCGCGTTGCTGGTGTAAAGTTCAACATCGATGGTCCCACCATCCGCCGGAATGTACATCACCTGGCCGGTCGGTAGTGTCAGCAGTCGGGCTTCCCAGGATTCCAGGGAGCCGCCGCTCGCGGTGTTTGGAGCCTCGGTAAAGGTATCGGTGGTGGAAAACTCATAAAACGTTCCAGTTCCGTTGAAGACGCCAGGGCTGGTGTAAACCAGGATGTTGCCGTTGGGCAACAGGGCTCCTGGGCCGTCAGCGATGTCATCTCCATTGGGGTACTGAGGACCTGCGGTCCACTTGCCAGTGGAGGTGTTGAAGATGGACGTGTTGGTGGTAGCACCAAAGGCGACAACTGTGCCGTCGGGACGTTGCACGAGCGGACCCATTTCCGGAACGATCCCCAGTCCACCACTGTTCGGCAGAGTAACAATCGTGCTGCCAGCGGTGGTCCATGTGTTGTTTGAGGGATTGAATGTCTCAGAATTTGTTCCGTCTTCACAATCCACGGTAAGGACGGTGCCTTGCGGTGTTAGAGCAAAACCCTCTTCGGAAAATCCGTCAGCCTTTCCAGTGCCGACGGAGGTCCAAGTCAAATTGCTGGCGTTGAACTCTACCTGCAGTTTGGATGGTTGTCCTCCCTGGCCCAACATGAATATGCCGTTGGGTAGCACGACGCCCGGAGAGTCGCCGATGGTGCGCCATCCGCTGGGCGGGTTCACGGTGGTCCATTGGTTAGCAACCGGATCGTAAATGTCACCCAGGTTGGTCTCGGTTCCCTGCAGGTTGTTGTACTCTCCACCTTCGACGAGGACCCGGCCGTCAGGCAGCACGGCAGAAGCAAAGTAGAGAGGTGCATAGCCCGACTGCATCGAGGCCAACTGCGTCCAGGTACCGTTCACATAGCTCCCCTGTAAGGTGGGCGTGAGCTTCCACCAGGTTCCGCTGTTGTACTGGTGCATCATGACGGTGCCATCGGTAAGCAAAAGTGCTGTGTCAGTTTGAAAGGTTGGTTGATTCTTGAGCTTAGCCCAGGTTCCGGTTGCCGCCGGTTCCTGAGAGCTGGCAATACCTGACGCGATTAATACCATTGATGCGATTGCGAGCAATCGCAACATTTTGACGCCTTGGTTCTGCATTCTGCGATCTCCTTTGGAGGATGTGGGTTTTACACGCGGAGTCGTTGATTCATCGACCACAGAATTGGGAGGGAAAAGCTGTGGCAAGCCCCAAGCTCCGTCGGGGTCGCATTATACTTCGAATTGGTGAAGAATTTATGGATTCTAGAAAAAATTGACAAATAAATTTCGGTGCGTCGCGTTCGACCCCTAGATACATCGATTAGCGCGGGAAAATGAAAGGTTTTCAACCGTAGCGTCGCTGTGAAGTGCAAAGTTATGCACACTTATGTGATTCTGTTTGTCCCGGAAACAAGCGTCGGGTGGGCTGACTGCCCCGCCCGAGCCATATCAATCGGTCATGGTGAAGGACCCCGATCCACTGCAACCGGCCCCAGTTCCGGTCAGCGTCCAGTTACCTGTAATGGAGCTGCCGGTTAGTGTTCCCACCAGCGTGAGCTCGTTCGTCCCGTTGGTGTTCGACGTTCCTGACGTTATCGTCATTTGAAAATTGCCAGTCGTTACGCCGCCCGAAGTGCCAGTAACAGTGAATGCGCCGGTCGCGGTCGTTCCCAAAGCAAAGCAGGAAGACGAGGTTGTGAAACTAAGGTTGGTAATATTCAATGCGCTGCCATTCCCTGCCAGCGTTACGGTGAAGGCGAGAGCTGCGGATCCGTCCGGATTAGTTAGCGTCGCTGTCCAGTCCCCGTTAATGCTGTTGCTGCCGCTGGAATTTCCGCAGCCGGACAACGCCAGCGCCATAGAAAGTATGATCGCAATACCAAAGTGCTTCATAGAATCCTCCACGAAGAGTGAGAGTTAGGATCCCGGTTCGTTGTCTCGACGATCCCAGCTTCCTTTCGTGAAACACCGGCCGCATCCGGAAGTTCCGATCAGAGTTCGACGCTGGGATGAAAGAATCAAACACGAGTTCCTTTTTGGCATGAATTACGAAACCACTTCCAAGTCACGTACAGATAGTTTTCCCGGTTCTGTCCCTGTAAGTGGTTTATTTTGTGTTTTTACGGATTGGGTCTCTAACCATCAGCGATGCTAGCCCAGGATCGACTGCCCAAGAAAAACGCAAAAACCAATCCCAAATCCGTTGTTATGTTTCGATGTAACAGTGTAGTTGAAAAGATGCCAGTTTGTGGAGGCCGCAATGGTAAAGATTTGTATACCAAGAGTTTGCCGGTTACCTGCGAACCTCTAATTCACGGCGCTTGGAGCCTGCGCGGATGCCTGCTAAGATCGTTGATCTCTCCCGGGGGGAGGGTCATGGAGGATCCCACAGTCCCGCGAAAACTGGCCGGCCGCTACGAAGTAAGACAAGTGTTGGGCCAAGGCGGCATGGGACTGGTGTACCGCGCGTACGATACCGTGGTTCGCCGCGAAGTGGCGGTTAAAACCATCCTTGATCTCCCCGATCCTGCGTCACTGCAGCTCTTTTACAAAGAATGTGATGTGCTCGCCTCCATGAGCCATCCCAACATTGTCGAGATATTCGACATTGGCGAGTTTGAAGAAGACGGCAAGAACAAACCCTACTTCGTGATGCCGCTGCTGCCGGGAACGACCCTGGATACATTCATCCGCAAGTCGAGCCACCGGCTGACGGTGGAACGAACGGTCGAAATCATTTCCCAGACATGCCGCGGATTGCAGGCGGCGCACGAGCGCGGCCTGGTGCACCGCGATCTGAAACCGAGCAACATCTTCGTCATGGAAGATGACTCGGTGAAGATCATCGATTTCGGTGTGGCACACATGACCGACACTCACACTCGGGGACAAAAAGGGACGTTGGTGTACATGTCCCCGGAGCAGATCGAGATGAAGCCGCTAACGGCTGCGTCCGACATCTTTTCACTGAGTGTGGTGTGCTACGAAGCGCTCACCGGCCGGCAACCCTTCCAGCGAGCCCGGGCAGACGAGATTGTTGAAGCTATCCGCAAACAGATTCCACCGCCGGCTTCGGAAATCAATTCGGCGGTAAGCCAATCCATTGGCCGCGTCGTGCACAAGGGCATGGCCAAGCAGCCGTGGCACCGCTTCTCGAGTGCGCGCGAGTTCGGTGACGTCCTGAACAAAGCGCTGCGCAACGAGCCGATCGAATTCTTCGATCCCGCACGCACCCGGCCACGTCTGGAGCGCGCCACCAAGGCGCTCGAAACCGGGGACTACCAGTTTGCCGGAGAGATTCTGGGGGAACTGGAAGCGGAAGGCCATATCGACAGTTCGATCAGCGGGTTGCGTACTCAGCTCGACAGCACCGTGAGGCGTAAGACGATTGCTCAGCTCATGGAAGCAGCCAAGGCCCGCTTCGAAGAGGCGGAAGATCCGCTGGCGCTCCAGAAACTCCAAGACATACTGGAGATGGAACCTGACAATGCGCAGGCTTTGTCGCTGAAGAGCCAAATCGAAAACCGGCGAAGCGAAAAGCAGATCGAGAACTGGTACCGCCTGGCGCGCCAGCACATGGACAATCACGCCTACCCGCATGCGCGTGAAGCCCTGCAAAATGTGTTGCAGCTTCGGCCCAAGGAAGGCCGGGCGTTGCAACTTATCGCTGAGGTGGATCGCGAAGAGCACGAATATAACAAGCTGCGTCAGGAAAAAGTACAAATTCACCGTGCGGCTATGGACGCATGGCAGAAGGGAGATGTCAGCAGCGCGCTCAGTAAGCTGGCGGTGGTTCTGGAACTGGACCGGCGGGCGCCCGATGCTTCGGCTCCGGAGCGTGGCGCCACCTACCAGAGCTTTTACAACGAAGTCCGTTCCGAGCATGACGCGATGAACACCGCTTATGTCGAGGCCAAGAAGCACCTCGGAGAGCGTAACTTCGGCAAAGCCCTCGCCACCTGTGAAGGCTACCTGGCAAAGTATCCCAACCACGCGCTGTTTCAGGCGCTCAAGTATGACATTGAAGAGCAGCAGCGGCAGCAACTCTCGGCATTCATAGCTGCCATCGACCGGCAAGTGGAAGCCGAGGCTGACCTCGACAAAAAGGTGAACATCCTGAAGGAGGCCCTGGAGCAGAACCCAGGGGAAACGCACTTCGAACGCGCGCTACGGTTGGTGAAAGACAAGCGCGACCTGGTGAATTCGATCGTTGCGCGCGCCCACCATCATGAAGAGGAAGGCGCGTACGTAGATGCGGTCAACGATTGGGAGATTCTACGCACCATCTACAGCCAGTATCCTGGCTTGAAGTTTGAAGTGGAGCGGCTGCAGAAACGCCGCGAGCAGCAAAGCCGCATCGAGTCAAAGACGCGGGTGGTGGAGCAGATCGATGCCTGCATGCATTCCAGTGACTATGGGCGCGCTCTGGACTTGTTGCAGCAAGCGAAGGCGGAATTCCCCAACGAGGCTGAACTGGCGGAACTGGAGAAGCTGGCCAACGACGGAATTCGGCGTTCGACGGAGGCGCATCGCCTGATGGCAGAAGGCCAGGAGCTGTGCGGGCAAAACAAAGCCGCGGAAGGAATCAAGCTTCTGCGTGACGCCTACGAACTAGATGAGCATAATGCGCTGACCCGCGCGGTGCTTTCTAATGCGCTGGTTGAGCAGGCGCGGCTGATCGCGCAGAGTAATTGGCAGGAAGCCGACCGCCTGGCGCGGCAGGCGGATGATTTGAACCCCGGTCATCCGCTGGCTAAGACGGTGCGCACGCTGATTTCCGACCAGAAGCGGGAACAGTTGGTGAGTGAATGCGTTTCCCAGGCCCGCAAATTGCAATCCGCGGGGGATTTAGCAGGGGCGGTGACGCGGATCGAAGAAGTGCTGGCGACTTATCCCCGTGAGCCCCGGCTAATTCAGATTCAAGACACGCTACGGCGGGAACTCCAAACGCAGCGTCGTCAGGCCAGACGCCGCGATCTCGAAGAACTGCGGCGCATGGAGCAGGAAGCTGAAACACTCGCCGATGCCAAGACCAAGCAGAGTTTAGGCGAGCGCGTGCGGGCATTGGCCAATCGCTATGTAGAAGATGAGGAAGTTTTGTCCTCCGCGAATGGTCTTCTGAAACGCTTAGACGTACCCACCGTGAGCGGAAAGAAGCCGAGTCAGGATGGGGAAAAAGCCAAGTCGGATCAGCCGAAGAAGGTTGTCAGTTCGCCACCGCCTGATGCCGGCCAAAACACCATGTCGGTTTACATTCCGCCAACCATGGATGTGAAACCGGCGGCCAAGAGTCCGGAGACTCCAACGCCTAAGGCGGCTAAGCCAGTGCCAGCGGTCCCGGCAAAGCTTGCAGCCAAACCTGTGCCTGTCAAACCGCAGTCCGTGACGACCGGTCCAACGCGACTAAAGCTGAAACTTTCTCGCGGCCAGATGATTGCCGGTGGGGCGGCGGTGGTGGCCGTCGTACTGATGTTCGCGCTGCTGTCGGGAAATCGTAAACATACGAATGGGACGCAACCGGTCACGGCGGTCAGCGTGAAGGTTCACACCACACCAACTGGAGCAACGATACGCGTCAACAAGGAAGCCCGCGGAGTGTCGGATCTACAACTCGACTTGCCGGCGGGAGCTTATGAGATTGAAGCGGATTTGGATGGTTACCAGCCCAAGACCACAACCTTCGATGCCAAGACTGGTGCAGCAAACTCGCTAGAACTTACCTTGGAGCCGGCGCTGCCGATAGTGAAGTTATCGTCGGACACCGGGGCCGGGAAAATTTCCTTCGATGATCAACCGCCCAGCGATCTTGAAGGCGCGCAATGGACGCTGGATAAAGTTGTGCCTGGAGACCACAAACTCAAGTTCGACGGTCCGCAAGGCAATGCATCGTTTACGTTCGCGACCGCGGCGGGCGCAGTGCCGGTAGTCAAAGGGTCTGTCACGGCTAAGGGCGTGCTCGCGGTAGTGGTTAGCAACCTTGGTGGCCGCTTGCAAGTACTTACCAGTGATCCCGCGGTCAAACTTAGCCTGGATGGACAACCTCCCGCTGATAGCAGTAAGGATGGCTGGCAGCTTACGCAAATAACGCCCGGCACGCATGAGCTTACGCTGACCCAGGGCGGCAGCCAATACAAGCTTGATGTTGAAGCCGGCCCCATGCCGTCTCTCACCACTTTTCTGGAGTCGGGCCGGAATGTTGGCACCCTGGTGGTGGTGACCAACGAAGACAAGGCCCGCGTTTTCCTCAATGGCCAGCCCCAGAAAGACACCACCCATGAGGGCGAGTTGCGAATTTCTGACCTGGATCCGAAAGATTACACCGTCAAGGTCACCAAGAATGGATTTCTGGATCTTCCCGAGCAGAAGGTTCGAATTCGCAAGGGTGAAGAGCGCAGGCTGGCTTTCAATCTGCAGCCATTTCCGCATTTTGGGACGTTGTCAATCCAAGGAGGGCCACCCGGAGCGCAGGTTGTGATCGACCAGGCGCCCGCAGGAATCGTGCAACCGGATGGAAGTTTTACTGCGGCAAACATCACTCCCGGCGACCACGTGGTGGAACTGCGCAAGGACCGTTTCAAACCTAAGCGATTGCAGAAGCGATTCGTAGCGGGAACGAATGTGGCCCTCACACCGGCAGAGGCTGCGCTGGAAGCCGCAACTGGTGCGGTAAAGATCACATTCACGCCGGCGGATGCGGCCGTAACTTTGACTAAGACAGGAGAGACTCCGATCAAGGTGACCTCGGGCAGTGCACTCAACCTGCCCCCGGGGACCTACACGTTGAGTGCGCGCACGGCGGACAATCTAACTCGCACCTCCACGGTTGAAGTCGTTGTGGGTCAGTCCAAGGTTGTGGACCTGCCTTTGGGGCCAAGCGGAATGTCCCTGTGGGACGACCCCGCGGGATGGAAGCAGGACCAGGGAAGCTTCGTGCATAAGGGTGGGGATTTTGTGCTCTACAGCGCATCTCCCACCTCTGGGACATTTGTTTTTTCCGTCATGCTGCGGAAAGGTCACCGCCTGCAATGGGCAGTGAATTACATTGACGCCCAGAATTACATTCTCTTCCAGATGGACGAAAACAACTTCTACCGCAGCGTGCTCCACAACGGTCAGAAGACGGACGAAGCCAAGTTCCCATTCAAGAGCGACAAAAAGAGTTTCCACACCATTCAGATCCGCATTTCATCCACGGAAATTGATCATCAGATAAAAAATGGCGAAAGCTGGGTGGCTCTGGACAAGTGGAGCGGACCGAATCTCTCTGGCGGCAAGTTTGGTTTCTACATTCCGGGTAGTGACCAGGTAGCCCTGTCCAGCTTCAATCGCTATGCAGACCTGGGCGCGCACTAACCGGCTGCTAAACAATCTTTGCACTGCAAATAAGCGGAATCTCTAATTCGCATAACGGCGGAAGAAGCTGTCTGGCTCCCACTGCGGGCGATGCTCGTCATTGGCGATGCTGATGAGCAAAGCTCTGACGATCTCCTCGTATTTCGCAGCCGCGGCCAGGTCCACCGGTTGGTTCACGTCGTCCGAGGGCGCGTGATAACGATAGGTCAGCCAGTCTTTGAATAGTTTCTTCTGCTCGGGCGAGTCGGGATCGGGGGCGACACCCATGGCCACTGACGGCACACCGTGGCGGATGAAGTTGTACTGATCGCTGCGGACGAAAAGATTCCGCAGCGGCTCGGGATCGGGCTGAATTTTCACATCGAGCGATTCTGCAACCTCGCGTGCGCGATTCCCCAGGTCTGATTCGTTGAGACCCTCCACCGTCAGAAGCTTCAGCGGCACGATGGGTAAGAACATGTCGACGTTGACATCGGCAACCATGGATTTCGGCGGGACCGTGGGATGCGCGCTGAAGTACTTTGAGCCGAGCAGGCCCTTTTCCTCGCCAGTAACCAGGATCAGCAGGATGGAGCGGCGTAAGGTTTCGGGATTCTTCTTGAAGCTGGCGGCCATGTCGAGGAGCAAGGCGCTGCCGGACCCGTTGTCCATAGCTCCGTTATAAATGCGGTCGCCATTGACGGGTTCACCGATTCCGACATGATCAAGATGCGCGGAGAGTACCACGTATTCGTCTTTCAGTTTGGGATCGCTGCCGGGGATTTTGGCCACCAAGTTGGCCGATCTTAGCTTGGTGACCTCCACTTTTGTTTTCGCTTCGAGCGAAACTGCGAGCGGAAACTGTGGCAGCGGCTTGCGATCTTTACCTAGCGTCGCGATTTCTGCGAAGCTGTGGCCGGAGCCGGCAAAGAGTTTCTCGGCACTGGCGGGATTGACGGTAGCCGTGAACTTGGCGCCTTCGGTTTCGTGGAACTCAGGATAGTCCAGATCCATGCTGGGATGGGCGCGGTTAAGCGCGATGCGGGACCACGGGATGTCCATGGAAGCGGGATTGATCAAGGAAACCGTTCCGATGGCGCCTGCGGCGCGCAGCACTTTCCAGCGCTCGGCCGCGGTCTGGTAATGTGCAGCCAGCGCAGCCGGAATCTCGGACGGCGATCCGGAGAAAATAACAACAATCTTGCCGCGGACATCGAGGCCTGCAAAGTCATCGTAATTCTTCTCCGGAACTTTGAGACCATAGCCGACGAAAACCAGCTGCGCCTCTACCTTGCGGGCCGGCAACACGCGGGTGCCGATGATGGCATCTTGCCCAAGCGTGAGCGGTTCGCGTTTGCCGTCGCGAATGAGAGCAAGGCTACAATCCTTTTCCACGATCTGGCGGACGACGAACTTGACAGGCTGGTAGAAACCATTAGTGCCTGCAGGTTCTGCGCCCGCACTCTTGAGCTGCTCGACCGCGTAGGCTTGGGCTGCGCGCTCACCACTACTCCCAGTATCGCGGCCTTCGAGTTTGTCATCGGCCAGGACTTTGATGTGATCCCACCAGCTCTGACCATCGAAATGAGAAGTCGTCTGAGCTGCGGCCGAAATCGCGAATACCAACACGAGCAGTAAAGCGAATGACTTGATTTTCATAATCGATCCCCAGTGTGAAGGTTTCTAGGATAGCAGGAACAGCAATCCCCTAGAGTCTTTCTACCTACAGAAAAAGGGCTGGGATCAGGGAAGTAAAAACGACACAAGTAGTAGGCCGTCGGTTGATGTATATTGGTCGCGGTTGTGATGCCGGAATATCTGCTGCCCGAGTTTGGCGACGGAAGCGGTATCGCCACTGGCGCCATCTTCCGCAAGACGTTCGCTCCCAGCGTTCTGAGTGCGGCGGTTGAAGTGATTCGCACCTCACCCACGGTGGCTGTACGGAAAGACACTCTCTCAAGTCCGAGGAAAGAATCATGACGAGTGCTACGGGCAAGTCCTGGTTATCGCGGGTCGCGGTAGTGTTGGTTGGAGTTTGTGTCTTGAATGGCATGGCCGCTGCGGCAAACGGCGGTTACGTGATCACGAATGACGACTCGCCACAGGGGAACCTGCAATTCATTACCAACAGCGTTTCTTTTTACTCAATCGGAGCGAATGGTCTGCTCACCCTGCAGCAATCGGTACAGACCGGTGGCTATGGTATTGGAGGGGGCTACTTCGGCGCGAACCGCCTTGCTGTGCTCAACGGCGGTGGCCAGGAGTGCGTCTTTGCTTCTGATGCTGCAACCGCGGACATTGCAGGAATCATCGTAAGCACCTTCTCGCTGGGCGGTAACGCGATGGGCTCCGCGAACGACACTGGCGCCTCCAACGGCATTGGGTTAGCAACGAACGGCCAATATCTGTATGCGAGCTTCACCGACTCGAGCAACATTGGAACCTTCCAAATTCAACCGAATTGCAATCTCACCTTTATTGGGGATATCACCGTGACGGGGTTGCAGGGCGGCTTCGTCGACGCAATGGCGTTGCAGGGTAACATGCTGGTTGTGACTTACGGCGATGGTTCCATCGAGTCTTTCAACATCTCGGGAGTCACACCGGTATCGAATGGGGATAAGCAGAACTCCACCCAAGCTCTCAGTTCGCTTGGCGCCACATATCCAAGTGCTGTGTTGCTCACGCAAGATGGGCACTATGCGATCTTCGGGGACACCGCTACGGCAGCATATGTGGAAGTGTCCGATGTTTCCTCGGGAAAGTTGACAGCGACGGTTCCGTATCGTTCCGGGGCTACCATCAGTTCCAGCAATATTTTGTTCAGCCCCGATGAGAGCATTCTTTACATCAGCGACACCCAAGGCGACCGGGTTAGTGCCGCTTTTTTCGATAAGACCACTGGGAAGATTATGCCTGCCTGCGATTCGAACCTCCTTAAGGGGTACTCGTCGAGTTTCTCTTATTTGGGAGGACTGGCGGTGGCTAGCGGAACTGGCACGGGCGGAGGCCTGTACGTAGGCGAGTATGGCGCGCCCGCAATCGCGATGATTGAGGTTACTGTGAAGAACGGAAAATGTACGATGAAAGAAGCGCCAGGTTCTCCGGTTACTGATCCGAATGGTTCGGGATTGATATCGATTGGGAATTTTATGCCCTAGCATTTTAGCGAGTTCGTGGAAACGTAAGTCCGAGTGGGAGTCATTCCAGGGAGATACATTAAGGAGAGTTGGATATGCGTCCTGTGTTCAGGTGCTTGCTGGCAATCGTGGTTTGCGGTTTTTCCGTTCATCCGACTTGGGCTCAGGTTTCATGTCCCGCTCGGCCGGCCCCGGGCTCGATAGTACTGGACACTCCGAGTCTTACCTCGACGAACGGGGTATTGGCGGCGGAGTTCGTCATGGGGCACTCGGTGGATCAGTTCGGCTATACCCATTATTGCTACAACTACAAGTCTGCTACCGGGGACATAGAAGCTCCGACGCTACGCGTCAATCAAGGCGACACTCTGGAACTGGAAGTCCTAGACCGCATCGGAGGCGATGATGCGGGAATGAAGATGCCCGCTCCTGCTGGTAAAATTTGCGGAGATAGCGGCGCGATGACCCTACAATCCACAAATGTTCACTTTCACGGTCTGAATGTTTCTCCTAACTGCCATCAGGATGATGTACTCACTACGCTGATTCAGCCAGGTTCACCGGGCTTTGATTTCAAGATTCCGATTCCAGCGGACGAACCTCCCGGCCTCTATTGGTATCACCCGCATGTGCACGGGTTCGTTGA
Source organism: Terriglobales bacterium (assembly GCA_035484735.1). Classification (GTDB taxonomy): domain Bacteria; phylum Acidobacteriota; class Terriglobia; order Terriglobales; family Acidobacteriaceae; genus JABCZH01. The sequence continues at coordinate 160,904 of DATHOQ010000016.1, read as the reverse complement.
GTTTCAGGTGAATGGCGGGGCCGCCGGGGCGTTGGTTGTGGAAGGAATGAACAAGGTGCGTCCGGAAGTCGATGGGCTGACCGAGCGCGTTTTCACCATTCGGCAGCAATATCTGGTTCCTTGGATTCCGGGACCGTATCAGTTGTCGATCAACTTCCAGGTTTCCGCTTTCCCGTTGCCCCACCCGATCATACAAATGAAGCCAGGTGAAAAGCAGTTCTGGCGGGTTGCGAATGCCACCCTCCAGGATTTCATGCCGCTGCAGGTTCAGGTGAATGGCGTAGCTCAGAAAATGGAGTTGATCGCTCTCGACGGTTATCCCCTGGCCAAGCCACGAGTCGAGACCACGATTTTGGTGCCTCCAGCGGGACGAGCAGAGTTTATTGTGGAAGCTCCTCCGGCGGACACAGTTACGAATTTCGTGACATTGAATTATTCCACCGGCCCTACGGGTAACACTGATCTACCGCAGACGATCGCCACCGTTCAGCTTAGCAATAATGGGGTTCAAGCGCCCTCGGCGAAGGCCAACAACTCCCCGCTTCATTTGCAGGACCTCAAGTTTGCCGATGTGGCCAAGCAGGTCCCAACCGCACAGCGCAAACTCTTCTTCTCCGAAGAATTCGGCGGAACGAATGGTCCAATCCAATTCATGATCACGGTCGATGGACAGGAGCAAAGGATCTTCGAACAGAACGAGAAGCCAGCGATTACCACCAAAGTAGGAGCGGTGGAAGACTGGACCATCGAAAACCGGGCGTTGGAAACCCATGCCTTTCACATGCACCAGATTCACTTCCTGGTTATGGAGGTGGATGGGAAGCCGGTGACCAACGATTACCGCGACACTATGGAGATTCCTTTCTGGGAGGGGCCGGGACATCCTTATCACAGCATCAAGGTGCGCATGGATTTCCGCGACCCGACGATTGCGGGCACCTTTGTGTTTCACTGTCATATCCTGCTGCATGAGGATCTCGGCATGATGCATAAGATCCTGGTCGAGAAGTAGCGGGAGGCGCTGTCACTAACCACAACGAAAGGTGCAACAGAGATGCGTAAGCGAGGTTTACTCGTCTTAGGTAGTTTGCTATTGCTAGTTGCCGGATACGTGGCGGGAAGCCGAAAATCGACGGTCGCGTACGCGGCCCAGCCAGCCCAGGTATCGTCCGCAGCCGAGCCGACTCAGGGCGTGGTTCCGCGATCGTATGGCCGTCTGGTGGCGGGAATTGCCGACCAAATCGGCACCGGCCTGGTTTTCGAAGACGCTGATGGCGTGATTCGCTTCGTCAGCGTGAACGGCATGAAAGAGGGCGAACTCGCTCGCTACGACAAGACCCCAACCCACGGCGGCATCCCCAAGTCGTATGGTCATTTAGTTACCGCTGTGGTGAACCCGGAAGGCACGGCACTGGTGTTCGAAGACAGTGCGGGCACCATTCGTTTCGTCACGATAACCGGCGTCAAAGAAAGCGAACTTACACGCGACTAGACGGCAGAAAGTTCGCAGTTGTCCAATTTTCCCGGAAGTCAATGACATGCAACAACTTGCATACTTAAGGAATGCTGCTGCGCAATAGCTAGTGGCAGATGCCAAATCTTCTTTCAAGACCTAACAATAGACTCTAGCGTAACTGCTTCGCCCTCCGCTAGAATCCCCCCACGATTCGGGTGATCCAGGTTCGTACTTTGTAATTGTGGAACGGCGGCGCAGCCGACTAATGAACCATCAGTGGTTTGTGTTTCTTGTCCGGCAGCAGTCGATCCCAGGAGGCTACTTTGAACTATTCAATCATGCACCGAAACTATGCGCTGCTCATTTTCGGAGTGGCCATCGTACTTGGCCTGACGGGGCTGAGTTTTGCTACTCCCACCGTTTCGCTCTCTCCCTCGTTAGCTTCGCCGCAACCAGTAGGCACGGTGATTACATGGACGGCGACCGCAAGCGACAACGACCCCGGAACGCTGATGTATTCGTTCAGCGTGGGAACTAAGGCAAGCCTCGCGTTGGTACGCGATTTCGGCTACCTTAACAGCTTTCCTTCCGATCCACCGCTGGAGGAAGGAACCTATCAGGTCCAGGTCATCGTCCGAAACAACAGCACCGGAAAAACAGCGACGGCGAACCAGTCGATTGTCGCCACCGCTATCGCGAACAGCAACAACCCAGTGGTAATTTCCCCCACAGCCAATCCCCTGGTGGCACTATTCAGCGCTGCACCATGCTCGGCGCCGGATAGCATGCAAGTGGGATTTAAGAGTGCGACGGGTGCTGTCCAATTCACTCCCTTGAAGCCCTGTAATAAAGGGAGCTTGAATTTCTACATTGCCGGCATGCTTCCTAAGACACAGTATTCCATGCAGGGGATATTGGTGAATTCCGGCCAGCAAGTAGGCAAGACTAAGATCGTGAATTTCACTACCGGTGCGCTCAGCATACCTGTACCGACAATAACCGTCACCAGTCCCGCCCCCGCCGAGGCGGCAAATGAACCCATCTTAGTTCACTCCTACGTCACGCCGTTTCCGATCGCAACCGATCTTAGCGGTAACGTAGTCTGGTACTACGACCCGTACGATGGTCTAGGCGGACTGTTGACCCGGGCGGTGGCCGGCGGATTCTTCTGGTTTTACGGCAACGGGAACAGCGACCCCTACCTGCAGCCGTTTCGCAAGATTGATGTGGCCGGCAACACCGTTGTTGAGACGAATATTGGCCGTATCAATGAGCAACTGATTGCTGCGGGTCAAATGCCACTCACCGACATTGACCACGAAGTACGAACCATGCCCAATGGAAATATTCTGATGATCGGTTCGCTGGATGAGGTCCTTGGTCCGGGCATTCAAGGTGGGGCGGACGTCATCTTTAACGAATTAGTAGTCTTGAATCCGCAGCTTCAGTTGGTATGGTCCTGGAACGCGATCACTTGCGGGAATTGTGCCACCATGCTGCCCACGAGCCGCGCAGCGATCCTTGGGGAGACTTGCACGGTTGGTCAAGGCGGGTGCCCACCCTTAACCCCTCCCAACACTATCGCCAATGACTGGTTGCATGGCAACTGTGCGCAGCTGGCGACTGATGGCAGTATTTTGATGTCACTCCGTCACCAGGACTGGGTTCTCAAGATCGATTACGGCAACGGTAAGGGAACTGGCAACATTCTGTGGCGCTTGGGGCTCGATGGAGACTTCAGTATCGTCGGCGATCCCAACGACAACTATCCATGGTTCTCCCATCAGCATGATGCAGAATGGCAGTTTGGCTCCGACTATATTGCGCTGTTTGATAATGGCAATACACGCTTCCAACGGAACAATGGTGGGAATAGCCGGGGACAGGTGTTGCAAATTAATCAGGGCACTATGGTAGCAACCTTGGTGGAAAACATCGATCAAGGTGTCCAATCTACTGCTTTGGGCACCTCTCAGTTGTTACTTGACAAGAATGGGGAGGTGAATGGTCTTCATAACGAGGCCGGTTTTGTTAACTTCACCACGAGTCAGACGTCATCGTTTTATGCAAGTGGTACGTTAGTCATGACAAGTTCGGTCTCTACTTACCGTTCGCTTCAGATGCACGACCTGTACACTCCGGATGTCCAACACTAATCGATGATGGAGTCGCTGCAGACTGCGGCGGCTCCAGTTTTTCTCTGCTTCCACTGCGTTGCCATGGGCACGCGGCTTTGGTCCGGCTTCTCCGTGGCTGGCTACAACTTCTTCATCCTGTGCTCGCAGTTCTGGGTGTTGATGCACGAGTCCTTCATCATCAGCCGCTCGACGGGTTTTCCACCGACGATGTGAGCATCGATAATCTCATCCACATCTTCGGCCTTTACTCCGCCATACCAGACAGCGTCGGGATACACCACCAGATTCGGACCGTGCTCGCATTGGTCGAGGCAGCCCGCCTGGTTGGCTCGGACTTTGCCTTTCAGACCCCGTTCCGCCAGCTTCTGCTTGAAGAGCTTCTGTAGCTGCGCTTGGCCGGCAGGATCGCAACAGCCGCGGGGATGGCCGTCTGGCCGCTGGTTCCCACAGACAAAAATGTGCTTCTCAAACTTGGGCATGAAAAGAATGTACAGGATTTCGACGTTCTGGTGAGCAGGGAGGGTGCTAGTCTTTCAGCGGCACCATGGCCCTATCACCTCGGCAGAAAGTAGCCACGCGCTGTAGGCCGCCCATGGGCTGCTTCATGAGCTTGACTGGGCCGTAGCAGAAGACGGCATGGCCGGTGTCTGCAAGATACCATTGGCCGTGGTTGGCGGATTGGCGGGAAGTGAGAGGATCGACGGACGGGCGCAAGGGCGGCGCCAGGCGGGTACCGGGGAGAGTCAACGCAAACAGCAACGTCGCCAGGATTTTCATGGGGACTACTTCCTGGCCCGAAATTCAGATGAGCATTACGCTTCTGCGCCCATCTTCCATGGTGGCAGTGTCCGTGGGCGGCTTTGGAAGTTTCGGGAGCTTGCCGGCGCTAGGGTCATTCTTTGCCTGGGCTCGCGCTTTGTCCTGGGTCGACGGATTCTGCCCCTGGGAGTGGGCTTTTGCCGCAGCCTGGGCCTGGGCTTGGGCTTGTTGGTTCCTAACCCTCAACTGGGCTAGTTTCGAGCTGTCATCGAAGAGCGACTGGATCAAAGAACGTTGATTGTCAATCGTGCGGCCCTGCTCCACGACCAGCAGGGTCATCAGGCCATAGGAGACCAGGAACAACACGACGAACACCGGAAGCATGGAATGCTTGGCTTTGGGCTTTTGGGTAGGTACCAGAAGCGCGTTATCTGACGTCCAGCTCAACAATGGCCACCCCGATCTGCGCCCCCTCTAGAAGCAAGAAGGCGCATCCGCAAGTGCAGCTAAGACGCCAATGAGTGGGAAGTTTTTAAGTCGTTACAGCTAAATGACTTAGGCTCGGTTTGGCAGGTCTTTGTAGAGGGCCGAGGTGCAAGCGGCTGCACAATAAAGGTAACCAGCATGTGTTACGAAGGTGACATGTGGGCGATTTGGTCACGCCGCCTGTGAGCATCTGGTCTTGGGTTGACTTTTCGGGACCAGCAGATAGGATTTAAGGCAGACAGTATTGAGGGAGAAAATGAACATCGAGATTCACGACCCGGCCCTTCAGGCTAGAATCCAGAGACAACTTCGAGCCACCGATTCCAGCAGTGTAGAGGAAGTTTTGCTCCACCTGCTGGAAACCCAGGAGGAGCAGGATCGGTGGCTTTCGGAAAACCGGGAAGCGAGCAGTGCGAAGATCCGCCGCGGCATTGAGCAACTCGACCGTGGTGAGGGGATTACGGAAGATCGGCTCGACTCTTATTTGGCGGAATTGAAAGCCAAGCCTGAATGAAGGTGCGCTATGTCCTTGCGCCTGAGGCCGCGCTCGATCTTGTTCAAATCTGGCGCTACATCAAGAAACAAAGCAGCATTGCTATGGCAGATCGCGTTGAATCGGTAATCCGGGACAGGATTATCTTCTTGGCAAAGACGTCAAGCGCTGGACATCCTCGCAAGGATTTGACAGACGAGGCAGTGAAGTTCTTTCCAATCTACTCTTACCTAATCGTCTATCGGCCAGGGACAAAGCCCTTGCAGGTCGTTTCGATTCTTCACGGTCGTCGGGATGTAAGGGGAATTCTTGAAGATCGTCGGTAAGTGATGTTGTGTGTGGGATGATTCTCATTGGCGTTCCTAGCCTCAGCAAATCACCATGTTACTTTCCTCCCATCACCAGCTTCGCAATCGTTGCCAACTGCATGTTGGATGTGCCCTCGTAGATTTTGCCGATCTTGGCGTCGCGCCAGTACTTTTCGACGGGATAATCCTTGGTGAAGCCGTATCCGCCGTAGATTTCGACCGCCAAGGACGTCACACGCTCGGCTACTTGTGAGCAGAACAGTTTGGTCATAGCCGCCTCTCTTACGAACGGAACACCGGCGTCCTTCATTCGGGCGGCGTTGTAAACCATCAGACGCGCAGCTTCAATCTCCGTGGCCATCTGTGCGATTTGAAACTGGATGCCCTGAAAATCGGCGATCGGTTTGCCAAATTGCTTGCGCTCTTGCGCGTACTTCGCGGCGTATTCCCAGGCACCCCGAGCCACACCTGCCATCTGGGCGCCAATTCCGATACGGCCTTCGTTCAAGGTTTCAATCGCAATCTTGTAACCCTTGCCCACTTCTCCAAGCACGTTCGACTTGGGCACGCGGCAGTCTTCGAGGATCAACTCGCAAGTCGAAGAAGCGCGAATGCCCAGCTTGTCTTCTTTCTTGCCGACGGTAAATCCGGGAAATTCTTTTTCAATGATGAAAGCGGTGATGCCTTTATACCCGGCGGCGGGATCGACAGTTGCAAACAGAATGAAGACACCGGCTTCCTTGCCGTTGGTGATCCAGAGCTTACGGCCGTTCAGGACGTAGTCGCTGCCTTTGAGTTCTGCTTTGGTTTGCAGTCCAAACGCGTCGGATCCGGAGCCGGCTTCGCTGAGCGCGTAGGCTCCACAAGTGTCGGCTGCCATGCGCGGCAGATAGCGCTTTTTCTGGTCTTCCGTGGTCCAACGCATCAGCGCGTTATTGACCAGCGTATTCTGAACGTCGACAACGACACCCGCCGAAGCGTCCACTCGTGAAAGCTCCTCCACCGCAAGGATCGCCTCGAAGAATTTCGCTCCGCTGCCGCCGTATTGCTCGGGAATCTCGATGCCCATCAGTCCCAGCTGGAAAAATTGATGGATGAGGTCTTTCTCAAACACACCCTTTTCATCCATTTCCTTCACCAGGGGACGCACCTTGTCTTCGGCGAACTGGCGAATGTTGTCGCGAAAGAGAATTTCGTCTTCAGTGAACGTGGTCAGGGGCGAGGGAGCGGCGGTTTGCAGCATGGTTTCCGGCATATAGAAAGCACCTTCGAAGGAAGTAGCAACCTAGGATTTTAGCACCTTGGGGGGATGGATCTGCCCAAAGGCTGACGGAAAGATCGGCAGGAGGGGCGCTTAGATGGGCTTGTTCCGTCCGGGATTCAGGTCCACTCCGCCCATGCCGACATTCATCTCAATCGATCCCTTGCCCGTACCCTCGAACGACCGGGCGACGATGAAGTGGTGGTTCTGTCCATCCTTGCGATTGTCGTGCAGGCTTCCCAATCCTATGTTCACGTTCATGGACTCGTAGGCGTCAGCATTCCCTTGGAAATTCACATGGCCGTAGCCGACATTGATTTTCCGCTCGCCACCGACTGTGTCTGCTACCAGGGTCAGGTCACCGCGGCCCAAGTTGAGAGTAAGCTCCGGCGTCGCGGCGGGAAGCTCTATCGTTACTTTTGCATGGAGCGCGTGCATCAGGTGCAACTGCAGTTTGACGTGACTGGGCGTGATGTCGAGTTTCTGCAGATAATCGGCGGCGGTGTGCTGCTGTGACGGACTCTCCAGATCCACCGTAACCCGAAGCATGTTGTTGTCGCTTCCGGTAAGGGTGACATCGGCGGCGCAGATGTCGAGATCGAATTCTGCTCCGGCCTCGATCTTGCGGATGAGTTGCAGATGGCTGGCGCCGTTTTGATCGCCCGCGGCCAGGGTCACATGATTGGCTAAAAGGGTACCCGGGCAGTTCATCGAATCGTTGTCTGCGAATGCGCTTTCAGCGAGCAGGAGGCCGGTCGCTATGAGGCAGTAAAGCAGAATAGCCGATTTTTGACACGGTAACGTCTTCATGGCAAATAGTACGCAAACAGCGGTAACTGGGTTCCCTGAAAATTGACAGCGGGAAGCAGAAAGCTAGTTGGCGCGCACCAGTTTCAGCCCATCGGCTTGCAGGATGCGCTTGATCTGGTTGCGGGCATGGACCGCCCAGGGGCCAACCGTATCGAGCCTCACATAGGCGCGCCAATGCGACAGCGCCTTACGAGGTTGTTTGATTTTCTCGTAGGCCAGGGCCACGTTGTAATGCGCATCGCCGTAAGTCGGCGCGAGCTGCAACGCGGTATTGTAGGCCTGGATTGCTTCCATCACCCGCCCAGTCTCGTCCAGCACATTGCCCAAGTCGAAGTAGGCGAGGGCATAGCGGGGATCAATCCCAATGGCGACGCGATAATGCTTCTCCGCAAGAGCGTAGTCCTGACGGTTGTAATAGAGCGTACCCAGATTAATGTTGGCGGCGGCGTGCTCGGGATCCTTATCCAGCACCGCCTGATAAACCGCAATCGCCTGAGTCTGCGTAGTAGGGTCCTCTTCCAGGGCAATTCCGCGGGCGAACAACTCGGTCACATCTCTTGGCTCAGCGGCCGGTTTGACCGTGGCAATCGAGTTCCGTGTAACCAGGTTGTCGCGGGGAGCAAAATCAAACATGAACTGTCGGGAGATAGGCTCGAAAACCTTGCCTTCATGACGAAACGCTACGCGGCGCCCGGCATCGAACGACCCGGCCTCGAGCAGTGGATTCTCCATTCCTGCCGCTTGTTTCTGCATGGCCGCCAGCGATTCCCGGATGACTGCGGGGCGAACTTTGTGAGCACACAGATCCCGCACTTTCTTGATTTGCAGAAGATCGAAGAAAGAATAGCTCTCGGCGGCGGCGACCAGTTCAGCCTTTTCCCATGCTGCCAACTGCCGCGCCGTGAGCCTTAAAATCCGGAGCAGATCTGCTCGACTGTATCTCACGATTAAGAATTACTCAATGCATTATCCCTAACCTTGAATCGGGTATGCAAGTGCAAATCCGGGCTTCAAGAACCTGAAACGGCAACTTGCATAGTGGCTGGTGCAAGTTTTTGCAGTTAGAAGGGAGCAGTCGGAGTTTGGCATTCACCAACTTTTAATAATCCTTGTCGCTGAAAAACACCGGCTTGGGGACTATCATTTGCTCATGATGACCGCAGCCCGGCGCAAGGCCGTCCGCGACCACGATTCCACCAAGGAGATGACGGCACTCATCGAACAGTCCTGCCTGGTGGCCAAGGACGCCGCTTTTAACCTGCGCGACTTTCTGGAGAACTCGTCCAGTATGGCCTCCATCGCGGTGAAGGACTGCGAAAAAGAACTGGATCGCATGGAGCGTACCATCGACGAACGCATCACCAGCGCGATCACGCAGGTCACCGAACCCGAGGCTCGCGAGCTGCTTGCCTGCCTGAAATTCATCATTGACCTGGAACGCATCGGCGACCTTACCTGGTCGATTGCCATGCGCTTGCAGCATTTGTCGTCGCGGTTGCAGAAGGATGACCGTCGCGACCTGATCGCAATGGCCGATGTGTTGGAGAAAATGCTGGAGAACGTCTATCAGGGGTTCGTAAAACGAAACCTTGATTCGGCCAACTGGGTGATGAAAACCGACTCGCAGATTGACCACGTCTGCCACGCCGTGTTTCGCCGCCACTTGGAGAGTAAGGATCGACGTCGCGACTACAGCACCAACCTGCTATTCATGGCGCAGGCCTTCGAGCGCGCCGGCGACCACGCCAAGAACCTGGGCGAAGAGTTGTTCCATCTAGTGGAAGGGCGCAGCCTGCGACACGAACCCAAGCGCCCGAAAATCTCCCGCAGCAGCGGATAAGTCGGAAGTACATTGCAGAAGACGGTAGTGTCTGAATTACATTTCAGACACTACCCAGAAGACTTTGCGCTTGACAATTTTTCTCAGCGGTACTACGCTTCGTGCAATTTTGCCGGTCCTACAGCAGCGATCGGATTCCGCGCCCTTTGTTCTGGTTTCGCCAAGTTGAGCGTTAGGGTATGCCTGCCTATCCAGGCGTAAACGACTCCGCCACGCGAAATGATCCGCGCACACTTAGTCGGGAACAGCCAAAAATTTAGCCGGAGCGTGCTCAATGATCACAAGTTGAACACGGGACGTGTCGTCCATTTAATGGGCCTTGATTCGGTGTGCTTTAGCGGACCTACTCTTTTAGGTCCGAGCAACGAATCTTCCCGCATGCGCATGCGGCGGTCACACTAAGGAACAAGCAGCGAGCGGGTCGCAATGCCACGGGACAGCGGCGGTCGGAGTAGTGTCCCCCGTGAATGTCGGCCTCAAAAGCGTTTCCACCAGGGCTCGAAGCAAGGCCCATATGAGAACAAGGAGGAATCGTGACCAAGATAGGCAAACTCACCTTAGTTTCAACGTTGGCGGTTTTTCTCGCCGGGCCGGCATTTGCACAAACTGATCCTGGAGTTCAGAGTGGCAACCGCGGAACCGGCGTGGCGCTCCCTTCAGTATTGGAGAACGACAACCCCGGGATCCTGGCCTTCTTCAATGACGGTCTCGCGCGCTTCCAGGAGGTGGAGTCCGTTTCTGGTGGCGCGAACAACGGTCTGGGGCCGCGGTTTAATTCGAATCAGTGTAGTTCATGTCACGCACAACCGGCGGTTGGCGGAACGGGCGCTGCCGTCAATCCCCAATTCTTGTTCACCAGCAATGGGGTAGCGCCGGGCAGCACGACTCCGTACTTCCTCTCAGCCAATGGCCCCACGGTTGAAGCCCGGTTCCCGTTTTTCTTCAACTCGAATGGTTCACCCAACTACAATGCGCCAAACGGAGGAGTGGAAGATTTGTTTACGGTTACCGGCCGCTCCGATGCCGGCAGTTGCAGCTTGCCGCAGCCAAGTTTCACTACCGCGGGGCAGTACAACAACATCATCTTCCGGATTCCAACGCCGACCTTCGGAGCCGGCTTGATCGAGAATCTTGACGACTCAACCCTGTTGAACAACCAAGCCAAGAACCTTAATAACAGCTTCGGTGTTTCCGGCACCTTCAACCACAATGGCAATGATGGCACCATCAGCCGTTTTGGCTGGAAGGCCCAGAACAAATCGCTGCACATATTTGCCGGCGAGGCCTACAACGTCGAGATGGGTATCTCCAACCTGCTGTTCACGCAAGACCGTCCACTACCTGGGGAAGACCAGCAAGGAACTGGACTGCCGGCGAACTGTTTAAACCTTAGCGGGAGCGGCTACCCGGAAGACACATCCAATCCGGCCGCCTCGCCGAATGCCGCGGTGCTTGACGATGTCTCCGCATTTGCCAACTTCATGCGGACGCTGGCTCCGCCTCCACCTGGTGGCGTCGTGCTCAATGGGCAACAGGTCAGCTCTCAGAATATTGCTGCGGGCGCGGCCTTATTTAGCTCTATCGGGTGCACTGCCTGCCACAATCCGACAGTAGGCAACACGCAGAAGTCGACTATTACGGGCTCTTTGAGCAATGCGGCAGTGAGCGCATACTCGGACATTGAAATTCACCACATGGGTTCCGGCTTGGCGGACAACGTCTCCCAAGGCAGCGCCGGCGGCGACCAGTTCCGCACGGCTCCCTTGTGGGGTCTGGGTCAGCGCATCTTCCTTTTGCATGATGGCCGCACTACCAATCTGAACGCGGCGATTCAAGCCCACGCGAGCCATGGCAGCGAAGCCACCACGGTCGAGGGGAACTTCGGTGTCCTCAGTACCCAACAAAAGCAAGAGGTGCTGGACTTCCTGCGTTCGTTGTAAATCGCATTCACGACACTCCTCCTGGCGAGACACGAGTTGTCTCGCCAGCTTTTTGCAGAGACCAGCTTTTGCAAGAAACGACGCGCCGCTGACCTGCCGTGTCCACGGCCCTAGAACTGCCGAGATTCGAAGGGGAAAATATGTATTCTGGATTCTCGCGTGTACTGATCGTTGTCACCCTGTCCATACAGTTGCTCGCGTGGGGGCAAAGCGCAACCAAGAGTGGCGGCGACTTTTCCAACAACACGCAAGTCGATCCGAATGCGAAGGTGCCAGCGGGAGTGATCCTGGTGAAGGGCGCCTGGCCGAGCGCCAGTGACTCCGTGACTCCCCTGCCGGAAGGCGGTAGCGTGAGTAACAATGTCTTCCGCAACCAGTATTTTGGATGGACCTACGCTCTGCCTAAGGATTGGATCCAGAAATACGAAGGGCCGCCGCCATCGGATAGCGGCCGCTACGTGCTTGCACAGCTTCGGCCCGCGGACACTTACCAAGGATCAATTCGAGGAACGGTCTTAATCACCGCGCAGGATATGTTCTTCACTCCGCTGCCTGCGACCAACGCGTTCCAGTTCGTCAATTATGCGAAGGACAATCTACAGGCTGATTACAAAGTGGAAATGGCGCCGACCCCGACCAAGATCGCGGGCCGTCCTTTCATATTCTTTGCGTATTGGTCTCCGGTGGCGGAGTTGCATTGGTATGTTTTGGCCACCGAAATCCGCTGCCACACGGTGGAACTGGTGCTGACCAGCCGCGACACGAAGCTATTGGAAACTCTGGTCCTTGATCTCAACAAGATGGAACTACCTGCGGAAGCCAGTCCTACAGCGGGGACGGGCGGGGGCGCCGTTCCGGTTTGCATCAAGGATTACGCGAGAGACGAAAACGTTATTGCGCGGGTTGATCCGATATTCACCGAACGGTCATTCAATCCAGTTCCGGTGCGAATCATTATCGATGCGAGAGGCAAGGTAAAGCACATTCACTTTCTCAGCGCATTTCCCGATCAGGCGAAAGTTATCACCGACGCCCTGAAGCGATGGAAATTCAAACCGTACCTGCGGAACGGGCAGCCAGTAGAAGTCGAGACCGGAATCATGTTTGGACGCGCGCTACATCCGGCAGGACAGCTAGCGGGAAATGCCCCGACCGAGTGATTCTCGGAAGATTCAGCGGAAAATGGAGCCGACGAGCGGAGTTGAACCGCTGACCTGCCGATTACGAATCGGCTGCTCTACCAACTGAGCTACGTCGGCCTCGTGTTGATTCCACTTAGTTTAACAGACGTTGAGCAGCCGTTTCCGACGTTTTTAGCGCGCGGTCTGGGCACAAAACGCTTTCGAGTTGCGTCATTGCTGCCACGGATTGTTTGGGCAATGCACAAACTTCCGGAGGGTTTGGGTAGGATTTCGCGGGGGAAGTGTTGCGACTCAGATTAAACTTCTACAATGGCTTCGATGTTCGCGGGTTTGATCAACGGGACTATTCAGTTCCTTCGGTCTTTGATGGGAAAGGATCGACGCTGGACAATCACAGTCCCAAAGGAGAAATTTGAACAGCTAAAGAGCGATCCTGAGTTCTGTGCCACTTTAGCGTTGGGGAGGGCTGTCAATGCGCTGCATTTTGTCCACACCCCACTATTAGATGCGCAGGATGGTACGCCTAGGGCTACGCGTGACCGTTTCAACTCCCTGCTCTTTACGTGTGCGCTCTTTGCTGAAGCAATTCTGTTGGTGGAGAAGCTGGAAGAGAAATACTTTCTAAATCACCCCGAATTCCAGCAGGTGAGGAACATTATTGGGAGCGCAGAAACGAAGGCGCTGAGGAAGCAGTTATTTATTGTGCGGGACAAGCTCGTGTTTCATTTCGACCCGAAGCAAGTGCAAGAGCAGATGGCCGACATTGACCTTGAATATGACCCTATCATCGTCAGCGGGCTTGGCAAGCAAAAAATGAATACTTACCAAGAATTAATTGATCTGGTTGCCTTGCGCTCCTTTTTTGGATCGAGTTTCCCAAAAGACATCGCAAAAATGAAGCCTTCGCTTCAAGCGGTAAGTCACTTGGTTGTTTCTTTTCTCGAAGCAGCCGAGGAGTTCATGGTCGCCATGATCAACAAACGAGGATGGGCAGAAATGAATTTCCTGCCCTAGAAATTATTTGGAAGAAGTTAGTCAGGATTGAGCCGCTTCCCGATGCCTCTCAAGATTCCTGAGCCAATCAGACCGCCATAATTTACGGCCAACGGAATCCACGTACCCCAATGAACCAAGGCGTACCATGGAGCGGCGGCGAACGTCACCGGGAACAAGAAAAAAGCGATGGCAAAGCCCCAGAAGTTTGTGACCTGATTAACGATGGCAAGCGAAAGGATAAATCCGCCAAGTCCGAACACGACGTAGCAAAGACCCCCGAGTCCAGAAAGGATTTTCCCGATGAGTGGCATTTCGTCCTCCGAGAATTCAGCGCACAAACCCGCCACTTGGCGCAGGGACAGGGGTTTAGCTTACTTCAGAAGATGCACCAGAAGTTCCCACAGGGCCGCCGCAGCTACCGCAACCAAAAAATGCAAAAACCAGTATCCGGCGCCGTGTTTCGCCATGAACGTCTGATAGCTTGATGAGGATTGCGCGGCGTTCTGATCTCCGCCTATGTTCGATCCAAAGTTGAGGTTCTGAACGGCTATATGTATATCGCCTGCTGGCGGGACTTGGGGCGGATTAGCCATTGCTGATCTCCTGCACGCCTCTGATCACATAGAACCCCTGCCGTGTCGATGATTTTTCGATTGACCACTTAATGACGGCGTAAGGAGCTGCCCGCGGTTTAACGAATTCGAGCAGATTGCGTGCAGCGTCTTCACGCATAGCTGTCGCGTCTTCTTCCCGAAACACGAACTGCAAGACTTGAGTCGTCTCGCCGGTTGTCGTATTGATCAGAATATTTGCGCCAATCCAAAGGTTGTTGGTCATTTGGCGGGGATTCTACCACTAATTGCAAGCCTCGATCATGATTCGCTATGGGTTTACGGAAAACGAAAAAACAGCGCACAATCCGGCGCTCAGAAAACGCCGAATCACGGACGTATGCCCGAATTGTGCGCTGTATTTCGATTGTAAGTAATTGATCCAATTGGGGAGAAGAACCGAAAGCGATTTACGAATCGGCTGCTCTACCAACTGAGCTATCTCGCCTTTGGGTATAATTTCAAATGACAAACTATATGGAACACTTCACACATAAGTCAGCCTCGCAATCGGAGGACGAGATATTCCGCCTTGAGCAGCTGTGCGCTCAGATCAGGGGACACCTCGCAGACGTGGGCGTTACGGCGTCGGACGTCATGGCAACGCTTCCAGAGGCTCGCGAACGCATCTACGCACGCCGCTACGCTTCCTGACGCATCGCGGCTCCCGCCACCTTCTTTTTCGGACGCTCTCCATGCTCTTCAAGTGATCCGTATAATTTCCCTATGCCCATTTCTCCGTAAGGTCAACGTCCCAGAAATTCAGCTAACCGACCTTAAAGAGCGTTTAACCCGCACACGCTTTCCGGATGACATCGTCGATTCCGGCTGGACTTACGGCTTTGACAGCAAATACCTGCATTCTCTCCGTGACTACTGGCTGGACCGATTCGACTGGCGAAAAGAAGAACAAGAATGGGGCGGGTTGCCGCACTTCCAGGCGGAAATCCAGGGACTCAAGATTCACTTCATTCATATGAGTGGATCAGGGAAGCGGGCGCTGCCCATCATCATCACGCATGGCTGGCCGGGGTCGTTTCTGGAAATACTTAAACTCATCCCGCTGCTGGCGAATCCCCAGCAGTTTGGTGGGAACGCCGACGACGCATTCGACGTGATTGTGCCGTCGCTTCCCGGCTTCGGCTTGTCTAGCAGACCCAGTACGCCGGGCTGGAACACGTTCAAGATCGCCGAGGTCTGGGCCGAACTCATGCGGCAACTGGGATACGAGAAGTTTGTGGCGCAAGGCGGAGACTTCGGCGCCAATGTGTCCACGGTGCTGGCGTGGAAATATCCGCAGCGGGTTATGGCATTTCATTTGAACTACATTCCGGGATCGTATTTTCCGTTCGTGGATGCTTCGTCGCCGACGAACGAGGAAGAGAAGGCTTTCCTGGCGTCCGCCGAGCGTTGGGTCGACGAAAAGGGTGCCTACTGGCATGTGCAGCGCATTCAGCCACAGACCATCGCTGCCGCCCTCAACGATTCGCCCATGGGGCTGGCGGCGTGGCTGATCGATAAGTATCGCGATTGGGCGGATTGCGATGGGAACGTCGAATGCCGATTCACCAAAGACGAGTTGCTGGCGCACGTCACATTGTATTGGCTTACGGAGACGATAGGCTCGTCGATGCGGCTCTATGTTGAGAGTTCGAAAGCTCCGCTGCATTTCGCGAAGGGGGAACGAGTTGAGGTTCCATGTGGCGTCGCCCGGTTTCCCAAAGAAGACCCCATGCCACCGCGCTGCTGGGCGGAGCGTGTCTACAACATTCAGCGCTGGACCGAGATGCCGCGCGGCGGACACTTCGCGGCGTGGGAAGAACCGGAACTGTTGGCCCAGGATTTGCGAGAGTTCTTTCGTCCGTTTCGGACACTACGGACCGCGTAGACGCTCACGCCACCTGAATCTCGCGTGCCTGTTGGTGATACTCCGCATCCGACTCCGCCGGCAGCAGCACCCATAAAGTGTAGATACCGAGAGCAGTTCCGAATGGGACGTGGAACAACGCCAGGAAGGCAAGAACGATGGTAAGCATGCGAGCCCAAGGTTCGCGCTGCAATAATCCCCATCCGGTTGCGAATCCAAGCGCTGCTTTCGCGGCGACAATCAACGCAATTACGCCGATGAAGGGACGCAACCAGGTTGCAGCTGCTTCCGGACCACCGACGTCAGCCATGTGACGGAATAAAGTGTTGGCAAGCACATAGAGGATGACTGCGGCGATGGCATCAAACGCGGAGGCTGCCAGCCAGAGAATACCCAGCAAGCGAATGTGTTCGCGCACCCGGTTAGGCCGTGGAAATCCGGCGCCAGTTCCACCCGCGAATTCTCTTCCGCACTTGCCACAGAAACGCTGGTCGGGTTGTAGCGCGCTGCCGCATTTGTCGCAGAACATGGTTGCTCCTTCCGCACACACTTCTACTACCAAGAGATACGAACTACAAGCGAGGAACGTTCCCGCGAAAGCGCGAGCGGGCGAACCGGGCCTCGAAAGGCCAAGCAAAACGAAAAGGCCACCCGGCAAAAGGCGGCCTTTTCTTTCAAGGGAGAATAGTTCAAACGGAGAGTAAACCGTCAAAACTTTCTGGCGAAATCTTATGAGCCGAAAAAGGGGAGTGTCAAGCGATTTCTGCGAAATAAATGGCTTTAGTTTCAATCACTTAGAAAATAGGTTAACAGGTATTTCCACTGCCTCATTGTGAGACGAAAAATGGATTTGGGAGTCTAAACTGCTTCAATTGATGTACTTAGACCTACTGTCGAGGATCTCAGATGGCTTTTCCGAGAGCTGAAGCGAGATGAAATCGATCTGTTCTTCACGATGAAAGACCTTTTCAGGAATGATGCGTTGCACCAGCACTCTGAGCCCGCCGAAGGCGATACCAACGACTAGTGCGAAAGCCATCAGGATGCCGCAGAGCACCAATGCGTTCCATACCAGGTTGCCCATGTTGTTTCTTTTATCGAAGTAGGTGTTCTGGTTCCAGGTGACGTTAGCTTCGTAGTTCACCGAAGCCAGCAGCGACTTCGCTTCGCTCTGCGATAGAGTGCCGCCGACTACAACCACGATTGGACCGGTCCGCCGTGAGCAGACGGAGGCGGGCGCTGCGGTCTGCGACTGGGCGGCCTCGATTTTCCGCAACTGATTGCCGGCGATTTGCGGCGTGGGATAAGAAATCAACATCAAAGTCGCTTCGCCGCTCGAACTCGAATATTTGCCCAGCATAACTTCGGCGCCGGTGTCGAAGCCGGTCAACTGCGACGAAATGGGAGCATCGAGTTTATCGAGCGCCAACGGCCCCAATACATATTTGGCGGAATTCTGTACGAAGGCTTGAGAAGGCAGATAAGCCGGCAATCCCGGCATCCCCTGAGCGCTTCCGGTGGCTATGGGTAGACCGCCGGCCAATTCTCGTAACTCGGCGGCTGACATCGCAGATAGCCGCTGGAAGACGGCGTCAATCAGGATGTTGCCGTGGTAAAACAACACTCGTTCATTGAGAGAAGCCGCTTGATCGCCGATCTTTTCCACTAGCATGGGCGGCGTCTTGTAGAAGGTGAATGCGCCATAGGCGCCGCTGGTGTCGGCAAAGCGAGCGGCTTTGAGCATCAGTTTCCGGCCATCGTCACGAATGTATGTGGCCGACTCAAAATCGTTGAAGCCGTATTCCTTAAGCACAGCCGCATTTGCCGGGTCGGCGACGGCGGGATCGCTGCTGGTGCTGGCTACGCCGGAAATCTTCCATCCTCCGAACTGCGGGAGCAGGAGTGGTGCGGCGGGGGCTTTGCTATCCGCAAACAGCGCAGAACAGAGAACGATCGAGAGTACGAAATGGAGCTTGAGAAGCCGCATGGAGGCGTACTTGCCCTATGGGGTTAGACTACCGGGGAACGGGGAAAGTTTCCAGGTCCAGGGAAGCCAGATTCGACACTCGCTATCCCTACTCCGCGCTGTTCTTATTGCTCCGTGCTCTTGTCGATCTTGCTGGCGACCTTTACTCCACTCAAACCGCTGCAATACTTGGCAATCCCGCGATAGAGCGATTCGGCGATGCGCTGGCGGTAGTCGGAAGTGCGAAGTCTGCGCTCGTCGCCAGGGTTGCTAACGAAGGAAATCTCCGCCAGAATCGACGGCATGTTGGCTCCGATCAAAACGATAAATGGAGCCTTCTTGACCCCACGGTCCCGGAGACCTGGGTTCTTGACCGCTAGGCCGTCGTGGAGTGAACTCTCCACATCGCCGGCGAACTCCTGCGATTCTTCGATCTTTTCCTTCAAAGCGATCTTTTTCACCAGATCTTGAAGCTCGTGGATCGACTTTTCCGAGACCGCGTTCTCGCGGGCAGCAACTTCAAGCGCGTCCGGCGAGGAGGTGAAATTGAGATAGTAGGTTTCTACGCCGCGAGCGTCGGGATCACGGCTGGAATTGGCATGGACAGAAACGAACAGGTCCGCGCCCTCCTGGTTGGCGATAGCGGTACGGGTTTCGAGTGGAATGAAAGTGTCGTCGCTGCGGGTGTAGACCACTTCTGCACCCAGGCGTGTGGTTAGCAGTTTGCCCAGGCGGCGGCTGACGTCAAGTACCAGATCCTTTTCCTCGAGGCCTTTGGGACCGATGGTCCCAGTGTCGTGGCCACCGTGGCCAGGGTCAATGACGATCTTGCCAATTTTTAAGCCAAGCGCGCGAGTTAGAGAACGATCGCCACTTGCCGTAGGCTGGGCTTCACGGGCCACGACGTCATCCGATGGCATCGGTCGCTTGCCTTTCTTGCCAGCCAGTTCTGGGGACGCCACCGGCGGTGATATCTTGCGGGCCGGCTTGATCTCCGGCGGGTCGAGCTTGGCTATGGTCTTGGCCGGCGGCGTGTCATCATCGTCTGCATCGATGATCGTCTTCTTGATGCCAGTGCTGCTTACCACGACCGTCTTCTGCGCCGGTTTGTCTTCGCGTGCGGTGCAGTTATCCGAGTCTGAATCAGCATTACGGCAAGGACTTGGTGGGTTTACCTGCGGCTCTGCTTTGGTCGCGCCCCTTGCAAGTGCAGTAGCTCGAGCGACGGTGCCATCGTCAGTGGATGTGGAATGTGCATCTTCCTTGGATGACGCGGCCTTCGCCCCGTTGTGCACATCAATGACCAGCCGGGGCGGGTCCGATTTCAAGGAGGCCTGGAAGCCGGAAACGTCGTTCACTTCCAGCACTACGCGAGTGCGCCCGGGCTGGAATTGAGAAATGCGGATCTTCTTCAGGAAGCTGTCGTCAACCTCGAAAGTCTTGGTGAGAACCTGGGGATCGAGCCGCGTATTCAATAAATCGAAAAAGATGCGGTCGGGTCCGTCAATACGCTGCGATTCGAACTTCACGCCCCCGTCCAGATCGACGGCAATACGGCTGTAGTCAGGCGTTGACCAATGCCGGATTCCGGTGACCCGGACGGGTTTTCCAGTCTGGGGCTCAGCCCTAGTCCCTGCGTCCTGGTCAGCATCGTTGTCAATGGCCGTGCGATCGTCGTCCGCATCGTCTGTGACTTTGGGCGCGGGTGCGGCAGGCTTTTTCAATACTGTTCTGATGCTTGCTTTCTCGACCGGTTCCGCCAGCGCCTTGCGCGCTTGTTCGGCGAACTGGTTGCGCGGATAGCATTGCAGAAACTCTCGGAAAACCGCATTTGCGCGCGCGTCGTCGTGCAAGTCGTCTTTGTAGATTTCGCCGATGCGGAACAATGCCCTGAAACGAGCCTTGCTGCCGGGATACTGGCGACGCAAGAATTCGTACTGTTCGATGGCTGAGCGCAGAATGTCGTCATCTTCAAACCGCCGGCCCATTTCTTCCTTCAATTGGGCGACGGCGACGACGCTGGGATCGGCCCGGGTCGAGGAAGGAGCTTCGAAGTAGACCAAGTGATAGGAATTGATTACGCGCTCGTAGTCGGCGCGGGTGAGTTGCTGGGCGGGTCGTGCTTCGAGCGATTGGTGCAAACGCTGTGCCGCGGCAAATTGAGATCGGGCCCAGGCCTCGGACTTGTAAGATCGGGCGTAGGAAGGCAATAGCAGCAGCAACACCGCTACCGGTGCAGCCGCGAAACTCAGCCGCCCACATCTGCCTGAAGATTTCTTTATCAACCTACCAGCCCGTAATCGTCGTTCCGAACCTGGTCTTGCTGTGAGATGTGTCCGTTCTTATTCCGTGTTGCTAATGTGCAATACGCCCCGGGAGTCTCGCTGCACCTGGATGGGCTCGTGAAACCCACTGCCCAGGATGCGGTCCTCTGTCGAATCCGTCCCGTTGTAATAGAGCTGCGTAATCCGTTTCACGTATTGGCGAGTTTCCGCGTAGTGTGGCACTCCTGCGCTACGGGCCACCGCCCCCGGCCCGGCGTTGTAAGCCGCTAGCGTGAGCTTGACATCGCCGCCGTAGTTCTCCATCAACTGCTTCAGTTGACGGACGCCGGCGTCCACGTTCTGCTCGGGATCGAAAGGATTCGAGACGTTCAGCTGACGCGCGGTTTGTGGCATCAATTGCATCAGTCCCATCGCACCCTTGCGTGAGACCGCATTGGGATTGAAATTCGACTCCACTTTGATCACTGCCCGCACCAAATTCGGATCCACGTTGTGCAGCGACGCAGCCTGGTCTATGGCGGCGTCGATCTCCTGCTGCGAGAATGCCCGGCCTCGAATCGGGCGCGCAGCCGGAGCCAGCCCTTCGGTAGACGCCAATAGGTGGTTCACTTCCTCCGCTGCCGAGCGGGCTGCGCGGACGTTAGCGGAAGGAACCGGCTTCCAGCGATGTTCGGTCGAACTCCAGAACACCAGAGAACTTTGCCGGGCTGGGGTCTGGGATCGCTTGCTGGCTACAGGCAGAGACTCATTCACGTAGACAGTCCGGCCGTCGTTATCGGTAGTGGAAGTGATCACGGCATTGTCGGCGCCGGTTTCGGCACGCACCCATGGAGTGAGAGAAAGGAAGGCCGCGATTACGGGCGCCATCAGGACGAGTTGCAGGTGCTTTCGCATAGTCGGTATCGACATCGGCGCGTGGACACACCACTATCCCTCGCGCCTACCTGCCCAGAGCCTGACGAAGAACCCTATACCAGAGTAGGTCGATTATAGGCTGTAGGGAGGGGCGGAGCAATCTATCGAAGGGGCATAGAACCACGGTGGTAATCTAGGTAAGATGTTGAAATATAATGTCTTAGGCCATTAGTAACCTGGTTTCCGATTCGGCCCGATCCCTGTGCTCGACATTTGCAGGCGAGCCGATCGCCCTCCCACGATTGTGTTACGCTGCCGTCTTAACTATGACGGAATTGGAGAACCTGCGCCAACCCCCCGACTCCCAGATGCTCTTCGGTTTCTGGTATCGGGCAATGGCCAGCGGCGCACTTACCCGCAACCGCCTGCACAAGGCGATGCTGCTCGAAACTCCCCTGGTTCTCGGCCGTGATCGTCAAGGCAAGGTCTTCGCCCTGCGCGACGCTTGTCCGCACCGCGGCATGCCGCTTTCCCACGGCCACTTCGACGGCCAACAGCTCGAATGCAGCTACCACGGCTGGGCGTTCGATGCCCATAGCGGACAGTGCCAACTCATCCCCTCGCTCACCGCCGACCAGGACCTCAAGGTCGACCGCATTTATGCAGGGGCGTATGCCTGCGAAGAGCATGACAACTATGTTTGGGTGTTTATTCCCGAGCCGCCTCCGCCAGGCGCGGGATTCACCAAAGCTGTTGCGCCACCCATGGCTGTGCCACGAGTCCCGAGTTTCAGCCGCGTGTACAATATCGCCCACTTGACTGCCGAACTGCCCTGTAGTGTGGACCACGGCATCATCGGCCTCATGGATCCGGCGCACGGACCATTTGTTCACCAGGCGTGGTGGTGGCGGAGCCGCCACAGCATCCACGAGAAGCAAAAGAACTTTGAGCCGATCCCCATGGGTTTCCGCATGAGCGCGCATACGCCCAGTTCCAACAGCGCGCCTTACAAACTGCTACGGATGTATGCCGATGCCGAGGCCATCACTACCACCATCGACTTTGTCCTTCCCAACCAACGCTATGAAACCATCCAGGCTGGGAAGTACTGGTTCGCCAGCTTGACCACGGTTACGCCCATTACGCGCAATCACTGCCGCATCGACGTAGTCGCCTGCTGGAACCTGTTTCGCTGGGTGCCGTTCGGAACGCGATTGCTGAAGTTCGTGTTCGCCAAATTTGTGGAACAAGACCGGCAGACCATGGAGAAACAGTCGGAGGGGTTGAAGCACAATCCACATTTGATGCTGATCGACGATGCGGACCGTCCGGCGAAGTGGTATTTCGCGCTGAAGGCATCGCATCTCGAGGCCAAGCGCACAGGGACAGAAATGAAGCATCCCATGGCTGGGCCGGTCACTCTAAAGTGGCGAAGCTAGCTTAATAGAAATCGGAGACTTGCTTGATTGAACAGTCCGTCGTCATACCAACGCCCGATGGCTCAACCGAGGGCACGCTTTTTATTCCTGGCACCAACAAGCGCGACCCTGGGGTTCTATACTTCGTCGACATCGCCGGGGTACGCCCAGCAAACCTCAGCATGGCTGGCCGTCTGGCAGAGCAAGGATATGCCGTATTGATCCCGAACCTGTTTTACCGTACCAGCAAACTTCCAGTCTTCGATTTTCCGCTCCAATTCGGGGATGACCGTACCACCAAGCGGCTCGCCGAACTATCCGCGCCGCTGACTCCGGATGCAATGGAGCGCGATGCATCCGCCTACGTGGACTTTCTCTCGGCTAATGGCGCGGGACCGGGCGCGATGGGAGTAGTCGGCTTCTGTTTCTCTGGAAGTATGGCCATGCGCGCCGCCGCTGCCCGTCCCGACCGCATTGCCGCCGTTGCTTCGTTCCATGGAGGCCGACTCTGCACCGACCAGCCGACCAGTCCACATCGCGAACTGCCGCGCATCAAGGCTCGCCTTTATTTCGGTCACGCCGTCGATGACAAAAGTATGCCCGCCAATCAGATCTCAAGATTCGATGAAGCACTGAAAGCTTGGGGAGGCAGGTATGAGAGCGAAACCTACGAAGGCGCTCTGCACGGCTGGACCGTACCCGGCGGCCATGTCTACAACCATCCGCAGGCGGAACGCGCCTTCGAAAAGCTCACTCAGTTGTTGGCGGAGACATTGAAGTAGTCGAACCAGGTTATGTTTTCGCTACTCTTTTACCAGCCAGTCCAGCGCCTCTTTTTTTGTCTTGAATGTCGGCAGGTCGCGCTGCGAAAAGTTCTTGAGGTGCTCGTAGAACACATGGGGCAAGGTATCGGTTCCGAACCAAGCCGAACGCTTCAGGTAGGGACGGTCGAGAACCGTGTCTTGCTTCATTCGTTCTATAGCGTTCCGGTCGAACTTGGCCCCCGTGAAATCTGCCAGCAGGAGTAGAGAACCCTTGGGCTCAGCGCTTACATAGCTGGGTACCAGTTGGGACATTTTCTCCAACTCGTCAGGGGTGCAGTGCGAACAATCAACGAAGAGGACACGCTTGCCCTGATGGGTGATGAATTGGATGCGATCTTCCATCGGATGCTCCTTACTGGGAACGTGGGAGTGAGTTAACTTCCCAACAGTCCTTCCACCACACCATACACTTCGCCTAACGCTGCATCTAGTGCTGCGGGATCTTTGCCTCCGGCCTCAGCTAGATCTGGCCTGCCGCCGCCTTTACCGCCGACTTTCTGTGCCACCGGGCCAATGACTTTGCCAGCTTGAATGCGGCTGGTTAAGTCCTTGGTGACGCCGACAATCAAAGAGACGTTACCGTTCGTCGTCGAACCTAGCACGACAACGCCCGATCCGAGCTTATCGCGTAATTGATCGACCAGAGTGCGCATTTGAGCGCGTTCGAGGTTGTCCACTCGATGAGCGAGGACTTTGACGCCACGCACTTCTTTGATCTTGTCGTTGACTGAACCTACAGAAGACGATGCCGACTTCATGCGGGCCTGATCGAGTTCGCGGACGAGGCGTTTGATCTCTGCGTCTTTCTTGTCGAGTTCGAACTTGAGGGCTTCTGCGGGCGATGTCGTTTCTGCATGTGTGGCAAGCGCGGCGACTACACCTTCCAGTTGATGATCTTTACGGAAGTGCTGCAGAGATCCTTCGCCGGTGACAGCTTCCACTCGCCGCACGCCTGACGAAACGCTGCCTTCTTTCAGAATCTTGATCAGGCCGATTTCTCCGGTGGCAAGGGTGTGAGTGCCGCCGCAGAGTTCGGTCGAAAAGTCGCCAATCTTGATGACGCGCACATGGTCACCATATTTCTCGCCGAACAACGCCATCGCATGATACTCGTTGACGGCGACATCGATCGGGACATTCTCGATGACTTCGACTTTCTCGTTACGCAGCACTTCTTTGTTGATAATGTCTTCGATGTCCTGTAGTTCTTCGTCTTCGACCGCGGTGAAATGCGAGAAGTCAAAGCGCAGGTGATTCGGTGCGACGAGTGACCCGGCCTGTTTCACATGCTTGCCCAGCACTTCGCGCAGCCCGGCTTGCAGCAAGTGCGTGGCCGTGTGATTGCGCATGGTGGCGAGACGGATGTCGGTGTTGACCACGGCATCGACTTTGTCGCCTACCCGAATCGGTTGTTTGGCAATGACCTGATGAGCGCGTACCCCTTGAATCGGGGAGTAGCAGCCTTTCACTTCGGCGACGACGGTATTGTGATCGTCCGAGTAGAACCATCCCCGGTCGCCGACTTGGCCGCCGGATTCTGCATAGAAGGGCGTGTGATCGAGAATGACCTCGCCTTCGTCGCCGGGCTTGAGTTCCTGAGCACCCTGTCCGTTCTTGATGAGGGCCAGGACTTCGCAGTTGTCGGATCGGGTTTGGCGATAGCCTTCGAAAGTGGATTTCGGAAGCTGCTGGTAGGCGGGATTGGCGGTTTGTTTGGCTGCGCCCTTCCATGAAGCGCGAGCGCGGGACTTTTGTTCCTCCATCGCTTTGTCAAAACCAACTTGATCGAATTCGATCCCTTGGTCGCGCGCCGCGTCTTGGATGAAATCCAAAGGCATGCCGAACGTATCGTAAAGTTGAAAAGCTTTATCTCCTGAAAGTGCTAAGGCCGTCTCAGTTCCGTAGGTATTGCTTAACTGCAGTAGTTCTTCCAACTTGAGAAGTCCAATGTCGAGGGTATGCGCGAATCGTTGTTCCTCTGACAGCACAATTTTGGAGACACGGTTGGAGCTATCCACCAGTTCCGGATATGCGTCCTGCATCAGATCGCGCACTGCAAAAACCATTTCATAAAGAAACGGCTTGTTCTGCCCAAGCAAGCGCCCATGTGTAATCGCCCGTCGGATGATCTTGCGCAGCACATATCCGCGACCCTCGTTGAAGGGCAGTACACCATCGCTAATCAGAAATGTTGCCGCACGGGCGTGGTCGGCGATGATGCGCAGGCTGGCGCTGCCTACAAGCCTCGCCAAATTCCCTCGCTCCATGGGCCCCGCTAGGACCTTCGACGAGCTTGCGAAGGTCCTTGCTAATTTCACCGTCTCCGCTGTCTTTGCTAGCCCCGCTAACCCCGCAAGCTCCGCCGCCCGCTCAATCAGCGGCGTAAATAAATCCGTACCGTAATTCGAAATCACGCCTTGCAGAACTGCCGCCAGCCGCTCCAATCCCATCCCAGTATCAATCGACGGCTTGGGCAGCGGGTTCAGCTTGCCGCTCGCATCGCGGTCGAACTGCATGAAGACCAGATTCCAAATCTCGACATAGCGCCCGCAATCGCATGTAAACGCGCAATCAGTGTGACCATGTTCTGACGCAGCCGGACCCATGTCGTAGTGAATCTCGCTGCACGGGCCGCAGGGGCCAGTGTCGCCCATCTGCCAGAAGTTGTCTTTCAGGCCCATCTCGAAGATGCGATCTTTCGCTACGCCCTGCGCGGCCCACAATTCATGCGCTTCGGTGTCGCGTGGCACACCGCCTTCGCCATTGAAGACGGTCACATACAGCTTCTCCTTCGGAATCCCGAACCACTGCGGCGAAGTAATCAGCTCCCAGGCGTAGGCAATCGCATCTTTCTTGAAGTAGTCGCCAAAACTAAAATTCCCCAGCATCTCAAAAAACGTGTGATGGCGATTGGTGAAGCCGACATTTTCGAGATCGTTGTGCTTGCCGCCGGCACGCACGCATTTCTGCGATGTAGTGGCCTTGTTGTAATCGCGCTTTTCCAGGCCCAGGAAGACGTCCTTGAACTGGTTCATGCCTGCATTGGTGAACAGCAGCGTGGGGTCATTGGCGGGAACGAGCGACGACGAATGCACCTCGCGGTGTCCCTTCTGGACAAAGAAGTCCAGAAACTTCCGCCGAATTTCGGAGCCGGTGAGCATGAGAAATCAATTCTAAACCACAGAGGACACAGAGATCACAGAGTAAGCCAAATCCTTCGGCTCTCCGTGATTGCTGTGTCCTCTTTTGTTCGATATTGGCGGTGCTTACTTCACTGCGTCGGCAGTTGAGGTTGCGCCTTTCTTTACGCCGTGCCCAACCGCTTTTCCGGCTTTCTTAACGCCATGGGCGGTGTCATGGGCAACATCGTCGGTGCCTTTCGCTGTATCTTTGGCTCCGACCTTGGTGCCGTGGGCGGTGTCTTTGGCTGCGACTTTGGTGGCATGACCGGTGTCTTTTGCGGCGTCCTTAGTATCTGTTGCCGCGTCCTGCGCGTACACGAAAGCTGAAGAGGCCAGCAATGCTAATGCCAAGGCTCTCCCGATAATGAGTCTCATAGTGTTTCTCCTGTGGGTTGGATTGGGACACTAAGTATGGCCGATTTCAGTCGCGATTTCAACTTCTATGCATTCATGCTTATTCGATTTCGCTCTCCAGCGCACTCAGAGTGTCATCATCCACATCCCATTGTTTAAGGATCGCAAAGATCGTCTTGGCTCCGAACCCGGCGCGCATGAGTTGACGAAAGATTCGCGCGCTCTGCTTTTTGTCCTGGGGTTTCACCAGCCGTTTGCGTTTCAAATACTCTCTCGCCAGATGCTCATCGTTCACATCGCCATAAACCGATTCAACTGCTTTCTCGATGACTTCTGCATGAACCCCTTTGATCTTCAGATCGGTGATCACGCGACGACGCCCGAACTTCTCATTCTCCCGGCGAAACGAAGAGTAGGCAGCGGCGTAGCGGGCATCGTTCAAATAACCTTGATCCTTGAGTCGCCGGATCACCAACTCGACGAGCGTCTGCCCGTACTCGGTCTCCGCTTCCACGCGCGGTCGCAGCAGGCGTTTCAACTCTGCCACTGATCGCATGCGCCGCCCCAACGCACCTACGGCATACTCGTAGAGTTCATCTTCCGAGTCAGTCTTCTTGGGACGTGGAAAGGACATAGTCGAAAGACTCCGAAACCCGATCCGATCTCATTGAGCAGCCACACCTTATTGTGCACTAAAGCTGTCGAACAAATAGTTCCGCTGCTTTTACTTCTTTTTACATCCTTTTTGGTGACAGCGGGAACTTTTGCTCGTCTATTCTCGTAGTAACAATTGAGATTGAGAGGTAACCAGTCATGCTGACCATCGATGTTGAAAAAACCGGCGATGTAGCGGTCGTAAGATGCAACGGGCGAATCGTGCGCGGCGAAGAGGTCCGCACTCTGCGGAGCGCAGTGGTGTCAGAGAAAGACAGCCGCATTGTGGTGCTGGACTTGTCGGAAGTGGAGTCGCTCGATGCCGGCGGCCTAACTACATTGCTTTCGCTGCATCAGTGGGCGCGCAGCCGCGGCGTGCAGCTCAAGCTGGTGAATCCGTCGCACTTTGTGCGCGAGGTTCTGACCCGCACCCGGCTGGACCATGTGTTCGACATCTCTGCGCTCGACCACGCCTTGTTCGTGTTACGCGGGGCGCAATCTTGTCACACCCGGTTGGCAGCCATTTGTTGAATCGGTCTATGTACGGTCTTCAGGTAAGGGCCAGAAGATTCTTTCCATTTTGTGTCTAAGGATATTCTGGCCCTCCCTCCAAATTAAAAGGCGCGCTGAAGAGCGCGTCTTTTGTGTTTCTGAAGCGAAAGCTAGTTGCCGTAGCCGGAAGTCTGCATGGCATTCTTCGAAATGTCGCTGGTGGAAGAGATACCCTGCATGCGCAGTTTGAAGTCATCGGCGTTGGAAGCATTCTCCAGGGCGGTTTCGTAGTTGATGAGGCCAGCCTGGAAAAGGTCCCACAGCGATTGGTCGAAAGTCTGCATGCCATATTGTGAAGTTCCTGCGGAAATGGCATCGCGGATGGCGCGGGTCTTTTCGGGCACCAAAATACATTCCCGGATATACGCCGTGTTGATCATGATTTCGACTGCCGGCACGCGGCCTTCGCCGTCACAACGTCTCACCAGTCGCTGGCTGACCACCGCACGCAACACCGCCGCAAGCTGTAGCCGAATCTGCTTCTGCTCGGGCGGCGGGAATACGGCAATGATGCGGTTGATGGTTTCGACCGCGTCCAAAGTGTGTAAGGTAGAGAACACCATGTGGCCGGTTTCTGCGGCATGCAGCGCCGTGCCGATGGTCTCGATGTCGCGCATTTCGCCCACCAGAATTACGTCAGGATCCTGACGCAACGAAGCGCGCAATGCGGCACCGAATGACGGCGTGTCTACTTCGATTTCGCGCTGGTTGACGTAACCCTTCTTGTCACGGTGCAGGAATTCGATGGGGTCTTCAATGGTGATGATGTGTTCGGCGCGCGTGGAATTGATGCGGTCCACCATAGCGGCCAGAGTTGTAGATTTACCGGAACCGGTGACGCCAGTGACCAGAATCAGGCCCCGCGGCAAGTCGCAGATCTGTTCCACTACCTTGGGCAAATACAGTTCATCCAAAGCTCGAATCTTGGTAGGAATGACGCGCAGCACCAGTCCCACATTGCCGCGCTGCTGGAATACGTTCACACGGAAGCGGCCCAGTCCGGCCACGCCGTAGGCCATGTCGATTTCTGTGCTCTCTTTGAACTTCTGCTTCTGCCGCGCCGACATCATGCTGAAAGCCATGGTGAGCATATCTTCCGCGCTGATGCGAGGCTGATCGGTCAGCGGAACCAGTTCGCCATCGATGCGCAGGTGCGGATAGTTGCCGACCTTCAGATGCAAGTCGGAGGCGCGCCGCTCCATGGCGATGCGAAGCAGGTCATCAATGTTCATGCGAGAGGTCCCTTGAGGCTTCTCGTATCATCGCCTGAAAACGTGGTTCTCCCAAGATGACCTAAGTAATGGGTCGCGTATCGAGCTTTGGAGTGGCGGGAAGTTAAAGAGTGCAATGGCGGTTTATCAACGCCATGGCCACCAATGTGAGCTAACATACAGGCGACCGCAAATACGGAGGCTGTGGTGATGACATCGCGTAGGGTCGGAGCAATAATGTTCTTAGTCGTTGCAGGTCTTGGCGGGTGCAGAGTTAGCAAACCGCCTGCAACGGTACCATCGGCTCAAGGGGCACCTCAGCTCGCTCCAATTTTGAGCACGCGCGACGTCCCGTTCCGGGTAATCAATCTTACCAGCAACGGAAACCTTCTATGGATTTGTGGGAGTAACGAATCTATAGCTGTTTCCCACGATAACGGAACCCACTGGGAAGTCAAACACGTTAAGACCGCAAGCGAACGTACGCTGTTGGAAATCGACTTTGCGAGCGAGAATTTCGGCTACACAACGGGAACTGGCGGGCTGTTGCTGACGACCACGGACGGTGGCGAAACATGGATCGACCACAATTTTACGGACCAAACAATCGCGCAGGCGTCTTTTTCTGATGAGAACCATGGCGTCGTCCGGGCGGCCGATTCCGTTCTATTTACAGTTGATGGCGAATTGCACTGGGCAAGCGTATCGGAAGGGCAGAATGCAGAAATCATGCATCATTTTCGCCATGTGTTTTCGGTCGTCGCCCTTGACGACAGCCGCATGGGTGTGATGTTGAAGGAGGGAGGAGCTCAATACTTCTCTCAAGCGTTTTTGTTCACACAAGATTTGGGGAAATCTTGGATCGCGTCGAGTATTCCGAATGTAACCCTGTATAGCTTCTTGCGCCGCGAAGGTCTGTATTGGGCCGTAGGCACCGAAGTAATTCACAAAGATCAACCAGGTGGCGGGTATGCCGTCCCCGTGGCTTTGTATTCCTCTGATGGGGAGAGTTGGAAGCATTCCAATGCTGACCTGTCGGCCTGCCAGCTGCGAATGTGTACGGTGTGCAATACGCAGGGCTGTCTGTACGCAAATGGAGGAATTGCCCGGTTTTTTTCCGGAACGACGACGCTTTTTGAGTTTCCTCCCAACAAGGAGCTCACCACGAGGTGGGCATCCACGGGCTCCGCCTTTTGTTTTGTGCACTCGGGGAAGGTCGAATGTACCGCTTTGAAAAGCGCACAAACACCCAACCCATCCGATTTCCCGGTGCCTCCCGTTGTTGTGCCTTGATGCCCGTATTACATTTTGTTAGTAGTTGACTTAGTCCACAGACTTAGTCCATAATCGCTCAATGGAAGTCAATATCCATAAGGCCAAAACGCATTTCTCAAAGCTTCTTCAGCGAGTTGAGAACGGAGAGGAGATCACGATCGCACGCGCGGGCAAAGCAATCGCGACTATCATTCCCAAGAAACCCCAATCCGGTGTTCGCCCGATGGGAATGGATCGGGGCAGAATCTGGGTGGCGGACGACTTCGATGCTCCTGATCCTGAGATCGAGGCTTTGTTCTACGATGCCCCGTTCACAACGAATGAGGCTGAGGCCAAACCCGTCAGGAAGAAAAAGAGGAAATGAAATACCTGCTCGACACGGGCGTTTGGCTGTGGACTCTCTTCGAGCCCGATCGGCTTTCTTCGAAGGCGAGAGAAGTAATCGCTGGAACCGAGCAGGAAGTCTTTTTGTCGGCCGCGTCTGCCTGGGAAATCGCGATCAAATCGAGTTCCGGAAAACTGCGCTTGCCAGAACCGGCAGTAACCTTCGTGCCGCGTCGAATGGCGGAGCAGGGCGTGCGTCCGTTGGAGGTTTCGCACCAGCACGCCCTGTCGGTCTCCCAATTACACCCTCATCATCGTGATCCGTTTGATCGCTTGCTGGCGGCGCAGGCAAATTTCGAAAATATGGTTCTTGTCAGCTCAGACCGGGTGTTTATCAACTATCCCGTGGAATTGCTGTGGGCAGGCCGCTAATCAAGAAAGCCGCCCCACAGGGCGGCTTCTGTTTCCTTACGCGCGTCACACTCCGACCGGCTGTTTGCTCTTGACCGGCACTGGAGTCAGCCAGTTAAAGCGATCAGGCTTTTCGCCGCGAATGATTCCGAAGAACTCCTTTTGGACAGCTCGCGTAATCGGTCCGGTCACGCCTTTACCTACGCTGATCTTGTCCACGGAGCGAATGGGTGTTATTTCGGCTGCGGTGCCGGTGAAGAAAGCTTCATCCGCGAGATAGAGTAGTTCTCGCGGGATGCCCTGCTCGACCACTGGAATTCCTAACTCCTGCGCGATCTTCAGAACTGAATCTCGCGTGATGCCTGGCAGAACTGAGTTTCCGAGTGGCGCCGTCTGTAGCGTGCCGTGGCGCACCACAAAAACGTTTTCGCCCGAGCCCTCGCTGACGTAGCCGTTCACGTCCAATGCAATGCCCTCGACATAGCCGTTCAAAATCGCTTCCATCTTGATGAGCTGTGAGTTCATGTAGTTGGCGCCGGACTTCGCCATCGCGGGCAGCGTGTTCGGTGCGATGCGCGTCCACGATGAAACGCAGATGTCGACGCCCTGTTCAGCGTCGGAGCCGAGATACTTTCCCCAAGGATAGTTGCAGATGTAAACCTCGGTAGGAGAGTTGAACGGGTTGACCCCGGCCTCGCCGTAGCCGCGAAGCACAATCGGGCGCACATAACATGGCCAAACGCCGTTGTTCTTGATCAGTTCTACCAGGGCCCCGATCAATTCTTCGCGGGTGTAATCGACGTCAATACGATAGACCTTGGCCGAATCCAGCAGGCGCTGCATGTGTTCCTGGGCACGAAAAATCGCCGGCCCCGAAGGCAGCGAGTAACAGCGGATTCCCTCAAACACCGAGGAGCCGTAGTTCACCACGTGCGACATTACGTGAAGCTGCGCCTCGTTCCAGGGGATGAACTTGCCGTTATGCCAGATTTTCTCGGTCTGTTGAATCGCCATGGGCACTCCTGAACTTAGGATTCACTGGTACGGCTGAGGGATGCGTTATTTGCCAAATTTATCTGCCGTGGGCGGATCGCTTGTTGGCAGGCAAGCGGCGCGGCGCCTAAAGGACGAACCAGATTATAACTGACTTGAGAAAGATGCAGGGCGTTTTTCGTCCACTTTGTGGGCTTGCACAAAACCGGGGTCTTTCGTCTATAGCAGGCGGAATCGTAAAACGCTTTAAGGCCAGTTGGGTAGGAAGCCAAGTGGCACCGGCTGCGTTTTTCGCTCCAGTTCGCCAAACTTGGTTTTGTTCCGCAATCGACCGCGCGTGAAGGGTAGGCGCATGGTCACCGTCTCAATTCCGCCACCGGACACAGTCACGAAAATGCAATCCTCGGAAGGCTTGCTTTCATTCGCGTAATAATAATCTGCTCCCGCGACGGTAATAATCGCCTTTGCCGTTTTCTCCTTGGCCATCGTGACCACCCGCCGGAGGGCAGAATGCCTGTTCTCGTCAGTGAAAGCCAAGCCCACCAAATCATAAGCGGGACAATGGTTCTCTTCACACACCACTACGGCTAGCGGAGTAATTTCCTTGCCTTTCGCGACTTGCCGCCGGGCTTGCTCCAAGAGGACGTAAGCCGCCTCTTCCGGAGTGCGCGCGATGGCCAATTTGGCGGTTGGAGTCATGGTCAACTAGGGGACTGTGGGAGGCCGCCGCGGTGGCGCGTTTTCGTCACCCAAACTGGCTTGCACGCTGGCTGGTATTTCATCCCCGCGAAAGTATTTTCCCTTGGCCGCCCGCATTTCCGGCATGGCCGTATACGGCTTGCTGTAATCGTTGGCGGCATTCCAGAACAAGAAGCCGATCCCGCCTTTGTCTTTCGCGGTCTGCACCTGCACTTCAATGTACTGTGGAGAGTATGTCTTGGTCCGCCAGTGGAAAGCCTGCAGCCAGGGACGAATCACCACCCCGCTGCTCTTGGTGATCAGTATGAAGCGGTCCATGGAGGTGCCGATGAAGTGCTCCGGCGCGTCCCCGGGATGGGCGATCCCGTCCATGCCAAAGAAATGCGAGGGATAAATCATCGGCGAGAGCACGTCACAATGCTGAGCCATTCCGACAATGTCCTGGCCAGTGTGTGCGAGGTCCACAGGCCGCTGCCAGGCCATCACGCCAAATACGTCGAGCGAAAGCAGAACGCCCGTTGGATGTAGCTCGGCATAGGCCTGCTTTAGGAAGTCTGTAATCACATCGGTACGATGCCAGTCCGCGTGCTCCGTCTGAAAGACGAAGCTCGCGTCTTTCTGATCACCTTCAGCAGGGAAGCGCACGTAGTCAAACTGCACTTCATCTACGCCAGACTGTGCTGCCTTCATAGCCAGGGCGATGTTGTATGCCTGAACTTTGGGCTGCGAGGGATCTGTCCATACCAGCTTCCCGTTCTCTTGCCATGGCTGGCCAGTGCGATGCGACTTCACGGCTAGCTCCGGGTGTTCCACCACGAGTCGCTGATCGCGAAATATTGCCACGCGCGCAATGGCATGCATGTTCTGCGAATGCAGAAATCTGACAAACTTGGGAAGATCCGGAAGCGGAGTGTGGTGCTTGCCGAGCAGCGGATGTTCGAAAGGAATATTCACGCTGCCGTCGCTGTCTTTGATGTCGAAAACAACCGCATTTCCGCCCACTTCACGCCAGTGACGGATGATGCGTACTCCGTGATCGCTGCCAGCCATGAGGCCGGTCAGATAAATGGCACGAACCTCGAAATCTCGAGCCACAGGAACTGTCTTTTCGACGATCGGCGCCTCTAGAATTCCCGGGACAACTACCTGCTCACCCGTCTTAAGGAAAGTTTTCTGCTCCAGATCAACATTCGCTTTGCGAATTGCCTCGGCTACTTCACTCGAGGTAAGAAACGAAGTCTGCGACAAAAAGTGATGCGCAACCGAGGAGACGGTGTCTCCACGCTTGGCTAGGTACAAAGTGCTGCCGGGAGGAACGACCGGAGCCGCAAGCGACGAGTTCGTAACCGGTGGCTTGGGTGTAGCCGGAAGCGAGCCGACCGTTCGCACCAACGCCGCCGATTGCCCCGATTGCGCCGCCGCCACGGGCAGATGGCGAAAGAAAATTCCCAAGCATAGAACCGCAGCCACCACTGCTAGAATCAAGCCAAATCGTCGCACAATTGATCTCCCAGAAACATAATCCCGAGGCTAATTGGGCAGGCTTTTGGGAGCTAGTTACGTCGGGTCAGAGCCGTGTGCGGCGCCACTCCCCGGTAGCAGAAATCTCCCTGCATGCGCAAAGTATTTCCTCTACTGGGTCGAGTCCCACAAGGAATGGCAGCTTGGGGGAGGGGCTAAGGCGTCCCAATTCTGGCAAAAACCTCAGCCACAAGCAGTTCCACCCGATGGCGAATCATTTGCAGTGGAGGTAAAGCGATAGGCATTAAGCCTATCACGGGCCGCCTGGGAGTGACAGATTTTGTCAGCCAACCAGGTTACGCCCAGCTAAGGAAAACAAGGGCCGTCACCCTATGAAGAACGCTCTGAACACAGTCCTCGATCCCACCCTACGGAGTAACGATGCGCGGGATTTCGAAACCGCGTTGCGACGCAAGATCGTCGGCCAGGAAGCTGCCGTCGAGAAGGTGGTCGAAATCTACCAGATGTTCCTGGCGGGGTTGAATCCTCCGGGGCGTCCCGTCGGCAACCTGCTCTTTCTCGGCCCCACTGGCTCGGGGAAGACGCGAGTAGTCGAAGCTATGTCAGAGGGCTTGTTTGGTGACGCGCGCGCCTGCATCAAGATCGATTGCGCCGAGTTCCAGCATTCGCACGAAATCGCCAAGCTGATTGGTTCGCCGCCAGGATATCTCGGCCACCGTGAAACCCATCCTTTGCTCACGCAGGAAGCTCTGAATCAGTGGCACACCGACCGGCTCAAACTTTCAGTGCTGCTGTTCGACGAAATTGAAAAGGCGTCGGATGCGCTCTGGCAGTTGCTGCTCGGCATTCTCGATAAGGCCACGCTCACGCTCGGCGACAACCGCCGCGTGGATCTTTCACAGTGCATCATCATCATGACCTCGAACCTTGGGTCGAGCGAAATGAGCAATCTGGTGGATGGTGGATTGGGGTTTGCCCAGAAGGCTAAGCAGGTGGATTCGAGCTTGGACGACAAAATCGACCGCACCGCGGTCGATGCCGCCCGCCGCAAGTTCACTCCCGAGTTCATGAACCGCATCGACAAAGTGGTCGTGTTCAAAACCCTGCGATCACAGCATCTGGAGCAGATTCTGGAAATCGAATTGGGGATGGTGCAACAACGTGTTTTGATGGCATCCGCCGCCAACCAGTTCGTCTTTAACTGCACCAATCGGGTGAAGGGTTTCCTGCTACAGGAAGGAACTGACTCCAAGTACGGAGCCCGGCATCTGAAGCGGGCGATCGAGCGTCATTTGGTGTTTCCACTGGCCAACCTGGTGGCAACCGGACAGGTCAAGTTGGGAGATTTTGTGAGGGTGGACCTGAACAGCGATAACTCTTTGACCTTCGTTAAGGAAGCCGAAAACGCCATGGTTCCGTTGCTGATGGAACGTTACGGCGCCGCCGCCGCTGTACCACCGGCTGCCGCCCGTGCCGCTCGTCCCATTGTTCGTCGCGAGTTCGGAGCCAGTCCCAACGGCGAAAACAAATAATTTTACGTAAGTCTGCAGACGGAAAGCGCCGGCCAACCAGCCGGCGTTTTTTGGTGTGGGCCACGAATACTCACGGCTGCTACTCGTACAATTCGTCCCTTCCCCAGCGGCCGATCATAAGTACTTTTTGAGAACGGAGCCGCCGGAGTAGGGATGCCCGGCCGCGGGAGGGTGGCACCCACTTCGACGTGCTCGGCGTGATGCGTGCGACGGGCTGGCCACGGTTGGTCACCAAGTAGCTTCTGCCCGCCTTGACGCCGCGCAGCAGTTGTCCGAATCGTCGTGTCGCATTAGAAACGGAAATGGACTTGTCCATAGCTTACCCAAGCACACTTGTTAGATCGTCAACTCACACGACCCCTTCAAGTCCGCCAACGACGAACGACCAACGACGGACGATCAGTATCTACCAAACATCACATCTCTTGCCCTCAGGCCGCACCATCGCTGCGTCCGCCTTGCAACTGAATGCCTGCTGAAATTCCGGCAGATTCGACAGCGGTCCGTTCACCCGGTATTTCCCGATGGGATGCGGGTCGGATTGCATCATGACCCGCTGTTCTTCAATGCGGATGGCATCGCCACGCCATTGTCCCCAGGCAATGAAGAACTGCTGTTCGGCGGTGAAGCCGTCAATGTCCGCCGGACGCGGCTTGCCTTCAAGCGATTTCTGAAATGCCAGAAATGCGACCTTCGCGCCGCCCAGGTCGCCGATGCTCTCGCCCAGGACCATTTTGCCGTTGTGGTGGACACCCGGCTCGATGAAGTAATTGTCAAACTGATCCACTACGCAAGCGCCGCGCGCCTTGAATTGCTTCAGGTCATCGTCGGTCCACCAATTTCGCAGCCGGCCTAGATAGTCGTATTGCGCGCCTTGGTCGTCGAAGCCATGCGAAATTTCATGGCCAATGACAACTCCGACGGAGCCGTAGTTCACGGCATCCGTCGCATTGTTATCAAAGCCCGGAGGCTGCAAGATTCCCGCGGGGAAAACAATCTCATTCCACAGCGGATTGTAGTAAGCATTCGACGTTGGCGGCGTCATTCCCCAACGGCTGCGGTCGACCGGCTTGCCGACGGTTGCGAGATCGTCGTGCATCACGAAGCGGCGACCAGCCACGTAGTCTTCAAAGAAGGCATCGCGCTGGATATCAACTTTGCTGTAATCCTTCCAATGGTCGGGATATCCGATCTTCGGATTAAACGTGGCGATCTTGGCCATCGCCCGCTCCTTGGTTTCGTCGCTCATCCAGGGCCGGGTGAGAATGTCGTCCCGCATCGCCAAAAGCAGGTTCCGCACCATTTCCTGTGCCCGTGCCTTGGCCTCCGGCGGGAAGTATTTTTCGGCATACTTTTTCCCCAATGCCTCGCCTAGAAGCTGGTCGGTGGATTCCACGCAACGCTTCCAGCGCGGCTTGATCTCTGCCTGGCCTCGGAGATATTTTCCGAAGAAGGCAAAGTCCTCTTCGACGATGGGAGCCGAAAGAGCTTCCGCCGAGGAGTTCAGCACTTGCCACTTGAGATACACCTTCCAATCCGCGAGTGATGTCTCTTGCAATTGGCGGTCGAACTCCTGCATGTACTTAGGCTGGTCAACGTTCAGGTCCACGTCTTGCGCCAGTTGCTTGTGCTTGAAGTAACCGGCCCAGTCGAAATGAGGAGTCATGGCCTGCAACTGAGCGAAGGTGCTGTTATGGTCGGTCGCGCTTGGGTCGCGAAGCGTGACATTGTCGAGCGCCGCTTCCGCGTACTTGGTTTCCATGGTCATCACGGACTGAGCTCCCGCCGCCGCGGACTTCTCGTCCCAACCCACCAGCGTGAACATCTTGGCGACGTGCACCACGTACTTCTCGCGGGCTTCTTTGAAGCGCGCGTCGGGCTTGAGATAGTAATCGCGATCCGGCAAGGCATAACCGCTGGCGCCGACGTCGGCAAGCACCCAGGTTGGCTTGTGGGGGTCGGTTGAACTCGAGAGATTAAACGGCACAGTCACCAGGATGTCGTGCATGTCGGCCACCACCGGCTCCAGGCCGGCAGTGTCTTTCACCGTATCAATCTCGGCAAACCACTTTTTCAGCGGTTCGATGCCGCGCGCGTTTACCCGCGCCTCGTCGGTGCAAGCGCCGTAATAGTCGCCAATGATTTGGTCGGTGCTGCCCTTGGCGGCGGTCTTGTCCTGCTGCGCGGTCTCAAGGACGTCTTTCAATTTGTCTTTCGCAGTTTCGCCGGACTCCCAGCGCTTGCTCCAGCGCAGCATGGTCGAAGGGATGGGATGATTCGCCCGCCAGGTGCCATTGGCAAACTCGTAGAAATCGGTGCAAGGATCGACCTTGCGGTCGAGATCAGTGACGTCGATTCCATGAAGGGATGAAGATTGCGAGAACACGAGAGACGAAAACCATAAGACCACTACCAAGGCTCTAAGAACACGCATGTGCTTTTTCTCCGAATGCCTGATCAAGATAAAGGAATATGCCGGCGGCAAGCCATTCTAGACGAGGAGAGCGGGTATTGTCTGGCCGACTGTATAGAGAAACTGACGGATGGGCGAAAGCTCCCCGGTTCTCCGCGAAGGGCAGGCGCTAGCGACAATAGAAGGCGGCGAGCCCGGCGGGTCGCGGCCAAAAGAGGCGTAAGCACCGAACTGAAGCGGCTACGGCAGGTCAGCGACCCCCGTGACTTCGCCGGAATCGTTAATTGCGGCAGCGACACTGCTTGGGCCGCCCAACGTGCCCAAATCTTGCATGCCACCAACCGAATCCCAAATGAAGGCGTGGTAGTTCCCATCTGCCAAGTCCGATTCGCCAACCACCTGACCCTGGTTATTGATGGCGTACGCCTGGCTATCTGAGCCTCCGGGTAGCGTACCCAGATCCTGCATGCCTCCCGATTCCGTCCAAAGGAAAGCGTGGGACGCGCCATCGGGGGTCTCGGCGACGCCCACCACCTGCCCTGACTTGTTGACGCCGTTCGCTGAACTTCCCGCCATCCCGGTGCCACCGAGATCGCCTAGGCTCTTCCCATGACCGTTCTTCCAGACGAAGGCATCGAGTCGCCCTCCCTGGTGGTGGCCTAGCTGTCCCACAATTACGCCGGAGTCGTTAATCGCGTTCGCTATGCTCTCGCAGCCGGAGCACGCACGGTGTGTGAGGCTCATAAGGTCCTGCATTCCACTCTCCTGCGTCCAAAGGAACGCATGATTCATACCTGTTGCCGTCTCGGAAGATCCAATCACCTGCCCGCTGTTATTGATCGCGGAGGCATAACTGGTGGATCCGCCCAACGTGCCGAGATCCTGTGCGCCGCCATCCCGGGTCCATAGAAATGCATGGATCTCGCCGCTCGCGGTTGTGGCCTGGCCGACCACCTGCCCCCTGTCATTGACGGCGGTAGCGGAGCTATTGTCCTTGCTCAGCCCTGGAATGTAGTGCATTCCTATACCTGCCTGCCAACCTATAGCGGCGTTGACATAACCTTCGCCCTGGACCTTAGTCACCTCGCCGACAATCACACCTGCCTGGTTTATCCCGTAGCCGCCGCTGTACTGCCAGCCGGCCATTACACCAAGATCCTGCATCCCGCCTGTCGCAGTCCATAGAAAGGCATCCGTCTGGGAGAACGCCACCTGGGCACACAGAATAGTCGAAAGAATCAGCGCAAGCCGCAGTGAGTGCCTCATTCAACCACCTCCAAAACCGGACAGAATCATACATCGGGAGTAGGAAATAATAGAAGAAGGGATTTAGGCGGGCACACCCCCCTGGCGGCGGCCACCAAGCCAAGGTTACTGCGACGCAGCTTACCTTAAACTAGGTGGCCGCTAGGACCCCTGCTTCAATTCCACCAGCACCTGGCGGGCGATCTCTTTCAGGGTTTCGAACACGCCGTTGCCTTTGAAGGCAATGGCTTCGATGATTGGCTCGTCTTTTCTTTTTAGCTCGGTTGCCAGTTTGTCCACGGGAAGAATATTCGGCAGGTCGCGTTTGTTGAGTTGCAGCACGTAGGGGATCTTCTTGAAGTCGTAGCCGTGTTCCTTGAGATTGTCCATCAAGTTGTCGAGCGCTTCATGGTTGGCATCCATGCGCTCCTGTTGGGAGTCGGCTACGAACACGATGCCATCCACGCCGCGCAAGATTAGTTTACGGCTGGCATCGTAGAAAACCTGTCCGGGGACGGTATAGAGGTGAATGCGAGTCTTGAAGCCGCGTACCGAGCCCAGGTCAAGGGGCAGAAAGTCGAAGAACAGCGTACGGTCGGTCTCCGTCGCCAGCGAGATCATCTTCCCCTTCTGCTGTTCCGCAGTTTTCTGGTAGATGAACTGGAGATTCGTGGTCTTTCCACCCAGCCCGGCGCCGTAGTAGACGATCTTGCAATTAATTTCCCGGGCTGCAAAGTTGATGAAACTCAAGGACCTTCCTCAAGACCCACGGCAGACGCTGACGCTAGGCCAGTTCGCCGCTTTAAGTTTTTTTGGCTTGGTACTGCTGGTTTTATATCACACCGCTGCGATCACCCGCAGGTTACCCAGGTTACTGAGGGGAGAAGCAGGCGAGCCAGGCCGTACTGGCCCGGAAACTAAGCTGGCAGTTGCGGAGCTTCCGGAGCTCGCAGGAGCAGCATTCCGCCCGCCAGGCAGCAGATCAGCATCACTGTTAGCCCGGCGGAGAAGCTGCCGGTGCGAGTGTTCAGGTATCCGAAGGCATAAGGGCCCGCAAATCCGGCCACGCTGCCTACTGCATTGATAAACCCCACCGCTGTCGCAGCTGCGGACTCTCCGAGAATCTCCGTGGGCAGCGCCCAAAACGGGGCGAGAAACGAATGAATCACACCCAGCATGCTGAACAGCACCATGGTGAGCCAGAGAGATCGGGGTAGGGCGAGGAGGCCGAACAAGCCGGTCGCCCCAATGAACAGGGGAATGGCCGAGTGTACCCGCCGTTCGCTCCGTTTGTCGGAGTGCCATCCATTGATCAGCATCGCCACCAGGCAGGCTAGATATGGGACGGTGCCCAGTATTCCGATGCGTGCGTTTGAGAGTCCGGAAAGGCGTTTCAGTATCGTGGGAAACCAGAAGGCCATGGTGTAGAAGACAAAGTATTCGAGGAAGGCGGCTGCTGCGAGTATCAGAACCGCACGAGACCTTAGCGCCCGCCACATGCTGGCGCGGTCGGCTCTAGCCGGTTTTTCCTGCTCCAGGGTACGCGTAATCCAATCGCGCTGTGGCGGACGAAGCCAACCCGCTTCCGCGGGCCAATCCGTCAGATAGAAGAATGCAACCACTCCCAGCAAGACCGCCGGCATTCCTTCCATCACGAAGAGCCAGCGCCACCCTTCGAGACCCAGCCAGTGATGACCCAGAATCCATCCTGCCACTGGCGACCCAATAATGAACGACAAGGGAATCGCCGCCATGAAGTTGCCGGTGGCTTTTGCCCGGTCTTCACGAATGAACCAGTGGCTCAAGTACACCACCACGCCGGGGAAGAATCCGGCTTCGGCCGCTCCCAGGGCGAAACGCGCGAAATAGAGTTGCCCGGAGCTATGCACAAGGGCGGTCAGGACTGTCAGCGATCCCCACGCCACCATGATGATGGTGATGCATCGGCGGGCGCTCCAACGTTCTACCAGCAGTGCGCCCGGAATCTGCAAGGCCACATATCCTACGAAGAAGATGCCTGCTCCGAGACCGAACACGCGATCGCTGAAGCCCAGATCGTGAGACATCTCCAGCGCTGCGTATGCGACATTGGTGCGGTCAAGATAGTTGGTCACGTAGAGAACAAACAGGAAAGGAAGCAACCGCAGCGCGATCTGGCGGCGGGTGTGGGTCGCGGCTGCATCGGCCCCAGTACTCGGTCCACCGCGGGTTGCCGGCATGTATGAACGCCTCTTTTTTAGACCGAGTACGGGATCTCGCCAAAACGGAGGGTCAGTATACCGGAACTGGCCGGAATCACTGGCGGCTAAGTGCTCGCCAGCGGAAGCAATCCGTCAGATGATCATTCACCATGCCCGTAGCCTGCATGAAGGCATAACAAATCGTGGTGCCGACGAAGGTAAAGCCGCGTTTCTTCAGATCTTTGCTCATGGCGTCCGATTCCGGTGTGAATGCGGGCACTTGGCTGGACGAGCGCCGTGAATTCTGTTTCGGTTTGCCGCCAACGAATTGCCAGATGTAGCGATCGAAGCTGCCGAACTCTTCCTGCAGCTTGAGAAATGCCTGTGCATTCTTCACCGTGGATGCGATCTTCAGCCGATTGCGCACGATGCCGGGATCGCGTAAAAGAGCCTGCACCTTGCGGCGATCATAGCGGGCGACTTTTGCGGGGTGGAAGCTATCGAAAGCGGCTCGATAGTTTTCACGTTTCTTGAGAATGGTGTCCCAGCTAAGACCAGCCTGAGCGCCTTCGAGCACGAGAAACTCGAAGAGCTTACCGTCGTCGTGTGTTGGCATGCCCCACTCTTCATCGTGATAGCGGATGGAGAGTTCATTGCTTGCCCAGGCACATCGAATAAGGGGTTTGTTGGTTTTGTCTGACATGAGAAGAAGCGAGGCGGGCAAGAATACCCGCCCCAAATACCTGGACCAATTACTTCAGCGACTTTGGATCGGAACGGTTTTTCGGGCTCTTGCTGTTCAATAGCGCCACCAACTCCGATGCGCACTCGGGCGTCTTCACCTTGCCGCGGCGAATAATGTCGCGAGCACTCAGCTTCTGTCCATAGAGCTTCTCGTTGGCACTGCCGTCGGAACGCAAAGTCGAGCCTTCCAGCGAGACGCCGGCAAACAATCCCTTGTTGCGCGAGTAGGAAAGAATCTCGGCCGTCATGACCACGTCGGTTGCGCCTTCCGCAGTGCGGCCCTTGGGACCTGCGGCGGCGGATGCGTCCGCACCCAGCCGGACTTTGCTGCTCAGCAGAGACCGCGCTCCCGCCGGGTTCATCACCAGCAACACGAAGTCGGTCGCCTGTCCGCCGATCTGGAAGCCAATGCTGGCGCCTTCCAGCGCATACATCGCGGGTGCCCCCCAGGGTCCGGTGTAACTGATGCCACTGCGGCAAATCATCACTCCACGGCCGTAGCTGGCGCCAACCCCGAAAGCAGCTTTCTTTACCGAAGGCAGCACAATCACGCACTCGGCCTTGTCTAGCAAGTCCTGGGGAATGTCTTCCGGAATATTCAGAATTTCTTTGAGAACATGGCCCGCGTCCTCTACCCGGTCTTGCTCAGTGTCGCTGTTCGCGGCGAAGGCCGGTGTCAGCAGGACGCACATAAGCAGCGCTGCCAGAATTAGTTTCATGGAACCTCCTTAAGTTTGTTGTAGGGGCATTTTACTCTGTCTGTTGAGCATGCGTTTTTCCATGACCAATCGGGTGCTCCTTTTGTAACTTGGCACTTACCCAGGCCTCTCCTAAAGTCAAAGCAGCCAAGGGATACAGACTTTCGGCCCCTGACGTGCATCTTAGGTTCCGGGCTATTATGCGGCAGGGGTTTGCTGGCTCCCGCCCATTTGGACGTGGAATGAAGTACACGAAGTTGTATTTTTTTCTCGTAGCGTTCACGCTGGCCATCACTGCTTTCGCGGCGCTGGCTCAGGTGAGCTAC
The DNA here is from genome assembly GCA_035484735.1 of Terriglobales bacterium. GTDB lineage: Bacteria > Acidobacteriota > Terriglobia > Terriglobales > Acidobacteriaceae > JABCZH01. The sequence goes on along the minus strand of DATHOQ010000016.1, from coordinate 117,174 downwards.
CTTGCGCCCAATCATTCTGTGCTTTCGCCACCCCCCGCTGTCACTGAGGATTCTGCTCCGTCCGATCAATCTGTTCTGACCATCAAAAAGCGGGTCAACGAAGTCAATTTGCTTTTCATCGCCACTGATAAGCATGGCAAGTTCGTCCGTAACCTGGACGAGAATGATTTCTCCATTCTCGACGACCACAAGCCGCCGCAGTCGATCGTGAACTTCAGACGTGAGACCGATCTGCCCCTGCGGCTAGGGCTTTTGATTGACACCAGCGGTTCGGTGCGTACCCGCTTTGCTTTCGAGCAGGAAGCGGCCGTCAGCTTTTTGCAACAAACCCTGCGCCGCAACTTTGACGAGGCCTTTGTGATGGGCTTCAATACACACAGCCTGGTCACGCAGGACTTTACCGATGATCCCGCGCTGCTGGCCGCGGGGGTGCAGCGCTTGCAGAATGGCGGAGGCACCGCGCTCTACGATGCCATCTATCACGCTTGCCAGAGCAAACTGGCCAAAGAACAGGAGAACCACCCGCAGCGGCGGGCCATCATCGTAGTCAGCGATGGGGAAGACAACCAGAGCGAAGTCACGGCTATGCAGGCCATTGAAATGGCGGAGCGTGCCGAGGTCATTATTTACGCCATCTCGACCGATGATAGTGGTCTGATTCTTCGTGGCGACAAGGCTTTACAGCAGCTAGCGGACTGGACCGGGGGCCGGGCATTTTTCCCCTTTAAGACCAAGGACGTCAAGAACTCATTCGCCGCCATCGAGGATGAACTGCGCAGCCAGTACGCCATCTCCTATCATCCGGCTGACTTTGAGGCTGATGGACGCTACCGCCCCATCGAGATCACATCGTTCAAAAAGGATACGCAGGTGCGGGCCCGCAAAGGCTACTACGCCCCTCGGCAATAGCTGGAAGGCCCACGCCCAACGCCCACATCCATTACTTTTTCATGCATTCTGGACTAGGGGACGATGCTACAATTTTAAGGGGACGAAGGGCGCAAGGTCGGTCGATCCAAGCGTTCCTTTAATGGCAGGAGTCAGAATGCAGCTTCGATATCTGGTGATCGCGGTAATGACTTGCCTTTTGGCAGGTCCATGCCGGGCGGACCAACCTAAGGCCAAGGTCCGTCGCGCCCCGGTGCCTGTCGCCGCCACGCCTCAACCGGCAGCGCCTGCCATGCCGTTGCGACCGGAGCAAATGCCAGCCACACCGCCGCAGGTCAATTTCAGCAACGGACAGTTGACCATCACCGCGCAGAATTCCACTTTAGGGGACATCTTGCGCGCGGTGCGTAATCAGACCGGTGCTACCGTGGACGTCCCCGCCAATGCCACCGAGCGCGTTGTCGGCAATTTTGGCCCAGGCCCGGCACGGGATGTGTTGTCCTCCATGCTGAACGGATCTCATTTCGATTATGTTTTATTGGGGTCAGCCACCAATCCCGATGCGCTTGAGCATGTGATCCTCATCGTCAAATCAAGCACCACCGAACCGGCTGCTGCAGCGCCAGAAACCGCGTCCGCCAAACCACCTGTCCCCGTGGAAAATTCCGATATGGCCGCTGAGGATCAGGCTCCGGAAGAAGGCAATATATTCGCTGAGGACCCGGCAACGCCGGCCGATGACCAGGCCCAGAATCCTTTCAGCCAGCCGCCCACGCGGACTCCGGAGCAGATGTTGCAGGACATGCAGCATCAACAGGATGTGCAGCAACAAATCCAGCAGCGACAGCAGCAGCTAGGCATTCCCCCGGGCATGCAGGGTCCGCGCGGACTGCCCATGCCAGTGCCTGGCAATCCAGCGCCTCAGCCCCAGTAAGGTCGTTGCCGCCCCTCGAGAAAAGCTTATGGATTGTGTCGTTTAATCACCGCCGGCGTGTGCAGCACGGGTCTGCCCCGTAGCGACGGCCGAGGACTCACTAGTACGCGCGAAGGATCGCGGAGCAAGAGCGTGCAGAATGCCAATAACGGCGGCATACGCTGCCAGAATTCCAGTCGCTACCACCAACAGCACTGTGAAAAACAGCACAAAAGCACTTAACAAGCCGCCCAAGTTCATCCCACTTTCTTATGAATGAGTTGCCGCAGCCGCAATTTCTGACTCTGCGGCCGGTTTTCCGGCAGCGCGCTTTCCCAATCTACCCGCGTTGACGCTGGCTGCTGTTAGCAAATAAGATACGTGAGTAGAGTTGCGCACCCTCACTTTCCAACATTTCTGCTGACCCGTCCACGTTACGGAAGGGCATTACTCTCGGGCTTATGGCAATCACGAAGATTTCGGTGCGCGGGGCACGCCAGCACAATCTCAAGAACATCGATGTAGACATCCCCCGCAATGCTCTGACTGTGATTACTGGTCTGAGCGGTTCGGGCAAGTCTTCGCTGGCGTTTGACACCATCTATGCCGAAGGCCAACGACGTTATGTGGAGACACTCTCTGCCTATGCTCGTCAATTCCTGGACCAGATGGAGCGTCCCGACGTTGATGCCATTGATGGGCTGAGCCCCTCGATTTCCATCGAACAGAAAACCACCAGCCGTAGCCCGCGATCCACCGTCGGGACCATCACCGAAATCTACGATTATCTTCGCCTTCTTTTTGCCTCCATCGGATCGCCGCATTGCCCCAAGTGCGGCCGCGCCATCGCCCGGCAATCGGCCGAACAGATTGTGCAGCGGGTCATGGCGCTTACACCCGAGGATCGCGTTATGGTTCTGGCGCCCATCGTACGCGGCCGCAAAGGCGAGTTCAAAAAGGAGATGGAGAAGCTGGTGCAGCACGGCTTTACTCGCGCCCGCATTGACGGCGAGTTGCTGAATCTGGAAGATGACATTCCGCTCGACAAGCGCAAGAACCACACTATCGAAGTCGTCGTTGACCGTCTGCTAGTGAAACCGGGAATTGAGCATCGCCTTGAACTTTCCGTAGGGCTGGCCATGAAGCTGGCTGGTGGATTGGTACAAGTCGCGGTGGTCGGTGGTGAGGAGCAACTTTACTCGGAAAAACTGGCTTGTCCGGATTGCGGCATCAGCGTACCCCAACTTGAGCCGCGGTCGTTTTCGTTCAATAGCGCCTACGGTGCTTGCCCCGAATGCCACGGTCTAGGCAGCCGTTACGATTTCGATCCCGGCAAAGTCATTACCGATTGGTCCAAGCCTCTGCTCGATGGTGGGCTGGGCCCGGGTTCCGCCTCGCACAACCTGGTTCACATGCTGCAAATCACGGCTGCGGCGCACGGTTTCGACCTGAGTACGCCCTTCGAGAAGTTTCCCGAGAAGATTCAGAACCTGCTGCTAAACGGTGAGGCAGGCAAGAGCGGCAAGACTGGATTCGTAGGCATTCTCGCCTATCTAAAGCGCGCCCTCGAGGAGTCGACCTCCGACGGCTATCGCGATTTCCTGCTCGATTACATGTCTGCCACGGACTGCCCATTTTGCCATGGCCAGCGGCTGCGTCCAGAAAGCCTCGCGGTCAAGGTCAACGGCATGTCTATTGCCGAATTCACCGGTCTCCCGGTAGCGCGTGCGTTGGAAGCGGCGAGAAAAATCAAACTCACGGGAAGGGAAGCGCTCATCGCCAGCCGCATCGTGCATGAAATCGTGGAGCGTTTGCAATTCCTGGATGCAGTCGGATTGGGCTACATTTCTCTCGACCGTTCGGCGGCAACGTTGTCCGGCGGCGAGGGGCAACGCATCCGCTTGGCCACGCAGATTGGATCAAAACTGCGTGGCGTTCTCTATGTGCTCGACGAGCCTTCCATCGGCCTTCATCATCGTGACAACAACCGCCTGCTGCGCGCTCTCGAAGAACTGCGCGATTTGGGCAACACGGTCCTGGTCGTAGAGCATGACGAAGAGACCATCAATCGTGCCGATTACGTCATTGACCTCGGCCCGGGCGCTGGGCGGCACGGCGGCGAGTTGGTTGCCCACGGCACTCCGCAGGAAATCATGAATGCGCCCGCGTCGCTCACCGGAGCGTACATCTCGGGCCGGACGCAAATCGAAATGCGGACGCAACGCCGCCGCACCAACGGTGCCGGTGTCACCATTCTGGGAGCTCGTCAAAATAATCTTAAGAATCTCGATGTCACTTTCCCCTTGGGCGTGATGACCGTGGTGACCGGCGTCTCCGGTTCCGGCAAGTCCACGCTGGTAAATGACATTCTGTATCGCGCGCTGGCCAAGGCGCTCTACCGCTCCCGCGAAGAGCCCGGAGCGCACAAAGCCATTTCTGGGGCGGAAAACGTGGACAAAGTCATCCGCATCGACCAGTCGCCCATCGGACGCACGCCGCGCTCGAATCCTGCGACCTACACCGGAGTCTTCGCCCAAATTCGGGATCTTTACGCCATGTTGCCTGAATCGCGCGAACGAGGCTATAAGCCGGGACGGTTCTCCTTCAACGTCTCTGGTGGCCGTTGCGAAGCCTGTCAGGGCGAAGGTCAGCGCCGCATCGAGATGAATTTTCTTCCCGACGTCTATGTGCTGTGCGAAGTCTGCGGCGGCAAACGCTATAACCACGAGACTCTAGCTGTGAAGTACAAAGGATATTCAATTGCCGATCTTCTGGAGAGTCCGGTTGCCGACGCTCTGCCAATCCTCGAAAACATTCCGCAAGTGAAACAGAAACTGCAAACCCTGGTAGACGTTGGATTGGGATATATTCACCTCGGGCAGTCGGCGGTGACGCTTTCCGGCGGCGAAGCCCAACGCATCAAGCTGGCGCGGGAGTTGAGCAAGCGCCAAACCGGAAAAACTTTATATCTGCTCGATGAGCCTACCACCGGGCTGCATTTTGACGACGTTAAGAAATTGCTGGATGTGCTGCACCGCCTCACCGACCTCGGCAACACCATCATTATCATCGAACACAATCTCGATGTAATCCGGAACGCCGACTGGATCATCGACCTTGGCCCCGAAGGCGGCGAAGACGGCGGACGAATTGTGGCTCAAGGCCCGCCCGAGCAGGTGGCAAGAAACAAGAAGTCATACACCGGGCAAGCGTTGGCGCAGTACTTTGTTCGAAACGCCGAAAAGAATCTTTCGACTGCATAATCGGCCTTCGAAGCCCTGTTTTTCTTTGCGCTCTTCGCGGCACTGCTTGGCGATCTTTGCGGTGAAGTTTTCCCCCGCTCAGCATCAGCTCTTCTTTTCGTGTAAATTCGAGATGTCCCACTCCGTGTCTTCTTTTCAAAATCCGTGGCCCGAGCCTGGCACTCCATCGTTTCCGGAATCTCCCCTTCCGTTGAAACCCGAACCCTCTGAAGACCCCGTGTGGAGCGGCTGGGACGTGCTCCAGATCGCTCTGCTGACCGTCGCTTCCATCGTCATATTTCTGTTGCTCTCTACCGTCGCCGCGCAAAGGATCCTTTATCCGCAAACCGCTTTCATGGATGTAGCGCAATTCCCCTTGGTCACAGTCGCGGCCCAGTTGCTCGCCTATGTGCTGGTTCTGGCCTTTATGGTCGCCATGGTCAAGCGTGTTCCCGGCCGCGAGTTCTGGCGCGAACTGCGCTGGCAATGGCCTCGGAACTGGCCGCTGTATCTGATGGCTGGGTTCGTGTTATCGGTGGCACTTCAGGCCTTCGCGCATCTGTTGCCCATGCCCAAAGAACTGCCCATGGATCGCTTCTTCCGCACCGCGCAGGAGGCTTGGGCGCTATCGCTTTTTGGCTCGGCCGTAGCTCCGCTGATGGAGGAATTGTTCTTCCGCGGCTTTCTTTATCCGGTGCTGGCGCGTCGCCTGGGAACCGTAACCGCAATCGTTCTCACTTCCGTCAGTTTTGGCCTCATTCACGCCCCCCAACTAGGACACGCCTGGGGGCCGGTGCTGGTGGTGTTTCTGGTCGGATTGACGTTGACCATCACTCGTGCGGCAACCAAGTCTGTCGCTCCCGGCTTCCTCATCCACGTCGCTTACAACAGCACGCTTTCTGTAGCGCTCTACGTCGGTACCGACGGCTTCCGCCATCTGGAACGGTTGAGCCAATAGTGCCCGCCCGCCACTAGCCACTAGCCGCTGGCCGCTGTTATCTTAAGAATTCATGTCTACTGCTCGCCTGGAACTGTTGCGCCTGTTGGCCAAGAAGTCTTTTCGCCTCGGGGAGTTCAAGCTGTCTTCGGGCGGCACCAGCGATTACTACGTGGATTGCCGCACCACGACGCTCGACGCACGCGGCGCACAGCTTACCGGCAAAGTCTTTTTGCAAGAGATCAAGAAGCAGAAATGGAACCCGAAAGCCATCGGTGGCCTGACCATGGGCGCGGACCCAATCGTCACTGCCGTGGCCGTGACCAGCGGAAAGATCAACGGCTTTCTGGTGAGGAAGGGCGAGAAGCAGCACGGAACCGGTCAGCGGATCGAAGGCTTTCGCGAAGACGGCGCGCGCGTGGTAATTGTGGATGACGTTTGCACCACCGGGGCTTCGACGGTCCAAGCGATTGAATCCGCGCGCGAGTTCGGATTCAAAGTTATCGGCGTGATGTGCCTGGTGGAACGCGAAGAAGCCAACGGCCGCCCGAGCGTGGAGCAGGCTGCATCGCCGGCGCCGTTTGTGGCGATCTTCACCGCGAACGATGTGAGAAAAGTGCATAAGCCGGTTAAGGGTGTCGCCGCTTCGCCAACTTTCGCGGTGGCTGCGGCGTGTGAAGTGTGCGGCCGGCAAGCCGTCAGCAACATGCCAAGAAACCGCTGCGCCGCGCACAGGATGTAGTGGCCAACGACCAACGACGAACGACCAACGACTGAATCATGATTCAAACTCTCGAATGGACCGAATCCGGCGTACGCTTCATCGATCAGACGAAGCTTCCGATGGAAGAAACCTACGTCACCTGCCGCACGTGTGATCAGGTCGCCGATGTCATCCGCAACATGGTGGTGCGCGGCGCGCCTGCGATCGGCGTGGCTGCGGCCATGGGCATCGCGTTGGGGGTCAAGAACTCGAAAGCAAAAACAGTAGGCGAATTGAAGCCCGAGTTCGAGCGTTGTTGTGAAGCAATCGGTAAGACCCGGCCCACCGCAGTCAATCTTTTCTGGGCCATACGCCGCATGCGCGAGAAGTTCGAAGCCCTCAGAGTCCGTCCGCTGCCGGAAATCAAGAAAGCCATCGTCGAAGAGGCCCAGCGCATGCACGCCGAAGACATTGCCGCCAACCAGGCCATGGGACGCTTCGGCGCCATGCTCATGCCCGCCAGCGGCGGCGTGCTCACCCATTGCAATGCTGGCGCTCTGGCGACTTGTGGTTACGGAACCGCGCTAGGCGTGATTCGCGCAGCCGTCGAGCAAGGAAAGAAAATTCACGTCTATGCCGATGAGACCCGGCCGTTCCTACAAGGTTCCCGCCTGACCGCATGGGAACTGATGAAAGACGGAATCCCCACGACCGTGATTTCCGACAACATGGCTGGCGCCATGATGAAGCAAGGAAAGATCGCGGCGATTGTCGTGGGCGCCGACCGCATAGCGGCCAACGGTGATGTCGCCAACAAGATTGGAACCTACACCGTTGCGGTGCTCGCCAAGGAACATGACATTCCGTTCTACGTGGCGGCTCCATTCTCAACAATAGATATGGAAATGCCCGACGGCACGAAGGTTCCCATTGAGCAGCGCAACACCAAGGAAGTGACCCACATCGCCGGCAAGCAGATGGTGCCCGATGGAGTGACAGTTGAGAATCCTGCATTCGATGTCACTCCGGCCAAGTACATAACCGCCATCGTCACCGAGCGCGGCATTGCCCGAGCGCCGTACGGCGAGACGCTGGCGAGATTGGCGGCGCAGGCGGTAGCAACCAGCAGTTAGCAATTGGCACTTAGCATTTAGCCAGACATCGTTCGTGATGACGCCGGCAAGAGCCTCGATGACCAAATGCGAAGTGCCAATTGCCAAGCGCTGAATCTTATGTTCTCCCAATCCGAACTCGTCTTCGACAGCGGCGGGAAAAGCATTCGCCTCGACTGTTTTCTGCCTTCAGCCAACAGCCAGCGCTTTCCCGCGATTATCGGGCTACACGGCTCCGGTGGCGGACACACCAGCATGGCCGAACCCGCCGGCCTTTTGGCCGCTCAGGGATATGCGGTCTATGTCCTGCACTACTTCGAGCGCACCGGCACTACACAGATCGACGGACTGCCAACGATTGCGCGCAACTTTCCTGCCTGGATGAAGACTCTCTGGGATGCGGTCAGCTTTGTGGCCCGCCAGCCGTCCGTCGATCCCGAGCGCATCGGCCTGCTAGGGTTTTCTCTCGGAGCCTATCTCGCGCTTTCAACTGCCGCCATCGATTCCCGCGTCAAGATTGTCGTGGATTACTTCGGCGGCTTTCCCAAAGAGATGAAGCTGTTCATGCGCCGCTTCTGTCCAGTCTTGATATTGCATGGCGAGCAGGATACAACCGTCCCCGTCGCCGAGGCCTATCATCTACAGCAAATACTAGAGAAGAAACAGATTCCGTACGAAATAAAGATCTATCCCGGCGTAGGCCACGGCTTCAGCGGAGAAATCTGGCGCGATTCCGGCCTGCGGACCCTGGCGTTTCTCAACCAGCACTTAGCCGCGTGATGTTCCTCTGTGTTCTCTGTGCCCTCTGTGGTGAAGGGGTTAGCGCGCGGAACTTTTCCCCTACCTTCTGCGTAAAATAAATCAGAAGACAAAGAGGTCCGTCATGGCTGCTTTCTTTCTGTGGTGCATCCTGTTTCTGATCTGCTGGCCGCTAGCCCTGCTCGCGCTAGTCCTATATCCGCTAGTGTGGCTGTTTCTGCTGCCATTTCGCCTGGTCGGGATTGCGGTCGAGGGAGCTTTGAAGCTGGTGTGGGCCGTGGTCACCCTGCCGGCTCGGCTCCTGGCCGCGCCGTTTAGGGTGTGATTCGCCCGGATGCGGCACGCTAATACAGCTTAAATTCCATCGTGACGATAATCACCGCGGCGACTGGCTGCCCGTCGAGCGTCGCAGGTTTGAAGCTCCACTTCTCGACAGCTTTGATCGATGCCTCAGAGAATTCCGGTCTTGGAGTTACGTCGACTGTTGGAAAAAGTACGGCTCCCCGTTCATCCACCACAATGTGCATCAATACTTGGCCCTGCGCACCTGATTTCTTGAGGCCAGGTGGATAATCAGGCTCGTGCGTATATATTGCTTTGGGTGGTCTTATGGCCTTTGTGACCACATAGATTTTGTGCGCTTCATCGGATTGACTGATCACAACCGGCTCCGTAAGTTCCGAAGCCTTCTTCCATTCCTGAGTCCCCCTCTGGCGCACCTGGAAGTTGCCGTCAACGATCTTAATCTCGAAGTTAGACGAGGCCGTCGAGAGAGCTTGAATTCTAGAATCGCTGCTGCCGATTGTCGGCAGCGGTCGCGCATCGACGTACCTGCAGAATGAAATGATGCAAAGGGATGAAAAGGCGAATGCAAGTACGAGTCGCCCCAGGTTCCGAGTCATTTGTCCCTCTCGATCATGCGAGGCGTTTAGCAACAAAATAGCCTTACCCTAAAATAGCCCTACCCTAAAATAGCCCTACCCTTACTCCACGCCCTTAGCCGGTACCGCCAGCCCCAGTTCCTTCATCACCATCTGCAAATCTTTCCAGGTTTCTTTTTTCTGTCGCGGGTCGCGCAACAAAAACGCCGGGTGATAGGTGACTGCCAGCTTCGTCCCGCGGAAGTTGTACCAGTGGCCTCGAAACTCGGACATGGGCGCATTGATCGCCAAGAGCGTCTTCGCGGCCACCGCTCCCAGGGCGACAATCGCCTTAGGTTTAATCGCGCCGATCTGCCGCATGAGAAATGGCGAGCAGGTGTCGCACTCATCGCGCTCCGGCGTGCGGTTTCCCGGAGGACGGCACTTGATGATGTTGGCGATATAGACATCTTCGCGCTTGATCCCCATCGCTTTGATCATGTTGTTGAGCAACTGCCCGGCCCGCCCGACGAACGGTTCACCTTGCTGATCTTCATCTGCCCCCGGCGCTTCGCCAATGAACATCAACTCAGCCCGCGGATTGCCCACACCAAAGACGATCTGTTTTCGTCCCTGTTTGTGCAGAGGGCAGCGGGTGCAGTCTCCCAAATCTTCACGGATCAGTCGCAGCGCCACGGCCGGGTCAGTCGTTCCTGCCTCGGGTTTAGGCACAACAAACAAACTATCTTCTGTGCTGGATACCGCGACGGCTATAGCAGCTTTGCTTTTGGGAGTCATTTCGTCTCGTGATTCCGGCTGGAGTTCCTGGGAAGATCCCGCCTCAGCGACTGGCCGCCGATAAAAGTCGTAAATCCCCAATTCGCGGTAGTAGCGGACACGTTCAGTAAGATCGCGTTTGAGCTGGGGATCGAGTGTTCGTGGCATGCGAGAACGAGACTATCAGGAAAGCAAGTGGAAAGGCAGGCCATGGAACAAGCTAGCTTTTCAACGCCGGTTTCCGTTCACGAAGCCGCACCATCTGGTCAAGCACGCGCTGGGCCACTTCCCACTTGGTAGTCTCAGGCACTTCGACCACTTCGTGTTGCGTGATGATAGTCACAGCATTGCGGTCCGAGTCGAAGCCGACGCCTTCGCGCGAGACGTCGTTGACGACGATAGCATCCAGCGATTTCGAGGCCAGCTTTTTGCGGGCATTCTCAAGAGCATTCTGGGTCTCGGCGGCGAAGCCGACCACGATCTGCGACTGTTTGTGGCGCGCCACTTCGCCGAGTATATCGGCGGTCGGCTCAAGCTCGAGCGACATGGGCCCGGTGCGTTTGATTTTCTGTGAGGCTGTTGATTTCGGCCGATAGTCGGCAACCGCGGCGGTTTTAATCACGATGCTAGCTTCCGGCAAGAGCCTAAGCACCGCCTGGCGCATATCTTCCGCAGATTCCACGCGCGTGACTTCCGCCGCGCCTGGTGGCGTTAGTGCCGTGGACCCGCTTACCAGCAACACCCGGGCTCCACGGCGAAGTGCAGCTTCCGCCAGAGCATATCCCATGCGCCCGCTGGAGCGATTGGTCAGATAGCGCACCGGATCAATTTTCTCCCGCGTAGGCCCGGCAGTAATCAAGACCGTCTCCCCTGCCAGTTCCTGCGAGGCACCCAGAGCCTCGAGTGTCGCTGCGACAACGAGTTCATTTTCCGCTAACCGCCCCGACCCAGTCATGCCGCACGCCAGATATCCTTCGCCAGGTTCCACCACCCGCACTCCGCGTTTCTTCAGGATCTCGAGATTCGCCTGGGTCGCCGGATGGTTCCACATGTTCACATTCATGGCAGGAGCAACCACCACGGGAGCGGTAGTAGCTAGATACAGCGTGGAAAGAAAGTCGGAGGAAATTCCCTGCGCGAAGCGGGCCAGCACATCGGCTGTTGCCGGCGCCACCAGAAGCGCATCAATCGATTGCGCTACCGCAATGTGTTCCACAGCGGAATCGATGTTGGGCTGTTCGTTCCCTGCTGCAAACATGTCGGTAATGACTTTTTCGCCGGAAAGAGCCGCAAAGGTGAGAGGCCGGACAAACTCCTGCGCGGCTCGCGTCATGATGACCTGCACCCGGATGCCGCGTTCCTGCAGCAGGCGCACAATCTCCGCTGCCTTATATGCCGCAATCCCGCCGCTGACACCGAGCGCCACCTTCATAGATAACGCCTACTCCTGCCCCAGCACCTTTTCTAAGGTTTCGTTGGCAATCTCCGCCGGTGACTTGGGTGTCTCCGGAATGAGCCACTTCACCTTGCCGGCGCGGATTTCATCCTGCGCAATGCGGCAGGGTTTGCGGGAACTGGTATCAATCACCGGCGGCGCTCCGCCCTGCAATTGTCTGGCTCTGCGAGCCGCCACCAAAATGTAGCGATAGTTACTGTCAAATCCCTCTATCAACTTCATGGTGTTCTCCCTTGTTGCTAACGTCCACCGGGGGTTGCGGTTGCTACAAACGAGGCCAAGATCGGCTGCAGGCGATCCCGCACGTTGTTTAAACGGCACCGCTCAGCTTTGGCCAACAACTCTTTGTCGGCAACCGATAACTGCGCTCCTGAACCTCTTAACCGTTCTCCCAGAAGAATCGCTTTCAGAGTCTCGACCGATTCTTCCAGACGGTCATTAACCAGAATATAGTCGTATTTCATGTAATTCTCAATCTCACGGCTGGCCGTGGCCAATCGGTGTTGAATCACCTTTTCCGCATCCAGACTGCGATTGCGCAGGCGTGACTCCAGCGTCTTACGGTCCGGCGGCAGAATAAAGATGCTTACCGCGGCCGGGAGTTTGCCCTTGATCTGTGCCGCTCCCTGCACATCGATGTCGAGGAGCAAGTCATGTCGATTCTTCGTGGCATTCACCAGAACTTGTTTGGCAGTGCCGTAGTAATTGCCGAAAACCTCGGCATACTCGAGAAACTCATCCTTTTCGATCATTTCCTCGAATTGCTCGCGCGTGATGAAAAAATACTCCCGTCCGTTCTTCTCATTTCCACGCGGCGAACGGGTGGTATAGGAAATGGAGAAATCCAAGCCGGGAACGATCTGTCGCACTTTGTCCACGAGGGTGGATTTGCCCGATCCCGAGGGAGCTGAAATGATGTAGACCTTAGTCATTCGAGGTTCTGCACCTGTTCCCGGGCTTTTTCGATATCGGCCTTCATCGAGAGCCCAGACTCGGTGATCTTCAAAGCTTCGCCCGCCAGGCCCGAGGTCTTCGACAGTAGCGTGTTGGCTTCGCGATTCATCTCCTGCAAAAGGAAATCAAGTTTCTTGCCCACCTCACCACCCTCATCGAGCAAGCCAAGGAAATGCTTAACGTGTGCATCCAGGCGGACTAATTCCTCCTGGATATCGCTGCGGTCCACTAACAGCGCTGCTTCCTGCAGAATTCGTTCCGGCTCTATCTGCGAGCCAATCAGTTCCTGCAACCGCGTTTTCAGCTTGTCCGCGTAGGTACGCAAGGTGGCGTGGCGATGTTTTTCGACTTCTTCTCTGGCCCGTTGCACGCCAGCCATACGCTGCCGCAGTTCGCGCTCGGTGCCCCGCCCTTCTTCTTCGCGCATCTGGTTCAGGCGAGCAAGGGCATCCTCCATTTTCGCGAGTACCACCGGTTCCACTTCACCGTCGGCTGGCAGTACCGTAGACTCCAGCGCGCCGGGGATGCGCAGAACAACATTGAGGTCCGGATCCGCTGCCAGTCCGAATTCAGCCGCTGCGGCACGGAACGCCTGAATGTATCCGCCGACCAGTTCACGATTGAGCGAGAAGTTTTCGGTTGCGCCGCGTTCCAGGCTCAGAGTTAACTCGACATGGCCGCGCGCCAGTTTTTCCTTCAGGCGGCGGCGAAGTTTCATTTCCAAGTCGTCGCTGTCCGACGGCATACGGAAGTGCAAGTCCAGAAAACGGTGATTCACCGACTTGAGTGACAATGTGAAGCTGAGTTGGCCGTTGATTTGTCCATTTACTTGGGCAAAGCCGGTCATGGAGCGGATGGTCATTTCAGTCGTTGCCCACCGGAACCGTACTCTGTCTTGCCGGCTCCACATCCAGGAATTGTAGATCGTACAAGCGCCGGTAAGTGCCGAGCTTTTTCATCAGATCCTCGTGAGAGCCAATATCCGCGATGGTGCCATTCTCCAGCACCACAATGCGGTCTGCCCTCCGCACTGTAGACAAGCGGTGAGCGATCACGACCACCGTGCGTCCGGCCATAAGGTTGTGCAGAGCGGATTGCACCAGCGACTCCGATTCGCTGTCCAGTGCGGAAGTGGCTTCGTCAAGAATCAATATCGGGGCATTCTTCAGCAAGGCGCGAGCGATGGCAAGCCGCTGCCGCTCGCCGCCAGAAAGCCGCACCCCACGCTCTCCGATCACACTGTCATAACCTGATGGCAGTCCCAGAATGAAATCGTGTGCCAAGGCAGCCTTGGCCGCGGCCTCAACCATCTTCTGTGGAACATCCGGCTGTCCGTAAGCAATGTTGTTGCGCACGGTGTCGTTGAAAAGGACGGTGTCCTGGGAGACGACGCCAATTTGCGACCGCAGCGAAGCCAGAGTGGTGTCGCGGACGTCGCGGCCATCGATCAGCAACCGGCCCGAGCTAACGTCAAAGAAGCGGGGAATCAGATGGACTAGCGTAGTCTTGCCTGCGCCACTCGATCCGACAACCGCGAGAACCTCGCCGGCGTTGACTTCCAAATCGATGTCGCGCAGAATCTCTCGACTCTCCTCGCCGTCCCCGTCGTAGGAGAAGCATACATTTTCAAAACGAATGCTGCGCGAGAACGGGGGCAATGGTTTGGCACCTGGTCTTTCACGAATTTCGTCCTGAGAGTCCATGAACTTGAAGATTTCGGACGAAGCACCCAGGGCCTGCTGGAAGTTGTTGTTGAAAAGCGCAAACTTGCGTACTGGGTTATACAGGCTAAACACAACCGCGATAAATGCAGCAAATGCCCCCAGGGTGAATTCGTTATGGATGATCTTCTGGCGGCCCAACAGCAGCAGCAGGGCAATCGCGATGGCCCCAAAGATGTCCATCAACGGCGAACTAATTGCAGCTGCGGCAACCGAGCGCAGATTGGCGCGGAACAGTCGCCCAGCGGCGTTGCGGAAGCGCGCAATCTCCCAAGATTCCATACTGAAGGCCTTCACGATGCGGTTGCCAGTGATGGTCTCATGCAGAATATTCTGGATATCGGCCAGCTTATCCTGGCCCCGCCGCGTGGTGTGACGGACACGCCGGCCGATTTTGACTGCCGAGAAGATGATGAAGGGAATAAATAACAACAGCACCCACGCGAGATTGCGCCCCAAGAAAACCACGGCCACGGCGGTGAACAAAAAGGTGAAGAACTGCTGCAAGAATTCCGCCAGCACGCTGGACATAGCGTACTGCACCCGTTCAATGTCGTTAATGATGGTCGAAATCAGTGTCCCGGTGGTGTGCTTCTGAAAAAAGGCTGCCGACCGCCGCAGTACGGAATCGTAAAGATCATTGCGCAAATCGGTGATCATGCCGAAACCGGCATGATTCACCAAATAAGTGCCGGCGTAGTCGAAAATGCCCTTCAGGACGGTTGAGGCCACTAATGCATAAGCCACAATCGTCCAGGCATTGTGCAAGTGCGACGGAACAAACTGTTGCAGATAAACAACGTGATTGGTGCGAGGGATAGTGAAGAGTTGAATATTCTCGGAGCCGGAAGATGGGTTTAGCACCCGGTCCAGGATGGGCTTGACCAGCACCAGCCGGAATGCTTCCAGGAAACCGACCCCAGCCAACAGGAGCACGCCGGGCACCAACTGCAGCAGATAGGGCAGCACATAGCGGACGAGTCGTGTCAGTTGCCGCATCGGGGGCTCCCCATGCGCAGCCAGGCGCGGCCTGCAGCGAATGGAATCAGCATGCGTAGCAAGGTCTCATTCTACTTGAGTCGTTGGTCGATCGTCGTTGGTCTTTAGGAATGACCGTCAAACCACGACTTTTCCTACACTGGACTATCTCGATGAACTACCTTCACCCGATAGCCTGCCTTTCGCAGCCGTTTGCTTACGTCTTCAGCGATCATCACGGACCGGTGTTGGCCGCCGGTGCAGCCGAAGGAGATAGTCAAATAGCTCTTGCCTTCCCGAATGTAGTGCGGTAGCAGATAGACAAGCAGACCCGAAATCCGCTTGATGAACTCCCGAGTCTGGGGAAACGAGCGAATGTATTTCGCAACCTTCGGATCGCGCCCGGTTAGCGGCCGGAATTCCGGTACAAAATGCGGGTTCGGTAGGAAACGCACATCGAACACCAGATCCGCATCTTCCGGAACGCCATGCCGAAAACCGAAACTTACGCAAGAAGCCAGAATGTTCTTATCTGACTCGCGTTCCTGAAAACGCTCCGTAATGTGGGCGCGAAGTTCGTGGACGTTGAACTTGGAGGTGTCAATGACCAAGTCAGCCATCGCCCGAATTGCACGCAAATGCCGGCGTTCCGCGGCCAGAGACGTCTTGACCGGGGAATCCCTCCCCAAGGGATGCGGGCGGCGAGTCTCGCTGAAGCGGCGTACCAATATGGCGTCCGCTGCTTCCAGGAAAATCATTTTGGTCGGTAGCATGCGCTTGACCGACTTCACAATTTCCGGCAAGTCCTCCAGTTGAGCGCCCTCGCGAACATCCACCACCAGGGCGGTGCTCTTGATTTCCGAAGACTGGCCTACCAACTCGGCAAAGCGCGGAATCAACCCCACCGGTAGATTGTCCACGCAGTAGTAACCCAGATCCTCGAAAGCCTTCAGCACCGAGGCTTTCCCCGATCCGCTCATGCCAGTGATGATTACCAGTTCAGCCGGCGTACGTCTCTGGTGCGGAACTTGGGCGCTTACCGCCTTTCGGACTTTACTTCTTCTGGTGGGTTTGCGAGCGGGCATCTAGACGGATGTTAGCAGGCGAATGTCACGTCTCGCTAGTGCAAGGTCAGGTGGGGGACGTTCGGCACGGTCCCGAGCGATGTCGTCCGGCAAATGCGAAGCCGGACACCGTCGCGAGGTACGGCCGGGTGTCCGGCTTCGCTGTACATTCAACCGTTAGGCCAGTCCGAACTACTGGACCGCAATGACACCGAAAGCGCCGTCCACATTGTTAAGTGGACCTGCCGCCCAGAAGAGTTGGTTGGTCTGCCCGTTCAATGGCGTCCCCCCCCCGAACTCGATTCCCCAAATTTGGTCGATGTGGATGGGTTTGCCATTGGACGAAGTCACCGTCCCAACGAATTTCCCGGTCTTGATGTCAAAACCATTAATGTCGCCGACGCTGTTGAGATTGTTGGATACCAGCAAAGTGTTACTGAGCGGGCCGAAATTGCTGGGTGCAAGCGCCATGCCCCAAGGCTGATTCAGCGGGGCGCCGTGGGCAAAATGCTTCACGAACACACCGTCTTCCGTGAAAACGTCAATGACCCCATTCGGGCCACCGGATATATCACAGTAAGCCACCAGGAGATTGCCCTTAATGTCCTGAATGCCGAAAGGTGTTGCATTCTTCGGCAGGCTGGTATCCGTAAAGGATTTCACGAAGTTGAAATTGGCATCGTAAATATCAACCTTTTGGTTCGCAGTATCGGCGGCGTAAATCATGTTTCCGGAAGGCCGATTCGTGATCGCCAGGCCGGTATAGCTGGCTCCCGTGCTGGAATTATTGATAACCAGGATAGCGTTGTCGAGGTTTGCGATCGGGGACCAGCCGCTGATAGTTCCATCCAGAGTCGCAAAGATAAACATCGAAGGCTGTCCTTTTACCAGAAACTCATTCGCAGAATTGGCTACGATGCCGGTGGGAGAGCCTGGCGAAGTACCGTTCGCCGAGGGAATCTTCACTTGCAAGGTTTGCGGGTTTCCACTGCCGTCGTAAAGCGTAGACCAGCCACTGCCGGCGTCAGCGACCCAGAACGCTTGATCCGGGAGATAGGCCAATCCCCAGCCATTTACCAGCAGGGGGTCAAGTTGCCCGTGGCCGGGCACGTTTGAATCCAGCACGGTGTTGGTGTACTGCGCCAGGGCCGTACCGGAAAAAATAAGAACAAGCCCGAGCGATACGGCTAGCGTGAGATTGCGATTGAAACTTCGTTGCATGTTGAGCCTCCTTAAATCGACAAATCGACGAGAAGTTAGGAATCGGCTTGGTCGCCCGAGGACTACATTGGCGCGAAAACGTATACGCACGACCCACTACTACGCGGAATCGTAGGACTGATGGCAGCCGAACTTGTCAGCAAAACGTCACGGGTTTGTAAAATTTATGTCTTCTCAGAGGGACTGGCCGCCGCTGTTAGCATGATTGGGAACAAATACGTGGGATGCCCCAGGCTTTTACGAGTAAGCGGTACCGTTCCCAGTTAATACTATGTCTGAATTCTGCGACGTCGTCGTATCCGGTCCTTTTGATATGGCGTTTACCTACCTTGTCCCGGAGGGAACGCAGCCGGTGGTGGGCGGGCGAGTGTTGGTTCCGTTCCGCCAACAGCGCGTCTCCGGCGTGGTCACGGAGCTTCACGGACGCGCACCCAAGGTCCAGGCAAAGAACATCATTAGTGTGCTGGACATCGCACCCGTACTCGATGATCAGCTCATGCGCCTCGGCAAATGGATTGCCGACTACTATCTCGCACCCTTGGGTGAGGTCTTCCGCAGCATGCTTCCGCTGGGGGCGGAGTTCAAGCGGACGATTGGATACCGCATCACCGATGCAGGCCGGACCGCGCTGCATCTGGCGGGAATGTCCGGGGCATCGGCCCGTGCCCGCAGGACACCCCATGAGCAGTTGGCCGAGTTTCGCGTGCTCGACTACCTTGGCCAACGCGAAATGGCGCGCGAAGAAACTCTGCGCGCTGCCACCCGCATCTCGAAACCCGTCTTAGGTGGCATGGTACGCAAGAAATGGATTGCCCGCGAAGACCTGTCCGATGCCCGCGATGCACAACGCATCGTCAAAGTCGCATTGCTGAAGAGTGCTGAGGGCAAACTCAATGCCAATCAGCGGCGGTTGGTGGATACACTCGCCGCCACTGGGGGTAGGGTCGCAGTAGAGACGCTGCACGCGCTGGAAGTTCCTCATACGACACTCGCGACGCTGGTGAAGCGAGGGCTGGTGGAAATCGTCACCGAGCCAGCGGAGTTCGCAGTGTCAGCAGTGAAGGCGACGCCATTGCCTCTTACCTTTCAGTTCAATGCTGCACAGGAAAAAGTGCTGGCGCGGATTCGCGGCGAGCTTGCCACTGGAAAATTCTCCGGCATGTTACTGCACGGGGTCACGGGATCCGGTAAGACCGCCGTCTATCAGGCTGCTATGCGGTCGGTGCTCGAAGCCGGGCGTTCGGCCATCATGCTGGTTCCGGAGATCGGACTCACTCCGGCGGCGGTTGCCAATCTTCATCAGGTCTTTGGGGATGAAGTCGCGCTCTTGCACTCCGCGCTCTCGGATCAGGAACGGGCTGAGCAGTGGCATCGCATCAAGCGCGGCGACGCCCGCATCGTGGTGGCGACACGTTCCGGCGTGTTTGCTCCAGTATCAGATTTGGCGTTGGTAATCGTCGACGAAGAACAGGATTCTTCTTACAAACAGGAAGAAACTCCGCGCTACCATGCCCGCGACGTAGCCGTGATGCGGGCTAAAATGGCCAATGCGGCGGTCGTTCTCGGATCCGCTACACCTTCGCTCGAGTCATATTTCAATGCCACGAAACACAAATATACATTGCTCGAATTACCCGATCGTGTGGAGAAACGGCCGCTGCCCGAAGTTGAAATCATCGACATGCGGCAGGAGTTTCAGGAGACCGGGCACGAACAAGTAATCTCCCGCAAGTTGACCGAAGAGATCAGGCAGCGCCTCGACCGTAAAGAACAGGTGATGGTGCTGCTGAACCGCCGGGGATACTCCCCGCTGGTGCTGTGCCGCGCGTGTGGCAGTCATCTGGAATGCAGAAACTGCGCCGTCGCCATGACCCACCATAAACGTTCGCATCGCATGGTCTGCCACTACTGCGGGTACATGACGCCGGTGCCGAAGGCCTGCGGCGAATGTGGCAGCGAGTATGTACAGTTTCTCGGTACTGGGTCGGAGAAGCTGGAAGAATTGCTGCACGGCTTGTTTCCGCAAGCGCGCATTGGACGCCTGGATCGCGACACGGTTCGCGGACGCGATGATTTCGAGCGCGCACTCAACGCGCTGAATCATGGCGAACTCGACCTGCTGGTGGGAACTCAGATGATCGCCAAAGGCCATGACATTCACGGCGTGACCTTGGTCGGCGTAGTAGGAGCCGACGCCGCGTTAGGATTCCCTGACTTCCGCGCTGCCGAACGAACCTTTCAACTTCTAACTCAAGTGGCCGGACGCGCCGGGCGCGGGCAGACTCCGGGCAAAGTCGTATTGCAGACTTTCTTTCCCGACCACTACGCTGTGCAATATGCCGCGCAACACGACTTCGCCGGCTTCTACGAAAAGGAACTCCGCTTCCGCAGTTGGATGCACTATCCACCGTATAGCTCGCTAGCGAACGTCCTGGTCAGGAGCGACAAACTGGATGAAGCTCTGAATTGGTCCGGCATTCTGGGCAAATGGTTTGAGAAAATACGGCACGAAGGGATTCGTGTGCTCGGCCCGGCCGCAGCGCCTATTGTGCGGTTGAAGCGCGACTACCGTTACCACTTCGTTTTGAAGTCCGCCAGTAGAGAAAAGCTCAACGGGCTGTTAAGAACGATGCTGGCTTACGCGGCACAGCAGAAGATTCCTCGCACTCAGGTGACTGTGGATGTGGATGCGCTGTGGCTGATGTGAAGTGACGCGGTCGATGCTAGTCTGTCAACCTACAGTCCCTTGCCGCGCCTGAACGCCCGCACCACATCCTTCACATCCCGATGCTCCCCGTCCACGGCATAGTTCAGCCGCCGCATGTCGTCATCGGAGATTTTGCCTGCCAGCGCATCTAACGCCTGTCCCACTTCAGGATGTCGAGTAAGCGCATCTTGCCGAACGATGGGGACAGCCTCATACGGAGGAAAGTAGTGACGATCGTCTTCGAGAACCAACAGATCAAGCGCGGGGATCAGGCCATCCGTCATGTTGCCGGCAATCAAATCCACCTGTTTGTTGTTCAGAGCGCGCGCGATTAAGCCAAGATCCATGATTCGCGGAGGCTCAGCAAAGCGCAGCCCGTAAATTGCTGCCAGCCCTTTGTAGCCATCCGGACGCTCCATGAATTCATAGCCGAATCCCGCGCGCCACTTCGGGGTGTAGGCAGCGGCTTGTGAGATGGTCTTTACCCCGAGCCGCCGCGCATCTTCGCCACGAATCTCAATCGCGAAAGTATCGTCAAAACCGAGAGTTGAACCAACGCTAAGGGCAAACCGTTTGGCGTATTCATTCTTCACCTGCTGATAGACGCTTTCACGGCCACCTTCCGGCGTCTGCTTGAGGACCGCCGTCAACGCCGTGCCCGTGTATTCGGGATAGACGTCGATCCGTCCCGCAAGAACCGCCTGCTGGCAGATGTAGGTTCCGGCGAGATAGAAACGCCGTTCGACCGGCAGCCGCGTCTTGCTCTCGATTTGCTGCGCGATGATTTCACCAAGGATCAACTGCTCAGTAAAATTCTTGGAACCGACGACAATGCGATCCTCGCGGGAGGGCCCGCAGGAGACAAGTAGCGCAGCGCAAAGCAGAATTGAGATGTTCCGAAGCACTATTCCTGTTCACATGAAGAAAGAATTGAACGCCAGTTCTCAGTTCTCAATGAGGGTCGAGCTTTCGCTCCAGCCATCCCAGCCCCACGTCAGCCGTCAGGGCCATCAGCGCAGCTGGAATTGCGCCTGCCAGAATCACAGAATTGTTTACCATGGCCAGGCCGCGAAAGATGTATTCGCCCAATCCGCCGGCGCCGATGGCTGCGGCAATGGTCGCGAGGCCCACTGAAATCACGGTCGCAACCCGAACCCCCGCGATGATCACTCCTAGCGCCAGCGGCAGTTGGACTTGAAAAAGCAATTGCCAGTCGGTCAATCCCATGCCACGCCCGGCCTCGACCACTGCGGGATCAACCCCCTTGATGCCGGCGTAGGTGTTGCGAATCAATGGCAGCAACGCGTACAGCATAAGCGCGAGGATGGCCAGTCGGTCGGCCCGAGCGCCAATCCATGGCGCAGGCAGCAGAAAGCCGAACAGCGCCAGGCTCGGAATGGTTTGGATAATGTTTGCGCTTCCCAAGATTGGTTTGTTGAGCCACGGCCGGCGAGTGATCAAAATGCCCAGAGGGATTCCGACCAGCACCGCCAGTCCAGTTGAGATCGCGACCAGCCATAAATGCTCAAGTGTGAGTTCGATGACTTCCACGTGGTTTTGCAACATGAATTGCCAGAGGTTCATATTGGTTCTCCCTGAGTATTGAGGCCACCGAACGCTTTCTTGTAAGCCATCGCCAACGGATTCTCTGAAGCCAGGAATTCGTGTTTGGTTTGGATCGTTACCAAACGGCCCGCTTCCATCAATGCGATCCGCGAACCGAGCAGCAACGCCTCACGCAGATCGTGAGTCACAAACACCACCGTCTTTTGTAGCCGCGCTTGCAGAGCCAAGAATTCGTGTTGCAATTCTGCGCGGGTCAGTGGGTCAAGGGCGCCGAAGGGTTCGTCCATCAGCAGGAAGGGAGGATCAACCGCCAGCGCCCGTGCCACCCCAACTCTCTGCCGCTGTCCGCCGGAGAGTTCGCGGGGATAACGCGATGCCATCTGCGGTTCCAGTCCCACAAGTTGCAGCAGTTCCTGTACCCGCTGGCGAATGCGGCCCGGCAGCCAGCCCTCGATCTTGGGAACCAGGCCGATGTTGCGTTCCACAGTGTAGTGAGGAAAGAGCCCAGCTTCCTGGATAACGTAACCGATCATGCGCCGGAGGCGGATCACGTCCCACTCGCGCAGCGGTCGTCCATCCACACTGATTTCGCCCTCGGTTGCCGTAAGCAAATGATTGATCAGCTTCAGCGTGGTGGTTTTCCCGGAGCCGCTGCGTCCCAACAGCACCAGAGTTTCGCCGCGGCGAATCTCCAGATTCAGATTATGGAGTACCTCAGAGCCGCCGTTCAGGCCATAGGAAACGTTGCGGAGTTCGATAGCGAGGCTGCTTGAGGAAGTATCCATTGCCGATTGAGCCTGCGAGGATTGTATCCACAAGGACACGAAAGCGCAGAGGAAGTTAGCGCTCAGTGTAAGCTGAGGGCGGAAGCCCGGTAATGCGAATCCCAGAGTGCCCTTTGTGACGGATATTCAACCCAATCTGCAACGCCGTAATCTGCTCGAGAATGCGGGCGTTTTCCAGTTTCCCCCCGTCAATAGCACGAACTCCAGGAATCTTGGCAGCCAGTGTACGAACTGTCTCGTTGGCTTCCGCATCGTCACTGCAGACAATCACATCGCAATCCACAGGCCCCTTAGCATTCAGCGTTTCTGCGCCTACATTTTGGAACGCGGCTACGACGAAAACGCCGCCAGGAACAAGTTCCGCGGTCTCTTGTGCGGCTGAGCCTTGCCAGACGCCGAGAGTGCGGCTGGCACGTCCGCCAACGCTGGCGGCCAAAGGAACCGTGGCGTCCACCACGATGGTTCCCGGTCGGAACGTTGGCTTCAGTTGCTTGAGAAGAGCTGCATGGCCTTCGAAAGGAATCGTGAGCACCAACAAGTCTGCGTCAGCGGAAGCGGCGGCGTTTTCCATCCCGGACACGTTCGCGGTTATGCCAGCTTGCTGCTTGATCCTGTCGGCAGCTTCCTGCGCGCGCTTGGCGTCGCGGGAACCTATAATTACCGTCTCGCCCGCCTGCGCCCAGCGCAAAGCCAGACCGAAGCCTTCCGCTCCGGTTCCTCCGAGAACCGCGATCGTACGGCTCATGCAAACTCCGCTTCCGGGGCTGGCTCGGCCACCAGCTCTTCCAGCGGCATCTTGATGTTGATTTTGGTGTAGGTTGTGTTGCGCTCGGCAGGAATTCGCCCAGCCTCGAGAATCAGGGATTGGAAGTCTTCCGGACTGGTGTACTGGCCAGCTGTGGCCCCAGCTTCGCGGGAGATGTTTTCTTCCATCAGCGTTCCGCCATAATCATTGGCTCCGGCGTGCAGGCAGAGTTGCGACAGGCCACGGTTCAGCTTTACCCACGACACTTGAATGTTGTTGATGGCATCCGCCAGCAACAATCGCGATAATGCGTGAATCTTCAGATGTTCAGCCAGGGTTGGGCCGGATCGGGCAATTCCCTGATGAAACAGCAGAGTGTTCTGGTGCACGAAACCCAGCGGCACAAACTCGGTGAAACCACCGGTTTCTCGCTGGATCTGCCGCAACAACAACAGTTGATTTACCCAATGCTCAGGTGTTTCGACGTGCCCATACATCAACGTCGATGTGCTGCGAATGCCACAGCCGTGAGCTGTACGAATTACTTCCTTCCATTGTTCAGTCGTAAGCTTATTGCGGGAAAGAACGAAACGCACCTCATCGTCAAGGATCTCAGCTGCCGTGCCGGGCAGCGTATCGAGCCCATTGTCACGCAGCATAAGGAGATAATCGCGTAGCGGCATGCTGGTCAGTTCGATGCCGTACATGATCTCCATCGGCGAAAAGGCGTGGATGTGCATCCGCGGCGTGACTTTCTTCACCGCGCGCAGAATGTCACGATAGTAGAACGGAGGGAGGCCATGGGGCAGGCCACCTTGAATACAAACTTCGGTGGCGCCGATTTCCCATGCCTCGAGCGCTTTTTTTCCCACCTGCTCCGGAGTTAGAAAATACGTGTCCGACTCGCGCGGGCCACGGCTGAACGCGCAAAACTTGCAGCCCACAAAGCAGACGTTGGTGAAGTTGATATTGCGATTTACGACGTAGGTCACCAGATTGCCGGAGATTTCACGCCGCAAATGATTGGCCGCCACCAGCAGGCCGAGCAGATCGTCACCCTCCACGTTCCCCAGCAGCAGGCTCTGTTCGCGCGTGAGCACACCACCATCCAGTGTTTCCATCACTCGTTCAATGGCAACCCGCACACCGGTGCTAAGGCGGGGAGCAACATCGGACCACTCCAGCGCCGGGAAACCTTCGAGTTCAGACTGCGCCAACAATCGAGTCACAAGTTCTCCTTCACAAGCTTAACGAAACAAGTCGGTCGTCGCCGGGCGAATCAAATCACGGGCCTGTCCCCGCGCGGGCCGGTATTTGAAGCCGCGCACAATGCATGCCGGTGTGCGAGCCAGCTTGCCGCAAACCAATCCCGCGGCGCAAGCCAGTTCGTCAGCTACCGCTTCAATACTAACCCGCAAAAGATAGCCGGAGGGGTCGCGATCGCCACGGTAATCGTGCGCTGCTTCCATTCCGGCCACACCAATGGCAACCTCAGTGAGCCCTTCGCGCCACGGCCGCCCAAAAGAATCCGTAACGATCACGGGAATCGACAGGCGCAATCGTTTCTTGATCTCGCGATGCAACCGTGCCGCCGAAGCGTCGGGATCTTTAGGCAGCAAAAGCACGTGACGGCCACCATCGACGTTCGAAACATCGACCCCACTGTTCGCGCAGATCAGGCCGTGGTGGGTTTCTGTAATCAGCACACCGCGCTTGCGGCGTACCACTCGGCGGCTCTGGGTCAGCGCCAACTCAATGACCCTGGCATCAACTTTGTAGCGGCGCGCCCAGGCTCGCGAACTGGCGGAAGGCTTGACCTTTTCCAGTTCCACCGCCTGGCCTTCAGCTTTCGACACAATCTTATGCTTTACGATCAAAATGTCCCCGGCCTTTAGCGACAACCTGTTGCTTTTCAAAGCTTCTAGAAGTTTCTCTACGAGATGGGCGCCAGGGCGAATTTCTCCGGAGAAGCGAACGGGCACAATCTGCAACCCTCGAAGCGGAGATGACTGCGTCATTTATTCGTTCGCTGCCCGAGGCAAATCCGCCAAATCGAAGTTTCGCACCATGCGCTGCGAGCGAGTCTCACCGGGCGAATCCGCCAGTCGGCGCAGGTCAGCAGGACTGTCAATGTCCAGAGCAATGCCGGGAAGCGGAAGCACCACCACCGGCTTCCCGGTGGCGCGCGCCGCTGCCAGATGTGGTTGGAAGCTGTCGTCGCCAAATCGCATAGGAAAGAGTCCTGCCGGGCGGCGAAAGGCTGCGTTGGTGCCCCGACCGTCGGCTGCTGGCGACAGCACCGATCCTTCTCCTGGCGCAGCTTGCAGAATCTTTTCCAACTCCCAGGCTTGAATCAACGGAATATCTCCGGGAATCACTAATGTGAAATCTACTGCGCTCGCCTCGCAAACTTGGGTAGCCATTTCAATCGCAGCCGTTTCGCTGCGATTAGCAGAATCGTGAATCACTTCAAACGTGAAGCACCGCGCCAAATCGCACGCGAAAGGATCACTCGTGACGATCGCGACTTCGGGCCGGCACGCCCACGAAGCCAATGTCTCAAGCACGTCGAGCAGCAT
Source organism: Terriglobales bacterium (assembly GCA_035484735.1). Classification (GTDB taxonomy): domain Bacteria; phylum Acidobacteriota; class Terriglobia; order Terriglobales; family Acidobacteriaceae; genus JABCZH01. The sequence continues at coordinate 91,207 of DATHOQ010000016.1, read as the reverse complement.
AGTCCGCGCAAGCTCCGTACGGGCGGCCTGATCCAGTAGCGAGGCCAGCCGTTGCTTTGCACTGGACAGATTCTTCACCGGAACCAGAATCATGAACGCTCCGCTCCCGCATTGGCCGCACTTTCCGCCGTTAATAGGGCAAGCACGGTTCTCGCCAGCTTGGCTTTGTCGTCGGAATTTCGCATGATGGTGTTGGTACAGTGCACACGCAGTCCCGGACGCGTGAGTTGCTTGGCCGCTTCAGCGTCTCGCAGGTCCGCGATTAGAATGTCAAGGAAATCCCCGTAAACCTGCGCCACTCCGGTGATCGAAACTGGGAAACCCTGCGCCGCCATCAGAACCCCAGCCGGACCGGACACCGCTGCGTCTCCCACAATCGGACTGATTGCGGCCACGGTCGCTTCCGTTTTTCGGAGTGCATCCCGAATGCCGGGCACGGAAAGAATTGGACCTATGCTCGTGCTCGGATTACTGGGCGCAAGAATTATCGCGCTAGCGGACATGATCGCTTCCACCACACCGGGCGCCGGCTCGGCTTCGGTCGCTCCCGCAAATCGCACCGCCTTCACCGGATCCTGATACCAACGCTGCACAAAATATTCCTGAAAGCTGAGTTCACCTAAAGGCGTGTCAATTCTGGTCTCGACCCGCGAATTGCTCATGGGCAGGATGCGTCCCTGCACGCCCAGTTTGGCGCAAATTTCCGTGGTGGCTTGGGTCAGAGTTTTTCCCTCAGCCAGCATCTTTGAGCGCAGCAGGTGCACCGCGAGGTCGCGGTCGCCAACGTGGAACCACGTCGGTTCGGCCAATTCGCCCATCGCCTGGTGGCAGTAGAAAGTGTCGCCCTTCACTCCCCAACCCCTTTCCCGGCTAAGCAAACCCGATACCGCGTAGGTGATCGAGTCCAGGTCCGGAGATACGTAAAGACCCCACCATTGCAGGTCATCGCCAGTATTGACCACAAATGTAAGGTGCTCGACGGCAGCCACTTGCCGCAAGCCTTCTACGAATTTCGCGCCTCCCGTGCCGCCGGTGAGTACAACGATCATGCTGCTCTCCTCGCGTAGCACTGGGGATCGGAGACTGCACGCACTCTGTCCGTGAGCAGGCCGGGACGCGAAGTCACTGCCGACAAGAATTCTGGATAGACCGGAAGCCTCTGCCGCAGAACGAATCCTTTCGATTCGGTTCGCCGTTGCAGTTCATCGAGATGCGGCCAGGGTCTTTCCGGATTGATGAAATCCGGCGTAAGCGGCGAAACTCCCCCCCAATCGTTGATTCCAGCGTCCAGCAAGTCTTCGTAATTGGGCGCGGAGAGATTCGGGGGAGCTTGTAGATTGACCTCTGGCATCAACAGGCGCGCGACTGCAATGGTTCTCTGCATCTCCCCGTGCGTCGGCTCTGGCCAATCCCGCATGGGGATATCGGGTTTCACACAGAAATTCTGGATGATCACTTCCTGGATGTGACCATAGCGCTGATGTAGCTCGCGAATCGCGAGCAACGAGTCGACTCGATCTTCTGGTGACTCTCCGATTCCAATCAGCAGGCCGGTGGTAAAAGGAACTCCTTGTTTGCCCGCTTCTTCAATAGTACGCAGTCGCTTCGCAGGCAGCTTGTCGGGAGCATTGTCATGAGCGGCTCCGGCGGCTAGCAGCGAGGCATTGGTGGTTTCAAGCATCAAACCCATGCTCGGAGAAACCGCCGCCAGGCGCGCGATCCACTCCGCGCTCAACAATCCAGGATTGGGATGTGGCAGCAATGTAGTCTCCCGCAGCACCAATTCGCACATCGCTTCGAGATAATGCAAAGTCGAGTTGTACCCCAGCCGCCGCAAAGTCTCGCGCATTTCCGGGAATGCGAGCTCGGGTTTATCCCCTAGGCTGAACAGGGCTTCCCTGCAGCCCATCTTCTCTCCGGCGCGCGCCACTTCCATTACCTCTTCTGGTGTCATGGTATGCGCGCCAGGTTGGCCCGGGTCGCGCCGGAAGATGCAGTAGCCACAATAGTCGCGGCACAGGTTGGTCAGCGGAAGGAAAACTTTGCGCGAATAGGTGATGACTCGCGGCTTGAATCTTTCTTTGGCTTCGACCGCCGCCGCCAGGAGTTCGGGAAGTTCCTGGTCCGGACAGCGAATCAGCCGGCAAGCTGCTTCCCGGGACAGAGGCAAACTGGTCCCGTCAAGGCTCTTCCCCGAAGCCTCGACCCGATTTGTGATTCCAGTCGCCATGTTCCTGTCTTCGGTTGATTCTAATGGATTACCATCTTGCGTGGAGTGATTGGCGCTCGTAATTGATGGTGAAAATGACTGCAGCGCTGGCAGGCCATCGGCCAATTGCATGTACAGGTTGGAGTCCTGTAGTCGCGATGTCCCGACTTTGTTAAGCTTGTGGGCCACACTGGTTTCGTCCCACGGGCCCAGGTGGATTCCGGTCACTCGAATGTATCCGCGAGCCTTTCACTATCACCGTGCTGCATCGTTGAAGGAAGCTACGACCATGCTGTCGGAGTTTGGGGACGATGCCAAGCTATTGGCGGGCGGCCAAAGCCTTATCCCCCTGATGAAGCTGCGCTTCGCCAATCCCGCGCATCTGGTGGACCTGAACTTTATCTCCGGAACTTCCTATATCAAAGAGGACGCCGGCGCACTGCGTTTCGGGCCACTGACCCGTCATGCGGAAATCGAGAACTCGGCGACCGTAGCCCAAGTTCCCATCCTGCACGACTGCGCTGCTGGCATTGCCGACGTGCAGGTGCGCAATCGCGGCACTATCGGCGGGTCGCTGGCCGAAGCCGATCCCAGTGGCGACTGGGCGGTGGTACTCAGCACTCTTGCCACGCAGGTTCGATGTCTGGGGAGAAATGGCGAACGCACCGTTGATCTTAAAGATTTCATCCAAGACGCCTACACTACCTCGCTAGCTCACGACGAACTGGTCAGCGAAATTGCCGTCAAGATTCCGCCAAAGGGAAGCGGCGGTGCCTATCTCGCATTCAAGCGCGCAGCTCCGGTGTATCCCACGGCCAGCGCGGCGGTGCAACTCACAATGGATGGAAACGTGTGCATAGAAGTGGCCATTGCGCTGGGATGCGTCGGTTTGACTGCCATCAAAGCGAAGGAGGCCGAAGCGGCCCTGCGCGGCCAGCCAATTTCCGAAAAGACGCTTTCCGCGGCAGCTGAAGCTGCCCGTGCCGCTGCCGATCCGCAATCGGACATGCGCGGCTCTGCCGACTACAAACGCACGCTGGTTGGCGCGCTGGTTAGGCGATCGATCGACATCGCTGTCCGACGAGCCCGCGGGGAACACGTCGAGGTGAGCCATCTCTATGCCTGATGCGATTGCGAAAGTCCCGGTGAAAGTTAAGGTAAACGGCAAGCTACATTCGCTCGACGTCGAACCCCGCATGCTGTTGGTGGAAATGCTGCGCGAACAGCTCGATCTGACCGGAACCCACGTAGGCTGTGACACAACCTATTGCGGAGCCTGCACCGTCTTGATGAACGGTGCGGCAGTGAAGTCCTGCACAATGTTTGCCGTGCAAGGCGACGGTACCGAGATTACGACCGTCGAAGGCCTCGAAAAAAATGGCCAGTTGCATCCCATTCAAAAAGCCTTCGGCGACGCATACGGCCTGCAATGCGGATATTGCACGCCTGGCCTGATGCTCTCAACTCTACAATTGCTTTCAAAGAACCGGCAGCCTGACGAGAAAGACATGCGCAAAGCTATTGCTGGGAACACTTGTCGCTGTACCGGCTACCAGAATGTGCTGAAGGCGATGCAATTCGCGGCGCAGAACATGAAGGGAGCCTGAGCGAATGGCCATCAAGCTGGGCGGCGAATTCCAGGTCAAGCGCTCGCCGGAAGACGTCTACGACTTTCTTACTAACCCCGAGAAGTTCGCCCCGTTGCTGCCTGAGTTTCAGAGTATGTCAGTACAGGACGCGACGCACTTCACCGTAAAAGTGAATGTTGGCATTTCCTACATCAAAGGCGCGGCGGACGTTAAGCTCGAACTGAAGCAGGCTGACCGCCCCCAGCGCGCGCAATACAAGGGCCAGGGCAGCGTCGCCGGAGGCAATGTATCGTTCACCGCGGGCTTTGATTTGTCGACAGCGGACAGCGGCACGAAAGTTGTCTGGCAAGGCGAGGCCCAGATTTTCGGAGGCCTGGCTTCGGTGGCGGGTGGACTGCTGGAGCCGCTGGGCAAGAAAAATGTGCAGAAGCTGATCGATGGATTGCAAGCGGCATTGAGTTGAGGGATGTTCTTGCGGCCTTTGCGGATGTTTCTTTGCGCCCTTTGCGGTTTAGGACTTGTAACTCCGTGACCGCAAAGTTCGCAAAGCACAGCCGCGAAGATCGCAAAGGCTTTTCGGGTGGAGATCAAAGCGTGAGTAGTTCAAACGGCAAAGATGCGAAGAACTGGGTCGGCCAGGCGCTTCCGCGCAAGGAAGAAAACCGCCTGCTGCGCGGACGCGGGCGCTTCTCCGACGACATCAAGCTGCGCGAGATGCTCTACTTGCGTTTCATTCGCTCACCTTATGCCCACGCGAAAATCGTCAGTGTCGACACCTCAGCCGCCGAGAAATTACCTGGCGTTGCCTGTGCGTTCACCGGCGCCGAGATCGTTTCGCAGACCCAGCCCTTCATCGAAATCGGTCCCGATCCCTTTGCCAGGATCAAAGACTATCCTCTAGCTGCGGCCAAAGTCCGCTACCAGGGCGAACCTGTAGCGGCGGTGGTCGCCGAATCACCAGCCCTGGCTGACGATGCCGCCGAACTCGTGCAAGTCGAATATGACGCACTCGACCCTGTCATCGACGCAGAACAGGCCCTGCAAAACAAAAGTCTGCTCCACGACGAAGCTGGCACCAACCAGGTCTGGAATGGAGTCTTCGAATACGGAGACGTCGCCAAGGCTTTCAAAGAAGCGGCCAACGTCGTGACCATCGACCGCATGCACTTTCATCGCTTCTCCAGCACACCGCTCGAGAACAACGTCGTCATCGCCCGTTGGGACCCAAAAGATGAGCGCATCTATTATCGGTGCAACAATTCTTTTCCATCGTTTGCCATCCAGTTTCTGGCGGCGCATCTGCAAGTACACATCGACCGCATACGGGTTGAGACTTCCGATATCGGCGGCAGCTTCGGTATCAAGATCACCAGCTATCCTCAGATGGCCGTCTGTGCCCTGGCCTCGAAGAAAGCTGGCGGACGCCCGGTAAAGTGGGTTGAGACGCGGTCGGAGCATATTACTTCGAGTGCACATGGTAATGAACGCACTTTCCGCGACACCCGTGTCGCCCTCGACAAAGATGGCGTGATCACCGCCATCACTTCTCGCCATATTGACGATTGCGGCGCCTACCCTCGTTATGAGCCGCTGGGCTGCGTCATCTGGTCACAGGTATTTCCCGGCGTCTATCGCTTCAAGAACGCCCGTATTGATTTCTCTCAGGCGGTCACCAACAAGTGCCCGGTCGGCCCCAACCGCGGCTACTCTCGGATGCAGCATTTATGGTTTCTGGAGCGTGTGGTGGACATCTGCGCCCACAAGTTGGAAATTGCGTCCGATGAGATGCGACTGCGCAACTATGTTCTCCCGGAAGAATTTCCCTACACCACGCCCAATGGATGCATATACGACTCAGGGAACTATCCCAAGATGCTTGAGCTCGCGAAACAGAAGATCGGATGGCATGATTGGAGAAAGAAGCAAGCGACTGCGCGTAAAGAAGGCCGCCTGATCGGTATTGGCATTGGCACCACGCTCGATTCCGGCACCAACAATTTCGGCCAGTCACAGATCGTCAATCCCGGTCTGCCGTACTCAGGCAATTCCCAGGGCGCGAACTGCAAACTCGATATCTACGGCGAAGTCGTAGTCGCGGTCGGTTCCTGCCCGCAAGGCCAGGGACACGAAACCACCGCCGCGCAGGTGGTCGCCGATGTCTTGAACATTCATCCCGACATGGTCACAGTGCGCACCGGCTTTGACACTGAGCGCAATGTGCACACTGGATTTTCCGGCACCTATGCCAGCCAGTTCGCGGTTTCCGGACTCTCTGCTGTCCACGGCGCAGCCCAGAAACTGAAAGCCGAGATGAAGCGCCTCGGCGCATTTGTGTTGCAGACCAAAGAAAACGACGTTGAGTTCGGCACCGGCGCGCAAGGCCCGGAGCTGAGCGCCAAGAGCAGCGGCAAATCGATCAACTACTGGGGTCTTGCCAACATCGTCAACGCCAACAGCGCGACGTTGCCCGAAGAGCTTTACGAAGTTACACTCAACTGCCGCTACATCTGGCGCGCGCCCTTCAAGGTTCCCGACAAACAGAAGAAGTACGGCAATCTGACCATGACCTACGCGTCACAGCTGCATATCGCAGTTGTCGAAGTTGAGCGCGATACTTTTATTCCCCGGATTCTTGACTACGTTGCGATCGATGATTGCGGCACCGTCATCAATCCGCCCATCGTGGAGGGCCAGGTCTATGGTGCGACCGCGCACGGGATCGGCGCCGCGTTGATGGAAAATTGCGTTTACGATGCCGTCGGCAATATGCTGACCAGCACTTTCAGCGACTACACGCCCATCACTGCCATGAATATGCCAAACGTCAAATACGGCCATATTTCCACGCCTTCGCCGCACAGCTACAGCGGGGCAAAGGGCATGGGGGAAGGCGGAGCCGCCCCGGTGCACACGATTTCGGCGGCCTTGCAGGATGCATTGTTTACTGAGGGTGTCTTCATCGACGATTCCTTCAACAATGCCGACAGCTTGTTCCGTGCTCTGGTGGGAAAAGAGATAAGTCAGATGGAGAAGTTGGTGAAGGTGGAGAAACGTGGCTAGCACCGATCGCCACCTCGCATGAAGACAGTTTGCATCGTCGGCTGCGGGGCGATCGGCAGTCTTTACGCGGCGCATCTGGCGCGTGTGGCCGAAGTTTGGGCGTTCGTCCGCCGTGAAGACCATGCACAGGCGCTGACCCGCGATGGGCTGCGAGTCTCGGGCAAGCATGAATTCCATGCCTCGCTCAAGGCCACGACGAAGGTGGACGAGCTTCCCGACTGCGATCTCGCCATCGTCGCGACCAAAGCTACGCAGGTCGTAGGTTCGATGGCGCTGGTCGGTTCTCGCTTTGATCGCGGCGCGGTGCTATCCGCGCAGAACGGGTTGGGCAGCGAAGAGATTATTGCCGATCACACTCGCGGCCAGGTGATTCGGGGGACAACTTTTATGAGCGGGACCAAACACAGTGACACTCAGGTTCAGTTGGAACTCGATACCGCCACTTGGATCGGGCCGTTCGAACCTCGCAACACGCCGTTCGCTGTAGTAAAGGAAGCTGCGGATCTGATCAAGTCGGCAGGTCTGAAGGCCGAGGCGCTACAAGATGCGCGGCCTGCGCAGTGGTCAAAACTGATTTTCAACGCCTCGGTAAATGGGGCGTCGGCGCTCACCGGTCTTCCGCACTCGCCGCAATTTTCCGACGAATCACAGCTTTCCAGTCTAGGTCACCTGCTGCACGAGCTGATCGATGAAGGCAAGCGCATTGCGGATGCGGTTGGGGTTAAATTAACAGAAGACCCTTGGGAGATGAACAAAATTGGCGCCCTGACCAATCATCCTCCGTCTATGCTGTACGACGTGCGTCACCAGTTGCCGACGGAGGTGGATTTTCTCAGCGGTGCCATCGCGCGAGAAGCGCAAGTCCATGGAGTCAAGGCGCCGCTGCACACCGCGGTGTACCGCCTCATCAAAGGGAAAGAGGCGTCGTGGAATTTCAAAGATGAGAATCGTGGGGTTGCAGGGTAGAGACGTTGCTTACAACGTCTTCAGCAAACTATGTCGTGGCCAATCGACAAATCGAAATTAGATCGTGTTCGCTCCCTGATGAAAGATCAGGAACTCTCCGCGCTAGTCGTGCGCGCCCCGGACAATCTCGTCTATCTCACGAATTACTGGTGCATGAAGGGTTACGATATCGCCATTTTTCCGCGCGAAGGCGAGCCCACCCTGATCGCTCTGGAGCCGCAGATCGCCGACGCGCAACGCAATTCTTGGACGAAAGACATTCGCCTGTTCAAGGGCTATCACCCAAGTGATCCTCGCCCGCCGCAATATCGCGCATTGGATCTGGCGCTGGATGTCCTGAAAGAACGCAGCCTCACCGACAAAGTCGCAATCGAACTTAACATGGGAACGCAATCTGCCGATCGCATGGTGGGCGAACCCACGACGCCGACGCAGCTGTTCTTCGATGCTTTCGGTGAGATTGCTGGGCAGGTGGTTGACGCAACTCCGCTGCTCAACGAAGCCCGCGCCATCAAAACCCCGCAAGAGATCGAGCGCATGCGGCTGGCCAATGAGCTAGCGGCATTGGCCATGGAACATACTCGCGAACACATGCGTCCTGGCATGAAAGAAAGTGAAGTCGGTGGGATGTATGAGAGCTTCGTGCACGGACTCGGCGTCGGCTATAAAGGCAAAGTCGAAATGGCGCGTGCGTTTACGCTGGTATGGTCCGGGAAGGGAATTGCAACGTTCACAGCGACTGGCGAGCGTCCGATTCAGAAAAACGAACCGACCCTATTTGAGATTTGGGTTTGTGTCGATGGCTACTGGACCGACCTCACCAAGAATGCCTGCCCCGGCGAGCTCACCTCCCCGTATCAGAAGCTGTTGGATCTCTTGCTCATGGTTTTCAACGAAGCGATCAGCTTTGCCCGTGACGGCGCCAGCTTTCCCGAACTCGACCGCTTGGTGCGGGCTCGCATTGCCGAGGGCGGGTATGCCGGTCAGCCCTCGCATCCCATTTGTCACGGTGTCGGCGCACGAGCGCATGAGCCGCCGTATGCGCATCAGGCTGGAGGCGGTAGCATAAAAAAGAACATGGTGTTGGCCATCGAGCCTGGCATTTACTGGGAGGGTGGCGGCGGCCTTCGCCTGGAAGATAATTTCTTAATCACAGATCAGGGAAATGAGAAGCTGTGCAGCTATCCGGATGATTTCCGGCTGGTACGCTGAACTACGGTGTCCAAATCAACTTCAAAACTCGATGCCAAACTGATCTCCCGGATCACCTCCGAAGTGCGGGAAGAGGAAATCGTCGCCATGGCCTGCGATGTGATCAACATTCCCAGCCCCACCGGAGAAGAGTTGCACATGGCGGAGTACATGCAAACCGCCCTGCGGCAATTGGGCTTGAATGTTACCTGGCAAGAGGTAGAAGAGGGGCGAGCCAACGTCGTCGGCCGATGGACCGGCTCCTGCGGCGGCAAGAACCTCATGTTCAACGGCCACATGGACACCTCCAACACCGGCGGCGAAGACTTCCTAACAGGAATCGGCTACAAACCCAGTGCCGTGGTCAAGAACGGTTTCATCTACGGCCTCGGCATCTACAACATGAAGGGCGCGCTGGTCTGCTATGCCCATGCCGTGAAAGCGCTGCAACGCGCGGGAGTCAAACTAAAAGGCGACGTCATCATTGCTGCCGTCGCCGGAGAAATCGAAAAAACTCAGTGGGGCGATTTCAAGGGCAAAGAATACCGCGGCTACGGATTCGGCACACATTATCTAGTGAACCATGGCGTCCTGCCGGATATGTGCATTCTCGGCGAGCCTACCGACACGCGCGTGGTGCTCGAGCACTTCGGCTCTATGTGGGTACGCATCTCTTGTAGCGGTATTTATGTACACACCGCGTTCTGCGAGGGCCGCGAGGAGATGAATTCCATTCGCCGCATGCACGAGTTGATGGAGACGATTCTTAAGTGGATTTCAAACTGGGAGAAAAATGCAGCACACGGCGGAAAGAAAGCTCTGGTAAATTTGGGTGGAATTCGCGGTGGTCATGCCTGGCGCGCCAGCCGCACTCCGGAGAAGACTGACCTGTTTCTGGACGTTCGTGTGCCGCCCACGATTCCCATGAATGACGCTCGCAGAAACATTCAGCAGATGTTTTTTGAGTTGGAAGAGAAGCATCCCGACTGGGGCCTTGAATTCGAGACCTATGTTTCCGTCCCCGGCGCGCGCATCAGCGAAGAGCACGAGATGATTAAAGCCATTGACGCCAGCCACGAGCACATTATGGGCAAGCGCCCCGACCGCGAAGTGGTCACCTGGTGTTCAGATGCCAGCGTGCTCAGCCGTTACGGCATCGAAACGGTGAATTACGGTCCCTCCAGCGGACCGCGTGACAAAGAGGGCGAAAAGGTTCAAATCAAGACGCTGCTGGACATCACCAAAATCTACGCACTGGTTGCCGCCGAACTCTGCGGCGTGCAATCCTAGACAGCTAGTCCGAGGACTCATTGCCAAGCCAGCAGGAAATCGAACGCCGCTACCAGAGTCTCCGCGCTGCCATGGAGCGAGAGAATCTCGACGCTCTCATTGTGTGCGGCAATCAGTACGCCGGGTTCGAGGGCGCGGTTCTTTATGTCTCAGGATTCGAGATCGTCCACCGCTACGTGTACGTCGTATTACCGCTATCAGGCGAACCCACGTTAGTGTTTCCCCGCGAAGCCCGCTGGATCGGCGACAAACAAAAGCCCTGGGTAAAAGACCACGTTTGGCCGGATATTCCCGGCCAATGGATCCGCGATCATGCTCACGACCGCGGGTGGAAGCGGCTTGGCGTTTACGGTATGAATTTCGTGATGGCTGTCCGCGACTACCGTGAATTGACGAATGGCCCTTGCGAGTTGGTGCCCTTCGACTATCAGTTCGATATGGCCCGGGCCGTCAAGAGCGAAGAAGAACTCGTTGAAATACGCGATGCCATAGACATCATCGTGGACGGCTTCTGGGCGCTGGTCGCGGCGTACAAGCCAGGCAAAACCGAAGCTGAAATCATGGCGCCAGCGGTCGAAAGATTCTTCGCTCGCGGCGCTGGACCTCGCATGATGAATATTCTCCTCTCCGGTTCCCACGGCGAAGCCGAAGCTTCATTCAAAGTGCCCGGACACCGCGTAGTCGCCACCGACGACCTCCTACTGTATTCGCTTGAGATCACCGGCACCGGCGGCTACTGGGTCGAGTTCTCGCGCCCGCTGATCCGCGGCAAGTTGAGCGCGCGAACTCAGGCTATGGCCGAAGCTTATCCTCAGGCGCTCGAATCAGCCCGCAAACTGATGCGTGGCGGCGAGCTTGCCAGCACAGTGCACCGCGCGGTCGCCGATACTTTCGCCAAACACGGATTCGCGCTAGGCCACCTCTCCGGCCACAGCATCGGCGCAACTATGCTGGAGTATCCCGCCATCGGAGCCAAAAGTGATGTGCCGCTACAGGAGAACATGATTTTCTCTCTGCATCCCCAGGTGGTGGACCAAGACGGCCAAGTTTGTCTCTATACCCAGGACACCTATCGCATCGGCAAGACCGAAGGCGAGTGTCTCGCGGATGTACCCTGGAAATTCTTCACCGGCGAAGAACGGAGAACCGGGAACTAGGAATGAAAATCTGCGTCATCGGTTGCGGAGCAGTGGGCAGCTTGTTTGCGGCCCATTTGGCCAAAGCAGGCGAAGTCGAAGTCTGGGCATACGACGTCTGGAAAGAGCACACCGACGCAATTCGTAAAAACGGGCTCAAACTTTCCGGCGCGGCAGACTTCACTGCGCAACTCAGCGCCACCAGCGATCCCAAGAGCCTGCCGCGCTGCGATTACGGTATCGTCGCGACCAAGGCGATCCACACCGAGGCCGCGATCGCACAAGTCGCCCACATCTTTGATGACAATAGCGCCGTCTGCTCCGTGCAGAACGGAGTCGGCAACGAAGAAATCATCGCGGAGCACGTGAAGCGGGTGATTCGCGGTACCACGTTTCCCGCCGGGCATCCTATCGCGCCCGGACACATCGGGTACGACATCGCGGGCGACACCTGGATCGGGCCGTTTGAACCGACGAATACCCCGATGGCCAAAGTAGAGGAATTGGCCGGCCTCATCACCCGCGCCGGAATGAACACTATTGCTCTGCAAGACGCACGTGGAGCGCAGTGGACCAAACTGATTTTCAACGCCGCGACCAATCCCGTAGGGGCGCTTACTCTACTCCACCACGGCGCTGCTACTCGATTCGCTCCAACCGGACAGCTGTTCGATGATCTGATCGTCGAGGGCGAAGCCGTGGCCAAGAAGCTCGGGATTGCACTACACGGTGATCCCCGCGTCCTGGTGCAAAAGGGTGCGAACGCTCCGGGAAAACATCGGGCAAGCATGCTGCAAGATATCATTGCCAAGCGTCAGACTGAAGTCGATTTCATGAATGGAGCCATCGTGAAGCAGGGTGAGAAAATAGGAGTTCCCGTTCCACTAAACCGAACCATGTGGGAGTTAATCAAGGGTCTAGAACACGCGTGGAAAGATCCAGATTAGCCAGAAGCTAGAAGCCAAAAACCAAGAGCGATTTCATGATTCCATTCAACATCGGAGTTCTGCAACTCAGCATGGAGCCGGTGCGCGAGACCGTTGCCATGGCCAAAGCCTGCGAGGATGCCGGCTTTGACGCCTTCTGGATCGCTGAGGCCTATCCCTGGTGGCGTAAGCATTCATTCGAGGCACGCTCCTCGACCGCCGTTCTTGCCGTAATCGCGGCCCAAACTCGCCGCATTCAGCTCGGCTGGGGGATTATTTCCCCTTACACCCGTCATCCCGTACAGATCGCCATGGAGGCCCGGGTGATGCAGGACCTTGCCGGCGAACGCTTTCTGCTCGGCCTCGGTGCGTCCAAAATCTTCATGAAAGAGATTGGCGAAGGCGAAGGTGAGAAAGTCGGTCCGGCTACGGTGATGCGGGAGAGCATCGAAGTCATCCGTGGTGTGCTCTCGGGCAATGCCTTCGAATACCAGGGCAAAGTGTTTGCCGCCAGCGTGCCTCCGCTGAAATCAGATGCGCACACGCCGCGTGCTACTCCACCTATCTATGTTGCCGGCACTGGCCCGGTGATGCAGAAAATGGCCGGCTCCATCAGCGACGGCCTTTTGACCGCCAGCATCACCACCCCGGAGTTCGTTCGCTACTCGCGCAAGAACATGGAAGAGGGCGCGCACAAAGTTGGCAAGGATTCATCACAACTGGCGCTAGGATCGGTCATCGTTGGCAGCATCGACCGCGATTCCATCAAAGGCAAAGAAGGCGCGCGCGAGCAGGCTGCCATGTATCTGGCAAACAAGGTGCAGAACATCAAAGGTTCGGCTGACGAATTGCTGCGCTGTGCCAATCTCACTTTCGAGGAGCTTCGGCCCATCGCCGATGCTATGGAAAAAGGCGGACGCAAAGCCGCTGCCAAAGCAGTGACCGATGAGATCCTGAAGAAAGTTTGTGCAATCGCCGGAACTCCCGAAGAATGCATCGAGCGCATCGAGCAGTACCGCGCCGCCGGATGCACTCACATCATGCTGGAAATCTGGGGCGACGACCGTACCGGACAGGCGAAGTTGTTTGGAGAAGCCGTGCTGCCGCATTTCACGAAATAATAGCGACTTCCGCTCCCAACTCGAAAACCCCATCCTCCCTTCGTGCCCTTGGAACTTCAAACATCACTGGCGGCGCATTTCTTCCCTGATACAATTACTTTTCCTAGGAAAAATATTAGTGGCCTGCCCATTTTTTGTGCCGACCCACAAACTAGACGATGCCGGCTGGCTGCATCCGGCGCGCCTGCCTTTGGGTGGCGGTTGGAAGGGACACTGTTCCGCCCCAGGACACGAGGGCGCTGAGCCGGCTGAGCATGATCTGCGCAAGGGTTGCAATCTGGGTTATGCTTCGGCTTGTTCGTGGCTGCCGCAAGAGCGCTCTTGCGATGCTGTCCGCTTCTCCGTAGCTCACGATCGCGGTACTCAGTTGCTGCTCTGGTTTGTTTGCGAATCGGGCCATCTTCCGGCGGGGCACGGAATGCTGGAATTTGACGTCCCGCGGGAGCGCTGGATCACTTCTCATCCTGACGTTCGCATTCAGCGAATGGCCGAGTGTTATCTCGAATCGTATTTGCTGCGTAGAATTCATTCCGCCCCGGCGGATCCTACTTTGAGGCCTAATTCATGAATCAGCTCGATGGTTTGCAACTTTTACCCCGCGCGGTCCGCGACTCCCAGTCCGAAATGGCGGAGATTGTCCTGCCCAACGACACTAACCCGCTCGGGGCTCTCCTCGGCGGACGCCTCATGCACTGGATCGATCTTGCTGGCGCCATGGCCGCGCATCGCCATTCGCGAAACTATGCCCTGACCGCGGGCATTGATCATATGGATTTCCTAGTTCCCGTACACGTGGGGGATCTGGTAATCCTTCGTTCTTCTGTCAACCGGGTGTTCAACACTTCCATGGAAGTCGGAGTCAAGGTCTGGGTGGAAAATTACCTGCAAGACCAATGTGAACACGTTAGCTCTGCGTATCTTACCTTCGTCGCAGTTGATGCCGGTGGCCGGCATCTTACGATTCCAGCGGTCATTCCGGAAACCGACGAACAGCGTCGCCGCTTCGATGAAGCCGGCAAGCGCCGCGAGATTCGTCGCGCACATTTTGAGCGCCGCAAGTCACGTTGAAGAGCGCTAGCTGGCCGCCAGTCGTCTGCGCATTAACACTGCGGTTGCGATCAGTCCGGCCAACACAATCATGATGCCCACGATCCAGCCGTAGTATTGTCCTGGATGGCTTAGCGCACGGATGAAGTGCCGTCCATAGTGGAAGGCGATCAAAGCGATCATGGTATAGCGCGCCGCTCTGCAAATGGTCACCACCCCCAGAAACTTGCGAGCCGGATATTTCAGCACTCCCGCCGCGGCAAACAGAGTGCTCGTAGGAAACGGGAAGGGTACTGCACAGGACACTGCCAATCCACCCGTCCCCCACTTTTCAAAGTAAGCCAGACCCTTCTTGACCCTGCGCTTTCCGAACTTCTTCTGCAAATAGTCAGCCCCCGCCAGGTGTGCCGCGCGATAGGTCAAGTAGGCTCCCAGAACCGAGCCCAAGGTAGCGACCGCCGCGTAGTAGTACCAGGGCTCAACATGGCGCGCGGCAAAAATTGCAGTCAGGATGTCGGGACCTCCAAAGGTTGGAAGCGGCGAGCTGTCCACCACTGCAATGGCAAACAGTCCGATTCCCCCCAGATGGCGGAGCATGGTGGCGTAGCTGACCGGACGCGGCTTGGCACGCGGCGCAAGTCGGACGGCAATTTCGAGAAGAGATGAGATAAACGCCTCAGTCGGCCACCTTGGATTGAGCAGCGGCGGCTAAAGTTGCTTCGTTCTGAAAGTAGCACACCCGCACAGACATTCGTCTAAACTGTTATCGCTATGAGCCCACGTTTGCAGGGAAAAGTCGCCATCGTGACTGGAGCCGGCACCGGCATCGGCCGCGCCTGCGCTTTGGCTATGGCCCGCGAGGGAGCACGCCTGGCGCTGGTCGGACGACGCCATGAAAAGCTTCAGGAGTTAGCGCGCGACATTGGCGATTCCGCCCAGACCATTACCATTGCCGCCGACGTCTCCAAGAAAGCTGACATCGAGAACTTAGTCGCGCGTGCAGTTGCCAGGTTTGGAAGCATCAACGTCTTGCTGAACAATGCCGGCGTGCTGCACATCGGAAACGTCGAACAAATTACCGAAGAGCAATGGGATGAGACTTTCAATGTCAATGTTCGTGGCCTGTGGATGCTTTCCAGCGCCGTCCTTCCTCAAATGAGAAAAGCTGGCGGTGGCGCCATCATCAATGTGGCTTCGGTGCTAGGCATTAACGGCGCACGCAACCGCGCCTCGTACGCCCCCTCGAAGGGCGCGGTCGTTCTGCTCACCAAGTGTATGGCCATCGATCATGGACACGAGAACATCCGCGTGAATGCTATTTGTCCGTCGTTCGTTGAAACCGACCTCACAGCTGCTGTCCTCAGCACGGCTCCCGATCCGCAAGCGGTGCGGCGGGAACGAATCACCCTTCATCCCCTCGGCCGCCTCGGCCACCCGGAGGACATCGCGGGCCTCGCCGTTTATCTTGCGAGCGATGAGTCCTCCTGGGTGACAGGCTCGGTGTTTCCCGTGGACGGAGGGTATTTGGCGGCGTAGGGCAAAGCACTCAGCATTCACTAGATCCTGGTGTTGGAAGGATTATGATCCAGAATGGTTTTTTTGGCTGTTTGGCTGACTGCTGACGGCTGAATGCGGACTGCTGAATCCTGACTGCTCTTCCACGCCTGTATAATTCAACATGTAGTCCGCAAAAGGTGATTCCTTGAACGCACACATGCCTCATCCCGGACAAGCGCCCGCACAGGGACCGCAGCCGCTCCCCGGCGTGGATAACATCATCGCCGTGGGTTCCGGCAAGGGTGGGGTCGGCAAAACCACACTGGCCGTCAACCTGGCCCTTGCACTCGCGAAGCTTGGCCACAAAGTCGGTCTGCTTGACGCCGACGTTTACGGTCCCAACGTGCCGCTCATGCTCGGCATCAACGCGCAACCGAAAGTATTGCCCGATAATCGCATTGAGCCGCTGGATGCACATGACCTCAAAGTCATTTCGGTCGGCTTCCTCAATCCCGGGGACAAACCGCTGATCTGGCGCGGCCCGATGTTGCATTCCATCATCAAGCAGTTTCTGGGTTCGGTGGTATGGGGACAACTCGAATATCTGGTGGTCGATCTCCCGCCGGGAACTGGCGATGTGGCACTCTCGCTCATTCAAACCGTGCCGCTCACCGGCGCAATTGTAGTCTCGACCCCTTCAGATGTTTCCCTACAGGACGCACGCAAAGCCATCGAAATGTTCCGCCAAATGAAGGTCGATATCGTGGGCATGGTAGAGAACATGAGCTACTTCGTCTGTCCCCATTGCCAACATGAGATCGACATTTTTTCCCGCGGCGGAGCAGAAAAGACAGCAAAGCAGTTTGACGTGGCTTTTCTCGGGAACATCCAGCTCGACCCTGAACTTCGTAAAGCCGGGGACAGCGGTAAACCGTCGGTCCTCGAAGGCGAGAACTCTCCGCACGCCAAGTCGCTATACGACTTCGCCCGCAAGGTTGTAACCCGTGTGGACGAGATCAAAGCAAGTGCGGGGGAAAGCGTGATCCAGATTCAGTAATAGTCCTCCATTCTAAGAGTGCTGCTAACGCTTAGTCCGGCATGGTTTTGTCTGATTTGACATGCCATTTCTTGTTTGATATCATGATATCGGATTAGGGATGCTTATGGCTCAATTTGTCGTCCGCAACATTGAGAACGAAGTCAAAGCTCAGCTTCAACGCCGTGCCAAACGCAACCGTCATAGCATGGAGGAAGAAGTGCGTGACATTCTGCGCAATGCAGTCGTCCAGGAGCGAGAGCCGGCTGGCGGACTGGGTACAGAAATCTCTGGTTTGTTCGCGAAGTCCGGTCTCGACTTTGACATTCCCGAACTGCGCGGCCATCAGATCGAAGCCCCATCGTTCGAGGAATGATCATTCTCGACACCAATGTGCTTTCTGCACTCATGCGTCAAACACCGGACGAAGTTATCGTAACTTGGCTCGACCGGCAACCTCGATCATCTATTTGGACAACGTCTATTACGGTTCTTGAAGTCCGCTTCGGGGTACAAATCATGACAGCCGGAAAACGTCGCTCTGAAGTGGTCGAGGCATTCGAAAGCGTTCTCGACAAGCTTGGCCAGCGAGTCCTTTCTTTCGACGTTTCTGCCGCAACACAGGCCGGTGATCTGATGGCATCCCGGCACAAACAGGGCCGGCCTCGTGATCTACGAGATACGATGATTGCAGCCATCGCGCTCGCGCAACATGCTACGCTGGCGACCCGCAATACCGTGCATTTTGACGACATCTCAGTTCCACTGATCAATCCCTGGGCTATTTCCTGAATCTTCCCAGCCGAAACATCGCATCCGTATCTTTTCCTTCCATCACCAGTTCCGCCACCATCTCACCAATCGCCGGTCCATGCTTGAACCCGTGCCCCGACCCTCCTCCGACGATCCAGACATTCTCAGTCTGCGGATGCTGGTCAATGATGAAGTTATCGTCTGGTGTGTTCTCGTACTGGCAGACTTGGGTTTCCACCAACGGCGCACCTTTCATCGCCGGAAAGCGAAAAGCGAGGTACTCACGAACCATTTCCAGCGTTTCCGCACTCGCTGTACGCTCGCCTGAAGTGGGATCGAAAGCCGGCCCGCGTGTGTCGTCAGCAATCTTGAAGCCTCGCCCGTCGTTCGCCGGAATGCCGTAGATAAAGCGGTCCCGATGGTCCGCCCACACCGGCAACTTTGCTTCGGAGAAGCGATCATCTCCCGCTGGCGTTCCAAGGAAGAACACTTCCTGCTTGGTGGGCCGAATAAGTTCGCCGATAGTTTCCGGAAACAGTTTCCCCAGCCATGGTCCACAAGCAAAAACATACTGGTCGGCGACCAGCTTCGAACCGTCTGAGAGCGTCAATCCATCTTCATACTCAGACTCTGATTTGCCGGGCACCACTGCTGCCAGCCTGAACTCTCCACCTTCGGCTACAAATCCATTCACTACTGCCTGACACGCATTCCTGGCGCAAAGAAAGCCGCCGTCCGGTTCATAAATTGCCCAACGCACGTCCTGAAAATTGATCTGCGGCCATCGCTTCGACATTTCCACGGAGGAGAGTTCTTCGAACCTTATGCCCGCCTCGCGGAGCGAAGGTAGAGACGCGCGTTCGTACTGATCGTCTCCCGCCGTGGCCATCCACAACACGCCAGTCTGATGAAAGAGTCGGCAGTTCCAGCGCTCGTCGTGCTCCTTCCACAATTGCATTGCACGAGATGCCATCCTCGGGTACGGCTGATCCGGCCCGTAGGTGCGGCGCATGATCCGCGTGTCTCCTCCCGAAGACGAACGCGCGTTGCCTGCCCCCCAGGCGTCGATCAACGTGACACGTGCGCCTCGCCGCAACAGATAGAGCGCTGTCCATCCCCCGAACGCGCCTGCGCCGACAACTACGATGTGAGGTTTTGATGGCATAGGGAACGCTTAAAGTTCATTCACCGATTTCGGCGGCAATGCTGAAATTAACAACGCGATGACAATCCCCAAAGCTACTTCGATGAAGCGATAGACAGCACTTCTCCACGGAGAGTCGGCGGCGTTGATCAGCATAACAATCGCAACCGTAACGCAAGCCATGCGATAACTCTGCCCGAGGCCAACGCTTTCGCAGATCAGGGCAGTAGCTGCTACCGCGATGCCGAACCACATCAGGTTGGATCCCAGTAATGCAACAAAGACTGCTGCCAACGCTGCACCGATGGCTGTTCCAATTAATCGGTTACGCGACGCCACAATGGTTGCGCCAACATCCGATCCCATAACCACGAATGCGCTGATGGCGGTCCAGTAACCTTGCGGCAACTTGAGCACTCTGGCCACTAGAATGGACACAATTCCGGCGACCCCGATTTTGACGGCCTGAACCATGTGTTGGCCTACCGTATTCTTTGCGATCTCCATAGGTTGTCCGGTTCTTGGACAGTATGCTCTCATGTCTAACAACGGCAATTGGCATTCTGGCATCAAGAGTGCTAAGTATTGACAAGGAGGGGTGAGGTTCCTAAAATCGACACAGTCCCTAGTTGCATCCTCCAGCTTAACTATTGCATCTAAACAACTTAGTATAATGTCGCCCGACTCCCCGAGTCTCAGCGACTCAATGTGATACAAAAGATTATGCCTTCAGGAATTCCCAGCGGCGGTCGCGAACGCGAAATTCTGACCGCTATCGTCGAGACCTTTATAGCGACGGGTGAACCCGTGGGATCTCGAACTTTGGCTCGTTCCAATCGCGAAGGTCTCAGCCCGGCCACCATTCGCAATGTTATGTCTGACTTGGCGGAGGCGGGGTTTTTGGAGCAGCCGCATACTTCTGCTGGACGCGTGCCCAGCCCGGAAGGCTATCGTTACTACGTCGAACAGCTTACTGGCGAAGCTCGGCTGAGCCATGAAGATCAGACCCTGATCGCAGGCTCGCTCCACGGAATCACCGATGTCCAGGAATTTCTGGAGCGTACTTCGCATGTGCTTTCACTGATCTCGAAAAATGTGGGAGTCGCGGTCGCCATCGGCGGCCCCAAGAACGCGCTCGAACATGTTTACTTTTCGCGGCTGGGAGATCAGAAAGTCCTGGCGGTGGTGGTAACTCGCTCGGGAGTGGTGCGCGACCGCGTGCTGCGCCTGGATCTCCCACAAGCGGACTTGGATGTTGCCGCCCATTACATCAACGACAATTTTCGTGGCTGGACGATCGATGCCATGCGCGCGGAGCTCGATCATCGGCTGGAAAAAGAGCGCAGCGAATACGACCGGCTGATGTCGTCGGTCGAGCAACTGTATCGCCAAGGTGCGCTGGTCGCGGATGACGGTCCGCAAATGGTCTATGTGGAAGGCGCGGCCAATCTGCTCACCGGAGACGACGATCGCCAGCGTTTGCAAGACATGCTGCGCACGCTCGAGGAGAAGCAGCGCATCGTGGAGCTACTGGGCGCGTATCTCGATGCCAAACAGGAAGCCGTTCGGGTGGTGATTGGGCTCGACCAGACTCTGCCCTCGATGCGCAATTTTGTGTTGATTGGGGCTCCAGCGCGCGTGGGTGGCGAAGTCATGGGCTCGCTGGCGGTGATCGGTCCCACGCGGATTGATTATCAGCACACCATGACCGCGGTTTCTTACATTGCGCGGTTGTTTGACAAAGTCTTGAACGAATACGAGTAGCATTTTATGGTTAGAGGCAACGGAAAAACCGAAGTGGATCCGCAACTGGATGCTGAGCACGAACTTCCGCCAGCGGATGGGTCGGAAGACTCGCCCCAGGGGGCAGTTTCCGCCTCCGGCGAGGGCAGCGAACTGCAGAAACTGAAAGCGGAGCGGGACACGCTGCTTGATCGGCTGGCGCGCATGCAAGCTGATTTTGAAAACGCCCGCAAACGCGCGGCGCGCGATCAGCAGGAGTTTCGAGAGTTTGCCCTGGCGGATGCGTTCAAGGCATTGCTGCCGGTCCTCGACAGTTTCGAACGCGCGTTGCAAGCCGGTTCGGGAGACAAGTCGGAGCTGCGCAACGGGGTGGAACTCATCTACAAGCAATTGCAGGACGCGCTAGGCAAACTAGGCTTGCGCGCTATTACTGCCAAGGGCGAGCCATTCGATCCCCGTTGGCATGAGGCCATCGAAATGGTGGACACGACCGCAGAGCCAGATCATCAAATCATCGATGAGTTGCAACAAGGCTACAAGTTGAAGGATCGGCTGCTGCGGCCGGCAATGGTTCGAGTGGCACGCAACCCCAAACATTGAGATTGGCATTCTTGGCGAAAAGGACAATCCCATTCCAGCTAGCAACGTAAAACGCGATTACTACGAGGTCCTCGGGGTCGCCCGTGGATCCAGCGAGCAGGAAATCAAAAGCGCCTACCGCAAACTGGCGCTGCAATTCCACCCCGACCGCAATCCCAACAATCCCGACGCAGAAGAAAAGTTCAAGGAGTGCAGCGAAGCCTATGCGATTTTGGCGGATACCGACAAACGCAGCGCCTATGACCGCTTTGGGCATGCCGGTGTAAGCGGGGTTGGAGGATCGGCGGGGTTCGATTCCACGGTCCAGGACTTCAGCGAGATTTTTGGCGACTTTTTCGGTTTCGGCGACCTGTTTGGCGCGGGCGGGCGGGGGCGCACTCGGGCCCAGCGCGGTCCTGACCTGCGAGAAGACATCACGCTGGAGTTCGAGGAGGCGGTGTTCGGCAAGGAGACGCAAGTATCGGTCCGCCGCCATGAGACCTGCGAAGATTGCCGCGGTTCAGGCGCTGCCCAGGGCAAAGCGCCGGTCACCTGCCGCTCCTGCGCGGGACGCGGACAAGTGCGCTACCAGCAGGGATTCTTCAGCATGGCCCGCACTTGTCCCACCTGTCAGGGTGCCGGCAGCGTCATCACCGACCCGTGCTCCAAGTGCAAGGGACAAGGGCGAGTGTTACGCCACAGAACAGTTGAGGCCAAAATTCCCGCGGGTGTGGAAGATGGTACCCGCATTCGCTTCACCAGCCTCGGCGAAGCTGGTGGGTTCGGCGGCCCGGCGGGTGATCTCTTTGTCATTTTGCACGTCAAAGAGCATCCGTTCTTTGAGCGCGAAGGCACCGACTTGCACTGCGTGATTCCGGTGTCGTTCAGCCAGGCCGCACTCGGAACTGAGATTCGTGTTCCCACCCTCGAAGGTGAGCACACCCTGAAAGTTCCCGAGGGAGTGCAGTCGGGTACCACCATGCGAATCCGTGGTAAAGGCGTGCCGGTGTTGAATGGCCATGGGAAAGGCGACTTGTTCGTCGAGATTCGTGTCCAGACTCCCGGCAAATTGAACAAGCGGCAACGCGAGTTGCTGCAAGAACTGGAAGGCTCGACGCACGTCGAGAACAAGCCGCAGCGCCGCACCCTGATCGGTAAAGTGAAAGACATCTTCGGATAAAGCAACTTGCGCGGCGATTTTCCCCTGTGTACTCTGTGCCCTCTGTGGTTAAGTCCCGAAATATGACCCGCCGCCGCTGGATAGCCGACGAAGTCTCTGGAAACCAGGCGACCCTCGTCGGAGCACACGCAGAGCATCTCTCCCGTGTTCTGCGCGCCCGAATTGGCCAGGAATTTGATATCGCCGCCGGCGATGAAGTACGCCGAGGGCGCATTACCCGCATCCAGCCGGACCGTGTCGAATTTGAACTCGGTGAGATCATTCCGGTCTCAAGTCCTCCTCACATCACTCTGGCGCTTTCCATCTTTAAGTTCGACCGCATGGAGTGGGCGATCGAGAAGTGTACGGAGCTAGGCGTGGCCCGCATCGTTCCTGTAATCGCCGGCCGCACCGAAGTTCACTTGGCTGCCGCATCGGCCAAGCGCGTGGAGCGCTGGCAGCGAATCGTGCGCCAGGCAGCCGAGCAGTCCCGCCGAGCCTCGCCTCCCGAAGTATCCCCGCCGATCAAGTTCGAGGAAGCCCTCGGCTTGCCCGGGAGCATCCGGGTTCTGCTGTCCGAATCAGAAAAAGACGTCATGCTGAAAGATTCTCTGCAATCGAAGGCTTCCGACGTCGTGCTCGCGCTCGGCCCTGAAGGAGGCTGGACAACATCAGAGCTGGATCAATTCCGCGAAGCCGGATGGGCGGCAGCTTCTCTTGGCGACACCATCCTTCGCGCCGAAACCGCCGCGATTGCAGCGGCGGCAGTTGTGCTGGCTGAGCTCAGACAATGAGCACACATCTAGAACCGGTCTCACCAACGGTTTTTCCTCTGTGTCTCTGTGACCTCTGTGGTTAAAGAAAAATCAAGCCACCTGTAAGATGCCGGGCTTGTTCTCTGATATCCTCCTGCCCAGTGGCGATGTCGAAACCTATTCCTGCCGTCCCCCGCTTCGAGCCTGACGACCGCCAGCGCGAGGCGATTGACCATCTACTCGGGCCACTGTTGGTCATTGCCGGCGCTGGCACTGGCAAAACCACCGTTCTCACCCGCCGCATCGCGCAACTGGTCCGCGAAGGCCGCGCCCGTCCTGACGAAATCCTGGCCCTCACTTATACCGATAACGCCGCCGCGGAAATGCGGGAGCGAATGCGTGCCGAACTCGGCAACAAAGCCAAAGACCTTCAGGTTGCTACCTTTCATGCCTATTGCAACAATCTGCTGATTCGCAATGGCAAACAGTTAGGCGTGCTCGAAGACTACGATCTCTGGATTTTCCTACGCAAACGGCTTCGCGAATTAAACCTGAAGCACTTCATCATTCCAGCCAATGTCGGTAAGTTCCTGCATGATCTGCTTGACTTCATGCGCCGCTGCCAGGACGAACTGGTAGGTCCGGAAAAATATGCCCAGTATGTTCAGCAAGTGGAGCGCGGCGAACTACCCATCCCCCGAGTCGCAAAATCCAAAGAGGCTCTTGCTCTGACTGACGAAGAAGTCCTCGGCCGCTGCCGCGAGATATCTCGTGTGTTTACCCAAGTCGAGGGCATGCTTCGCGAAAAGAACCTCGGCACTTTCGGCCACATGATCACTCGCGCTCACGAACTGCTATGCGCCGATCCCGCGCTGCTCGCTCGAGAACGGGAACACGCTCGATTCATCCTGGTCGACGAATTTCAGGACGCCAACTTCGCCCAGGTCAAGATCCTCCAGAACCTGGCGGGCGACGACCAGAACGTCTTCGCCGTCGGAGACCCCGATCAAGCCATCTATCGTTTTCGCGGCGCTTCCAGTGCGGCATTCTCTCTTTTTCAGCACAACTTCCCCGGAGTCAGAATCGTCGCTCTCGAGAAGAACCGCCGCTCCACCTCGCCAATCTTGAAAACTGCTCATGCCCTCATTTCCAGGAACCCTGATTTCCCATCTAGCGGCCCGGGGGGAGCTCGCTTCCAACGTGCGCCACTGACTTCGGGCCGCGAGGAAGACGCTGCCCGTGCGGGCAAAGCCTTGCCCAGCCTTCCCGTGGAAGTGGTAGTCCTCGGCCCTAAAGACCGCGACCTCGAATGTTCCGACGTGGCCACGTTGCTCCGCCTGCGGCGTCGCGAATCCCGGTGTGATTGGAAAGACCTCGCGGTCCTTTACCGCCAGCACCTGCATCGCGACGAATTGGTGGCCGAGCTGGCCGAGCAGAACATCCCGTTTTCCATCGAGAACATGGATGTGATGGACACTTCTGAGGCGCGTGATTTGTTTGCCTGCATGGGCGCAGTCGTTTCTGTCAGAGACGATGCCAGCCTGTTCCGAGTTGCCGCGTTGCCACAGTTCACCGTCGACCCCGAAAGACTGCGCGCAGGGCTCCGCGCGCTGCCGCGCGATCAGGAGGCTGGCGGTGTCGCCACAGTTCTTGAGCAGATTCCTGGAGGGCGAGCCGTGCTCAACGCGCTCCAGCAAACGCGGGATGAAATCGCCAAAACTAAAGCTAAGAGCCGAGCCGCCGTCGAGACCATCATCCCCAGATTTGAGTTGGATCGCACCTCACCTGCGGTGTCTGCCATCCTCGAGTTCATTCGTAAATGGGAAGAAAAGCCCATGACCGGCACCGGCCAGATTTCCGAGCTGCTCGAGTATCTCGACTACTTTCGCGAGGCTGGTGGCACGATTCCCATGTCATCACCCGAGGTTGATGCTGTCCGCCTGATGACTGCCCATGTCGCAAAAGGACTCGAATTCGACCACGTTGCCATTCTTCGAGCCAATTCCGGATCGTTCCCCGCATCGTACAAGGAGTCTCTGGTTGAATTTCCCCGTGAGCTCCGTGATCCCGAGTCGGTCGTGCCCGAAGACGACAAGACCCTTTATGAGCAAGAAGAGCGGCGGTTGTTTTACGTTGCCATGACTCGAGCTCGCGACTCGCTCACCATCTACGCCAAAGGTGGCACTGGCAAGACCGACCCCACACCCGCTGGCTATCTTCGCGGCCTGCTCAAGGATCCCACCCTCCACCGCTATCTGCACCAGCGGTCGCCCCGCGGCTTCCAGACCGACATCTTCGCACACGCCAGCCCGTCGCCCGTGGGTGTGGCCGCTTGGGTCGGTTTGTCACCAGCCTCTGATCTAAGCGCGCGCCTGAGCGCCAGCGCCGTGCAGACGTACGAAACCTGTCCGCTACAGTTCAAGCTTGATCGTGAGTGGAGAATCCCGGGAGATGCCCCCGCCGCCATGCAATATGGCGGCACTATGCACCGCGTGCTGCGTGCTTATTACGATGCGGTCCGGCAGGGCCGCCCCATGACGGAGCAATCCCTGCTTGATCTATTTCGCACCGATCTTGCCGATGCCAAGATTCAAGACGCCTATCAGCACGATCTTTATCTCCAGCAGGGGATAGAACAGCTCAAGGAGTTTCTGACCGTGTGCCGCCGTGGCGAAATGCCGGAAGTCCTCCATACAGAGGAATTCTTCGACGTCAAAGTAGGCGCGACTACGGTAGTCGGAAGAATCGATCGCGTCGACAAGCTCCCCGACGGCCGCGTGGTCATCACCGACTACAAGACCGGCAAGCCGCTCTCGCAGGAGGACGCAGATGCGAGCTTGCAGCTCTCGATCTATGCCATGGCTGCCCGCGAAAAATGGGGATACAGCGCCGACCATCTGGCTTTTTACAACCTGAGTGAAAACACCTCGGTCCTGACCCATCGCAGCGAAACCCAGCTTCAGGAAGCCAAAGCCAAGGTGGAGGACGTTGCCCAAAACATTACAGAAGGGAAGTTTGACGCCAAACCCAGCTTCAGTTGCCGCTTTTGTGCCTATCGAGTTTTGTGTCCCGCAACTGAAAAGCGGCTCTCGGGAAGCTCACAGAAATCCAGCCACTAGAATTCAACTCTTGCAAATGGTTTCTACCCCACAAAAACTTAGGGGACGCTTTCCGCGTCCCCTTTGCTTTGCCTTGAGTGAAGGCCTAGTGTTTCTTCTTTGCGGCCTTCTTTGCTTTCTTCTTAGCTGCCATTGATCTATTCTCCCTTTCCATTGTTCATGGATTCGCAACGATCGTTTGTTGCGACTGATTGAAATCTAGAGTCATTGAAAAGTGATGTCAAGAAAAAAATGACATCATTTTCGCATTCGACCACTACACCAAAGTCACTCGATGGCATCGAAGAAGAAAATTTCGCGCGTGTGCATCGTTGTGAATGCCATGCGGAGCAGAATTTCGTTGCGTACAACCACACAACATCGCACGCCGCAGGATTTCCGCTCTCCTCGATTTCATCGCAACGATTTTCGAGTCGACGCGCCTCGTCTCCGTATAAATTCAACTTTTTCTCACGCCGCGCATCTATAATTTGACAGGTCAAATACTCGCAGGAGCAATCATATGGCTGCTTTCGACGATGTTGTCATCATTTCCGGCTGTCGCACTCCAGTAGGAAAGTTTCAAGGAAGTCTCTCGGATCTGACCGCTCCTCAAATCGGCGCAGTCGCGGTACGCGAAGCCGTGAAGCGCGCCGACCTCGATCCCAAACAAGTCGACGAATGCATCATGGGCAACGTGATCTCCGCCGGGCTCGGGCAAAATCCAGCGCGGCAGGCCGCTATCTTCGGAGGTCTCGCCCCCGAGGTGGGTGCCATGACAATAAACAAAGTTTGCGGCTCCGGATTGAAAGCGGTCGCTCTCGCAGCGCAAGCCATCCAAACCGGAAACAGTTCCATCGTGGTTGCCGGCGGCATGGAATCCATGACCAACGCGCCCTACCTGCTGCCACAAGCGCGCAAAGGATATCGCCTCGGCAACGCGCAAGTCATAGACTCCATGGTCAACGACGGCCTCTGGGATATCTACAACAACTACCACATGGGCGTCACCGGTGAGAACGTAGCCGAGAAATACGGCATAACGCGGGAGGAGCAGGACCAGTTCGCCGTGAACTCCCACCGTAAAGCAGTGTCCGCAATCAAAGAGTGTCGCTTCAAATCGCAGATCGTTCCCGTGCAGTTGCCTGCGAAGAAGAAAGGCGAAGCTCCAGTGATCTTCGACAAGGACGAATCCCCGCGCGAAGACACCACCATCGAAATCTTGCGTTCCCTTAAGCCCGCCTTCAAGAAAGACGGCACCGTGACCGCCGGCAACGCTCCCGGGGTGAACGATGGCGCCGCCGCAGTGGTGGTCACCAGCGCGACCCGAGCCAAAGAACTCGGCGCGAAGCCCATGGTCCGTATCGTGGCCCAGGCCACCAGTGGCGTCGAACCCAAATGGGTGATGATGGCCCCCGTTGGTGCTGTGCGCACGATCTGGGAGAAGACCGGCTGGAAGAACGAAGACGTTGATCTCTACGAACTGAACGAAGCTTTTTCAGTTCAGGCGCTCGGAGTCATGCGGGAACTCGGTCTCGATCCTAATAAAGTCAACGTGAATGGCGGCGCAGTTGCCATCGGACACCCCATCGGGGCCAGCGGCGCACGCGTGCTGGTCACGCTGATCTACGAAATGATTCGCCGCGATGTCCATCGCGGAATTGCCGCGTTGTGCCTCGGAGGGGGGAATGCGGTAGCGATGGCAGTGGAGCGGTAGAAGAGAACTTAGTTCACCGGCCCCAGATACTGATCCAGCCAGTTCAGAGTTTCCTTGATCAGCTCGTTGCGAGGAATGTTATGGCCGGTGTCATAAAGCAAGTGTTTCTTCTGTTCCTTCTTTGTTCCAAGCAAGCGATAAAATGGTTCCTGGTTCGACTCTATCGGGAAGAAGAAATCGTAGCGGCCGTTAAGCATCAACACAGGCTGCTTCACGTGTGAAATAAAATTGACAGGTTCGGCCTCGGGAAGCGATAGCTGAAACTCAAGTCCTCCCAGAGCTAGCACACACACTTTGATTCTTGGTTCCAGAGCCGGCACCATGCCGCCCATAGCCGCGCCCCAGCTATAGCCGTAGTACGCCACCTTAGTGTGATCCAACTCTGGACGCGTCTCCGCGTAGTCGATGGCCCGCGAGACATCCTTGACCCACATGATCACGTGGTCCCGCCACGTGCTGGTCTTGTTTGGCACGTCCGACTCCATGCCGTCGCCGCGTTCATATGTGCTCTTGTACACGGGATACAGCACGGCCCGGCCACTGCGGAGAATGGCATCCAATGCGGCGGCGTTATAGAGAGTGAACTTTCTCAGCTGCAACGCATTCGATCCCGGGAAAAAGACGACCGTCTGGAACGGAGGTTTGGCCCTCTTCGGCAGGAACAGGTATGCAGCCGCCTGCTCATCGCCATAACCTGCCGTGTAAGAGATTCGCTCCACTTTCCAATCGTCTTGTTCTTCGCCAAACGGTGCGACCAAAGCATTCAACGGCTTCTTATCATAGGTGTACAGGCCGCTGTAGGCCTTGAATAATTCGTCAGACGCAGGCTTCTCTTTCGACAAATCCCGCCTGGGCATGTTCATTACATCGAAGGCGATCTTGGGAATGGCCTCCGAATCGATGTACTTCACGCAGCGAAACCCAATATTCGACGCACGCAGAAAGGGTCTCTGTGCGTCCGGATCCACAAACATATAGTTGGGTTCGTCCCAGGCTCCGCCCAGTACGTAGCGCTTACCGGAATCTGCCTCGGTCGAGATCCACTCCTTCACATTACCCGCCATGTCATAGCCGCCCCACGGGCTTATGCCGGACTTGCTGCCGACGGGCTGCACACCCGAGCCGCCGAAATTGCTGAGCGGCACGCTGTAGGCAGCCGAGAATGGCCCCGCTGCCCGGTTCCAGTGATAGATGGTCGGCAAGCTCTTGCCGGCAAACTCAGCATAGGCCGCAGCCTCGTACCAACTGATCCCGGTGACAGGGAATTCGTCTTGCCCTTTCGGATATTCACCCTGAATCCAGTCTTTCGGCCCCGGCCGCCCGGCACTATCGCGAAACTCCTTCATCGCTTCATCCCACGCGATAGGTTTGCCATCACGCTGGAAATCTACTTTCCAATATTCACGCTTTTGATAGCCGCCCTGATCGACAAAGGCCTTGAACTGGCGATTCGTTACTTCGTATTTGTCGATCCAATAATCCTTCAATGCCAACTCGGGCATGCCCTCATAGCCAGGGATGTAAAGCGTCTTGGGATATTTGTCGGGGGCAACTCGGACCATTCCCGCCGGAATCTTCGCGGCTTCATCCAGTGTGATATCGGCCTCTGCCGAGTCACCCACGCTGAACGCTCGTCCTATCAGCGAAATCGTTGTCCGAAGCACGGTGCCGAACCCAGGTTTCTCGATCTTCCACACGAACATTCCACGCGGCTGCGGCACATTCTTGAACGGAGTCCTACCCACTAGTTCCCAAGGTGCGTCGGCATCGCCGTAGTCCCTGCGATAAATATCCGCACCAGAGGGTACAGTATCCAACGAGAGCTGGTAAGTAATGATTGGCCACTGTTTCGCGAGCGTGGGATCGCCCGGGATAAACTTCTCAGCCTTCACGGCAAGCGCGTAAGCCTCGCCAAATTTTCCCTGATCGGCCAGTTGCGAGATCTGAGGTAGAGCCACTTCGCGCGCCCAGCGGGCATCGCGGGAACGCTTTACCAGCCAGGTCACCGCCGACCCAAGAATGATGACAGTCAGCAGAAGTGGCACCAGCACTCGCGGACGCTGCACCTCCCTAGCAATCCGAGCCGGACTTAGCACCGCTCCGGATTGAGGAAATAGCAGGTCTCGGCATTGCCTAAGTTCATGCGCAAGTTCGGTGCCAGAAGCGTATCTCGATGCCGGATCCTTTGTCAGGCACCGGGCAATGGTCCGGCGAACCTCCGGCGGAATATCTCGTTTGACCTCGCTCAGCGGCTTGGGATCGTCTCTCGTGATCGCCGAAAGCAGCGCAGCACTGGATTGGCCTTCGAAAGCTCTCCGGCCCGTCAGCATCTCGTAAAATACCGAACCGAAGGAGAAGACGTCGCTACGTGCGTCGATCGCTTTGCCTTCCGCTTGCTCCGGCGACATGTACGCCACCGTCCCTACGATCATTCCAGGCGTCGTTGCCATCGTCATCGCTTCGCTGCCCGGCGGGGAAGCTGGCTCGGCAAGTTTGGCCAGCCCGAAGTCCAGTACTTTGACCAGCCCGGTCTCATCCACCATGATGTTTGCGGGTTTCAGGTCGCGGTGCACGATGCCCGCAGCATGCGCGCGCGCCAGCGCCTCTGCAATTTGTACGGCATACTTGGTCGCGAGGTCCGTCTCCAGACCACCTGAAGGAATCAATTTGTCCAGGGTTTTTCCGGCCACATGCTCCATGACCATGAAGTCAATGCCACCCTGTGAGCCGACGTCATGGACCACGCAGATGTTGGGATGCTGCAGCCCGGAAATAGCCTTCGCTTCTTGCTCGAAGCGCGCGTGCAATTCTGGATTGGACGACAGATGGGCAGGCAGGATCTTGATCGCTACCGTGCGTTGGAGCCTGGTGTCGCGGGCGCGATACACTTCTCCCATTCCGCCGGCGCCGAGAAGCGCAACGATTTCGTAAGGACCGAGTTTCGTGCCCGGGACAAGTGCCATCGACAAGCGATTATACCTGCGGCGCCGATCGGTTCCGAGTCTGGTGTCGGGTCGTCTCCCTTGCCGGGTCGTGTTTACGCTCGAGATGACGCTGACCATCCCAGGGGGAGACGGTCTGTTAACCTGTGGCTGGAGATCAACGGCCAACGCAAAGGCCGCCTTCTTGATGAAGAGATTTGCCGCTCTCTTTTTATTTTTCTATGTCCTGCCGCTCTTTGGCCAGAGCAATAGCGGCGAATTGCGTCTGAAAGTGACCGATCCGTCGGGTGTCGGTGTAAGAACCACAGTTCAGCTCACCAGTGTTGCGAATCAGTATAGAAATACTCTGGCCACCAGCGATCAGGGTAACCTCGACGTGCAGCGCCTGCCGTTCGGTATTTATCAACTCGAAATTAAGCAGCCCGGCTTCGCAGCCGTCGCAGAGTCGGTCGACATTCATTCCTCACTTCCTAGGGAATACCGAATCCAACTCAAGCTGCCGACAGTGAACGAATCCGTCACCGTGAATGCGACCAACACACTCATCGACCCCGATCAGGCAGGTTCGGTCAGTCAGATTGGCACTGACGTCATCCAAAATCGCCTCAGCTCGGTTCCCGGCCGTTCCTTGCAGGATTTGGTGAATTCTCAACCGGGCTGGTTG
Source organism: Terriglobales bacterium (assembly GCA_035484735.1). Classification (GTDB taxonomy): domain Bacteria; phylum Acidobacteriota; class Terriglobia; order Terriglobales; family Acidobacteriaceae; genus JABCZH01. The sequence goes on along the minus strand of DATHOQ010000016.1, from coordinate 59,585 downwards.
TACGAAGGCAATGCCGTGCTGCATCCCCGCGGCTCGGAATATCAGACGCAGTTTGTGGTCGACGGCATCCCTTTGACGGACAATCGCTCGCCCAGCTTCGGGCCTCCGATGGACGCAGACGACCTGCAATCGTTGAGCATCTATACCGCTGGGATTCCTGCTGAATATGGCCGCAAAATGGGTGGTGTTGTAGAAGTGAACACGCTGCAAGATCCCCAACCGGGTTTCCACGGTCAGCTAGTGCTCTCTGGAGGCAGCTTCGATTCAAGTGGTGCTTCTGCGAAAGGGCAATACTCCTGGGGCAAGAATACGTTCGGCGCCAGCGCCAGTGGGGCCATGACCGACCACTATCTGAATCCCGTGGTCTCGCAAAACTATTCGAATACTGGCACTCTGGGCGTTTTTTCGCTCAACTACGAGCGCGATCTCACTTCAAAAGACCGCTTACGATTCATCGTTTCTCATGAGATCTCGCGCTACGACATCCCGAACGAACAGGTGCAGCAAGCCGCGGGCCAGCGCCAAACCGCCGACAACCTTGAGACCATGGGAATCGCATCCTACGAGCATACTTTTTCGTCCAATGCGGTGGCTGACTTTCGCTCGATGTTCCGTGACAACTCGAATGACTTCAACTCCAACCCGCAATCGACTCCCATTGCGGTCTTTCAGCACAATTGGTTTCGTGAGGCATATTTCAAAGGGACCGCAACCATCAACCACGGCCGGAATGAATGGAAGTTCGGCATAGAGTCGGACAATACATTCCTGCACGAGAATTTCAACTACATCATCACCGATCCCACCCAGTTTGACAGCAGCACCCCACTTACCTTCGCCTTTCTGGCAAACCGGCCAGACCTCGAACAATCCGTATTCGTGCAGGACCAGATTCACCTGAACAATTGGACCATCAACGTCGGACTGCGCTGGGACCACTATCAACTCATATTGAACCGGCAAGCAGTCGACCCGCGTTTTGCGATTTCTCGCTACTTCCCGTCCGCCGGCCTACTGGTGCACTTTTCTTATGACCGGGTTTTTCAGACCCCATCCTTCGAAAACATCCTGCTTTCGAGTTCGACTGCGGTTGAATCGCTCGACTCGAGTTTCCTCCGGCTACCGGTTGAGCCCTCGGAAGGAAACTATTACGAAGCGGGTCTAACTAAGGAGTTCTTTGGCAAGATTAGGCTGGACACCAACTATTTTCGGCGGCTCGTAGCCAACTATGCGGATGACGATCAGATCGACAACACTTCCATCAGTTACCCGATTGCATTCCGCAAAGCCGTCCTCTATGGTGCCGAAGCCAAGCTCGATCTTCCCGATTGGCACCATTTTTCTGGTTTTGCGAGTTACTCCTATATCGTCGGCAATGCCTGGCTTCCTGTGACCGGTGGCCTCTTTTTGGGTGACGACGCCACTCAAGCGGAATCACAACTCGCCGGCCATTTCCCGGACTCGCAGGACCAGCGCAATACCGTTCGCGGGCGCCTTCGCTATCAAGTGACGTCGCGCTTCTGGGTCGCCGGTGGAATTCAATACGATACCGGACTTCCCTTCGAGTTCGATGGCGACCCGGCCACCGTACTCGCCCAATACGGCCAGCAGGTATTGAATCGCATAAACTTTGCCCGCGGCCGCATTTATCCTGCGTTTCAGGTCAATGCCTCGGCCGGTGCGGATGTTTATAACTCGGACCGTATGAAGGTGAGGTTTCAGATTGACGGGCAGAACCTAAATAACGTTCTTAACGTCATCGACTTCGGCGGTCTCTTCTCTGGCAACGCTATCGGCCCATCTCGAAGCTACGCCATGCGCCTCACCACCAATTTCTAGAGTAGATGCACAGCTCGGTGCTTCCCGTACCCTACGATCCCACCACCGCCGTCTTGTCTGATACGGGCAGCATTACCGTAAAGACGGCGCCGCCGCCCGGACCAGACGTGGCTTCCACATTCCCACTGTGTTCACGCAGAATTGCCTTGCAGATGCTCAGGCCCAGGCCCGTCCCGCGTCCCGGACGTTTGGTGGTGTAGAAAGGATCGAAGATGTTGGGCAGAATGTCCGGCGGAATTCCCGGCCCATCGTCCTGAAAGATCACCGCCACTGAATGGTCGTGCTTCTCCATCCGGATCCGCAGCGTACCCCGGTCACGCACTTCGCGCATCGCCTGCTCTGAATTCAAGATCAGGTTCAAAAACACCTGCATGAGTTGGTGCGCGTCCCCGGTGATGGGGGGGATGGAAGCCTCGTGCAGAAAGTCCACCGTGATGTTGCTCTTGCGAAGAGAGTATGCGTGCAGATGCAATGTCCGCTGCACCAGTTCGCCAAGGTCAATTGGACCCTTGCCAGGCGCGGGGGGCCGGGCAAAGTACATGAGGTTCTGCACAATTTCCACTGCGCGTCTCGCCTGCTGTTGCAACATTTGCAACTGCTTGCGGGATGTTTCTGCCCCCTGCGAATCTTGCAACAGTTCGCTCATCCCCAGAATGCCGGTAAGCGGATTATTCAGCTCATGAGCAAATCCCCCGATCATCTGACCCATGGCCGCCAAACGTTCGCTCTGAATGATCTGCTGCTCCAGCTTCTTTTCCATCGTGATGTCGCGCACCGAAACGATCACACCACTCACTTTACTTTCAGCATCAAACAATTGGCTGGCCGAAGCGCGCATGGTCCGCCAACTTCCATCGTAGTGGCGAGCGCCGCACTCGCAGGTGCCGAACTGCTGCCGCCCCGCTATCAGGTTGCGGACCAGCACCAGCAAGTCAGCCGAGTAGTCCTGTCCCGCCTCGATCTTCTTCTTCAACAGTTCTTCCGGGGTAAAGCCCAGCAGATCGTATACACGGGAACTCACAAAGCTGTAGCGTTCATCGAGATCGATCACCAGAATCAAGTCGGGGAAGCTCTCGAGCAAGTCACGCTGAAACTTCTCCTGACGCCGCAGAGCTCTCTCCATCTCGCGCCGCTCGGTAACGTCCACCAGTGTTCCCTGATAGCGGACGATTTTGCCTGACGCGTCCCACACCGCGCGAGAAGTATCCAGAAACGTGCCGGGGCGTCCATCCTTGCGCCGGAGAGTGATTTCGCGAGTGCGCACCCCGCCCTGATCGTCCGCACTCCGTCCCAACACGGGATTTTGATTAGGCTCGGAGTTCAACGCCTTGGGGTCGAGAGCCACCAACTCCGCCTTACTCTCATACCCCAGCACCCGCACCAGAGCTGTATTGCCGTCGAGAAGCTTTCCTTCCGGGGTGCTGAAGTAAATGCCTTCCTGCAGAGTCTCGAATAGCGCGGTGAATCGGCGTTCCTTTTCGTGCTCCTCGGTCACATCACGAGCCAGCGTGCTGACGCCCACGACCTCGCCACCTTTCACGATGGCATTGACTACGCAATCAAAATAGAGTGTCCTGCGGCTCGACTTCAGCCGCACCTCCACTGCCCCTGACCAGCGCTTCGTTTCAAGAAAACGCCCCAACTCGCGTTCCAGAACCTCGCGTTTGGGTTCATCCAGAAACTCTTCCAACTTGTGGCCCACGACCTCGGTATAAGGGATGCCCAACAGTTCCGCCATGCGGCGGTTAACCGTGCGCAGTTTGCCATCCAGAGAGACCGCGAAAGCCACATCGTCGATGGAGTCGATGAGCTCTTTGAAACTACGTTGTGAGCGTGCAATCAGCTGTCCCAGTTGATCGAGTTGCTGTTCGCTGGGAGTGCTGACTCGCTCCTGTAAATCCCGTACCAGAGCCTTGAGTTCCGTGACCCGCTTGCGCCGGCCGTAGGCAAAACCTGCGAACGCGATGGCGACGCACAACACACCAACCGAGAGCAAACCCAGATGATAGGGGAGATTCTGCAGACGTTCCCATGACTCGGCCGCCAGCGCCGTGGCCATCAGCACCAGAAACAACAATGCGGTCCGCCACAGCCAGTTTTCTTCTTTTTCCAGGCGACTGGGGGTGCGGGCCGGTCCCGGTTGTTTCTCTTCCTCTGACATAATTTGCGAACGCTCTGCTTTGGGTGAGCCGCACCTGGGAACTTGAGTCGTTAGCCGAATCCTAGTTCACACCAGAGGCACAAACAATGGAGGGGGAGTAGAAAGTTTGGTTCATACCTAACTATTGGTCAGCGGTCACTGATTCGCAGTGATCGCCGTCACCAAGGCTTCCTGTCAGAAAGAGTTAAGTTCAGACTTTCGGTGCGTCCGGGCGAAGTCTGGCATCTTGCCGCCGAGGTTTCCTCAACATAACACCATGCTTTATAAGACCATGAGCGCCGCGGTGTATGGCATCGATGCCAACATCATTGAGGTTGAAGTCGATATCTCCGGGATCAAGACCATGGAGGACCATTTCCACACCGTCGGTCTGCCCGATGCCGCTGTCCGTGAGAGCCGCGACCGGGTGCGATCGGCGCTCCGAAACTGCGGTTACGACATTCCCTCCACCCACATCACGGTTAATCTCGCTCCCGCTGACATCAAAAAGGAAGGCTCGGGTTTCGACCTCCCAATGGCTCTCGGTATCGTCGGTGCCTATGGGGGGCTGAATAAGAAGGAAGTCCCAGACTGCCTGTTCGTGGGCGAGTTGTCACTCGATGGCGGGGTTCGCGGAGTTCGCGGCGCGTTGCCCATTGCCATTGAAGCACGCGGCCGCAAGATTCCACGTCTCGTGGTTCCCGAGCTCAACGCCCGCGAAGCGGCCATGGTCGGTGGAGTTGACGTTTATCCGGTGAAATCGTTGCTTGACGTGATCCGTTTTGTCAACACTGGCAATGGAATTGTACCGCTCAAAGTGGATGGCCAAACCATGCTGAGCGAAGCCGCCCACTACTCCGTCGATTTCAAAGACGTGCGTGGCCAGCAAACCGCGAAGCGGGCTCTGGAAGTGGCTTGTGCCGGCGGCCACAACCTTTTGATGATCGGCCCACCAGGATCGGGCAAGACCATGCTCGCCAAACGCATGCCCACTATTCTGCCCCCCTTCACATTTGAAGAAGCGCTGGAGACGACCAAGATTCACAGCGTTGCGGGAGTGCTCGATGCCGGTGCCGGCCTGGTCGGCGTGCGTCCCTTCCGCTCGCCCCACCATACGATTTCAGATGCCGGACTGATCGGCGGCGGCGCCGTGCCCCGTCCCGGCGAGGTTTCCTTGTCGCACAATGGCGTGCTGTTTCTGGACGAACTGCCGGAGTTTCCCCGCAACGTGCTTGAAGTAATGCGACAGCCGCTCGAGGACGGCAATGTCTGCATCGCGCGCGCCGCCATGTCTCTGACCTTTCCGGCGCGCTTTATGCTGGTCGCGGCCATGAATCCGTGTCCTTGCGGCTACTTCAATGACCGCACGCGCGATTGCCGCTGTACCCAACCCATCATCCAGCGCTACATGTCGAAAATCTCCGGCCCGCTGCTCGACCGCATCGACATTCATATTGACGTGCCGGCGGTGAACTACAAAGAAATCCGCTCGAAATCCGAACCGGAGAATTCAGCCGCCGTCCGTGAGCGTGTGGTGCGGGCGAGGGAAACCCAGCTGCGAAGATTTTCTGTCACCCCCCGTGACAAGATCTACAGCAACGCCCAAATGGCGCCCCGCCATATCCGCATCTTCTGTGAACTCTCAGCCGACTGCGAACGCCTCCTGGAGCGCGCCATGCTGCAGCAAAGCCTCACCGCCCGTGCCCATGACCGCATCCTGAAGGTCGCCCGCACCATCGCCGACCTCGAAGGCGCCACCGGCCTCGAACCCAAACACATCGCCGAAGCGATTCAGTACAGAACCTTGGATCGAACGTTCTGGGCGTGAATCGTGATCCGAAAGGGAAGCTGCGGAGCAGCGCAAGAATAAAGCCCACGCCGTAAGGCGTGGGTAGGAAGCGACATGAAGTAGAAGCCCCGGAGGGGCGTAAGACCATGGGCCACACCTCCACAAATCTCCTCGTCCATCTAATCTTCAGCACAAAACAACGCGCCCCCTACATCACCATCGAAATCGAGTCCGATCTCCACGCCTACCTCGGCGGAATCATCCGCGAAATCGGAGGCGCGGCTCTCGCCATCAACGGAACCACCGACCACGTGCACATCCTGACCCGTGTTCCAGCCAAACGCTCCATAGCCGATCTGGTGTGCCTCACCAAAACCAACTCATCCCGCTGGGTCCACGAACGCTGGCCGGACCACCGAGAGTTCGCCTGGCAAACCGGCTACGGAGCATTCTCGGTCAGCGAGTCCGGGGTAGGCGCCGTGAAGGATTACATCTCACATCAGAAAGAGCATCACAAGAAGCGGTCGTTTCAAGAAGAGTTTCTGACGTTCCTGCGTAAGAACAAAATTGCATTTGACGAGCGCTATCCTTGGGATTGATTTTCTTACGCCCCTCCGAGGCTCGCTGATTCGTTTGGACCTGCCCACGGCTTGCGCCGTGGGCTTTATTCTGACTCCGCTCCGCGGCTTTGATCAGACTTGGCCTGGAACTGGGTAGACTAACCAAGTTTCGAACGTTCTGGGCGTATCCGGGCCTATGTAGGCGCGGCGTCCTCGCCCGTGCGGCTGCGTCCAATACCTCTCGGGAAATCAATCCGCTTCCCAAAATGGTCCCACTAACCCCGCTTTGCTTTTCTCTCTCCATCTGCCAAACTGACCCATACCCCATGGGTCGCATCCACATTCTTTCCGAAGCCGTTGCCAACAAGATCGCCGCCGGCGAGGTAGTGGAGCGTCCTGCCTCGGTGGTCAAGGAACTGCTGGAGAATGCGTTGGACGCCGGTTCCACTCGCATCAAGATTCAAGTCGAAGCCGGTGGCAAGAAGCTAATCCAAATCACCGACAACGGTTGCGGCATGGTCCGCGACGATGCTCTGCTCGCCTTCGAACGCCACGCCACCTCGAAGATCAAAGACGCCGAAGACCTGCTCAGCGTCGCAACCCTGGGTTTTCGCGGTGAGGCGTTGCCCTCGATTGCCTCAGTATGCAGGCTGCGCTTGGAAACTCGCGCTGCCGACGAGGACTCGGGAACAGTCATCGAAATCAACGGGGGAAAGATTTTCAGAGTCGAGGAAGCCGGGCTGCCGGCGGGCACGTCAATCACCATCCGCGATCTCTTCTTCAATACTCCGGCGCGCAAGAAGTTTCTGAAGGCGGAATCCACCGAGCTTTCGCATATCGCGTCGCTGGTCACGCATTATGCCCTCGCCCATCCCGACAAACACTTCGAATTGCACTCTGCGACGAATGCTGTGCTGGTGGCATCTCCAGTCGCTGGCCATAGCGAACGCGTATATCAGGTGTTCGGACGCGAGGTGCTGGACCAACTGATTCCGGTGGCGGCAATGCAGCCACTGGAACGAATCGGACTGCCCCAGCCACCACCCTGGAGAAGGACCGAAGACGACGAAAATCATGCTCCGGCAGAACTGGGCGAGTTGCGAGTGCACGGCTTCGTTTCCAAGCCTGAAATCCAGAAGCTCAATCGCAATTCGATCTACATCTTCGTGAACGGCCGCCTCATCAGAGACCGCCTCATCCAGCACGCCATCACCGAGGCTTACCGCAACATCCTGCCTCCGACGGTGTATCCGGTCGTACTTCTGTTTCTGGAAATGCCCAGCGGCGAAGTGGACGTCAACGTTCATCCCTCGAAGACCGAAGTTCGTTTCCGTCAGCAGAGTGTCACCCATGATTTCGTTCGCGACTCGGTACGCGTGGCATTGATGAAGGCCCGTCCCGTGCCGCAGTTCGTCACCGAAATTAGCGCGCACCCTACAGCGCCGCAATCGTTGACACCGGGGGCCCGTTCCGCCAGCGGAGGCGCAGCCGCATGGCCCGCTTCTTATGCGCCCACCGATGCGCCCGGCTTCAGCCTGCAACCTCCTACCCTGCCGCCGGTGAGTGGGCGATTCGCGTTCGGCATGGATGGAATCGCCATCGACGGAAACGCCGCGCTTTCGCTCTCACGTGGACCACAAATCGTTCCCGAGGTCAGCAAAAACGACGGCTGCACCCCGCCGATTGCGGATGAACCCGAAGTGCCCAGCGATCTAGCGCCCGCGCTGGCTTCGCTCAAACCGCTCGGCCAGATTCGTGAGTCGTTCATTCTGGCGGTGAATCACGAAGGCCTGTGGATCGTGGATCAGCATGTTGCTCACGAGCGCGTCCTGTTTGAAAAGATCCTGAAGCAACGGGCGGCGTTGAAAGTCGAAAGCCAGCGCCTGCTGATGCCGCTGGTGCTTGAGCTTACTCCCACGCAGCAAGCCGTGTTTGCCGAGATTTGTGAAGAGCTCAACCTGAATGGCTTCGAGGCCGAACCCTTTGGCACGCGCAGCTTTGCGGTGAAAGTGGCGCCTGCGGGAGTCGATGCTGCCCAAGTCGAACACATGCTGCATGAACTGCTCGACCAGTTTGCTCGGGAAGATCAGGCGCTGAATATGGAGAAGGTGCGCACCCGCGTTGCTGCTTCCATCGCCTGCCATGCTGCCATCAAGGTGAACATGCCACTCGAGCAAAACAAGATGGAGTGGTTACTCGCGGAACTGGCGAAAACCGAGTGTCCCATGTCCTGTCCACACGGCCGCCCCGTAGTTCTGCGATACTCAATGAAGGACATTCAAAAGGCGTTTAAGAGAATCTAAGAAGAAAGCTTTTGGCTTTTAGTTCTTGGCTCTCAGCTTTGTCGCAAAGATGCAACACGACACAGCATTAAGCCAAGAGCTAAGAGCCAAAGGCCAAGAGCCATCTCATGTTCGATCTCGACCAACTCCGGCGCTCCAAATGGCATCTCGACGGGCGGCCCGTCCGCACGCTCGATGAAGCTCGCGAATTCATTGAGTCCGTCGGATTCTGTCAGATGTATCCGCTGAAGACCCCGGTGCTCGCGCCGACGTTTATCGGAGCATGGGTTGGTTCGGACGAACGGTTGCCTACCTGGCAGCACGCCTATTCCGATCCACGCGCGCAGCAAGCCACCGAGTTGATGGTGCGTCTTTTACGCGAGCGTGCCGCCTACGAAGCCAATCTGTTCGATGACAACAGCGGATTGCTCGTGGCGGCTTCAGTTTTCCCCTACTTCTATGCACTGGTCGGGGATCGCAACCCGAAACAAACTCTCCTGGCAGGCGCGCGCTCTGAATATTCGCAACTGGTTTGCGACTCATTCGAGATCATTCGTCGCGATGGTCCTATCTCGAAGCATAAATTGCTCGAAGCTGTGGGAGGTGGTACCTCCGCCCCGGCTCTCGACAAGTCGCTGGCCGAACTCTGGTCGCGCCTGCGCATCACGCGAGTGGACTACAAGCCGGGAGAAGGCGCCGTCTGGGATGTTCTCTACCGCTGGTCGCCGGACGCCGTTCGCGAAGGCATCTCTCTTTCGGTGGCCGAAGCGCTTTCGGCGCTGATTTCGAAATATCTCGATTGCGTGGTCGCGGCCGATCAGCAGGAACTGGAAGCCTTTTTCGGTAATTCCGTTCCCCGTTCGCGGATCAAGGAAGCCATAAACACCCTGCTGGCCGCCCGTGAGTTGAGTTTTGTGCACGTGGGAAATCGATCCCTCATCCAGATCACTCCGGAGAAGGCGCCAACCGTGGCGCCGCTCGTCCGCCATCCCGAACCTGCAAAACGTCAGGCTCCTGTCAGACGCAGGCTCGTCGAGCGGAAACATTAGGATTCCTCGCGTCGCTGCTTCGGAATATCAATTCCAAGCTGTTCTGCTTTTTTGTACAGATGGCTGCGTTCCAGACCCAGCGCTTTCGCTGCTTTCGTGATCTGATATCTCGAGCGTTTGAGTTCGGCAAGAATTGTCTCTCGCTCGAAGCCTTGCACTCGCTCTGCCAGAGGCCCAGAGCCGACCACCGATGGGAGAGCAACCCCTTCAGCAGGCAGCACCAAATCAACCGTCTCTGCCGTAACTCCTGCGTCGGTAGCCAGCAGCATCAGTCGCTCCGCTACATTCCGCAATTCACGGACGTTTCCCGGCCAGGAATGCCGCGACAGCTTCTCAATCGCCTCGGGATTAAAAGCGATTGGCTTCCAACTGTTCTGCGCGCAAACCTGCGCGGCAAAATGCGCCACCAGTACTGGAATGTCATCGCGGCGCTCGCGCAGCGAAGGCAGCACCAGCGGGAATACAAACACCCGATGAAAAAGGTCCTGGCGGAATTTCCCCTCGCGCACCAGACCTTCAAGATTGCGATGAGTAGCGACCAGCACGCGCACGTCAACCGTAATCGGCTTGTCTCCACCCACTCGCTCAATTTCGCCCTCCTCCAGTACCCGCAACAGCTTCGCTTGCATCGCAAGCGGCATGTCGCCGATTTCATCAAGCAAGATTGTTCCGTGCTCTGCCTGTTCGAACTTTCCAATATGACGCCCGGCCGCGCCGGTGAACGAGCCTTTCTCGTGACCAAACAGCTCGGACTCGATCAGTTCCGCCGGTACCGCGGCACAGTTCAGAGTCACGAATGGCCCCTTGGCACGCGGACTATGTTCGTGTAGTGTGCGGGCAACCAACTCTTTCCCAGTCCCAGTTTCTCCCAGGATGCAAACCCGAGTTTCGCTGGCCGCCACTCGTTCCACTTGGGCCATGAGCTTGCGCATCAAGTCGCCGGACCAGACCATCTCGTGTTTCCCCAGCCGCTGTCGCAACTGCCGGTTCTCGGCTTCCAGTTGCTTTAGCTTGAGGACGTTCTCAACCGTGAGCAGCAACCGGTCCGTGGAGATTGGCTTTTCCAGGAAATCGAATGCTCCCAGCCGTGTGGCTCGCACCGCCATTTCGATGTGCGCCTGCCCCGACATCATGACCACCGGAGTGTCGTTTCCTTGTGCACGCAGATTTTCCAAAAAGAAAAGCCCGTCTTTACCCGGCATCACCACATCGCAGAAGATCAAATCAAACGGTTGTGCCTTCGCAAGCTCCAGCGCTTTGGCCGCATTGTCACACACCGAAGCATCGTGACCGGCCAGGCGGAACGCTCGCGCAAGCGACGCCAGAGTATTGGTCTCGTCATCAACAATCAACAGGTTGGCTTGCTGCGCCACGAATCTCTCCTCAGGATGTTGCGCTGACAGCTTGATCCGCCGCCAATTTGTCGACATTCCCAGGTAACTCAATCACGAAAGTGGTTCCGCGCCCGGCATCACTGCGTACGCTGATTCGGCCTCCGTGATCGCTGACGATCGACTGCACAATCGCTAGTCCAAGCCCAGTGCCATGCGCCTTGCTGGTGTAATAGGGCGTGAACAGCCGATCACACTCCTCCGGCGTGAGACCGGCTCCGGTGTCAGCCACCTCGAGAACAGCCCACTCGCCATCTCGTCGGGTGCGTAGTGTCAGTCTGCCACCCTGCGCCATGGCGTCCATCGCGTTCAGTGTTAGATTCGAAACCACTCGATGCAAAAGCTCGGGATCGGCGGCGATTGTCGGCATGTCGCCCGCGAGTTCCAGTCTACATTCAATCGCAGTACGTTCCGGAGCGCGTAGCTGCGCCTGAAACAGGCGGAAGACGGTCTCCACCACTTCATTCAGCTGGACCCGCTGAAACTGTGGTTGCGGCATTCTGGAAAACTCGCTGAACCGCGAGACGATCGTCTTCAGGTTTGCGATCTCGGCCAGCAGTGTGGACGCACTCTCCCGGAAAATCTCCTCGAACTGCTCCCGGCTCTGCTCCCTCGCTCGCAACAAATTCTCCACCGTGAGCTGAAGCGGAAAAAGAGGGTTCTTCAACTCGTGCGCCAAACGGCGAGCCAGCTCACGCCATGCCGCCACGCGCTCGGACTGTACCAACTGCTCCTTTTGCTGCAAGAGTTCGTCGGTCATGCGATTGAAAGACTCCGCCAGTTCCCCCAGTTCGTCCGCCGAAGTGACGGCGACCTGAGTGTGCCAGTCGCCGGACGCAACCTGGCGCGCGGCCTGCGCAAGCTGTTCAACCGGACGCGTAACCCGTGACGCCGCCCACCCACTCAGCAGAATCGCAAGCGCCACGCCCACTGCACTGCCCAGCCATGCAGCCGTGCGGATCTGATGGCGAACTTCGACATAAGGCCGCCGCGAATCCGCTACCAGCAGGACGCCCAGGAGTTGGTGATCCAGGCCAGTGAGCGGAATCGCATTCACGATTTCATCGTCGGATGCATTCAAAGACCAATGCACGAGCGCCGTGACTTCTTGCATATGCTGTTGAACTTGCCGGATCAGTGGAACCACAGGATCGGCTGATTGCACCGGCCCGGAACTATCGATTAGAAGTTTGGGTGAGAATTCGCTTTCCAGGTTCTGATACAGCATGGCTCGCATGCCCGGCGGAGGTTCAAGACGAGCGAGAAAATTCCGGTCCAGTCGTCGCCCTCCGACAACAGAAAGCGGTTTGTCCCCAACGTTCACTTCGCGGATTGCAAATACTCCCAGAGCCGCGCCATCGGGTAGCTCTTCCCGCTTGAGGAACGCTTCTTTGGGGACGGAACTGGGCACAGGATCCTTGTAGCCAAATTTCGCCGGCCATTGTGCCGATGAAAGAATCGTTCCCTGACCATCGACGAACTCCAGAAAATCCAGTTGTTGATTCTCTGCGACCGCCTTGGCCTCATTCAAATAACTGCCATAATCTGGCGCATCATTGCCCAGCGCGAGAGCTATGCGGGATGCGGTGTCTCCTGTGGCAATCGTCCCCACCCGTCGCGCCACTTCCTCGCCCTGGCGGGCGAAGTCGCGGCGGAATTGCTCGACCAAGGCAACCGTGCGCTCTTCATTATTGTGTTCAAACGAACGCCGAACCAAAGCAGATATGATCCACGCTACCGCCGCTACCGACAGAAACGCGGTCACTGCCAGTGTCACCAGTAGCTTGCGCCGAAGATTCATGGCCGTTCCGCGGCCAGCCAGACCTCTGGCAGCCGCCAGTTCCCGTCGCGTGTCTGGACCCAATTCCTCACCGTCTTAGACACCGCGCAGGCCGTCCGCAGATGTAGCAGAGGAATCACACGCTGTGATTTCAAAAGCGTGTTCTCGGCAGCATATAGGTTGTCCACCGAGTCTCCATTGATCTTCAACTGCGGAACGCCGAGCGAAGCGGTGAGTTCGGCTAAAGCCACTTGCGCGTCGAGCGAAGCCAGAGGTACTCGAACCAGTCTTACATCGGAAGCTCCGGACGCAAGCTGGAGCCGAAGTCCGGCGTCACGAGCATTCAACACAATGCGTTCTGCCAATACACGCGCGATGGGATCATTGAAATCGAATCCGAGGTTCCAGACATTGGTTTCCGGGACCTCGGCACGCTCCTGCTGCGCCCGGGTCAGGTTGACTTCAACCGGAAACAGAAAGCTATATCCTGTCACCCAGTTCGGCAGTAGACTGCCCGCGGCCTCGCCTCCGTTTTGCAGCACCACCGAATTCAGCAATCGTCGATCAATGCTGAGCGAAAGCGCATCACGCTCTTTCGCATCCGCGGCCGACTGGGGATCGCGATTGAACACCAGGGCCACCAATTCATGGGGAGCCGAGGTTTCAATCTGGCGGCCCTCGGTCGCTGCCCGCCGCAACTGCTCGGGAGCAACTTCGACAATCTGGGCCTTGCCGAGATCGAAAGAAACCATTTGCTCGCGGAAGTTTTTGCCCATCTCGATTTCTATCGAGTCCAGAAACGGACGTCCGCCCCAGTAGTCATCGCGGGCCGTTACCACCAGCTTTTTCCCAGGATCCCATTGCGTAATCACAAACGGCCCTGTGCCGCCAATTTTCCCGCTCTCACGCTTCAGAATGCTGTTGCGAGGCAGCGCCAGTTCCGCCGGCAGATCGGGATCAGCAGAATCTCGCTCAATGATCACAGCATCGTCCGTCGAAAACACCTTCCATGTGGGATTCGTCGCCCGTAGCGAACTGGCAACGATCTCGGGAGACAACGCCGTTCCATCAGGGAAAGTCACTCCCCGCCGTAAAGAGAATTGCCAACGTTGGTTGCCAGATTCGGCCTGCCAAGCCATGGCCAAAGCCGGTTGTGGGCGGCCCTGATCGTCAAGTGTGACCAGCGTGTCAAAGACCAGGCGAAAGAGATTTCCGGATCCAGCCCAGTCCGCTTGGTTAGGATCCATGGAGGTCGGCGCAGCGTGCAGGCACACGTGCAACGTTCCGCCATAGTGTGGACGCGTAGCCGCCGGAGCAATGACGGCAACCAGCAGACTAGCGGCTGCAAGTAATCGATAGCCTCGATGCTTCATATCGGCCTGTTTCTCGATCTTGTGCGACGGCAATCACGCTGGCGCTGTCGGAATCCGTCCACAGCGCCGTAACGCCGCCGCCGAATTCTACCGGCGCACTCACCGCCACCGGTTCACGGTCTGCAATCTCGAAAGCTTGCACCGTGTCACCGGCGCTGTCCCGCGAGGTGGCCAGCACCTGCCAGCCTAGTCCGCACCCACTTCGCATGCTGGCAATGTCGCTGCCCCAAGCCCACCTCGTCGCCGTCTGATCGGTCATGCCATCCAGCAAATGTACTTGCCCATCAACCGCGCTGAATATCCACAGCGTGTACTTTTCTCTGGGCAACGCTGCTGCGGAATAGAACGGTGCAGTTGCAGTTTGTTTCTGTACCCCGGGCGAGAGCACCCCGGTGAAGAAGTTTCGCATAGGAGCGAAAAAAGCGTTCAATGCAGAAGGTTCTGTCGCCAGCGGCCAGGGGTCGTCGCTTTCGCGGCACTTCAGGGCCAGCGGAGCAACCGTCGTGCTCTGGCATAGCACGCCCGGCAAATATGCATCGAATAAGTGGTCTTTTCTCAGAACCAATCGTCCCCGCAGATCGCGCGGCCATGGATGCGCGTGCGAAATAACCAACATCTGCTGCGCCAGCCAATGTCCATTCTGCACCGCGTAAAGCGCAATCCTTTCCGGCTCCAGAACAATCATGATCTGTGGGCTGCTGGTTGGTAGGGCCACATCCAGAATACGGTCTTCACTCGTCCACAGCAGAGCCTTATGAATCGTCAGCGGTGCGGTCGATCGCTCCCCCAAGGCAGGTGGAGTGCGAGGCGTGGTCACCATCACAACCGACGGCTCGTTGTTGCCTACGTGAATTTCTGCGATCCAAACATAGCTTTGCAGGTTTTCCGACAAAGACACCTGTACCGTAGCAGCGGCTTGATCGGCAGCGACAACCTGAACCCCGAGAGCCGCCAACTCCGCTACCAATCCGCGGCGAATATCATCCACCTCTGACTGGCCTAACGACGACCGGTTGGTGAGCTCAAGCGCAACCGTGCCGGGGCCGGTCGCGGCTGCCATCTTGCGAGCAAATTCCGCCTCGGGAACGCGCCAGTCGGCGGCGGAAACTACTGTCGCAGCGACCATCAACAGCAAGCAGCACAAACCCCGAAGAAAGTATGCGCGCAGCAGGGCCATCTCCTGAATGCGCGCATTATAAACCGGGTTGGGATGGCGTTCTGACATGTGTCCCGGTACTGATTAGAGTCAGGGACCGCTTATTTTGGCTGCTGATCTTCCGGCTCTTCGGCCTGCGTTGCATGATTACTCACGTTCATGCTGCGCAGTACGTCATTGGCGAAGAAAAACTTTCCATCCGCCGGCACCATCATAATTTGCAACTTGTCCGACAACCGTTCCGCAACAATCTTATTGATCAGTAGCGGATTTTGTTTCAAGATCGCGCCTTCACCCCGCATGCGTTCCGCATCCGCCACCGCCGTAACTCGAATGCGATCCGCTTCAGCCTCCGCCAGCAGCTTGCGCCGCTCCATTTCTGCCTTGCTGTCGATCACCTTGGCCTCAGCTTGAGCCTCCGCGTTCTTGACCGTGGTTTCCTTGCGTGCCTCGGCTTCCAACTTCGATTGCTCGATCTGTTTCTGCTTCAGCGGAAGCGTGTACTGCATGGCGTCAGCTTCGCCTTTAGCTTGCAGAACCCGCACCTGAGCTTCTCCCTCCGCCTGCTTCACTTGCTGGGCTTTCGTCGCTTCGGCTTGCAATTCAGCGATCCGCACCTGCTTTTCCTGCAACTCAGTCTCGATCCCCATACGGTCATTTTCTTGTTCCTTGAGTAGCAAGCTCTCCAGGCCCTGGGAATATTCCGGCGGCAGCTGGATATCGCGCAGCATTACTTCCTTCACCACGATTCCATCCGCTGCAAGCTTCTGTGTGATGACATCGGCTGCGCGTTTGCGAACCTCCTCCCGCTTGGCGGCGAATACATCTCGGACCGTGTAGTTGGGCACCAGCTCCCGCCACGCGCTCGCTACCACCGCGGGCACAATTTCCCTTTCCACCGGCTGCGGCAGGTTGGCCTGAATGTAATCCAGATGCTTGGGATCGAGCCGGTACCGCACCGTGATGGCGAGGCCGAGCGTGAGCCCTTCCTTGGCCTGCACATTCAGCGGCTCCGGCTTCTTGCCGGCCGCCGCCGCTTCCACCGAGCCAGTGGTAAATAGCTGATCGCGAGTATCGAACAGCGCCACACTCTCCGCCAGCGGCGTAATAAAATGCGCTCCCGGATACAGGGTTCCCGCCAGCGTGCCGCTGGTCTGGCTCACACGAACTCCGGCCGTGCCGCTGGGAACCACGATAATGCCGAGCGCCAGCAAGATTGGTCCCCATGCCAGCAATGCCAGCCCCAGCGCACCCCGCCAGCGGACGTGCGGAGCAGGAGCCATCGGCGTGGTTCCACCCTCCACCGCTCGTTGTCGATAGCGGAACCCAAGGTAAAGATCATAGGTAAGAACTCCTGCGGCCGTCGCAATCATCGCGATGCCGCCCCAAGTGAGCAAATATTTCAGGAACAACATAAGGTCTCCTCAACTGGCCCGGCGCTGGCGTTCAACTCGCACTGTTTGCGGGGCAAAGAGCATGCTCAGCACCTTGCCGAAGATGAACTCCTCCACCAGGATCGCGAACCCCAGCGAGAACGCCATTCCGCCGATTACGCTGATTGCTGTCATGAGAAATTGCATCTGCATGCTCTTTTGCGCTTGCCTCCAATTCGGCGGCACGCCAAAGACCGGAGCCTAAACAGTTGACTAGTGGGGAGTTTGTAAGAACAAGCCTGGGAAAGGAGCGTGTGCGATCAAACACACCGTGGCAAGCTGACCACAGAAAGAACGCTAGCAATTAGGTCGCAAGTACTGTGTGTCGCCGACGAAGGGCGAGGCGGGGACAGGTCTAATTTGTTGGCTCGTGGCTACGGCCAGCGCTTGGCGGTATCTTCCCATCCCACTGCTCGCGTCGCCGGCTGGGGATTGGTGTTGACCGCGGGTTG
This sequence comes from Terriglobales bacterium, assembly GCA_035484735.1. Classification (GTDB taxonomy): domain Bacteria; phylum Acidobacteriota; class Terriglobia; order Terriglobales; family Acidobacteriaceae; genus JABCZH01. Next base: position 42,341 of record DATHOQ010000016.1, on the reverse strand, counting down.
CGTCATACGGATGGGCTGTTGCTGCGTTGTGATGGCCGGTTTATTGTTCGTGGCCTCGGCAAGCATTTCTTTGTCTTCGGACAGCAACGGCGCTGTTACTCGAAGCGCTTCGACTTCTTTTTCAAGTCTCGCCAGCTCCAGTTCCTTCTGGCGAAGAACCTCATAAACATTTTTCATACGTAAGCACCTTTTGCCAACGTGTTCTGAGGATATTGGCCGCACTTTAACAGGTATCGCAGGATTGTCAAGGCCCGAAGAGATTCGGTAGTGGGTAGTTATCTAACTACCCACTACCAGAGATTCCTGCCCTAGTGACCACGACCCTGCCTATGCTGAACCGAAATCGGGTGTAACATTGGCGCGCCATGGAACCATCAGTTCGTCCCGGCAACGCCCCTTCACGATGGAAGAGAATCCTGCTCGTGCTCGCTATCCTCTTTTGTCTGCTGTTCGAAGCCGGTCGAATCACCGGCCCTGCCACTCGTCCCACTCAATTCAATGCTGCCAATTAACCTTTTCCGAATCTTGGCGTCTAAGTTATCAATGGGTTAGGGTACGCACCAGACGCCTATTTCGTCCCAGAAGTGGACAAGAAATGTGCGCTTTTGCACACCGAAATTGTCTTTGGAACGATCTTGTCCTGGTTTGCGTATCCCCGAACACGAGGTTGTGTGCGACAGCCAAAAGCGGTCGCTCGCCCACTAAGGTGCAGTCTGGAGGCAGTTATGCAGGACGGCAAGAATGGCAGTAACGGAGCAAGTGGCGCGAGTCTAATGAACGGAGATTCCCACGTTCAGGAAGTGGTCAAGACTGCGCATGAGGAATTACGTCAGCTCATGAAACAACGTGCCGAGATCATGAAACGCATCGGTACGCTGAAGCAGACCATCGCTGGATTGGCGAACTTGTTTGGAGACGAAATCCTGGGCGAAGACCTGCTCGAGCTGGTCGACCGCAAAACCGGAGGTCGTCAACCCGGGTTCACCAAAGCCTGTCGCTTGGTGTTGATGGAAGCGGGGCGTGCCCTCAGTGTGCGCGAAGTCTGCCAGCAAATTCAGGACCGCATGCCGGCGGTGCTGCTGCGTCACAAAGATCCGCTTGCCTCCGTCACCACCGTCCTCAACCGGCTGGTGGATTACGGAGAGGCGCAGAGTGAAGTTCGGGAAAATGGACGGCGCGCCTGGCAGTGGGTGTCGGAACCCGCCCACAGCAACTTTGGATCGGTGCCCATCCAGGCACACTCCATTTCTGAATTGTGAGTTCTAACTTGTAGGCTGAGCTCGGGAGAGTTTAACGTCGGCGCCGCGGAGTCTTTCCCCGCCGAGGCTCGACGGATATCAGAGGTTTTGCAGAAGCTCGTCGAAGTTCCGTTGCCCCATCTCGAGAAAAAGAAAACTCGCGGCGGTCTTCAGCCGGTCGTAGCTTTCCAAACCGAAAATGCCACCCACCTCGCGCAACTCGTAGAGGCTGGGCGCGGGAAGCACTTGCCAGGAATCCAGCCGGATCAACAACCACAAACGCAGCTTGATCGTAGTCAGCAAAGAGTAAAGACGCACTTCTACCGCGAGCTGCTGCAGGTCGCGAGCCAGTAGAGCTGCCTGTTCGTCACCGCTTTCCGCCTCGCGGTTGGCCCAGTCGATCAGCACGGCTGCGTTATGCGCCATGCGCTGTACGAAAGCTACATAAAGATGAATGCGCTTGCGCTGCATTCTGCGGAAGTCCTTGCGGCTGAGGTCGCAGCGCAGGTGGGCTTCGATATTGGCATCGAGCAGGCTCTCGGCCTTTTCCAAATCCACGGGGAGCAGGAAGTCGACCACATCTTCAGCCGTGCGATCGGGGAAATGAAACCAAATCCAGCCTGCAATCACCGCGCAGCTTATGAAGCCTGCGGTAATCGTCAAGTTCCAAAGAATCGTAATTATCATGGTCGCCGTACCCTCCGTACTATCTCTTTATAGCGGCCCAGTTCTTGCGCCGACACAGGAGGCTGCTCGGCGCGGGGAGGTTCTGTCTTAACTGGAACGACAAAATACCAGAGCCAAATCAAGACTGCAACACTGTACGTGATAACCGACACCAATCCCCACAAGAATTTGAATTTTGTTCCGAATTCGTAAAATTTGGTGGTGGTGAACAGGGCCACGGTCGCAAACAACCCGTAACCCGCACAAATGCCGAAGGCTTGCTGCCGCCAGCGCAATCCAAAAAGCAGGACCATGGTCACCAAAAGTGCAAACATGGCCACTTGCAGCAACCTCACCCCAAGTTCAGCACCTATAATCCAGGCAACTACTCCGCCCTGAAGCCCCTCGGGTACGGAAAGATTCCGCCAGATAGTCAACGCCAGGGACAAAAGCACAATCAGGGGAAATATGGGAGGGAACCACCACAAGCGATTGAAGTTCCGAAAAACGTTGCGGAAGACCTCATACATCACCGCGATACCCAGCAGAGCATAAGCAGTTTCGGTAGTCCAGTAAACCCTCAAATAGATGGAGTGGTGATTCTGAACCAGGAACCGGCTGATGCCCGCGGTGACGGCAAAGACCGTGTAAGCAAAAAACCACGGAAAGATCCGAAAGCTTTGCTTGCGGACCAGCACCCACAACAACACTGCCTGCAGCGGCAGCTCTCCCCACCACAGGACGAAATTCAGCAAAGTCATGGCTTGTGAGCAGCTTAAACCAGCCGCTCACAAGCCACCAAGATACTTTCTTTGGGGTAACCAGCCGTTCCACTACAGCAAATGGATCAGTGAAAAGAACATCGACCACGCCACTGGCGCCGACACATGAACGGGAGGCGGTCCCGGGCCTTCGGGCGGTGGTCCCGGGCCTTCACCCAGGGCAGGGATCGCGCAGGTGGCCAGCGAGAGTACCGCTGCCAGCGTAATTGCTTGTAGCGTGCGTTTCATATTGCTCTCCTTTTGTCAGTTTGGCCTTCCCCGGAGTGCAACTCCGACTGGGGGGAGTCCTTATTGGCCAAAAGGATAGCGCGTTGGAGGGATTTACGGCGTGGAATCACGAATTTGTTTCGCAGGGCTGAATTGCATAACCGCGGGAAGCCCGCAGGTACCAACTAAATGATGCCAATAGAGAGCTGGGGCAGCAACACGCAAAAGCTCGCTACGATATTGTTATCAAGCCACTTACCAGCCACTACAGCAGTTTGAGCCCCGTTACTCAGGAGGCAAAAGCATGCCTTTTTCCAGGTGCCGGGTGACGTGGGCATAGGACGCTGCATGGGGATCGTGGGTCACCATCACAACCGTCTTGTGGAAATCTTCGTTCAATCGCTTGAGGATTTCGAGTATCTCCGTGGCCGAATGACTGTCAAGGTCGCCGGTCGGTTCATCCGCCAACAGCAGAGTTGGGTCGCTCACAATAGCGCGCGCGATCGCGACTCTTTGTTCTTGCCCGCCGGAGAGTTGTTTCGGAAGGTGATGAACTCGCTCCTCCAGACCCACCAGCTTCAGCGCAGTCATCACGTGATCGCGGCGCTGCTGCGAGTTCAGCTTGGTGAGCAGAAGCGGCAATTCAACATTCTCGAACGCGGTGAGTACAGGAATCAGATTAAAAGTCTGGAACACATAGCCAATATGCTCGTTGCGCCAGCGCGCGGCCTGGCCGTCGTTGAAGCGGAATACGTTTTCGCCCAACACCAACAACTCACCCGATGTCGGACGGTCAATGGCCGCAATCATGTTCAGCAACGTCGTTTTGCCGGAGCCGGAGGGGCCCATGAGCGCCATAAATTCTCCGCCGCCGATCTCGATGGAAACATCGTCTAACGCCCTTACCTCAAACGCATCCCGTTTGAAAATCTTGCTGACATTACGGACCTGGACTACTTTTGTTTGCGTCGCGGTATTGGTCATTGTCGCTGTGCTCATGACTGTCCCTTAATCTTGATTTTGTCGCCGTCCTTCAAATTCGCCGGAGCGTTAGTGATGACGCTTTCGCCGCCTACCAACCCCTGCACCAGAAAGCCGCCGCTGCGCTGGGAAATGACTTGAACATCGCGCCGCAACGCTTTTCCGTTGAACGCCAGTAGAACCATCTTCTTGCCATCGCGGTCGCGGATTGCTCCGGTCGGCACCAGCACCCCCGATGACTGCGTTCCAACCGTCTTCTTCGTGTCATCCGCCAGGAACTTCACCGTCGCATTCATCTCCGGACGCAAATACTGGTCAGGATTGAGAATCTGTACCTTGACCTGCACCGTTGCCTTCTGACGATTGGCCTCCGGAGAAATCTCGTGGATCTCGCCATCGTACTTGCGATCGGGGTAGGCGTCGACCGATAGCACGGCCTTTTGCTTGGCCGACAACTTGGCGAAATCGTCCTGCGCGATATCAAGCTCCACCTGAAGATCGTTGAGATCCGCGAGCGCGACCACCTGGCCTTGCGGCCCTCCTTCAGCTCCGCTGGCGAACTGCGCCGTCACCAATTCACCCTTCTCTGCCGTGCGTTCCAGAATCGTTCCCGTTACTGGCGCGCGAATCAAAGTCGCATCCAGCATCGACTTCGCATAAGCTGCCTGCCCTTCGGCCTGTAGCAATGCTCCCTTAGCCCGGCTGATTTCCTCTTGCCGTGGGCCAATCTTCATCAACTCGAAGCTTTTCTGGAGCGAATTCACCCGCTGCTGATCGGAATCAAACTTGGCGGTCGCGTCGTCAAACACCTGTTTCGATAAGACTCCCTGTGCCCACAACTCGCGATTACGGTCGAGCGTAATCTTGTCGTTCACCAAAGTGGCTCGGGCCTCGTCGAGGTTGTGTTGCGCTTGGGCAATCTCCTCCGTCCGCGAGCCGTTATGCAGTTCTTGCAGATAAGCCCGCGCGCTGTCGGCTGCGCCCTCTGCCTGCTGATACTGGGCGCGGAATTCATCATCTTCCAGCCGCACCAATACCTGGCCCTCTTTCACATGATCGCCTTTTTCCACGCCGATCCAGGCCACGCGCCCCGTCACCTTGGAGTTCACATTGATCTTGTGGTGAGCCACAATGTAGCCGCTGGCCGTAAGCACCGAACCGCCGACATCGCCGCTATTTTCAGCGGCAGCGCGAACCACTTCCACCTCGGGAGCATCCGGCGACAGCAGCCGGTACGCGAATGTGCCCAGGCTCAGCACGGCCACTACCGCGATCCCAACAATGATGTAGCGGCGCGCCCAGCCGGCAGGCTCTCCCGTCGGCGGCGCCGACCGGTCGATGCGCAAACCCTGCAAATCCGCGTGTTTGGTGTCCAAAAGCATAAGTCAGCTATTTGCCCAACCTCTGTGTACCTCTGTGCCCGAAGCCTGCCCTGAGCGGAGTCGAAGGGTGGTTAAGCCCTAAAGTAGAGAGCACCCAGCCATTAATCCCGTAGCGCAACCAGAATCTCCCGCCGCGCCGCGTGCCAAGCCGGAGCAATCCCGCCAAACAATCCCATAACTATGGCAAATACCACCGCGGAAATCACCACGCTCGGTGTCATCCGCAAACTGAACACAGCTTCGCTAAATGTCACCGGATTGTTCGTCCCCGTCGTCATTCCATTGAATGGCAGCATCAAAACAATGCCCACCGCCGCTCCCAGCATCGACAACAGGACCGATTCGAAGACAAACGAAGTCAGAATGCTGGACCGCGAGAAACCAATCACTCGCAGGGTCGCGATCTCACGCGACCGATAAGCCACCGCCGCATACATCGTATTCATCGCAGCAAAGCAAGAACCGATGGCCATAATTATCGCTACCAGCGTGCCCACAAACTTGATCGGACTGCCACTGCTGGTCTGTTTCGCCCAATACTCGGTTTCAAGCATCCCATTGAGCTTCAGCCGCTGATCATCGCTGACCCGGTTCTTCAGCGCATCCGCGGAAACCGGATCCGTAGCCCGAATCAGCGCCGAGTTATACGTCGGCCGGTCGAAGTCCGACGACAACTGATTGATGTCTCCCCAGATTTCCGAATCATGTGCCGAGCCGCCGGTATCGAAGATGCCCACCACGTTCCACGGGCCTTTGCCAATCCACATGCTGTCACCAATGTTCGCCTGCGCAAACCGGCTGTGAATCGATTTGCTCACCACAATCTCGCGCTGCCCAGGCGTGAACCATCGTCCCGCCACCAGCTTCACCTCCGGACGCATCGCGATCCCGGTCGGCGTCAGAAATCGCACCGTAACGTTCGTCTCTCCCGTCCCGTCATTCCGAGGAAGCACCACAGCGAGCAAATCTTCACCCGAGACCAGCGGCTGACCTTGCGCGTCGCGCGCCACTCCCGGCAACTCTTTCATAATCGGCAGTGAATCTCGATCCACGCCGCCAGCCGATAACTCCGCCGTCGCTCCCTTGCGCAGCACCAGGACATTCAGTGTATCGCCGCTGCCCTTGAAAGCCGCATTCAACCCCGCCAGCAACGCCATAATAAAGATCGCCGTAGTGACCGTCAGCGCAATCCCCAGAGATGTCATCACCGTGGCACTCTTGCGCAGCGTCAGGTTGCGAATGTTGTACTGGATGGGCACTGCCATAATTTGCTCCGCCTAACCGTCGATCCCGTTAGCCAATATGCCGCAGACCGTCAACAATATTCCCTCGCGAGGCGTTATAAGCCGGCACAAACGAACTGATGACACCGACTGTCGCCCCCACCAGCACCGCGACCACGATAGTCGCAATATTCGGCTTCACTCCCGCAAAGAAAAGTCCAAGCCCAGGCATATGTGCGATTAGGAAAACAATCGCCGAAGCTCCCACCGCTCCCAGCAGCCCGCCTACTGCGGCCAAAGTGACCGCCTCACTCATAAATAATCCCAGCACCGCGCCCCGAGTAAAGCCCAGCGTCTTCAGCAACGCGACTTCGCGCGTCCGCTCGCGAATCGACATCGCCATGGTGTTCGCCGAAACCAGCAGCGTCGCAAACACCACCGCTGCGCAAATGCTCAGAATGAATGCCTTCACATTGCCCATCATTGCTATGAAGTCGAGATTAAAGGCCTTCTCACTCTCCGATTTTGTCGGTCGGTCAGTGTTGCGGAAAGCCGCATCGATGTCCTTCGCTACCTGCGGCACTGCCGTCGGTGAATCCGCCAGCACTCCGAAGAACCCGACCAGACCCTTGATTCGCGCGTAGCCTTCGTCTATATAAGTATTGTTGAAGTACAGCGTTTGCGTGTTTTGCGGCGCGGTGAAGATCCCGCGCAACGTGAGGTCCAGATCCAACGGAAATAGCGTCCCCTTAATAGGAATGCGGTCGCCGATCTTCCACCCATACTTCGCGGCCAGTTCGGAGTCCACTACACAGCCAGCGCGATCCTTCTTCCACGCCTCTAGCTGGTCGGGAGGAATATGGAAGTCGGTCATGACCAGAAATAGTTCCTGCGGATCAGTCCCAAACTGCGCAAAGAAATTCTTTGCCTTGTCGTCTTTATATTGCCCGCCAAACCAGGTTTCGTTGACCACCTGCTTCACTCCCGGTATCGACCGGATCCGCTCGCGGTAAGAAATAGGCAGGAACTGGATGAGCGAAACCTTGTGACGCACAATCAGCCGCTGCGCCGATTCCGCGCTGCCATCGGACAGATAAAACGCCCGCCAAATCGTCATCATTACCGTCAGCAGCAACAGGGAAAAACTGATACTCAGCAGCGTCAGGATGCTGCGGCGCTTGTTGCGAAAGGCATTCTTTCTGACAAAACTGACCAGGGTCATGATTGAACTCCCGAACTTCTAAAAAGCGACACCTACAGGAAAGAGAAACGTCCAACGCCCCGCTGCGGGACTCACAATTCTCTCCAGCATAGCCGAGCCCGTGAACCCGGACAACAGTCTTTAACAACCTTTTACAACTTGAATCATCGCTCCCAGCCATCCCCCACCGCCAGTGGAGATCGTCACCGAACCGCAATGACAAATGTCACCCAGCGAGTCTTCTATCTATAACGAGTGGAAGGGGAAAAGGTTACGGGGGAACTGGCGAATCATCGCCACTACACTCATTGACTGGGTTGTGACATCTGTATCATGGAAAAGGTTCCCGACGTGACGTTAGCTTCCTTGCTGCAATCCAATCCGGTTCCAGTCAGTGTCCAGGAGCCCCCGATGGCATTTCTCACGAAGCTTCCCTGAAGCGCAAGAGTGTTCATCCCATTGGGGTTTGAAGGCCCTGACTGGATTGTCAGGTCGAACGTGCCACTCGTAACCCCGTGCGTCGTATCAGTCAGGTTGAACACGCCCGTGGCGGTCGTTCCCGAAGCAAAGCACGATGACGGAGTCACCAAACTAAAATTCGTTATGCTGACTGTGCTGCCGCTCTGGGTTAGCGTCGCCGTGAAGCCAAACGCCGTGGTGTTGTCCGGATTAAGCAGACCCCCCTCCCAGTTTCCTTTGAGCGGGTCGTCGTTGGCGTTGGAGCTCAATCCACAGCCGAGCAACGCCAGCGCCATGGAAAGCACCATTGCAGTACCGAGATGCTTCATAAAGTTGTCCCTTTTGCCAGAACCGGCAGCAGCCGGAAGGCTAGAGCGGCTGACTCCCCCTGTCAAATGAATATTCGGTAAAAGTGACAGTCTGGGGAGCTCTCAACTGGCAGGTAATCGTCTCAAGTGGCGGTACATCGCCGTATCACCCCTTGACCCACAGGGCCGAGCCAATTCTCCATGAGTGCTAACGCCTGTTAGCGTCAGTTGACGTTAACTTCCGGTTAGCCCGTCATCCGCTCCTAAATGCGCACCCGCCTATGAACCCATTCAGACCGGTGCTCCAAACCAAGTAAAATCTCCCAAATGGAAGTCAAGGTGGTGTTCAGTGAAGATCCTGCGTTCGTTTTGAGCAGGGCTGGAGTTTTCCTTTCCTCGCAACCGGTTCTCCACAATCCGGTTCTCTCCATCCTGCACGCGCGCGTCGCACAATGCGATCCAGGCCGCTATTGGATGGCAATTCAACGGGAAGACGTTGTTGGCGTTGTACTGCAGTCGCCCCTGACATTCCCAGCGACCCTCACACCGATGGAACCCCCGGTGGCGACGGCAATGGCTGACGCGATTGCGGATGCGGGCATCCCTCTGCCAGGAGTCAACGGCGAGGCGGCGACAGCGGCGATTTTCTCGGGCCAGTGGAGCAAGCGTTCCAAATCGGACGCCACGCCTTTCCAGGGGAACCGCCTTTATGAACTTCTCGAGGTCAGAGAAGTTCCCAATATCGAAGGCACGTTACGGCAGGCAGGTCCCAAAGATCGCAGCTTGATGATTCTCTGGACCCGTGCTTTCCAGCACGAAATTGATGAGTCTGCTGACGATACCGAACTGCGCGTGGATCGTGGGTTGGCGGCCGGACAACTGTGGTTGTGGGATCGAAACGGAGAAACGGTCTCTATGGCTGTTGCCCGCGAGCCGGCAGATGGAGTGGTCCGCCTGTCAGGCGTCTATACGCCCCCTGAAAAACGGAAACATGGTTACGCGGCGGCGTGCGTTCACGCTCTTTCGAGACGGCTGCGTGAGGCTGGACATCGCTGCATTCTGTACACTGACTTGGCGAATCCCACATCAAATTCGATCTACCGGCGAATTGGATATCGAGCTGTCGCAGAAGCTCTCCGCTATCGCTTTGAGTGATCTGCAGGCGGAACGTGTCGCAGCTAAACCGATAGGTGATGCATCGTCGGCAAACCGGAAGTTATCCGAGCCGCCGATTGGCAGGCAATCGTCTCAATTGACGTTAAATCGCCATAGCACTCATTGACCTAGATCGGCCTATCCCCGATGGGCGTCGAAGCTACTAATGGCAACGTCTCGTTCCCCCCTGGACTTCGCTCAGGATGTGGACATCGAGATCGTCAGAGCGGGAAGGCCGATACGCCGCAACAGCTCCTGGAAGCGCGGGTGGTCCCGCAAGCCGTCCAAGCTCGGATCTATATGAAGATATATGAGCCAATGGGAATGCTCTTCGTAGGATTTCTCCAAGTATTCGATGGCGCGGTCGTTTTCTCCCAAACCGATGTGAATTCCCGCGAAAAAGTAGGGCGCAACATACCTTTGCTTTGCCAGCCTTGTCAGATCATCGAGTATCTGACGGGCTTCCGTTATCCTGCCAGCCACGCCGAACGTGTGCGCCAGCGCCGCACGCATCAGAGGACTGCCTCCTGACAGTTTGACTCCCTTCTCACCCTCGGCAATGGCCATCTCGCAGCAGCCCGTTTCCCTGAGGAGAAGGCCTAGAATCCAGTACGTCATGGGATAGTTCGGTTCCAACTCGATGGTTCGGCGGAGTTGTTCGATGGCTTCCTCGTAGCGGCGGGCATTGTAGAAGGCCCATCCGACTGCGACATTAATAATGAGCCACAACGGATCAAGATCCTGGGTCTTCTTCATTCTGGCCATAGCTTCTTCGTGGCACCCCATCGTCATCACGTACTCGGCATACCAGTGGTTGGCAGTCGCGTAGGTGGGACACAATTCGAGGGTGCGCCTGAATTCTGTCTGCGCCTCCTCCCACTGCCAATCATGAAGCCACAACACCGACGCTAAGGGAGCGTGGGCTTCGGCGAGATCCGGGTCGAGCTTCAGGGCGGCCATTGCCGCTGCTTTGCCTTTAGGGAACGCGTCCTTGGGTGGCAGATAGCTGTTCCATCCCAGGAGCACATAGGAATCGGCCACGCCTGTATAGGCAAGGGCGTAGCTCGGGTCTTTCTCGACTGCCTGCTGAAAGTACTCGATCGCCTTGTAAAACCCTTCTTCGGTCCACTGGTTCCAGTGATGCCGACCTTTTAAGTAAAGCCGGTACGCTTCGGCATTCTCCGTATGGTGTTTTGTTAGTCGCTTCTTTTCTGTACGGGTCAGCTGTAAGCGCAACTTTTCCGAGATTTCGTTGGAAATTTCATCCTGAACCACAAAGATGTCGCCCGGCTTGCGATCATATTGCGCGCCACATAGTTGAGTGCCTGTAGCTACATCGACCAGTTCCGCCCCAATGCGCAAAGAGCCGCCGCTTTGCATCACCCTACCTGTGAGCACCGCTCGCACATTAAGCTCGCGGCCGATGGCTTGCGGATCAATGGCCCGGCCCTTATACCGAAAGACCGTACTCTGCGCCATCACTCGCAGCTTCGGTATCGTCGCCAAAATATTAATGAGGCTGCCCGTGATCCCGTCACTGAGGTATTCATGCTCTGGGTCGCCGGCAGTATTTTCGAATGGCAAAACGGCGATCGAGTCAATGATCTTGGAGACTCGCGGCTTGCGCACACCACCTGTTCGCACGGTGGAAGTCCGGCCTGACTCGGTGTCTCGCTTCAGCCGTTGCAGTTCAACCCGGATGTCGCTCGCGTGCTGATAACGCAGGCTTCTGTCCTTCTCCAAGGCTCTGCGGATCACCTCCTGGAGCAACGCTGGGATGTTGGAGTTGATTTGTATGGGATCCACTGGATCACGGTTGAGGATCGCTTCCGTGATGAGGGCCGAGCTGGCGCCTTGAAAGGGCAACCTCCCCGTCGACATCTGATAGAGAACGACGCCGAAAGAGAACAGATCCGTGCGGCCGTCCAATTCCTTGGCCCGCGTTTGCTCGGGGGACATATAGGAAACGGTTCCAACAGTTATTCCTGGGCTGGTGAGATCTTCATCGGGCTCGCTGCGGGCAGCGTCCGCGCCAATGCCTTCAGGCCTAGAAGTGACTTTGGCAATTCCGAAGTCGAGAATCTTCGCCTGACCGCGATTGGTCACGAAGATGTTTGCCGGCTTGATGTCGCGGTGAACGATCCCCTTCGAATGGGCGGCGTCGAGTGCATCGGCGATCTGGATGCCCAGATCGAGCACCGTTTCGATCTCCATCGGCTTGCTGGCGATCTCGTACTTGAGCGACTGACCCTCCAGCAGTTCCATGGCAATAAAGCTTCGTCCATCGGTCTCGTCAATCTCGTAAATGGTGCAGATGTTCGGGTGGTTCAGCGCCGATGCGGCTCGGGCCTCGCGCTGAAAACGATTGAGGGCATGCGCGTCGTGGGCGAACTCGTCGGGAAGGAACTTCAGGGCAACGAAGCGGCTGAGCTTCATATCCTCAGCCTTGTAGACAACGCCCATGCCGCCGCCGCCCAGCTTCTCGACAATACGGTAGTGCGAGATGGCCTGGCCGATCACTGGCGCGAATCTTACGTCGGTGAAACAGGACAAGTCAATGAAAGCCGCGGAGTTGGCTGTATCTCAAAAGGGTTGTTGACGAAAAATCCCCATAGCACTCATTGACCAGATCGGGCAATTCTCAATGGGTGCTAACGCCTGTCAACCACACTTGAGAAATCTCGGCTACAGCAACCTGGCGAACTCAGCTTTGGCTTGCTTCAGCACTGGAATGTCCGGGTCGGCGTCTTTCCAAAGGGTGAGGAATTCCTGATATACGGCACGGGCCTCGGCGGTATTGCCTTCTAAAGCGTATGCGCGGGCAAGGCCTAGTTTGGAGAGTGGACCAGTTACACAATTCCACATCAAGCCGCGATGGCCAAGAAGTTTCTGGAACTCTTCGCGGGCGTAGGCCGCCTGTCGCGATTTCAGATAAGCCTCGGCGCGCACATAGACGGGATACAAACAGGAATTGATCCCACTACCGGTTAACATCCCCAGCTCAAATGGAGCTGCAGACCGAAGAAGCTCTATGCTGCTTGCAGGGTTATTCCGTGTTAGTTCTATCTGGGACCGGATGGTCGGGAGCCAGACACGTTGCATAATTGTGTCCTGCGGGAAGCGCATGGAGAGGTCACCGACCAGCGCCTGAGCGTGCGCCGTATCACCTAAGAGGGCATAAGCCAGGGTGGCCTGCGCTTCCGCATCTCGACTTCCGGGAGCTAAAGGTGTCACGCCGGCAGCATTCTCGCGACCCACGCGGGTATTCCCGAATAAGGCCTCACGAATTGCCGCGTTTGCCTGCCATAGGGCCGCTGGCTCTTTCTCATCACTACTACGCGCGTTCTCGACAGCTTGCCGGGACAGCTCGCGAGCTTTCCTGAGCTTTCCGAACCATGCCTCAGTATCAGATTCGAGTGAAAGAGCTTGGTCTTGTGCGCCGGGGTTACTCAAAGCCCAATCTGATTGCGATTTCATGGCTGCCGCGTCGCCTTGAAGAAAAGCCAAGGCATACAGATCTAAATGCAGCCCTACACCATCGAACTTGCGGCTCATCGCCTGCTCGACCTCAGCCCTTGAATCATCAAGTCGATTTAGAGCCAGATAGATAAGTGCAAGATTTGCATATTGCGTCCAAGAGCTCTCCAGACGAAGCCCTTCGCGCACCTCGAATTCGGCTTTATCGTATTGCCCGAGAGCCATGTAGTCGCTTCCAAGTTCGGCGTGGGGCCAGGAATCGCGTGGATAGGTTTGTATCCACATTTCATAATTCTGATTTGCTTTTTCCAACTCGCCAGTGGCGGATTCGTAATACAGCGCGGCGATGTGAAACCTCTCACGTTCGGTGGCGCGGTCACGCAGTTCGAAGGCTTTCCTGAAGCAATCGGCGGCCAGACTGGGCTGATTGAGATTGTAGTAATCGACCCCGAGAGCACTGTAAGCCTCAGAGAATTTCGGATCGAGTTCGATGGCATGCTTCTCGAACGGAATGGCTTCAGCGTTCCCCTTCTCATGGAAGATTCTCAGGGCCACACTGTGGGCCTTGAGCGCTTCGAGGGAATCTGTGGTGGCTTGGGCAAGGGGAACGTCGAACCTCTGCACCGAACTGAGCGACTCGCCGACCTCGTTGCGAAGCTTCGCCGCAGCCTCGCCAAGCGCGGCTAGAACTCTCTCCTTTCCGGCGGCGGTGATCTGCTCGCGTGCGAGCACATCCCCACTCTCGCAACTCACTGCCTCCAAGCTAATCACGTACTGCGTCCCCAGCGTAGCAACCGAACCCGCCAAGTAGACCTTCCCGCCCGCACGCTGGCAGACCTCGGTCGCCAGATCGTTCGTCAAAGGTTCGTCCGGTGACCTGGTCATCTGTCGTAGAGTCTGGCGGACTTGTGCCTCAGAAAGGATGTTCAGGAACGGTGACTGCGCCAAGTCCACCGCAAGGGCCCGCTGCAAAGTGTCGTCGAAAACGGGATCTCCAGTGGTGTTCGTGAACTTAGCTAGAACGATGCTGTCTTTCTCAGTGAGCTTAGAGGTATGGTGCTCACGAAAGTAAGAGAAATATCCAGCTACAAGCAAAACGAGCACTCCTCCCGCAACCATCATGAGCGTGACTTTCTTTCGCTTTGCTCGTAACGCAGCCTGTTCCGCCAAGACTAGCTTCTGTGGCAGTTCCCTTTTTCCTGCATCGTCGGTGTACAGGTTATAGATATGTATCGTGACACCGTGCTTGACCTGCACTTCTCCTAGATCGTGCAGGGCTGCCTTCCAATTACTCATTTGGCTCAGCACGTCGGCCACAGACTTGGAGACCAGGATGTGACCTTCATCCCCACAGTCCATCACCCGCTGTGCGAGATTAATCCCGCCACCTGCCACGTTCCGGTTGGTGTTGATATCCTCGACACGCTGCACCGGCCCGGAATGGATTCCCATTCGCACCCTCATGGCGGCTTGTTCACTCAAGGCCCGGCTAACCTCAAGCGCGCAACGAACCGGTGCTATGGCGTCGCCAAAGAAAACCAACGCCATACCATCGCCTGTGGGCAGGCGAAGTAATTGTCGGTGCTTTTGCGCCTGACTGAACTCAGTTGTACTGCGGACGATCTGTTGCAGCAACTCGATCAGACGAGTTTGTTCGTCCATCGGCAACTGTGAATAGGCCACGATGTCCATGAACAGTACGTGAGCGATCTGGAGCGCGCGAACTGAACTCGTGGCCAGGTCCGAAGGTGGCTTCATAGCCCCGCGATAACAGCGAAAGGTGTCTGCACATCTATTACGAGATGGTGATGCAACGCAATGTTAAGCGTGACTACTGGGCAAGTCAATGAGAACGAACGACTTGGCAGGCTTGGGGTTGATAGTTGGCGAAAAATCGCCATAGCACTCATTGACCCCTTCCAAAGATTGCGCCAACGGTTGGACTGTAACTAGGCAATAATTGCTAGGTCATGCCAACTGGAGTTCGGAAAAGACTCCGTATTTCTAAGGAGTAACCATGCAAACCCGCAAACTTGGAAAAAGCAATCTTGAAGTCTCGGCCATCGGCCTCGGCTGCATGGGCATGAGCGTCAGTTATGGTCCACCTGCCGACAAAAAGGAGATGGTCACGCTGATTCGGTCTGCCGTCGAGCGTGGCGTAACCTTCTTCGACACCGCCGAAGTGTATGGTCCCTTCATCAACGAAGAGCTCGTGGGCGAAGCGCTGGCTCCACTCCGTGACCAGGTGGTAATCGCGACCAAATTCGGGTTCAAACCTGATCCCAATGGTGGAACACGCTGGAGCGGGCTCGACAGTCGTCCCGAACACATCAAGCAGGTCGCCGAGGCCTCGCTCAAGCGCCTCAAGACCAATGTCATCGACTTGTTCTATCAGCACCGCGTCGATCCCGATGTGCCCATCGAAGAGGTCGCTGGCGCCGTAAAAGACCTGATTCAGCAAGGCAAGGTCAAGCACTTCGGCCTTTCCGAAGCCGGAGTGAAAACCATCCGTCGCGCCCACAAAATTCAGCCCGTTACAGCGCTCCAGAACGAATACTCATTTTGGTGGAGAGAACCTGAGGCCGAAGTCATACCGGCACTCGAGGAACTCGGCATCGGGTTCGTTCCTTTCAGCCCGTTGGGCAGGGGCTTCCTCACCGGCAAGATCAGTCCAGACACGCAGTTCGACAAGGCTGACTTCCGCAACATTGTTCCTCGCTTCACGCCGGAAAACCGTAAAGCGAACCAGGCGTTAGTTGATCTGATTGGCAAGTTCGCGCAACACAAAAAGGCCACGCCTGCTCAGATCGCGCTGGCCTGGCTGCTGGCACAAAAGCCGTGGATCGTTCCCATCCCGGGTACGACGAAGCTGCATCGCCTCGAAGAGAACATCGGGGCCGCTGCCATCGAACTTACGCCCGAAGATCTCCTGCAGCTGGAAACCGCAACCTCAAAGATCTCGGTGCAAGGCGCTCGTTACCCCGAGGAACTTCAGAAGTTGGTGGGCCGCTGAGCAGCCAGAGCGCACCCACCTGCGAACCGTGCTCCCGGCCTTATAATTAGGACCACGGTGTCACTGACCTTTGGCGCGAAGCCCGGACCCCACGAAATCCAATCCGCCCTCGGCTCCGCGCCAGGAATTGTAGTGCGCGCACTGCTCGCCGCAAGCGTTTCCTTAGTCTTCTTCTCCCCAGCTACTTGTGCACAGCAGACTGATCCGGCGAAGCCCGTGGTGGTGCAACCGGGTGCGCCCGGCGCGCCCAGCAAAACCCTGCCGTCGTCGACCCGAGCCGTTCTACCGCCACGGTCCTCGGCAGACGTAGGGTTCATGCAGAACATGATCATCCATCATGCACAGGCAGTGGAGATGACCGCCATGATTCCATCGCATACCCAGAATAAGAATCTGCGCACCTTGGGCGCGCGGATCAGCAGTTCCCAGTCGGATGAAATCAAGTTTATGAAGCGCTGGTTGGCGGCGCGCGGCGAATCCGTACCCAAGACAACACCTGACATGCCGGGCATGGCGATGCCGGACAACAAGATGCCGCGCATGCCCGGAATGCTTACTCCCGAACAGATGCAGGCGCTGCGCGATGCTAAGGGCAGCGAGTTTGACCGCTTATTTCTGTTGGGAATGATTCAGCATCACAACGGCGCATTGATCATGGTAAAAGATTTATTCGACACCGCAGGTGCTGGACAAGACGCTGAGTTGTTTAACTTCGCGACCGATGCGGACAATACGCAACGAGCCGAGATGCGTATTATGGAAACCATGTTGAAGAAACAGACCCTAGAGGAGAAACGATGAACCGATTGCCCAGTCTTGCCCTGTGTTTGGTGGGGGTCGTGCTTATTTCTTGTTTCGCTGTAAACCGAGTGCAGGCGCAAGCAGCGCCGCCCGCAGCTCCGCCCCAGGACCAGGCGCAGAAGCCCGCCGCCGAGTCTTCTGATAAGGATGCTGACGACGATGATGCGGACATATTCACCCCCGAACCCTCCCCGACCCTGCCGCCGGGCATGAAGGGGGCGGACGCGAATGATCCCCGCGCCAAGCTTGCGCCGGGACTCTACGACGCAGGCGAAGCTGCGATGGGCATCCAGCACCTGCTGCTGCTCAAGAAGCCAGACGCCTTTCAACTCGGCACCACCGATCCCGATGATCCCAAAGTGGAGAAGATTGTGGCGCAGTTGATTCCGCGAAGTAACAAGAAGATCCCAAAGCCGGCGCACTTGCTCATCGCGCAACTTGCCTTTGGCAACTCCGACCTTGCCTTCGAGGGCGCCCACCTGTTTCAGGGAAACTTTTATGGCGTGAGTATCTACGACATCTCTAATCCGGCAAACACGAAATTACTGACCTCAATGGTTTGCCCCGGCGGACAGGGCGATGTCTCGGTCTACAAGAATCTCATGTTCATGTCGGTCGAAATGCCCAATGGACGTCTCGATTGCGGCGTTGAAGGATTTCCTCCCGAACCGCCCCTGCCCGTAGACGCGGCCAAAGACAAAGACACCGACAAAGATAAAGATAAAGACAAGAATAGCGACGACAAAAATAAAGACAAAGTCGCAGACAAAGATAAAGATAAAGAGAAGGCGAAAAAGCATCCCATCCCGGTCGCACAAAAAGACCGTTTCCGCGGCGTGAGAATCTTCGACATTTCCGATATCCGCAACCCCAAGCAGGTGGCGGCCGTGCAGACCTGCCGCGGATCCCATACCCATACTCTGGTCACCGATCCGAACGACAAGGAGAACGTCTACATTTACGTGTCGGAGACTTCCTTTGTGCGTCAGCCAGAGGAACTGGCCGGCTGCTCCGGAGAAAAAGCCGACAAGGATCCGAATACCGCGCTGTTTCGCATCGATGTCATCAAAGTTCCAGTAGCTGCTCCGCAGGACGCCAAAATCATCTCCAGTCCCCGCGTGTTCATCGATCCCCGTACCGGAGCCATCAACGGCCTGAATAACGGTGGCACCCACGGCAAGAAGGGCCCGGAGAAGTCTTCAGACAGCGACCAATGCCACGACATCACCGTCTACCCGGCAATCGGCTTGGCAGCCGGCGCCTGTTCCGGCAACGGAATTCTGCTCGACATTAAAGATCCTGTACATCCCAAGCGAGTCGATGCCGTAAACGATCCCAACTACTCCTACTGGCATTCCGCTTCCTTCTCGAACGACGGCAGCAAAGTCGTATTCACCGACGAGTGGGGCGGCGGCCTGGGAGCGCGTTGCCGTGCCAACGACCCCAACCACTGGGGTGCCGATGCTATCTTCCGTCTGCATGACGACAAACTGAGTTTCACCAACTACTACAAGCTGCCCGCCGCGCAGGGCGACACCGAGAACTGCGTTGCCCACAATGGCTCCCTGATTCCGGTTCCCGGCCGG
This sequence comes from Terriglobales bacterium, assembly GCA_035484735.1. Classification (GTDB taxonomy): domain Bacteria; phylum Acidobacteriota; class Terriglobia; order Terriglobales; family Acidobacteriaceae; genus JABCZH01. The sequence goes on along the minus strand of DATHOQ010000016.1, from coordinate 23,862 downwards.
GATATTGAAGTGCAGGCCTGGTACCAGGGCGGTGTCTCCGTGATGGACTTCACCGATCCCGCGCACCCTTTCGAGATTGCATATTTCGATCGCGGTCCGCTGGATCCGAAAATCTTGGAGCTAGGCGGCGAGTGGTCCGCGTATTGGTACAACGGCTACATTTACGGTTCCGAGATTGCCCGCGGCTTGGATGTGTTTCAACTGACTCCCACCAAATTTCTCACGCAGAACGAAATCGACGCAGCCCGGACCGTTCAGCTGGCTGACCTGAACGTGCAGGACCAGCAGAAGATCGAGTGGCCCGCAAAATTGGTCGTGGCGAAAGCCTATGTGGACCAGTTGTCAAGGTCGCAGGCGCTACCGGCAAGCCGAATCCTCGAGCTACAGAAAGCGATTCAGAACTCAGAGCGCTCGCACCACAGCAAAAGCAGCATGGCGAAACTGAAGAGGATGGCGCCCGCGCTGGAAAAAAGCGCAACTACCACCAAGACCCCAGCCGATTCCATGCGGATTCATGCGCTGGCAGAAGTTCTGAAGCATGCGTCCGCTTGAACCGAGTCGGGAGCGGAAAGGGTTGTGGGAGGGCACGGCTTCAGCCGTGCCGCAAGACTCCCGCTCCGATCAAGGCCCCGGCACAATCCCCGCACCACCTCGGTTTATGCTGGGCTGACACCGCCCTGCCCTCGAAAAGCCGAGGGAAACGTCTCGTTCGTCCCTGGCTCCCAAGCCGACAAGTCGGATGACACGGGATTTGCCGCGAGCCTCGACCCGGTTGCTAAGCAGCCGCCCTACTCCTCCGCGCCCACGCCCGCCCGGCGTAGCAAACCGCGCAACGCCCGCTCTCCTGCGGCGCCACGCTGTTCGCCGGCGATGTTCCCGTCGCGGTCGATCACCACATAGATCGGATAGCTATTGGCCTGATACATGGCGGCGAGGTTCGTGTCCTCGGTAAGCACGATGCGGCAGGTGCGGGGATTCTGTTGCAGATATTGCTTGACCTTCTTCTTCGATTCCGCCACATCCACCGCGAGCACCACCAGGCCTTTATCGGCAAACTCATGATCGATGCCGTCCACCAACGCTTCTTCGTTTTTGCAGTACGGGCACCAGGTCGTCCAGAATTCCAGTAAGACGACTTTCCCTTTGATGGACTCGTTTGTGTAGCTCTCACCGGAAGTGGTCTTGGCGTGGAAGCGAGGTGCGGGCTCACCATCATCCGAGCCGGCGACGGCGGCCATAGCGGTCAAAACTACAAGTACGATCAGCCAACTCCGCCTCAACATGGCCCGGCACTATATCACAAGCGAGAACGACATCGTGGGGAGGGCACGGCTTCAGCCGTGCCGCAAAACTCCCCACTCCGATCAAGCCTCCGGCATAATCCTCACACCACCTCGGATTATGCAGGGCCGACACCGCGCTGCCCTCGACAAGCCGAGGGAAACGTCCCGTCTGTCCCCGAGTTCTTTTCGATTTTCCCTTCCAATGAAATGTCCGGAGTGTAATCATGAAATGGAGCGACGGAAACACGCACCAAATGAAACCGCATATCTCGCGCGCGGTCGCATTATTTCTCCGAGTGGGATTATTGTCCGAGTTGCGATCACGTTGAGCACTACGAGAAATTCAAAGTAATAAATCAGACGCCGAAGGTGAACGATATGACAAAAGAACGTAAAGTCTATTCTCGTTATGTTTTTAATCGCGGGTTGCAAACATTATGGAAAGGCGACGCCGCAGCCGCCGGGTCACAATTTCGTTCTCTAGCGATCACGTCCGACGACTTCAATTCCACCCAGGCGGTGTTCCAAGTACTAGTCCTCGAAGGAACAGGCAGTGGAGTTAATGACGGAAAACTCATTCCCTCCGAGAACGGTCCTACAGTACTCTTCGATGAAGATTTCAGAGGTCTCGACGATGCAGCAAGAAAATTCGGCGAGCTTGTCGCCGATGCGGAAAAAAGAGGCTTCAAGAAAATTACCTTCATCGACATCCTTGAGTACGAAGAGAAGGCGCGGCAATCCAAAAAATGAAGTGGTAGCGTTTACTTCGCCCCTACGGCAATCCCCGTATTGCGCTTAGCTGAGAGTTGCCCCATTATCGGTGCATGATGAACCCGAAATGCTGTCCCCGATGCTTCACACCCTTGGTCGTTACAATATGCAGCGCGGGACCTTATCTTTCCTGCCCGAACTACCCGGATTGCAAGCGGCCGGAGGACCTCCGGAAGCCGCCCCAGAACGTGACCGAACACGCACACGCGGCATAAACGGCGCGTGAGAATCGATCACCGCCGGAACTGAGTATAGAATCGGGAATGCACATGGATTGAGGCTGCCAGAAGCAGGGACTGTCGGGAATCTTTACCCTTCTGTGGCCGCTTGTCTCGTAGGCCTCGCTATTTCGGTCGCAGCAAAGCTAGCTTCAAACTGGTCAGGGGCGAACGTTGTACAGGAGGATTCTATGGATAAAGTGGTTCATCAAAAGATGGTACGTAGCTCAGTGTTCAGCATTATCGGGGACATCGGGACGGCGGCCGTTGGAGGGCTCCTGGCAGCCTGAGTCCATGTGATCCATAGAAGACACGGGTATTTTAGAATTTTCGGCGATTCGACTCAGGGCGACCGCCGGAGATGGTAGCCGGGGAATCAGAATCAATGGGTTTCCCGTATCCCAACAATCTGTCGGCGTCCGACTCGTAACGCCTGGACAATTCTTTCTTCAGATCATGAATGCGGTTGTTGATAACCAACGTTTCCCTATCCTTTAGCGTTCGATCCTTTGGCTGCCGCCGCATAGCGGTTCTCTCCTCACTAAAAAATGTAGAAGGGCGACCCCACCGGGCGGCTTCCGGGACTCCACCCGATGGGGTCGTTCGGGAACAGATGTCACGCCCCCCTGCCTGCAAAGAATGAAGGCAGGTTAGGGACTAGCACATAAAACGCCGAGTGGCGTGTCGCACCTGGATTTGTCTCCAGTGGGGGTTCCATTTGTCGTTCCCCTCGGTTCAGTTGAGACCACGTCCCGGAATCGTTCTGGCCCCTCCCTTGCCTACAGCGATCCTTGCCTCAAAGGCTGTTGCTAATAGCTCAACACTTTCGCCTCCCGATCGGCTACTGCCGCGAGAGCCTCGTGACACCGGCAGGGTAGCGCACTAATTTAGCGATGTAATTCGCCATAGTGCACCTCCCAGTAGACCGTCTTAACCGCACGGCCACTACTTACCAAAATGATAGTACAAAACCCACTCACCGGTTTCCGGGTCCTTTCCCATTTTCCTATAAAGTTCTGGCTTCGTGCCAATTCCCGCGTCCATATAGAGTCCGGTTGCCGCCTCGATCTCGGCTCGATTCACCTCAGCGCGAAATCTCTTGTAGACCTCTAGCTTAGTTTTCCCACGAATCTCGCCGCCCGTTCCACCCATAACTAAGCCTCCATCACCATAGGCCCCGGCATTTCCTGCTACTTTGTAGCACGAACGGGCCATTTGCAGTTCCAGAACTCAAGGCTCAGAATGCGTGGGTTATGAAAGTCATCTCAACGCTTCTGGTGTTCGCGTCATTCACATTTGCCCAAGAGGCCACACTACCCTCACTTCCAAGAGAACAGCCTAAGACGCAATTCAAGGTTGACTGTTTAGGCGTCGAAGCAACCACCTCGTGCCACTCGTACAATGAGCTTGTTGAGAGCAATGACAAGGATGTGATTGGCTCTTTGGGCGGCCTCTATGACACATACGTTTGTTTTTCAACGGACGATGACACCTTCTCAATGGTCTCCGTATCGCCTTACTGGGAGCCCGCTTACCACAAGGCAATCAAATCTCCCCGCATCCTTGAGCAGGATGGCCAGGTGACCTTTTCTGGATATAAAAACGGCCAGACTGACGAATTCAAAGTGGCCGAGGGGAAGTGGAGACGCGCGGCAACGCTGCAGAATGATATTTTTCGAACCGACGACGGGGCTGAGCCGGCCGCGTTCGTCGATGACTATACCGTCAGTTTCCAATACTCCTATCAAAACACGCAGGGGAGAAAACTTACCTATGCAATCTCAATACGAAGATCAACGAAACGGTTTACAGAAACGTGGGACGCGCCTGCAATTCCAGAAAAAAAACAAGAATCAATCCGGATAGTTTCTACAGGTCACTGCGCCGAGTTCAAGTAGCCCACGTCTTCTTCACCGACTCCTCAAGCGCCAACTGTCTAGACGCAACCCACGGCGCATAATGCTTCTCCGCGATCTTCAAGGAATTACCGAGAAGTGCGGCCACCGATTCGGCGAAGAATGCGGGACGGGAAATGCGGGGACACGGAACTGACCCCAATTCCAATCGCGAACTAAAATCCGGGGACAGTCGGAGCGTTCCCCGTAACTAGCCTGCATCGCAACCCAGAGAGAAGCGCAGAGCAGCACACACCTCACTTATTCGTGCGGGACTAAGCTGGGCCACACGTTTCCCCAAACGCTGTTGCGACACCGTAACTGCATTGTGCAGGTTCACCGCACACGCGGACTTCATGCCGTCTTCCTCACTCAGAACGACCTCCGATGGTACGCCGCGAATGGTAGATGTGACAGGCGCCACCGTGACTGTGGATAGATAGGCGATGGCGCTGTCGCGGGTGAGCACGAGGGCCGGTCGTTTCTTGTCGGGCGCAGCAAACTGGTAGAGCCGAACCTCACCTCGAGCTATTCTTCCCTGGGCTATTCTTGCGGCCACGTGGCCTCCGCTTCCCAACTCCGCGCTTCCGCGTCCGCTTGTGACTGTCGCGAGTAGCCCAGGCGGTCGCGCTCTTCATTGGCCCGCAGTTCCAACCGGCGGAGGTGTTCCCGCAGAGCGTCGCGCACCAAAGCGGAACGGTTTCGCCGGGTGCGCTTCGCGGCCTGGTCGGCGGCGTGTAACAGCTTTTTATCCAGCACGATTTGAACGATTTCCATATGTGGAATCTACTCCACAGTATACTCCACATGTCCAAACCCTGCCACCCTGGCAGGGTTTCACTAAACTCCCCAGTTCCAAAATGGAACATTTCGAGGCCAAAAAGAGCCATTTTCCCACTCCGGGGCGAGGCCTGAAAAACCTTGTCAAGCCCCCTTTTGCATCACTTTCCGTATAAGTCGGTCATTCAATTCCAAATATAAATTTCCAAATCGTGTCTCACTTACCCTCGCCATTTGCTAATCTAGAAATAGGGACATAATTTGGTTCCGATCACTTAGAAAAGCAGATTCCTCGAGCCTTCGGCTCTCGGAATGACAACAAACAAAAGCGCGCGGCCCATGTGGCCGCGTTTTTTATTGAGGAGAACAATGAAGATTCAGGACACTGTTTTTAAGACCTGCAAAGAGCAAGGCGAATGGGCCGAGTTGTGTTTCATGGCAAAAGCAGCCGGCATGGGCCTGAAAGTCTTGAGGCCGTTCGGCGATTCGTCCAGTTACGATGTCGGCGTCGAGCTCCCTGACAGGATTTTGCGAATACAAGTGAAGTCAACCAACCGTCAGCGGGCCGGGACCCAATCCTATGCCCTCCGTCTCCATGGATGGAAGTTCGAACAATATGCCAAAGGCACGATAGACTTCTTTGCGATCTATCTGATCCCGGTTGACATCTGGTACATCCTCCCGTTCGAAGCGACCGGAGTGAGTACAGCCTTGCATTTCACCCCTGGAGGAAGGTGTGAGAAACACAAGCAATATCGCGAAGCCTGGGACCTGCTGAAGGCCCAACCTACACTTCCGTCGCAAACACTTTCGTAACTCCCAGGTTCGGTTTCCGGCAGATTATCCTTAACTCGTCCTCCCTCAAGAAATGACGCTGGACCTCTCATCTATCGGGTTGAGAGGAGGCGTCTTGCTGTGTCGAGGGTCACAAGAAATGTCGAACAAACTCGGGCGTTTCGAAATACTTAGCGAACTCGCAAAGTCCGACCGTAGTGCGGTCTACAAAGCCACGGACACCGAAGGCGATAAGACGGTGGCGTTGAAGGCCATTGCTCTCGAAACCTTCGGAGAGCAGGCAGCGGCCGTGATCGAGAGCGTGCGGGAAGAAGCCGCGGCCAGCCAGGTGCTCGCCAGCCACAACATTGCCTTGCTCAACAGCGTCGAGGAAATTGAAGGCAAGCTTTGCGCCTCGATGGAATACGTGCAGGGCAACAGTGTGGCTACCATGCTGGCCCGCAAAGAAGGCTTTTCGATTTGGGATTTGCAGGACATCGCGCGCCAGGCGTGTCAGGGCCTGGACCACGCTCACGTGCGCAAAGTGATGCATTGCAGCCTGGAGCCGGCAAAGATAATGGTGCAGTGGGACGGCATCGTGAAGTTGCTGGGCTTTGGAATGTCGCGATCAGGGATGCCGGCAGCGCAAGCAGCAGGACCAGCGCCCGAGATTCTGCATTACATGTCTCCGGAGCAGTTGAGTGGAGATCCCATTGACGCGCGCTCGAATGTGTTCTCGCTGGGCGCGATCCTCTACGAAATGGTCACGGAACGGAAAGCATTCGACGGCGAAGATGCCGATCAGGTAAGAACTTCAATTCTAGAGATGACGCCGGTAGCGGTGGATCAAATAAATAAGAAGACGCATCCCGCGCTAAGCTTAGTAATTATGAAGGCTTTGGCGAAGTCGCCGGAGGAGCGGTATCAGTCGGGGCAGGAACTAGTGAACGATTTGGAGAAGTGCAAGGCGAGTCCGGCGAAAGTGCAGGTGGGAGCAACGCCTCTGGCGGCAGTGGCGCCGAAGGCTGATCCAGCGATCAGGGCAAAAGCGCCATTCGCGGCCAGGCCGGTAGCTCCGCAGCCCAAGCCGACAGCAGTCCAGAAGAAAGAAGCTCCAGCGGAAGCCGCCATGGCAGCCGCAGCCAGCGCGGGTTGGGCCGGGCCGGCGGGCAACACGCCAACTACTCCGCACCTCGACCCCAGTTCACAGTTTGTGACGTCCTGCGTAAAGGCCACGGTAGAAGCGGCCGCGCTCGAAGAAGCAAGAATGTCCGCAGGTGTGATGGAGCCGGAAGCTCCACAAGTGAAAGCGCCAAAGATCCACGTAGATCCAATGATGGACCCCGACCGGCAGGCGAGTAGCAAGGGTCTGAGCTTTTCCGAAATCAGCGAGTTGCCGCCTCTTAAAGAGGTTTATATCGATCCCACGCCGGCGGTGGAAGTAGAAGAGGTCGAGCCGGCAGATCCGGTGAAAGCGGCAGTTTTCCGCAATCATGTTGAGCCCGAGAAGCCGAGAACCCCACCGCGTGAGATAGCGAAACAGGCCGTCAACGAGATCAAGAAGACTCCGCCGCAAATGTTTGTTTATTCGATCGCGGGCGCGGCTGCAGTGGCGCTCTTAGTGATCGGAACGATTTGGTACCACATCCGTTCCGGGGATACGGACGATGACGGCACCCCGGCGCCGGTGGCCAACGAAGTTGCGAAACAGACTCCAGTGCCGGCGAATGCGAGTCCGGTTGCGCCAGCGGCAGCGGCCACGGCGGTCCCAGCGCAAGTGGCGCCGGAAGCTCCTCCGGTGGAAGCGGCGCCGGCAGTTTCGATTACTCCGAAATACAACCCCAAGGTCAGCAACAAGAAAAAGGGAAAGCCGGTAGCCGCGCCAGCCATTGTCGCCGGGCAGTTGAATGTTGACTCTAATCCTCAGGGCGCACAGGTTCAGGTGGATGGGCAAGCAGCAGGAGTTACGCCCTTCAGTCTGGCTGGCCTGATGCCAGGGCAGCATTCAGTGACGGTCAGCAAACCGGGTTTTGTGACGGATACGCGAACAGTTGATGTGAGCTCGGGCAGCAAGTCGGCAATGAGTGTGCAACTGGCAGTGATGTTGGCCAGCGTGTCGGCACATAGCGAACCGGCGGGCGCGGCAGTGTGGATGGATGGCAAGGACACCGGCAAAGTGACACCGGCACAGATATCGGTGGACCGGCCTGGCACTCACACATTTGTATTCAAGAAACAGGGATATCTCGACGAAACCTCCAATGCCAACCTGCAAATCGGCCAGACCTTCCAGCTGTCGCCGACATTGCGTGCGCTGGGGAACACCGACGAGATCAAGTTTGGGGGGAAATTCAAGAAAGTGTTTGGCGGTTCGGACTCGGCGGGGATGGGCACGGTGAGTATCAAGACCCAGCCTAAAGGGGCGCAAATCGCGGTCAACAATCGCATTGTGGATCGGGCGTCACCGGCGGATTTCTATTTAAATCCCGGCAACTACGTGATTGACATCACCCTGACCGGATTCAAGAGCCTGCACAAGGTGATTTCAGTCGAGAAGAGCGGCAAAGTGGTGATCGACGAGAGTTTGGATCGCGAATAAAGTAGGTGGTTTTCAGTGTGGGGCCCGCTTCCGACGGAGGCGGGCCTTTATTTTTGTTGGGGCAGCGAGTGTACAGTCAAAAGCTTAACCGCAAAGAGCGCAAAGTGTGCGCAAAGAGTGCGCAAAGAGCGCGAAGAAAACTTGAATCGCTGTCGGGTGTTAAACTTTGGAGTTTTCCGGGTGGAGGAAGTTTTCATGACGATCGAGCGGGTGGGAGTGATTGGAGCGGGCACCATGGGCAACGGCATTGCGCATGTGTTTGCCCGCAGCGGGTATCGCGTGATTCTTTGCGATGTGGAGCAGCGGTTTCTGGACCGCGGCCTCGAGACGATTGGCAAGAACCTGGAGCGGGAAGTGGCGAAGAACAAGATCGCCGCTGCCGACAAGGTGGCTGTACTGGGGCGGATTGAGCCGGTGGTCGAGCGGGCGAAGCTGGGAGGTTGCGACTTCGTGATTGAGGCAGCGACGGAGAAGTTTGAAATCAAGGCACAGATCTTTCGCGATCTAGATAAGGTCTGCCGGCCGGAAGTCATTCTGGCGTCGAATACGTCTTCGATTTCGATTACCAAGCTGGGAGCGTTGACCAAGCGGGCGGAAAAAGTTATCGGCATGCACTTTTTTAATCCGGTGCCGGTGATGAAATTGGTGGAAGTGATTCGCGGGCTGGCCACGACGGATGAAACCTTCCAGACGGTGCGCGATCTGGCCGTGAAGTTGGAGAAGACGCCAGTCGAGGTCAATGACGCGCCCGGCTTTGTGTCGAACCGGGTGCTGATGCCGCTGCTCAACGAAGCGATGTTTGCGGTAATGGAAGGCGTGGCCACGCCCGAGGCGGTGGACGAAGTGTTTAAGCTGGGCATGGCGCATCCCATGGGCCCGCTGACTTTGGCGGATTTTATTGGACTCGACGTTTGTCTGGACATCATGCGGGTGTTGCAGGATGGGTTGGGGGATCCGAAGTACCGGCCGTGTCCGTTGTTGATCAAGATGGTGGATGCGGGGTGGCTGGGGAGGAAGAGTGGGAGAGGGTTTTATAGATACTAGCAATCAGCAATCAGCACTCAGCACTTGGCATTTGGCACTTGGCACTTAGACATTTGGCCATGAGGTGGGGCTGCCGCGCCCTTTCACTACGGGGAGAAATTCATGCCGACATACATCTCCATGCTGCGGGGAATCAATCTGGCAGGCCACAAGCGGGTGGAGATGGCGCGGCTGCGCGCGATGTTCGAGGGGATGGGATTCGAGCAGGTGCGGACGTACATCAATAGCGGGAATGTGGTGTTCAAAAGCGGCAGGAGCGCGCCGGCAGTGTTGTCGAAGAAGATCGAAGAGCGGATGGTGGCGGAGTTCGGGTTTAGCGCGTCGGTGATCACTCGGACGGCGGCAGAATTGGGCCGGGCGATCGAGGGTAATCCCTTTGTGAAGGAAAGCCGCAGCGATCCGGCCTATGTCTTCATTGGGTTCCTAGAGCAGGCTCCGAAGGCGGATGCGGTGGAGAAGTTGCAGGCGCGAGCTACGAAAGCGGAGCAAGCGCATTGTTGCGGCAAGGAGATCTATGTTTATTACGTGGATGGGATGGGGCGGGCGAAGCTGCTGACCCATGGTGTTCTGGAAAAAGTATTGGCGGTGAAGGCTACCATGCGAAATTGGAATACGGTGAGCAAGCTTTACGAGATGGCGGGGGAGTAGCTTTTAGCATTCAGCATTCAGCATTCAGCAATCAGCAATCAGCACTTGGCGCTTGGCATTTGGCCTTCGGCATTTTGGTGAGGTGGGTGAAGGCTCAGCTTTCATCGCAGAGGTTGCAGGGGACCTTCGCGGAGATCGCAGAGAAGAGCTTTACCACAGAGGTCACAGAGGTTCACAGAGGAGTTCAGACGGGTGGCGCAGTCCGACGGTTGGGTTTACATGTTGGGGGCGGGGCTGGGGATTGCCGCCGGAACGCTGGATGTGAAGGCCGGCGATCTGCTGGTTACGGCGCTTTTTGTTCTGGCATCGACCATGCTGCTGGCGCTGCTTCGCCCGGAGCGGCCCTGGCGATGGATTCTCGTGGTAGGGGTCTTTGTTCCCGTGGTGCAGTTGCTGGCTTACATCTTCCTGACCGAAAAGCCCTACCGGGCGCAGATCTACGAGTCATTCCTGGGATTCCTTACCGGCATTGCCGGCGCCTACGGCGGGTCCGTTGCGCGGAAGGGGTGGAATGAACTGCATCGCAAGTGATGCGCAGCCATCGAGTGAAATCCAAACTGACCGGTTTTCCTGAGTGCTGATGGCAAAACCGGATGGCCAGCTCCTAGCGGCGCCAGAACCCATGAGCATGGCGAAAAACGTGTAGGTGACCGGTCAGGAGCAAAACCACAAGAACAACCAGGACGCCTGCGGCGACGAAAATCCACTTGTCTTCATTGGTCATGTCTTAAAGGTTTAGCCAGAATCTGGTTTGTGTCAACTGGATAATACGGAATGGTAGTGGGCTACTTTGAATTTCGTTCGGAGCGGAACATCTTGAATCCCTCCCATGCGGCAGCAATACCAACGGCCACTGTTGCCAGCAGGCCGAAGCTGATCTTCCTGATGTAGAACATGTAAACAATCCACAGACAGCTAAACAACAGTGCGCTGACAGAGCCGAACGCCCAGCCTACAAGTTCGATCCTCTTACCAAGGGAGCGCTTCATGCTACCGCTCTTTCCACCTTCCGCTGCTCATAGCTTTTCCCAGAGGGCCACAAGGTCTTCTACGCTCCATAGCCGATCTGTGAATGATAGCGCAGGTGAGGGCATCTCGAAGGCCCAATCCCAGGGATGAATCCCAAGAATTTGCTCAAAGGTGGTGGGCTATCTAAAAAGTTATCGCGCATCCACAGCGAGGGCGAGTATGCTGCGGGCATGGGTGTGTCGGTTTCGGTATTGGCCAGCGGCAGCCGGGGAAACAGCGCGATTGTACAAAGTTCGTCGACGCGCATCCTGGTGGACGCGGGAATTTCCTGCCGCGAGACTTTCAAACGCATAAAGCAAGTCGGAGAAGATCCGCAGGCGCTGTCTGCCATCGTCATTACTCATGAACATTCCGACCATGTGGCGGGTTTGCTGGTGCTGGCGCGCAAGCTCGGCGTTTCCGTGTTTATGACCGGAGCTACTCATCAGGCTTGGTCGAGAGCGGTGCGGGACGCAACCGGAAAGCCGCCGGACACCGAGCAGGTTGAATTTTTCTCTTCAGGACGAAGTTTTCAGATCGGCGACATTGCGGTCACACCCTTCACTATTCCGCATGACGCGGCTGATCCGGTTGGATTTACCTTTCGCAGCGAAGGCATCAAAATTGGCATGGCAACGGATTTGGGATACATGCCAGCCAGCGTGCGGGACCATTTGCGCGGTTGCGACGTTTTAGTGCTGGAATCGAACCATGATTTGGAGATGCTGCGAGTGGGGCCATATCCCTGGTCGGTAAAACAGCGGGTGGGGAGCCGCACGGGACACTTGTCGAATAAGGCGCTCGCGGAATTCTTTGCCGGCGACTATGATGGGAATGCCTCCTACATCGTATTGGCGCACCTTTCGGAGCAGAACAATCATCCGGAAGTGGCGAAAAGAGAAGCTGAAACGGCGTTGGAAGCGCGCCGCTCGTTGCTACACAACCGGGTAGAGCTGGCGACGCAGGCTCAGGCCATGCAACCAATCCGGTTGTAGGTCATCAGTATCCTTTATGAACCAGTGCGTAGATCCCGTCGTGGGCAAAATCCTGGCGGGCTGGCGGTATGACATCTCGGGCATCGCGCCAGAGATGCGTGGCGCCTACGAGGACCACTTCACCGCCTGCGAGCGGTGCCACAAGCGGCAGCGCCTGCACCGGACCATCGACGTCTCCCTCATTGCCCTGGCTTCAGCTTCGGCAGCAGTTTTTCTTTTGGCATTCGGGGTCATTCGTCACTTGGGGCCACGCAATGCTTTATGGCTGGAAATCGCGGCTCTGGCGGGGTTCGCTTTATCGGCGCTGATCTGGCTGGCAGTGGCGCTGGCGACTCCGGCGCCGATGGCGGTGGTGGATGCGGCCAAGATTGGGGCGCGGCATGTACATGACCGCCTGCCGGCAGAAATCCGCGAACGTCTGCCGGAAGATTTGCGCTTGAAAATCACCGGGTCGTAACTTGGCATGAAACCGCTTTGCAAAATGATCGCGTTGGTGATGTTGGTAGCGGTGGTTTCGCCGGTACTCTTTGGGCAGGTCTTTGTCCTTGAGCCAGATCAGACTCCGCAGCCAAGGCGGGCAGGCTGCCATGAGCATGGTCAGAAAGTTCCGTCGCCAAGTCCAGTGACCTATCAGTGTTGCCGGGTGGGACATCAGTTCGCGACGTTACGAGAAGCGGTTGACTTCAGGAGCCGGCTTTCGTCGTTGTCCCCTGCAATGAAATTTGTTGTACCCGGGTTGGCGTGGGCCACTGGCCAATCCCGATTGGAACCTTGGCCACCTGCATTCGGTCCTCCACGCGTGACTTCTTTGCGTATCTAGCCTCGCTTCTTCTCCCTGTTTTTTCATTCACAGTTTCCAGAAGACTGAACCGGCAGTTGGCCTCGGGGGCTAAAGCCCGCATTCTTATTGGGCGGTAGCGGCACGACTGAAGTCATGCCCTCCCGTTTGCGGGAGGTTGCGGTACGGCTCGAAGCCGCGCCCTCCCAAACCAGTTGAGGGACGGTTCTCAGATCGGCGCAATGGAGGATCCGGCGTGCGGAAGTTAGCGTTATACGTTTTGGCGATTAGTTCACTGACTTTGCTGTCAGTGGCGCAAGACGCCGATCCGGATATGGCAGGCATGCACATGGATGAAACGGCCACGATGCCATCTCCGCATGTTTCGTCGGGGACGGGATGGCAGCCGGCGTCGGTGCCTGAACTCGACTGGATGATTTCGCGAGCGGGTTGGGATTTGATGGCTCACGGCGTGATTTTTGTTACCTACAATCAGCAGGGTGGGCCGCGCGGCGAAGGCAAAGCCGAATCGACCAATTATTTTATGTTCATGGAGCAGCATAAGTTGTGGAAGGGCACGATTTTATTTCGCGAGATGTTTTCGGCTGAGTCGCTGACCTCGCCGCACCCTGGTTTCCCGGAACTATTCCAGACAGGCGAGACGTATCACGGAGAGCCGCTGGTGGATCATCAGCATCCGCATAATGTTTTCGCAGAACTGGCATTGCTTTACACCGTGCCGATAAGCAAGAAGGTCTCCTGGCTGTTTTATGGAGGGCCTTCGGCGGAGCCGGCTTTGGGCCCGGTGACGTATATCCATCGGGAATCGGCGTCGGAAGATCCCGAAGCGCCATTAGGACATCATTTGCAGGATTCGACACATACGAGTTTCGGAGTGGTGACGACGGGTGTGGTCATCGACCGTTTCAAGATTGAGGGGTCGGCGTTCAACGGTCACGAACCGAATGAGGAGCGCTGGAGCATCCAGTTGGCGCCGCTGGATTCCTGGTCGGTTCGAGCCAGTGCGGCTCCCACGCGCAATTGGACGGCGCAGTATAGCTATGGACGGCTGGAGCATCCGGAAGCGGTGGATCCGGAAGACGAGCGGCGGCAGACGGCGTCAGTGGAATACAACCGGCCGTTATCGGGTGGGTGGTTGGGAGAAGGGAACTGGGCGACTTCCGTGATCTGGGGACGCAAGCACAAGGAGACGGAACACACCAACCAGAACAGCTATCTGATGGAATCGACGCTGAACTTCTGGCAGCGAAACTATGCTTACACGCGATTGGAGTTGGTGGACAAGGACGAACTGTTTCCCGGGGTGCAGCCGCCACCTTCGTACCGCATTGGGGCATACACGTTTGGGGGAGTGCGTGATTTGGTGCATAACCATCATTGGCAGCTGGGGATGGGAGCGGATGTGACGTTCTACACGAAACCTGCGGTGTTGGATCCTATTTACGGGGATAATCCGGTGTCGTTTCATGTGTTTTTGCGAGTGCGGCCGGGGTTGATGGAGCATGGGCATTAGCATTCGGCACTCAGCACTCAGCAGTCAGCACTCAGCATTTAGCACTTGGCATCTGGCCAGGCGCCGCTACTTTCTGCTCGCCATCGCATGAGATAGGCTAAGAAGGATAAGTCTTAGGAGATAGTTTGTGTCGATAACTGATCCAAAGGAACTGGAAGGAATGCGGGCGGCGGGCGTCATTGTCCGAAAGATGATTGAGGCGATGAAGCAGGCGGTGCGGCCGGGTGTGAGCACCGCGGAATTGGATGAAGTTGGCGCTGCGGTGATGCGCCAGCAGGGAGCGAAGTCAGCGCCACAGATGGTGTACCAGTTTCCGGGGACGAATTGTATCAGCTTGAATGATGAAGCGGTGCATGGCATTCCGGGAGAGCGCGTGGTACAGGACGGTGATCTGGTAAAGCTCGATGTGACGATCGAGAAAGATGGATTCATGGCGGATGCGGCGGAGACGGTGGCGGTAGGTGAGGTTCCGGAAGCCAGCCGCAGGTTGATTGAGTGCGCGGAGCGGTCGTTTGAGAAGGCGATGCTGGTGGCGCGGGCGGGATTTCGGGTGTCGGAGATTGGGCGGGTGGTGGAGCGCGAAGTACGGCGCAGCGGCTTCTCGGTGATTCGCGACCTGGGAGGACACGGGATTGGACGGACGATTCACGAAGAACCGCGGGTGCCGAACTATGCGGATCCGGGGGCGAATTCGATTTTGACCGAAGGGCTGGTAATCACCGTCGAACCGATTATTGCGGCAGGATCGGGCCGAGCGGTCTTAGCTAAGGATGGATGGACGGTGCGCACGGCGGACGGAAAGCTTTCTGCCCACTACGAGCACACGTTGGTGATCACCAAAGGCGAACCGATTCTGCTGACGGCGGCGTGAGTTACGCCTTGATGTGGCAGCTCGCGAGACCCTTCTTCTCCAGATACTGCTGGTGGTAGTCCTCGGCTTCGTAGAAGGTCACGGCGGGAACAATTT
This sequence comes from Terriglobales bacterium, assembly GCA_035484735.1. GTDB lineage: Bacteria > Acidobacteriota > Terriglobia > Terriglobales > Acidobacteriaceae > JABCZH01. Next base: position 8,568 of record DATHOQ010000016.1, on the reverse strand, counting down.
GAGTTGCGATGGGCTTGCTGAAACGGTGGGACTTTTCGAGCGCTTCTTTGGAGGCGCGGGCGGCGGTTTCCTGCTCTGGGGTGGTGAAGAAAATGGCGGTGCGATACTGGCTGCCGTAATCCGGGCCCTGACGGTTGACCTGGGTGGGATCGTGGTTCTCCCAGAACACTTCGAGCAGCTTTTCGTAGGCCAGCTTGGCAGGGTCGTAGGTGACTTCTACTGCTTCAGCGTGGCCAGTGCGGTCGGTGCAGACTTCTTTGTAGGTGGGGTCGCTGGTCTGGCCTCCGGTATAGCCTACGCGGGTCGAGATGACGCCGGGCAACTGGCGGAACGTGGCTTCGACTCCCCAAAAACATCCTGCGGCAAAAATGGCTTTTGACATGGGACGGCTCCGTTATTAGAGGATTAATTGTATTGGATGCTGGGACGGGGAGAAAGTCACAAGTGGGGATGGCGGGGACAAAGCAAACCTCACCACAGAGGCACAGAGACACAGAGAAACCCTCGAATCAGATTAAGAACATGTGTAAAAAGTTGGTCAAAGGCGCGGTGGAGGCCTGATTCAATGCTATAGTGGCTGGCCGCTGCTCGGCTGGGCGACGGAAGCTACTTCTGGGTGGGAGCTTTAGATGAAACGCGAATTTCTTGGGTTTATGGGGAAGATTCTTGCGATGGCGGTGGTGTCCGCGATGTCGGTCAGCGGGGCATGGGCGGCCAGCAATGGGAAGATCGTGTATAGCTTTACCGGTTCGGAGGACGGCGGCGATCCGGCTACCAGCTTAACTTTTGACGCCACGGGTAATGGTTATGGCACGACTGTGGTCGGGGGTGCATTCGGGTTTGGAACGGTGTTTGAACTTAAGCGTCTTTCGGGCGGCAAGTTTCAGGAGACGGTTTTGTATAGCTTTACGGGAGGCTCGGACGGAAAGAATCCTTATGGCGGCGTGATCTTCGACGCAGCTGGCAATCTTTATGGTACGACGGTTTCGGGGGGCAGTGGTGGAGTGTGCTCTGGCGATGGTTGCGGAGTGGTTTTCGAGCTGACCAATAACGGTGGCAGCTGGACGGAAACCGTGCTTTACAACTTTACCGGCGGCAATGACGGATCTGGTCCGGGCGGAGGCGTGGTGTTTGACAAGTCCGGGAATCTCTATGGCACGACCCCGGACGGCGGCCAGTTTGGCGTAGGAGTGGTGTACGAGCTATCACTTCAGGGTGGTACATGGAAGCAGACTGTGATCCATGCATTTACAGGTGGAAATGACGGGGCAGTGGGATCGCTGGGATCCTTGTTGCTTGCCAGCGGCAACTTCTACGGAGTATCAGAACTGGGTGGAGCGCATGCAGCCGGCACCGCGTTCCGGCTATCACCACTGGCTGGAGGCAAATGGAAATTCACTACACTGTACGGTTTCGGCGGACAGCCTGATGCTGGTTTTCCATATGGCGGCCTGATCACCGATGGAAAGGACAACTTCTACGGGACGACTTACTATGGAGGCACGAATGGGGTTGGAGCCGTGTTTAAGCTGGATCTAACTGCGAAAAAAGAAAGCGTGCTCTACAGCTTCGCGGAAGGAACGGATGGCGGCTATCCAACCAGCACGCTGGTTTTCGACACTGTAGGAAATATGTATGGCACGACTTCGATGGGAGGCGTTCCTGCCTGCGACTGCGGCACGGTGTTTGAGTTGAGTCCGGTCCGGGGGCAAGATACGTGGACAGAGATCGTACTTCACCGCTTCAAGGAAAAGCCTGACGGTGGATATCCCTACTATGGGCTGACTCCGGATCCTTCCGGAAATTTATTTTCTACCACTGCGTCTGGGGGGAATGACGAGTCGGGGATCGTTTTCGGGTTCACGCCGTAGGGTTCAAGCCTGAGTTCAGATAATTGCCGCCGTCATCGTCGAGGGTAACTGAAATGCAACCTCAAGTTTTCATCGCGGGGGCCGGGCCGGTGGGAATGACAGTGGCATCCGAGCTGGCGCGGTACGGTGTCTCGGTACGGATCGTCGACAAAGCGGCGCAGCGCACTGACAAGTCCAAAGCTCTGGTGCTGTGGAGCAGGACCCTTGAACTGTTGGACCGCGGTCCGGGAGGCTCCGCGCCGTTCATCCAAGCGGGGTTCAAAGCCTTGGCGGTAAATTTTGTCGCGAACGATGGCAAATTCATGGGTCACGTTGCCATGGACTCTGTGAAAAGCCCCTATCCATATGGATTGATGCTTCCTCAATCTGAAACTGAGCGTTTGCTTGAGGAGAGGCTTGCCGGGCTGGGCGTTACCGTCAAACGCCGGGTTGAGGTTCTCGGGTACAAGGGCTCGGAGCATGGAATCGAAGCCACGCTCCGGCATGCGGACGGACGAGAAGAAACCGTGTTATCGGATTGGCTACTAGGGTGTGACGGCGCCCACAGCGTGGTGCGACACACATTGGGAGTGCCGTTCACGGGTGAAACGCTCGACAGCAACTGGATGCTGGCGGACGTCCATATGAGCGGATACCCATTTCCCGATTCCGAGGCTTCGGTCTATTGGCACAAAGATGGGGCGTTTGTTATTTTTCCAATCTCACCGGGACGTTATCGAGTTCTCGCCGATCTGCCTGCGAGTGCTGATGCGGTGCCTCCCGAGCCCACTCTGGAGCAGGTGCAGGCGATCATTGATCGGCGTGGTCCTGGGGGGCTGACTGCCTTTGACCCAATTTGGCTTGCGGGTTTTAGGATCAACGGCCGCAAGGTGGCTGATTATCGCTTCGGACGGGTCTTCCTTCTTGGTGACGCGGCGCACGTTCATAGTCCAGCCGGTGGTCAGGGCATGAACACGGGAATGCAGGATGCATTCAATCTGGCGTGGAAGTTGGCGCTAGTCATTCATGGCGCTTGTGGCGAGCATGTCCTCGACAGCTACGGACCCGAGCGCAGCAAAGTCGGCGATGAAGTACTTAAAGCTGCTGGAAGGCTGACTGCCATTGGGACGGTAAAGAACTCTGCGCTCCAGAGCATTCGCGATCTTGCCGGTCACTTTATGTTTGGGCTCGCGCCGGTTCAACACGCGTTTGCGGATTCGATGACAGAGGTTGCGATCGGCTACCCTGATAGTCCTCTGAACGGTCCGGGGTTGCGAGGAGGTCCGAAGCCCGGCGAACGGGTTGTTCCCATCAGCGGCCAATCGGGAGTGGGATCGGGTGAAAGACCGCTGTTTGCGCTTTTCGCGGAACAGAATGCGGCGACTGATGATCTGGTTAAGCGGTTTAAAGCGCTGCTCGATCCGAATATAAGAGCGCCTTTCAATCGGGACGGCATATGGCTGGTTCGTCCCGACGGGTATGTGGCTTGCTCCGCTAATGATGCTGAGATCATCGCCGCTTACCTCGACGGCCTATTGGGATCGAGCGCGCATTTAGCAGCCTAAAGCTTACTTGAGTTGAATAGGTTGGAGCTGGATTCTCAGCCCGCTTAAGACCTGTTGACGTGGCCCATTTTCCACAATAGACTCCGTCTAGCGGCTCTTCTCCCCAGGGCCGGTTCGAGGTTCTGTGACCCTAACCCTTCCACCACGTGGGATTTCCCGGCATGCCTGGCTTTTTTGTCTGGCATTGCTGTTGACTCCGTTCTTACATGCGGCGGTTGGCGCTCCGGCGTTTACTCCACAGGCACGGCTGGGTTACAGGGTCGGAGATCAGTGGGAGCCGGCGATTGCCGCCGACGGGTTTGGGCATGTGTACGTTCTTTATCCGCAATACGGGCGACTGATGCCGGGATTAAACGGTCCGTTGCCTTCGATGACCCTGCTGGTCAGCGACAATAACGGGACCACGTGGCAGCCGCCGCGGGAGATTACTTCGCATCTCACGGGCCAGTTTGATCCGCAGATTGTGGTCGATCCCGCCGATCACCGGACGGTGTATGCGGCCTGGCTGCAGGACCGCAACCGGGATGCAGTGGTGGCCAAGTCGGTGGATTTCGGCCAGAGCTGGTCGGTGGTGGTCGCGGACCGCGACGACGAAGATGCTGACAAGCCCGTGCTGGCGGTGCGTGGCAAGGACGTTTATCTCGCCTTCAACCGGGAGCGGGAGATGCGAGTGGCGGTTTCGCACGATGGTGGCATCACGTTCATAGTGGGCGATGTGGATCCGGAACTGAATCTGATACGCGCATTGGGCGGCGGAGCTACGGTGGATGGTGAAGGCGGCGTTCACGTCGCCTGGGCTGGGTATGTGCGTCGTAACCAGGTAAATCTTTTCGTCAGCAACTCGTCGGATGGTGGCAAGAGTTGGGCCACGATCCAGATGGCTACTTCGAGTGCAGCTCCGGACTGCTCGGCGTTTCGCTGCGAGTGGGGCTTTCTGGGGGCACAGATCACGATAGCCTCCGATGCGGCGGGCACGCTATATGCGTTGTGGAATTCGGGCACTCGGAACCAGGCCCCGCAAAGAATATACTTCGCCTCTTCGACGACCGCGGGGGAAACGTGGTCAGCGCCAGCGGACGTGTCGCTTGCGCCGAAAGGAGTGGAGCACGCGTTTCCGGCGTTGGTGGCGGGGGAAGCCGACGACGTGCGGATTGCGTGGATGGACACGCGTCATGCTCCGCTGTGGAACACGTTTTATCGCAGCTCCAGCAACGGCGGCGCAACCTGGTCGGCGGAGACCAGGCTTTCAAATTATGTGCCGGGCTATCGCTATATTCGGTCGAAGGGTTACAGCTTCCCGTTTGGCGACTACTTCGAGATGGACATTGACAACCAGGGCCGCACTCAGGCGGTATGGGGCGAAGGACTCAACTTCCGCTCTCCGGGCTCGATCTGGTACAGCAACGGCAGGTGAGCCAGTCTGGAATGGAGCTGTCCCAGAAAGATTGTTACCGAATTTCTCCGATTCGAATGATTTCGTCATTTCGAATAATCTCGTTATGAGGTGGCACGATTGCTAACGACCCGTAGCTCGCCCACGGTTGCAACCGCCCAGGTTTTCTCCATTCTGCTGGTCTTGCTTTCTGGGATTACTTTGTTTGTTAGTCCGCCGGCGGCGCGAGCGCAGAAGCAGGAGATCGTCTGGAACGATCAGGAGAAGCCGATCGTCGAACAGTTGCGGGGCTTGCGCAAGCTGCCGGACGACGTTCGCGGCGAGACTAACAGAAAGCTTGCGCTTCAGATTCGCCAGTTACCAGCGACTGAGAATAAAGTGCGGTTGGCGTACAGTTTGGCGACTCGTTCGACCGAAGGCGACTTTGGTCACGATAACTTGCAAGAAGTCACGAACACGCTGGCCGAGGCGCTGAAGCAACTGCAGCAGCCCGATGAGAAAGGCGGGCCTGCAGCTGCTTATGTTGAATTGGCCCAGCTTGAGCGATATGAACATATGCAAGTTTCTCTGGACGCCCCTGCATACAAGATGGCCCTGGCCAAGCTTGCCGCGGACGACCAGGGACGGCAGCAGGCAGATTTCACATTGACAGATTTGCAGGGCAAGACCTGGGAGCTTAAGAATCTCCGGGGCAAGGTCGTGCTGGTAAATTTCTGGGCCACCTGGTGTCCGCCATGCCGCAAGGAAATGCCGGACTTGGAAGCGCTTTACCAGCGATTTAGCGGTCAGGGTTTGGTGATTTTGGCGATTTCGGATGAAGAGCAGGGCAAGGTCGCGCCGTTCATTGCGGACTATAAAATCAGCTATCCAGTTCTGCTTGATCCAGGCAGGAAGGTCAACGACCTTTTCCAGGTAGATGGCCTGCCAAAGAGCCTGGTATATGACCGCGAGGGCAAGCTAGTGGCGCAGTCAATGGATATGCGCACCCGAAGTCAGTTTCTGGAAATGTTGCGATCCGCCGGGTTGCAATGACAGCGCAGTGTGCAGAAGCTTGCGCAGATACTAGGGTAAAGAGACCCGTGGATACGAGGCCTCTTGCCCGCTGGCACTGGGCTTGAGATGATCGGGTTGCGTTCGGTCAGCCTTCCCTATTCGCCCGCCGATGAGGACCTCTCGGCGGGTTTTTATTTTGCATTGGTGGCAGGTGTGGTCAATCAACTACCAGTCCGTTAGTCAAATCAGCCAGACGGGGCACTTTGTGCTCCATACACCAGTTGCGGAGTTCATCCACGATTTTCTCGGTGGCGCACGGATCCCAATAACTTGCAGTGCCGATCTGTACCGCGCTCGCGCCCGCCAGCATGAACTCAACGATGTCCACCGCGGTGGAAATTCCGCCCATGCCGATGATGGGAATCTTGACGGCTTTGGCGGCGTCGTAAACCATGCGCAGGGCAATGGGCTTGATGGCCGGTCCGGACAATCCGGCGGTGACGTTGGCGATGCGCGGCTTGCGGGTTTCAGGGTCAATCGCCATGGCGACAAAGGTGTTGATCAGCGAGAGCGCGTCCGCGCCGGCTTCCTGGGCTACGTATGCCATCTGCGCGATGCTAGTGACGTTGGGGGAAAGTTTGACGATCAATGGGCGCTCGGCCACGCGCTTCGCGGTGGTTACAACTTCATCGAGCGAGCGCGGATCGCTGCCGAATTGCAGGCCACCGTGCTGCGTGTTGGGGCAGGAGACATTGAGTTCGTAGGCGGCGATACCCTCGCCGCTGTTAAGAATCTGGATGGAGTGTTCGTAGTCTTCGCGGGTATAGCCGAAGACGTTGGCGATGACGACGACGTCTTTAATCTGGCGCAGGCGTGGAAGTTTTTCGTCGAGGAAGGCTTGCGCACCGATGTTTTGCAGGCCGATGGCGTTCAGCATTCCGGCTGCGGTCTCCCACAAACGTGGGGGAGGGTTGCCGATCATCGGTTCTTTCGACAATCCCTTCACGACCATGCCGCCGAGCTTGCTGAGATGGACGACGTCTTCGAATTCGACTCCGTAGCCGAAGGTGCCGCTAGCGGCGATGACTGGATTCTTCAGCGGAATGCCGGCGATGCTGACGTTGAGATCGGGAGGCGCGCTCATGGTTTCCCTTTCTCGACGTGTGTGTCGTTATGTGTCTCCCCAGATGATGGATGCGGCGGCGCGAGGGCTTCGGTCAGGACGCGGCCGACGGAGTGGGTGGGAGCATTGATTCCCAGTAATGATGCCAGCGTGGGCGCGAGGTCAATGGGTTCGACGCTGGCGCGATACGTTCCCGCCTGAAACGGAATGCCGAACAAGAGCAGAGGCACGTGGGTGTCGTAGTTGTAGGGCGAGGTGTGGTCGGTGCCTTTGCCGGGACCGATGGTGTAGATGTCGGGAACGCCGAGCACGTACCAACTTCCTTCGGGCGAATAGCTGTTCAGATATTTTCGCCCGAGGGCAGTGTTGGGAACTTCTCCGGCGGCGAGTTGCGATTTGGTGTAGTAATCGCGCAGGCCGACCTGCTTCATGGCTTCTCCAACCGCAGTTTCGGCGTCACGCTCGTGAACGTGAGCGGCGGTGAAGGCGTCGGGGTCGATCCAGGCCTGAGGATAGTCGAGCTTCATGAATTGCGCGGGATGGCCGGGAGAAAATTTCGCGGTGAGCGCGGCATTGATCTGCGATTCGAGTTTGGAAATGTCGAGATTGGCGGCGGGAATGCGAAGTTTTTTGGCGTCGTCGGGCACAGCGGAGACGCCGTGATCGGCGGAGAGCGCGATCCAGACGTCAGCAAGGCCGATTTGATGGCCTAAGAAGTTGATGAAGTCGGCGAGGTCGCGATCGAGATCGAGCGCCATCTGGTGCATGGCGGGAGAGCCGGGGCCGACCTGATGGCCGAGAATGTCATTCGCCGAAAGGCTGATGGAAAGAAGATCGGTGGCCGGGCCGCGGCCGACGTTTTCGTAGACGACGAGTTCGCGGGCGAACTCGAATTCATATTGATTGGCAAAGCTGGTGGGGCCGAGGACTTCGTAGAAGCCGGCGTCCGATCCGTCTTTGCTTTTGCGATGCGCGGTTGAGGCTAGCTTGATGCCCTGCGCGTCGACCCAGTCGCGGTCCCAATATTTTTGCTGACGCGTGGAGTTGAAATTCTGCGCCCACGGCGGGAGTTGATCGCGGTAGTAGGTTGAGGTGATCCACACGCCGGATTTTGGATCGATCCAGTAGGCGGCGTCGGCGGAAAATCCGCCGGGAAGAACGGAGGCGCGGTCTTTTAGCGAGATGGCGAAGACGCGCGACTTGCCCTGCGTCGCGAGCTTCATCTCGTCGCCAAGCGTATCGGCCATCAGGTTGCGCGGAGACGCTCCGGATTTGCCTTCTGCTCCAACGAGCTTCGTGTCTTCGTCTTCGACGGAGGTGACCATGCGCTTCTTTTTCTGGTCCCACCATTCGTTGGAGACGATGCCGTGGCCGTTGCTATAGGCGCCGGTGAAGAGCGTGGCGTGTCCGGGCGCGGTGCGGGTGTTGGCGTAGTCGTAATTGCAGTCGGTGAAGTTCGCGCCGTGATCGAGGAAGAGACGGAATCCGCCTTCGCCGAACTGGTCACGGTAGCGCTCCAGATAGTCGCCACGGAATTGGTCAATGACGATGACCACGACCAGCTTGGGATGGGCGTTGTAGGCTGAGGCGAAGCTGGGGAGCGCGGTTGCGAGGACGACGCCTAGCAGAAGACACCGACACGCA
>DATHOQ010000015.1:0-7123 GCA_035484735.1 Terriglobales bacterium | reverse complement strand
CTGCGCCGAGCCACCCAGTGCGCCGAAAGTGGAAGCCCCGAATAGCCCCATCGCGTTCGCGCCCACTGGATCCAGCCACTGGTTATGGTTAAAGACGTTCGCGAAGACACCTTGAAATTCCATGCTGATGCCTTCGGCCAGCTGAACGTTCTTCCGGACGCTGAAGTCCATGTTCCAGTAGGGCAGGCCAAAGAAATTGCCGTTGCCGCCGTCCTTGTTGTCGATACCCAGAATCGGATTGCGGAAGTCATTAATGGCAGATACGCCCTGCTTGAACAAATTGACCGGCAACGCACCGGACGGGTTGTTGTAGTAGGCGTGACCCGACTTAATGGGCGCAATCTGAACCGCGTTTTCATTGCCGAAGAAATTGATATTGTCGCCAGCACCGTACTCCTGGCCATCTCCGGTTGAGGTAAATATCTCGACAGGCTCGGCGCTTCCGGCTGTGAAGACCGATGCGAAGGTCCAGCCGCCCAGTGCCCGTCCCACCAATCCATGCTGCCCCTTAAAGAACGGAGGCTGGTAGACAAAGAAGGCGTTGTATACGAACTTGCGATCGTAATCCTGGTAGCCGTATGTGGTCCCCAAATTGAACGGATCATCCGGAGTAATTTCGCTGCTAGCCTGGACAACACCTCCAGTTCCCAACGCCTTTGACCAGGTGAAGTTCGATTGCAACGTCAATCCTCTCCAGTCGGCCATCTTGAGGGAGGCAAAGCCAGCGTTATAGTTTCCGTAACCTATGCTGCCATTGCTGGCGACGCCAGACGAGAACTGGCCGGAGTTATTCAGCATGGTAGGCCCTGAGAGAGCGCCTCCGTTGGCAGCTTGCATCGGGCCGCCATCCAAGTCGCTCCACAGGCTCCAGACCTGAGCGAGGGTGAGGTTATGCGTGGCGTTCGGATTCACGGCATTGCAAGGATTGGCAGTCGTGCCAGGAGGAGTGCAGCCGTTCCCGTAAGGGTTTCCCTCATTGAAGACCAGGGCCTGAGTGCAACTGGAGAATCCGGTGCAGTACGCAGAGCCTGTACCCCCCAGCGCCGTCTCGAAGAACGCTTGTGGTGTGACGGTTGTAGGACCGCTCGTGCTGGCGCCCGCGCAACCACCACCAGCCAAGCCCGCTATGCCCCCGCAGTATTGCATTACGAGGTTGGCATAGGCTTGCTTAAACTGCTGCCCGCCCAGCGTCATCATGTAAGGAACCGCATTGAGGTTGATGGGCTGGTATTCGTGGGTGATCCTGCGTCCGATGTAGCCGAATTCCAGGGTGACCCTGCGGGTCAACTGGCGTTGAATCGTGAGGTTGAACGCATCGGATACATTGGGCCGGAAATGCGGATCTAGAGCCTCACTGGCACTGCCCGGCGTTTGACCACCGATCCCTGGGTAGAGCGGTTGCGGCAGGGTCGTACTGGGCAACAGGTTCGAGGCAGTCTGGAGTGGCGCGATCAAGCCGTCTTCGGTGGCTCCAATCCGGAAGGCAGTCGAAGGATCGGCTGTTACGGTACCAGACGGGCACGTACCGTTCGAGAGGTTGTTGGCGCACTGCACGGGCTGGATGGGTCCGACGCCGAGCAATGGCACCAGTGCCTGATCCACGCCGTTCAAGCGGCCGTAGATGCGTCCATAGCCGCCACGGATCACCGTATCTTCATGGCCGAAAACTTTACCCATGGCGGAATCAGCGTCGAAGTGCGGGCTCCAGGCCACGGCGATACGCGGACTGAATTCGCCGTAGTACGGGTTATACACCCGACCCGACCCGTCTCCAACGTTATGCACCAGGGCAAAGCCGAGCACAGGATTGTAGACCTGGCCGATTAGCGCTGCGGCTTTGCGCTGCGCCAGATAGGCACTCATCGAAACCGGCTGGTCGCTCGCATCCACCAGCACATCCTGCTTGCCCGTCGCTTCGGTCGGAGGCTGTTCCAACGTCCAGCCCAAACCGTAGGTGAGGGTGAACGTCGGCTTCATGTGCCAAGTGTCGCTGAAATAGGAGTTGAAATATGGAATCGTGAGCGTGTCTTCCGCCGGGGTCAGCGGAGGATTCAAGGTGAGACTTGAGCCAGAGCGGGTATAAGCAATCTGCGAGATGGAGACGATGCCCAGCGCCCCTGCGGTAAGAGCGCCGCAGTTGGGGATATCGGTCGTCGCGGTGCAAATCGGTAAGTCGGTCGCAAGTCCCGATCCGCTTAACCCCACGCCAAGCGCATAGACGGGAGCGTAGTTGATTCCGCCGCCGTTATCGGTACGTTGATGTTGGTTCCAGTTGTGCTGATAGGTAGCGCCAAACTGCAGCAGGTGGTTGCCTTTCAGGTTCGAAATGTCATCGCGCACCATCTGATCGTGCCCATCCCAAAAACGGGTGCGGGTCTGCTGGGTGTTTACGTTATAGGGGCCGAGATCATTAGCTGCGCCCTGCGTTTGGCCGCTCATAATCTCGATCGCTCCACCCAAGCCAGCGATTTGCGGGGTGTCCCCTTGCCGGATCCATTGCCAGAAGTTGCGCAGGAAGCTGTAATGGAAATCATTGGTCGTGTTCGAGGTGATGTTGGTGGTCAGACCCACTGCCCACATGTTTGGCTCGGCGGGATCCTTGGACAGCGACGCCGGCACACCCTTCGTGTCGCCGGGGAAAAACCCGCCGATGTCGACCTGGTCAGTTGTAGATTGCGTCAGTTTGAAAAAATGATAGGTGGCGTTGAAATGCCACTTGGGCGAAAAATCGTGATCCAGCCGCGAGGCTATGAATTTGGTAGTTTCCGGTACGCCAATATTTCCCGAGAACCCCAGCACATTGGTCCCGTCGCAAAGCGTCTGAGCGCAGGCTGCATTCGACTGGGGCTCGTACGTGTTCCATATCTGTGAGACCAACGGATTGAGCCCGATGCCGCGCGGGTCAATGCTTGCCAGGGAAGTGGAAACTCCCGTCACGGGATCCACTATGTTGCCTGCCATCAAGCTTGGCGATGGGACGTTTCTTGCGACCGTGATCGACTGGGGGAAGTTGAAGCCCTCGTAATTGAAAAAGAAATACGTCTTGCCGCCGAGAATTTCTTTCGGGATGATCGGACCGCCGATGGCCCCGCCGTAACGGCTGTAATGGAAGCTGGGAAGTGCAATGTGGTTAAAGTCATTCTGCCAGCTCTGGGACGACCAGTTGTTGTCTTTGTAGTATTCGTAGCCCGTGCCGTGCCAGGCATTGGTTCCGCGCTTCGTGACAATCTTTACTTCGGCACCGGCGGAACTGTTGAAGTCAGCTGTCTGGCCCGCGGTATTCACCTTAAATTCCTCAACGCTATCCTGCGGAGTCGGGATTACGCCCGTCGGGCCGCCTGAACCTGCTCCCAGGTTATTCTGCGTGGCCACACCGCCGGTCGGATCGCCAGCATAGCTACTGGTGTAGACGTTCATGCTGCCGTCCATGTCGTTGGTGTTATTGCCGCCATCCAGCGAGAAGTAGTTCTGGTCTAGAACGGCGCCGCCGACGCTGCCGTCGGGACCTACGCCCGGTTGCAATTCGACGAACGTGCTGACGTCGCGGCCAAGGCTGGGCAGGTTATCGATGGTGACGGTGTTAATCGTGTTGCCCACCGTGGCGTTCATGGTCTGCAATTCATTGCCGACGGAGGAAACTTCTACGACCACATTCGCCCCGCCCACTTGCAGAGACAAATTCACCGTCAGGTTGACTCCAACCTGCACGATCTGGTTCTCGGTCTTCGTGGTAGCGAATCCAGCCTTAGCGACCGTGAGACTGTAGGTGCCGGGCGTAACGTCTGCAAAGAAGTAGCGACCGGTCGCGTTCGAATTCCCGGTACGCGAGATGTTGGTCGAGGTGTCGGTCAGCGTAATCGCGGCGCCCGCTACCACCGCGCTCGACTGGTCAGTCACAATGCCGGAAACCGTGCCGGATGATGCTGACTGAGACCACAGGGGCAGAGCACCGCCCACACAAACTGCCAACAGGACAACCAGAACCAACTTTACGCTGCGCATGTACATTGCTTCCTCCTACCAAGAGATTGAACGTTCACGACTGACCGAGAGAAACCAAGGGAGACTACAGAAACTGGCCCGCTCTTTGCGAGATCTTCGAAAATTGCTGTCAACCAACACGCCCCGACGAAATAGATCTTCCAAACGGATAGAAAACCAACCGAAGACAGACTTAGAAACTTACAGCAGAAGCCCACGCGCAAGAGTGCAACTGTCGTTCCAAACAAAGACCTGTTCGAAACTGTTATGTTTGTTTGACTTACGATGGTTATCGCAGGAGAAAGCTCCGGTTTGTTGAATAACAATATGATTTTCTGTATGGAAGACTGCTGGGTGCCGCGCCCCAGAAACCTGCGGACCCGCGGAATGCAACCGCTATTTCGAGAGGCCAGCGAGCGCTTCCCGGAACAGGGCGTCGAATGATCCAGCCTTATCGCTCTTGCCGCCGGCGCTCTTGACTGCGCTCGCCAGTGCCTTCTCGGCCGAGGCCCGCTGGTAGCCCAAGTTGACCAGCGCAGACAAGACATCTTCTTCTGTCGCATTCAGCGCAGGCACAGTTGGCGCCGAAGTTCCCGCTGCTGGCAGCTTGTCTCGAAGTTCCAATACCATGCGTTCGGCGGTCTTCTTACCGATGCCGGGGACCCTCGTCAGGCGAGCTACATCATTGCCGCGGATCGCGCCCGCCATTTCGTCAGCCGCCATCCCACTCAGGATGGTGATTGCGAGCTTCGCCCCAATGCCGCTCACCGTCATCAACTTCTCGAACAACTGCTTCTCCGCGGGACGGAGAAATCCATACAACGCAATCACCTCTTCGCGCACATGAGTGTGGATGTGCAGGGCAACTTCGGAACCGCTGGCCGGCAATTCAGAAAAGGTTGGCACGCTGATGTTCACTTCATAGCCGACGCCGCCTGTCTCTACAACGACTTGATTGGGATGCTTGGCCAGCAGTTTTCCGCGCAGATGGGCAATCATGTTGGTAGCTAGTGTCGAATATCTAGTACCCAGAGGATAGTCGCGCGCCACTCCGACCTCAATGCTCGGTACTAGGTATTGGGTACTCGGTACTGAAGACCATGCAGCGAAAACGGCAGGGCCGACCCCCTGCCGTTTCGTGGATGTAAGACTCTTGGTTCCGCGACTTCTGTTTTCGTTACTTCTTGTTCACGGTTTTCTTCAGTTCGGCACCCGGGGTAAACTTCGCGACCTTGCGGGCAGCGATCTTGATAGTGGCGCCGGTTTGCGGATTGCGTCCATTCCGCGCCTTTCTCTGCGATACCGAGAAAGTGCCGAAGCCTATCAAAGCCACTCGATCCCCTTTTCGCAATGCTCCAGTAATGCTGCTCACCGCGGTATCAATCGCCGTTGCAGCCTGCGCCTTGCTGATTTCGCAAGCGCCCGCGATCTTGTCAACCAGATCGGCTTTATTCATTTGTTTCTCCTCGCAGGTCTCTTTATTTTGCATGCCCAGCCGACACCGGGAGGACAAAAGCTCGTGGCTGAGTTGGGAAACCTGACGGCTGGTATTCTCCTCTCTCCACGGAGAATGTCAACTGTGAAAATCCGCGCCCGAAGCCTGTTTCGCACCCCCATGTCCCGGATTGGGGCTAAGGTGGCGGGTTCCGGGCTGGAGCGGGCGGTGGAAAACTCGTACTTCGATCAGCACCGGTCACCAGGAAACAAGCCGGGAGCGGATTTTCCTCCGCCCTCCACAGCCCCGGCCGCACCTTCACAGGTTGTACACAGGCGCCTGCAGTTTCGCACTTGCGGGAAGCTCGCACCCGGGTGCAAAGTCAACTGATACAGTTTAAGGGAACCGGAATCGGGAAGGTGGATTTGAGAAGCATCGAAGATACAGGATTGAAGCTAGCCAAAACCCAGGCAGAGGTCTGTCCGCTGTGCCAGGGAACAGGCTGGAAGACGCTTTCCGCCGGCTCCGGTGCACCGAAAGAAAGTAATGGCAATAACGATCGGCGAGTCACGCGCTGCGATTGCCAGCTGCGGGCGAGAGCACAGACTCTACTCGCCGCAGCGCGAATTCCGAAGAGGTACGAGCACTGCGAGCTGGCCAGCTACACTACGGACTTTCCGGGCGCCCATCCCTCGCTCGCCTTTGCCCACCTCTCGGCTTGCAGGTTCGCGCAGGAGTACGATCCGCGTGACGGCACCGGCTTGCTGATCATCGGCCAGATCGGCACCGGCAAAACTCATCTAGCAGTTGGCATCACCAAGGAGCTCATCGTCACGAAAGGCATTTCCTGCCTGTTCTACGACTATCGTGAACTGTTAAAAGAAATCCAGAACTCATACAACGCCGCGGTTCAGACCACGGAGTTGGACGTTCTTCGCCCCGTATTTGAAGCCGACGTTCTCATTCTCGACGAGCTGGGCGCGGTCAAGCCGACGGAATGGGTCTGGGACACCGTGAGCCTCATTCTGAACACGCGCTACAACGACAATCGCACCACCATCATCACGACAAATTTTGAAGATCAGCCCGCAGCCGGCGCAGGCGGCTCTGTTTCTCCAGCGCGCGCCGCCACGCGTTCCGAAACTCTCGGCGACCGCATCGGCGAGCGTATGCGCTCCCGCTTGCATGAAATGTGCCGCATCATCAAGATGGAAGGCGAGGACTTCCGCCAGAAGTTGCGCAACGCCAGCTTCCGGTAAGCCCAACGCGTATCGGCCGCGAGACGATCTTCATCTGAGGAGGAAGCAATCATGCGCTGGTACCACTACTTAGCGTATTTCTTCGGGGGCGTATTCCTCGCAAACGCTTTGCCCCATCTCGGCAATGGAATTTCCGGGCGTGCCTTCCAGAGCCCCTTTGCATCGCCGCCCGGCGTGGGCTTATCGTCCTCGACGGTCAATGTCGCGTGGGGCCTGTTCAATCTTGCCATCGGTTATCTGCTCGTCTGTCGTGTCGGCAGCTTCGACCTTCGCAAGACCTCGCACGTGCTCGTCCTCGGGGCGGGCGTCCTGATCATGTCGCTGAATCTGGCCCACTATTTCGGACGGTTTCACGGGGGAATGTGAACGGGGCATTCTTAAGTTGCTAGTTGCTAACTCTTAAGGGACCGCTGAAAATGAGGCTTGTGGCCGAACTAGAAGGATTTCA
>DATHOQ010000014.1:0-134192 GCA_035484735.1 Terriglobales bacterium | reverse complement strand
AGCCAAGCTTTTTCGCTTGCGCGACAAGTTTGCGTTCGTCCGCAAGCGGGCCTTCGACGTCTTCGCTCATGCTGGGGCCGGAGAGAACTTCATCCATCAACTTCTTGATCGCCGGCATGAGCGCGAGTTGGCCGCTCATGGCACGCTTGAGCAGGAACCCGGTGATGATCAGGCGGTTGATTTCGTTGGTGCCTTCGAAGATGCGGTTGATGCGGGCATCGCGATAGGCGCGCTCCGCCGGGTACTCCTCGACAAAACCATACCCGCCGTAAATCTGGACTGTTTCGTCGACCACGTAGTCGATCATCTCCGAACCCCAGACTTTGATGATCGAACACTCCACCGCATATTCTTCAATCGCTTTGCGGGTCTCTTTCATCGCGTCGGAGCCGGACTTATCGACCTCGTTGAGGGCGACATCCATCATGCCCACGGTACGATAGACCAGCGATTCGCCGACGTAGAGCAAAGTCGCCATGTTGGCCAGTTTTTCGCGGACCAAGCCGAAATCGGCAATGACTTTGCCGAATGCCTTCCGCTGTTTGGCGTAGCCGATGGCATTTGCGATCGATATCCGCGCGCCGCCCACGCACATCGCACCCAACTTGAAACGGCCGACGTTCAAAATATTGAACGCGATCACATGCCCCTTGCCGATTTCACCCAGCACATTTTCCGCGGGGACTTTGCAATCGTTCAGAATGACGGGACAAGTGGACGATCCCCGAATGCCCATTTTGTGCTCTTCAGCGCCGATGGAGAATCCTGGGAAAGTCTTCTCCACGAGAAACGCCGTAAATTTCTCGCCATCGACTTTCGCAAAAACCGTAAACAGGTCGGCGAAGCCGGCGTTCGTAATCCACATTTTCTCGCCATTCAGAGTGTAGAACTTGCCGTCTTTGGATAGCTGGGCACGGGCGCGGCAATTCAGCGCATCCGATCCCGACGACGCTTCCGACAACGCGTAAGCGCCTATGATTTCTCCTGCCCCAAGTCGCGGCAGATATTTCTTTTTCTGGGCTTCGGTCCCGAAATAGACGATGGGCAAAGTTCCGATGCCGGTGTGTCCACCCCAGGTAGTTGCGAAGCCGGCGTATTTGGCGATGTGGTCGGCAATCACCGCGGCGGTAACTTTGTCCATTTCGAGGCCACCATAGGCCTCCGGAATCTCCGCCGAACTCAGGCCAAGTTCTCCAGCTTTCTTGAGTAGATCGCGGGTGACGGAAAAGTCCTTGTGTTCGATCTTCTCTGCGTTGGGAAGGATCTCATTGACGGCAAACTCTTCCGCGGTCTGGCCGATCAGTTGATGCTGCTCAGTGAAGTCTTCAGGTGTGAAAACGTCGTCCGGTCGCCGATCTTCGAGCAGAAAACTGCCACCGGAGATCTTGATGACTGGAGCCGTAGAAGTTGTGGCCATTTGCGGAACCCTTTCTTAACCCACGTAGGACAAAAGGATCGGGGGACTGTCTTCAATTCTATAGCCGGAGAGGCAATAAATCTCTGCGCCTCGGTGTCTCGGTGGTGAATTGAAGTGACTGTCCTTTCGTGTATTTCTCGCGTGTTTTGCTGGTTACGAAAGGTGCTCGAAGATCCCTGCGGCTCCCATGCCCCCGCCCACGCACATGGTCACCATGCCGTAGCGAGCCTTACGGCGCTGGATTTCGCGAATGACAGTCGCCGTAAGCTTGGCCCCAGTACACCCCAGCGGATGCCCCAACGCAATCGCCCCGCCGTTGACATTCACCCGGGCCGGATCAAGCCCGGCTTCTTTGATCACGCCTAGCGATTGCGCCGCGAAAGCTTCATTCAATTCAATCACGTCAATATCTGAAAGTTTGAGTCCCGCCAGCTTCAGCGCCTTCGGGATGGCGAACACGGGGCCGAGGCCCATTTCTTCTGGCTTGTATCCAGCAGTAGCAAAGGAAACGTAGCGCGCCAGCGGTTTGATGCCCAGAGCCTTGGCGCGCTCCGCGGACATGACCACCGCCACCGCCGCCCCGTCTGACATCTGCGACGAATTACCCGCCGTCACCGTGCCCTTGAGGTGAAACGCTGGTTTAAGCGCAAGCAACGCTTCGAGTGAAGTATCGGCACGCGGGCCTTCGTCAACTGTAAAAGTGATTTCCTGCCGCTTGGGCTTCGAGCCGTTGGGAGTGGTAAAGCTCACCGGCACCGAAACCGTCTCGTCCGCAAACTTTCCCCCCTGGATCGCGGCCAGCGCTTTTCGATGGCTCTGATAGGAAAACTCGTCGGCTTGCTCGCGCGTGATTCCAAAGCGCTGCGCGACCCGCTCGGCCGTCAGACCCATCGAAAGATAGGCGTCAGGATAATGGTCCACCAGCCAGGGGTTGGGCGAAATTTTGTGACCTCCCATGGGGATCATGGACATCGATTCCGTTCCGCCCGCAATCATCACTTCGGCGCCGCCGCTCCCGATGCGCTCAGCCGCCAAAGCGATCGCCTGTAATCCAGACGAGCAGAAGCGATTGATGGTCAATGCCGAAACCTCAACCGGCAGCCCAGCCCTCAGCGAAGCAATTCGAGCCACGTTCATCCCCTGTTCGGCTTCAGGCATAGCGCAGCCCAGTATGACGTCTTCAATCTCTTTGAGGTCGAGTTGCGGCACTCGCTCCAGCGCGCCTTTGATGGCAACAGCGGCCAGTTCATCGGGACGTGTGGCGCGCAGCGTGCCCTTGAAGGCGCGGCCAACCGGCGTGCGAACCGAAGAAGCGATGACGACTTCACGCATAGCAATTCCTCGCTCAGTGCGTTGGCGCGTAAAAATAATAGTCCGCGGTGTAACTGCTCTTGGTCTCAGCGTCGCGGTGAGATGCGTCGCAGCCCTCGGCCGGTGCCTTGCCACCGTGGGTGTGAACGCGCTGAATCGTCGTCACATTGTCGAGCATGCCTTTTCCGGCATGACTAACCACGTTGACCAACAGCCACGGGATGGAATCAGGATCGGGCGAATCCACATGCGCCGCCGCTTTGCCCGTGATCGCGCTGCCATCTCGTAGCTTCCAGGTTGGCCCGGCAGAATGCTCGCCGATAACCTGATCATTTCGATCGCGAAGTTCCGCCTCTGGCGCCTTCAGGATCCAGCCGAATTTGCCGTCCGCGCCAGCTATGCAGGTATAGATCTGCGATCCCGAGGCGTGGGCCAGTAGCACAACTTCCACGCCTGCGGGAGCCTGAATCGCGTCCGGGACTTGCGGCGGAGAATCTTTGGTTTGGGCATTTGCCAGTGCGGTTCCAAAAATGAGGGAGACCAGTGCGAGGTGAGAAAATAGAAGTCTTTGCATCAGGAAATTGTAGCAGGGACAAAGCTAGTCCAATTACTGAGGCCCAGAAGGAACAAACGAAGCCCAATTTGGTTTTCCCTGTGCTCTCTGTGTCCTCTGTGGTGAAAGATTTGTTTTCTCTCCGCTTACGGCGTCCATTGCGGTATTCTCGTGTCTTGGGAGCTGCACCATGCCCATCACTCAAACTCGCGAAATCTCCGCCGCCCGCCGCCTTGAGAACGTTCGCTACGCCATCCGCGACCTCGCCTGCATTGCCGACGAAGTCATCAAGCAAGGACACAAAGTTCTCCCGCTCAACGTTGGCGATCCCAATGTGTTTGGTTTTGAAACTCCCGCTCACCTGATCGAGGCCGTGTACAAGGCCATGCGCGACAACAAGAACGGCTATGCGCCCTCGCAGGGAATCAAAGAGGCACTGGACTCGATTCGCGGCGAGGCCGTCCGCAAGGGAATTTCGAGCGTGCAGGATGTCTTCGTTACCACCGGCGTGAGCGAGACGGTCGATCTCTGCCTGACCGCGTTGCTCAATCCCGGGGAAGATTTGCTGACGCCGTGCCCGGATTATCCCATGTATTCCGCGGTGCTGGCCAAGCTCGGCATTCCGCTGAATGCGTATTACTTGAGCGAAGAAGACGCCTGGCAACCCGAACTGGCCGATATCAAGAAGAAGATCACGCCGCACACTCGCGGCATTGTACTCATCAATCCCAACAATCCCACTGGCTCGGTCTGCACGCGAAAGATGCTGGAAGAAGTTGCTGAACTGGCACGGCGCCACAACCTCGTCGTATTTGCCGACGAAATATACGACAAGCTGATTCTCGATGACGACGAGCACATCGCTTTCGCCTCCGTCGCACCTGATGTCCCAACCGTGACTTTCGGCGGACTCTCGAAAAACTACCTTGCTCCCGGCTGGCGCATCGGTTGGGGCATTGTGAGCGGAGATGCAGCCGCCGTGAAACCTTACTGCGAAGGCATTCATCGCCTGCTGCGCGCGCGCCTGTGCGCAAACCACCCTGAGCAGTACGCCATCAGGCCAGCGCTCGAAGGCCCGCAAGACCACTTGCCCGTAGTCTGCCAAAAGCTACGCAGTCGGCGCGATCTCACAGTCAACACCTGCAACTCGATTCCGCGCATGAGTTGCGTTTCACCGCGCGGCGCATTCTATGCCTATCCGCGAATCGACATTCCCGAAGGCGACGATGTTTTCGTCAAGGAGCTGATCCTGCAAAAGCACGTGATGGTCGTGCACGGCTCCGGCTTTGGCCAAAAACCCGGCACCAAGCATTTCCGCATCGTGTTCCTGCCGGATGAAAAAACGCTGTCGAAAGCCTATGCGGCCATCGCGGAGTTTATGCGGGAGCGGTACCCATGACGGGCCGCCCCTAGCAAAGCTCCGCAATGGCCGCTCGCATTTCGGCTGTTCCTTAAGGTTTATGCAGCGCGCTTGGCCTCGAGCCGCTTTATCTTCGCCCACTCCGCGCGCTCCAGCTTCTTTTTCTTGCGTTGTTCGCTCCGATGCAGCCGCCGGTCTTCCTGTTCAAATCTGCGCTTCTTAGCCGCGGAACCAAAAACCTGGGTCTCCTTCCCGTTCTTGAAGATGATCTGATACCCCCCGGAAAGGATTTGAAACGGCTTGCTGACCTTATTCAGCTGATCGAATTGTGCCGAGCCAGGCTTGCGGAAAGCCTCGAAAAACGATGGGTATACAAAGTCACTCATCTCGATGCCGTTCACTGCAAAGCTCAATTCTTCCACCGGGTCAGCGCTCTCGTAGGCGTAGATTAGTTTTCGGTCGGGGCCCGTGGTCATCATGTTGATGGCCGGGTCGACCAGCATCTCAACCAGTTCGTGAGATGCCGACACGCTCACCAATTGTTTATCGTCGAGCGTGGTCTTAACAAAGACCAGCGCCTGCGGCAAGCCATCAGGAGTCAGGTCATGATAGGCGAGGGCACCGGGCTGGTCGGCGTTGTCGAGAAACACCATTGCCCATGCCCCAGGTTGAAAATCCGTGGTCTTGATCAGTTTCGCAGGGGTTCCCCATACCGGGACGACATACGTGTCGATATACACCTGCATCGCCGCGATTAGGGCATCAAAGTCGACCCCGAGCGCGACGGTTGCCTTGTTAAAACAAGCGATGGTAGGAACTGCACCCTGGTTAAATGCGCCGAAAACCTGCTTAGTGGCCATTTCACACCTCTCCTTCTTCAATGATTTTGCTACTACCTTTAGGGTAGGTCGTGATCCCCGGGGAAAAAGCGAAGCGATTATGCGCTTTGTTCCCGCTGTGGTCAACGCCGCCGCGGAACTCCGTTTGGCCTTAACTCTGGTGGTGAGATTTCGAGGTGGGTACGGTTACTTCGGCCTTAGATTCGCACTAATCGGCCGTTATGGTCGCCGGGTTCACCACTGGCGGCCGCCGGCGCTCTGGGACGTGTGCCCGTTCGTGCTGTTCCATCCAACGGCGAATTTCGGGCAGCGCGGTCCGGGTCACGATCTCTCCCGCGCGGATCAGGCTGGCGCTGTGCTCGAAAGCGTCGTACTTGTAGCCATTCACATCCGGCTCAATCGTCAGGTCGGCAGCTTCTTTCCACTGCGTGCTGTTCATCTCCTGAGCAATCGCAAAGCATTGGCCGATGACGTCAAATAAATGTCTTGGACCGTCGCCACCGATCCATCTCCCCTTTAGATGCACTGCCAGCACCCGCTCCGCTCCCATCTGCCGCAAAGGGATCGTCGGAACGGTGTACGAGAGCATGCCATCGATCAACAGGCGTCCACGAATCTTTACCGGCAAAAACATTCCCGGATAAGCGCAACTGGCGCGCACCGGATCAACCAGCGGTCCGGAATGAAAAACTACCCCTTCACCGGTGGAAAAATCAGTGGCAGTAACGGCAAGCGGAATACGCAATTCCTCAAATGTCTTGACCTTCAGCACGCTATTAAGGAATCCGATCATGCGCTGGTTGCTGGCGAAGCCGTAGCGGGACAGGGTCCAGCGCGCAAAGTGTTTGAAGCGGACATGGGCGGCGAGCTGCTCCAATTCCGCGATTGAGAGTCCGCTACAGTAAGCGGCGCCGATGAGCGCGCCCACACTCGTACCCGCAATGAAGCGGATCGGAATGTTCTCCTCTTCGAGAACCTTGAGCACACCGACGTGGGCCAAGCCGCGGGCGAATCCACCGCCCAAAGCCAGACCGATGCCAACCTCGCCCTGAGTGGATGCAGCCGGCGCGGAATGGCCGGAGAGTTCGCGGCCAAACGCTTGTACAGACCGGATTATCTTGCCTAAGCTCTTCACGGATGACCCCATGCCCAACCGTGCTCGACCTAGTATTCCAGACGTATATCCAGCAAATTAGATGCCAGTAGACAGAAACAGGTAACAATGCGAAACAGATCGAGTCACCTCCCGCAGGTTACCTTTTCTAGCTCCCAAGCAACGTGACTAACCTCCTTTGTTCCTGTTAACTTGGCGCATGGAGCGCGAGATCTCAGCAGGCGGCGTGGTCGTGCGACCCACGGTGAAAGGCTGGGAACTGGCAGTTATTGAGCCGCGAAAAGAACCTTCGGCGGCAACCGGCAGCGCAAAAAGATGGCAAAAAATGTTACTCGCGTTACCCAAGGGGCTAGTAGACGCAGGCGAAAAACCAGAACAGACTGCAATCCGCGAAGTCGCGGAAGAAACCGGGTTGACTGCGGCGCTGGTGGCTAAACTCGGCGACATCAAGTATGCATACGTGCGTTCCTGGGGAGATCAGCAGCGGGTGTTCAAGATTGTCAGTTTTTATCTGTTTCGCTATGAGTCGGGAACGATTGACGAGATCGCGGACGACATGCGCATCGAGGTGAAGCGGGCGCTGTGGATTCCCCTCGGGGGTGCCGAGAGCAAACTCGCATACAAAGGTGAAAAGGACATGGTGGGGCGTGCTCAGGAATACGTGCATAAGCACCCCGAATTTTCGTAACGGTGACGTCATCGGGACTGGCGGAGTTCACCTCGCGCAGATAAACTGCCTTATCGGAACTGGAAATCCTCTGTGATGTCGGCGTCCCCGGCAGTTGAAAACACCGGAGCTATGTCCTCATGAAAATGATCCACAAAGTCGCAGTGCTGGGCGCCGGAACCATGGGCGCCCGCATCGCCGCCCACTTTGCCAACGCCGGCGTGCCCAGCTATCTCCTCGATATCGTTCCGCCCGGCGCCCAGGGATCGGCGCGTAACCAGATCGCCGCCGCCGGCTTCGAAGCCGCCAAGAAGGCCAAGCCCGCCGCGTTCATGGAAGCCAGCCTGGCACGCCTGGTCACCGTCGGCAACTTCGAAGACGACCTAAAGAAACTGGCTGAGGCCGACTGGATCATCGAGGCGGTGGTCGAGAATCTCGAGATCAAGCGCTCGTTGCTAAAAAAGGTCGAAGCCATTCGCAAGCCTGGGACGATCATCACCACCAACACCAGCGGCTTGCCCGTGGGCAAGATCGCCGAAGGATTCTCCGACGATTTTCGCCGGGCGTGGTTCGGCACCCACTTTTTCAATCCTCCCCGCTACATGCGGCTGCTTGAGCTAATTCCCACTCCTGAAGCCGATCGCGCGGCCATCGACGCCATTGCGCACTTCTGCGATACGCGCCTCGGCAAAGGAGTGGTCTTCGCGAAAGACACGCCGAATTTCATCGGCAATCGCATTGGGACATTCTCCGTACTCAACGTAATACGCCTGATGCAGGAGATGGATTTCACCATCGAAGACATCGACGCGCTCACCGGTCAAGCCGTCGGCTGGCCGAAGTCCGCAACCTTTCGCACCATCGATCTTGTCGGCCTCGACATCCTGGGACATGTCGTAGCCAATATGACCCAGAATGTTCACGACGAGCGCAGCGATTTGAAAGTTCCTGACTTCGTCCGCCAGATGCTCGAGCGCAAACTGCTTGGCGACAAGACCAAAGGCGGTTTTTATAAGAAAGATAAAGACGGCGAGCGACTCGCGCTCGACTGGAAAACCCTCGAATACCATCCCCGGCACAAGCCGAAGTTCCCAGCTCTCGACATGGCCAAGAACGTCGAGCAGACGGGCCCGCGGGTGAAAATGTTGCTCGGCCTCGACGGCAGCGCACCGCAGAAAAACGACAAAGCCGGCGCGTTCCTCTGGTCGGCGCTGTCCGATCTCTGGACTTACTCCGCCAACCGCGTGCCGGAAATCTCCGATTCCATCGTCGAAATCGACCGCGCCATGCGCCTCGGTTTCAATTGGGAACTCGGTCCCTTTGAACTCTGGGACGCGGCCGGAGTCGAAGCCACCGTCGCCCGCCTGAAGAAAGAAAAACGTCCGGTCGCAGCAAATGCAGAAAAGCTTCTGGCCTCCGGCAAAACATCCTGGTACGCAGACGATCCTGCGGCGGCTTCAGGGCGCGCGTATTTCGACCTCGCAAGCGCGAGCTCCAAGCCGGTTCTGGTTTCGCCGGGTGTCTGGTCGGTCGAGGTGGTCAAGAAGTCCAAAGGCGTCGTCAAGAAGAATTCTGGCGCATCGCTGGTCGATCTCGGAGATGGCGTGGGCTGCATCGAGTTCCATTCCAAGATGAACTCGCTCGGCGCCGACATTATTTCGCTCATCAGCCAGACCCTCAAGCCCGGAGGCCTAGGCGATGCCTTCGACGCCTTCGTCATGACCAACGACGCCACCAATTTTTCCGTTGGCGCCAACCTCATGCTGCTGCTGATGTCGATCCAGGAAGAAGAATGGGATGACATCGACCTCATCATCCGCCAATTCCAGGGCATGACCCAGGCCATCAAGTTCTCGCCAAAACCGGTAGTGGCAGCCCCGTTCGGACTTTGTCTGGGAGGCGGCACGGAAATCTCCATGCACGCGCCCGCTCTGCAACCGCACGCCGAGCTTTACATCGGACTGGTCGAAGTCGGCGTGGGCCTGTTACCCGGCGGCGGTGGTTGCAAAGAAATGTTGCTGCGTGCGGTGGACAGCGCCGCCTCGATTCGTCCCGGAGGCCGTGGCGAGTCAGTCGAATTGATGGAGGCCATGAAGAAAGCTTTCGAGACCATCGCGACAGCGAAAGTGGCAACCTCGGCGCATGAAGCTCGCGGCCTGGGATTCCTGCGCGATTCCGACCGCATCACCATGAACCGAGACCGTGTGCTTACCGACGCGAAAGAGCGGGCGCTCGAGTTGGTGCGTGCGGGATACGAGCCGCCACAGCCGCGCACGGACATCCCCGCCCCCGGCGAAAACATCCTGGCGGCGCTGAGGCTGGGCGTCCACATCATGCGCCAAGGCGATTACATCACCGAATACGAAGTGAAGCTCGCGACCAAGATCGCCGAAGTGCTCTGCGGCGGCAACGTCTCACCCGCCACCCTGGTTAGCGAACAATACATCCTCGACCTCGAGCGCGAAGGCTTCAAATCCTTGTGCGGAGAAAAGAGGAGCCAGGAGCGGATTCAGTACACGTTGAAGACGGGGAAAACGCTAAGGAATTGAGTGATCCAAGGCCTCCAGGATTCGGTATTCTATAAACCCAAGCGCTTAGGATATAATAGCGAATGCCGACAGTTCTCAGGTTCGAGGGACTGCGGGTTGTGATTTATCCCAACGATCACAGGCCGGCACATGTCCATGTGATTGGTCGGGGTTGTGAAGCGGTGTTCAACTTGCACTGCCCGGGAGGACCTGCGGAGGTCCGGGAGAACTACAGCTTTGCTCGCGCGGAAGTCACGCATATCGAACGCGTGTTGATAAAGCATCTGGCTGCGCTTTGTTGCGAGTGGGAAAGAGTTCATGGCAGCATCTAACCATTTCGAACTGGCGAATCGACGAGCGAAGGAACTGGAATCCTCAATGCCGAGAGCCGTTGGCGCTCGCTACGACCGGGCCGGCCGCCGCATCGTGATTCATCTCAGTTCTCGGCTGGATGTCAGTTTCTCACCCCGCGACGCGCAGGGACTGGAACATGCGAAGCCTTCGCAGCTCGATCAAGTCGAGATCAGCCCATCCGGGTTCGGCATCCATTTCCCCAAACTCGACGCCGACCTCTACCTCCCAGCTCTTCTTGACGGGTTCCTCGGCACGAAGAAGTGGATGGCGGCAAGGCTAGGTCAAACCGGAGGCACGGCCAAGAGTCCCGCCAAGCGTGCTGCTGCACGAGCGAACGGCAAACTCGGCGGGAGACCGAAGAAATTGGGATGA
The DNA here is from genome assembly GCA_035484735.1 of Terriglobales bacterium. Taxonomy (GTDB): domain Bacteria; phylum Acidobacteriota; class Terriglobia; order Terriglobales; family Acidobacteriaceae; genus JABCZH01. The sequence goes on along the minus strand of DATHOQ010000014.1, from coordinate 123,677 downwards.
TTAGCCAGAAGCAAATCTCGGCGCGCTCTGCGTTCTCGGCGGTGAAAAAACCCTACTCTCCTCTATCGATCTGCGCTCGCTGCAGCGTGTCCGAGTAATCCACGTAAATCGCTTTCCATTGGCTGAAGAAGTCGATGGCGCCGACACCGCCTTCGCGATGCCCATTGCCCGTGGACTTCACTCCCCCGAACGGAAGATGCACTTCCGCCCCAATCGTCGGAGCGTTGATGTAGGTAATTCCGGCCTCCAAGTCGCGCATGGCCCTGAAAGCTTTGTTTACATCTTTCGTGTAGAGCGACGACGACAATCCATACTCAATGCCATTCGCGATCTCGACAGCATCCGCCAGGTCTTCGCAAGGAATAATCGAAACCACCGGCCCGAAAATCTCTTCCTGAGCAATCCGCATCTTCGGATCGACATCGGCAAACACAGTCGGCTCCATGAAATATCCATACTGATAATCGCCGCTGGTCAGCCGATTGCCACCGCACTTCAGGCGCGCGCCCTCGGCCTTGCCGATGTCCACGTACTTCAAGTCAGTATTGAGCTGATTTTCATTGATCGCCGGGCCCATCTCGGTGGTTTCATCCATTCCATTCCCGACTTTCAGACGCTGCGCGCGTTCGACATAGCGCTCCACGAACTCGCTATAAACGCCCTTCTGAACAATAATTCGACTGGTCGCAGTGCAACGCTGGCCGGTGGTTCCGAATCCTCCCCACAAGCCGCCTTCAATGGCGAGATCGAGGTTTGCGTCATCGAGCACGATCATCGGATTCTTCCCGCCGAGTTCCAGCGAACAATGTTTGAAGCGCTTGGCGGCAACCTGCCCTACGATGCGTCCCACTGCGCTCGATCCCGTCAGCGAAACTGCCTTCACATCAGGATGCTCGGCTAGCGGCCCGCCGACTTCTGGACCAAATCCCGTGACAATGTTGATCACGCCCTTGGGCAGGCCAGCGTCAACCAACGTGCGCACCAGGTTGAAAGTGGAAAGCGGGGTGTCCTGCGCCGGCTTGATGACGCAAGTGTTGCCGCAGACAATAGCAGGCAGTAGCTTCCATGAAGGAATCGCCATAGGGAAATTCCACGGAGTGATCATGCCGCAAACACCCAGCGGCTGGCGGACCGCCATGGCAAACTTGCTGGGAAGCTCCGAGGGTGTGGTAGGGCCGAACATGCGGCGGCCTTCACCAGCCATATAGTAGGCGGTGTCCACAGCCTCCTGCACGTCGCCGCGAGTTTCGTCCAGAACTTTACCCATTTCGCGGGTCATGTCACGCGCAAATTCCTCCTTGCTGCCTAGCAGGATTTCCGCGGCACGATAGACGATCTCGGCCCGCCGGGGAGCAGGTACCAGCCGCCACTTCTTGAAGGCATGTTTGGCGGCTTGGACGGCAGTCTCCACGTCAGCCGGGCCGGACTTCTGGAAAATGCCAACCACGTCGCGAGTGTCGGCGGGATTACGGTTTTCAAAGGTCTCACCGGTTGCGCTTTCGACCCATTCGCCATCGATAAAATTCTTGTAAACCTTGGTGCGGGTGGCCGTCCCCATAATGGTGGGATTGGTCAAAACGTCAGTCGCCATAAAAGCCTCCTGGGAGCGCGGAAAAGAAGATAGCTGGAAAACTGATGATACATCTATGCTACAGGCCAAACGGGGACAGGGGCAAGGGAGGGCCCAGCCGGCGGGAGATCCTCGGAACCGGCAAGTAATCACTAATTTTCGGCCAATTTCGCAAGAAATGGCGTATGCTTTTGTGGTTTTCAGAGCTAGGAAGACTCGCCAGAAGACTTCAGCAGTGACTAGCCGAACCAGAACGATAATCGGCATTGGGATTTTGGCAGGCAAGATCGCCGCGGTTTGCCTGATCTGTTTGTGTGTCGCGCTTGCCCAGTCCGGCGTCAGCGCTGCTCCTTCCTCGCAGCAATCTTCTCCGCCGGCCTCCAACTCCGCGGCTGACAAGAACCCAGACGAGATGGCTTCGCACGACGCTCCGGCTGAATTTAAGGTGAACGTCCGGCTGGTACTGGTACGCACTGTAGTTCGCGATGCTCAAGGTAAGGCCATCGGCACCCTTGAGAAAGACGACTTTCAGCTCTTCGACAATGGCAAACCCCAAGTCATCAAACAATTTGCCGTGGAGCGGCCGGGCGGCGCGGGCGCGACCGCACAGGATCCTGGCAAAACCCAAGCCGGCGAAGCCGCTCCTGCCGTTCCGCAAGTTCCTGACCGCTTCGTCATCTATCTCTTCGACGATGTCCATTTGCAAAACAAGTATTTGATACCGGCGCGGATCGCCGCCGAACACCATCTGGTGACCTTACGGCCCACCGACCGCGCCGCCATCTTCACTACTTCGGGTCAAAACAATCTCGACTTTACCGACGATCGTGCCAAATTGCATGACGCCTTGATGAGGCTCCAGCCGCGATCGCTCCTGGACACCGGGGCCGCGGAGTGTCCTTATATGACCCACTACATCGCGGACCAAATCGTAAATATGCGGGACCAGGATGCGCTAAATCTGGTGGCACAGGACTTGAATGCGTGCGAACTGGTGGGGAGTCAAACGGTTGCCCTTGCTCTGGCGGAGACCGCGGCGCGGCGCGCCTTGGGCGTGGGGGACGCAGAAAGCCGCCTGGTGATGGAATCGTTGAAAAACGCTGTACGAAGGATTGCAGCGGCTCCGGGACAGCGCACGATCGTCTTCATCTCGCCCGGATTCCTGACTCCGCAATTGGAAGACCAGGTTACCGAGATTATCGAACGGGCGGTTCGCGCCAACATCATCATTAGTTCACTCGACGCGCGCGGCCTCTACACCATTGACCCCGCCGGTGACATCAGCCGTCCCGGTTCGCCCAACCCGGCTTTCATGCAACAGATGTTCTTGTATGAAAGCCAAAGTGAGACCTCCAACCAGATGGTGCTGGGAGAATTCGCCGACGGCACTGGCGGCGCCTACTTCCACAACAACAACGACCTCGAAGAAGGCTTTCGCCGTATCGCCTCAGCTCCAGAGTTCTATTATGTCCTCGGCTTCTCCCCCCAGAACCTCAAGCTGGACGGTCGTTATCACAAACTAAAGGTTGCGCTCAAAGACCAGCAGAAATTTACCCTTCAGGCGCGCCGCGGATACTACGCTCCCAAACATGTTGCCGATCCCGCCGAACAGGATAAGCAGGAAATCGAAGAAGCGCTCTTTTCCCAGGACGAATTGCACGATATTCCGATCGAATTGCATACCCAGTTTTTCAAGTCGAGCGGCGACAATGCCAAGCTGACTGTGCTGGCCCACATCGACGTGAAAGGCCTGCACTTCCGCAAAGTCGATGGCCGCAACCGCGACGATCTGACCATTGTTTCGGCTGTGTTCAACCGCAACGGGGACTTCATTCAGGGAAGTAAGAAGATTCTCGAAATGCGTTTGAAAGACGACACCCTGGAGCACAAGCTGGGATCGGGCATCACCATGAGGACAAGTTTTGACGTAAAACCGGGCGGCTACCTGGTCCGGCTGGTGGTGCGCGATGCCGAAGACAGGATGATGTCGGCACAAAGCGGCGCGGTCGAGATTCCGTAACGCATAGAGTGACAAGGGAAGCCCGGCCCACAAGGGCCCTCGAAACCATATGCCGTCCATTATTCTCGGCGAAGGCCGCAAAAATGGAGTATGCTTCTACCGTCTCCAGCGCGAGGTAAGGCTCGCCTGGGGGCTTCAGCAGTGACCAGCCGAACGAAACCGAGACTCGGTATCACGCCGCTTGCGGGCAAGGCAGCCGCGATCTTTCTGGTATGTCTTTGCGTGGCCTTCGCCCAGTCCGATGCCAACCCGGCTTCCGCGCCTCAGCAATCTCCTCCGTCGAATACTGCCTCCGTGGCCCCCACGGATAAGAACTCTGCCGAAGTGGCTTCCCATGATGCTCCGACCGCTTTCAAAGTGAGCGTCAGGCTGGTGTTGATGCGTGCTGTAGTTCGTGACGCAAATGGTCGGGCCATCGGCACTTTTGGAAAAGACGATTTCCAGCTTTACGACAATGGCAAGCCTCAAGTCATCAAACATTTTGCCGTGGAGCAGTCTAGTACGCCAGCGAAACCACCGGAATCCCCTACTCAGCCGGGTCAAACCGCAACCGCCACCGTAGTCCCGCCGCCGCAAGTCCCGGATCGTTTTGTCATCTACTTGTTTGACGATGTGCATTTGCAATCAAAGGATCTGCTGCCGGCGCGGGCTGCGGCCGAGCGTCACCTGGCAACCTTGCGTCCTACCGACCGAGCCGCCGTTTTTGCCACTTCTGGGCAGGGCAATCTCGATTTCACGGACGATCGCGCCAAGCTGCACGAGGCTTTAATGCGCATCCAGCCGCGGCCCATCCTGAATCTTGGAACCGCGCAGTGTCCTTACATGACGTATTACATGGCCGACCAGATCATAAATCTGCATGATCAAGACATATTGAACGTGGCGGCGCAAGATACGGTCAACTGCGGCGGATTGAGTACGGCGGCTCCTCAATTGGCAGCTGCTTCGGAACAAGCCGCGATGCAACAAGCCGCAATACAGCAGGCGTCGTCAGCAGCTCAGCAGGCCTATAGCTTGGGAGATGCTGAAAGTCGCCTGGTATTGGAGGCTTTGAAGGATACCGTGAGAAGAATTTCGGTCACTCCCGGGCTCCGCACCCTCGTGCTTGTCTCGCCCGGGTTCATAACCCCGACGTTGGAAGACAAGGTAAGCGACATCATTGAAAAAGCTGTGCGTAACAACGTTACCATCAGCGCACTCGATGCTCGCGGGCTCTACACCCTTGACGCCGTGGACGAAATCAGCCAGCAGGGCGCCGCCAATCCTCTATTACTGCAACAGGAATTCATGTACGCAACCTCGAGTGACACCTCCAACCAGCTGGTGTTGAGTGAACTTGCCGACGCCACCGGCGGCATTTATTTCCACAACAACAACGACCTTGACGAAGGCTTTCGCCGCGTTGCTTCCGTGCCTGAGTATTCTTACGTCATCGGTTTCTCGCCCCAGAACCTCAAATTGGACGGCCACTACCATAAGCTCAAGCTCTCGCTCAGAGATCCGCAGAACTTCACCATCCAGGCGCGCCGCGGATACTATGCGCCCAAGCACATTCTGGATCCTGCCGAGCAGGAAAAGCAGGAAATCGAAGAAGCTCTTTTTTCACACGACGAATTGCACGATATTCCGATCGAATTGCACACCCAGTTTTTCAAATCCAGCAGCGACAATGCCAAGCTCACAGTCGTGGCCCACGTGGATGTGAAGGGCTTGCATTTCCGCAAAGTCGACGGACGCAACCGCGACGATTTGACCATTGTTTCGGGGTTGTTCAACCGCAACGGCGATTTCATTCAGGGAAGCAAGAAGATCCTGGAAATGCGTTTGAAAGACGACACTCTGGAGCACAAGCTAGGATCGGGCATCAGCATGCGCACCAGTTTTGACGTAAAGCCGGGCGGCTACCTGGTCCGGCTGGTGGTGCGCGACGCCGAAGACCGGATGATGTCGGCACAAAGCGGCGCGGTCGAGATTCCGTGACCCGGCGAAGATTTCGTAAGCAGATTTCGAACTACAAGATACAAGAGAGGTCCCGCATGCGATTTCACAGATTCAAGCTCTCGCTCGTAAATGTTCTGATCGCCGTCGGCTGCCTGGTTTCGGGATTGTCGTTCTCCCTAGGCTCATCCCAGGCTCAACAGCAAACCACCGCCGACGCCGCGCCCCCCAACCTTCCGACCATCAAGGTGGAAACGCGTGTGGTTCTGGTCGACACCGTCGTCACCGACAAGCAGGGCAACTACCTTCGCGACCTTACCATGAAAGATTTCAAAGTCTGGGAAGACAACAAGGAACAGACTATTAGCAGCTTCTCATTTGAAGACGACGCAGCCTCGCCCACGCGGGCGCAAAAGCAATATCTGGTCCTGTTCTTTGACAACTCGACCATGGATGCCGGCGACCAGGGCAGAGCCCGGAAAGCGGCAGCACAGTTCATCGATTCGAACGCTGGCCCGAACCGACTCATCGCAGTGATTGATTTCGGCGGCACCGTGCATGTTTCCCAGAACTTCACGGCGGACGTCGAGCGCTTGAAGCAAGTCGTGGCCACGGTCAAGGGTTCTTCGGTTGCGCCAAATTCTCCGCCTCCGGTTCAGATTGCATCTCTCGGGATGCCCACCAGTTTGCCGCCTGGCTCCCCCTCGCTGGGTAACTCCGAAGCCGATTTCGGCGCTCGCAGTGTGTTATTGGCTTTGCGAAGCCTGGCCAAGAATCTCTCCACCGTCCCGGGACGTAAGACGCTGGTGATGCTAACCTCGGGTTTCACGATGAACTTTGAACTGCAATCGGAGTTGACCGCCGCCATCGACGCCTGCAACAAGGCCAACGTAGCTGTATATCCCATCGACGTTCGCGGTTTAGAGGGGCCGGCACTGGGCGAGCTGCGAATGCCTGCGAGCTCCGGAGTCAGGCAAGCTAGCAAAACGAATTCCGGTCACCTGGTCTTCACTACTCTAAACACCAGCACTGTTTCACAAACTCGCTTGCTTCTAGTCCAGCATGGCGGAGGCGGTGGTGGCGGGGTCGGAGGAGGAGGCGGTGGTGGTCACGGCGGCGGTACCGGTGGCGGCACGGGCGGTGGAACCGGCGGTGGCGGCAGCCACGGAGGCGCGCCCGGAGGCGGAGGCGCGGGCAACACCGGAAATCGCGGCACTTCCAACACCGGGAACACAAGTCCCCAGGCAATGTCCAATTACTACAATCAGAACTACCAGCCGCGCGAGATCGTTCCCCAGTTCCCTCCCAGCGCCACCACCAATCAGCAAGTGCTGTATCAACTCGCTGACGGCACCGGAGGGTTCGTCATTCTTAATAGCAATGACGTACTGGCGGGCCTGCAAAAGATCGCAAAAGATCAATCGCAATACTACGTTCTCGGCTATACCCCTTCGAACGCAGCCGAGGGAAGCTGCCACACGTTAAAGGTAAAGGTGGAACGCAGCGGCACCACCGTCCGTTCCCGCAGCGGCTATTGCAGAGTCAAGCCACAAGACTCACTGGCCGGAAGTCCCGTCGAAAAAGATCTGGAGAGCCGGGTGACTGGAAACGCAGCTGGCAACATCAACGCAAGCATGCAAGTCCCCTTCTTCTACACTTCGAGCAACACCGCCCGGGTCGACTTGGTGATCGACATTCCGACCAGCGCACTGAAGTTCGAGAAGGTGAAGGGTAAGCAGCATTCCTCAATCAACGTGCTCGGCATCGCCTACAATCCCGACGCCACCGTAGCTGCGCGTTTCAGCGACACCGTGGACCTCGATTTCGACGACAAGAAAGAATTGCAGGAGTTCCAGTCGCATCCCTTCCATTATGAAAATCAATTCGAGATGGCGTCCGGCCAGTACAACCTGAAGGTGGCCTTCAGTTCAGGAAACGAAAGTTTCGGCAAGCTCCAGACCCCGCTCGTCATTGGCCCCTACACCAATAAACAATTCAGCCTCAGCGCCCTGGCACTCAGCAGCCAACTGCATCGGGTCTCTGAAATGGGTTCCGGGCTTGATGCCGAACTGCTGGAAGACAAGCGCCCGCTGGTCGCGCAGGGAATGCAAATCACTCCTTCCGCAACTAATCACTTCAAGACCACCGACACTGCGGCGATTTATGTGGAAGTCTACGAGCCGCTTCTGACCGCACCCAATCCTCCCAAACTTGGGCTGGAGTTGAAAGTGGTAGACCGCAAGAGTGGGACACAGAAAATCGACGCTGGTTTCACTAACACCGCATCCGCCATCAGCGCCGGCAATCCCGTTGTCCCGCTGGGGATGAAGCTGCCGGTCGGCTCACTGCCTGCAGGATCCTACCGGGTTGAAGTCACGGCCCTCGATTCCGCCGGCAACTCGACTAAGCCCAGCTCGGCGGATTTTGAGGTGGAATAGGACGCGAAGCGCAATTCTTGGTATGGACTGAGCGAGCCATCGCTCAGTCCATGCACCAAGGTAACTTCCCCGTTTCATTCCTTGGTTCTAGGCATATTGTGCCTGTGGTAGTCTCAAAACTACTCCGTATTCTGATGATTTGAGTGGGTCGAACCGTGGCCTTGGTGTCTCCGAATCGCAAGCCGGGAATCCACATTGCGTGGAAAACAGTCACCTACCGCAGCGTGGCGCTGTTGGTGCTACTGTGCCTCGTCGTGTTTTTCCTCGGCATGCGCCTGACCTTCCCGCAATTCACTGACAACGGACTCAAGGTAGTGAATGGTCTGGGCATGAAGGCTCTTGAGGCGGTGGCTGGGGCTGCACCGAAGCCAGGTTCGCTGAATTCCCAGCAGGCACACTTCACCGCTCTCGACGGCACAGTACGTGTCAAGAAAGCGAACGCCAGCAGTTGGGTCACAGCCGACTACAGTGTGCCGCTCGACAAAGGCGATGTGATCCAGACCAGTTCCGAGGGCATGGCCAAAATCGTCTTCGACGATGGCACCAACTACACCGTGAAACAGGATTCACTGATTGTGATCGAAGAGAACTCTACCAACGACCAGCAGCAAACCAGCGTAGCGGTCGCCGTCAGCACTGGTACCGTCGATCTCGCGACCGCAACTTATGTGCAAGGTTCGAAGTCGCAAGTCATTGTAGCGGGCGCAACCGCCTCACTGGCCCCGGAGAGCGCGGCCATGGTGCATAACGACCCCAAAGCCGATCAGCACGAAATCTTGGTCAAAAAGGGTACCGGAGACATCGAACGTAACGGCCAGACCGTCCGCTTGGCGGATTGGGAAAAGGTCAATTTTCATGACCAGTCTGCCGCCATGGAAAAGGGAAAAGAAATTGGGCCCCCGACGCCCATTTCACCCGCGAACATGATGCCGCTTTTCGTGTCTCAGGATCCCAAGCCGGTTGAATTCTCCTGGACGCCCATGGCTAACGCCAAGGGATATCGGCTGCGCATCTCCAAAAATCCATACTTCTCCTCGACCATTGTCGACCGCTCGGTGAAGACTGCGGATGTGATGGTCTCAGGCCTCGGCCAAGGCGCCTACTACTGGCTGGTGCTCTCTCAGGACGCTGCCGGAAAAGAATCCGTGGAAAGCGAGAAGAATCGGTTTACTATCATTCCCAAAGGTCAGGACTCGGAAGCCATCACTCTCGACATTGATCCCTTCATTCAGCACGGCCATGTCATCGAAATGACCGGCAAGACGGAAGTCGGTGCGCGGGTGATGGTAAACGGCCGTGAAGTGCCGGTCGTGGGTACCGACGGCGGTTTCCATTACTTCACGCCACCCTTGCCTGCGGGAGAGAGTGCTATCACCATTACGGCGCAGAACGCCAAGGGTGGGGTAAATACGCTTCAGAAGAAAGTGGTACTTCAGTAGGTTTTTGCGACCTCGGGACAGCGACCCCCTGAGGGCAAGAACTTTCGTGTTAGGCAGAGAACGGGCAACCTCCCATAGAATAAGGATGGCGTCCCGGTTACGAAGGTCGCTGTGCAAAACTTGGGAAACATCTAGACAGAGAGAGAACACTCGCGCGTATGTCAGGCAACGGCTTTCATTCCGGATCATCGCACATTCATAACCTGCGGTCGCTGTTCAGTATTTTCTCCAGCGATCTCGCCATCGACCTTGGCACTGCCAACACGCTGGTCTACGCGCGCGGCAAAGGCATCGTGGTCAATGAGCCTTCCATCGTCGCCATCAACAAGAACACCGGCGAAGTGGAGGCCGTCGGCAAAGAAGCGAAAGAAATGCTGGGCCGGACGCCGGGCAATATTGTCGCTATCAAGCCCATGAAAGACGGCGTCATCGCCGATTTCAAAGTCACCGAGAAAATGCTGAACTATTTCATCCAGAAAGCGCACAACCGCAAGATGCTGGTGCATCCCCGCATTGTGATCGGTGTGCCTTCGGAAATTACCCAGGTGGAAAAGCGCGCCGTCATGGACTCCGCCTACCGCGCCAAGGCCAGCGAAGTGCATCTCGTCGAACAAGCCATGGTCGCGGCCATCGGCGCGGGCCTGCCCATCACCGAACCCAGCGGCAACATGGTCGTCGACATCGGTGGCGGCACCACCGACATCGCCGTCATTTCTCTGAGCGGCATCGTTTACTCGCGTTCGGTGCGCATGGCCGGTAACCAGATGGATGAGGCCATCATGAACTACCTCAAACGGAAATATAACCTGCTGGTTGGCGAGCGCACCGCCGAACAGATCAAGATGGAAATTGGCTCCGCGTACCCACTCGACAAACCGCTGACCATGGAAATCAAGGGCCGCAACCTGATCGAAGGCGTGCCCAAGACCATCACCGTGGATGACAGCGAGATTCGCGAAGCCCTGAGCGAGTGCGTCTCCACCATCATGAACGCGATTCGCGTGGCCCTGGAACGCACACCGCCCGAGCTTTCCGCCGACATCAGCGACCGCGGCATCGTGCTCACCGGCGGCGGTGCGCTACTCAAGAATCTGGACAAGCGCATCCGCGAAGAAACCGGCCTTCCGGTTTCTATCGCCGACGATCCTCTGTGCAGCGTCGTGCTCGGAACCGGCAAAATGCTGAGCGACTTCAAGCTGCTCCGCAAGATTTCGATCGAGTAGAAGAAGCGGTTTCCAGTTTGATTGTCATCCTGAGCAAGCGTTCTTTGCGCCGCGAAGAGCCTGCCCTGAGCGAACTCCGAGTGTTAACGAGGAGGAGTCGAATGGGATCTGGGCGAGCCGTGCGAACGGGTCGCGTTCTGTGCGACCCGATAAATCGCGCGTCTGGCTCGCTTCCTTATCTGCGTCCCGAAACTTGCAACTTGCAACCAGAAACTTGAAACTGTTCTCATGGAATCGGTCCTCGGCCGCTATCGCAACCTCACCATCCTGGTAGGAATCCTCTTTCTCCAGGTGCTCGGCCTCGCCATCCAGGTCAAGCGCTCTTCCGAAAATGAATCCAGCCGGCTGATTCGCGTGTGGGCGGTCAATGCGGTTACTCCTTTCGAAAAAGGAATCGTGTGGGTGCAGCACGGCAGCGGCAATCTCTGGCATAACTATTTCTACCTCCGCGGTGTACGCCAGGAAAACCGCGACCTCAGGCAGCAGATCCAGCAAATGGAAATCGAGCGCGTGCGCCTGAGCGAAGATGCCAACCAGGCGCGCCGTCTCCAGGCTCTTCTGGGTTTCAAAGAGCAATTCATCGCACAAACTGTGGCCGCGCAGGTAATCGGATCGAGTGGTAGCGAGCAATCCCGTTCCGTTTACATCGACAAGGGTGCAAACGCCGGACTGAAACCGGACATGGCCGTCATCACCGGCGACGGAGTCGTCGGCAAGATCTTGCGCGTGTTCCAGAGCACCTCACAAGTTCTCCTGGTCAACGACCAGACCAGCGGTGTCGGCGCCGTCCTCGAAAAGTCACGGCTACAGGGCATATTACGCGGTACTCCGGCGGGAGAGATCGTCCTCGAAAAAGTCATGTCCGATCAACCCGTCCAGCCCGGCGACAAGGTGCTGACCAGTGGCGGTGATCAGATTTTTCCCAAAGGCCTCCCGGTCGGAACTGTCACCAAGATTTCAACCGGCTCGGAACTCTTCCTCAACATTCACGTGAAACCGAGTGCCGACCTCAGCCGTCTGGAAGAAGTACTGGTGATTACGCAACAGGAAGAAAAGGAACCGGTCGTATCGGAGACAACAGCTCCGTTGCGGGCCGCGGATATTCTTGCCGAACGCCTGCCCAAGGTTCCGCCGAAACCCGTCGTTGATCCCGGCAAAACATCCCCAACCACGGGAACCGCAACTCCTGGCGCCAAGCCTGCGACCGGAGCCTCAATCCAGCCTCAGGCGGCAAAGCCAGTCGGAGGAAATCCGGCCAAGGTCGTGAATACCTCAGCATCGAAACATAATCCTGCTGTCGCTCCAGCTTCCGAGAACACTTCCAAGCTACCAGCTACTCAGGAACAAACGTCCCCGCACACCGCGAATGACGCGGCAGCCAACCCTCCATCCACCACTGACTCACCCCAGCCCGAACCGCCGGCCAATCAATCTCCGGCCTCGCAGGATACTCCTCACTAGCGTGCCCATTACCTACACATCGAGAGAGCAGGTTGAGGTCTACCGGTTTAACACTGCCGCCGCCATTCTCATTCCGCTGATCGCGGTCTTCCTGCAAGCATTTATTCCATTACGGCTGCACTTCTTTTCCATCTTCGACCTGCCGCTGTTAGTCGTGATCTTCTTCTCGCTGGCGCGCCGCAGCCAGATTTCCGGAATGCTCACTGGCGCGGCAGTCGGCCTGCTACAAGATTCACTGACCCACCAGCCCATCGGAATTTACGGCATCGCCATGACCGTAGTCGGCCACGGTGCCTCATCACTCGGTGTGAAGCTCGACGTCGAGAACGCCGGCTCGCGCTTCCTGGTTACCCTCTTCTTTTATGTAGTCCATGAAGTCATCTACTTCGCCGTCGCCCGCGGCTTGGTAGGCCTGACCCTGCAATGGAGCTGGCCTCACGAACTAGGCTCCGCCCTGGCCAACGCGATCATAGCCGTCCCGCTATTCGCGCTCCTCGATAAGTTCAAACAACGCGCCTAGAACCGGGCACCGTCTGGACTTCAAGGCCCAGCTCGTCTTCGCGACTTTGCGATTCCTTTGCGTCCTTTGCGGTCAAAGACTATCGACGACACGCTGACGTGCCCCACTTCCCGCCACAGAAGCCGCGTTTCCCTTAACAAGGTATAATTCCACCGCGCCAGCTTAGACCGATCCAGGGCGATGCTTCTAAGGAGACTTCCATGAAAAACCGCACCATCCGTTTCTGCTTCGCTCTTATCGCTGGTATCGCTCTTACATCAACCGCATGGGCACAGTGGCCATCGAATCCCGCGCTCAACCTGGACTTAGCCGACGGCATCGGCGATCAGGTGCAACCTAAACTCCTGCCTCTACAAAATGGTGGATGGTATCTAAGCTGGTTCGATAATCCGGCTCACGGCTACGGCGTGTACGTCCAGGGCCTCGATCCCGGCGGTGTGCCCTTGGCTCCGCACAATGGCCTGCGGGTGGCAAAACTTGGACTCAGTTCCACCGAGGATTACGGCCTCAGCGTCGACACCGCAGGCAATGAATTGGTCGCATTCCTCGACGACCGTGAAGGCTCCAACATACAAGTCACAGCCTCCAAGATCAGCCCGAAAGGGCAGATGCTCTGGGGAGCGATGGGCATACAGCTCACTAACGATCAGAACTCCAACAACGATCCTAAGATTGCCGGCACCAGCGATGGCGACGCAGTGGTGGGATGGTCCAGCAACAGCAACGTCGTCCTGCAGAAGCTCGACCCCAACGGCGTCCCTCTATGGGGAACAGGAGTGGTGCTTAGCGCTTCCGGCCAGAACTTTGTGCTGGCCGATCTGCATGCCGCTGACAACGGTTCCGTGATCGTCTCCTGGGTAAGCGGCACCGGATTCGGTTCGCCCCAAATTCTGCTGGCCACTAAACTTTCGAACACGGGCGCACCGCTGTGGGGAACGGTGCATGTATTCGACGGCGGATCGCTCCAGTTTGGCGAGTTCCCGTATTTCATTCTCGACGGCAGCGGCGGCGCGGTATTTTCCTGGTACAGCAACTCGCCCACGCTGCAAGTCTATGCCCAGCACATTCTTGCCAACGGCACCGAAGCTTTTCCGCACAACGGTTCGGTCGGGTCCAACAACATCAATAACGTTCACGTCTCGCCTACGGTCGCCTATCTCGCCAACACCGGCGAAACATTCTTGTTCTGGGAAGAACAAGATTCCCTGCAAGACATGTCCGGCGTCTCCGGTCAGAAATTCAACAGCACCGGCGCGCAGGAGTGGGGATCGAATGGTTTGACCATCGTTCCTCTGGGCAATGATCAGCAATTATTCGTACAGACAGTTCAAATCGGCACCGGAGCGCAAATTTTCTGGGTTGACGAGCCGAGTTTCGACTCCGATACCATGAACGCGGCACGTCTCGATGGTTCCGGAAATCTCACTTGCCCCATCACGCCGATCTCGACCGTCGTTTCGGGCAAATCACGCCCTCAGGCCGGCATCGGCCCTTCGGGCCTGTCCGCGGTGGTGTGGCAGGACGATCGCATCACCGGGGACGGCAACATCTATTTGCAAAACGTCAACAACGATTGTTCACTCGGCTATCTGCCGATTCAGTGCTCCGCGTTGCATAGCGCTTCAGCCAAGTGCGTGAATGGGAATCTCAACATCGATATCACGCTCAACGGCTTGATCAACGACGGCAATTCACTCACTCTGGAAGTCAACTCCATCGACCACACCCTGCCCATTGTAAAAAAGCGTGCGATGCTTTCGGTTCAGGGACAAGGCTCGAATACTTTGCTGCTCACCAACCCCGCAGGCTGCGTCCAGCAGAAGACGGTGCAATGCCCTTAACGGATTAATGTAGGCGCGGGCATTCGGTATTGGAGGTATTATGCGTTCGGCGAGATTCTGGATCTTATGTGCCGTGCTCAGCATGGGTGGCGTTTTCGCCCGTGCCCAAGCGAAGTACAACATTGTGTATACCTTCGGTACGAACGGCGGAGCCAATGACGGTTGGTCCCCAAACGGCGGGCCGGTATTTGATGGTCTCGGCAATATGTACGGCACAACTTACTTTGGTGGTGGGAACACTAGCAGCCTTTGCCCCGACGGGTGCGGCACCGTATTTGAGGTTTTGCCCGTTGCTGGAGGCGGTTGGACCGAGAGCCTGCTGCATTCGTTCGCGGACAGCCAAGACGGGCTTCATCCTTCGGGTAGTTTGGTTTTCGACGCTCAGGGGAATCTATATGGAACAACAGCGGGAACTGGTAGCGACAGTTGCCAAGCTCCCGATTGCGGAACCGTTTTCGAGTTGAGCCCTGCGCTAGACGGTACCTGGATGGAATCTATACTCTACAGCTTCGCAGGGCCACCCGACGGGGTGGATCCTACTGCGCCTGTGATCTTCGACGCCGAGGGAAATCTGTACGGGACTACATACAGAGGCGGTACCAACGGGTTCGGCACAGTTTTTGAGTTGAGTCCGCCATCGCTTCCCGGCGGTAGCTGGACGGAGAGCATCCTGTATGACTTCTGCCAGGTCGGAGGACCTCAGAATGCTCCGACGGAGCATATCCAAACGTAGGGGTGGTGCTGGACGGCTTGGGCAACCTGTACGGTACTACGACAAATGGCGCTGTCCAAAAAGTATGGGGCTTAGTCTACGAGCTCTCACCGCATCCTGGGGGTGCTTGGACGCAAAGCGTACTGCACGAGTTTGACGCAAGCAATGGCGGGATTCCTGAGGCTGGACTCAGCTTCGACACCGCAGGGAACTTATATGGAACTGTCTACTCTGGCGGTTTGAGCGGCCCCACCTGCAATAAAGAGATGTATCCGCCATATTCGATCGCTTGTGGCGGAGCATTTCGGCTGACTCCCAATCGCGGAGGAGGTTGGACCGAAAGAAAATTCTTGTTCTCGGGGCAGAACGGGGGCAACCCTCTTGTGGGATTGGTTGTAGATGGTTCCTCCGTCTATGGAACTACATCGAAGGGCGGCAAGGGATACGGTACGGTCTACAGGATTACGGGCGGAGGGAGCGAGACTGTCCTCTACAAGTTTTGTTCTCGATCGAACTGCACGGACGGAGACACGCCAGACGGAATAACCCTCAACAGTGGGCAGATCTACGGCGTGACTCAGCATGCAGGCGCTTATAATCAGGGGGTGGTATTCAGCATCGCCCCTTAGCTCCCAAGCGAGGGTATCCTTATCATCCGCCGATTGAGATGCACGATGAACGCAGCCGACTTCCGCCGGATTGCTCTCAGCCTCGAAGGTGCAGAAGAAGGCTCGCACATGGGAGCGCCTGACTTCCGTGTGCGAGGCAGGATCTTCGCCACTCTCGCCTCGCAAGACGAGGGGTACGGTAACTTGATGCTCACACCCGAGCAGCAATCCGACTTCGTACGCGAACTGCCAGATGTTTTTCTACCTATTCATGGCGGATGGGGAAGAATGGGAATGACCCACATTCGCCTGGCGAAAGCTACCGAAGACGTCCTGGCGGGTGCTCTCCGCACTGCATGGAAGCTCAGAGTAGAAAAGAATACAAAGAAGAAGAAAAAGAAGTCTGCACCCCGGCGTTAAATCCTCTCGCACTGGATGGTGGAACCACAACTCTCGCCTACCGGGATTTACTGAGTGCTGAGAGCTGAGAGCTGAGAGCTGACGGCTGAGTGCGAATTACCGTTACTTCAAACCTTCGACGAGGTAGAGATCGGAGAGAGTCCGGATATAGCCGTAAACGTACGCCCTGGCATCGGGAGTTATCTCCACTCCCCGGATGGTGTCGATTCCCGCTGCATCAGCAGGCACCAATTCCTTCCATAGCTTTCTTTTTCCCGTGGACAACTCGATCTCAAATACTTTGGCTGGAATCTGTCCAAAACGGAAAACGTAGAGTGATCGGCCATCCGCGGACCAACCGGTCGGCGCCTCATCCGGTTCCGATCCAGAGACAGGCACGGGTTCTCCTCCAGCGACGGGATAAAGGTAGATCTTGTGATCGGGGCCGACGCTGGCGGCAAAGTCACCCTTCGCCGAAAGCACAACCGCCGGGTTCACACCTTCCGGACTGATCGGGCGCGGCTTGGCTTCCCCCGGAGATTCCACATAGAGACGGAATCCGTGTCCCGCCTCGTTACCTGAGAACACCAACTGTTTTCCATCGGGAAGCCAACTCCCGTTAAGGTGGTTGATCGAGTCGTGGCTGAGGGGCGTGGCTTCGCCAACTCCGGTCGGTAGCAGAAACATCGGGGCGGGAGTGGTAGTAGATCGTGCGACCGCCCATTTCCCGTCAGGAGACAACGCCATCCCAGCTCCCTCGCTGAGACGAATCGCCGGAGAACCATCCATTTTGCGCAGGTAGACCGCATACTTGGGTCCGCCGCCTTCGCCTGATTCCGTGAACAGCACTGTTCTGCCATCGACCGTCAGGTCGTTGGGCACCGACCAATCGAGCCAGGACAAGTCATGCTCCTTGGCTTCGCCCGGTGCCAGGCCAATCATGCCGGCCCGGTCGTTGCCGCGAGTCAAGAGCACATTCCCATCCCGGCCAACATCGAGCAACGTCAATTCTCCAGGAACCCGCGCCAGCAATCTTACCGTTCCCGAAAGGTCGGTCGCGTAAAGCGAGCGGTCGCCACCGGTGCGGGTAGCGGTAAACCAAATCTCCTCGCCGCTGGGCGACCATGCCACTCCCTGAATGCTGTCCCAGCCGTTCGAAAGAGTTGTCTTCTTCCCTGCCATATCAACCACCACAACCGCGCCGCCGTCATCCCCCAGTTGGGGATGGTCAATAAAAGCAATCATGTCTCCTTTCGGAGCAATGCGCAGATGACCGATCCATCCATCGGCCTGATAGAGCACCTTGCCCAGAGGGAACTCCAGACGGTGCCTGCCCTGCTCTTGCCGCACAATCGCCAAACTGCTTCCATCCGGAGACCAATCAGCCCATTCAACACCTTCCAGAATCTCCCGTGGAGCCCCGCCCACCAAAGGCACGCGCGCCAACGTACCGGAATAGAGGAACCCAGCTTTGGGATGGCTTGCCAATGAAAGTGCCATTTCACCCGATGATGAAACCGCCAGCACGTCAGCTCCCGCCGGCTCCAACTCATGCGACTCTGGGCTTTCCGGCCGCGTTGTGAACAGCTGTAAGGATTTCCCTTCCCACGCTGCACTGTAAATGATGGTCTTCCCATCCGGCGCAAAACGTGCGGCATGGACCATCCCTCGCCGGAATGTCAGCGGATGATAGACCGGTAGTGAAGCCACCACCGGGCGTTGCAGCAAAAATCTTCCCATTGCGAGGCCGCCGATCAGCGCGATTGCAGCGGCCGCCAATGCCGTAACCAGCACGCGACTTCTCGGTGCCGCAGCTGCAGCGACCGGAGTCACTGCGGTTCGTGACGAAGCGGACGTGACCGCGCTACCCGAGCGTGACGTATCCAGCGCCCGCTTGATGCGCTTCAAGTCTCCCCGTAGCTCGGCGGCCGTCTGGTAGCGAAACTCGCGCTCCTTCTCCAGCGCCTTGAAAATTACCTCCTCGAGCTTAGGCGGCAAGGCCGGATTCGCACTCGATGGCGCCGGCGGCGTGCGGTTCAGAATGGCCTCGGAAATTACTCCGCTGCTGCCTCCAGAAAACGCCAACCCTCCCGTGGCCATCTCGTACAATACTGACCCGAAAGCAAACAAGTCGGTGCGCGTGTCGAGCTCTTCGGCACGAACCTGCTCCGGCGACATATAGGCAACCGTGCCCACGGTTGCGCCGGGAGTCGTCATCATGGCGCCTTCGGTGGCCGTGTTCAGCCCGGATTCCGAGCCTCCCCGGTTTCCCGGAGCCAGCTTCGCAAGACCGAAGTCCAGGATCTTGGCCTGTCCGCGCTTGGTCACGAAAATGTTCGCTGGCTTGATATCGCGATGAATGATTCCTTTGGAATGCGCGGCGTCCAGGCCGTCGGCAATCTCAATCGCCAGTTGCAGCAGGGTTTCCGTGTCCAGCGGACGTCCTGCGATGCGGTGTTTCAGGGTCAGGCCTTCGAGAAACTCCATGACGATGAAAGCCTGGCCATTTTCCTCGTCAATCTCATGAATGGTGCAGATGTTGGGATGGTTTAGCGCCGACGCAGCACGCGCTTCCCGCTGAAAGCGGTCTAAAGCTTGACGATCCTTGGCGAGATCTTCGGGTAGAAACTTAAGCGCGACGAAACGGCCCAGTTTCGTGTCCTCGGCCCGGTATACGACTCCCATACCGCCGCCGCCAAGTTTCTCGACAATGCGGTAGTGCGAAATGGTTTGCCCAATCATTCCAAAGCGCTCCAGCTTTCGGGTCGCTTCATCTTACGAACGCAGCTTCCGCGAGTCAACGAACTCCGGCTCTCGCAATCAATCTTCGCCGCGAATGCATCGTCCTCTTCCTACTTCTTCAATCCCTCGGTGAAATTGGTCACCACCGTGACCGAGGGGCTGACCTGCTGAGCCACGTGCGCCACCAGAATCTTTTTGCCGTCGGGCGTAACACTGAAGAACGGGACGCTCAAAATCGTCAATCGGCTGACCAGAGTTTGCGGAGCGCCGAACTGCAATGCCCCTCCCGTCTGCTTCACCGGCACCGCCTGAATCGACGAAGTCCCATCCATGTAGTAAAGCTCTTTGCCGTCACCGCTCCACAGCGGGGTGTTTCCTCCGCTCGGCGAAACCTGCCACTTGCCCTCCCCACCGCCAAACGGCACCACATAAACTTCAGGTGATCCCGATTCGATGGAATCGTACGCCAGCCAATGGCCATCCGGCGAAAGCCGTCCGTCCCCGGCGTGTGCCAGCAGCATGCGTGGTTTACGTTCGCCCTCAAGTGGCAACAACCACATATCGAAAGGCCCGCCTAGCGGACCACGCTGATAAATCAGTGTCTTGCCGTCCCGCGACCAATCGGAGGGAATCACGCCACGCTCATCGGTCACCAGAAGCTCTTCCACGCCGCTGCCATCGGATGGCTTGCGATAAATCGTCGATTTCCCATCCCGCAGCGAAAAATAGGTGATCCACTTGCCATCCGCCGACCACATTGGAAAATTGTTCGACACCGGCCCGAAGGTCAGTCGCGTGCGCACCCCACGCGCCGGGTCCAGTACCCAGACATCATTCGTTCCGCTATCGATCTGAAGCGCCACGCGGTCGCCTTGTGGCGATATCTGCGCGTATCGCAAACTCGTGAACTTGTCCGCTGCCACCCCAATCTGGTTCCCCTTGCGGTCAAGCCACACCAACTGCACATCCCCGCTGCCTCCGCTGCCGAAAACCAGCAGGCCATTGTCCGCGGCCGAAGCGTCAGTGTGCCACGTGGTCGCGTCGCTGATCACTCCTTTCGCCACGCCCTGCGGATCGCCGCTCAAGGTCCCATTTGCCGGATCGAATACCTGCGCCATGAGTTGGTCGCCGCGGGCAAAAAGAAGAAATCCGCCCGCATACACCGCGCTGGATTGCGTGCGCAACAACACTTTGTTTTCCCGCCCATCCAGTGACGCGTAGTAAATCGCGTCATTGCCGCTTTGCGCGCGATCATGATTGAGCGCCAAATACAGAAAATGTTTTCCGTCAGGCAGAAAGAACGGCCAGCGATGCGATGAATGCTGCTGCGTATCAATTTTGGTGGCCTCCACCGGGTTGCCTCCGCTGGCATTGACCCGCACCAGTGGCCCTATCGGCCCCGGAGAAAAAACAATCACCCCACTCGCAGCCCAGGCGCCTCCGCGCCCCAGTAGCGCGTCGCAAACCACGACCGGAGACCCGCCATTCACATCAATCGTCTTCAACTTCCCGTCCACGAAGAATCCCAGGGAACGGCTATCTGGCGACCAGAAAGGAAATATCGCGTCGTCCGTGCCAGCGAGTGCGCGCGCTTCCACCGAATTCATGGGCCGCACCCAAAGCCCGTTTTTCCCCTGTTGGTCGATGGCGCTGAACGCCAGAGTGCTGCCGTCGGGTGAGACCACCGGTGGCCCACCGGCGTCGTCAGTCAGGCGAAACGCGGAGCCCGGCGGAGGATCAATGACCGTGCGAATACTCGTCGCGGACGAATTTGACCGGTGCAACAGAAATCCAGCCACAGATCCTAGCAATAACGCCAACGCCACTGCCGCCGCCCATCCCAATGGGCTACGCGCAGGTGCTGGTTCCGTAACAACCGCCGCAGGGTCAGGCCGTTCCTTGGCAATCCACTGCAGTTCCAGCTTGATGTCATGCGCCGTCTGATAACGCTCTTCTGGATTCTTCTGCAAACATGTCGTCACCACATGTTCAAAAGCAGTTGGAGTCTGCGGCTTCAGCACGCTGATCGGCTCCGGCTCCTTTTCTAAAATAGAAGACGCCAGCGAAATCTGACTCTTGCCCTCGAAAGGCCGCTTTCCCGCCGCCATCTCATAAAGCACCGCGCCAAACGCAAAAATATCCGACCGCGCATCCGCTTCTTTTCCCTCGATCTGCTCCGGCGACATGTACTGGATCGTCCCCACGATGCTGCCCGCAGTGGTCAACGGAGTCATCGGACTCGGCCCGCTCATCGTCGGCAAAGCTGTGAACGAAGGCACCGTCCCTGATGCAACAGTTGTCACGCCCAGAGGCTTCGCCAGTCCAAAATCCATCAGCTTCGCGCCACCCTGCGTCAACATGATGTTTCCCGGCTTCAGATCGCGATGTACAATGCCTTGCCGGTGCGCTATCGCCAGCGCCTCCGCAACCGCAATCCCGATCTTGAGAATCTCGCTCAGCGGCATCGCGCCTTTGCGCAGCCGGTCGGCCAGAGTTTCCCCTTCCAGAAACTCCATCACCAGGAAATCGGTTCCATCCTGCGAACCGATGTCATACAGATGGCAGATGTGGGGATGATTCAGCGAAGAAATCGCGCGGGCTTCACGCTCCATGCGCTGCTTCAATTCTGGAGAAGAAGAAAGATGAGAAGCCAGCACCTTGATCGCAACGATGCGGTCCAAACGAGTATCGCGGGCACGGTAAACTTCACCCATTCCGCCCGCTCCCAGCGGAGACTGGATCTCATACGGGCCGAGTTTCGTCCCAGAGGTGAGGGCCATCCGTGTGCGCAATTATAGCTCGTGGCGATCTTGAGCCGCGAAGCGGCGTAAGAATAAAGCCCACGGCGAAAGCCGTGGGTGCGAAGCAGAAATGACCCAGCCGCGGAGCGGCGAGAGAGGCCTCAGACGGCTTCCACACGCGCACTTTCCTCGCATCTGTGCGCGTCAAACTGCTTCTGAAGATTCTCCGTAGCATCCTTGACACTGCGCAGCGAAGGCGTCGGAGCCTGAAATTGCCGCCCGCAAGCCGTGCAAGCCGCTACGCAAGGTACCATCCCAATGTGCTTCACAATCCGAACCGCACGCTTTGCCGGAGGCGTCACTTCTCTATATTACGGAATCACATGGAACGGCACATTGCTGGTCAGCGTACCGCTCGGAGTAGCAACCGTGACATACCCAGTCGTAGCCCCCGCCGGAACCGTGGCGTTTATGAACGTGTCGGAAACAACCGTGAAGCTCGCCGGAACTCCATTGAGCGAGACGTTCGTAGTTCCGGTGAATCCTTGCCCGAGAATGCCGCCGGTCTTCCCGACTCTGCCGAACGGCTGAACAAACGTCACAAACGGGCCAAGCCCTATATCTATATTAAAGATTGTGCCGCATCCAAACCCGTGGCAGTAGGAACCACCGTTCGACGCCGTACCAAAGAACGCTCCGTTCGTGGCCTGAAGCAGGCCACCGAATAGGTTGGTGCCGTCCGGACAACCTTGTTGAAGGCAGAAAGTGTGGAGTGTGGTTAGTGTGCCCGTTGGGGTAATGCTGAAAGCCGTTCCCCATCCGTTTTCAGAACCGCCACCCAGTGTTGTCCCATAAAAGTTCCCATCGTTAGCTTGAATCAGCGTGCCCGTTGGGTCTACCCCGTCGGTGTATTCGTCGAAGCTGTGAAGGATCGTCAGTTCACCTGCGGGCGTAATCTCATAAACCGTACCCGCATCACCCGCTCCTCCACCAGACGCGGTGCCGTAGAAGTTTCCATCAATGCCCTGAACAACCCCTGCGACCGGACCACCGCCCTGACTCAAGCTGAAGTCGTATATCTGCGTTAACTTGCCCTCCAATGTGATTCTGAAGAGCGTGCCACAGCCGTCGTCGCAACCGCGCGTACCGCCCGAACTGGCAGTCCCGTAAAGGTCTCCGTCGATGCCCTGGACCATCCCCGCGAGTGGCGTTGAGCCATCAGCGCAGCCAAAGGCGGAGCAAAAACTATAAAGCGTCGTCAATGTGCCGGACGGTGTCATCTTGAAAACTGTCCCACAATCAGGAGTACAAATGCCAACTCCTCCGGAACTGGTGGTTCCATAGAAGTTACCATCCGTTGCTTGGAACAGCTTTGACCACGGACGGGTTCCGTCGGTGCAGTTAGGCTCGGAGCAAAAGCTGTAAAGCGTTGTCAGTTGACCCGACGGAGTGATCTTGAAAACCGTGCCGCCCGGCATGTTCGGACCGACGTGGCTTCCTCCGGTTGCGGTGGTTCCGTAGAAGTTCCCATCGGTAGCCAGAACCAGCCCGGCTTGCGGCCCTTCACCGTCCGCACAATCGGGATCCTTCGAGCAGAAACTGTGAAGTGTCTTCAGTTCGCCCGTTGATGTGACCTCGAAAACCGTCCCACCCCTTTTCGACCCGCCAGCCGACGTTGTTCCATAGAAATTCCCATCGGGCCCTTGGACTAGGGACGCATAAGCTGGGAAGGCGCCATTCTTACCATGGAAAGTACGACGCGCGAACGTCTGCGCGTACGTGGCAGTCGTCGCAAAGCATAGCAGTAGCACAAACTGAACTATTTTCTGTCCATGTGGTCTTGTCATCGAAGATCCTCCATGCTGCAAAATTCACGAATCGCGGCCCAACTCACGCGAGAGAAACGGGGCTCACCTCCGCCAAGCCGCAAGGGGGAGTGCGCTGCGGCCCACCGAGATGCCAGCCATTATCCTCTCGGAACGTCCGAGGGTCAATCAACACGGCGCCCAATAGCCAGCCTGCCCTGAGCGAAGTCGAAGGGTCCGCGCCAGCTGCGCACCGCTAAGGCAGCACCCGAAACGGCACATTGCTGGTCAACGTACCGCTAGGAGTAGCAACCGTGACATATCCCGTAGTCGCTCCCGCAGGTACCGTGGCGTTTATGAACGTATCGGAAACGACGGTAAAGCTCGCCGGAATCCCGTTCAGCGAGACGCTAGTCGTCCCGGTGAATCCTTGCCCAAGAATGCCGCCCGTCTGCCCGACTTTGCCGGCAGTGGAAACCAGACCCACAAATGGACCGAGGCCCATGTCCAAACTGAAAACCGTACCACAGCTGTTGCCGGGAATACCCAGACAATTCGGCTGACCGCCGTAGCTGGTTGTCCCGTACAAAGTCCCGTTGGTGGCTTGCATCAAGCCACCGCGGGGGTTCGCCCCGTCTGAAATAGAGAAGCTGTGTAATGTGGTCAGGGTTCCCCCCTGAGTGATTTGGAATACCGTGCCGCAGCCAGCAAATTGACCCGGGCAGTCAACACGATCAGTTCCCCCGCTGGAGGTTGTCCCATAAAAGTTCCCATCTGTGGCTTGAGACAGATATGCATACGGGGCGGATCCGTCAACGCAATTGAGCTGGGAGCAGAATGTGTAAAGGGTCGTCAGGGCGCCCGTCGGCGTGATTTTGAAGACGGTCCCGCAACCGATACCCCCGCAGTTGCTGTTGCCACCTTCAAAGGCTGTTCCGTAAAAGTTCCCGTCGGTGGCCTGAACTAGACCTGATAAAGGGCCGCTCCCATCAGCGCAGTTTGGCAGGGAACAAAAGCTGTAAAGCGTGGTCAAACTGCCATTCGGCGTAACCTTGAAGACGGTGCCCGCGTTGTTCGCGCCACCGACGAACGTCGTACCATAAAAACTTTCATCCGCGCCCTGCACCAGCCCAGCGTACGGAAAGTAGCCGTCGGGGCAGTTCGCCTTGGCACAGAAGCGATAGACCCCAGCCAGTGCTCCCTGCGACGTAATTTCAAACAGCGTGCCGCAGCCGATCGGCTTGCATGTCACATAACCGCCGCTAGGAGTGGCCCCGTACAAACTTCCATTGATGGCTCGAACCAATGGAGCTTGCGGAAAAGCCGGGGGCGCGCCAGCGCAATGCGGCGGGCAGAAGTCATAAAGTGTCGTCACCGCGCCGCCGGGACTGATTTTGAAGACCGTGCCACCTTGTCGCGCCCCGCCCACATTTGTTGTCCCGTAGAAATAGCCGTCCGTGCCTAGAACTAGGCCGGCGCTGGGTCCATCTCCGTCGAAGCAATCGGTCTGCTTGCAAAAACTGTACAGCACAGTTAGGGTCCCCTTCGGCGTGACCCTGAAGACTTCTCCGCAGCCGGATGAGCAGGACCCACCCCCTCCTGAGATGGTTGTCCCGTAGAAGTTACCGTCGAAGCCCTGAACAAGAGACATGTACTCGGGAGTGGAACCGTTGGGGCCGTTGAACACCGGCAGACTGGTAAATATCTGTGCCGGTGAGGCAATCGCCGTCGCGGCACAGAGCCCAAAGACGATGCAGACCATTTTCCATGTAGTGAGCTTCGTCATCGGAGAACCTCCGTGCTGCAAACTTCGCGAGTCGCGGCCCAACTCACGCGAGAAAAACGGGGCTCACCTCTGCAAACCGCAAGGGGGAGTACGCTGCGGCCTGCCGAGATGCCAGCCATTATCCTCTCGGACGCCCCAAGGGTCAACCAACACCGCGCCCAGTAGCGCAGCCTGCGCTGAGCGAAGTTGAAGGATCCGCACCGGGGCGTCTCGCCCTCCAAAGCTCACTACCAACACCGTCTGCAAACCGCTAAGGCAGTACCCGAAACGGCAAATTGCTGGTCAGCGTCCCACTCGGAGTAGCAACCGTGACATACCCAGTCGTCGCTCCCGCCGGAACCGTGGCTTTTATGAACGTGTCGGAAACGACGGTAAAGTTCGCCGCAATTCCATTGAGCGAAACGCTTGTAGTACCAGTGAACCCCTGCCCCAGAATGCCGCCGGTCTGGCCGACCTTGCCGGCGGCGCGGACGAAGGTCACGAAAGGGCCTAGGCTCACGTCGAGACTGAAGATCGTTCCACACCCTTCACTACAGGAGGAATTAAACGTGCCACCATTGTTTGTTACCCCGTAAAACGTTCCGTTCGTCGCTTGGACTAAGCTCAAAGGGAAAGCGCCGTCACTCGATTCGAAGGTATGCAATGTTGTCAGAGAGCCTTGCGGAGTGATCCTGAAGACGGTACCGCAGCCATAGCCATAGCCAAGATTGCAATTAATATCGCCGCCCAACAAAGTTGTCCCGTAGAGGTTGCCGTCGCTCCCCTGGATTAGTGGTGCCGCGGGCTCACCTCCATCGGCACAGTTGGGCTGTGCACAGAAGTTGTAAAAAGTAGTCGTCGTGCCTGTTGGCGCGATCCGGAATATCGTGCCTGCATAACCGTGGGTCGCGCCGTTAGAAGTTACACCGTAAAGATTTCCGTCAGTCGCCTGAATGAGACCGGCTTGGGGCTGGGCGCCATCAGAACAGTTAGTGGGACTGGGGCAGAAGCTGTGCACGGTTGTCAACTTGCCACCTGGCGTGAGTCTGAACGCTGTGCCGCAGCCTCCTTGGTCAGGGAAGCAACCTTGACCCTTGCCACCATCGAAAGTCGTTCCGTAGAAGTTTCCATCAGAGCCCTGAATCAATCCGCCGTACGGAGACTCACCATCTTTCTTATCAAAGCTGAAAACAGTCGTCAGATTACCCGTTGGGGTGATTTCAAACGCGGTACCAAAGGTTCCATAGACGCCGCCGAGCTGAGTTGTCCCATAAAAATGGCCGTTTGCGGCTTCAAAAAGCGGGGCGGTAGAGTTTTCGCCGTCGGCGCAGTAGAGCTTAGAACAAAAGTTGTACAGCGTGATGAGTGTCCCGTTGCGACTGATTTTGAAAACCGTCCCGGCAGCGATTGTAGTACCGCCATACTCCGTGGTCCCGTAGAAGTTGCCGTCAGTTCCAAGAACGAGGCCTCCGATAGGGTCGTAACCGTCGGTGCAGTCAGGCTGTGCGCAGAACTCATACATCGTCGTGAGCGAACCTGCTACTGTGATCTTGAACGCTGTCCCGCAACTGCCAAAACATTGAGAATTTGAAATACCGCCCATAGACGTCGTGCCGTAAAGATTTCCGTCGGCACCCTGTACCAGAGCGGCAAGGGGCTCAGCGCCATCATTTCCGTCGAAGTCCACGAGGGTTGTAAAGGTCTGCGCCTGTGCGCCAATCGCCGTCGCGGCAAAGAGCACGAAGACTACTCCAGCCACTTTCCACGCACTAAGTCTTGCCATCACAATCCTCCACTGATACGAAAATTCGCGAATCGCGGCCCAACTCACGCGAGAAAAACGGGGCTCACCTCTGCCGAGCCGCAAGGGGGAGTGCGCTGCGGCCTGCCGAGAGATGCCAGCCATTATCCTCTCGGACGGTCCGATGGTCAACCAACACCGCGCCCAGTAGCGCAGCCTGCCCTGAGCGAAGTCGAAGGGTGCACGCCGGCTGTCGCGGGGCCGTCCCGCCCCCACTTCCCGACCGCCATTGGCCCCAAAATATCTCTTGCAAGTATGTCTATCGTTATAGTAGTCTTTAATCGAGGGGACGCACTGACCACCATGCGCCGCATGATCGCTCAACTCAACCAGGCTTCCATCAACCAGTTTCGCTGCAGCGACTGCGATTGGGTGTTTCACGTTCAACAACCCGTCACACCCGAGGTCTCGGTGGAAGTTCAGCAAAGCTACGCCCAACGCTGGTTCGCCGCTCACAGTTGTGCGGCCGGGACCGGCGGAACCACCTCTATTCGGTCGTCAAACTTTACAACCGTCAGCACAACGCATTGGAGCCAGAACCTCGCCCACTCTGGCAGAACCTGAGGACAAGAATATGCTGCAATTCATCGAAAGCACCTGGCCCCTGTGGTGGATACTCGCATTGGCGCTGATCTTTCGCTGGTTTCACGTCGTAGCCGGAGCCTCCCGCCTGCCAGATGACGAAACCTCCGAACCCCGGGCAAGCCGGTCCATCGCCATCGATTTTTCCTAGGGATGTAACCGATCCGTGTCGGTTACGGCTGCGCAGGATGCCGCAGGTCGATTCCTCGGCATCCTGCCATCTTCCCGGCATTCCTCTGTGTTCCTCTGTGTTCCTCTGTGGTTCCTCTGTGGTTCCTCTGTGGTTCCTCTGTGCCCTCTGTGGTTAATGCTTTTTCTGCATGAAGCGGTCAAATCCCGCCCGCAAGGTTCTATGCCCTTCCGTCACCTCTCTTTGCAACCCCCACTCCCAAACCAGGCGTTACAATAAAGACAACTTCCCGAAAGGACAGCTTTCCGGCAGTGGGAATCAAGGCCGCCGCGTGGCCTCCAACTCCTTCCGCCTGAACCCAGATGTTCGGCCGCGACGAAAAAGTATCGCCCATGCGCTTAACCGCGGTGCAGTACATCGTGCTGGGCATTTTCTTGATCCTCGCCTACGGCCTCTGGCGCCTCCAGGTAGTGCAAAGCGATTTCTACGCCACCCTCGCCGAAAAAAACCGCATCCGCAACGTCCCCATTCTCGCGCCTCGCGGCCGCATTCTAGATCGCGAAGGCCGCACTATCGTCGACAACTATCCTTCGTTTACCGCGCTTCTCTTGCGCGATTCCTCCCGCGACCTAACCGCCGACGCCGATCTGATTGCCCAAGGCCTGCACCTCGATCCCAAAGACGTCAAAGACCGCATCCGCCATTTCGCCGGATCTCCGCAGTATCAACCCATCTATTTGAAAGACGACATCACGCCCGACGAACTGGCTTTCATCGAATCTCACCGCAACGAACTGCCGGAACTCGATACCATCATGGCCCATCGCCGCCTTTATCCGCGCAACGGATTCATGGCCCATCTAATCGGCTATGTCGGCGAAGTCAGCGAAGAAATGCTGAACCAGCCGCAATTCGAGCTCTACAACCCCGGCGACGTCGTAGGCAAATCCGGCGTCGAGCTCCAATACAACACCATCTTGATGGGCAAGAACGGATCGCGCCGCGCGGTGGTTAACAGTCACGGCAAAGAAGTTCAGACGCTCGACGACACTCCCGCCCAGCCCGGCCATCCCCTCAAGCTCACCGTCGATCTCGACCTCCAAATCGCCGCCGAGCAAGCTCTCGAAGGCCGAAACGGCGCCATCATCGCCATGGATCCACGCAACGGAGAAATCCTGGCCCTGGTCAGCCGGCCAACCTTCAATCCCAACGATTTCGCCGTCCGCGTCTCGCGTGATCAATGGTCGAAGCTGGTCAACGACGACGACCACCCCCTGCTCGACAAAGCCATCCAGGCCCAACTCGCTCCCGGCTCGACTTTCAAAATCATCATGGCCACCGCCGGTCTCCAGGAAGGCATCGCCCAGGACATGCACGTAACCTGCAACGGCGGCGCCACTTTCTACGGACGCTATTTCAAGTGCTGGGTCGTAGCCGAGCACCGCACCCACGGCGTCGTCGGCATCGACAAGGCCATCTTCCAATCCTGCGACGTCTTCTTCTACACGCTCGCGGAAAAGCTGGGCATCGGCCGCATTGCGAAATACGCAACCATGTTTGGATTAGGCCAGCGCACCGGCATCGATCTGCCACAGGAAGTCAGCGGTATTATGCCCTCCGAAGAATGGAAGATTCGCAACTACAAACAAAAGTGGTACGCCGGTGAAACTATCTCTGTAGGCATCGGCCAGGGCGCAGTCACCGCCACGCCGATACAAATGGCGCGCGCCATTGGCGCCATCGCCAGCGGCGGTTTGTTAGTGCGTCCTCACGTCACTAATCCGCAAGATCTTCCCCCCGGCGTGATTCCCGCCGCCACCGGACCCGACGAAGTAAAGATCCCGCTCGATCCACAAAATTGGCAAATCATTACCGACGCTATGGCGGCGGTGGTGAACCCCGGAGGCACGGCAGGTCTCTCGCATTTGCAAGGCATCGACTTCGCCGGAAAAACCGGCAGCGCCCAAACCATCAGCAACGCTCTAAAAGCCAAACTCGGTGCCGCAGGCAAAGCCAATTTCAAAGACAACGGATGGTTCGTAGGCGTCGAGCCCCGCCGCAATCCTGAAATCGTGGTCTGCGCTCTATTAGAAGAAGGCGAGCATGGATACCTCGCCGCCCGCACCGCAGCACAAGTAATCAAAGCGTTTGTAGAAAAAGAACGGCGTACGCCCAGCAAAGTGGCGCAAAAAGAAAAGCCAGTCGAAATCGGCGCGGTCTGGAACGCCCCCGACCCCGACGGCGATAACAACGATTCCCTGCGAGCCGGACGCCTGATGATCGACCTAGCCAAAGATCACGCGCCGCTAGCCGCGGCCGCACCGGGTGTGAATTAATGGCCAACGACGAACGACCAAAGACCAACGACTGACCCATGGCACGCTACATCTCATTCCGCGATTTCGACTGGATACTCTTCATCTTCGTGCTCATGGTCTGCGCCCTGGGCGTCACCGAGATTCGCAGCGCCACTGTCCACACCAAATTCGCCGGCGCCCACATCCGCCAAATCTACTGGATCGCCGCCGGCATAGCCTCCATGTTCCTGGTGAGTATGGTCAACTACCAACTCCTCCTCGAACGCGTGCACTGGATGTACATTGCCGCCATCGCCTCTTTAATGATGGTCATAATCTTCGGCCACCGCTACCTCGGCGCCAAGCGCTGGGTAAAAATGCCCGGCGGCTGGCACTTCCAGCCCTCCGAGTGGGTCAAACTCATCCTTATTCTTGCCGTCGCCAAATACTTCAACGACCTCCACCAGCGAGAACTCACCTGGACCGACTTCATCAAAGCCGGCGCAATCGTCGGCGTCCCCATGCTGATGGTCCTAACCCAACCCGACCTCGGCACTGCCCTCACCTATATCCCTATCGCCGTCATGGGGTTATTCCTGGGAGGCCTGCGCGCCAAGCAGGCACTTACGGTAGTAATCTTGGCCGGACTCATGATGCCAGTGGCTTGGCACGTTCTAAAGCCCTATCAGCGCGAGCGGTTAACCAGCTTCATGGAACCCGAAGCCGACAGTCAAGGCTCCGGGTACCAAGTAATTCAATCACTTATAGCCGTAGGCTCCGGCGGAATCTGGGGCAGCAGCGCCGGATCGCAAACCCATCTTTCCTTTCTCCCCGTGCCTCAGACTGACTTCATTTTCGCCGCCTTCGCCGAGGAACATGGATTCGTGGGCGCTCTCAGCGTCATGCTGTTATACTTTATTGTGTTGATGCGCCTGACCCAGAATGCGCAGACAGCGCCTGACCGCGCTGGTACATTTGTCGTAATGGGTGTGGTGGCTGTGCTTAGCTTTCACATTCTGGTCAACATCGGCATGGTGGTCGGCTTTATGCCGGTCACGGGAATCCCGCTACCTTTAATGAGTTATGGCGGATCTTCCGTTTTGTTCATGTTCCTGGCGCTGGGTATTGTGATGAACGTTCGAATGCGCCGTTTCGTGAACTGAAGGAAGACGGTAGGAAGTGTGAGCCGCATTCGTGCGGCGCAAAACAAGATTACGATCGCCCTCGCGTAAAGAGGGCACACCACCGGTCACGACGGGCAGTCAACGACCGGGCAGGATTGAAGCAAATTTACTGCCGGGCGGGTAACGGCCCCCTCAGATGTGAGAGAGCGGTCACAACCCCGGCGAGAGCAATGCGATAAGTGATAAAGATTTCTAAGTTTGCACAGCTAATTCGGCCACCGGCAAAAGCCGGTAGTCAGCGCCGTGCTCTACCCGGGCCGGCCATCGCGATGCTCAATCCTCCCGTTCGTTTGCTGCCTAGTTTCCGGTGATTTCCTGACGCCCTGAAATGGCGCGGGACCGGAGTTAGCATGACAACTAGAGAATTGTACGTCTCATCCACTCCACATGAAACCCGAGTGGGGATGGTCGAAGACGATCTGCTCGCGGAAATCTACCTCGAGCGCGAAAACGAATACACCTTAGCAGGCTCCATCTACAAAGGCCGGGTCACCCGCGTGCTTCCCGGCATGCAGTCCGCATTCGTCGACATCGGACTCGAACGCGACGCCTTCCTGTATGTCTCCGATTTCATGGAGCTGCCCGAAGAAGACGACCTTGAAGAAATCCCAGCCGACCGCGGAATGGCACCCGCGCAACCCTATCACTCCCAGGCAGAAGCTCAGCCGGTAACCGAGAACCTGGCGCCGGCAGCGGAAACACTTCCCCCTGAAGTGTCCGAGCAGCAACCTTCAGACAATCGCGGAAGGTTTAGCGGCGGAGAACATCGTGAAGGACGTGGCGAGTTCCGCAGAGGTCGTCGCGGCCGTGGACGCCGCGGCGAACGCATGCCGGAAAGCCGCTTCGCCCGCCCCGCCGCAGAGCCTGTCCACAACGAACCCATCGAAAACAATGAACGTGCACCACGCAGCGAGCGCCCAGAACGTAAAGACCGAAACGACCGAAACGATCGCACCGGGCGCCACGAACGTACCGACCGCTCCGACTACGGCCCGCCCCCCGGATACCAGCCCATCCTGCTTCCCGGCGAGTCGATCTCGAAATATTCCCGTATGAACCAGGCGCAACCTCCCGCCCAGCTGCGTACCGAAGCACTGGCGGCTCCTTTGCCTGGCACACCCATCGCCTCTGCTTTTCCAGAAGATGAGCCCTTGTTCACCGCCGAGCGCGCCGAGGCCTCGCATGCAGCACCCCGCGCTCGCAGCGCCGCCGCCAACGCCGAGGTCGCATCTCCCGAGTGGGACCGCGATCAACTCCAGCAGCACCAGATCAATGCCGCATCTGTCTTCGGAGCACCCCAGCCAACCATAGACGATGACGGCGATGACAAGGCCACGGTCGTGACCGAGCACTACGACCATGCCCCGCTATCCTCTACCCACGCCGGCACCGTCGAAGAGCAAGAAATCGAAGAAGAAGAGGCGGATCTTAATTCCTACATTCAGGACCTCGAGGACGACGACGCCTTCGAAGAAATGGAAGAGGAGACTCAGCACGCCGGGGACTACCACGATGTGCAGCCTGAAATCGCCGCATCCAGCGCGAATCCGGAAGAAATTGTGTCCAGCGAAGCCGCTGCCGCCGGAGAAATCGTGAACGGTGCAGCCCTACAGGAAGAAGTCGAAGAATTAGATGAAGACGCAGAAGACGCGGAACTGGAAGTAGCTCAGGCCGAAGCCGAAGCGTTACTCGCATCCGAATCCGGCGGCGTGCCCATGGAAGCCCGCGCCGAGGTCCGCGCCCCATCTGAGACCGCAGCTCTCACCCAACGCGCTCCGCGTCCCGGTTACGACCGGCGTCCCGGTCGCGGCGGCCGCCGCGGTGGAGGTGGCCGGCGCTTCAAACGCCGCGAACCTCAAAACCTGCCGCTGATCAGCGATCTGCTCAAGGAAGGCCAGGAAATTCTTGTCCAGATTGCCAAGGAACCCATCGCCAAGAAAGGCGCCCGCATCACCAGCCACATCGCGCTTCCCGGCCGCTTTCTGGTTTACATGCCGACCGTGAACCACACTGGCGTGTCGCGCAAGATCGCGTCCGAAGAAGAACGCCAGCGCCTGAAGCGCATCATCATCAGCGAGCGCGAAAACGGCCACGGCGGTTTCATCGTTCGCACCGCCGCACAAGGAGCCTCCGAAGACGAACTCCGCGCCGACATTCGCTTTCTCAAAGGTCTCTGGGCCGAGATCAAGAACCGCGCCGAGAGCGACAAGTCACCCGCGTTGATCTATCACGACCTCAATGTTGTCGAACGCGTCCTGCGTGACCAGGTCACTTCCGACTTCTCCGCCATCTGGGTCGACACCGAGCAGGAATACGAACGCGTCTTGCGTTTCGCCAACCGCTTCCAGCCCGGCCTCGTAAGGCGCGTCAAGCTCTACAGCAAAGAGACTCCGCTGTTCGATCAATTCGGCCTCAACGAAGAAATCAACAAAGCTCTCAAGTCGAAAGTCTGGCTCAAGAGCGGCGGCTACATCGTCATCAACCAGACCGAAGCGCTGGTGGCCATCGACGTGAACACCGGCAAGTACGTCGGCAAGACCGCGCGCCTCGAAGATACCATCGTCAAGACCAACGTCGATGCCATCAAAGAAATCGTGCGCCAGATCCGCCTGCGCGACCTCGGCGGCATCATCATCATCGATTTCATTGACATGGACGAACGCCGCAACCGCCAGAAAGTCATGCAGGCCCTCGAAGAGGCTCTGCGCGCCGACCGCGCCCCTTCGAAGGTTCTCCAATTTAACGACTTCGGCCTCGTGGCTATCACTCGCAAGCGCGTCAAGCAGTCGTTGGAACGCACCATCGGATCACCCTGTCCCTACTGCCAATCCACCGGCTACGTGAAATCGGTGACTACAGTCTGCAACGACATTTACGTCGAGATGCGCAAGATGGCCAGCCACTTGGACCACAGCGACGTAATGCTGCGAGTAAATCCCGAAGTAGCCAAAGCGCTAAAAGCAAACAGCGCCCGCCTGCTAACAGAAATGGAAGAGCTAACCAAAAAGACGGTGATCATCAAAAGCGATCCCGCACTACACCAGGAACAGTTCGACATCAACTGATAAATCAATAATGGAGAGACGGGCGTCCCCGCCCGTCCGTACTTTAGGCAGGATTCGCGAACCGCACAGGCACGGCCTCGGCCGACTCGCGATCCGTATAGGGCACGGCTTCAGCCGCATGGCGATCCGTATCAGGGCACGGCTTCAGCCGACTCGCGATCCGTATCAGGGCACGGCTTCAACCGCCTCGCGATCCGTATCAGGGCACGGCTTCAGCCGTGCCGCAGGGCCAAAACACCTCCGGGCTTTAGCCCCCGGCCTTAGTCGCTGAGGGCAGGACTGCGCAACTACCCCTACCCCCAATCCTCCCACTCCAAACCCTTGACCCGCCCAAACTCCCGTGAGTTCGCTGTAACCAGGGTCAGCTTGTGTCTCAAAGCTTGTCCAGCAATCAGCAGATCATAAGCCCCAATCGGTTTCCCGGCGGCCTCTAGGCTAGCCCGCACCGCACCCGCAATCTTCGCATCCTCATCATCGAAAGCTAATAGCTCAAGGGGCCCGGCAAGAAAGGTTGTCAGCAGTTGCGCATTCGCAGCTGCCCGAGCGCTCTTGGCCACTCCATACCAAAGCTCAAAAGCAACCACGGCCGGCACAAACACTCTCGCCTGCGCTTCGAATTCCCGCTGCAATCTGACTCGAACCGGCTGCGGTTTGCCGTTAATCACCGCGATGCAGGCGTTAGTATCAAGCAGATACATCACTCAAAGACTTTGCGGCGTGGAGTCTTAGGCTGGTTGCGATTTTGGAGTTTGAACTCTTCGGAGTTTAGACGGTCCAATTCAGCAAACCACTTGGCAGGATCAGAAATTAAGGGTTCCAGCAAAACTCCCTCCGCCACCTGCCGCACTCGCACCTGGCTCCCCTCAAAGCGAAACTCTCGCGGCAGCCGCACCGCCTGGCTGCGTCCATTGCGAAACAATTTGGCAATCCCAGTGCCAGTCATAAACTGATATATACCATAAATATATACCTAGCAACAAGGGGGTTGACCTAAGCCCACATCGATGGCACACTAGATATGCACACACTATGTCCACACACCGAGCCCACATCTTGCTACCCGACGACTTACTCCAGGAAATCGATGCGCTGGTCGGTCCCCGCGGACGCAGCAGTTTCCTGGTAGAAACTGCCCGCAACGAAGTGCGACGTCGCAAACTGCTTCAGTATCTGGAGGGCGAGACTCCGGCATGGAAGGACGAAGACCACCCTGAGCTGGCCAACGGCTCCGCCAGCTGGGTACGAAAACTGCGGAAAGAGAATGAAACCCGCGGCCGTAGAAAGCGTTAATGCGCCTGCTGCTCGACACTACGGTCCTCATCGACGCTCTGCGTTTTCGTCGGGGACGACACGAACTCCTCGCCCAGTTGGTGCGGGACGGACACACCCTCTCGACCACCGCCGTGAACGTCGCTGATGTATATGCCGGAATGCGTAGCGAAGAAGAGCAACAAACTGAAGCTCTATTGGCCGTCCTGAACTGCTATGACCTAACCGCACACACCGGACGAATGGCTGGGCGCCTTAAGAACCAGTGGGCCAGGAAGGGTAGCACCATCGCGATCGCGGATGCCATCGTCGCCGCGATTGCTCTTGAGCGGGGCTGCGCGCTCATGACCGATAACCGCAAAGATTTTCCCATGCCGGAACTGGATCTCTACCCGCTATAGCGATTCACCACTGGGACCCGCGAATCGGTCGGTCTGCTGTCTGATTTTCTTTGCGATCTTCGATTTTCTCTGCGATCTCTGCGTTTTAAGATTTTGACTCTCCAACCCAATGCGGACATTCTGCGACGACTTTCACACCACCACCGCTTCCTTATACTCTCCAAACACTTTCCGCAGAGTGTCCGAGATTTCCCCGACCGTCGCATAAGTCTCCACCGCACCAACAATGCACGGCATCAAGTTCGCGCCCGAACGCGCGGCATCCTCGACCTTCCTCAACGACTCTGACCAGGGCTTGGCATCCCGCCGCGCACGTAAGGCCCGCAACCGTTCCACCTGCTTGCGCTCCAGCGATTCATCAATCTTCTGCAGCATCACTGGCTTCTCATCTTCTTGCTTGAACCGGTTCACCCCCACCACCACCGCCTCGGCGCGATCCACTGCTTGCTGATACTCATAAGCGGCATTCTGAATTTCCTGCTGCACAAATCCCCGCTCAATCGCCTTCAACATTCCACCCAGCCCGGCAATCTTCTCCAGATATTCGGTCGCCCGCTTCTCGACCTCATTCGTCAACGCCTCAATGTAATAAGACCCCGCCAGCGGATCGACAGTCTGCGGCACGCCTGACTCGTAAGCCACAATCTGCTGCGTCCGCAGCGCGATCCGCGCCGCCTGCTCGGTAGGCAACGCCAGAGCTTCGTCGAAGGAATTCGTATGCAGCGACTGCGTACCGCCCAGCACCGCCGCCATGGCCTGCAGCGCCGTGCGGACAATATTATTCTCCGGTTGCTGCGCCGTAAGCGTAGACCCAGCCGTCTGCGTATGAAAACGCAGCATCCACGACTTCGGATTCTTCGCCTTGAAACGTTCCCGCATGATCCGCGCCCACATCCGCCGCGCCGCCCGAAACTTGGCGACTTCCTCCAGAAAATCGTTATGCGCATTAAAGAAGAACGACAGCCGAGGCGCAAACTTATCGACATCAAGCCCGGCGTCGACGGCAGCCTGCACGTATGCAATTCCATTGCCCAACGTAAACGCAATCTCCTGCACCGCCGTCGATCCCGCTTCCCGCATGTGATATCCCGAGATCGAAATCGTGTTCCACTCAGGAACGTTGTCATTCGTCCACGCAAACATGTCAGTAATGATCCGCATCGCCTGCGTCACTGGAAAAATGTACGTCCCCCTGGCGATATATTCTTTTAAAACATCATTCTGCACCGTGCCGGAAAGCTTGCGAATGTCAGCTCCCTGCCGCCGTGCCACCGCCACATAAAGCGCCAGCAGAATCGAAGCCGTAGCATTGATCGTCATCGATGTCGATATCTTCGTCAGATCAATGCCATCGAACAGCCGCTGCATGTCTTCAATCGAATCGATCGCCACCCCAACTTTCCCCACTTCCCCCATCGCCAGCGCGCTGTCGGAATCCATCCCAATCTGCGTCGGCAAATCGAACGCGACCGACAACCCGGTAGTCCCATTCGCCAACAAATACTTGTAGCGCCTATTCGACTCCTCAGCATCCCCCATCCCGGCATATTGCCGCATCGTCCAGAGTCTGCCGCGGAACATCGTTGGCTGCACGCCGCGCGTATATGGATATTCCCCCGGATACCCGACCTCGCCGTCGTAGTCCCAACCTTCAAGATCGGCTGGCCCGTAAACCTGCCGCACCGGAATATGCGACGCCGTCTGCGGATCAGCCGACGCATCCTTCGGTTTTGTGACCATCTTCCCTTCCTCACCAGAGTCCAAAGACTCAGTGTCGCTTCCCGATCCGCCAGAACGAGCTCACTCCAAACCAGCCAAATAAAACTGTAAAAGCTGCTGCCAAAAACAGCCGCCCGGCGCCGCTGTGTCTCACCCACTCCCGCCAGAATGCCAGTGCGCCCACCGCGGCTAACGCCAAGAAAACAAATCCCGTGACCTCAAGCCACAACTGTCCCAGCGCCCCAGCCCAGCGTGACGCCGTCATCCGGCCCGCATGCATGACCGCGCCAAATGTCCGTGTTTTGCGCACTTGCTGCCCGGCAACCCGGACCGCAATTCCCAATTTCCTGCCTGTAGAGAGAGGCGACATCGTCATCGATTTTATCAAGCTTCCGGGTTACAATAACGCGGCGCGGGTAGTTTTCGGCATGAGCCCGCGGCGGCGCGGCTGCATCTAAAGAAGTAGTAAAGCCAGGCAACTAGGGGGATCGCGTGGACCAGGAACTCAAGCAGCTCATGAAGGAACTGGGGGAAGCCATCAACGAGTCGCTCGCCGACTCCGATCAGATCGCCGAAGTCGTCTCTCGCATCAAAGAAGGCGGCTACGACATTTTCCTGGTGCTCGAAGCTACCATCGGCGTCAGCAAGCCCGGCGACAAATCCCCCGACAAGACATCGCTCGTCACCACCCTCAGCAGCAATCCCGAATTCAAAATCAGCGATCAGGACC
The DNA here is from genome assembly GCA_035484735.1 of Terriglobales bacterium. GTDB lineage: Bacteria > Acidobacteriota > Terriglobia > Terriglobales > Acidobacteriaceae > JABCZH01. The sequence continues at coordinate 85,277 of DATHOQ010000014.1, read as the reverse complement.
TCAAGTTCCTAAAATCCCTGCGCATCAAGATCGAAGAAGACGCCGCCTAAGCGCTGAGCGAGAAACTCCGTGATACCATCTGCTTGTGCCCATCACTGACACAAGCCTTTCGGCGCAGGCTCTTCAGTTGCAAATCCAGCGTGCAATGACAGGAGAACAGCGCCTCATCATGGCATTTGAGATGAGTCTGTTTGCCAGAAAATTGACACGCGAATGCATCCGGCGAGAACATCCAGCGTGGTCCGAAGCGCAGATCGGGCAAGAACTCTTGAGGCTGGCATTTCTGCCGGCGCCAATGCCAGCACCGCTGCGATGAGCGTCACAGAAGTCTTCCAAAGAATCACCGCGGCGCTCGATCACGCCGGCATCGCCTACATGCTCTCAGGATCGTTCGCCAGCGCCTACTACGGTGCCCCACGTTCAACTCAAGATATCGATCTGGTTATCGCCGCCACTCCGGCGCAGCTAAAAACATTTATCGACAATCTGCCGAGCGACGAGTACTACGCAGACCTGAATGCGGCTTTGGAAGCCCACCAGCGACAATCTCTATTCAACGTGATTGATCTGGCCACAGGTTGGAAGATCGACCTGATCTTCCGCAAGTCTCGTGCCTTCAGCCAAGAGGAGTTCCAACGTCGCCAGCTCGTTGCCATGAGCGATATCCCTCTCTTCGTTGCGAGTGTCGAGGATGCAATCGTTTCCAAGCTCGAATGGGCAAAGCTCGCCCAATCGCGAAGGCACATCGAGGACGTCGCAGGAATCTTGAAGCTGCGCAGGGAGTCGTTAGATCGCTCCTATCTCGAGAAATGGATTCTTGACCTGGGTCTAGAGACAGAATGGAGCGATGCCCGCCGCACCGCCGGAATCTCAGGTTGGAGCTAACTGAGATTGGTTCGTGCAGTCTTGAGGGCGGCACTTTTCCAAGAGCAGATGCCAGGCCTCCTGGTACGGGGCATAGCGGGTTTTGGGTGAGTCTGGAGTCATGCACAGTTTGTCTCTGCCGCGAAGGGCGGCTTCGGCGGGGATGATGTACCAGAGATTTATGGGGATGATGTAGGCTGCGATGAAATCGAAGTCGTCTTTGGTGTAGTAGTGGCTCGATCCGTGAAGATTGATGAAATAGCTGTTGTTTCTTTTGCAGGTACTTGACTTGACCTGGACGCGCAGCCAGCCACTCTCTGATTCGACAACCATGTCGTAATGTAAGGAGTCGCCCCAAGGGCGGGTGACGGTCATGCCGAGTTCGGAGACGCGGGCGAGAAAGCGCATCTCTGCCCATTCGCCACGTCGTTTTTGATCCTTGATGTTGAGTCCGGGATTGTTCATGAGGCTCCAATAAAAAAGCGGCCCGTAGGCCGCGCTCCTGTCATTAACTAGTCATTCCAAGGGCCGTTAGGCCCGAGGAATCTGCTTTTGATCTTGAATTATGTCCCTACTTCCAGACTAGCAAATTGAGCAGCTAAGTGAGACACGATTCCAAACTTTATATTTGGATTGGATACAGCAGCATGCAAGGAATCATTTACTATCTCGCTATTGACAAGCGTTTTTGAGGATCGAGCCAAAACGGGCAAAAGTGTCGCCCAGTTCCGAAGTGGAACAGAAAGCTCCCAAACCAGGATTTCTCTCACCCGATCCGCTCCCCAGCCGCCTTCCGTACCGCCTCCGGAAACGGACACGACTTCCGCGTTCTCCTATCCAAATGCACCGCTGTAATTTCGCAGGTCGCGGCAATCTCCTGGGTTTCGACGTTCATCATCTCGTGTAGAAAGCGAATCACTTTCTCGCGGATTTCCAGAATCCGCGATCGCACTTCAATCACGTCGCCCGCCATCAGCTCGCGCTTGTAGCTAATATTTTGCTGCACCCCGGCCACGCCGAACTTTCCTTCCCGCAGGTACGACGGCGTAATTCCCACCGCAGCAAACAGGTTCCAGTTCGCCTGGTCGAACTTGCTCACGTACCAGGTAATGTTCATGTGCCCGATCTGATCGCATTCCCACGGATACGTCGCCCCGCGGTAAGTCACCATGCCTGCGCTTGAATTGGATGTGTCCACAGTGCCGACACCATAAGCTCGCACGCTGCGGAAGGTCAACGAAGAAACGCCGAGCGGATGCGTCGGGTCGTCAAAATGCGCGACTGATCTACCTAACGGAGACCCAATAATCCCTTGTCATTCCGAGGAGCACCGCGACGAGGAATCTGCTTTCCCACGCCTGGCAACGAGAGATCACTACAGATGAACTGTCTCGATCCCACCCCACTTGCTATTCAGATATTCCGCGACAAGCCTCCGGTGGCAGTGAACTGGCTTTTCTTCACTGCACAGCAGGCAAGCGTCTTCTAAGAGGTCCCTGGGAACTGTTTCATCAACGCGTCGCTCGGCCATCAAAGCCAAAAACTGTTTTTCATACTCGGACCAATCGTGGCTACGCTTTTTGTATTCGTCAAGCATGGACTGCGTGGGCGCTAATTCAGCCACGTGCACGTAGTCGATCCCACAAATCGTCTTCAGAAAGTACTTCAGATCATCACGTTTCGAGAAACCCGCCAACTGCGATACATTGTTCAGTCGAACATCTACAAGTCGCCGAACACCTGCATCGCGTAGTTTGCCAAAAAACGTCTCCGCCGACTTCTTCGTAAAGCCGATGGTAAAAACCCTCATCTAAGCAGACTCTCTTTTCGCAGCCTCAACTGTTTCCCCTTGCGAGAATGCAATCCTTGTCGCCTGCCTCTCGTAGGCCAACTCAACCAGGTCGTCTTGAGTGCCAAACAGGTGCATACTATCCATTTGCAATTCCACAAGAAGCCTGGTGATGGAAGCCTCGTGGTCCTCGACCACGCCTGGGTCGATTATGTGCCTGAGCAGAAAGCCACGCCGCGCCAGATGCCGCGCAACCAGAATGAAACGGTGGCAAGCGAGAGGCTCTTTCTCAGCACACATCAGCGCTAACCGGTATCGGAGCGTTCCTTTTTCAAGGCGATCTAGACCGTGTTCAAACAACTTCGTCCGAGCCAGCGCGTCATATTGGACCTTGCCGTCCACATAGCAAGCTGGGTCACGCGACCGCGCCCCAAGTTCCTCTCCAAGAAACACGTATGCTATTTCGTGCTTCCCGAGGAATTCAGCGAGTGATTCTCTATTGAACTGGGGGTTCATCCGGCTGTATGGCTGGGAGCGCACATCTGCAACAGCTGTCAACTCGTTCTCAACGAGGAGAGCCAGAAACTCCTGTAGAGTTCGATTGGAGTGTCCAATTGTGAAAACTGTTTCCCTCATGCTAGATATCGGCCTCAATCACGCCAGCAATCAATTTGTAACACGCATTCTGCTTCTCAAAAACCTCGCTAATGCTGATACATAGTACCGGGTTTCCCAATTCACGCGTGAATCCGTCCGGTTGCCCTAGCAACACACCTTCAACCACAGGATCAGTGACCGCGAATGCGTAGTCGCATCCCCCCAATGAAAAGTGGCCACGAATCCTTTGCCGTGGGCGGTAGCCCTGGCCCTCCGTACCCACAACCATCTTGAGCCACGGGGGCCGTATTAACATTAGCGAGTTCGGTAAGCCTGCCGCAATACGCGCGGGAATCTCATCGTTCTTGCCGTTCCGAGTTGAACCGGCGTTGATCCAAAGCGGTCCATTAACGCGTTGAACGGCGGCGAGAGCCTGTACGTTCGTGATGCTTCCCCGGCACATCCAGTGCCGTGAAGCATCTACCAAGTGGTTCTCAGTCTGGCAGCCCACCGGTTGATGCCCCAGCAGGGGCACCTCGACGATCTCCAATAGGTGGGGGTCGTGGTTTCCAGAGCAAAGTCGCTCGCCATACAGCTCACCCTTCTTAAGGGCGCTCACTGGACGAACCCAATCGCCGAAGACTCGACCATCCCAAACCCGGCCAGCGACACAGCGACCGTTAATTTTTCTTGAATTGGCCAAACAAACGGTAGTCTTCGTATAAGGCATCGGACACGTCCACCCCCGAGCTACGCGTTAAAAGTGAAAGGGGCCATGGCTCACGCCGTGGCCCCCCTCAGAGTCGATAACTTTATACTCTCTCCACAGTGGTTTTGCATAGGCTTTCTCTCGACCCCACGACGACAAGGGGCACGCCATATGTATACTTCCGCTTGGCAGCGGAAGCTTCGTTGCGCGTGTTGGTTATCGAGACGCGCTGAGAAGACTTTAGGATGATCTGGCCATGCAATTGCTTATCAAGTCCACGGAGGCACAAGTGAGCGAGCGAGGCGTTACGGTAATCAGGAAAACTATAAACATGGTTCCGGCGGAGCCAGGAACGCCGTTCGCATTTCGGAATTACTACCAATGCCCTTATGATGGGACGAAGTGGAGGGATGACTGGCATTGCACATGCAACGACAGGTGTCCGGTTTGTGACCGAGAGATTGAGCCATACTTTAGTGAGGATATACCCGTTCTGTCTTAAGCTTTCGCCCAGATGAATCTGCAATGCAGGATCGAGCTTGCTGCGAAGTACAAAGCGGGATCGCAGATCGCCCGCGTACTGAGCGAGGAGTGGTGCACGCGCGAGCTTTACTGTCCCGCCTGTGATTCAAACCGATTGACGGGATCAAAACCGAATAATCCAGCGGTGGACTTTACATGTGCGAAATGTCAACAACCATTCCAGCTTAAGAGTCTCAGCCACTGGAATCCGAAGAAAGTCGTGGATGCGGGTTACGAAGCGATGCTCCGCGCGATTCGTGCTGACATGACACCAAACCTGCTGATCCTTCACTACTCCCATACGTGGCTCGTGCAAGACTTGCTACTCATTCCGAAGATGTTCTTTTCAGAGAGCGTCATCGAGAAGCGAAAACCACTAGCCTCGCACGCCCGGCGCGCAGGATGGGTAGGATGTAACATCCTCCTAAGCGAAATACCTTCAGATGGGAAAATCGTGGTTATTTCCGACGGCGTACCGGTCCTGAAAAAGCAGGTCAGAGAGGAATTCTCGCGCGTCAAGCAGTTGGCAGAGGTTCCTCCGTCGCTACGGGGCTGGACCCTAGACGTCCTTGGGGCGATCAGGCGTCTCGGGAAACCTGGCTTTTCACTGCAAGAGCTGTACGGCTTCGAATCGGAACTGAAGTCGCTCCACCCCCGAAACCAAAACGTGCGTCCCAAGATACGCCAGCAACTTCAGGTTCTTCGGGACGTCGGCCTGATTAGTTTTCTATCTCCGGGAATCTACCGCCTGCGAACATAGGCCGAAGTTGAGCGGTGTGTTACAGGAGCTGCCAACCGCAGCCCGTCCCACCAACACCACCACGCAATAGGTCTCCCCGCTCGGTCATGAGCAGTAACCATCATGTGCTCGCCGCAATGAGGACAGGCCATAGCCGCTAGCTGCACCCGCTCGTACTCCCACAACTCATGCACCGATAGCAGCTTCCATTTCTGGTCATGATCGATCCGCAGAAGCTGCACGTTGGCGCATCGCCCAGGTCGACGAGGCTGGCAAGGTTGTCAGCTGCATGGACGCTTCCCGTCGCAGGCCGCACGTCGCTGGTGGTTGGCGAAGAGCTGGTCAAATCGCCAATGGCTGAAGGCTGAGTGCTGAGTGCTGACGGCTTCAGTCGCAGATTCTCGAACAGCAACTGCTGCTGTCCGGTGAGGAAGCGCAACTGGAGCCAGCGGAAGATGTAGTCCATGATCGACTTGGCAAAGCCGATCTCGCCGTTGCCGCTCCAGCCGCTGGGCTCGAAGCGGGTGTGGGCGAATTTCTCGCACAACAGTTTCAGCGGCACTCCGTGTTGCAGCGCGATGGAAACCGCGCAGGCGAAGCTGTCCATCAGGCCGCTGACCGTCGAGCCTTCTTTGGCCATGGTGATGAAAATCTCGCCCGGCTCGCCGTCAGGATAAAGCCCGACGGTGATGTAGCCCTCGTGATCGCCAACTTTGAATTTGTGGGTGATCGAAGCGCGTTCTTCCGGCAGCCGGTTGCGGACGGCACGCGGCGGCGCATTCAAGTCTTCTTTCTCGACGACGGCTGGCGCCACGAGCTTGCCCGAAGCTTCGGCAGTCTTCGTTCCAGCGGCGCTTAGCGGTTGCGACTTCTTGCAGCCATCGCGATAGATAGCCACCGCCTTGACACCCAGCTTCCACGACTGGATGTAAGCCTCCATGATGTCTTCGACAGAAGCATTCTCCGGCAGATTGACCGTCTTCGATATAGCGCCGGATATGAAAGGCTGCGCAGCAGCCATCATCTTGATATGCCCCAGATAAGAAATCGACCGAGTCCCCTTAGCCGGCTTGAAAGAACAATCAAACACCGCCAGATGCTCGTCCTTAATGTGAGGCGCCCCCTCAATGGTGCCAGTAGCATCAATGTAGCTGACGATTTTGTCGGCCTCATCGTGCGAGTAGCCAAGCTTGAAGAGCGCAGTAGGCACGGTGTTGTTGACAATCTTAATCATGCCGCCGCCGACCAGCTTCTTGTACTTCACAAGCGCCAGATCAGGCTCCACTCCAGTTGTGTCGCAGTCCATCATGAAGCCTATTGTGCCGGTGGGAGCTAGAACCGTTACCTGGGAGTTGCGGTAGCCGTGTTTTTCGCCGTTGGCTAGGGCTTCGTCCCAGGCGGCTTTTGAGGCTTCGAATAGTGCGGTGGGGACGTTGGTTTTGTTGATGTTGTTGACCGAGGCGCGGTGCATTCTTATTACGTCTAAGAATGGTTCGCGGTTTATGTACCAGCCGGGGCAGGCTCCTCCGGGCATGGCGTTGGAGCCTAGGTTGGTTTCGGCCAGGCCTTTTTGGGTAGGCTCGGTCGCGGGAACCAGAGGCGGGCAGAGTTCGGCGATTCTTGACGACTGCAAGTATGCTTGGCCGCACATGATTGCGGTTACGCAGGCGGCGTAGTCGCGACCGGCGTCGGAGTCGTAGGGTAGGCCGGCGGCCATTAGTAATGCGCCGAGATTTGCGTAGCCTAGACCTAGTGGACGATAGTCGTGCGAGTTGCGTCCGATCATTTCGGTGGGGTAGCCGGCGTTGTCGACGATGATTTCCTGGGCGGTGATTAGGACATCTACGGCATGGCGATAAGCTTCCACGTCGAAAGTGCCGTTGGGCGCGAACTTCAGCAGGTTCAGGCTGGCGAGGTTGCAGGCGGAATCATCGAGGAACATGTATTCGGAGCATGGGTTCGAGGCGTTGATCCTCGCGGTGTTCTTCGAAGTGTGCCAGCGGTTGACGGTGGTATCGAATTGCATGCCGGGATCGCCGCAGCGCCAAGTGGCGTCGGAGAGTCGGAACATCAGTTCTTTGGCTTTGAAAGTTTGCATGGGCCGGCCGTCTTTGACGGCGCGGGTGGAGAAGTCGGCGTCGCGGAGAACGGCGTACATGAAGTCGTCGTTTACGCGGACGGAGTTGTTGGCGTTCTGAAAGAAGATGGAGGAGTAGGCGTCGGAGTCGGGATGGGAACCATCGTATCCCATGGCGACGAGAGCGTGAGCCTTGGCTTCTTCCTTCGACTTGCACTCGATGAAATCGATGATGTCAGGATGGTCGATGTTGAGGATGACCATCTTGGCGGCGCGGCGAGTCTTGCCGCCGGACTTGATGACGCCGGCGAAGGCGTCGAAACCTTTCATGAAGCTGAGCGGACCGCTGGCGGTGCCGCCGCCGCTGAGGCCTTCGGTGGAGGAACGTAGCGTGGAGAGATTGGTGCCGGTGCCTGATCCCCACTTGAAGAGCATGCCCTCGGTCTTGGCCAGAGTGAGGATTGAGTCGAGCGAATCTTTCACCGAGTTGATGAAGCAGGCGGAGCATTGCGGCTTACTGTAGCCGGTGACGCCGAACTCGATGCGGCCCAGAGCCGGATTCCAGTGCCAGTTGGTGGCGTCGGAGTTAGGCTCAATGCGATCGCAGCCAACGTTGAACCAGACGGGCGAGTTGAAGGCTGCATATTGACGGAGAAGGATGTGAGCCAGCTCGTCGTGGAAGGTGGCGCCGTCCTCGGGAGTTTTGAAGTAGCCCTGGGATAGTCCCCAGTCGCGGATGGTCTCGGCGACGCGGGAGACGAGTTGGCGCACGCCGGTTTCACGCTCGGGGGTGCCGACGGTGCCGTGCAGATATTTCGAAGCCACAATGTTGGTGGCGGTCATTGACCAGTCTTTAGGAATTTCGACATCTTTTTGTTCGAAGAGGATGCCGCCTTGGGCGTCAGTGATGGCGGCGGTGCGGAACTCCCATTCGATTTCGTCGTAGGGCGAAACGCCGAGCTTGGTGAAGAGGCGGCGGAAGGTTAGGCCGGGAGATTTCTTGGTGGCGGCGGTCGTCGGGTTCACAGATGCAGCAGTGGTCTCGGCGGCATTAGAGGCTCTCTTCTCAGTAATTTCGGCCATCGGGGGCTCCGTTCTTTCTTAATTGTCTAGCTCAATTCTATCGATCTAACTGCGACTCGGGGGCAAACTGGTCTTGCCGGCACCCAGCGCTTTTGCCCAATTTGGGGCGCTCGGATCTTTGGTAGTTTCTGCGGTTTCTGCCAAGAGCCTGGATCCCAAGCTTGATTCGAGACGGACATCTCGCTCAGTCTGCAGCAGCGATGCAAAACCGTGGCGGGCTAATGATTCATCCACCAACTGGATAAGTTCGACCATCGAATCCTCGAATTTCCTGCCTTGAAGCGAAAGGAATCCGTACCCTCCGGTCGAGGCATCTTCCACAGTTGCGTTGTCAAAAGTTGTCGTTCCCCGAGGGGGAGACCGGGGAACGGCCACCGCACACAAATTCACTGGTTTGGCGGGGGAGCACGGGTCACCTCGGCCATGCTCTCCGCCCCTGTTCTCTACCCATTAATTACTGCCTATGGGATGGAAACAGTACTCCCGCCGGTAGTGGCTGTCAAGAGTTAATCACTATATATTGTATCTCAAAGTAATTAACGGCGTAGATGCCCATTTGCGCCCCGGTTATCCACAAAGGGTGATTTCCCACCCAAATCGGAACTAATCAGAGGCCATTCTTCTACCGCCGCCGGGCCCATTGTCACGTAGATATCCTCGAAGATCTGGCGTGGAGCGATGCGGCGACTGCCGTCGGAGGACTCGACCAGGTAGTCACCCGTCTGGCCACTGTGTTCGCGACCGAGCGTGTCGATGAACGCGAAAGGTTGAGTGAGTTGTTTTGCCTTGATTAAGAAGCGGGTGCGATAGATGTTCCATTCTGTAGACGGTTTCCTCACGTGCGTTCACCCTTGGGGGAGGGAGAATAAGTTTTGTGGATGCAGGCTGGCCGAGATTTCATTTAACGGTGAAGAGAATCTACTCGCGAGATGGGGTGGGGTCAATTCCAAAAAATTGGTGCAGAATAAGCCGCAGATTTTCGCAGAAGACGCAGGTAGAAATTTATCTAAACCTCGGCCTGGTGGGCTTTTCGGGACGCTGCGAAGGTTGACATCTCGGGAAGCGAGAAGACTTCACGCCGCAATTTCCACACATCACGCACAGGAAATGCAGAAGCAAGATCCGCCGCGGATTTTTGCGGATCACGCGGATCAAAAGCAAATACCCAACCACAGAGGGCACAGAGGAGCACGGAGGAACGATGCAGCCGCAGATTTCGCAGAATACGCTGATAAAAGAACTAGGACCGGCGCGCTTCTTATCAAGAACCCGCCGTGGATTCTCGCGGATCACGCGGATCAAGAAGCAACACCCAACCACAGAGGGCACAGAGGAGCACGGCCGCAGATTTCGTAGAATACGCAGATTAAAAAATAGGGGCAGGTTAGGACACCTGCCCCTACTTGGATCGATGCACTTCTTATCTTGATGCCATTGCGGGTTCGCGGTGAGACTGGAAGGTCTCGAGGCGCTTGTTGATTTCTTCCCAGTTTGCCAGGTTCCACCAGGCCGCCAGATATTCGGGACGGCGGTTGTTATATTTCAGGTAGTAGGCGTGTTCCCACACGTCGTTGCCCAGAATCGGAAACAGGCCTTGGGAAATCGGATTGTCCTGGTTGGGTGTGGTCAGGATTTGAACACTGCCATCGGGCTTGCCTGCCAGCCAGACCCAGCCGCTGCCAAATTGCTTGACGCCGGCTTCGTTGAACTTGGTTTTGAAGTCATTGAAGTTGCCGAAGGTCTGTTGAATCAGCTTGGCGATGGGGCCGGTGGGTTCGCCCCCGGCATTGGCCTTCATGATTTTCCAGAACATGCTGTGGTTCATGTGGCCGCCGGCATTGTTGCGGACGGCAGGGCGAATGTCCTCGGGAACCGCGTTCAGGTCGCGCAGCAGTTCTTCGACTTTCTTGGATTGCAGGTTGGGATATTTTTCGAGGGCGGCATTTAGGTTCTTCACGTAGGCCGCGTGATGCATGTCATGGTGAAGCTTCATGGTTTGGGTATCGATGACAGGCTCCAAAGCCGAGTAGTCATAGGGCAATGATGGAAGTTCGTGGGGCATGATTTTCCTCCTGGGTTACAGATGATTGTACTGGTATCGAGGATGCATCGGCAGATGGCGGCCGCAGATTTCGCCGAATACGCAGATTAAAGACCCCAAAGAAAGCCAGCCACGGATTTTCACTGATAAGCCAAGGCCTAACCACAGAGGGCACAGAGAACACACAGGAATGCATCGGCAGCTTCCGAGCCGCAGATTTCGCGGAATACGCAGATCAGGCCGCCCCTAGCGCAACGCTGTTGCTTCTAGTGGTACATCATCCTTCTGGTCATTGAGCCTGCGAGCTGCATAGCGGAGAATCATCAGTCAGACGGGTTTGGGGAGGGCGGTTGCCGCGATCACGGATTTTTGCGATGGTGTTGATATTCCTGGGCTGGACAGCGGTGGCTGCGGCCAAGGATTTCGCATTGGTATCCAGCAAGACGAATCACGTGGAAGCGGTCTCAATGGCGGAGTTGGTGAAGATATGCAAAGGCCAGATGGAGCGCTGGCCGGACGGCAAGGCGGTCAGTGTAGTGATGCGCGATCCGGGATCGCCGGAGATGCGGATGGTGCTGGAAAAGATTTACGGGATCCCGAAGGAAGAAGTGCTGACGCTGATTACGGCTGCCAACCATGCGCGAGTGAACCATCCGGCGATTGTGGTGGTGGATTCCGACGAAGCGGTGGTGAAGAAGGTGGAATCGAGTCCGGGCGCGGTGGGCCTGGTGGATGTTTACGCCATCACCGGTGGGGTAACGGTAGTGAAGGTAGGCGGCAAGCTGCCATTGGAGCCGGGCTACGCACTACACGGAAACTAGCGGCATGGACGATTGTGCCTCCAACCCGAGTGCCGCTCCGAGTCCGCGGCGGTACCGACGTTATCCCGCAGATATTCGAGTTTCGGTCGAAGTGTTTCGGCCGGGCGGCTCGGCGGCGATGTGGGGGCGATCAACGGAGTTGGGAGAAGACGGGATTGGGGCGACGTTAACAGGAGAGATAGAGCCGGGGGAAGTAGTGTCCTTGGAACTGTCGCTGCCAGTGGCGTCGGTTCCGTTGCGGTTGCGGGCGTTGGCGAGGTACCGCGATGGCTTGCGGCATGGTTTTGAATTTCTGGCCCTGAATGAGGAGCAGCGGGAGTTGCTGCATCGGGTATGCGGAATGCTGGAAAGTGAACAGTAGATTGCCTCTGTGAAATTGCTTCTGTCGAATTACTTCGGTAACTTTTAGCAGCGCGGATAGCCATCTAACATCTTGATTTAGCTCTGGTTTGCAATGGGGAGGAGTTAGATGGGTGACAAAATCACCCGGCCGACGGTGTCGGCTGACCACGTACGTGTGCGATTTTTACGAGAGGCGCTGCACCATAATGCGGCGGCGCTTTCGGCGCCCGGATCTGGCGTAGTTTCTGAAAGTTCCCACCTCGTCCCTGAGAGTGCTGAGCTGCAAGGGGCCTATCTCGAACAATTAGTGGAGTGCGCCCCGGAAGCGATCAGCATTCTGGATACGGAGATGCGCATCACCCGGTTGAATGGAGAGTTCAGCAGGATTTTCGGATTTCGTCCGGAAGAGGCGCTGGGGCAGCGGCTGGAGGAGATGATCGTTCCACCGGATCGGAGTTCGGAAACGCGATGGATTCAGGAAGAGCTGGCGAAGGGTAAGAAGGTGGTGCTGGAGACCAAGCGGCAACGGAAGGATGGCAGTCTGGTGGATGTTCTGATCTCAAGCGCGCCGGTGGTAATTTCGGGGGAGCATGTGGGAGTGTGCGCGCTGTATCGTGATATCTCGGAGCAGAAACGAGCGGAGGCATTGAGCTCGGCGCTGTTGCGGATCGCAGAGAAAGCGAGTTCACCGGATGACTTGCAGCAGTTCTATGGCGCGATGCATAGCATTGTGGCTGAGCTGATGTATGCGCGTAATTTCTATGTGGCGCTGTATGACGCCGAGACGCAATCGTTGAGCTTTCCTTATTTTGTGGATGATGAGGATCCGCGGCCGTCGCGTAAGAAACTGGGAAAAGGGCTTACGGAACATGTGTTGCGGACGGGAGAGCCGCTGCTATGCACTCCTGAGGTGTTCGAGAAACTGGTGGAGCGTGGGGAGGTGGAGCTGATTGGAGCGCCGTCGCTTGACTGGTTAGGAGTTCCGCTGAAAGTTGGAGGGAACGCGTTCGGCGCGCTGGTGGTGCAGAGCTATAGCGGAAACGTGCGCTTTGGGGAAAAGGAGAAAGACATTTTGACGTTCGTGTCGCAGCAGGTGGCAAGCGCGGTTGAACACAAACGCAACGAAGAGGCGCTGCGGCGGTCGGAGGCGAGATATCGATCGGTGGTGCAGAGCGCGGTTTATGGAATTTATCGATCGAGTCTGGAAGGCAAGTTTCTGGATGTGAATCCGGCATTGATCACGATGTTGGGATACGGTTCCGCGGCAGAGGTGCTGGGGCTGGATCCGAAGCGCGAAGTGTTCGTGGAGGCGGGAGAGTTATCGCGGCTGATGCGCCAGTTCCGCGATGGCACGGGGCCGGGGAATATTGAAGTTCGCTGGAAACGGCAGGACGGGAAAGTGATTACGGTAAGGCTTAGCGGGCAGATGGTGCGGCGTCCGGAGGAAAGCGCGGAAGTTCTGGAAATGATTGCCGAGGACGTGACCGAGCAACGAGTGCTGGAAAACCAGTTTCGCCAGGCGCAGAAGATGGAAGCAGTGGGGCGGCTGGCGGGTGGAGTGGCGCACGACTTTAACAATCTACTCATGGTGATCGGCGGATATACCGAGCAGTTGCTGGAACACACCGGCAAGAGCAATGCGTTGTATCCGAAGATTGAGGCTATTCATCACGCCACCGAACGCGCTGCTACGCTGACGCGGCAACTGTTGGCCTTCAGCCGCAAGCAATTGCTGGAACTGAAAGTGGTGGATTTGAATGTGATCGTGGCGGATATGGAACGGCTGTTGCGGCCGCTGATCGGCGAGAGAATTGAGCTGGAAACCGTGCCGGCGGCTGACCTCGGCCGCACACGCGCCGATGCCGGGCAGATTGAGCAAGTCATTATGAACCTGGTGGTGAACTCGAAGGACGCGATGCTCGAGGGCGGCAAGCTCAGCATTCAAACCTCGAATGCCAACCTTGGAGGAGACGATTTCAGGCGGGAGTATAGCTATATCCAACCCGGAGCTTACGTGATGCTTTCGGTCAGCGATAACGGGCATGGGATGGATAAGGAAACACAGGCCCGCATCTTCGAGCCGTTCTTTACCACGAAGGAAAAAGGGAAAGGCACGGGGCTGGGGCTCTCGACGGTTTACGGAATCATCAAGCAGAGTGGCGGGTATGTGTTGGTGCAGAGCGAACCGGGGCATGGAACGACATTTCGCATCTATCTGCCGCGAGTGGAAGAATCGGCGGATCCGGTGGGTATGGTGCGGATCAGCCAGCCACAGCATGGAGGATCGGAAACGGTATTGCTGGTGGAAGATGAAGAGTCGGTGCGGCAATTGGTGCGCGAGACCCTGGAATTAAAGGGATACAACGTGTTGGAAGCTGAGAACGGCGAAGCGGCCTTGCAGATTGTGACGCATCATGCGGAGCCGATCCACATGCTGATTACCGATGTGGTGATGCCCGGGATGAGTGGACGCGAGCTTTCGGCGCGGTTGTGTGCGACGCATCCGCAGACCAAGGTGCTTTATCTCTCTGGATATACCGAAGACGCCATTGTGCATGAAGGTGTGCTGGAGCCGGGAACGGCGTTTCTGCAAAAGCCGTTTACTTTGCAAATGCTGTCGCGGAAGGTTAGGGAAGTTTTGGGGAGTGAGAGAAGGGTGTGAGGTGGACTGCGTGCACCTGGGATGCTGCTGTTCTCTGGCGGCGAAAGTCCTGTTGAGCTTCGCTCAACTGCCCAGACCCTTCGGCTTCGCTAAGGGCAGGCTAGGGCGGCGGACCTGCGTGATTTGTGGCGATTGGCGGACGAGGGCGTCCGCCCCACACGTGTATCTTGCGTCGCGAGAAGCGCGAGACGTTGGGCACTCTCGGAACATCCCCACCCTGCCGCAGGAGCGCGACGAGGGTGGGACACCGCATCTGTTAACGACTTTACTGCTCTACCGGGTCCCGGGATTGCAGGACGAATTCGACGTTGCGCTCATGGTTCAAGCTCGTGGTGCGGTAGAGGTCTACTTGCTCCAGCGGCAGCTTTTGTTCACCGCTGGCGGAAATACAGTGCATGGCTCCGGCTTGCAGCCAGTATTGGCTGGCGACAATGGCAGCGCCACTCTTCAACGCGATGATGGTCACCGGCGGCTCAGGGTTCGGCTGCGTAGAGATCTGCGCGGCCGGTAGGCTGCTCTCAACGTAAGCAGCGGTTTTCAGAGTGGCAGGCTGAGTTCGCGAGGTGAACGAGGCAGGCCGCGTGGCGCTATTGCGCGACCCGTCGTAGGAACCGCGATAGCGGCCAGGGCTGGCCCAGGGCGGGGCGGGGACGATGTTCCCAGCGACCGGGAACGGCACTTCGACATCTTCCATCAGGCGGAGCGAGAGTCGAGTTTCTCCTTTCAGCGTGGGGTAGGGGCCGCGGAATGGGAGAGTAATGACCTTGATCGGCCAGAGGACGGGGATCATCCACTCAGCCACGTCGCGCTTGGCGTGTCCCTTGCCTTGAATGTCGCCTTGGCGATCAGCCTTCATTTGAGGAGTGGAAATTACCTTTGCAGATAAGGGCAAGATCTCCGCTCCGGGCAAGACCAGGCGATCGAATTCCAGCCCGAGAGATCCTTTGCCGACGAGGCGGCCGGGATCTTTGTACTCCTGTAAATGTCCGCCCAGCATGGCGCCGCGCGGGAAGACGGAGTGGCCGAAAGCGCCGAGAGGTCCGAGGTGACAAAGGACAGGGTCGCCGACCATGGCGGTCTTCGACGAGAAGTTAGGCTCATTCAGCGTGCATTGCAGAATGGTGCCTGCGGGAATGATGTCGCGGATAACAGCATGGGCTGCGACCGAGACGGCCAGAAGCATGAACGTTAGTGCAAGGGATTTGCGGGGCATGGCGACTCCTAAGTGACTTCGTGAGGAGCACACCCCATATCCAAAGGACCCGTGGTTGGACGGGAAGTGTAGCACGAGAATC
The DNA here is from genome assembly GCA_035484735.1 of Terriglobales bacterium. Lineage (GTDB taxonomy): Bacteria > Acidobacteriota > Terriglobia > Terriglobales > Acidobacteriaceae > JABCZH01. The sequence continues at coordinate 69,736 of DATHOQ010000014.1, read as the reverse complement.
GAAAAATGGAAGTAGCAAATGCGAAAAAATATAAGCGAAACTATTGCGAGCGGCAGGGGTTGGATGGTGCTATGGCGAACTAGACCTTAGCTTTGTCATGACCATCAGTGTCCATTGCCGAAGTTGCGCGAGAGTAGGGTCACTTCTTGTGCTGTGCGCAGTGGTTCCAGGTGCGTCGGCTACGCAACCAAACGCTGAAAGTTCGAATGTAGCTCACACGACAGTTCGCGGACCTTCTGAGGCTAGTGCAGCCTGGCTGGTGAACTCAGACCAGGGTTTGGCGATCATTGGGGCCGCGCTGGAGTCTCGGCACACGGATGCCAATGCCGATTGCTCGAACCTGGTGCACGAAATCTACGTGCGGGCTGGCTTTATTTACTCCTACGCGAATTCCTCCGAGCTTTACCAAGGGATCAAAGAGTTCCGGCGAGTGATGCATCCGCAGCCGGGCGATTTAGTGGTGTGGCGCGGGCATGTGGGAATCGTGATTAGTCCGTCACAGCACTCCTTCTTCAGTGCGATGCGCTCGGGACGCGGGGTGGAATTTTATAATTCGCCTTATTGGCAGGGGCGGGGACAACCGCGTTTCCTTCATTATGTGAAAGCGGCTTCGCGAAATCAGTGGTCTGCTTCGACGCGAAAGACAGACTCGAAGCCGGGTGTTTCGAGGAACACGGATGCGCATGACTTGGTTGCCGCAGGCGAGAGCTCAGGTGCGGTTTCTGGCAGTGCTCAAGCGGTTGCCGGGAGCAGCGTAGGTAAGCGCGGTGGAGATGAGTCCGCGACCGGCAGCCTTCGAGCCGAGGCGGTGGCACCGGCGAAGGTTAGCGGAGTGAATCCGCCGGCAGCGTCACCTGCGGTTGAGGGACCACAAGAAGCAGCGCTGCGTAAGCCAGAAAGCCAGACGGCGTCCGATGCGCTGAGCGCGACGGATCCGAATAAGCCGGCGACAACGCGGCACAAGATACAAGGTCCGGGAGATGGTGTTTGGGAAACGACGGCGACCAAGCCTTCTGCGGGGATACCTTTCGACTCGGTAGCTGCGCTCCCGCCGCCCTCGGAACCTCGACCTTCGCAGGTCTTCAAGACACCGAACATGGCCACGAAGGCTGGTCGCACCGGGGCGAGACAGCCTGCGGCGAGCGGAGCGCCAGTAAAGGAGTCGAGACCTGAACCGGTGCAGTGGGCAATGAGCCGGTACGTGCCGCGTCCGCCGTGGAGTTTGCCCCAGGGAAGCAATTCAGCACCAGTTCCTCGTCCACCCGCGAGGCGAACTGCGCGCGTTCCAGCATTCTACGTGCCTACGGTGCCGGTTCGGTAAAGGCCCGAATGCTCTACATGAATTCACTTATATTTGTGATTGATCAGCCATCCCTGTAGCTTGCCCTGCCATCCTAGAGAGGCCGTTTAGGACACCCTGGCTGAAACTGGGTGGGGACGTGGGGCAGCTTCAGTCGGCGTGGCGCGTCCGAGCGGTTCGACGGCGCGATACATCTTAAGGAGGCAGGATCTATGAAGATATTCGGAGTGGTTGGTACGGCGCTCTTGTTCTTGCTAATGGGAACAGGCATTTCAGTCTACGCACAGGATCAGCGTGATGACGCCCGGCCGCAAGAGGAAGAAAAAGCAAAACAAGACGAGAAGGCCAGGCAGGAAGACAAGGCCGTAAAGCAGGACGAGAAGAAAGATCAGGAAGTGCGGCGTGATGACAAAGAAGTGCGTCACGATGAGAAGGTGGAGCAGAACGAACATCATGAGGCAGTGGATCAGCATCGGGTGGAAGCGCAACGCATTCCGGATGACAAGTTCCGCGCTCATTTTGGCAGTGCACACAGGTTTCGCATCGGGCATCCGGTGATTGTGGCTGGGCGGCCGCAATTCTCGTATGGCGGCTATTCGTTTGTGATGGTCGATCCGTGGCCGGTGGGTTGGGCTTACACCGACATGGTTTATGTTGACTTCATCGACGGCGCGTACTACCTGATTAGTCCCGTGCATCCGGGAGTTCGGATCGTGGTGAATGTAGTGATGTAGTTCTGGATCTCGGGCGATCGCCGGGTCGAATACCCGGCGGTCGTACCCGTTACAGCTTCCCCTCAGCGGCTGAAGCCAGTCGCATTTTGGATCTAATCGGCACGGCTGAAAGCCGTGCCTTTCCCACGTACTATTCTTAGCGGACCAGGGCGAAGGCGATGATGGTTTCGCCGGTGGCGCCGGTGGTCTTTTCCAGTTCTTCGAGCAGGGCGGGTTCCAGCTTGTCTGGATCGGGCTTCATTTCGCAGGCGGTGATTTCGGCTTCGGTGGCGCCGTCGAAGCAAAGATCGCACACTCCTAGTTCACCTTCCGACATCAGCGGTGGCCCGAAAGTTCGGCAGATCACGGGACGAAATTCATAGAGTTCGCAGGTCCCGGTGGCAGGGTCAAGCACGGGGCAAGGCTCGTCGTTGGCAAACTCATCCCAACGTTTGCAATCTTCATCATCGTCGGCTTCATCAAGCAGGCCGGTGGCGGGATCGCCAGGGTATTCGGGCGAGAGGCGGGCGACGGTATCGAGAGCGCGTTTGCGGATGCGGGCGGCGCGATCGGGATCGGTCTTTTCCGTTTCAGCGAGACCGTTGCGGAGGCGGAGCGCGTCGAGCTGATTGATGGCAAATACGCCGACGCAACAATGCGAACAGCCGGGACGGCAAGCGAGCCATTTGCCGCTGCGCTCGACAGTGTCGGCCAGGGCGGCGTTCACGATTTGGATCAGCTTCTGGTCTCCGGAGGGCAACGAGGCGCAGGGCATGGATAGAGGATAACCTGAGATCTTCTTTTCTTCACGACTAAAGCTCTTTACCGCAAAGAGCGCTAAGGTTTCGCGAAGGACGCTAAGAAGACCGAGTTCCGGACAGAATCCGTGCCTTTACTTGTTGGCAGAGGTGAATTCGATTACCCCCTCGTCTCCAGGAATGGAGTGCGTCCAGGGGGTGGAAGGATGTTTGTCAATTTCGTATTCGGATCCGGGCCCAAGGTAGGTGAAGTGATCGAAGATGAAAGGAACTCCTTCTGATTGCAGAACCGAGTTTCCATCGGTCACCTGAAAGTGCAGGTGCGCACCAGTTGCGTTGCCGGTGTTTCCCAGCCGAGCCAGGACGTCGCCTCGGCGGACATGATCGTGGGGGCGAACTTTGATGCTTCCGGTTTGCAGGTGAGCATAGGTGGCGTAGCGATTGGAGGCGATGCGAAGGATCAGGTAGTTACCGGCTATATTATCGAGAGTGACGGTCCGAGGCAAAACGCGCGGAGTGTTTTCGGCTATTCCGTCGACGACCTGGGTGACTTCGCCATCGGCCACTGCCAGAATCGGCTCTCCGAAGCCCCACCAATTTTCGTTGCGAGTGGTTCCGTCATGATGGGTGTCGCCGTTGGGGCCAACTTTTACCCAGTCAATTGCAAACCGCTCCGGCTCGTGGACATGTCCATCAATTGCCATAAAGCTGCGGCGATGACCCGAACCGTTCCCGAAATCCCCGGCAAGCCATACGCCGCCAGCGAACGGGGGACTGAGCAGTGGCACTGCATCGTGGCTAACTAAGACCGGGAAATCCTCGAGAACAGATTCGGCTGTAGTATTCCCCGTGCCGCCGGCCACGAAGACCAACCGCTGCCGCAAACTAGAGGGTACTGGTTGATCCAGCCGCAGGCCGATCCAGAGAAAGACGACGGCGCGACTTCCGGGATCTATAGTGCGCGAGTCTTTGGCACCGCCTATTGAACCTGTCTGAACCATGGTGGCAGACAAAGCGTCGTCCGAGAACACCTTGAGGGGCTGGCTGTTGTCCTCGGCGGCGAAAATCTCCAGGTGTTTTAGAGTCATCGGGACCAGGTCGAAGTTGGTAATGTGTAGTTCGTAGACCAATACCTGCTGTTCCCCCTGCCTGACCGGAATTGGCTGAGACGGGCAAACCACTTCGACGCGGGGACCTCTTTCGCGTGCGAACCCGGGTTGCAGAGTTCCGAGGATGATGAGGAAGGCGAAAGCAAACCTCAAAGCGGTGGCGGGGGGCAGACGTAGGACTTTGTCCGCGATGTTGGCAATCAAACCTATTCGCAAGTTGTGGATTGGAGTCATGGAAGTATGCTCTCGTGGGGCAGTGACTATTAAGCACGAGCGCTGCCAAAATCACAGCGCGCAACCTGTTGACTTGCGAAGGGCATGATGAGGCCAACATCCGATGTTGCGTCCACGGCTGGGACTCGGTGTCCGAAACTGATCATTCACGAGTTTGCTGGCAGACAATCTGCGCCGCTTACCGCGGTGTGGACGTGTGGGTAGTCTCGCGGCGGTCATGGTATTCTTAAAGAGGTAGCTGCGCTCCCGCCTTAGGGCAATTCCCCGCAGTTTCGTTGGAAAATCATGATCTCAGTTAGCAACGTGTCGATGCGCTTCGGCGCCAAGATTTTGTTTGACGAAGTGTCCACCGGCTTTACAGAGGGCAAGCGCTACGGCCTGACGGGGCCGAATGGGGCGGGCAAGTCTACGTTCATGGCGTTGTTGAGTGGAGAGGTCGAGCCGCAAAAGGGGACGGTGGTGCGTCCCAAGAAGATTGGGGTGTTGAGCCAGGACCAGTTTGCCTTCGACAAATATCGCGTGCTCGACACGGTGATTATGGGCAATAAGCCGCTGTGGGCAGCTCTGGAAGAGCGCGATGCAATCTACGCCAAGCCGGAAATGTCCGACGCCGACGGCATGAAGCTGGGTGAGTTGGAAGGCGTGGTTGGCGAAGAAGATGGTTATACCGCCGAGAGCGACGCGGCGGTGTTGCTGCAAGGACTCGATATTCCTGAAGAGTTGCAGGGCAAGAAGATGGGCGAGTTGCAGGGCGGACAGAAAGTGCGGGTGCTGCTGGCGCAGGCTTTGTTTGGGCATCCGCAGGCGCTGCTGCTGGACGAACCTACGAACAACCTGGACTTGGATTCGATCCACTGGCTGAAGACTTTCTTGAATCAGTATGACGGTGTGCTGATTGTGATCTCGCACGACCGGCATTTCCTGAACAGCATTTGCACGCACATTGCCGACATCGATTACGAAACCATCATCACTTATACCGGCACTTACGACGATATGGTGGTAGCGAAGACGCAGGTACGTTCACAGATTGAGAGTCAGAATGCGCAGAAGAGCAAGAAGATCGCACAGCTGAATGAGTTTATTGCGAGATTCTCGGCGGGCACGCGGTCGAGCCAGGTGCAATCGCGGCGCAAAGAAGTTGAGCGCTTGCAGGTGACTGAGCTGGCGAGGTCGAATATTCAGCGGCCGTATTTGAAATTTGAGCAGAAGCGGCCTTCGGGGAAACACATTCTGGAACTGGAAGGTGTGACTAAGTCCTACGGGAAGAAGAAAGTGATCAACGAGTTTACCGCGAGCGTGCTACGCGGAGAGAAGATTGCGCTGATGGGGCGCAACGGCGCAGGCAAGACGACATTAGTGAATGCGCTGTTGGCGAATTCTCCGACTGTGCCTGAGGCGGAACTGCGCAAGACGAGCGGCTACGATGGGGCTTTTTTAAGTAAAGGAAAAGTGGTTTGGGGGCATGAGGCTTCCGTGGGATATTTTGCGCAGGACCATCGTGCGCTGATTCAACCGGGAATGACGGCTTTCGAGTGGCTACATCAGTGGAATCCGGCGGCGGCTCATGAGGAGATTCGCGGGTTGCTGGGACAGATGTTGTTTCCACGCGATGATGGCGACAAGAAAACTGACGTTCTTTCCGGCGGCGAAGCGGCGCGGTTGCTGTTCTGCAAGCTGATGCTGCTAAGACCGAATGTGCTGGTGCTCGATGAGCCTACGAACCATCTTGATCTGGAATCGATCAATGCGCTTAACATTGCTCTACAGCGCTATCAGGGAACGGTGTTCTTGGTATCGCATGATGAGGACTTGGTCGACGAAGTGGCCACGCGAGTTTGGCACTTCGAGGGAGATCATAAGATTACGGATTTCAAGGGTGCTTATGAGGAGTATCAGGCGGTGTTGGTTTAACATTCAGCATTTGGCTGCTAGCTTCTGGCTTAACCACTCAATTCTCAATTTCTCAATTCTTCGTTGTTCAGATCGGTTCAGCACGGCTGGAGCCGTGCTCTTCTCAAAATGCTTTACCCAGTCACTTCCGATTGCTCGCCTCGGCCTTACAGGCTAGGATGGCGAGATCATGAAAACTCTAATCTTCTCAGTAGTGCTGGTCCTGGGTGCGATTGGTTCGGCCGCTCAGACGGATCATGTTTATCCCGTGCAAGATGGCTTCGTGGATGCGAACGGAGTCATGATTTATTACACGATGATGGGGCGCGGGGAGCCGCTTTTGATTCTGCATGGCGGGCCGGGATCATCGCACGATTATTTCCTGCCTTATTTGCTGCCGCTGGCGCGTCGTCATAAAGTCATCTTTATTGATGAGCGCGGCTCTGGGAAATCGCAAAAGCTCGAATACCGTTCGGCTTACACCATCGAAAATATGGTGGAGGACGTGGAGGCAGTGCGGCAGGGGTTGGGATTGGGCAAGATCGCTCTACTTGGACATTCTTATGGTGGAGCGCTGGCACAGGCTTATGCGTTGAAATATCAGCGGAATCTTAATCACTTGATCCTGGCGAGTACGTGGTCGAGTTCGGCGGCATTGAACGAAGTCTTCGTGCGTATGAAGCAGAACATGGCACCGGAGTTGCGGGAGCGAATTGACCGGCTGGAAGCACAGGGATTGTTCGGACAGGGCAAACCTTACGAGAAGAACCGTTATAGCAATGAATACATGATCGCGGCGTGGGGCGAGGGATATTTTCCATATGTGTATCACAACCGGCCGGATCCGAATTATGATCCGACAGCGCTGGGTGAGGCGTGGGACTTGTATCGCGAGATGTGGGGCGAGCACGGGGAGTTCATCATTGATGGGAATTTGAAGTCGGTGGAGTACACCGAGCGGCTGGCGGGCATCAAAGTACCGACGTTGATGGTGGTGGGCGAGCATGATGAGTGCGAGCCGGCGTTGTCACAGGCGATGCGTGAGAAGATTGCGGGGTCGAAGATGGTGGTGCTGCCGAATTCGGGGCATATGACGTTTGTGGACCAGACGGGGATGTTCATCAAGGCGGTGGATGAGTTTTTGGGAAGCGGAGTAAGGTAGAAGATATGAAACGACATTTTTGGATTGGCTTGCTGGGGCTGGCGCTCTGCGGGATGTGCGCCGCGCAACAGGGCGGGGCGACGGGAACTCCGATAACGGTTCAAACCACGAGCATCCCCAAGGGATTTGTGGGACAGCCCTACGAGGCACAAATGTTGGCGCAAGGTGGAATTACCCCTCTGAAGTGGGTGGTTAGCGCAGGCTCGCTACCAACGGGCGTGAGTTTGCATCTGGAGGGTGTTCTCACGGGAGTTCCCCGACAGGTGGGCGAATTCCCGTTCACAGTGACTGTCAGCGACAGTGGAAACCCAGCTTATCAACGACAACAACAGTTAACGCTGACGGTGGTGACGCCGCTGTTCCTGGAGTGGGGGAAATATCCCGTGGTAAACGGGGGACGGATCGAGGGGTCGGTCCTGGTTTCGAATCAAACCGATGGAGAATTTGATTTGACGGTGATTGTGGTGGCGGTGAATGAAGACGGGCGGGCGACGGCGCTCGGGTATCAGCACTTTCCGGTAAAGAAAAATACGACTGCGCAGGAGATTCCGTTTGGCGAAAATCTGCCTCCGGATAGTTATCAGGTGAATGTAGATGGAGTGGGGGAGTCTGCGCCAGCGACGATCTACCGGGCGCGATTGGTGCCGAAGGAAAGATTCACGGTGGTGACGGGACCGTAAGTGGCGAACAAAAATTAAGAGTCCCGAGGTGGTGTTGGGATCATTCCTCTCAGCCAGTAGCTCGCTTTAGACCCTTGCCTGACCTGCTCTCACGGCATCCCTTGCGGGTTGCGATGCGCGATCATTAGCTCGGGCTCCGGGCTTACCGCCAACTGGACAAATCAACCCAACGCCTCGGGACTCTATCTTGCCTTCGACAGATCTTCCTGTTCTCCTCGACCAGCACTTTGCTATAGACCCTTGCCTGCCTTCTCTCCGTCACCTTGCGATGCAGAGAGTGACTTGGCTCGAGCCCCGGACGCCGCACCAACCGGAAAAACTTTAGAAGTTGTCAAAGAACGAGTCTGTTTTACTCTTTCTATTTTTGCAGTCAATAGAAAATGCGGTCTTGCATGTGCTTGGAATTCAGTGGAGTGCAGGCAGTTCACAGGGGGGTGCAGCGAGGTTTGTGCAGTTATGGCCGGGCAATGCCTACGAAAGTAGACTTGACGGGGAAGAATGGGAACGAGACGCGAATTGAAAGTCAGATGGGGATTGCGACGGATTGTTCAAAATCCGGAAGAAACCGCTATGGACGGGCCTAGTCGCCCGCCGAGTGAGATTTCTAAGCTCCAAGAGTGACCCGGGGAAAACGAGTTTCAATCAACTCCACAAGACCTTCGCCTTGCGCCCCCCTTCGCGCCAAGCTCAGTTCGTACGACTTGCGCGCGATCTTCATCGCCTGGTCGGCCTCCCCTTGGTGGTCGAGGCAGTCGGCTAGGACGTAGAGCGCCATGGCATCTTCGGGATCACAAGCCACACGTAGTTCGCAGTAGCGTCTGGCTCGGTCGAAGTCCCCGACTATCCTCGCAATCGTGGAGGCAATTTGAGCCAGCCCTCGCGTTGTCCTGTTCCTGTCGAGGCTTGGGTCGGCAATGGTGTCATCTACGACTTTGAGCGCGCCTTGATAATCCTTCACTTTTAGCAGCCCGATCACGCGCACCTGCAATTCATGCTGCGCACGGTCAGCAGGGGACAGGTCTGCAGAATTTGCTGGCGAAGGCGCAGGTTCCTCTGTTGCCTTGTGGAGAGTCAACAGTTGCTCTCGAATGGATTCGGCCGAAACCCCATTACGTCGAAGCACTTGGGACGCAAAACCAGTATCCATGCACAGACCCAGCAATAGGTGATAGTTGTCTATCCGGCGATGGGCGAGTCTGTCGGCCTCCGCCTCCGCGACCGCTAATACGTGTTGCGACTCTTGACTTAGACATATGTCGGTGGGGGTCGTGTGCTTTTCGTGCTGCGGAAGGTAAGCCGAAATCTCGTTTTGGACCTGTTGCTCGGAGACGCCGACTATCCCTCTTAGCGGGGTCGGAGCGTCCCTCAGCAGACCAAGCAGGATGTGTTCGGGGCTAATATTCGAAGATCCGCGCTGGGCAGCCTCGTATCTGGAGAAATGGATTGTCCTTCTCGCATTTTCGACGTAGCGCTCGAACATATAAGTGTGCCTGCGGCATTTAAGGTCACGGGGCTCCGGCAGCCCGGCATGCACAACCGAAAGTATAGTCCGAATGAGCAAGGCTTGTTCGGCCCGGCCTCGGGGAACGCTTACCGTAGCAAGGTGCGTCTCTACGATACAATGCGATTCCATTACAAGGAGTCTGGCGTGGCGCGGATTGGTTTATGCAAGATTGTCTTCGTCGTCTTGGTGGCGTCGTTCTCGTTCCCGGCGACCGTGGCGCAATCCAAGGCTTCAGCCGAAGAGCGGACGGCGGCGTATCTGCAATCCGTCCGGGGCCAACCCTTGCTGGCGCTGGCTTTTCTGCGAGAGATGCCGAAGGGCGGTGATCTGCACAATCATTTGAGCGGCAGCGTTTACGCCGAGAACTTCATTGATTTTGCGGTGGATGATGGGCTGTGCGTGGATCGCACCACGGCGGTGTTGATCGCACCGCCTTGCGATGCGTCGTGCGACAAGTTCACGAGCAAGCCGGCGGTGAGTTGCGCTTATGGCGATCATATTCTGTACAACACGATGATTGACGGCTGGTCGATGCGGAACTGGATTCAGGGTGAGGAGTCGGGGCACGATCACTTTTTTGCAACGTTCGATAAGTTCAGCCTGGCCTCACAAAACCACACAGCTGACATGATCGCGGAAGCAGCGTCTCAGGCAGCGGCGGATCACTTACAGTTTCTGGAGTTGATGCATACAGCGGATGGAGCGCAGGCGGCACAACTGGGAGCAAAGATCGGATGGGACGATGATTTGGCGAAGCTGCGGGACGAGTTGCTGGCTGGCGGATTAACAGAAATTGCCGCTGCCACCAGCAGAAAGCTCACAGAGGACGAGGCCAAGATGCGTACCAAGCTTAAGTGCGGCACGCGCGAAGCAGAGCCGGGATGCGAGATCACCGTGCGCTATCTGTATCAGGTGCTGCGCGGGTTGCCACGAGAGCAGGTATTTGCGCAGATCTTACTCGGATTTGAGTTGGCTTCCACGGACCCGCGGTTTGTGGGATTGAATCTGGTGATGCCGGAAGACTGGTACGTCCCGATGCACGATTTTGAGTTGCACATGAAGATGCTTAATTACCTGCATGAGATTTATCCCAAGGTGCATATCAGCTTGCACGCCGGCGAATTGGCGATGGGTTTGGTGCCTCCGGAAGGGCTGACTTTTCATGTGCGTGATTCGGTGGAGCGGGGACATGCGGAGCGGATTGGGCATGGCGTGGATGTGATGAACGAGCGTGACCCGGTGGGGTTGTTGCGGGAGATGGCGCAACGCAATGTGCTGGTGGAGATTTGTTTGACGTCGAATGATGTGATCTTGGGAGTGAAGGGCGATGATCATCCTTTGCCGGTGTATATAAAGTATGGAGTGCCGGTGGCGCTGGCGACAGATGATGAAGGGGTTTCGCGGTCGGATATGACGCATGAATACTTGCGTGCGCTGGAAGAGTACGCGATTTCATATAAAGAATTGAAGCGCATGGCGAGGCTTTCGCTGGAGCACAGTTTTTTGCCGGGAGCGAGTTTGTGGGGTGATACGAAGAGTTTTCGAGTGGTGGGAGCGTGCGCAGGTTCGCTGGGCGGGAAGACTTCGGCGGCGTGTCAGAAGTTTCTTGATGGCAGTGAGCGGGCGCGGGAGCAGTGGAAGTTGGAAGGGGAGTTGGAAGGGTTTGAAAGAGCAATCAGCACTCGGCATTCAGCACTCAGCAACTAGCAGTTGGTGCTTAGCCATTAGGGCTGGTGGTAACCTTCTCAGGACCATGATTCCCTAATGCTAAGCGCTAAATGCTAAGTGCTTCATGACTGACACTTTTTCTCGTGCTGAATACGCCGCGACGTTTCTGCTGGAGCAGACAGCGCTACGGCCGAAGATCGGTCTCGTGTTGGGGTCAGGACTCGGTGCGTTTGCTGATGAACTCGGCGATGCAGTGCGCGTTCCCTACTCGCAGATTCCTTCGTTTCCGCGGTCGACTGCCATTGGACACGCGGGGCAGATGGTGATTGGGAAAGCGGGAGACATTCCGGTCGCGGTGATGCAGGGGCGAGTGCATCTTTACGAGGGATATTCGGCGGAGCAGGTGGCGTTTCCGGTGCGGGTGCTGGGGGGAATGGGAGTACAAGCGCTGATCGTCACCAATGCGGCAGGAGGAATTAATACGGAATACAAGCAGGGGGCGCTGGTGGTGATTTCGGATCACATCAATTTGCAGGGGCAGAATCCGCTGGTGGGATTGAATGACGAGCGCTTTGGCCCTCGCTTTCCGGACATGACGCAGGCGTACTGGAAGCCGTATCGCGAGATGGCGCTGAAGGCCGCGCGGAAGCTGGGGAAGACGGTGCATGAAGGCGTGTATGCCGGATTGCTGGGGCCAAGCTATGAGACGCCGGCGGAGATTCGGTATTTGCGGGCGATTGGAGCGGATCTGGTGGGGATGTCGACGATTCCGGAAGTGATTACAGCACGGCACATGGGTATGAAGGTGCTTGGAATTTCCTGTGTGACTAACATGGCGGCGGGGATTCTGGATCAGCCGTTGAATCATCAGGAAGTGCTGGATACGGCTGAGCGAGTCAAGGGGGATTTTGTGGGGTTGCTGCGGGCGGTACTGGTGGAAGTGGCGAAGGACGCTCAAGAGTAAACCGGTCACGGATTTACACGGATTCTCACGGATCAAGTTTTTTCATGATCTTGAGAATCGATGCAGATCCGTGGCTAGTTTTTTAGAACGTGAACTTGGCGGCCAATTGAACCACACGCGGGCCGCCGCCGCCGAGGCCGGGGTTGCCTTGGGCTACGTCTGGAGTCTGCGAGATCAGGCCGGCGGGGGCGACGCCGGGGTTGATGCTTCCCGCGGGCAAAGCGAAGTTGGGGTGGTTGAAGATGTTGAAGAACTCGGCGCGCAGTTGCAGGTTCAGGCGTTCGTAGATTTTCGTGTTCTTGGTCACGGAGAAATCGAGGTTGGAATAGCCAGGACCATAGACCGAATCGCGGCCGAGATCGCCGAAGGTTCCGAAAGCGGGTTGGGAGAAGGCAGCGGCGTTGAGGTATCCGGTGAAGGGATTCCAGTGGGGCAGAATGGGGTTAACGCCGGGCACGACGTTGGGCCGCTGGTTAAAGTAGAAACGGCCGGTGGTGTCGTCTTCGGTAACGATGGGAATGGGGCGACCGCTCTGGAAGCTGGCAATCCAGTTCAGGGCCCAGCCGGTGCCGAGCGCCTTGGGCAGGACGTGCCAGTAGGGCACGTCGTAGTTCGCTGCTCCGGTGAAGCGGTGGCGAGTATCGAAGGTCGAAGGGCCGCGTTCGGCGGCGAGGTCGTTTGAATTCTGCGGAAAGGCTGCGCCGGGGGTGAAATCGATGCCGTCGGAGGCGTCGTCGATAGATTTCGAATAGTTGTAGGTGGCAAAACCTGACCAGCCATGCGAACCCTGAATCCGGAAGGTGGTCTGGAGCGAGTGAAAGACGGAGGAACTGATGGGCGCCAAGACATCGATGCTGCCGAAGTTGGGATTGGGGAAGTTGAAATTTTCGTCGGGCTGATTGGCGTCAAACAATCGCACCAGGTGCGTTCCCTTGCTGCCCACGTAGCCGACTTCCAGCGAAGTGTTTTCCGCGAGTTTGTGCTGAATATTGAAGTTCCAGTTCTGGCTGTAGGGAGTGGGAAAATTGCGCGGCGTGGCGAAAATGGTGAAAGGGCCGGTGGTGATGGGAGTCAAGATGGGGACGCCGGGAGTGTTTCCGTTGAATGCATCCGGATTGAAGTTCATCTCAAAGACCGGCTTGGGGCCGATGGGATTGGTGGCGACTCCGGCGGAGGTGGTGAAGTTGGCGATGAATAAGTCTTGCGGGACATAGTCGTGGTAAATGCCGTAACCCATGCGGACGACGGTGTTAGGGATGGGAGTCCAGGCAAGGCCGAGACGAGGAGCAAAGTTCTTGAGATCGCGGTTGTAGACTCCATTGAGACCGTGGGTGCCGACCATAGCCAGAGTGCCATCGGGCGCGAGGTTGGAGAGCAAATTATTCGCCTCGCTGAGCGGACCAAAATATTCCCAGCGCAGACCTAAATTGAGGGTAAGGGTGGAAAATGCGCGGAAGTCGTCCTGCGCGAAGAAACTCAGGCCATTGTTATAGGTAGTGCGTTGGGTATTGCCGGTATCAGCTTCGACGAAGCCGTTGCCGATATAGAAGTTGGCGAGGGTGTCGACAACCGGGTCGGTGGCAAGGCCGGTGGGCTCAAAGGAAAAGATTCCACGCTCGAGATTGTCGTTGAAATTGCTGACCTTGGCGCGATGGAATTCGCCACCGAATTTGAAGGTGTGTTTGCCGTGCAGCCAGGTGAAATTGTCGAGGATCTGGTAGGTCTGGCTGGTACGACCGCGAGGAACGCTGAATCCCTGAGCGCCGAGGTTTTCCAGTTGCGGGATGGAGAAATCGAATTCGGGCAGGCCCAGCTTGCCGGTGCCCAGGTCGAGACCGATGCTAGCGGGATCGAAGTTGGCATCGAGCGAGCTGAACGAAGTGCGATAGCGGCTGTAGCCGAAGCGGACTTCATTGATGCGAGTTGAACTCAAGGTGGAGAGCAGGCTGAGGGAGACCACCTGCACGCGAGTGGGCGAAGTCTGGGCGAACTGCGGCAGACGCGAGCCTTTGCCGAAACCGCCGTTGTTGCCCAAGGGAAAAGTTTGGTCACTCTGTCCGAAGGCGTAGCGTCCGGTGAGTTGTTCGGTGTTGGTGAGGTTTTCGTCGATCTTAGCGATGAAGTTGTCGAGGTCGTTCTTGTCGTGGACCACCGAGGCGATTTGTCCGGTACTGCTCTGGGGATAGAAACCCAAAATGCTGGTGAGCGCGGGGTTGATGGCAGTGATTTGTCCGGTCGCCAGAGCCACGGTTTGTGCCTCGGTAATCTGAGCTGCCGTGGGCACGTTGAGCAAGAAGTCGGATCCTACGTTCTCCCGTTGTCCCTCATAGGCGAGGAAGAAGAAGGTCTTGTCTTTCACGATAGGACCGCCGAGCGATCCGCCAAACTGGTTGTTCTGAAACTCCGACTTGCGGGCTTCGGTGTTGAAGTAGTTGCGGGCGTCGAGGGCGCTGTTGCGCAGAAACTCGAACGCCGAGCCGTGGAACTTGTTGGTACCGGAGCGAGTGATGATGTTGACCACGGAGCCGGAGTTGCGTCCGTATTCGGCGGCGAACTGGGATTGCAGATTGAATTCCTGAATGGCATCAATCGGCAGCAGAGTCGCAGGTGCGCCGGTGATGCCGACCTGGTTGAGCGCGGAGTTGTTGAAGTAAGGATCGTTGTTGTCGGTGCCATCCAGGGTGTAGTTGTTGGAGCGATCACGGTTGCCGTTGATGTTGAACTGACCGAAACCGAATTCGGTTCCGGCCACTCCGGCGGGTTCGACGGTTACGCCTGGAACCAGAGCGACAAGTTTGCCGAAGTCGCGGCCGTTGAGCGGAAGTTCATCGACCAGTTTGCGATCGACGGCCTGGCCGAGAACGTCACGGGTTTGTTCGATGACCGGGGCATTGCCTGCGATGGTTACTTGCTCAGTGCGATGGGCGAGGGTGGTGAGATCGAAATTGGCGGTGGTGTCGAGGCCGACATTGACCACGATGTTCTGGGCAACAGGAGAGAATCCTCCGGATTCTGCCGTCACTGTGTACAGGCCGACGGGAAGCTCTGCCAGGACGTAAGCGCCGTCGTCGCCCGTGATGGTGTCACGAACCAGGCCGGTGGCCGGGCTCCTGGCAGAGATCTTGGCTCCGACGATTAACTTGCCATTGGGATCGACTACCTGGCCGCGGATGGAGCCGCGAAAGCTCTGGGCAAAAAGAAGAGCGGGCATGAGCAGAATGGTCAGGATCACCACTAAAGACTTTCCAGAAGCGAATCGTTGGGTGCTCATGAAAATCCTCCTTGTGTCGCCTGCTACTTGGCCGCGCGAGGAATGGAGATTGGTTGCGGCGGCTTAATTCCGTATATGGATGCGAAACTTCCTTGATTGACTGCAAATCCCACGTGCCCACGAGAATCGATATACAACAGTGGAGTGTTTAGGGGGACGTCGCTAAAGGTGCGGACAAAGGGCAGCTTCAGTTGAGTCTGGCCGATGGTCACGGGGACGGTTTGACCGCGACTGTAACCGAGCTTGAGGAAGTCTTCGCCGCTGATGGTGGTCACCAGGTTTCCGAAAGGACCGTCGGTGGCGATGACCTGGGCGGTGAGGCCGCGATCATCGAGTTTTGCGGGGGCGATGTCGAGGCGAACGAGTTTGGTAACGTTCACTTCGGGGCCGACCTGGGTCCAATTATCACCGCGGGCCAGATGCGCGCCAGCGGGAGAAAAGATATCGCGGCCGTGGAAAGTGGAGGAGAGAGCAGCCCCGATCATCCAGGCGGGATTGGTGATTTCGCGCGCGGATTCGAGGCCATCGCGATCCTGCACCAAAGTCATCAGTCCGTTGTCGGGTAGAACGAAGTACTGGCCGCGCTTGGACTTCACCACGACGGCCTTTCGTGTGCTGCCCACACCTGGATCGATGACCACAACGAAGATTGTTCCCGAAGGAAAGTATGCAGTCGCGCCATACAGGAAGCGAGCGCCGTCGAGGATGGAGAAAGGCGTGACCTGGTGAGTGAGATCGACGATGCGAACGTCGGGAGCGATGGAATACATGACACCTTTGCAGAGGGCAACGGAATCGTCGACGACGCCGAAGTCGGTCATAAAGACGATGGTGGGACGGGGCGAGCGGTCGCTGCCTAAGGCGACGGCCGTCAGCAAAATCAGGAGAGCGATCGGTTTGGCTAGTCGAGTTCGCATTCGATAGTTTCCGTCTGGCGCTGGCGGCATGGTCAGCGAAGACTTTCACACTTGATTGCTAATGAGTAAAGCATTGTAAACGACCAAAATACATCCTAAATTTCGTAATGAGCTTCGTAATGAACGAGGAGGTGTCAGAGCGAAGGTTTGACGCTAAGGCGGCTGTCTACCTATAATGTTAGCTTCGCGCCCTGAAAATGAATTGTGCGGGGTGGTCGTCACGTTCGTGCATTCGACGTGAGCGGCTGGGAGTCGGCCTGCCTTATCGCCGGCAATGGCGAGGCGGGATCACCGGTGGTCGGCCCCGCGGTCAGAAAAGAATAAAATCTGAGCAAAATTCCCGGAAAGCTCCAAGGAGTTCAAAACTAACCCCATGAAAAGCAAGTTCACGTGTTTTCTTCTGGCCGCAGTGTTTGCCTTATCCGCTATGAGCCTGGCCCAAGCCAGCAAGCCGGACACAACTTTGCCGGCAGCGCCGAGCTCTTCCACTCCGCCCGCCGCGGCTGCAGCGGACCCTACGGCGACTGGTAGCGGCCGGGTGGGCACCATCAACATTGAGCAGGCAATTTTTGCCAGTAATGAGGGCCAGCGCGACTTCGAGGCCTTGAGCAAGAAGCTGGAGCCCAAACAGACCGAATTGAAGAATCTGAATGACGAAGTCGAGAGCCTGAAGAAGCAGCTCAGCGACGGCGGCAGCAAGCTCAGCGAAGACGCGCGCGGCAACCTGGTAAAGCAGATTGAACAGAAACAAAAATCTCTGGAACGGTCGGTGCAAGATGCCCGCGACGATGCCCAGGCCCAGCAGAATGAGATTGCCCAGCGCATCCTGCAGAAAATGGCACCGGTGATTGTGAACTATGCCCAGACCGCCGGCTTTGGCATGATCGTGGATACATCGAATCCCTGGCCGCAAGGTCCCATACTCTGGGCTTTGCCTTCCATGGATATCACGCGATCGGTGGTTGAGGCCTACAACAGCAAGTCGGGTGTGCCCGCTCCAGCCAAGGCTGCCGCTCCGCTGCAGAAGTCTGGCACCGGAACTGGCGCCAAGCCGGCCCAAGCTAAACCGCAAACCACTGCGCCGCCGAAGTAGTCGACGACACTTAAACCGTCAAGAAAGTTCCCAAAAGGCCGCATAAGGTGCGGCCTTTTTTCTTTCTTGAAGTTTCTTCCGTTGGGTGGTCTCCCGGTGTCTTTATAAAAAGACACGGATTGAGGAGGCCACCATGTTCGCTGACTACATCTCCGACAACGCTTGGGCGAACCGCTCTCATCGCGGCTGGACTGCGTTGGCTTCGTTCGCCGCACAGGCCCTGGCTATCGCGGGATTGCTGGTTCTTCCCTTCTTTTACACTCAGGCAATGCCGCGGTTGGCGTTGCTGGGATCGGTAGTTGCTCCTGTGCCGCCGCCCGCACCTGGGACTGCGAGAGCAGCGCGAAACCATGTCGTCAGCGACGTAGTGGGACATGTCTTGCTGGCTCCGGCTCGGATACCAGGCACGATTCCCGCCTCAAACGATGGCGATGCCTCTGTTCCAGAGCTTCTCGCAGGACCGGGAGTGGTGGGCATCGTCGGCGATGATCCGGGCGGAAAAGATGTGATTGCAACGATCGGAAGCGGCATGCGACCGGCCATCCCGGTTGCTCCCTCGTTGCGTCCGCCTCGAGTTTCTCACATGATGGAGGGTAATCTGATTCGCCGCGTGCAGCCGGAGTATCCGGCCTTGGCAAAGCAGGCCCGCATCCAGGGAACGGTTGTACTGCGAGCGGTGATCGACCGCGAAGGGACAATCCAGGATCTTCAAGTGATCATCGGCCATCCCCTACTGGTGCAAGCCGCCATCAACGCAGTCCGCCAATGGCGCTACCGGCCCTACTATTTGAATGAGCAGGCAGTCGAGGTCGAAACTCTGGTGACGGTAAAGTTCAGCTTGTCGGGCGGGTAGGAAGCAGATTTCTTACGTCAACAAATTGCGATGCCTTTCGTACCGTTCGTCCGAGTCCTGCGGGCGGACGAGGATCAACTTCCGATTCTTGTGGGTCGTTTGACTCTACCTTACATCGCAGCATAGATGTATACTTTCGCTCCTCCAAGAGATGATTATGAAAACAACACTTCTTTGGTTGAGCTTTATGATTCTGGGTTGTGTGCTGTCCCTCGGGCAGACGCAGGAGAAAGTCCTGTATAGCTTTTGTGCAGCTCAGGATTGTAGCGATGGTGGACCACCCGCAGGGAGCGTAGTCCCCGATCACGCCGGGAACTTATACGGTACTACCTCGGCGGGCGGGGAGAAGTGTCTTGGAATCGGCGGCTGTGGCACTGTCTACGAGCTTTCTCCGAACTCGGACGGCAGTTGGACTCATACCCTTGTTTACAACTTTTGCTCACAGGCCGACTGCCATGACGGCCAATTTCCGATGGCTGGCCTCATTTTCGACTCGGCCGGCAATCTCTATGGAACCACCAGCCGGGGTGGCATGTATGAAAATGGAACGGTGTTCATGCTGTCGCCACCGTTGGCTCCGGGCGGCAGTTGGACTGAGACAGTTTTGTGGAGCTTTTCCGATTTTCAGCATGGCGATGGATGCAAGCCCGCAGCCCGCCTGACGTTCGATTCTGCAGGGAACCTTTATGGCACCACGAATTTCTGTTTGAACGGAGTGTTTCAGTTAGTCCCTCCTCCTCAAGGTCAGGATCAGTGGACGGAAAACATCCTGTATGGCGTGAATGATGGGTACGCAGAGCCATTCTCGGAAGTAATTTTTCATTCAGGAAATCTATATTTCACAAAGGGCGGTAAACAACCGGGCCAAGGCGCTGTGATAGAGCTTGTGCGATCGCAATCGTGGGAAGGAGAAACACTTTATAAATTCACCTATTGGGGTGGTTGGCATCCTCTTTCCAGTGTCAGCTTTGATAAACGGGGATACCTTTACGGCACCATGAGCGAAGGTGGGGCGGGTAGTTGCGGCGGTATCTTCAGGTTGAACCTATCTGGTGAAGGTCGTGAAGAAAATAACATGCCATTTGAGAAAGGCAATGGTTGCGCTCCCGCAGGCGGGCTGTACATCAATGGTTATAGCGCATACGGGACGACCCAGTCGGGCGGAGCGTTCGATTCAGGTACGCTTTTCAAGATCAATCAAAATGTGGAGAGCATTATTTACAATTTCTGTAATCAGGCAAATTGCGCAGACGGCGCCGCTCCAAACAGCGACTTGATCTCTGATGGAACGAACTTCATCGGTGTTACGCAGTACGGTGGCGCTCACGGTCATGGTGTTGTCTTCGAGATAACGCCATAAAGGCTTACAAGTAGGACTTTGTATCTACCTGCGAGCCTGGTGTCCGGCGCGGGTCCTTTGATTGGTACGCCGGTAACCTGATTCCACGGCTCCTGACCGCTATAATCGACCCAGTGGCCACTATCGAACTTGCGAAACGAGTTGCAACCCGTCCCACATGGGCCGAGGTATCGCTGACTGCGCTGCGGCAGAATTTCCGTGTCGTACAGAAGCACATTGGGGCCGGGGTCACAGTTTGCGCCATCGTGAAAGCTGACGCTTATGGTCACGGTGCGGTCGAATGTTCTCGCGCCCTGGAAGAAGAAGGCGCGCGCTGGTTTGGCGTCACTTCGCTTGATGAGGCGATTCCACTTCGCGAAGCGGGGATTCGCGGCCGCATTCTGCTATTGACGGGTTTTTGGCGCGGCGAAGAAGAAGAGATTGTCCGCCTCAACTTGACGCCAACCGTGTGGGAGCCGGGGCAGATCGAGTTATTCGAAAAGGCCGCGGCGCGTCTGTCTGCGAAACATTCGGTTCATCTCAAAGTCGATACCGGCATGGGGCGGCTCGGCGCCTCGCCACAGGATTTGCGGCACATCGTCGCCGCGCTCAAGGCGGCTCCACATCTGGTGGTCGAAGGGCTCTCGACTCACTTGGCTTCTTCAGAAATTCTCGATGCACCTTCCGTCGCCGAGCAGTTGCAGTCGTTCGAACAGGTGCGGCAATTCTTGCGCAATGAAGGCGTCGATCCACCGCTGATTCATGCCGCCAACACTGGCGCTGTCATCTCGCGGCGCGAGTCATGGAACACCATGGTGCGGCCCGGCATCGCGCTGTACGGTTACTTTCTGCCATTTGAGCGGGCGGGACGTGAAGTGAGCGGCAGCGGTTTGCGGCTTGGGGTCAAACCCGTTCTCACCTGGAAGACGCGCATCCTTTCTCTGCGTGACGTGCGCGCCAACCAGGCGCTGGGATACGGTGGCATCTATGTTACGAAGGCTCCGGCGCGCATCGCGGTGCTGCCCGTGGGCTACGCCGACGGCTTCAATCGAGCTCTGTCTTCGCGTGGCCGCGTCATTGTGCGCGAGCACTATGCCCCCATCGTGGGACGCATTTCGATGGACCTCACTTTGGTTGACGTTACCGGCTTGCCAGGAATTGAAGTGGGAGACGAGGCTATTCTGCTGGGATCCTCCGAAGGCCTCAGCGTGGATGCACGCGAACATGCGGCGCTGGCGAATACGGTGCTTTATGAGATTCTTTGCGGAATTTCGAAGCGCGTGCCGCGACGGCACATCAGTTAGGCACCACGTGAGTCATCAAACTTTGCGACTTCCGCTTCCGCCTCAGCGCGTGTAGGAAATATCATGCCCCAACCGATGAGTTCGACCTGGCTTGCGGTGAAGACCAGGGTCTGGGCAACTGCTGGATCCAGCATTCGACCCACATAGACGTGGGATGGCCACTCCGTGACGGGGAAGAGAGTAAAACCGCTAAAATGCGTCGAGATTATCAGCTCCGTGATGTCCTGGTCACCGAGTCCATACCTTTGTCCAATCACCGGAGGCTCAACTTCGATGAGCATGTAATCGTCGCGAACACTATCCCTTAAGCGTCCTTTTGACCAACAGGCGCGGATGGTGGCAAGATCTCCTCGCATTTCGCCGGCTGCCGACAAAAAGAAATCTGGATTCGCTTCCATTTAACCTGAACGGCCTTTCTGGGCCTCCACATATTTGCGCAGGACGGCGTTGATAGTCGTCTGATAGCCTCTGCCGTGCTTACGAAAGAAGGCGAGTACGTCGGGGTCGATTCGCAGAGTGATCTGCTTCTTTGGGCCCGGCCAGAGGATGGCGTGTGCGAAGAAGTCTGCCCCCTGCTTGGGAATGTCGGAGAAGTCGATATCTTCATCTTGCATCGCATCAATTCGTTTCCAGTCCGTCCTGGATCGCCCTTTCGTATTGTTTCCGTTCTTCATGATCTGCCTTTCTCAGTGAGATGATCCGGATCGCATCTGGCGGACGTTCCACAAAGGCTGCGAAGGCGACGCGTCCCCGAATCATCCCGATGCCCAGCCATCGTTCTTCGTCGTAGTCTTCGTCTGTGTCGGGCCGAATAAGAAGAAGGCCGCGAAACATTTCTTCCGCGTCCGCAAAATCAAGACCATGTTTTCT
The DNA here is from genome assembly GCA_035484735.1 of Terriglobales bacterium. Classification (GTDB taxonomy): domain Bacteria; phylum Acidobacteriota; class Terriglobia; order Terriglobales; family Acidobacteriaceae; genus JABCZH01. The sequence goes on along the minus strand of DATHOQ010000014.1, from coordinate 48,104 downwards.
GACGTTAGCCCGGTTCTTGCTCTCGTCCCATTCGAAAGTCATTGTAACTCCAATTGTAGCTACATGCAAGCCAGCCGGTGCTTCAAACTTGATTAGAGGTTGTCACGACTCAGCAGAAGTTGGAGTGCGGAAGTGTTCGTTTTTCAAAGAAAAAAGTCCAACGGTTTCAAAATGGGCGGCAGAGCTGGTTGCCGAAGACTCTGACACCGGCCTGGGCGCGTCTCTCGGATGGGATCATCACTTCCACATCCACTGCACGACCGTCCAATGTTTGTTGTTGCGCTTCACTGTCCCAAGGCTGATTGTCTGCATACCCGTTTGCTATGCTAAAGAGTTATGCCCTCGCGCTATGCCCAATGGATGTATGACTGGGAACACCGGCTCACTTCGGTGGACAACAACCGCGTGGTGCGGCCGTTGGAGTGGGGTGTGGAGTGGGCGCGCGACTGGCCTTGCCGAAATGGTTTCGCTCCTGGGCACGTGGCAGTGGATGGGGAGCAGTTTCTGCGCAACTTCAACCGGCGGATTGTAGCTTCAAGCGATGAGTTCTATGCTTACGTGAAGCCCATCGACTTTCGCCTGGAGCGGCGGGAAGTTCAGGTCTTCAGCACCCGCGAAGTTCCCGACCAAAAACTGGAGGAGAAAGTTCGAGGCACTCATGCCGACTTCCTGCGCTTTACTTCGCCAGTACGCTCGCCATTTACGGAAAACAATCTGGTGAATGCGCGCTGGTTTCCGGCGCGGGGTAAACGAGCGATTGTGTTAATGCCGCATTGGAATGCCGATGCTCTCGCCTACACCAGCCTGTGCCAGGCGCTGAATTTGATTGGGATTTCGGTGTTGCGGCTGACCATGCCTTATCACGACATTCGCATGCCCGCCGAGACCAAGCGCGCCGACTATGCTGTCTCCGCTAACATCGGACGCACGCTGGACGCCTGCCGGCAGGGTGTAATCGATGCCCGCTGCTGTTTCGATTGGCTCGAATCGCAGGGTTACAACCGTCTTGGGATCGTAGGCACGAGCCTTGGTTCCTGCTATGCCTTTCTCGCGGCTGCTCACGAGCCTCGCATCCGGGTGGCCGCTTTCAATCACGCTTCAACGTATGTGGCGGACGTGGTCTGGCACGGTCAATCCACGCGCCATATCCGCGAAGGCATCGAATCGCAGATCGATCTCGAGCGGCTGCGTCAGTTGTGGAGCGCAGTCAGCCCTATGTCGTACTTTGATCAGTTCGCACGTTGGCCCAAGAAGTCGCTCATTATTTATGCCAACTACGATCTGACTTTCCTTCCTGAGTTTTCCCGTAATGCCGTCAACGAGTTTCAAAGACGTGGATTGGATCACAAGGTTGTGGTTTTGCCCTGCGGGCATTACACAACTGGCGAAACGCCGTTCAAGTTTATGGACGGCTGGCAGATTGCGTCGTTTCTGCGCCGGTCGTTTGACAGCATTTGACAGGTCCTGCTCAGGCCATCCTGCGGGTTACAATTAACCTGCGACTTATGGCTTGCCGAACGGAAAACACTGTCGAAGAACGCAGCGGAGAGTTTCTATTAAGCACTGACCGCGATCGGCTCGACTTGAATGTGATCCACGGCTTTCTGACTGCGAGCTACTGGGCGGAAGGGATTCCGAGCGAGCTTGTGGCCCGTTCCATCGAGAATTCGTTGTGTTTCGGAGTCTACAACCAAGGGCAGCAGGTTGGATTTGCGCGGGTGATCTCCGATTTTGCGACATATGCTTACATCGCCGATGTGTTTGTGCTGGAATCGTTCCGCGGGCATGGTTTGGGAAAGTGGATGATGGAAGCGATCGTGAAACACCCACAGTTACAGGGTTTGCGGCGCTGGACTCTGGCTACTCGCGATGCTCAACCGCTTTATGCGCAATTCGGATTTACACCCCTGAAAAAGCCGGGGAACTTCATGGAATTGCATAATCCGAATGTATACCAAGAAACAAGCTCTTCTGGAGAAGTGAAATGAACAAGCCGAATCCAATGTCGCTTCCGCTGCTGGAAGTTGATCCCGAAATTGCCGCCGCGATTGACAACGAAGTCCGCCGCCAGCATGAAGGTCTGGAACTGATCGCCTCTGAGAACTTCGTCAGCGAAGCCGTGCTTGAGGCCATGGGATCGGTGTTTACCAATAAGTATGCCGAGGGGTATCCCGGCAAGCGTTACTACGGCGGCTGTGAATATGCCGACGTTGTGGAGAACCTGGCCCGCGACCGCGCCAAGAAACTGTTTGGGGCGGAGTACGCCAACGTGCAGCCACACGCTGGATCGCAGGCCAACATGGAGGCGTACAGCGCAGTCATCCAGCCCGGCGATACGATTCTCGGCCTGAATCTGGCCCATGGCGGACACCTCACCCACGGCCATCCTCTGAATTTCTCCGGCAAGACTTATCGCATTGTGCCCTACGGCGTTACCAAAGAGACCGAAACCATCGATTACGACGATCTGGAAAAGCTGGCGGAAAAAGAGCACCCCAAGCTCATCATCGGCGGAGGCAGCGCCTATCCCCGCATTATCGATTTCGCTCGCATGCGCAAGATCGCCGACAAGGTGGGCGCACTCTTCCTGGTGGATATGGCCCACTTTGCTGGACTAGTAGCGGGCGGGGCGCACCCATCGCCGGTGCCACACGCTCACATCGTTACTTCGACGACTCATAAAACATTGCGGGGGCCGCGCGCCGGGATGATTCTCGCTAAACAGGAATTCGGCGCGGCCATCGACAAGGTCGTGTTCCCCGGCATGCAAGGCGGGCCGCTGGTGCACATTGTAGCCGCCAAAGCGGTCTGTTTCCTCGAGGCTATGCAGCCTTCGTTCCGCGACTATGCGGGACAAGTCGTCGCCAACGCCAAAGTGCTGGCCGCGACTCTCGCCGCCGAGGGCTTCCGTATTATTTCCGGCGGCACCGACACTCATCTGATGCTGGTCGACGTCTTCGCCAAAGGCATGTTGGGCAGCGAGGCCGAGACGGCATTAGGAGATGCCGGCATCACCGTGAACAAGAATGCGATTCCATTCGATACCAATCCGCCCATGAAGCCGAGCGGCATTCGCATTGGCACGCCCGCTCTGACCACGCGAGGCATGAAAGAAGGGGAGATGAAGCAAGTCGGCCGCTGGATATCGGAGGCTTTGCTGCATCGCACTGACGCTTCCGTACTGGGGAAAATCCGTAAGCAAGTGCTGGGGATGGCTGACGCTTTCCCGCTCTATCCCGAGCGCCGAGCCAAGGCGCAGGCGGAAGCTCGGGTTTGAGCCTTGGCGGTCGCGAAAGAGCTTATCGCAGAGACCTAGGCGGAGAACGCAGAGAACATCGCGCCTTATCCACCCCATCCTTAGGTTACAAATACCAGAATTTCGCTGTGAACTCAGTGTTCCCTGTGGTTAAATCCTTTGGTGAAGGTCGCCATCGACATCCGGCGGATTACCGAGTTCGGGGTCGGCACCTATACTCGCAACGTGGTTCGCGCCCTCAGTCGCTTGGATCGTACCAATCAATATTTCCTGATCGGCTCGCCACAAAAGGTCAAGGAAATCGGCCCACTGCCTGGGAGCTTCCATGCCGTCCCTCTGATGGACGACGGAACCAGCGCCAAGGGTTATTTCGAGTTTCGTGCAATTCTCAAGCGCCTGCAGTGCGATCTCGTCCACATTCCGCACCTTTACTGGATGCCTCGTACCTTACCCTGTCCTTATGTGATGACCGTGCACGATCTGTTAGAGCACATGTACAGTGCGCGAGCGCGATCGAGCCTGCGGCGATCATTGCATTTGTATTTCACGCGGAGGGTGCTGAAGGGCGCGGGCAGAATTCTTGCCGTCTCGAATTTCACCAAGAGCGAAATCGAGAACATTTTTGGCATTCCGGCTTCTCACATTGAAGTGGTTTACAACGCTATCGACGAGCGCTTCTTAAGCGGACATGCGACGGACGCCGACCGCCAAGTCCTGGCCGAGCGCTACTTGATCAAGTATCCGTTCCTGCTTTATGCGGGCCGTATTAGTCCACACAAGAATGTGGTGAGGATCATTGAAGCTTTTTCCGCCCTGAAAGCGGAATTGGAAAAGGAAGGAAAATTTCCTGACCTGAAGTTGATCATCATTGGCGATGAACTTTCGAAGCATCCAGACCTGCGGCGCACCGTGATCCGCAGCGGGGTGCAGAACGATGTACGCTTCCTCGGCTTCATTCCCATCGAAATGCTGCGGGTCTTTTACGACGCCGCCAAAATCTTCGTTTTTCCGTCACTGTACGAAGGTTTCGGCCTGCCGCCTTTGGAAGCCATGGCGCACGGCACTCCGGTAGTCACTTCCAATACCTCGTCGCTGCCAGAGGTGGTGGGTAACGCCGCTGTGCTGGTGAATCCGGAGAATGTCTTTGAGATCATGCGGGCGCTGCTTCATTTGCTGCTCGACCAACCGGTCCGCGATGAAATGAAGAAACGTTGCTATGAACAAGCCAAGAGGTTTTCATGGGACGCCTCAGTCCGCCGCATTCTAGAAATCTATGCGGAAGTTGCGGCTGCGCCGCACAGCACTACTGATCGGCGGCAACCTGCCGAAACCATCGCCAGTTGAACAAGACTACGCGGAGCGTTCACGCACTCTTGATGAGCGGAGTTCCGGGTGAGACCAATCCCTGGCGATGCAGTTTTTGCTCAATGCGCTTGCGGTCGGGTTCCGCGGTAGCGGCAGCGAGGCGTTTACGCAACTGGACGATCTTTTCCTTGCGAGTGCGGCGGCGGCGAATCTCCGGCCTTCGGCTGGGTGCGGACATAGATAACTCCTGATGAATGGCTTGAATGACCTCATTCATCATAGACGTTGGGTGGGGATCGCGCAAAGGCTCCACCTCTTGTCGCCGGAACAGCTGCCGAATTCATTGTAACTTATAAGTCACAACGAGCGTTAGCTACGCCGTTGCGCGAACAGCCACTGTGGCAGTTCCGGTTCGGTGAAAGCCCATTCATAGACATTGTGGTCAACCCCGGCGTACTCGGTGTAGAGCGGGTGTCCGCCCGCTTTCCGTCTTGCTGCCATACGGTCACGTGACAGGGACACGGGAACGGCTTGGTCGGATTCGCCGTGGAAGTTCCATAGAGGCGTTTCGATCGCGCCGGTACCATCCTCGGAGGAGGCGCTTCCGCAGCAAATTACCGCTGCCGCGAAAAACCGGGGGCGATTCGTGATCACATTCCACGTGCCCGCGCCTCCCATGGATTGCCCCATGACATAGATACGGCGGTCATCGATGGCAAACTCGCGGCGGACTGCGTCGACGACTTCGAGCGCCAGCCGCGAGCCATCGCCCAAGCCAGGGAGAACTTTCGCCGGTCCCGGATCCTTTTGTGAAAGATCGTAGCGGCACCAGCCGCGGTCGGTCTGAGGGACGAGAACATAGCAGGGAAAATTCTTCCGATTCTCTGGAAGCAACCATACGCGCGTACCGAAAATGTTGCCGAAGCCAAGCTGTTTCAGGTTGTCGTCACCCAACCCGCCGCTGCCGTGCAGGTAGACAACTAACGGCAGTTTTCCGGTTGTCTCCGGCCGGAACAGGCGATAGGGCATCACCCAGTCGCTTTTGTGAGTGCGCGCTTCGAACTTCTTTTCTAACCCATCGGATTGCTTCTTGAATGCTTCAATTAGAGCCAGCCTCTCGGGAGACATCGGAGTTCCGGGCGCGAGCGGAGGGGTGGAATCACTCTTTGCAGCGAAGGCACTCGGTGCAAACGAGAAGTTCAGCCCCATGTGCGCCGCGGCAAGCCATACTCCGGCCGGGGCCGAAACCGCCAAGCGAACCACTTCTCGTCGGGTGATCATCCGCGCTGTGCCCCTTGTCTTGTTCGCGCTCGTATCAAGACTCGAAGAGGTAGACGATTTTAGTAAATAATTGGTAGCAGGCTGGCCGCAAATGTTCTATTGATCGGCGCGCAATAACATTGCTTACGACTGGGCGTTTTTCTGGAACTTGCTGGCTACCGCCTCGGGCAGCACTTCTTCCAAGCGGTGGGACAGCCATCCCTGAAGTTCAGACTTTTGCGGTAACGGCAGATTCAAGAACTGGAGGCCAGTGCGGCCGGTTCCGTCACTCCAGCAAATCTTCGACTGGACCACGAAGCGGGTTTGATTCTGGGGAAGGCGGAACCGCACCCCCACTTCCGTCCCGGAGTTCACATGGGCAGGAATGCGAATGGCGATTCCACTTTCGCTGATATTGATAGTCTCGTATTGAGTTTCCCGGCCTTCTGGATTTCGCACCACTACAGGAATCGCCACCGGGCAACGGAAGTAGCGGCGGCGTTCACGCATGATGATTCCATACGCCGCCCTTAAACTGCGGCTCAGGGATTCCTCCGAAACCGGTCTCTCCAACACAAAATTCGCGCCCGCGCTGAACACCGACGCCGCTCCGGGTCCTTCGGTGATGGCGAAAGTGGTGGCCGTCTGGTTGGAAGGGGCAAGACGCACCCGCTCCATGATCTCTTTGGCTTGGTACATTTTCAGGTCAACCACCACGGCCTCGAAATGACGTCGGCCCAGCGACTGCAAGGCAATGCCGGCGTCGCGGCATATTTCAGCGGAGATCGCGAACTGCTTCATACCCTCGGTCAGTTGCCGGACGGTGGCCTCATCGTCGGAAATGACCAGCGCGGTTGCCACTGCGGCTGGCTGCGCGGATGTCCCTGTGTTTATCATGTTTGAGACTCTCTGCCGCCTGGGCTGCATGCGCGTCCGGCACGGTCGAGAGAGTTGCCTTCATTTACTTAGAGTTATGGTGATTCTTGCGTCCCGTAACCCGCCCTGTCAAGGGAATAGGCGAGACGCAAGAATCTTTGGTTTTGTGCGCCGTCGAGGGATTTAGCGGTGCTTAATGAAGCTGCCAGTCTGTAGCTCAGAGACTGCCTGGCGCAACTGCTCCTGTGTGTTCATCACGATTGGGCCATACCAAGCCACAGGCTCCTCGATCGGCTTGCCCGACACTAACAAGAAGCGGATTCCCTCGTCGCCCGCCTGCACCACGATCTCATCGCCACGGTCGAACAGCACCAGCGAGTGATTGCCGACGTCGTACCTGGCAGGCGCATTGGGGTCTGCGGCTTGTTCCGTCAGCACGGCACGGGGATCCGAAGAATCGCGGAATGTGCCGGAGCCTGCGAACACGTAGGCGAAAGCATTGCGAGTAGTCTCGACCTTGAGACGCTTCTTCTGGCCGGGTGGGACGGAGATATCAAGGTAGTTTGGGTCAGCGGCAACGCCTTCTACTGGTCCCTTCTTACCCCAGAATTCTCCGCAGACCACGCGGACGCGGGTACCGTCATCGTCGGTGACCTCCGGAATCGCGCTGGACGGAATATCCTGGTAGCGCGGATCGGTCATCTTTAGCGCCGACGGCAGGTTCGCCCACAGTTGAAAGCCGTGCATGTGGCCGTGCTTATCACCTTTGGGCATTTCCTGGTGCATAATGCCGCTGCCCGCGGTCATCCATTGCACATCGCCGGCAGTCATTTTGCCCTTGTTGCCCAGACTGTCACCGTGCTCGACCGAGCCGGCAAGCACGTACGTGATGGTCTCGATGCCGCGATGCGGATGCCAGGGAAATCCCGCGACATAATCGTCCGGCTTGTCGTTACGGAAATCATCCAGCAATAAGAATGGATCGAATTCCTTGGTCTTGCCGAAACCAAAAGCGCGCTGTAGCTTTACGCCAGCGCCTTCGATTGTCGGCTTGGGTTGAATAATCTGCTTTACGGGTCGGAGTGACATAATATTTCCCTTCTCTGCGCCACGCAGGCGTTTCATCTCGGCTGCGTGGCAGTTTATTTAGGCTTTTACGAACTCGACTTCCAAAGTGATGGTGACCTCTTCGCCGATGAGAATGCCACCGGTCTCGAGCGCCGCGTTGTAGACCAGGCCAAAGTCTTTGCGGTTGATCTTCGTGGTCGCCGACAGCCCCATACGGGTGTTTCCCCAGGGATCCTTGGATGGCGGCGTCGGGCCTTCCACCGTGAATACCACGTCGCGGGTGACACCATGAATCGTTAAGTCACCGGCCACAGCCAGTTCTCCATCACTAATGCGATCGATTTGCGTTGACTTGAAGGCCAGTGTGGGAAACTTCTCCACGTCGAAAAAGTCCGCGCTCTTGAGATGCGTGTCACGTTGAGGATCGCGAGTGTTGATGGAAGCGGCATCGATCGACGCCTCCACACGAGAGTTGGTTAAAGCATTCGTATCCAGCGTCAGGACGCCTTTGACGGCTGTGAAGTGCCCCTTCACGTTGGAAACCATCATGTGCTTGACTTTGAACTCGGCCGCAGTGTGGACCGGGTCGATGTTCCAGGTTGAGACGGCAGTTTGCGGAGTTGCCAATGCGCTCATAGTAGTTTTCCTTTCCTCTCCAGGAGATTTGATGCGTTACACCGATAATCGTTGCAACAACTGTTAAAGTCAATAAATCAGGTCACTTGGATGCGCGCAACCTGCAACAGGTCGGTCAAGGCACGCAGGCGCTCGCGCCCCAGGTGGCCTAATTGTTTGCGATGGCCGGCCTGTACCGGCTCATCGAGGCTAGCCAGGACCTTAAGGCCCTCCGGGGTTATGCGGACCATCACCGTTCTCCGGTCTTTGGTCTCGCGGCAGCGCGCGATCAGCTTGCGTTTTTCGAGCCGGTCGAGCAGGCGAGTAACATCCGGGTCTCGGGTAATCATTCGGCTGGCGATTTCTCCACAAGGCAGTCCCTCGAGTGCGCCACGCAGGATGCGGAGCACATTGTACTGGGTTGGGGAAAGGTCTTCGCTCTTGAGAATGCCGACCATCCCCCGGGACAGCATGTCTGTAGTACGCATGAGCTCCAGAAATGCCGCCTCCTCGGGACTACCGATGCGCCGACCGCCGTTATCTGGCTTAGTTGTCTTCATCGAGTTCTGAATATACTCGTTATAACGATTGTTGTCAAGACGGCGGTTAACGGCGTGGCACTTGAAACGCCTGCCAGACACCTCTTGACACATACATCAGTGAATGATATATCGGTAATGGATATATGGACACGGAGGATCAAGAATGGCGGTGAAGACCAGCAGCGTTCCCGATGATCTGCAGCACTTGTTTCCCCTAACGCCGGCGGTGTTCTTTATCCTCTTTGCACTGGCTGAGGGTGAAAAGCACGGCTACGCCATCATGCAGGAAGTTTCCGTCCTTTCCGACGGCAAATTCCGCATGGGGCCGGGTACGCTGTACACCACCATTCAGCGTCTACTCGAACTTACCTTGATTGAAGAGATCGATGCCGGCTCGGGCGGCCGCCGGCGCTGCTATCGCCTGACTCGAACCGGAAAACTGGTCTTTAAGGCCGAGGTCAGCCGGATGGACACAGTGGTCAGACTTGCGCTCCAGCACAGGCGACTGCTGAGTGAGGAAGCGTGAATCTTATGGCACCATCGATCCGCTGGAACTGCCGAGTCTATGCTGCCCTGTTGCTTCTCTATCCCGCGACGCTGCGCCGCCAGTTCGGAGAAGAAATGGTCGAAGTGTTCGCCGACCAAATGCACGACGCCTGCGAAACCGGCGGATGGGTCGGTGGCATCGGCGTTTGGCGCTGTGTGGGCGGAGAGGCGCTTCGCACGGCCTTGTCCAGCCATCTGCAAATCATTGGCATTTCTTTCGTCTCCGGCCTGACCGCGCTGGGGCTTTTGTGTAGTTTCTTTTGGGCCACCTTCGGGCACCGCTGAAATTTGCTGGAGTATCGAGATGCTGGAAGTAGTGGGCCTGACAAAACGCTATAGCAGCATTCCTGCTGTCCAGGACGTCAGCTTCCAGGTTCGTCGTGGCCAAATTCTCGGTTACCTGGGGCCGAATGGCTCCGGAAAAAGCACCACGGTGAAGATGCTTACCGGCCTAATTGAGTCGTCTGCCGGACAAATCCTGTTCGATGGGGTGAGAGTCCGCAGCGGCAATCCCTTCTTTTCACGCCATCTCGGTTATGTCCCCGAAGAGCCGCATCTGTACTCGCATTTGACGGGCGCGGAATATCTGCGGCTGGTGGGACGGTTGCACTCCATTCCACACCGTCCGCTCGAACAGAAGATCGACGCCTTCATCGATTTGTTTTCCCTGAGCGACGCGCGCTACGAGCTGCTCTTGAACTACTCGAAAGGAATGCGACAAAAGATTCTGCTGTCCGCAGCGTTACTGCACAACCCGGAAGTGCTTATTCTGGATGAGCCGTTTTCCGGTCTCGACGTTAGCGCAGCTCTGGTTTTGCGCAATCTCCTGAAGGCTCTTGCCCGCGAAGGCAAAGTAGTTCTGTACAGTTCCCATGTACTGGAGGTCGTCGAGAAGGTCTGTTCCGAAGTGGTAATCCTGTACAAAGGAAAGATCGTCGCCTATGACACCATCGAGCGGTTGCGGGAATTGCAGGCGAGTCCTTCGCTGGAGGCGGTCTTCGCGCAATTGGCTGTTCCCGAAGATACCTCTGCCATCGCCGAACGGGTGATTGCCATTATGAAGGTCCAGTAGGTGACGGCGCGCTCAAAGTTTCGCTTATGGCTCGCGGAAACCCACAGCCCGCAGTTCGAGTTGGTGCGCCACTTTCTGTCCGAGCAATTGGCGAATGATCTGGTCTCTTCTGATCAAGTCCGCAGGCTCGTCATCACCGTGCTCGCTGTTCTGGGTTGCGTTGGACCTCTCATCGTTCGCCTTTATCGACCGAAATACACCTACCTCCAGGAACTCGATACCGGGGATCTGTATCTGGCGGCGGTTCGCGCCGACCGGCTGTTCTTCATTTCCCTTTCCATGATTGTGGCTGGTTTGGTGACCGTCATCCAGTGGCAAAGTCTGTTTCCCAGCCGGCAGGATTATCTTGCGTTAAAGCCATTGCCAGTTCGGTTCTATCAAATCTTTGCCGCGCGATTCCTATCTGCTTTTGTGATTCTGATGGTGGTCATCGCCGACCTGAATCTTGCGACCAGTGTTTTGTTCCCGCTCCTCACTTCGGGCAGATGGCAATCGCCATCCTTCGGCATTCGATACGTCCTCGCTCACGGCGTAGCAACGTTCAGCGCAGGACTGTTCGCATTCTTCGCCGTCGGCGTTCTGCAGGGCGTACTGATGAATATTCTGCCGACACGGATGTTCGAGCGCTTCTCAGTGTTGATCCAGGCGGTGCTCGCAATGACATTTCTAGCCGTTGTGCCCTATGTGCTCGACATACCGAACTGGTACGCGACCATTGCCGCGCGGCCGCACTGGATGACATTGTTCCCACCCGCTTGGTTTCTGGGTTTGTACGAGACTTTGCTAGGAGCGCCGGATAAGTACTTTGTGCAGTTACGAGAAATCGCACTCATGGCGACCACGGCGGCCATGTTTATTGCGTTGGCGACGTATTTTCTGTGTTATCGCCGGCACGCCAGCCGAGTGTTGGAGCAAGCGTTGCCTAAGTCGAGCGGAGCATCGCCGGTTGAAAGATCCATGGCCAGACTGTTGCGGATTGTGCTGAAACCGTTCCCTGAGCAGGCGGTGTTTGTGTTCGCAATTCAAACTTTGCGGAGAAGCCGGCAGCATAAATTCGTGATTGGGTTCTGCTTCGCCCTCGCGCTGCTGTTGGCGCTGCCAGCGGTCGTTCCCAGCAGTGTGGCGCATTTTCGCTCCCACGAAAGTTGGAGCATAGGCGAGTTGGAACCCATTCTAGCTGCCCCATTGGTAATGGGCGCAGTGCTGATTTCTGCTCTTTGTTATGTTTTCCAGTTGCCATCGGAGGCGCGGGCCGCCTGGGTGTTTCGTATGGCTGAGAACGCAGGTCGGCGAGACCTGCTCGCCAGCGTTGAATCTCTGCTGGTGGTGTGCGGTATCGTGCCGGTATTGCTGCTCACGGCTCCGCTCGAAGTTTTCGCTCTGGGTTGGATCTTGGCCTTTGCTCACCTGGAACTGGTGGCGGTTTTGCTGCTGCTACTTATTGAATTGCGATTGATCGAGTGGCACAAGATTCCTTTCACCTGCTCTTACGTGCCGGGGCGCCGCAACTTCTGGCAGACCATGGGAATCTATCTGCTCCTGTTCGCAATCCTGATCCCGACCATCACCTTTTTCGAAGCCCGATTGCTTCGGCCACTTATCCTGTTGGCGTGCTCCGCCGCTCTCTGCGTGATTTATTTCTTCAGTCGCTCCGCACGCCGCACCCGCTGGGCAATCGTCCCGCTGTTATTTGACGAGTCCGACGAGCCGTTGGTTGGAGGGGTTCGATTGATCCCGGAGTAGCGAACCTGGACTTCAGCAGGGGGTGGAATCGTCCGCTGCGTGGTCGTATTACCGTAAGCGCCGCAGACTTTCGACGGAAGGCACGAAATAATAGGAGCCGGTCAACGGTTGGGTAAAGCGGGTGAGCGCATCGCGCTTGCCGGTGATTAGACCTGCCATACTATCGAGCATTCTGGAAAGCCGCTTCTGGTCAGCGCTGAATCCAACAAACATGGTCCCATGGTCGTCGACTTTTCCGTAGGGCATGTTGCGGCGAAAGATGTTCCCAAACTCGTCCTGATCCGTACGAGCGACATGCGAGTCCGCTGGCTTGTTCTCGAGTTCGATGCTGTCGAGCTTGGTACGTCCCATGATGAGTTCCTGCTGGTGGATCGGTAGAGCTTCCCACTCAGCTGCCTTGTGCTTCCACTTTTGCAGCAACAAGACTGTGCCGGCAGCACCGGGAACTCCCTCGGGCAAGAGAGCTGCGATGGGAGCGTCGAGCAGCGTCGGATTCTCCGAGCCATCGATGAAGCCGGTAAGATCGCGATCGTGCCAGTAAGACCAACTCGAGGTTTCTTCCCCTAGTGAGGCTTGGCCTGCGAGGTCATGGATGACCGAGCGAGCCATATCGAAGATAACGTCATAAGCACTGCCGGAGAGCCATACCACCGCATCATGTTGCGTGCCTGGCATGACGAATCCTTCTGTGCCTTTGATCGGGTTGTTAAAGCCCGCGATGCCCGAAGGAGCGTCGTCTGGAACAATATCGCGCCAAAGCTCAGGCCGAAAGCCGATGACGAAGTTCACTCCGCCCGTGGTAGTCCGTGGTTCACGAATAGCGGAGATTGTAGAGGCAAACTCTTTGCGTTTCGTCGCGTCCAGAATGTCGAACTCCAGGTACGCATGAGAGGACGTTCCAAGAGCAAAGATTCCAGCCTGAGGCGTGTACATGCGGGCATTATATCGGGGACATTGCTACCGTCGTCCAAGCGCGTCACACTGGGTCAGAACGGGCTTTACCCAGTATTAGAATGTTGAAAATAAACTTTGTGGCAGCCGGACCTGTAAGCCGAATTTTGTCTGCGGGATTGCTCCCGCAGGACGGTCATTCCTCTGGGCCGCGCATTACTGCGCGGCTCTAGCGACCTACCCGGAGGTTCGGACGCGCCGAGCCGGCACGTATCCCAGGCGAACCCGAGACTCCCTCCCTATTTGGTCTTGCTCCGTGTGGGGTTTGCCCTGCCCGCCGCATTACTGCGGCGGCGGTGCGCTCTTACCGCACCTTTTCACCCTTACCCCGCGCATCCGAAGATGCACCAGGCGGTATGTTTTCTGTGGCACTAGCCGTCGAATGGGCTTGAACCCACCCTCCCGGACGTTATCCGGCACACTGCTCTGCGGAGTTCGGACTTTCCTCTCCCGTCGCCCGAAAGCGGCGAAAGCGACCGTCCGGTCCAGCTGCCAACGCTTTTCATTATATGGGATGCCGCCGTCGTGGGTCCTTGAAACCTGCGAACCGCCTGCTGCGTATCTTCTTTGTTAGACTCTAGGGGTCGGTAGGCCAACGACCAAAGACGAACGACCAACGACCGTTTTATGACCACCCTTGAAGCCCTTCGTATCGCGTTGCAGTCGCTGTGGGCGAACAAGCTTCGCTCCGTGCTCACGCTGCTGGGCGTCGTAATTGGAGTGGCTGCGGTCATTGCTGTCGTAACCTTCGTCAACGGAATCAACGGCTACGTAGCCGAGAAGATATTCAATCTCGGGGCCGATGTTTTTGTTGTCAGCAAATCCAGCGCGGTCATTACCAATATTGACCAGTTTCTCGATAGCCAGAAACGCAAAGACCTCACCGTGGAAGATTTCGAAGCGGTGCGCGATTCTTGCCGGCAGTGTGCGCTGGTCGGGGCCTCCACAATCAAGACCGACGGGCACGTGAAGCGCGGGGAGCAGTCGGTCAGCGACTGCTGGATTCGCGGCTTTACCCCGTCCATGGCGGCGATTCTCGATCTTGATCTCACCGCTGGCCGTATGGTGAACGACAACGACGACAATAACCGCTCGAACGTAGCCGTCATCGGCACTGACGTTGTCGACAATCTCTTTCCCGGCTCAGACCCTATTAACCAGGAAATCCGGGTCGAAGGCGGGATTTATACCGTCATTGGAGTGGGCAAGAAGCAAGGCAAGACGCTCGGTCAGAGCCGCGATAACTACGTTGCTATTCCGCTCACCACCTATCTGAAACAATTCGGCACGCACAGCAACATCCGCATATTTGGTAAAGCGAACGGAGTCGGCTCTCAGCTCGAGTCAGCCATGGACGAAGCACGTGTGATTGTGCGCGCGCGCCGTCACGACCTTCCCGGCAAACCCGACAGCTTCGCGGCCGAAACCAACCAGGGTTTCTTAAGCATCTGGTCGAGCCTTAGCAGCACTTTTTTTATCGCTATGGTCGCCATCGCTGCCATCTCGCTGGTAGTTGGCGGCATTGTCATCATGAACATCATGCTGGTTTCGGTGACCGAGCGCACGCGTGAGATTGGCATTCGCAAAGCTATGGGAGCGCGTAGTCAGGACGTGCTGCTGCAATTCCTGATCGAATCCGGGACGATGGCCCTGGTGGGAGGTATGCTGGGCGTGATTTTCGGAATTGCATTTGCCAAAGGCATTACCGCGCTGATTGGGATGCCCTCGTCGATCGAGCTTTGGGCCGTGGCCGCGGGACTGCTGGTATCGACCAGCGTTGGCGTGTTCTTCGGCGTCTATCCTGCGAAGCGGGCGGCGCGGCTGGATCCGATTGCGGCGCTGAGGTTTGAACTATAGAAGATTGAGCAATTGCGTGATTTAGTGATTGAGCAATTTGAGACTCCTGAGCTACTGAATTCTTATGATGCGCAGAGGCGATTACGGCGAAATAGTACGGATGGCGCTCGACACCATTCGCAGCAACAAGCTGCGCTCTGCCCTGACGGTTCTCGGCATCGTCATCGGTGTGGCTGTGGTCATTGGAATTTCGTCCATTGTGCGTGGCATGAACGATCAGTTCCAACAGGCCATCACCAGTTTCGGCTCCAACATTATTTTTGCCTTTCACCAGCCTCTTGCCTTCGGACGGCCCACGGAAGAAATCCGCAAGCGCCGGGAGCTGACCTTCGACGATGCCATGGCGATGAAAGACCTGCCCCACGTCAAGGCCGTGGACGCTACTCTGCAATACATTCAGCTGGAGTTTGGCCAGGGCACCTATGTGGTGAAATACGGTGACCGCCGCGCCAAGAACACCATTCTCGAAGGCGATTCCGGGTCGTTGAAAGATGTCTACGATCTTGCGCTGTCCTCCGGCCGCTGGTTCAACGAAACCGATGACGAGCATCACTCCGCTGTCATTCTTCTGGGATCTGAAACTGCGGCGGCGCTGTTTCCTAAGAGCGAAGCATTGGGCAAAGAAATCAACATCGAAGGCCAGGTGTTTACCGTGATTGGGGTGGTGCAACCGCAGAAGAATGTGTTCAACAGCGGTAGCAATCCGAACGACAATATCGTTTATTTCCCGCTGGAAACTTTCCTCAAACTGCATCCGGAATTGAAGCAGTACTGGATCACCGTCAAGGCCACGACCCACGACGACATGCCGAAGGCCATTGACGAGATGCGGGAACTCTTGCGCCGCCGCCGCAAAGTGGCGCCCAACGCGCCCGACAACTTCAACATATTTACGCAGGACTCGCTTTCTGACGTCTGGAACCAGATCACTGGAGCGGTATTTATTTTCATGTTTGCCGTGTCCAGCGTGGGGCTCATTGTCGGCGGCGTTGGCGTGATGAACATCATGCTGGTTTCCGTCACCGAACGCACGCGGGAGATCGGTGTGCGCAAGGCAATTGGCGCTCGCAAACGGGATATCCTTTTACAGTTCACGCTCGAAGCCATTACGCTGACTGCGATGGGTGGAATTCTCGGGGTACTGCTGGGCGCAATCATTACCTGGACGATCCCGGCGATCTGGAGTTCGCTGCCTGCGCAGATGTCGCTCTTCTGGACGATCTTTGGTATCGGGTCCGCGGCAGTGGAGGGTCTGGTCTTCGGCATTTATCCCGCTTGGAAGGCGGCGAATCTGGACCCCATCGAGTCGCTGCGCTACGAATAGGCTCCTGACCATCAATGCTTCTAAGGGGCGCGGCCTCAGCCGTGCCGTAAATCTGCCTCAATGATTCATCAAACTGTTCAGGCTTTGGAAATTGTGACGGCGCTAGCCACGGTGGGGAGCCTCGCCTACTACACTCTCTGTCTCTGGAGCGCAGCCAGCTTTTCGCGGACAAAATTGGCAGACAAGAGTGTCCGCCCCACACGACCCAACCCCTCTGTCTCTATCCTCAAGCCCCTCAAAGGCACTGATCCGGCAATGTATGAAAACTTCCGCAGCCATTGTGTGCAGGATTATCCGGAGTACGAAATCATTTTCGGGGTCAGCGAGGCTGACGATCCCGCAATCAAGCTTGTCGAGCAACTGAAATCCGAATTTCCACAGCGGGCCATTCGGTTGATAGTTTGCCCCAAGCAGCTTGGCACCAATATTAAAGTCAGCAATCTAGCTCAGATGCTGCCTCAGGCGCGCTATGACCACCTCATTGTGAATGACAGCGACATTCGAATCGAGCCAGACTACCTGCGGCGCGTGCAGGCTCCCTTGGCAGATTCACGAATTGGTCTTGTGACCTGTCCCTATCGCGGTGTGGCCAATTCAACCCTCGGCTCTCGACTGGAAGCGCTGGGGATTAGCACTGACTTTTGTCCCGGTGTGCTGGTGGCGCTGCAACTGGAAGATATCAAGTTTGCGCTTGGTTCCACGATGGCGTTCCGCCGCAGGGATCTCGCCGCCATCGGCGGCTTCGAGGGCCTCGCCGATTACCTGGCTGACGACTATCATCTCGGCCAGCGCATCGCGGCTTTGGGATTGAAGGTTGAACTCTCTGACGTAGTGGTCGAGACCTATCTGCCTCGCTACGCTATGGGCGAATTTCTCACCCACCAATTACGCTGGGCGCGTGCCGTCCGCGATTCGCGCTTCTGGGGCTACCTCGGCCTGGGTATCAGCTTCGGCCTGGTGTGGGCGCTGCTGACACTGATGATTGCTGGTGGTGCTGGTTGGACCTGGGAATTACTGGGCGTAACTGTGGTCATGCGTTTCGCAATGGCCATCTATGTCGGTGGGCGAGTGCTGCGTGATCGTTACGTGATGCGCTGGCTCGCGTTGATTCCGCTCCGCGATGCTATCGCCATGATGGTTTGGCTGATGAGTTTTGCGGGGCACACGGTTTCATGGCGAGGGGAGCTGTTTAAGCTGAATAATGGCAAATTGGTGAAGCAAGGATCGCTATGAGGAACCAGCAACGCAAATCAGAGTTGCCGAGGCTTCCAGGACTTCCCGAATCTTGTTGGCCAGGGTACTCAAGCTGAATGGCTTTGAGAGGAAACACGCGGTGACGTCAATGTTGCCGTGTTGCAAAACTGTATTTTCTGCGTAACCCGAGACAAACAAGGTCTTCATGTCTGGCCGCTCAGCAGCTAGTTGCATGGCTACTTGGGGGCCGCTCATTTTCGGCATCACGACGTCAGTAATCATTAAGTGGATCAGCCCGATATAGTCCCGAGAGACACGTAACGCGTCCACACCGTTTTCAGCCGTGACCACAGTGTATCCACAGCGAACCAGGAATTCACTGGTGGATGCCCGAATTGCGGCTTCGTCTTCCACCAACAGCACGGTCTCCTGCCCATGGGGAGAGCTCTTGCCGGGCTGCGGATGGAGTTCTGCTTCGCTCACCCGGTGCATCCGTGGAAGGTAGATCTTGAATGTGGTGCCGAGTCCGGGTTCACTGTAGACCCAAATGAACCCCTCGCTTTGCTTCACGATTCCATACGCGGTCGCCAGCCCCAGCCCGGTACCTTTTCCCGCTTCTTTGGTGGTGTAGAAGGGTTCAAATATGTGATTTAAGTGTTCAGCCGGAATCCCCTCGCCGGAATCTGAAACTGCCAGCAGCACATACTCTCCCGGCGGAACGATCACGTGTTCTTGTACGTAGGCCTGGTCGAGGGTGACGTTCGAGGTTTCGATGGTCAATTTGCCGCCACGCGGCATTGCATCTCGTGCATTGGTCGCCAGATTCATCACCACCTGCTCGATCTGCGAAGGATCTGCTTTCACCTTCTTGAGGTCCCGCCCGGGAACGAAAACCATCTGGATATCTTCGCCGATCAAGCGTGGCAGCATATGCGTAATTTCTCCGAGCACCGTGTTCAAGTCGAGCACTCGCAGGGATTGCATCTGTTTACGCCCGAAGGCCAGCAGTTGGCGCGTCAGTTCCGCCGCACGCCGCGTGGCGGTGATGATCTCGTCCATCTTCCTTCGGGATGGATCCTCTGCGTCGAGCGAATCCAGCACCAGCTCAGCGTACGCGCTGATCACCAGCAGCAGATTGTTGAAGTCGTGGGCCACACCACCCGCCAGCAGGCCGATGGCATCCATCTTTTGTGACTGTTGAAGCTGTGATTCCAGCTTCCTCTGGTCGGTAATGTCCCGTCCGGTAGAGATGAAGTGGGTGATTTGCCCCGCCGGATTTCGCATCGGCGTGATCGCCTTCTCAATGATGAAGGTCTCACCATTTTTCTTCCGGTTCATCACCGTCCCGTGAAACACTTTTCCCGAAAGCACCGTGTTCCACATTTCTTCATAAAGCTCTCCCGCCTGTTGGTCGGATTTGAGGATTCCCAGGGTCTGCCCGATCACTTCGTCACTCGTGTATCCGGTCAGTTTTTCAAAGGCCGGGTTTACGTATTCCAAAACCCCCGCGCTGTTAGTGATCATCACGAGGTCAGGTGATTGTTCCACACTGCGCCTTAGTTTTTGCAGTGTCTCTTCCGACGTGCGGTGTTGCCGCTCTTTAAGGTGGGTTTCAATTCCGCTCAGAATGTAGAGAGCCAGGCACGGAGCAGTGCGGCTACATCCCTGAGGCAGCTTACAGGTCGCAGCCTGAATCGCAGCTTCCATCCCGCCATGGTTGAAGTACTCACCCAGAAAAACCGCGGGAATGCCGATCTCAGTTCTGTCCGTATCACGCAACCAGTGTCGCGCTCCTCCATCGTCTTCGGGGTAGTCCACCAACAACAGGTCATACTTCGACTTTTTCAACTGGGAACGAGTTTCTTCCCGGGTGTGGACACAATCGATCATGAGCTGCTCTGTTCCGGCGCGCAGCAGCAGATCGCGCAGGTCAGTGAGGTCCGCTTGCCCCTCCCCTGCCAGCAAAATATGCAGTCGCTTGCCGCTGTTTTCGTTGCTGCTCGTGGTCGTTCCGCTCATGCTCGCCCGCTCCCCCTACCTGCTACATCGGAGCGCAGTCGCTGGAGCATTAAGGGAGAACAGACTCATAGCGGAAAGTAATTTCCTGTGCCATTCCAGGAAGGTTTTTTTACGGAAGGAAGTGAGACCACAGTAACCGGGAACCTTTTGAGGGCCTGAATAAATGGAGAGTAAGCCCGAGAACGCTAGCGCAGCTTGAGGGCCAGCAAAGCAATAGTAAGCGCCGCGATCACCAGCGTGCCGATGGTATAGCTGTGGGCCTGGAACCAGCTTTCTTCTTTCCCTGCGGTTAGAGAGAAGAGGGCTGGCTTGTCTTCTGTGGACGGTCCTGCTTGTTCACAATCCACACACAATGTTCTGCCCTGCGAAACCGGAAACCCGCACGATTCGCAACTTCCGATCTGGGCAACTTCTGCCGAGACGGATGCCGGCGGTTCCGCGGTCGTGGGAGACAACTCTTGATCTTCCTCGATAGGCCTGGCTGGCTCGACTGGGGCAAGCTTTTCGGACAATGCCTGCTCACGTTCTGCCTGTGAGACTTCCGGCAGTGCCCGCTGGGCGGCAGCGGCGTGCTCGATGGCCGTGATGGCCATGTCGGCCAAGCGTGCCAATGCTGCCACATCGCCTTCGTCGAAGGCGGATTTCCGGTCGGCGACCAGCTCGAAAACTCCGACAACTTCTTGCTCGCGAAGCAGCGGCATCACCATCGCCGACTCTACTTCCAGTTCCAGGCAGCTCTCGCGATTGACCCGGGGATCGCCTTCCGCGCGTTCACATCGCACAAGCTTGCATGTGCGAATGCTCTCCGCCATCAATCCCGAGCCGGTCTCGATTTCCACTCCCGCTTCAGGCGCCGCCGGTCCGGCGCTGGCCCGGCATACCATTGCGCCGCCTTCGCGCAAAGCGATCGACGCCCCGGATGCACCCGTAACATACTGCGCGCGCTCCGCCAGCAACTGCAGCGCGGCTTCCAGATCACGCTGCGCCACAACCACCAACGAGTTGCCGTCACGCGCAGGGGCCACGGCACTGGCAGTTCCCCCCTGGTCAAAAATAGTGTATTTGTCCATGAAAACGGGCTATGGCTGGAGTTTCGCTCCCCGCGCACCCCGAGTCAAGCAGAAGCCTGACCCTGGAACCAAGTCAGCAAAACTAAAGTGTTGGAATCCGCCCTATTTCTTCCGGGGCGGCAAGTACTTCTTTTCGATGGAAGCCACGATGACATAGTTGGGATCAACCATCTCGTTCAAATGAATCTTTCCGACTTCAGACAGCAGTTCATAGGCGTCCAGTTCCGACAATCCGTAATCCTGATGAATCCATGACACCAGTTCGGTGAAGGCAATACGCAGACAATCGTCGAGCGGACGATACGCGCCCACAGTCATGATCGCGTTGTTATTTTCGAACCTTGGCCAGTTGATCTTTTGGCCCTTGATCACATCCACCTGCACCCGCGCGTGTAACGGCACTTCGATCGCAGTACCCGCGATTTCGCCATCCCCCATGGCGGCATGTCCGTCGCCCATGTAAAGCAACGCCCCGGCAACATTGACCGGAAAATATGCAGTGTTGCCCACGCTGGCCTCTGGAGAATCCATGTTGCCGCCAAACTCCGCCGGTACAATCGAACTGCGTGCCTCACCCCCAGCCGGCGCAACTCCGATGCAGCCGAAGAATGGATGCAGCGGGATCTTCGTGGAAAATTTGGAATCGAGCGCTTGAAATGTCGCGGTATTGGTGGCGTGGTCGATGGGATAAAACCAGATCTTCTCCGGCAAAGCAGGAGCGAGCATCGGAGTGTAGTTGGTTGGGTTGATCGCACCAAACCCCGGCGCGAAGCCTCCCACACCTTGATTACTGTCCACCTGCAAGTCGAGAATCTTCACTGCAAGCGTGTCACCCGGCTCGGCTCCTTCAATGTAAAACGGCCCAGTCAGCGGATTGTCGCCTTTCGACATGCTGAGCGTGTCGCCCGGCTTTTGGATGGCGTTGCCAAAACAATCCAGCGTATTGGTATCGAGGATGTCGCCTGCTTTCAATCGTGCGACTGGCGGCGCCGATGCGTAAACGTACTTCACATTGTTGATGGTGGCTTGATATTTCACAACATTCTGTGCCCAAGCCACCGTACCCAGGAGAACTCCTGCTAACACTGCCGTTTGGAATCGCATGAAAGGAAATGTACCATGCAGGCAGAGAGGGGAGAACAACTTCGAACTACTGCTTTTCGTCGCGCCGCCGCAGCCACTCGATAAACATCTGTTCCAGCGGCTTGTCGTAACCCATCATCACGTGGCGGATGGTGTGACCGCTCACGAAATGACAGACTTCTTCTGCCAGGTTCTTGGCGTGGTCTCCGGCGCGCTCGAGCGACTGGGTCATGAAAATGACTTGCAGGCTGGCCTGGCGTTGCAATCCTTCCGGGTTCTCGATATGCCGGAGGAACAGCAGATTGCGCACCCGGTCCATCTCGGTATCGGCGCGCAGCACTTCCACTGCTTTCTTTACGTCTCGAGTAGAAAACGCCAAACCCACGTCCGCCAGCATTTTCTCGAGCACGGTCGCCATGTGCGTCAAGTCGCGTGTGTCCTGGGGATCGACGCGTCCGCCCGCGGCCTGCGCGCTGCTGCCAAAACTCAACAGTAGGTCGCCAATACGCTCCAGCCCGATCATGAATTTCATACAAGCCAGCAGCTCACGGGCTTGCGGTTCGGTCACCGTGGTGATGGCCATGGTCACGCCATCGTCGATCTCCCGGTCCAAAGTGTCGAGTTGTTTTTCTTTTTCTCGAAGCGAGTTCAGCAACGAAGAAGACCCGGTCGCAATGCCTTCTGCCGCGGTGGCGGCCGCGTCCTGCGCCACTTGGCATGCCTCAATCGTGCGCGTCACCAGATGCGAATATGCGTATTCCGGCAAGCGATTATTGGCGGGCGCGGCACTCATACGAGAATCCCTCTGAACTGGCAACGGCGGGGGCGCAAGTCCAGACTTTCTGGGCCGCCGGCTTGGAGTGGAGAGCACAAACCAAGCATAGGATGTTCTTCCGCAGCAGTTGTTAACAATATGTGAATTTTAACGGGAGATTCAAGCCAAATCACGATGGCCGGGACTCTTCCGCGCCCGCCAACGGCAAGGTGAACAGGAACACCGATCCGTGGTTCAGTTCGCTCTCCGCCCGGATGGTGCCCTCATGCGCCAGCACAATGTGCTTGGCTATGGCCAGCCCAAGTCCGGTCCCACCCGACTCCCGCGAACGCGCCTTATCCACCCGGTAAAAACGCTCGAACAGCCGTGGCAGATGTTCCGAAGGAATGCCGCCCCCAAAGTCGCGGACATAGAACTCCACCCCGCGCTCTGCCGGACGCGCTCCCAGTACCAGTTGCCCGCCGGAAGCCGAGTATTTCAGCGCATTGTCAATCAGGTTCGAGAACACCTGATGAATCGCCTCGCGATCGGCGTTCACCGGCTCGGGCGCGGAGTCTTCCACGCGCAGCTCAACCCCGTTTGCGCGCGCCAGCTTTTCGAAGCTCTCGATGGCTTCATGCAACAGCTCTCCGGGCACGACAGGCTGTACGTCAAACCGCTGCTCGCCGGATTCCACCCGGGCCAGGGTCAGCAGGTCCTCCGTGAGCCGCGACATGCGGCTGGCATTCTTGCGGATGATGTCGAGAAACTCACGGGAATGATTGTTCTCCGGCGATCCGTCGAGCAGGGTCTCAGCATAGCCCTGAATCGATGTGAGAGGGGTTCGCAGTTCGTGGGACACGTTGGCGATGAAGTCGCGGCGCGTCTTCTCTACCCGCTCGGTCTCGGTCAGGTCTCGCAGCACGGCCACGGCGCCGCCTCCCGGCAGGGGGGCCGCCGTTACTTCAAAAGTACGACCGGGAAGAATCGACGTGGCCCGTGATGTAAGGACGCTATGGGCCGGGCCGGCTCCGCGGGCTGCACGCAGAAAATCCGGGTCGCGCACCGTTTCCACCACTGGGGCACCCAGTCGCGTACCCTGAGGGACCAACGCGTCCATGCTGTGGTTCGCCCACTGCACCCGATCGTCCGCCCCAATGGCAATAACTGCATCCTCCATGCTATTCAACAAAGTCTCCAGTTCGTGCTGGCTGGTGCGGAGCGCGGAAAATTCTTTTTGCAGATGTCGTGCCGTCTTATCGAGACTAGCCGTCAGCCGTCCGAGTTCGTCGTTTGAACTTTCTTCGATCCGGGCTGACAGGTCGCCGGCGGCGATGCGTTCAGCAAACTGCACGATCTTTTGTAGCCGTCGCGACAAAGATTGTGCCACGACTCTCGAAATCAGAATCGCCACCACCAACGCTGCCATTGAGCTCAGCAGGATTGGCCTGGCGGGCACCAGGGAAATATTGAACGCGACTGCGGCGGCGGCAATCATCAGCACAAATCCGCCCAGCAGCTTAAAGAAAATCCGGTTCCTCACTTGGCGGCCTCAAAGCGATAACCGGCCCCCCGCACCGTCTTCAAATAGCGCGGATTTTCCGGGTCGGGCTCGATCTTCTCCCGAATGCGGCGCACGTACACATCCACCGACCGCGGGGTCACGTAGGCAGTGTCGCGCCACACCGAATCGAGAAGCTGGTCGCGCGTAAACACGCGTCCCAAGTGCCGCGCAAAGTAGTCCAACAGTCGGAACTCGGTTGCAGTCGTGGTCACCGGCTGGCCGCGCACGGTGAGCGTCATGGCACTGGGATCAATCTCGATCTCGCCGATGCGCAACGGCGATTGCGAAAGCGGCCGCTCAAAACGCCGCAGCACTGCTTTGACACGGGCCACCAGTTCCCTGGGACTGAAAGGCTTGGGGATATAGTCGTCCGCTCCCAGTTCGAGTCCCAGAATGCGGTCGGCCTCGCCGCTCTTGGCGGTCAGGAAAATGACCGGAATTGACGCCAGTGCCGATGTCTGACGAATCTGGCGACACAGTTCCAGGCCGTCCTTTCCAGGCACCATGATGTCGAGAATGAACAGCGTCGGCCGCTGCCGCTCCGCCTCCGGCATCACCGCATTTCCAGTGGGAAACAGCTTTACGCTAAACCCGGCTCCCTCCAGATGATGCCGCACCAGCCGAGAAATGTCGGGATCGTCCTCCACCACAAAGATGCTTGGCTTCACAAGCGTATTGTAGCCGGGTGTGCGCCAATTTCATCGTTTTGTAACCTGATTGAAACAATTGGGCAGGGTGTAGGGTGCAGCTCAAATCTCAATCACCAGGTTTCCCGGCCGATCAATCCAGAATCTTTTTCCCGGAGGCACCACTGTGGTGGCGCTGTATTCGGTCACAACCGCCGGCCCGCGAAACCTCCGTCCAGGCCCTAATCCGTCCCGCTCGTACACGACAGCCGCGACCTTCTTGTCAGTAAAGATCACCGGCACCTTATGCAACGCAGTGTGGGACTTACGCGTCCTGATGCTCATCATCCCTAAATTTCGAGCCTTTATCCGCGCCCGCAGCCGCAGCGTAACTAGCTCCAGCTCGCGCTGCGCATAACTATATCCGTAACGCCGCTGATGTTCGCGACGAAACGCCTCAATCATTCCCCGCGTGTACGCCACATTCAATTCATAACCCTGGCCACGGTAGCGAACGTCCACACTCAAATCGAAGGCGATCTTGTCTTTCCATCCTTCGTGCCGAAGATCCTCGTTTGCCTTCCGCTGCAAGGTGGAAAACTCCGCATCCAGCCGCTTGCCCGGCAATTTGTCCAAAGCTCGCCAGAGCACCGTACGCGAGTAATCTCTCACCACATCGCTGACCAGGATTCCATACGCCGACAAAGCTCCGGGCAGCGCCGGAACGATCACTCGCGGAATGCTCAATCCTTCGGCCAAATCGCAGGCGTGCAGGCCTCCTGCCCCGCCGAAAGCGACCAGCGCAAATTCGCGCGGGTCGTAACCACGTTCGATCGAGACCACGCGAATCGCCTTTTCCATGGTCGCATTGACAACGCGGACAACTCCGACGGCAAATCGCTCTACGGAGAGTTTGGAACCTTGTTTCTTCAGCCATTCCGCGATCACTCGGCGCGTGCGTTCCAAATCTAGCTCGAAATCTCCACCCAGAAAATGGCCGGCCTGTAAGCGTCCCAGGATCAAGTTGGCATCTGTCACCGTCGGCCGCATCCCTCGTCCATAGCAGATCGGCCCTGGATCAGCCCCCGCCGACTCTGGTCCCACCCGCAGTGCGCCAGCCGCGTCGAAGCGGGCAATCGAGCCTCCACCGGCTCCCACAGTGTGAATGTCGAGCATCGGCACTCCCACCGGAAGCCCGGCAATTTCCGACTGCCCGCTGACTCGCGCTCTACCCTCCACCAACGCCACGTCCGTCGATGTGCCACCCATGTCGAACGAGATGATTCGCTCGAATCCGCTGCGCCGCGCCATCGCAGCCGCTCCAATCACTCCGCCCGCCGGCCCTGAAAGCACCGTCCGCACCGGCTCACGGGCAGCGGAACTTAGAGCTGTGATCCCGCCGTTCGACTGCATCACGAACACATGAGCCTTCCGCAATCGTTGCTCAAGCTTCCCCAAATATCGCTCCATCACCGGCTGCAAATACGCGTTCACCACAACCGTGCTCGCGCGCTCATACTCCCGAAACTCAGGCAATATCTGATGCGAAATCGACAGCGGCACTCCCAACCGACTCAACACAGCCGCTACCGCATTCTCATGCTTGTGATTCGCAAACGAAAACAGCAACGAAACCGCAACCGCCTCTGGCTTCTTCGCTGCGATCTTCCCCGCCAATTCCCGCAACTGACCCGCTGACGGCTCCTGCAGCGCTTCGCCATCGCTGCTCACGCGTTCGTTGACTCCAAAACGCAAATCGCGGGGAACCAGCGGCTCCACGCGATCAAAAAAGAAGTCATACAGTTTCGGCCGCGCCTGCCGCCCGATCTCGATGACGTCCTCAAACCCGGCTGTAGTCACCAGCGCCACACGTGCACCTTTGCGCTGCAGTAGTGTATTCGTCCCGACGGTGGTGCCGTGCAGCAGTGTGAGCGAACCTCGCGCTCCGATTTTCTTCAGTGCCTCCGCAATCGCCAGCGACGGATCGTCCGGCGTAGAGAAGACCTTCAGCATGCGGATGCGCCCGCCCTCGATCCACACGCAGTCGGTGAACGTGCCACCTGTGTCAATAGCAATGCAAAGCGGTTGTGTGCGTCGCGCCATGGGTTGAACTGGAAGGCTAGGTTAACATCGAATACTGCAGCGGACGACACTACGTTGCGAGGGGATGTCGGCCTGGTAGGTGAAAACTTACTCGCTGGTAGCGAACGCCAGCGACAGCAGCGTCTTCTGTTCCAATTCGTGGGCTTTTGCCGACCCCGTCGCCGGACTCGGGCTGGCTGATCGCTTCACTGAAAGCACTGACCGTTCTCCGGCCAGATTTCGCAGGCGCGGCAGCATGTAGAACAATGCGCCCATGTTGGCAGGTTCTTCCTGTACCCAGACGATTTCACGCGCGCCGGTATGCCGCTCTAGTTCCGCCACTAGTTCGGCCTCCGGGAACGGATATAGCTGATCGACAAACACGATCGCCGTCGAAGTGTCTTTTCTTCTTCGGCGTTCCGCCCGCAATTCATGTCCGATCTTCCCGGTACACAGCAGGACCCGCTTGGCCTCGCTGACTTCATGGTCGGGAACAACTCCAAGAAAGTGTGGCCGCGTGAGATCTTCAATCGGCGAGGCCGCGTCCGGATGCCGCAACATGCTTTTCGGCGTGAACACCACCAGCGGCTTTCGCCACGACGACAAAGCCTGCCGCCGCAATAAATGAAAGTATTGCGCGCCGTTCGACGGCTGGCAGATTTGGAAATTGTCCCGCGCCGCCAATTGTAGAAAGCGTTCAATGCGCGCGCTGGAATGTTCCGGCCCCTGGCCTTCATGCCCGTGCGGCAGCAACAACACCAGTCCTGAGAGAAGGCCCCACTTGTCCTCACCTGCGCTTACAAACTGATCGATCACCGCCTGCGCTACGTTGGCAAAGTCGCCAAACTGCGCTTCCCACATCACCAGCGTTTCCGGATAATCGCGGCTGTAGCCGTACTCGAAACCCATTACACCGGCTTCGGACAAAGTCGAGTTATAAATCTCGCACCGCGCCTGGTCTGCGGCAATATTTTGCAGCGGCACATACTCCAGCTCGTTCTCAATATCCACCAGCACCGAATGCCTCTGATTGAATGTGCCCCGGCGGCTGTCTTGTCCCGTCATGCGCACCGGTACGCCCGCCTTCACCAGGCTGCCAAACGCCAACGCCTCGCCCATGCCGTAATCCACCGGCCGGGTGCCATTCCCCATTTCCGCCCGCTGTTCCAGCAGTTTCTTGATCTTGGGATGAATGTGAAACCCTTCGGGGTAAGTCGTCAGCCGTTCCGTGATCGCGCTCAACTCTTCCCGCGACAACCCGGTCTCAACCCCATATTCTGGTTTGTAGCGTCCGCCTTTGTAGCCATCCCAGTATTTCGGCAACTCGCGCAGAGTAGGCTTCTTGCTGATCGACCCTGCCTGTTCCTGGGCGGTTTCAAGTTCTGTGCGGATTTGCTGGGCCCGGGCTTGAGCGTCTTCAATTCCCGTGTCCTCAGCATAAATCTCCCACAGCGGTGGATGGTCTTTGATCGCCTTATACAAGAGCGGCTGAGTGATGGTGGGATCGTCGATCTCGCTGTGGCCCTGGCGGCGGTAGCCAATAATATCTACGACTACGTCGGTTCCGAACTGGTAGCGATACTCCAACGCAATCCTCCCCATACGAACCACCGCGTCTACATCTTCTGCGTTCACATGGAAGATAGGAATCGATTGCCGCCGTGCGATTTGCGCCGAAAACACCGACGAGTGCGACTCCCGGCAAGACGTAGTGAAGCCAATCAGATTATTGGCGATGATGTGGACGGTCCCACCCACGGTGTAGCCCGGCAGGTCGGAATAGTTCAGCGTTTCCGCCACGATGCCTTGACCAGCAAATGCCGCATCCCCATGAACCAGTAACGGTAGATACTTTTCTCTTCCGCCGTCTCCTGCGCGGTCCTGCTTGGCGCGCGTCCGCCCGATAGTCACTGGATCGACAGCTTCCAAATGACTGGGATTCGAAACCAGATGGATGTGAACCGTGGCCCCGCTGCGGGTAACGTAATCGCCGGTCGCGCCCATGTGGTATTTCACATCGCCGCTGCCCAGCGTGCTCCGCGGGTCAACATCCTCAAAGCGGGCGAAAACATCTTCCAGCGAACGCTTCACCACCTGCACAATCACTGTCAGGCGCCCACGATGGCTCATGCCCATCACTAACTCGGTGGCTCCGCGCTGCCCAGCTGCATCCAGAATCTCGTCCACCAACGGGATCAGCGCGGTCACGCCTTCGAGCGAAAACCGCTTGGTTCCGAGGTAACGCTGCTGCAACACCTGCTCGAACATGTCGGCGCGAGTGAGTAGGTCGAGCACTCTTTGCTGATCGACTTCGCTGGGCGGCGCTTCCATGTGCTCCTGAATCCACCGCCGGCGCTCCGGTTCGGGGATGTGCATGAACTCCACCCCCACCGTCCCGCAATACACCCGCCGCGCCGCACGCGCGAATTCGCTGTCGATTTGCAGTTCAGGCTGGGCTGGAGGATGAAAGAACCCGAGGGGATCGAGGTCCGCCTCCAGATATCCCCAGCGGCGAAAAACTTCAAACACACGCTCGCGCTCGCCGTTCGGAGCATCGAGCACTGCCGTAGTCGTGCCGTTTGTAGCTGTCTTGGATCGCGCTGCCATAGGTCTACTAATAGGATAATGGATGCGTGGCCTTGCTGTCAGATTCAGGGTTGAAGAGTAAAATGAGCTGACAGCCAATCAACCGCCAATGCGAGACAAATTCACATTGTTCATCGTCGTCGGAAAGGCAACCCTCATGACAGTGACTGGCTACTGCGCATTGATCCTCATAGGGTTCAAGCTTGCGGGGACACCTGCGGAGCAAGGAACGCTCGGGGTAGCAGGAGCGCTGTTACCAGCCGGACTCGCAGCTTGGTGGATGTATCGAAAGCTCCAAAGACATTACACGCGACGGGAGTCCCGGGCAGCTGCAACAGCATTTGGAGTGGTCACACCGATGTCGCAGGCCGGGGCCGTTGTCTTTTCGCAAATACCCGGCGGATATGCCGAAATGGCTCTGGGGCGCCGTTTTATCCTGCCTGCTGTCTTCCTCGCCGTTTCGGTTGTGACCACGCTTTTGAGCTTCGCCGCTAGCGCTTTTGTGTTGCGGTTCACGCGTCATCTCGAAAAAGTCCAGCCTTAATCTCCTAGCCGACTACTTTATACGGCCGCATCATCTCGTTGTCTTCATGTTCCAGAATGTGGCAATGCCAAACGTAGCGAAACTCCTGTCCAGGCGAGACGGGAGTCCCCGCGGGTAGATCGAACTTGGTGATCACCCGCGTGACATACCCCGGGTATGTCTTCACTGTGTCCTTCCATCCCGGTCGCTCGTTTCGCTCCGGCGGCATCGGTCGGCCGGTCGTGACCAGCTTCCCGGTCTGCAGGTATGCCCTGGTATCAAACGGCTGCCGATTGATCACTTGAAACTGCACCAGGTGCAAGTGAATGGGATGTACATCGCCAGTCGTATTCGCAAACGACCAGATTTCCGTCGAGCCCACCTTCGGGTCCTCGGTGATGGGATCATCCCAATGCTTTTGCCCCAGCAATCCGATCATCGTGTAACCATCCGAGGGCCGGTCCATCTCCGTCAAAGCCAACACGCGTTCCTGGACCGCGTCCGCTGGATCCAGCACGGTCATCGGAACCAGCGTGTCGGGCAGCGAACTCGTGTCTTTCCCTGACAGCGGCTTTTTTACCTTGAACAACATCACGTCCGAGGGAACAATCTCGCCGCCGCGCGTGTAGGGAGCTGGCGCGTCGTTGATCATGGCGATATGCGCGCCCTTCAGTTCCGAGAAATCGATGACGACATCGAAGCGTTCCCCTGGGGCGACAATCAGAAAGTGAAGGGCGACTGGAGCCGGGAACAGGCCGCCGTCTGATCCGATCTGATGAAACGCCGGAGCATCTCCAGGCTTCCGGGCGGGTTTACCGTTTTCGTCGGCGGGAGCGAGGGTCAAATGATAGAACCGGGAATTGGAAGCGTTCACCATACGGAAGCGATATTTCCGCGGCTCGACTTCGAGGAACGGCGTCGCTTTGCCATTGACACAGATCGTGTTGCCAAAGAATTCCTGGATCCACACGGGATGCGTGCCATTGTGAGCGGCAGGATAAAGCAACGATCCATCCGCGTTGAAACTGCGGTCTTGAATCATCAGTGGAATCTCGAACTCGCCGCTGGGAAGATTCAATGCCTCTTCTTCCTCGTCGCGAATCACGTAAAAACCAGCCAGGCCGGCGTAAATGTTCAAGCGTGTAGATCCGATTGCGTGGTCGTGATACCAGAGAGTCGTTGCCCGCTGATCATTCGGATAATGGCTGATGGCCGCAACTGCAACCGGGCCCGTCTTACCGTTGGAAGTGACCCAAGCGTCAGGGTAGCCGTCGTTCTCTGGCAATACTCGCGCGCCGTGCACATGTACAACCGTACGAACCTGCGGAACCCCCTCTTCAGTGCCGTGAATGGTTGTGTCGATAGGTAGAAAATGCTTGGTTGGCAAAGCGTTCGCCCACTTCACCGACAGCGGTTGGCCTTTGCGCACTTCGATCGTCGGTCCAGGCCAGGTACCGTTGTAGCCCCACAAGTTGGTGGGCGGAAGGTCGCGGTGAACCTTGTGCTGCAACGGATGCATTTTGATGTGAACAGTTTCGGCGTGCTGCAACGAACGAATGACAGCGGGAACAGTCAGGGGATCAACATAGCTCGCCAAATTCACCGGCTTCCGATCGTTCTTAACGATGTTTGAAGGGCCAACCGCCTGTGAACTGCCGGCGGCTGGACTCTTCGCTGAGTTCCGCCCCAGCATTGTCTTCCCGGTAGCGAATAGCCCAGCGCCCGCGTAAAGACTCATCCGCAGCAACTCGCGTCGGTTCATTTCCGATTGTCGCTCCTCAGTTGATTCAGAAAGGACTGGGCAAGGTTGGTTGAAGGTTCCACGAAGTTAGCGGCTGCCCGAAGTGTCCGTGGCTTGCGTCTCCGATTTTGCTGTCTGCCCGCCCTGGCCAGCGCTGCGCATCGCCTTCCAGGAATAGTCCGTCGGCCTCGCGTTTTCACCGTGAGAATCGTATCCGTCCTTCATATTTCCAACTGCGAATTTACCGCTCATCTTGTCGTCTTCCACTAGACCAGTGAACACCAGGCTGTAGGAATATTTCCCAGGGAATTCAAGAGTGAAGGAAACTTTCTTTCCGTCAACCGTGCCTGAAACTGCGGCCGTGCCGGCCGGGCCACTATAAACGCCTGTCAGTTTGGCTCCGGTTTGTTGGAAGCGGACTGGACCTTTTTCGGTGGCAATGCGAGCCTCCCATTGAAGCTGCCAGTTGCCGGCCAGGTTCGCCGTTTGATCTGTTCCGGAACTCTTTTCTGCAGCCGCAACCACCGAAGTCAATGAAACCAGAACACATAAGAGAAAGAGCAAAGAATGTCGTTTCACACGCAGCCTCGCACTAGTTTTCTGAATTCTCGCATCGGGTGGACGACTGGAACGTGGCAGAACGATGAAAGTTTGATGAAAAAGCTTTCCGCTACAAAGCCGGTTTGTGCACGATATGCCAAGAAACAGGGCGACCGGGTTGGCCCCGATCGCCCCGTCTGGGTGCGGCCTACTACTTGTTGAAGTTGAATGCATCGAACAGATCGTCTAGAGCCGGGCTGTTCGTGGGGACATATGGATTGCCCTTGACCGTGATTGGGTTCGGGTCATTGTCGCGGCTGCGGGTTGTAATCGGCGACAGCCCCCAGTTGCGCTCAATGAACTTGATGATGGAAACATGGTCAGCATAACTATGGTTGATGTTGCCACCAGTGGAATACGGCGACACAATCAGCAGCGGAATGCGGGTTCCGTCTCCGAAGAAGTCGACGGGCTGAATGTACCCGCTGTCATAGTAGCCGCCGCCTTCATCGAAGGTGACGAAGATGGCGGTGCTGGCCCACAGCGTGGGATTCGCTTGCACTTGATTGACGATCCGCAGAACGAAGGCCTCAAACAGATCGAGCTTCGAGGACGACGGATGGCCATCAAGGAACCCACTAGGCTTCACGATGGAGACAGCGGGTAGAGTGCCAAGATCGATGTCCTCATACAGTGAGGTTGTGTCCTGGATGTGGGCTTCAATCTGGCTCTGGCTGGTCATGATGTCGCTGGCGTACTGGAAAGGGTTGCAGATGTTGCAATAGCGATCGTACGGGTTCGTTCCGTTAGGGTCGGACACATAAAGATTCCAGCCCTCGCCGAAGTAGGTGTAAGAGACACCCGCCGCGGAAAGAGAATCGCCAATGTGCCGCACGCCGGTCGGCGGAATGGTGAAGGTGGAGGTATTCAGGTTCCCGTTGCCGAGATAGCCAGGGTTGTAATTGTTCAACAGATAGTAGGAGTTGGGAGCGCAGTTCGGGTTGATGGGGGTTGCCAGCGATTGCAAATAGTTGACCACGGCAGGCACGCCGGGCTGACTAATGTCGTTACAGTTGCTGTAGCTTCCACCCGAGTAGCCATCCTGGTCGTACCAGTTGTTGGTCCCGGCCAGCGGATTGGGGTTCTCGATTTCATTGGTCGGCGGCGTCAGCGGGTTTCCGTTGCCATCGCTATAGAAAATATCGTCGGCATAGCCAAACAGAATGTGGTTGGCTCCTGTGCCACCCATCACCGACTGATGCATGTTGTCGTTCAGAGTGTAGTGATCCGCGAGGTATTTGAAGTACGGAGCATCTCCCTTTTGAACGTTGAAGAAGGCCATCGAAGTGGATCCTTCTCCGGTATTGAGAGGATTTGGCGGCCCATTGCCGTTGCTTCCAGCGCCGATCGTGACTTCCACCCAGGGAAAGAGGTCGCTGATGCAACCGCTGGGATTGGCCTTGGTTGCGGTAGCCAAGCTGCAGTCCGTCTGCTGCCACATCTGGTAGAAGCGATGCACCGGGCTGGCGGCATAGGCATCATACGGGAGTGTAGCGGACGTTAGCTGGAACACGCCCGAGCCCAGATTGTTCACGTTCGGGATGCGGGTGTCGGGTATGTCGTGCCCCAGGCCGGTCGCGCCAGTGAGCAGCAACTTGTTGTACTGGGCCGGCAAGTCCGGTTCGGCGAGTTCGGCAACCCCCAGAGTCTGAAACGGAGCCGGATCGGTGTCGCTAGGAGCGGTTGGAGCACCACCGGTTTCCGGTGCCGGGATGTTGGGATATACGGACTGTCCCGACGGGCTGATTTCGTAGGTGCTGGTATCTACCGCGCTGTTCTGAAATGCTAGAGCAGCTTTGGCCCCGGGAGTTCCGTCAGCCTTGACGATGCCACGGGAGAGCAGATTCAGGACCGTCTGTCCTTTTTTGGGGACATAGGTGGCGTACACGTGATCGAACGTCCGGTTCTCACCGATGATCACAATGACGTGTTGGATGGGAGATGTGGTAGTGGGCTTTTTGCTTTCAGCTGCAAAAGCCGACGGTGCCAACAGATTCACTATGCTTGAGGTGAGGGCCGCGCCTAGCCCGGTATAGCGGCAGGCAGCTCGACACAGATTTCCAAACTGCTTCATGGATCCTCCGAATTGGTCTTGGTGTGGGGTTTTATTCCAAGACCCTTCCACCTTGCCTCTTGGCGGTGACGGAGTGATGACCCGCAGTTGAATGTTCGTTGAATAATTGGATACAGAATCGCACCAATGTGGATTTCGCGATCGCGACAATCGGCATCCGATTGACCCGCCTCATTGACGAGAGCTCTCAACCGCGCCTACCATCGAAGATTCCAACGTCTCGGCCTTCATGAACAACGATAACGAAAAAGAAGTTGCTGCCCGCGCCAGCTTGCAATTCGTGCAAGACGGCAACATCGTCGGCCTCGGCACCGGCTCAACCGCCGCCCACGCGGTGCGTTTGCTCGGCGAGCGGGTGCGCGCTGGACTAAAAATTCGCGGCATCCCCACCTCTACGGGGACAAAGACCCTCGCGCTCGCCGCCGGCATCGCGCTCACCACCCTCGATGAATTCCAACAAATCGATGTCACCATCGACGGCACCGACGAATTCGACCCTCAACTGAATCTCATCAAAGGCGGCGGTGGTGCGCTCCTGCGCGAAAAGATCATCGCGTCAGCGTCAAAGCAATTGGTGATTATTGCCGATTCCAGCAAGCAGGTTGCGATCCTGGGAAAGTTTCCGCTGCCGGTCGAAGTGATTCCTTTCGCTGAAGCGCTAGTCGCCAAGAAGATCGTGGCGTTGGGAGCAAGGGTTCAACGCCGCCAATCTGCCGACGGCAGGCCTTACATCACCGACGAAGGCCATCACATCCTGGATTGCCATTTCGGCCAAATTGCCGATCCACCCCTGCTCGCGCGGATTTTGAGCGACATGCCCGGCATAGTCGAGCACGGCCTGTTCATCGGGATGGCTAGTATTGTGCTAATCGCGAGCGGTGATCAGATCCAGGAATTCCGCAGGAAGTAAGGCTTGGGGCAAACCGGGAAGGGCACGGCTTCAGCCGCTGGTGGAACTCGCGAGATGCACCTACCCGACGATCTCCCTCACCGCCGCCAACAACCGCTCCACTTCCTCTAGCGTGTTGTAATGCGCCAGCCCGATGCGCAAGAATCCTCCGTCCTTCTCCACATCCAGTCGTTCCGTAAGATCCAGCGCGTAGTAATTTCCATCCCAGGTAAAGAACCCGCGTTCTCCCAGCTTGGTCGCAAGCTGCAATGGCGTGTGCCCTTTGATCCGTACTGCCATCGTCGGGCACCGTCGGGCAAACTGTTTAGGATCATTAATGCCATACAACTTCAGCCCCGGAATCTCCAACAACCCGCGAATCATCGTCTCCATCAGTTCGCGTTCATGTTTGTGAATCGTCTCGAACGCAGCCAGTAAAGCCGCGCGCCGCGTGCCCAGCGCCGGATTCATGCTCCGCCCCAAATCCGCAAGATATTCCACGCAGGCTGCAATTCCTGCAATGCATTCGTGGTTCAGCGTGCCCCACTCCCAGCGGTTGGGAATCGCATTGCTGTTCGCCCGCACCTTATAAGGATGAAGTCTCTCCAGATGCTCACGTTTACCATAGAGCACGCCCATGTGCGGCCCGAAGAACTTATAAGTCGAACACACCAGGAAATCGCAATCGAGGGCACGGACATCAATCGCTCCATGCGGTGCATAGTGGACGGCATCAATAAAAGCCATCGCTCCCCGCTGATGCGCCAACCGCACAATCTCTTTCACGTCGTTGATCGTCCCTACCGCGTTCGATGCATAACCCACCGCCACAAGTTTGGTCTTGGGGTTGATTCGTGCAGCAAGGTCATCCATGTCGAGCGTGCAGTCTTCTTCATGGATCTCGGCCATGCGAACGACGACACCGCGCTCCTCGAGCGCCCGCCAGGTCGAAACATTGGCATCGTGATCAAGATGCGTGAGCACAATCTCATCGCCGGCACGAAGTCCTTTGCCGATCGCGCGGCTCAAGGCATAAGTCAGCGCCGTCATGTTCGCGCCGAACACCACTTCATCGGCGTCGCATCCCAGAAAATCCGCCATCGCGGCCCGCGCGCCCGCAATCATCGCGTCGGTATTGCGGCTGGTCGCATAGGCTCCGCCGGTATTCGCATTGTTGCACTTCAGGTAATCGGAGATGGCAGCAATGACCCGCTGCGGAACCTGCGTCCCGCCCGGCCCGTCCAGAAAAACCGCCGGCTGCCCATTCACTTTCTGCGAAAGCGAAGGAAACTGCGCTCGAACCCATGCAATGTCGAGAGCAGTCTTCAATTCAGTTTGCATCGTAGACAAAATGCTTTCTCCTCAAAACTTGGATTTTCCGGCGCCAAGACCAACGCCCCACGACTAACGACCGGCGACGTCCGATTCCACCACCTTCACAAAGTCCGCCAGCATTCCATACGCCGTGGCTTCGAGGCCGGGATCGTTCTCCGTGAAAACCAGCCCCGGAAAAATGTCAGTCTCAAAATATATGATGGACGACGTCCCCGCGACCGAAGCCATCGGATCGCTCAACGGCACCTGCTCGGGTCGAACACTCGCCTTTACCCGTGTGCCATCGCGCTGCGCCCTGCACACCAATTTGTAGGGACTGCCAGCCGCCCGCGCCGCTCGCACTGCCTCTCCACTCAACTTCCCAATTCCCTCGCGCTCGATCTCATCAAGCCGCGCCGGCACCTTCATCAGCACCGTCACCAGAGCCGCGACTTTCACCGCCGCATCCCGGCCGTCAATGTCGTGAGTGGGATCAGTCTCAGCAACTCCCATCTGTTGCGCTTTCTTCAGCGACTCCTCAAAACTCAACCCCTGTTCCATTCCACCGAGGATTACATTGGTTGTCGAGTTGAGAATGCCGTGAAAACCACGCAACTCAACCGTTGGCAGGCTGTCGCGAAACAACGAGAAGATCGGCACGCCGTCCATCACCGTGGATTCAAAGAAGAATTTCTTCCCCTTCGTGGCTGCCAGTGAACTCAGCTCCCGGTAAGCATGCACCACCGGTCCCTTGTTCGCGGTGATGGCATGAGCGCCGCTCTCCAACGCCGCGCGTATATGATCAATCGCGGGCTGACCATCCGCGACGTTCAAAGACGTTGCTTCAAACAACACATCCGCCCGCGCCGCCCGTAACCACTCGTGTGGGGCGGACACTCTTGTCCGCCGCTTTTGACTTTCTTCGCTTCCCTCGACGAGCTCCCCAAAGTCCACCCCGCCCGCATCCGCAATCCATCCCATCCGCCGCGTCGCTACTCCGGTAACTTGCCACCCAATCCCCAACTTCCTCAGTTCCTTCTCTTTCTTGCGCAGCAAGCCAAGCAGCGCGCGATTGACGTTGCCAAACCCGAGCAGGCAGAGATTATAGGTACGAATGGTGGTCTCCAGAAGAGCTCCGAGGGCAATGCCCTCGGCACAGCTGGCCAGATGCCGGGCGGTACAGCGTGGTCAGCCCATCATGGTTGTGTGCTCGGGCTGGATCTTGTAGATGACCCTGACCTCGCCCGCCTGTCGGTAGGGATACTTGTCCACGTCCAAATACTTCTTCGCCATCTTGTCTATGTGTTCGTCGGCGCCGCGCTCGGTGATCTCCACCACTTTGCCGCGGATCTCCAGATACCGGTAAGGATTCTCGGGATCCACGATCGCCAGCGCCACTCGCGGATCGCGGCGGACGTTCTTATCCTTCTGCCGCCCCTTGGCGGAATTGAAAATCACCAGGTTGCCTTCCAGATCGCACCAGACCGGGGTCACCTGGGGACGTCCGTCCGGCATAAGCGTGCTCAAGTTGGCAAACGCGCGTTTGTTGAACAAATCACGATATTTCTCCGGGATTGCTCCGGACTTCTCCGGATTAGCTCCAGCCATATTCATGCCTCCTTCGCTGTCGCACACTCATCAGCGATCCAAAAAGATTATAGCCGCCCTCACCGTTCTTTGCGGCCATGCTTTGATGCGCTTCAGATCAGAACGTAGTGGCCACAGTGAAGCGGAAGGTTTTTCGCGGCTCGCGCAACAGATACTGTGGAGCAAACGCATTCTTGGTGAGCTGGAAAGTGTAGTCACCGGCGGCGCCGGCGGGGAACATGCTGCGAGTGATCGGAATCGGTGAATTGGTGGTGGTATCGAGGCGCAGGGGATTGTAGGCCCAGTACACGCGGAAGGGAGCGTTGATCACCGGCAGGAAGACCTGGAACTCGAGTCCGGTGGACATCCGGGGAGTCCAATTGGTACTGCTCAAAGGAGTGAGGAACTGAGAAAAGGTATTCTGGCTGCCGCCAGTGCAGTTCAGGGCGATATCAAGCTTTGGACAGCCAAATACAGTGCTGTTGAGGAGTTCCAGTTCCTGGCTGGAAATTTTCAGTTGGGAATCGCGCAATATAGGTTCGACTCCGACGTCCATGAAAGGCGCAACACTTACTGGTCCGGCGATGGTGATGCGGTATTCCAAGTTTCCAACGAGACTCAGATCTCCGCCGGGAAATACGATCTGGGATACAGGAACGGGAATGGTGTAAGCCCCCTGTAGGGGATTGGCGGGATTCTTGGGCACAATCGAGCCATCCGGGTTGCGCAGCTGTACCGTGGTGGTGGTGGGCAGGAAAGCCACCGGCGATATAGAGCGAATATCGAAGCCGCGCAAGTCATTCTCGCCGCCGTCATAAAAGCGCTGGAATGGTGGCGGCACCAGTCCGCCGTAGCCGGTGAGGAACGATCCGGTCAAACGGAAGCCGACCGTGTTGCGCCCGTTTTGCACCGGCTTGAAGTGCTTGAACTCGGCGATGGGCCGGATGGTCCTGACGTTCCCGCCGATTCCGGCAAATTCCGTGGCGACGTAGAAGCTACTGCCTTTGTGTGGGAAGAGCGCACGATCCAAAGAGTTCTTGGATATGCTGGGAACGATCTTGCTGGTAATAATGCCGTCAAGAGAGTTGGGGCCGCTAATCCCACGGAAGGAAAGGAAATCGAACAGGGTCTTGGAAGCGGTGGTCAGGGCCACGATGGAGGAGTCATCGAGCTGATAGCTGATACCGATCCGTTTGAACGAGTGATGGCGCAAGGGATAGGACAAATTAAGTGTGAAACCCTTGCTGGACTGAGTGTAGTTCTGCAGATTTTGCTCCAACGCCGTGGGTAGGTTCACCGCCTGGCCGGTCAGAATGGCGGCCTGACGCGCCTGGTCGTAAATGAATCTGCGTCCATAAACCGTGAATCCGAATTGCAGCGGGCGATCGAATAAATAAGGTTCGGTGAAGCCAAACATCAGGTCGCGCTCAAGGTTGCCGAGGTTGGCTTGAACGGTCAGGGTTTCACCCTTACCCAGGAAATTGTTGGTGCTGTAACTAAGTCCGATAAAGGATCCGGCCAGGCCGCTCACGCCTCCGGTCAATCCGATACTGTTTTTCCCTTTCTCGTGCACTTTGAGCAGCAGGTCGACGGTGCCGGCTTTTTCGTCGAGATGGCGTTCAGTAGTGCTGGGGTCGTCGGCCTTGAGCACATCGAAGAAACCCAACTGATTCAGACGCTGCAGGCTGACTTCCCAGAGTTGCGAACTGTAAACCTGGCCCTCTTCCAGCAGGATTTCGCGGCGGATGACTTTGTCGCGGGTAGTGGTGTTGCCCTGGAACTCGATGCGGCGGACCACAAACGGCTTGCCCTCGTCCACATCGATATCGATGAAAATCTGTTTCTTCTCTTCATCGAAGGTAGTGCCGGGGACCGAAGTGAAGTTGATATATCCCTGTTGACCATAGGCCTTCCCCAGATTGTCGAGACCCTTGGCAATCTTGCTGCGGTCAAACACGTCACCATCCTTGATGGGGAATAAAGCCCGCAGGGCTTTGGTATTGGTCACTGCTTTGTTCCCCTTGAAGGTGATTTCACCCAGAGTGTATTTCTCACCTTCGTCGATGGCCATGGTAATGTCCACTTCTTTGCCCGCGCCTGGTTGCAGGAACGGAACGTGAAAACCCTTGTGGCCGCTGTCGTGGATGTTGGTTTTGGGCTCGTTGATCGTGGCCTTAAAGTAGCCGCGATTTTGAAATTCGGCACGAGCCCGTTCGATGTCTTCATCGAGCTTGGTGGCGTCGTAGGTGCGGGCAAACAGGTTTTCCAGAAAGATGGAGTGGGGAATGCCGATGGGCCTCAGGTTCTTCATGGACCCGCGCAGGATGCGGTTACTCACATGCTGATTGCCGGTAAAAATAATCTTGCCCACCTTGACCTTTGGACCCTCTTTGATCACAAAAGTAAGGCTCAAGGCAGCCGGAGGAATAGGCCGAATCTCGGTACGAATCGTGGAGAACTGCCGGCCATGCTCGGAGAGCAGCTCCTTGATCGCCACCTCCGCGTGTTTCACCTTGGTAGGGTCGTACTGGCTTTCGACCGAAAGCCCCACTTTACGTTCCTTGAAACGGTCCAATACATCACTCTTGGTAACCGAGTTCAGGCCTTCGTAATTAATCTCGCGAATCGTAGACCGTTCTTTTACATAGATCTCGATGACCGGGCCTTTAGGAGTGTTCTCGCGCTCAAAACGGAGATCCTCAAAATACCCGGTGTTCCACAGCGAGTTGAAGTCACGCTCCAAAGCGGCCTCGTCGTAAACGTCCCCCGGACGAGTGAAGATGCGGGCGCGGATAGTTTCAGCGGGAATACGCCGGTTACCGTGGACTTCGATCCCAGCCACCAGTTCCTGCTGCGCCGGAGCCAGCGAGCTCAGGAAAACCACCAACAAGAAGCCCATGAGCGAACCACGGCATCGACTCCAACACTTTAGAAATGAAGGAGATGGCTCGAGGCATAAAGCGAGACCCCGGGGTGCGCGGCTATGCTTGCCCTGGGTGATTACAGGGCCATCCTGATGAGAGCGCAGAATCTCCTCTACCTCAGCGACTGGGAGTATGGAAAACCGCAATTATACGGTAGTGCGATGGAGAGCGTCCAAGAACCAGGCCTCAGTTGCTCGCAGCCGCC
This sequence comes from Terriglobales bacterium, assembly GCA_035484735.1. Lineage (GTDB taxonomy): Bacteria > Acidobacteriota > Terriglobia > Terriglobales > Acidobacteriaceae > JABCZH01. The sequence continues at coordinate 6,854 of DATHOQ010000014.1, read as the reverse complement.
GGCTTGAAAAGCTCCACCTCAACCAAGACGGAATAAAACGTGGCGGAGTTGCCCAAGTCCGTAAGTTTTTGTGATGTAAGCACGTTAATGTTCTGTCCGCTTGGAGAAAGTTTGGCCCACGCAAGTTTCGCACACACTACGCCGGTTTGCACAGCGCCATTGATCTTCGCAGTCAGATGGATGTCGCCACGATGGTTGAACACACGCACAGTGTCACCTTCAGCAATGCCCCGGCTTCGGGCATCGCCTGCGCTTAGCTCGAGCAAGCCGGGTTCTTCCATCTGCTGGATCGAAGGCAGATTCGAAAAAGTGGAATTGAGGAAATTTTCGGCTTTCCGTGCCAGCAACTCCAGAGGAAAGGTCCTGGCTTGCTGACCATGACGTGATTCCTCCGGCGGCGTGAAGTGCGCCACGGGATTAAGGCCTTGGGACTTCAACGCCTCACTATACAGCTCGGCTTTGCCACTCGTGGTCCCGAAGTTTCCTTGAGCGAAGGGAAGGAACGGCTCTCCCCTGAGGTCGGTATGAAAATTCAGCCGGATGTGTCCTTCAGCTTCCAGTCGCTGACGGTCGATCCCATCCAGCCAGGGATTCTTGGTGGCGAGCGCAACGTCGATCATCTGATCAACCGATTCACGGAAGCAGTCATCGTCGAATCCCATACGCTCGGCCAAAGCCCGGAACATATCCACATTCGACCGGCATTCCCCCAACGGCTCAATCGCCGGCTCCGACATTTGCAGAAAGTAATGGCCATAAGCGCCTTGCAGGTCCTTATGCTCAAAAAATGTGGTCGCGGGAAGAACAATATCGGCGTAATCGGTGGTATCGGTGAAGAACTGTTCGTGAACCACTGTAAACAAGTCGGGACGCCGCAACCCGCGGGTCACTTCATTTAGATCGGGACAAACCGCCGCAGGATTGGAGTTGTAAACCAGTAGCGCCTTCACGGGCGGATCGTCAAGCGTGTTCAGAGCTTTGCCCAATTCAACCATGTTGACGACGCGAGCCGGACGGCCCAATGCCACGTCCATCAAGTCGGCACGCGCCAAGCTCTCTTTATCGAGTGCGAGCGCGAATGCTCCGCTGGTAGCGTACTGCAGGCCGCCACCCACTTCCTTCCACGATCCTGTGATGCAGGGCAACATCACAATCGCCCGCATCGCCATGCCGCCGCCTTCGGAACGCTGCACGCCATCATTCACGCGAATGACGGAAGGCCGCACCGTCGCATATTCCCTAGCCAACTTTGTGATGTCAGAGGCGGAAATACCAGTCCATTTCGCTACCCGCTCCGGGTCGTACTCCTGAACTTTCTCGCGGAGTTGCTCGAAACCAACCGTGTGGCGCTCGACGTAATCGGCGTCATGTAAATTTTCGTTGATGATGACGTGCATCAAGCTAAGCGCGAGAGCAGCATCAGTTCCGGGATTGATCGGCAAATACCAGTCGGCGCAGGCGGCGGTACGGGTGCGGTAAGGATCGATGACGACCAGCTTCGCGCCCTTACGGCGGGCTTCAACGATAAACGGCCACAAGTGCACATTGTTGCCGAGAATGTTCGATGCCCACGCAATAATGTAACGGGAATGCACGAACTGCTCCGGTTCAGTGCCAAGTTTGACGCCCAGCACCGATTTCAACCCAGCTTCACCCGCCGCCGCACAGATCGTTCGATCGAGTTGCGAAGCCCCCAAGCGATGAAAGAACCGGCGATCCATGGAAGCCCCGTTCAACACAGCGACCGTGCCACCGTAGGAGTAAGGCAGAATAGCCTCGCTGCCAAATTCGGCGGAGATGCGCTTGAACCGCGAAGCGATTTCGTCGAGAGCTTCATCCCAGGAGATGCGCTGAAAGCCCTCCCCTACTTGTGTGGGGACGGCCGCCCCCGGCCGTGCAGGAGCGAAGCTCCGCGCAGGCCCTTTGGGTGCGACCCTGCGCATGGGATACAGCACGCGGTCAGGCGAGTACACACGGTCGAGATACTTGGCGACTTTCGCGCACAGAAATCCTCGCGTTACGGGATGAGAGGGATCCCCCTGAATCCGGGTGGCACGACCATCGTCGACGGTGATCAGGACGCCACAGGCGTCGGGACAATCGTGGGGACAAGCCGCGTGGACGGTGCGTTTCACTGCTCCAATTATACGGGGACTTGCCCGGTAGAGATGTGTCTACGTCTCTACCTCAACTCGCTCAAACCGCGCGGCCGGCACAAACACCTGACGCCCACGCCCACTGAAAGTTGAAGCCGCCGAGGTGGCCGGTGACGTCGACGACTTCCCCAATGAAGAACAGTCCTGGGACTCGGCGGCTCTCCATGGTCTTGGCGGAAAGTTCGTCGGTAGCGACTCCTCCAGCAGTGACTTCTGCCTTTTCGTATCCCTCAGTTCCCGCAGGATGGATTTCCCAGTGATGAGCTCGGCGTTCCAAGTCGGCGAGTGCCTGATTGGTGAATGATGATGTAGCGTTGAGCTCGAGCCAACGATCAGCCAGCCTTTGAGGCAGAAACTCGCGGAGCGCAGAATTCAAGGTCTTGAGGTTGCGCGGCGTCTTAGCATTGCTGAATGCAGCAGTCACATCTCCGCCAGGCACCAGGTCGATGACAACCGATGACGGATGTTTCCAGTAGGAAGAAATTTGCAGGATAGCCGGGCCACTCAGCCCACGATGCGTGATCAGCATCTTTTCTTTGAACTGCGCACCCTCGCACGAGGCGACCACTTCTGTGGATACGCCGGCGAGATCGCAGTAGTGGCTACGATCCTCCGCAGAGAGCAGTAGCGGAACCAGGGCCGGCCAAGGTTCTCGAATCCTGAGCCCGAATTGCCGCGCCAGATCATACCCGAAACTGGTTGCGCCCATCTTGGGGATGGAGAGGCCGCCGGTCGCGACTACCAAAACCGGCGAACGAAATTCCGTACGCGCGGTTCGAATGATGAATTCAGTGGTCCTGGCGACTTCCAAGACTTGAGTGCTAACAAAGATTTCAACATTTGCCGTTTTACACGCAGTTTCCAGCATCTGCAAGATTTCGTGGGCAGAACCATCGCAGAAAAGCTGGCCGAGAGTCTTCTCGTGATAGCGAATACCATGTTTCTCGACCAAGGCGATGAAGTCCTCAGGGGTATAGCGGGCCAGCGCAGACTTGGCGAAATGTGGATTGGCCGAAATGAAGTTCTCCGGACGGCAATGCAGATTGGTGAAGTTGCAGCGTCCTCCGCCCGAGATAAGAATTTTCTTGCCGCAGCGGTCGGAATGTTCGAGCACGGCGACGCGGCGTCCGCGCTTGCCGGCTTCGATGGCGCACATCAGGCCGGCAGCGCCGCCTCCGAGGATTATTACGTCGAAGCTCTGTTTCACTGCTGCCATAAATAGCAAAGGCATCCGGCGTCACCGGATGCCAAACTACAGATCCCTCGCTTTGCTCGGGATGGCGGCTGCGGGCTCATTAGCCTGCCCTGAGCAACTGAGCGAAGCGAAGTGGTCGAACGGGCCCGCAAAACGCCGTCACTTGATCTCCATCACTTCCTTTTCTTTGCCTTTGCTCATCTCTTCCATCTTCTTGATTTCGTCATCGGTGAGCTTCTGAATCTCTTCCATGGCCCGCTTCTCGTCGTCTTCGGAGATTTTCTTATCCTTCATTGCCTTCTTGATGCCGTCGTTGCCGTCGCGGCGAATGTTGCGGACGGCGGTGCGGTGCTCCTCGAGTACCTTGTGCAGGTGTTTAACCATGTCTTTGCGGCGTTCCTCGGTAAGCGCCGGCACCGGCACGCGGACAATCTTGCCATCGTTCATGGGATTTAAACCCAGATCTGCGGACCGGATGGCCTTTTCAATCGCAGCCAGCGCCGTAGGATCGAAAGGCTGAATGGTAATCAGCTGCGGCTCCGGAGCGTGTACCTGCGCGATCTGGTTCAGCGGCATCTGCGAGCCGTAGTAATCCACACTGACCGCATCCACCATATGGACGTTGGCGCGCCCGGTGCGAGTGGCCGCCATGGCCTTGCGGAAATCCTCGACCGCCTTGTCCATGCGGGTTTTGAGTTGAATGTATGTATCTTTGAGGCCAGGAATTGCAGCCATGCCAGCTTGAGCCATTGGTCAGGTCCCCAGGAAGTAATGATCAAGACGTTGAATTATAAACCTTGGAAACAAAAGCAGGCCACGGATTTACAACGATACTCGCAGATTCTGGTTTAGCAAAAGATTGATCTGCGTTGTTCTGCGTTAATCTGCGGCGGAAAAGTTTACGCGCAAACCAACGAGCCCACCTTTTCGCCGGTCACAACCTTCTTGATGTTCCCGTGTTGATTGAGGTTGAAGATGATAATGGGCAGATTGTTGTCCTGGCAGAGCGAGATGGCGGTCGAGTCCATCACTTTCAGGCCTTTTTTCAGCACATCGAGATAGGTGATCTGGGTGAACTTCTTGGCGTTTTTGACCACCATGGGGTCGGCGTCGTAGATACCATCTACTTTGGTGGCTTTCAGAATGGCTTCGGCCTTGATCTCCATGGCACGCAGCGAAGCCGCGGTGTCGGTCGAAAAATAAGGATTGCCAGTGCCGCCGGCAAAAATCACCACGCGCCCTTTTTCCAGATGGCGAATGGCGCGGCGGCGGATGAAAGGCTCCGCCACCTGGTTCATCTCGATGGCCGACTGCACCCGTGTATACACTCCCTGCTTCTCCAGCGCGTCCTGCAAGGCAAGCGCGTTGATCACCGTGGCCAGCATTCCCATGTGATCGGCGGACACCCGGTCCATCTCTTTGGCTTGTTCCGCCACGCCGCGAAAGAAGTTGCCACCGCCCACGACGATCGCGATCTGAATGCCCAGCGATTGAACGTCGGCTAGTTCGGCCGCGATTTCGTGAATGCGAGGAGAATCCACACCAAAACCCTGGTTCGCGGCAAGAGCTTCGCCGGAGAGCTTGAGCAGAATGCGTTTGAAGACGGGGGCAGTCATAATTCAATTCTAAGCTATTAAAAAAGGGCGCCATCGGCGCCCTTGAGTTACTCGGCTTTTTGTTCCGGCCGGCTGATAGCGATGGTCTCGCCCGCATCGCCGACTTTGAAACGCGCGAAGCGGCGGACCGCGATATTCTCGCCGAGCTTGCCGATCTTGGTGGCGATCAACTGCGAGATGCTGACCGTCTGGTCTTTGATGAACGGCTGCTCATAGAGGCAGACTTCCTCGTAGAACTTCTCCATTTTGCCGGCAACCATTTTTTCCGCGATATTTGCCGGCTTGCCACTGGCGATGGCGCGGGCAAGCGCGATGTCTTTCTCGCGGGCGAAGTCTTCCGCGGTAACGTCTTCCTTGCGGATGTACTTGGGATCGCTGGCCGCAATGTGCATGGCGATATCATGTACCAGCTCTTTGAAGTCCTCGGTGCGGGCAACAAAATCGCTCTCGCAGTTGACTTCCACCAGCACTCCGATTTTCCCGCCGGCATGAATGTAGCTGGTAACCGATCCCTCGCTGGTCACACGGGCCGCCTTCTTGGCCGCGACCGAAACGCCCTTCTTGCGCAGCACGACGACGGCCGCTTCCATATCCCCCTTAGCTTCGGTAAGGGCCTGTTTGCAGTCCATCATGGGTGCGCCGGTCTTCTCGCGCAGCTCTTTGACTTGTGTAGCAGAAATATTCACGGTAGTTGTGCTCATTGCTATAAATCTTCCTTTACCCTAACAAATTTTGACCCGCGCCGGACAGCCCGCGCGGGTCTGGAATCCGAAACGAAGAACGCGTCCTAGAAAGTCTGGTGTTCGATCTCAGCCGGCTCAGCCGCGGCTTCTTTAGTCCCCGAGGGCTGCTTGCGCACCGGAGCACCCAGCACGTCCTCCATGCTGATGTCCTCGCCATCGGCGTCCGCCTCGGCGGAAATGTCCACTGTAGCCTCCACCGGAATCTCTCCGGCAGCCGCAGCCGCCTGGGCCGCATCGGCAGCCGCGGATAGATCGGCAATCTGCTTGTCGCTCATCAGCTGCGCGCCTTCAGCAACTGAATCGGCAATCTTCGAGGCAAACAGCCGGATCGCCCGCAAAGCGTCGTCGTTGCCCGGAATGATGTAGTCCACTTCGCTCGGGTCGCAGTTGGTGTCAACCACCGCCACCACCGGAATGCCCAGCTTGCGCGACTCCCGCACCGCAATCTGCTCTTTGTTCGAATCGATGACAAACACCGCGTCCGGCAGCCGGGTCATGTTCTTGATGCCGGCCAGGTTGGCCTGCAAATGCTTGCGCTCGCGCTCCAGCTTGATCACCTCTTTTTTCGGCAGCAACTCGTAGCGGCCATCCGTGGCCATCTCGTCGAGCTCCTTCAGCCGTTTCACCGACTTCTGCACTGTCACCCAATTTGTAAGCAGGCCGCCCAGCCAGCGCTGGTTCACATAGAATCCGCCACAGCGCGTCGCCTCTTCTGCAATCGCATCCTGGGCCTGGCGCTTGGTTCCGACGAAGAGAATAATCTTGCCTTCGCTGGCCAGTTCCTGCACGAACTTCGACGCCTCTTTGAACATCTTCAGCGTCTTCTGCAAATCGATGATGTAAATCCCGTTGCGCTCTCCGAAGATAAATTCCTTCATCTTGGGATTCCAGCGCTTGGTCTGGTGCCCGAAGTGTACGCCCGCTTCGAGCAACTCCTTCATAGTGATATTAGCCAATCAACCTCCTCATTTGGTCTGCATCCGGCGCTCACCCTGAGGCTGCCCCGGATTGCCATTCCCGTCCCCGCGCCGCGAGGCTCGGGAAGAATTGAACACCTACAAAACCGTCGTTCGTCCTTGGTCGTTGGTCGTTGTCAATAGCCGTTGCGAACGACCAACGACGAGCGGCCAACGACAGACTTTAG
>DATHOQ010000013.1:0-88574 GCA_035484735.1 Terriglobales bacterium | reverse complement strand
TTCTCGCGGAGATCCTTCACCAACTTTGCATCAATCTTCTCTGCCACAGTCGTCATCTCACTTCCTTCTCGTTAGAACAAATAGAATCCAGCGTCCTTACACTTCGGCGCCGAAGGCGCGTCCAGCCGCACCGCAGGTGCTCAAAAGAAAAGCGTGGCAACCAGACTGCGTGGCCACGCTTGTCCCGGTTCATTGCGCAAATTACAGGGCGCGTTCGACCACTTCCTCTTCGTCAACAGCCGCTTCCGCCGCCGGAGCCTTGCGAATCCCGCCGCCCAGCGCCGCTTCGAGATCAACCTCTTCCGCCGGCGCAGCCTCTGCCGACTCGCCAGTCTCGGCCGCAGCTTCCACAGCCTGTTCCTGGAAGGCCTTGTCGCCCAGCATGTTCACGCCCTCGGCCGCCGAGTCGGCAATCTTCGAGGTAAACAAACGAATCGCGCGCAGCGCATCGTCATTGCCCGGAATCACGTAATCCACCACCGTGGGATCGCAGTTCGTATCGACAACCGCCACCACGGGAATCCCCAGTTTGCGCGCTTCCTTCACCGCAATCGTCTCGTTGTTTGAGTCCACGATGAACAGCGCATCAGGCAGCCGCTTCATGCTCTTGATGCCGGCCAGATTGGCCTGCAAATGCTTGCGCTCCCGCTCCAGCCGAATCACTTCTTTCTTGGTCAGCAGGTCATAGCGGCCGTCGGTCGCCATCTCATCCAGTTCCTGCAGGCGCTTCACACTCTTCTGCACCGTGACCCAGTTGGTAAGCAGCCCGCCCAGCCAGCGCTGGTTCACATAGAACCCGCCGCAGCGCGTCGCTTCCTCGGCAATGGCATCCTGTGCCTGGCGTTTGGTCCCCACGAAGAGGATGATCTTCCCCTCGGCGGCCAGGTCCTGCACGAACTTCGACGCCTCTTTGAACATCTTCAGTGTCTTCTGCAAGTCGATGATGTAGATCCCGTTGCGCTCTCCAAAGATGAATTCCTTCATCTTGGGATTCCAGCGCTTGGTCTGGTGCCCGAAGTGGACGCCCGCTTCGAGCAACTCCTTCATGGTGATGTTAGCCAATCAACCTCCTCGTTTGGTCTGCATCGGCAGCTTTACCGCTGCCGCCGATTGCCATTCCCGTCCCCGCGCTAAGCGGCACGGGAAGAATTGAACACATAAAACCAGCTTCTAGCCATTAACTTCTGGCTTAGCTAAACCTTTAGCGCTTGCTGTACTGGAAGCGCTTCCTGGCGCCCTTTTGGCCATACTTCTTGCGTTCCTTGGAGCGCGAGTCGCGGCTGACCATGCCTTCCGCCTTGAGCTTCTTGCGCAACTCAATATTAAAGATCATAAGAGCGCGAGCAATGCCGAGCTTCACTGCATCAGCCTGTCCGTTCACGCCGCCGCCGGTGACTCGGGCGACTACGTTAAACGCGGCCGATGATTCGGTCGAGACCAAAGGCTGCTTGGCACTTACACGCTGTGATTCGGTGACGAAATACTGCTCAAAGGGACGCCCGTTGACCTTAAAATCCCCGCTGCCCGGACGCAGATAGACACGCGCGATTGCCCGCTTGCGGCGTCCTGTACCGTAATATTGAACTAATTCTGCCATTTCTTGAACTCTCAGCACTCAGCGTCAGCTTTCAGCCAACCCGGTGCACCTTTCCGAAATTTGAAAACTACGCTCTCACTTCCAGCGCCCGGGCCTGCGGTTTCTGGGCCTGGTGCGGATGCTTCTCGCCACGATATACGTTCAACTTGCTGATCATCTGCTTACCGAGTTTCGACTTCGGCAGCATTCGCAACACCGCCTGCTCGATGATCAACTCAGGCTTGCGCGCCATCCGCTTATTAAACTCTTCGGTGCGCAGCCCGCCGGGGTAGCCGGTGTAATGCTGATACACCTTCTGTTCCGACTTCACGCCCGTGGTCTTCACCTTGTCAGCGTTGATCACGACCACGTGATCGCCGGTGTCGAGGAACGTTGTGTACCTCGGGTTTTCCTTGCCCATCAAAATGCGGGCAACCTGTGACGCCAGCCGTCCGAGCGTTTGCCCGGAAGCATCGACGACATACCACTTGCGCACAATTTCCCCCGCTTTGGGGAAATAAGTAGACATGAAAATCTCCCAGAAAAATAAAAACCAAAATGAAAACCGCTCAGTACCCAAGCAAGCGCTGAACGCGCAGGGTCAGCAGGCGGGCAACCGCAGGACTGCTAAAGACTTAAAGATAACGTAGGGCAGCGGTTATTGTCAACGAAACCGTGATTACGGTTGGCCGTAACCCCCTCGACCGAAAACAGGCGCCTGCTTCATTCATACGCCAGCGCGTCAATCGGGTCCTTCTGGGCCGCTTTGTACGCCGGATACAACGCCCCGAGAATGGCCCCCACAATGGCAATCGCAGCGGCCTTCAGTATCCAGCCCCCGGTCACAATCACCCGCAAAGTGGACCGGCGATCGATTCCCGCCCGTACCGTCAGGCTGAAAATGATCCCCACAACGATGCCGCAGATGGCCAACAGCACCGTCTCCCGCAGGATCACATTCACAATGTAAAACTTCGACGCCCCCAGCGACTTCAAGATCCCGATCTCGCGAGTGCGTTCCATTACCGCCGTATACATGGCCTGGAAAATCACAATGAATCCGATGATTACCGAAATCCCGATCACAAAATCGATGAACTTCGAGACCCCCGGATAATTGCTGGTGGTCATCATCGAAAGATAGTAGGCCATGGAAGTCACCACATAGCGGTCCATGCCCGCTTGCTTGATCTCATCCACCACCTGATCGGCATTGCCGGGGTTGTCGAGTTTTAAATAAAAGAGAGTGGCTTTGCCCTGCGCCCCGATCAAATCCTGCATGACGCCAATCTCGAGAAACTTGCGTGCGCCTTTGCCCGGCTCAACGATCCCCGCTACCCGAAACTTGTTGTTGAGGATCTCAATGGTGTCACCCGCCTTTACATGGTGAGAGCGGGCAAAGATTTCATCCACCAGGCAGTCGTTGGGACTCTGGAACGGCCCTCCCTGCAAGTAGCGGAATGGGCCGGACAGCTTTTGATAAGACTCGGGATCGATACCCGCGATTACTTCGATCGCGCCCTGCGTCGACACACTTTGAACCACGGGGGCCACAGTAATTACATGCGGAATCTTCGCCAGCAGGGTGCCAACCTTGATCGACATGGGCGAACCAGTCAGCCCGACAATGAATGACGAGCCTGCCGGCATCACCACCACATCGGCGCCAATACCGGCCTGCCGCTGGCGCGAGTCATTCAACAATCCCAGACACAAACCCACAATCAACAAAATCAGCGTGACTTCGAGGGCGATGGCAACAATGCTAATCAACGACCGCACCGGCCGGTGCGCCAAATTGGCGACAATCATTTTATTCATCATGAGTCCAGTCGTTGCTCGTTCGTCAAAGGCTGCTATCGGCTATTCGGCGGGCTCGCTGCCGCACCGGAACCTGCTTTGTCCAAATGCACTACCTCGGCGCCGGGCGGCTGCTGCAACACGAACTTGTCATCCCCTAGGGGCGCATTGAGTTCCAGTTTTAACATGGTCAGCGTGATGTCGTACTCTTCCTTGGGACGCGAGATTTCGATCTGCCAAGGGAAGCTTACGCCATTCTGATCCCTATAGTCCTGATAGACCGCATCCGTGGCGATCTCCCCTTGGTCGTCATAGAGAATTTGCCGATGCGGAAGCAGGTCACTGCGGTTGAATACGATCTTTCGGCCAAGCACCCACCCTTGGCCAACCTGATGGATCACATCGATGACGTATTCGGGCTGCTCCCGTCGTCGTTTTCTCCCGACGGCCACGGTTTCAGTTTGAGTCTCCATGACCGCAATCTCGCTTGCTGCGATTTCCCGGATCAGCAGCGCGTCGTAAATGTGTCTGGGGCGGAGGTTCTCCAGTGGCTGAGTGGGATTGGGGGTCTCAATGTCATTGCGGCCGACTATAAAGCGGTTCTTCGGGGGAATCGAGAGCTTGAAGTCCTTGCCATCGCTCACCATGTCGAAAGCAGTCGTACGAACAATGGGCGCCAACCCTACCATCCGCAACATTGCGGGCTTGCGCACGATGACATATCCGCGAATCTGCTGGTAGTCGGTGATCTGGCCCTTTTTGACTCCACCCACCGTGGTATCAATATCAACCGTCGCTTGAATGGTATGGACGCCGGCGGCCTGAGTATTAATGTAGGCGATCAGTTCCTGCTGCGTGGCGCTCTTGACCGGGCCCGCTGCAATAGGAGGCTGGACTTTGCGCGAGCGGAATAAACAGCCCGTGAGCGGCAGTTCAATCAGCAAAACCAGTAAGAACAAAGCAGCGCGATGTCGGCAGGGAACAAACATTCGAGACGGTGAGTGAAACCTCAATCAGATGAGTATAAGCGACGGCAAGCAATACGCCGATTCCGGTCTCCGTCCCCACCCAGGTACTAGCCCTGTGATCCTCTATGCCTCTGTAGTTAAGGTCTCGTCGGATAGTGCTCCAGCCCCTGCGTTAAGCCGGCACCTTTCAACGCCGGGCAACCGCTTTTCGATACTCTGCCACGTTGTGGTTATGTTCTTCCAGGCTGCGGGCAAAACGGTGGTGAGTGCTTCCATCACTCACAAAGTAGAGATAGGGCGTATCGGCGGGATGCATGGCGGCTTCAATCGATATCTTTCCCGGATTGCCAATCGGTCCTGGCGGCAGTCCGGCATGAACGTAGGTGTTGTAAGCGGAGGGAAATTGCATGTCCTGATGGTGTAACGCCCCGGTGTAAGCCCCTTGCAACTGCTCGGCGTAAATGACGCTGGGATCGGCCTGGAGCGGAATGTTCTTCGCCAGCCGGTTCCCATAGACGCTGGCCACCATGGGTCGCTCTTCGGGAGCAGCCGTTTCTTTTTCGATGATGGAGGCCAGAATGACGGTCTTCTGAACGTCGGCAGTGAGGCCGATTTCACGCGCCACTTGGCGAAACTGTTTGACCATCGCCGCCGCCATATCTTCCATGGTCTGGGTGCGTGTGAACTCGTAGGTATTGGGAAACAAGTAGCCTTCGAGGGTAGTGGCATCCGGAGCAAGGTCCGCGATCAATGCGGTGTCGGAAGTGGCGACCTTCAGGAAATCCTGGCTCGATCCCAAGCCCGCATCCTGAATCGCTTGCGCCACCTCGAACATGTTGAAGCCTTCCGGGATGACCACGGTGTGAACGTAAACATCTCCACGCACCAGGCGCTCGTGGATGTTGACCGACGTAGCCGTTTTCTCGAACAGATACTCTCCGGCCTTGAGCGAGTGCTTTTGATGTAAGCGATGCCAGACAATGAAAGCCGAAGTGCTGCGAATAACGCCCGCAGCTCTCAGTTCAGCTGCGATGCGGCGAGTGGAGTAGCCGGGATGCAGCAGCACAAACGTCTGCGCAGCCGGCGTCACCGGCGAATACCAGGCCCAGGCCAGCCATCCGCCGGCGGCAAGGGCTGCGATTAGCAGAAATGTGAAGAGGGCACGCACGCTGCCTAAAGTTTAGATGAATTCTGCCTACCGGGATGTGTCGTTAGTCGTTGGACTTTGGTCGATGCGAACTGAGTGCTAAATGCTGAGTGCTGAGTGCTGAATGCTAACCAGCTAAATGCCCGCAGCATCCCTGCCCGGCGTCGCGCTGGCGAGCGCGAGAATCGCTCCGGCAAACAGCAGCGTGTCGAAGAAGTAGTCGATCCCCTCAACTATGACGTCGGTGCTCGGGTCGGCCAGCGCCGCGATCAAAATCGGCCCATAGACAAACAAAACCAGCAACACAAGCCAGGTACCGAGATACGTTGCCGCCATGCGCGTCTTCTTGTCCAGCAGAATGCATACCCCGGCAACCACCAGAATTACACCTGTCAGCCAGCCGATAAGCAGGTGCGCTGGAATCCACACCGGCATCAGTTTTTCGAGTGGGACTCCGGGAACGTTCGCTGTGTGCAGAAAGTTCTCGACCCCAAAAAATATAGCTGCGAGCGCGACCAACACGCGGCCCACGGTTATAAGCTTGCTTCCGACTTGGCCGCCGCCTTGCCCGCGCATCGCGTTTCCCGCAAGAATCCAGCCCCCGCCCCCGAATGAGCTCTCGCGGAAGACAAACGTCCACGCAAACCTGTCTCTGGGGCTGGCGAGGGCTCCCGGGACCATCAACATCGCCACAAAAAGAAACATCGCGATCCCGAACAGCAGGCCGGACCAGCGCACCTGAATTTTTGTGGCAATGCTCAGAGACGCGGCCAGCAGGGCAAAGCCGAAGAAATATGCCCAAAACAATCGCCACGGCATATACGAGGGCACCATGGGCATGAGGCCCTGGGCGGCCGAGAGATGCAGGGCGCCGAAAACCGCCAAGGGGGCGGCGAAACACAAATTGCTCAAGGCTACGACCTTATCTAGGCCGCGGGCCCGCTCGATATCGGCCCTGGCAGCCCACAGGGCAATCAGGAAAAGCAGAATGCCGGCGCTGCACATCGAGACTGGAGTGCGAGAGAACTCCAAAAATACGGCGAGAATGGTTGTGTGCATGTAGATGCCAGGCGCAAATCGCGTGCTCTATCTTGGATGCACGTTTTCCTGGTCTATACAGCTTCGAACTCTACAACGAAGAGTAGGCCAAGATATTTGTTGGACGGGTGCGCGTCATTCTGGATAGCCAACTATGTTCCAGATCGCGTGAACCACCACGAAAAAGGTTGCCCCAAATCTGCGAGCAGCGAGACGCCAAAGCCTAATAGATACTCTGCGGAAGTTTCGATGCAACCGTCCAAACTACCCCACTCAAGCCTTTTTTCGACGTGCTAATTCTGCGAGACCGCCTCATCCGCCTTCAATGGGGCAGCACCAAAATTTACGCTGAAGCGCTTGCACCACACCGAAACCGCGCGATATTTCGACAAGTCCACATCCGGACCGAGCGTATAGTTTTGGTCGCCGATGTTCCCCTTCATGGTCCCCAAATCGATGAAACCCGCACGCGGCACGCTGGCGCTGTCTTTAGCGTCGTCGGCGGCCACCATATAGATGTGAACGTCCGGGCCATTCGAGGTTTTGAAGTTCGTGAAGCGAAGAACCCGAGCGCCATCCCCCATGCGATAGATGGTCGCTGTACCCTCCGTAGGATGCATAACGCCATAGAAGATTCCCGACTCAAGGGCGCGCGCGGGCGATGCGGCTTGGCTCACGGGCATGGCTTCGTCCACCTGGCGATTGACGACCAGACGCTCCGGCCGAAATGCATACCATGCAACCAACAAAGCAATGACAGCAATGGGAACAGCAATCTTCCACTTTTTCATTTTCTTATCTCCTTAATTTAAGAATTCCGAAATGCAGCCCTTGTGATTCCATCTTCGTTGGGCTTTTATCGCGAAAGAGTTACTCGAGCTGCTTCCAGGATCAGGTCGATCACGAGATCCGCCGCTGTGTACATCGGAGTATGGTCCGCCCGCGTTGATCGGACAGTTGCCGCCATTCGTTCGGCCATGAAGTGCTGTGTCTTGGGGTTGATCATGCGGTCTTCTTCGGCAATCAGGAACCATGAAGGTTTGGACTTCCAGGCCGGTTTTGGAACCGGCTCTTGGATACACTTCATCGCGATTGGCCTCTGTACCGCTGCCGACAGTGCGATCTGCTCCGCAGTCGTATGCTGCGCGAAGGCATTTCCAAAGCCTTCCTCCGGCATCCAGATAAGACCGTCAGCGTCTGGCGCAAGTTGAGGGGCCTGCGGATGACGTTCATCGCGATAGAAAACCTGAGCGACAGTCTCGCCCTCGTCGGGAGCCAAAGCCGCGATATACACCAGAGCCTTCACACGCTCGTCATCCACCGCGCCAATGACGGCGCCTGCATAGGCATGGCCAGCCAGTACAACCGGCCCGTTCGTGCGCGCAAGCGTACGTTTCACCGCGGCAACGTCGTCAGCCAGTGAGGTCAGAGGGATCGGTGCTGCGATCACCCGCAGGCCTTTTCGTTCAAGGGGGAGAATCACGGCATTCCAGCTCGAACCGTCGGCCCAGGCTCCATGGACCACTACTACAGTAGCGTTCTCAGGAAATTCCATGTCTCGGATCCTCTCTACTTATTCAGGCTTAAGCCACAGCCTCAACCGAGTCCCGGCTGAGAAATTCCCGAATGTGCTCAGCGATGAAATCACTGGAATCTTCAAGGGCGAAATGACCTGTGTCAATCAGGTGCATCTCCGCTTTTGGAAGGTCCCGCCTGTAAGCCTGTGCCCCTTCCACCGTGAAGAACGGATCGTTCTTCCCCCAGAGAATTAACATCCTTGGTTGTCGTTTGCGGAAGTACTCATGCCACCGGTCATAGAGCGCGACATTCGACTGATAGTTGTAAAGAAGATCAAGTTGGATTGCATCATTGCCCGGACGATCAAGGAAGTGTTGGTCCAGCGTATAGGAATCCGGGCTGATTCGGCCGCTGTCCCTCACGCCATGCGTGTACTGGAACATGGTCATTTCTTTCGTCAGCAGACTGCGGACCGGCTTCTCGGTGTCGGCATTACGGTTCACCCAGAACGGCTTCATCGGGTCGAACGCCGGGCCAATACCCTCCACATATGCATTACCGTTCTGAACGACAATGCTTTGAATAGCATCTGGATGTCTGAAGGCAATCCGGTAGCCAACCGGCGCGCCGTAGTCCTGCACGTATATGCTGAAGCGCTTCAAGCCCAGATTCTCGAACAGCAACTCCTCGACGTGCGCTGCCAGGTTGTCGAAGGTGTACTCGAACTCCTTGGCACTGGGTGCATCGCTGTATCCGAAACCCACATAGTCCGGAGCAATGACGTGCACCTTGTCCGCCAATTTAGGAATTAGGTCGCGAAACATGTGCGAAGAACTGGGAAAACCGTGCAGCAGCACGAGGGTAGGGGAGTCCGTGGATCCGGCTTCACGATAGAAAAGCTTTCGGCCGCGTACGTTCGCGTGATGATAGGTCGTCATCAGAGTGTCCTCTCGGTTGAGTTTATCCAGGGCCTGCGTTGCGACGGCTTACCGCTTACAGCTCTTATCCCAATAGGATGGGATTTTACCCCTAAAGTTTCATGGATGATGTGCGTTGGTTTGGAAGCTGTTTGTCACGGGCGGTGGCCCAGGTTCGCCCCCAGAAACCAAGGGCGTTGCCGCGCTACACTTCAGAACGGGCACGCGAACTTAGGCACCAGCCCAAGTCATCAAAATTTACAATCTTTCCTATTGACCCGCTCCCGCTCGCGGGGTACGATCTTTCCGCTGTTCACCCCTGGGGATTCTCGCAGTAATTTCACTTCGTTTGAGGTTCCTAAATGAACGTCGCCCGCATCCTCTCCTTGGTTGTTTGCGTACGGCGAGGAGGGTGACTCTTGAACCCTGTTGGTCGTCTGATCGGAGCCCTGGCTTTGCTCATGTTGGCTGCTTTCGCCGCTGGCCAAGCGTGGAGTCCAGCCATGGACGCACGCGGCCCTGCCGGGATCTCCTGCTCGCCGGCGCCTTGTGTGCTTTCGCCGGTGCAGGCGTCCCCCGGGCCTGACACCGTGAATAGCACCCCGATTGCAGTGAATCCCTCTAATCCAGTCGATATCATGGTCGGCAGCAATGATGGGAACTGCGGATTTATGGGGGAGCCTACCTTGGGTTTCTTTATCTCGCTCGATGCTGGCTCCGCTTGGAACCAGTACTGTATGCCCAATCGACTGGTGAACGGGCAACCCTATGATGCCGGCGATGGTCCGATCCTTGGGTACGATCTCAAGGGGAATGCGTATATAGCCGGATGGTACGCGGATGGTAATAGTGGATCGAACGTTGTTGTTGAGGCGTTCGAAAAATCCAGTGACGGCATCCATTGGAGCCTTCCCGCGCGAGCAGCCTATCTTAGCGACTACGGTCCCAATTGTGACTGGCTCGCCGTGGACACGAACGTCAGCAGCCCCTACCTAGACACGGTTTACATCTTCTGTGTGATGGTGGGCCCGATTCAGAGCGGAAAATACAATCAGTTGGTGGTTTCGCACTCCAACGATGGCGGCAAGACCTGGCATCAGGTAGACGTTGCGCCGCAACAAGTGGCGCCGGAACAGGACCTCTTCCACTCCATGACAGTCGGCACGGACGGCACCGTCTACCTAACCTGGGAATATTGCGATTCAAGTGACTGCTTCAATGGGCCAGTTTCCATGGTGTTTTCCAAGTCAAGCGACGGCGGCAATACTTGGTCCAAGCCGAAACTCGTCGCCCAGGTGAATCTCATTTACCCGCTGCCCAACGTGCCCGGCGCTTTTGTTGCTAATACGCCTGCGATTGGCGTGGACAACAGTACCGGCCCATACGCTGGAAATCTGTACGTCGCGATGTACAACTGGATGGGCAGCTTCATGCAGGTGGTGGTAGCACGTTCAACGAATGGCGGCGATAGATGGTCAAAGCCGATTCCCGTTGCACCTGGAATAACGCACGATCAGTTTTTCCCGTGGCTTTCAGTCAGCCCTACGGGGCTGGTCGGCGTGATGTGGCTCGACCGCCGCAATGATCCAGCCAACATCGAATATCAGGCCTTCGCCGGAATCTCGGCCGACGGGGGTTTAACCTTTCAACCGAACGTCCAACTAACGGAGGCATTTTCCAACCCGAACACCTACTATCTGGGCAACGCTAGCTACAATGGGGCCGCCTGGGACGGCCCAAATTACTTTCTAGCGTCGTGGATGGACATCAGCAATGGGGTGAACGTGCAGGATATGGTTGGCGGCATCCGGTTGAAGTGAGGCGGCCCGATGTCCGCACGTGCGACTGCAAAAGATCTGAGATGAAAATTGTTTATCGCGCGATCGTGATGGCAGCGTTTTTTGTTTCCGTGGCAGTCGTTGCCTCGGCACAAACAACCAGCCTACGCGACTCCGGCCCAGACAACCTGTCGTGTTCTCCCGCTCCCTGCGTGTTGCCACCCACCCAGGCTTCCGAAGGCGGCAACGAGGTCACCGACACGCCAATCGTGGCCGACCCACTCAATCCCTTGAACCTGCTGCTGGGCAGCTTTGACGGGAATTGTCCACCCCCTGGAGCCGCGGGATTCCACCTTTCCAGCGACGGCGGTGCAACCTGGTCCAGCTACTGCATGCCGCTCATCAATGATTTCCACGGCCGCACGTACGTGCCTGGCGGCCAGCCCAACGTCGCCTATGACCGGAACGGCACGGCGTACATTGCCAGCGGCTATGGAGACAGCGAGGGGATGGGTTACACACTAGTAGCCGTCGAGAAGAGATTGACCGGCGGCAATTGGACTCAGCCCGTAATCGCACTGGGCGCCGCTGGGCCCCTCGACCCGTTCTATAGTTGGATGGCAGTGGACACGGGCAAGCAGAGTCCCCACGTCAACAGCTTGTATCTTTCTGCCGTCGTCGTGGACGAAACGCAACAATCTAATAAGTACGAGGTAGTGGTAGCCCACTCCTACGACGGGGGCCAGACTTGGACCAGCGTAAAGGTCACCCCCGCGAAGGTGTACCCCGCAGAGGATTTTTATACCGCTACGACCATGGGCAACGACGGAACAGTATACGTGACCTGGATGTATTGCAATTCTTGCAGCAGCAGCAGCGGCAAGGGCGATATGTTGTTCTCCAAATCAAACGACGGCGGCAACACTTGGTCGACTCCGGTCTTGATGGGAACCGTATCGCTCTCGGGAATCCCCAATTCTAATGTTTCCATCACGAACTATCCGGCGATCAGTGTCGACAACGGTAACGGACCTTATGCCGGGAGTCTATACGTCGTCGTGTACAACTGGACAGGCACGTTCATGCAAGTGCAGGTGGTGCTTTCGACCGACGGTGGCAATACCTGGTCGAAACCAGTCCCGGTAGCCCCTGGGATCACGCACGACCAATTCCTTCCCTGGTTATCCGTCAGTCGCACCGGGCTGGTGGGGGTAAGTTGGCTGGATCGACGTAACGATCCGAAGAATGTTAACTACCAAGCTTTTGCCGCTATCTCTACAGACGGTGGCAAGAGTTTTCAGCCCAACGTTCAATTGACGACAGCGTTTTCCTTCCCGAGCATCGGTATGGGCAACTACACCGGTGACACCTGGGACGGCCCGAACTATTTCGTGGTTGCGTGGATGGATGACAGCAACGGCGTCGACATGCAAGAAGAAGTCGGCGGCATCCGGTTGAAGTGAGGCGGCCCGATGTCCGCACGTGCCGGTGCCCCAGGTTCGCGCCCATGCCCGAACCCTCCATCTCCAACGCCCTCGTTTTCGGGGCGCTAACCTGGGCGACGAACATAACTTTAAGACGCGTCTACGCCAACGACGAACGACCAACGACTAACGACCGGTTTTCGCCTCCATCCAGTTCTCCAAAATCAGCACCGCCGCCATCTGGTCCACTACTTCCCCTCTTCGCTTAATGGACATCTCGGTCTCGCGGAGTAATCGATTGGCCTGCGCCGAGGTCAGCCGCTCGTCCCAAAGATGTACCGGCAGCTTGAATCGCTTTCGCAATTCCTCGACAAAGATCCTCATCTTCTCTGCTTGAATTCCCTCAACCCCGCTCATCCGCAGAGGCAGCCCGACCACAATTTCAGACACGCTGTGTTCGAGGATGACTTTTTCGAGCGCTGCCAGATCCGTGCGCTTATTCCGGCGCTGAATCGTCGCAAGCCCCTGCGCCGTGATCCCCAGCAGGTCCGATATGGCGACCCCGATTCGCCTGGAACCGACGTCCAAGCCCAGTACCCGGGTCAATGTCCGCCCGGCAGCGTCGGTTGGTAGGGATGGCACCTCGCGATTATATGTCGGGCAGAAAGCCGCGTTTTGGTCTACGATGTTTGCGGCTTGGCTCTGGTCTTCAGAGCGTGCATCCATGGCAGACGACGAACTACAATTCGAGCCCGAGGAACTCATCCCGCTGACGGCACCGGAACCGCGTGCGAAGCCACGCCGCCTGCACTGGTCGCTGAACATCATCGGAATCGCCGGCATCCTGGCGCTCTGCTATTACGGCGAGGCCATTCTGGCGGTCATGCTGATTTCCGTGCTCTTGGCCTTTGTGCTGGCCCCGGTAGTGGATTTTCTTTCCTGGCTGCACCTGCCCCGCGGCTTGGGAGCCTTTGTCGCCATCGTGCTTTTGATGACCGGGATCATGACCATTGTCTACTACTCCTATAACAAGGCGGTGGTGCTCGTTCAGGACCTGCCCAAGTACACCACTCACCTGCGCGAGGATGTCTTGCGCTTCAGCAAGCAGGCCGAGAGTCTGGAAACTTTCGGAGAGGAGTCCGAGGAGAAAGACGTGATCAAAGTCCGCGCCGCGACCGGACCAAGCGACTTGCTCACACGCGGTTTCGGATCCGCCGGCACCCTCCTCCTGGCTTGCTCTTTCGTTCCCTTCCTGACCTTTTTCATGCTGACCTGGCAGCAGCACGTGCGCTCCGCCACCGTCATGCTCTTTCCCTTGGAGAGCCGCAATACCGTGTACGTTACCCTGGGATTGATCTCAGCCATGATTCGCAGTTTCATGGTGGGCAATGTGCTGATCGGTTTGGCTTTGGGCGCTGTCAGCACTTTAATATTCGGACTTCTGCACCTGCCCTTTTTCTATTTCGTAGGCTTCATCAGCGGATTTCTCAGCCTCGTTCCTTATATGGGTCTGCTGCTCGCCATCGTCCCCCCGGTTTTTGTCGGCCTCGGACACGTCGAGGTCACCGACCTCTTAACCATCGTCGTTACCGTTTTAGGGCTACACATGATCGCCTTGAATGTCCTCTATCCCAAGTTTTTGGGGAACCGGCTCCAACTGAATCCATTAGCCGTGACCATGAGCTTGTTAGTTTGGGGCAGTTTGTGGGGGGCCATGGGATTGCTTCTAGCCATCCCCATAACCGGCGCTATGAAGATCGTTTTTGACCATGTGGAGTCTTTGAAACCCTACGGCGCCTGGCTGGGAGAGTAGGCGGCAAGCCATTCTGCGCTAGGGAGTTAGCTGCCGCTCCCCCAAAATGCCCGTGGTTCGGCCTTTCCCAAGGTTTGGAGCCTTAAGGCTCGATTGCCTTTCCCCCCTGTTTTCGATAGCATAAGAAGGTGCTGTTCTTCAGGTTCTGTGCTTCCCAGGGTGGTTCCTCATGTTAAGCAGCGACGGCAACTTCCACATAGGCGACAAAGTAGTTTATCCAAATCATGGGGTTGGGGTTATTGAGCAGATCAGTTCCCGGACTATTGGTGAGACCGTGGAACAGTTTTATCTGTTGAAGATCAAAGCCAGCAGCCTCAAGGTCATGGTTCCGTTCCACAACGTGAACATGGTGGGATTGCGGCGAGTGATCAAGAACGGGGACATCCAGAAAATCGTTGATTTTCTTCAGGATGGCTCGGCCGACAGCAACGCCGACTGGAAATATCGTTATAAAGAGAACTCCGAGCGCATGCGCACCGGATCTTTGCTGGAAGTCGCGGTGGTGCTGAAGGGTCTGATCGCACTCAACCAAGCGAAGGCTCTTTCATTTCGGGAAAAGAAGATGCTGGAGCGCGCCCGCTACCTGCTGGTCAGCGAACTGGCCATGGCCAAGAATTGCGAAGAGCCGATGGTCGAAGAGCTGCTCGGCAAAGCCCTCAGCAAGAACGGCCTCCGCTTCCCGGAAGCTTCCGAATTTCAAGCCTAGACAAGGCATTAACCACAGAGAGCACAGGGGTTCACAGAGGTTGATTGCAAACGGGTTCCTCTGTGAAACCCTGTGTCCTCTGTGGTTCAACGCCCCGAGGTTTATAATTCTCCACGCATGACTGAGTTGATCAAAAGGAAACTCCAGGACGAGATGAACGCCCTGGAACACGAGCTGATTCACGATCTCCCCAAGGAGATCAAGAAGGCCGCTGCCCTTGGCGACCTTAGCGAAAACGCCGAATATCATATGGCCAAGCAGCGCCAGGAGTTCGTCAAGGCGCGGCTTCGCCAACTTGGCAAACGCATGGCCGACCTGTCCTTAATTAATATGGACAACATTCCCAAGGACAGGGTGGGTCTCGGCTCGACGGTCAAGGTTTACGACAATACCAAGAATGAAGAAATGGAATACAAGCTGGTGACCAGCGAAGAGTCGGACGTTGCTACTGGAAAGATCTCGACCAGCTCGCCCATTGGCCGTGCGCTTCTCAATAAGAAGGTTGGAGAAACGGCCAGCGTGGTTACGCCTAACGGCAAACGCGAGTTGGATATTCTGACTTTGATCACTATCCATGACGAGGCCAAAGTCTGATGGCACGGGCTTTCTAACATGGCCATGGCTTACTAATATGACCTGGACCTCAGCTTTCGGCCGGGCTTGCGGCAAGTTGCTGAATATTATTGTGCGCTGGCTGGCGCTGTCGCGAATCAATCCCAATGTGCTGACCTTCATGGGGCTGGTGGTCAACACCATCGCCGCCATTCTTTTCGGATACGCCAACGGCGACAATCAAGCGCGCCTGTTCCGCTACGCCGGGCTGGTCATCATCGGCTCCGGCTTTTTCGATCTCGTCGACGGCGAGGTCGCCCGCGCCACCAACCGCGTCACCCGCTTTGGCGGCTTCTTCGATTCCGTCATCGACCGCTACAGTGACGCTTCCCAGTTCCTCGGACTGCTGGTGTTCTATGCCCGCGGCGAACGCTTTGTGTACGTAGTGCTGGCGGCGTTCGTCATGGTCAGCGCCATCATGGTCAGCTACACCCGCGCCCGCGCCGAGTCGCTGATCGGCTCCTGCCGTGTAGGATTTCTCGAGCGCCCGGAACGCCTGGTGCTGGTGATCATCGGAGCACTATTCAACCGCATGGCGCCGGTGCTGTGGCTGATCGCCGTGCTGTCGACGATTACGGTCATTCATCGCATGCGCTACACCTGGACTCGGACTCAAGATTCGCCGGTTGGGGCGAAGGGGCAGGCGGCGTAAGGGTTCCCGATTCCGAACCCAAAACCAAAATAATCTTCTGATCTCCGCCGGACGCCGCTCACCGACGCATACAATCCATTCAGCAGACGGTGTTTGGAGGGTGTTGCCAGTGGGTACTGGACGCCGTCTGTAAAACGGTCGAGTGGCTTGACCAGCCACTAGGGTTCGAGTCCCTCGCCCTCCGCCCGTCGCTCGACTAAGGTAAATAAGCTTGACATAGCAGGCGGACGCGCTATCATGATAATTGCAGACGGCGTCCAGTATCAGCCCCGGATGGTCACCGGGGCTTTCGTGTTTCTGGCCCCATTGTAGCGTCCAATTGGAGCAGTAGCGTTTCGGAGGAGGACAGAATGGTCAGGGAGTATAGGTTGACAATCCAAGCCATCGGCCACGATGAGGCCGAGGCGATCGAAAGCGCCGTGAGGATGCTGAATGAAGGGGCGGACTTCGACGAGGTCACTTTCCTGTACGAGACGCCAGAGCTAAGCGACCGACGTCCTGATTCTTCCCTTTGATAGGGGTTCACAGTTCCCAGGTGACCTCGGATTTAGTCCAGTGCCAACGCACCACAGTTGATCAGGAATTCTGCCGTACTGTTGAGGGCCTGATGCAAACGACTCGTATCCTCTATATCCGGACGCGGCACGTAGATCACCAGACCTTGGCGCGCACGGGTAAGTAAAACCCGATAAGCGTTGATCAGGTAGTTCCGTTTGCGCTCATCCTTCGACGCGAGCGGCTTCCACCTCTTGTTGTTAAAGCGACGACACACCCAGACATCACCGTCCCACGTGAGGTCTTCTCCCCAACATAGTCCGATCCAGTCCAATTCCAGGCCTTGGATTTCAAACTGTGTGGCGGCAACTTCTAACTTGGAACAGGCCCTGACGTCATTGCAGTATCTGTGGTCACAAGTAGGGTCACTGCAATCGTGCACGTCAAGAAACCAGTGTTCCCAATCGAATCTCTGATGAAAATCGAAAGTCGGCTCTAGGCCATCCGCTCGAAGCCTGGCTGCCGAAGCACATGCAACCAACCCTGCCCGGGTTCGGCCTCTTCGATTAGCATCCAGCCAGGCTTTGGTTGTTTCGAGGCGTCTTGTAATCGCAGGCTTAGCGTCGAGGCTTTCAGCGATCTGCACAGCCTCATTGGGTCTTCCAGACAATACTGCGTCCACCCATTCCGAAATCCTCTGGGCCCGAATGGAGCGCGTGCAGATTTTCAAGTGTAGAGCAGCGGACTCGATTATCCGTTCGGGGTGAGAGTCGCCTGATAGCTCGAAGAGACACTGGCCATCGGCATTTTGATCCGGGCTGAACGCAGTCGGTGGAGCATACACGCGCCAATTGGGAAAACGAGCCAAAGCCCGTCCCCATTCCGCAAGCCCCGCCTCACCGCGATTGATCTCTTGACCGCTTCCTACCAAGGCGACGATCACAGCCCAATCGGTATGTCGATCCATCACTTCAATCATCATCTCGGGCTCCGAAACAGATGGACGACCCGCTCGTGCATTCTGCTCGGCATCCCAAGCACGTTGCGCCTCGTCAAAAACAATCACCTTTTGCACCGGCTGTCGCTGACCTTCGCCATAGTATTCATCGGCAAACCTGTGGACGTTGTGAACGAACGCTTGCACTTTCAGCTCAGCCAGTCTTCGACTCACGGGCTCGCTGTGCATCTGGCTACGTTTGACAACGTCTCGAACAAGCGCTTCTTGGATGACTTTCACCAATGGCCCATTGCCCGACAAAAACGAGGAAAAATCCTTGACCTCCGGCCGGTGTACTGTGTTGAGCCCCACCAGGGTCTTTCCGGCTCCGGGCACGCCGGTGGTGAAACATATGACCTTTTGTTTGTTGGCCCGCGCATCAAGCACTGCCTGGACAAGGGCATTTGTCGTTTTGTCCAGATCCTCTCGGGCAGCGCACGCGTGTCCGATTTCAAACACGTCCATGTCGGAGTACAGAGCAACGGCTGCCTCAATGATCGGTGGTATGGGCCTGAATCGGCCATGATTCCACTGGTCGGCCTCAATCGGCGATTCCTTCTCCCGCACATACTGGCGACAGACGACTTCGAGCGCCTCGCCAAGGTCGCTCGTCGAACTCATGCGACATTTTTCGATCAGTTTTTCGAACTCGGCACCAATGACATCTTTGGCGACAGGTGCGTCAGCAACAACCAAAGGCACAATAGTTCTGTGTGCGCTGTATTCGTGAAAACATGCTAGATTCAACGCATAGTCGTCCACCTGGCGTGCCGCTGAGGTCGGGCTGGCACCGGTCTTTGTCTCAATCACCACAATCACGTTGCGCAGTAGGAGAACAGCATCAATCCTCTTACCCACAATCGGAATTGGATACTCAAGCAAAACGCTCCAGTTTTTGGCGTCCGGGAAAACGCCGAGCAGGTGAGTGATACCTGTCACTAGAACGGGGAGTTGCGCCCCCCACGCCTCTATCGCCTGGGGAGTCAACGGAAATCTTTCAACGGCGTTCGCCTGTGTGAGCTTCCAGAGGACGCTCGCGGGATCCTCGGCGATGAATCCAGCCAGTGCCTTTTGATAGTAAGCAGGCATGGCAGCCCAGGATATTCGCAAGTTAGGGCTTTGGTCCAGCGCAAGACTTCTCCGGGAGGCGAAGGGGGCTCTCGCCGTGGGGCGGGCTGAAGTGTCCGTCCCACACGGGCAACATCAACATCAAAACCAACCTCAACTGCAAAAACGACGGACAAGAGTGTCCGTCCCACACAGGCAACTTCAACGTCAAAGGCGACGGACAAGAGTGCCCGTCCCACACGACCCGTATCCGTGATAAGCGCTACGAACACGGCGAGGAGTTCTCACTGTGCTTCGTACAGAGTTGGGTTGGAACGCCTTGCAGTGCCGGTGCTGCCGCATGCGGGCATGGGCTCCTTCGACTTCGTAACTGCTTCGCATCGCTCGGCAGTTACTCCGCTCAGGATGACAGGTTTTGTGAATCGACCGCTAGACGAAATGCAACGCCGGTGAGCGGCGACGCTTTGCCACAGCGCAAAGGCGACTGTGGTGGTCCGCGTTGGCGCAATAGACACCGTGACCCGAAGCGCATTTTGGGAAATGCCACAAGAAAAAACATTGATCGTAGACCGTCAAACGAACCCAACATCTGTCATCCTGAGCGAAGCGAGCTTCGCGCTTGCGCGAGGCTTGCGAGTCGAAGGACCCCATGTACGCGTACAGCAGCACCGGCAGAGCAAGGCATTCTCACCGCGCCCTGTAGGGAGTACAGTGAGAATCCCTTGCGGCGCTCGCGGTGCTTACTGCGGGCATGGGGTCCTTCGACTGCGTCACTGCTTCGCAAGGCGAAGCAGTGACTCCGCTCAGGATGACAGAGTTATGAGGGAGCATCGCTATTTCACCTACATTGTTTGCAGCCGGTCGGGGACTTTGTATATCGGCATGACGAACAGCATCTATCGTCGTGCCTTGCAGCACAAGAGTAGAGAGATCGAAGGATTTGCCAGCAAATATCACTGCGATCGCCTGGTTTACTACGAGGGTTTTGATGATGTTTATAGAGCGATTGGGCGCGAGAAGCAGTTGAAGGGCTGGACTAGAGCCAGGAAGATTGCTTTGATCGAGTCGAAGAACCCCAGGTGGGAAGATCTGGCGGAGAAGTTCGGAGCGCGGATGGCGTTTGCAGGGCAGGCAATTACAGGCCGATGAGAGAACTCCCTGACACGCTCGTGCCGCGATTGGCGGGTATGGGCTCCTTCGACTGCGTAAATGCCCCGCTTCGCGGAGCATTTACTTCGCTCAGGATGACAGAGGGTTGAAGCACGTGCCACACCGGGGAAAATCCCCAAACCGGGACTTATTCGGCCTATTCCGGTTTTAGGAAATGGCTGTGGAAAATCTTGTCAATATGGAGAAATTGGTAATTATCCCTTGACAACAAGTAGAACAAATGGTAATCTGTGCAAGCTATGAACCGCAGACAGACCATTCCCGCCCACCTTCGCTACACCCGACAGCAGTTCGACCGCGAGTTTCCTAGTGATGACGTTTGCCTAGAAACCCTCAAGGAACAACGCTGGCCCGGTGGTGTGGCTCGTTGCGAGAAGTGCAATGCAGACCACAAGCACTACCGCGTCAAGGGCCGCACTGCATATGCGTGTGACCACTGCGGGAATCACATCTATCCGCTCGCGGGAACCATCTTCCAAAAGTCCACCACTCCCTTGCGTGTGTGGTTTCAGGCGATGTACCTCATGGGTTCGACCCGCTGCGGAATCTCCGCAAAGCAAATCCAACGCGAGACTGGCGTCACCTACAAAACCGCGTGGCGCATGTTCAAGCAGATTCGTATGCTGCTCTCGGAGGATTTGCAAGTGGAGGGGTCAACGGTGGAGATGGATGAGGTATACATCGGCGGACGACCGCGTGGGAAGCGTGGCGGCCCGAAGTGGTTAGAGCCTAGCAAGAAAGCCGTCGTCGCTGGCGTGGTCGCTCGGAAGGGTAAAGTCATTGCCAGAGTGGTCCCCGATGCGACCAAGAAAACTCTGCAAGACTTCGCCTACGAATTCATTTTGCCGAAGTCCACAGTATTTACCGATGAACATAAGTCTTACGCAGACCTCGACAAAACCTATGCCCATCACCGCATCAATCACAGTCAGGGCGTGTATGTGAGAGGCAATGTCCACACTCAGACCATTGAAGGATTCTGGTCGCTAGTGCAAAACGGAATTCGTGGGGTGTACCACTCGGTGAGCAAGAAGTATTTGCAGAGCTATCTTAACGAGTACGCTTTTCGATACAATCACCGCGACTGCGGGAATTTGATCTTCCCGCTCTTGGTTCAGAGGGCTTCACAACCTGCGTTGTTGCTGCCTTCCGAACCAACGTCACAAACTCAGCGCGTGTAAAAGGTCGCGTCTCACCCTCTGTATTCTTGGCGGAAGGCTTTGGGTGTCGCGTGGGCATAGCTCCCTATATGGGAGGATGCCGTGTTGTGCGCCAAAAGTCAATTCATTCCTATCGCAAAGATTGCGAAGGCCGCTGGAATCAGCAAAGGAATCGTGGTAGTCCTTACCTTTAAGTTCGATGAAAGCTACAACAATCGCACTCTTTGCGTGGGTGGATGGTTGGCCCTCGCAAGTGAATGGACCCGGCTAGAGAATCAGTGGAAAAAGCGAATTGACCACCAGAACAAGGTGATGCCGGAGAATAAGCGTATCTCGCGATTCCATGCGGCCAATTTGAATTGCTACGATCACGAATTTAAGAACTGGAGCAAAGACGACAGCAAGCTTCTCACCGGGAAGCTATTAGAGATTATCCAGCGGCGGAATCTAGTCGCGATCAGTTGCGGAATACGGATAGACGACTTCTTTGAAGTATTCAACGAGAATAACCCTAAGACCGATACCGGAGTCGTGTATGCCCTTTGCATGAAACAGGTGATGATTGAACTTGGCCATGCTCTAGACGAACTTCCCGATCACAAGATTCTTATTATTCACGATCACGGCAATTGGGATAACGAAGCACTCCAGGCTTACAATTCGATGGTTGACGATCCTCGTTGGCAGTCACGGGATCGATTCGCTGGCATCACTCCGGGAAGATGGGAGCACATTATTGGATTGCAAGCGGCTGATCTTATCGCCTATGAAACTTTCAAACATCTCGATAATCGACTGTTTGTGAAAGGCGCACAAGTGCGGTACGCTCTTCGCACCATGCTTTCCTCTCTGCCGCTGTTTGCGAAGTATTTTGATCGAGAAGTATTAACCGCGCTAAAGAAGCTGATCGACGAAAACAAAGAGGCAACATTGACCAACATCATCCCGGAGCGTGGTCAGGATGATCCCTAGCCTCTAGACCTAGCCTAATAGCGACTGCTTTGTGCTCGCCTCACCGGAGTCTCGACTTGTGGGTCTTCTCCTTCGAGAGAGATAATTTGCTGCCGCAAGACTTCTACTCGCTGCTCAAGCCGTTGGCACTCCGCACTGAGCGATTTGATGGCCTCTGGTGTAATCTGCTCAAATTCGCCCTCCCGGAAAGTCACGTAGTGATACTGGGGCGTCCCCGGTAGACGCATCACGACCCCCGGCCCTGGAGTGTTCTCTAGAAACCTGATACGTGCCGGATCATTAAGGGCATTCTCAAGTTTGATAGCAAACTGACTAGCCTGATTTGCCTGTGCTCTCACGGCAGCCAACTCTTTGGTGGCTTCTCGATATTCACGTCGCGCCTTACCTACTACTGCATCCATGTCTTGTTCGGTCATAAAAAACACACTCCCCTTGAGCGAATAGTAGGCGAAGCCGATGTGAATATCAAGAGGCTGCCCTGTCACGGTTTCAATAGCTTAGCAGAGTTACTTGTCCTGACGGGATAATTACCGAGAAATTACACGAACGGGTCTATCCACTTAGCAGCATGGACAATATAAAGTTCGAATTCGTGTCTCACTTACCCTCGCGAATCGGTATAATTTAAGTATAGGGACTTAATCGAAGGCGCGGCCTTGCGGCTGCGCCTTTTTCTTTTGGGGTAACTCATGAGCGATGTAGTAAATCTCATCAAGAATCCGAAACGGCGGGGGGAGTGGGCTGAGCTGCGGTTTATGGCTGCGGCGGCGGAACATGGGCTCAGCGTTCTAAACCTTGGGGCGATTCGGAGCGCTATGACGTGGGAGTTGAGAGTAATGGACAGTATCGGCGGGTGCAGGTGAAGTCGGTGTCGTGGCATAAGGGCTTGTCTTACCGCTGCGGGATTGGTTGCTCGCGGGCTTATAAGAGCAGCGAGATCGACTTTTTCGCGATCTTCATTGTGCCGAAGGAATTGTGGTACATCGTGCCGGTGCAGGCGGCGCTGGCTACGGGGAATCGGACTCTCTGTCTGACTCCGTCTAGGAAGAGGAATCGGTATGAAATGTACAGAGATGCCTGGCACTTATTGGGCCAGCGGCGTTGGGGGACGGGTGGTAGTGAGGTGGTGATCGATGGGCAGGTTTTCCAAGTGGGGTGACAGGTCAATGTCAAATTCAACGTCAAAGGCGGCGGACAAGAGTGTCCGCCCCACACGAGCAGGGTCAAGAGCTGCGGGCGAGGGCGCCCGCACCACACATGCATCTTCACTGACCTGCTAGACTGTTCGGTCGTTTTTCTTTAGAGGAGAAAGATTTGTGGGGATGGATCCGGTACTTCTGGTGCATGGCGGGGCTTGGGCGATTCCTGACGACATGGTGGATGCGCATTTGAATGGAGTTCGCAATGCCATGGCGGCGGGATGGCGGGTGCTGGCGGCGGGCGGCGATGCGCTGGATGCGGTCGAGGAAGCCGTGGTGGTCATGGAAGACGACGAGACTTTCGACGCCGGGCGCGGCAGCTTTTTGAATCGCGATGGCAAGGTGCAGCTGGACGCGCTGATCATGGATGGAGCGACGTTGCGGGCGGGCGGCGTGGGATGCGTGGAGCGGTTGCGGAATCCGGTGCGGGCGGCGCGAAAGATTCTGAGCGAGAGTCCGCATGTGTATTTTGTGGCGGAAGGTGCGGAACGGTTTGCGGCTGAGCATGGCATTGCGCTTTGCAAGAATGAAGACTTGGTCATTCCGCGGGAAGTGAAACGTTTGCAGGAATTTCAAGCGCAGGGCGAACACAAGCCGGATTTATTTGCAGGGATGCTTTCGCATGACACGGTGGGAGCGGTGGCGCTGGATGGATCGGGCAACATTGCGGCGGCGACTTCGACGGGCGGCACTTTGAACAAAGCGCCTGGGCGGTTGGGAGATTCGTCGTTGATTGGGTGTGGGTGTTATGCGGACAACAAGACGGCGGCGGCTTCTACTACGGGGTGGGGCGAGCCGATCATGAAACTGGTTTTGGCGAAGTGGGCGGCGGACCGGGTGGCATCGGGGAATTTGCCGGAATGGGTGGCGGCGGAGGCGATCAATTATTTGGAGTCGCGGCTGCAGGGGCATGGGGGGATGATTTTGCTGGATGCGCGGGGAAGATTTGGGATCGCGCATAACACGCCGCGCATGGCTTGGGCGGTGAAGACTGGGAAGCAGGAGAGCGCGGGGATTTCGCGGTAACGTTTGCCGCGGATCTCCGCGGATAGGGCAAAAAGACTACCGCGGAGATCGCCTAGAAAAGCTTTACCACAGAGGTCACAGAGAACACAGAGGCAAACATTTGTAGCGCACGGGCGCGGACGCCCGCGCCTGCCAATCGGCCCTGCTGCTACACTCTTTGCGTTGTTATCGTTATTCTTGGCGATTGCCGGAGTCCTGCTCTGTATGTCCGAAAATTACACACCTACTGCGCGCACGCGTTTGGTGCGCGAGGCTGACCGCGGGGTTTACGACCGCGCCGCTGCTTACAAAATTCTGGATGAAGGGTTCATCTGCCATGTAGGGTTCGCGGTGGATGGCCAGCCATTTGTGATTCCCACCGGGTATGGACGGGTAGGCGATGACCTCTATATTCACGGCTCAGCGGCGAGCCGCATGTTGCGGAATCTAGATCAAGGAGTGGCAGTGTGTGTGACGGTGACGCTGCTGGATGGACTGGTGCTGGCGCGGTCGATATTCAATCACTCGATGAATTATCGTTCGGTGGTGGTGTTGGGGACGGCGGTGGCGGTGCAGGATCGGGGGGAAAAGCTGGAGGCATTGCGGCTGTTGTCGGAGCATATTTTGCCGGGACGATGGATGGAGTCGCGACAGCCGAATGAGAAAGAAATCAAGGCGACACTGGTGATGCGATTGCCGATCTCGGAGTTCTCGGCGAAGGTAAGGCAAGGACCTCCGATTGATGATGAGGAAGACTATGGGTTTCCAACTTGGGCGGGAGTGATTCCGTTGAGCATGGTGGCGGGTGAGCCGGTGGATGATCCGAGGTTGATGACGGGGCGGGCGGCGCCGGAGTATGCGAAGGGGTATTCGAGAAACCGTTCACCACAGAGGCACGGAGACACAGAGAAAACCTAACTGCGCCAACCACAAAGGACACAAAGGTTCACAAAGGAAAACCCAAAGCAATTACCACAGAGGACACTGAGGTTCACAGAGAAAGCCTGCTTGGTTCAGGGCAGCAGCAGTAATTTCCCTGTGGTTTTGCGGGCCTCGAGGTCGCGGTGGGCTTGTTGGGCGTCGGCTAGTTTGTAGACGTGGGCGATGCGGAGTTCGAGTTTGCTATCTTCCAACATTTGAAAGACAGCGCTGGAGCGGGCGCGGAGTTCTTGGGTGGTCGCGATGTAGTTATAGAGCGTGGGGCGAGTGACAAAGAGGGAGCCTTTGGTTGAGAGCTGGATGAGATCGAAGGGGGGAACGGGACCGCTTGCGCCTCCGAAGAGAACCATGTAGCCACGGGGCCGGAGGACATTCAGTCCCTTCTCGAAAGTGGTTTTGCCCACGCCGTCGTAGACTACGTCGACGCCTTTGTTGTTGGTGAGGCGCTTGGTTTCAGTTTCGAAGTCGGCGTGAGAGTAGAGAATTACTTCGTCGGCTCCGGCGTGGCGGGCTAGCGTGGCCTTTTCTTCGGTGGAAACGGTGGCGATGACGCGTGCGCCTATGTTGTGGGCCATTTGTACGAGTAGCGCGCCGACTCCGCCGGCGGCGGCGTGGATCAAAGCGGTTTGTCCTCGGCGCAGCGGGAAAGTGTCGTGGATGAGATAGTGGGCGGTCATGCCTTGTAATAGCGCGGCGGCGGCTTGCTGATCGGTCACACCGTGGGGAATGTTCACTAAGCGATCGGCGGGAACGGCGGCGTACTCGGCGTAGGTGCCGAGGATGCCGGTCCAGGCAACATGATCGCCGGGCTTTACCGAAGTGATTTCGGAGCCGACGGAGGAAACCGTGCCAGCGGCTTCCTGGCCGAGGACGAAGGGCAGCGGGACTTTGTAACGTCCCTCGCGCTGATAGGTGTCAATGAAGTTGACGCCGCAGGCGGCGATCTTGACGACGGCTTCGTTGGGTTTGGGCTGTGGGATGGGCAGATCGACGAGCTGCAGGACTTCAGGGCCGCCGGTTTGGGAGATTTGGATGGCTTTCATGATGCCTTAGATTATCGAAACCTAGCTCTCGGTTCTCGGTTGTCCCCCCAGTTTTGGGGGTCTCAGGGGGCTGTGGTAACCTTCCCGGCTGGTTCCAAAGGTAACTTGGGCCACCCCGAATGCGGATTGACCCGTCTAATCCATGATAGTAGCATTAGCTGATCCTGTGGAAACTGTGGGTGGCCGCTGTAAGTAACAGATAAATATGAGCATAGGGAAGCGCTACCTGCAGATGGCCGGAGGAATTGCCTTGATGTTGGGCAGTCTCGCCTGCCAAACTGGACCGCATTCGACAGCGCTATTGCCTGCGAAACAGGCGAGCGCGCCTGCCATGAGTGCGCCTCCCGCAGTTCAGGCTCAGGGGCCAGCAGAGACAAAACCGGCTGCCTCGCCGGTGCCGCCCCGGCCCGAAGTCAAAACTGACCCCGCAGCAGACCTAATTGCCCAGGTGGAAAAGGAATATCAAGCTGGCCAAGCGAACTACCAGGCCGGACACCTCGATGCAGCAAAAGAGAATTTCGACCGCGCCTTCAACCTACTGTTGGAGAGCCCCCTGGATGTAGGTTCGGATGAGCGGTTGCAGCAAGAGTTCGATCGCTTACTGGACGGCGTGAATGGCCTGGAGATGCAGGCGTTGCAACAAGGGGATGGATTCACGGAGCAAAAGTCGGAGCCGGCGCCGATCGATGAGGCGAATGAAGTCACCTATCCAGTAGATCCCAATATCAAGGCGAAGGCGGAAGCGGAGATCAAGGAGACACATTCCGATCTGCCGCTGATGATGACCGATCCGGTGGCGGGCTACATTAACTACTTTTCGACGCGAGGACGGGGAACGCTGGAACGGGCGCTGGCGCGAAGTGGACGTTACCAAGACATGATTCGGAGGGTCCTGAAGGAAGAGGGTGTGCCTCAGGACCTGATTTACCTGGCGCAAGCGGAATCGGGATTCCATCCGTTAGCGGTTTCCCGGGCAGGGGCGCGTGGAATGTGGCAGTTCATGGGAAGCCGGGCTAAGGGGTACGGCTTGGAGCGCAACTGGTGGGTGGACGACCGGCAAGACCCAGAGAAGTCCACGCGGGCGGCGGCACATCACTTGAAGGACTTGTACAACCAGTTTGGGGATTGGTACCTGGCGATGGCTGCTTACAACTCGGGGCCGGGAACGGTACAAAGCGCGGTGAAGCGGACTGGCTACGCGGATTTCTGGCAACTGTATAAGCGCAACGTGTTGCCCAAAGAAACACGGAACTACGTGCCCATCATTATTGCCGTGACTATCATGGCCAAAAACCCACAGCAGTATGGGTTGGAGGATGTGGCGGCGGAGAAGCCGGAGCCATACGACACGGTGGAAATCGATTATCCGGTGGATCTGAGGCTGGTGGCGGAATGTGTGGACGCTTCCGCGGGCACGTTGCAGGAGCTGAATCCCAGCTTGCTGCGCCTTACAACCCCGAAGGACCGGGAGTTCGAGCTGCACTTGCCAGAGGGTAGTAAGGATCGCTATTTAACCACGATTCGGGCAATTCCACCGGATATGCGAGTGTGGTGGCGCTACCACAATGTAGCTGCCGGGGACACGCTGGCCTCGGTGGCCAAGGCTTACCACAGCAACCGCAAGACGATCGCGGAGGCAAACGGGCTGGGCGAAGAAGACAAGCTGACGCCGGAGAGCAAGCTGATAATCCCGGTAGCACCGGGCAAACACCCTTCCAACGAGGGTGAAGCAGCTTACGCACGACACGTCACGCGCTACAAGGTGAGAAAGGGCGACACGGTGGAGAGTGTGGCCGACAATTTCGGCGTCCCGCCCGCCATGGTGCGGCGTTGGAATCACCTAAAGGGCGACAGCTTAGGGGGACGGCGAGTGTTGTATGTGCGGCTTCCTGTGACTCCGAGCTTCAATGAAAAACAGTCGGCGGACTCCGCTAAGTCGAAGCCCAAGAAGATGATACGTACGGCCGACAAGAAGAGCCCGGTGCGACATACGGTGGAACCCGGGGAGACTCTGTATTCGATTGCCAAATCCCATAACACGACAGTAGCCGCGCTCAAACAGCAGAATGGCAACCTGGCCACGCTGAAGCCGGGGATGATCTTGCTGATCCAAAGCGGGCGATAGGCTCCGATTTTTTCTTTCCAGGTAAGGCAATTTCAATCTGAGAATCGGTTAGCATCGGAACCTGTCGATTTTCCATTCCACTGCCGCCCTAGAATCCGAGTTCGGTGTAATATGCAGGGGAGTTGGCAGGCGCTCGATATTTTTGTTACAGCCGGGCTAAAAACTGCTGTGCTATAATCGCGCCCCATCGTCAAAATGAAGTGATGCAGTTTCCTTTTTCTTAGTGCGGGCAGTGGTAGCATCCGGGCATCGGGGCAGCCGGACAAATTCAGGAGGATGAAGATGACTTTTTACGAGACCCTCTATCTACGGGATGACGAGATGGACGAGTTCGGTGACAGCGGCGCGTATGGCGAGTCGCTGGAAGAAGACTACGAAGAAGAGGAAGAGGAGGAAGAAGCCGAAGTGCCGGCGATGAGGGAGCCGGAACCGATGGCAGAAGCTCCGGCACCTGCGATGCCGATTTCAGGCGGAGGCGGCGGAGGCAGTCCCAGGAAAGCAGCCCCCAAGAAAGCGGCAAAGAAGAAGCCTGCTCCGAAAAAGAAGGCCGTCAAGAAAGCCGCGAAGAAGAAACCTGCCCGGAAGGCCGCGAAGAAAAAGACCGCCAAGAAGAAGCCGGCGAAAAAAGCAGCAAAGAAGAAGGCCAAGAAGACCGCGCGCCGACGGCGTTGAGGAGAAATTCAACTGCAACAGATGGGCCGCAGCCAGGCGCTGCGGCCTTGGTTTTTGAAGTTGACTCCGGCCAGTTTACTTCTTCGTCTGGACGGTGTTTAAACACTTTCCGTAAAGTTCCAGCAGGTGGTTGGCATATTCATCAGGCTTGGTGGCTGCGCCAGTACCCTGAAAGCCCACGCCGGACGAAGTGGTGCGGCCGTAGCCGGTGGTCATAGCGACAAATTTCATCAAGTCGAGGGCGATGTCTTCGTTACGGCGCGCGCCTGCAGTGCTGGAAATTGCTTCGTCCATGAAAGCCTCCGTAGTAGGTATGCGAATGCTGGGAATTTCGTCGTCCATCTGGGAAAGTCCGGCAGAAGGTTGATGATAGCAGAAGGGCAAGATTAAGTCGTACGGGGGGACCTCGCTTATGAAGGCGAGCAAGTTCTGTTGGGAATCGTGTCAGGTTTCGATGCCAACATAACAGACGCGGCCGATCAGGTAATCCGCTGGCTTCTTACCGTCGTTCACAGGCAGCACGTCCACCGGGTAGGCGTGGTTGTGTGGGCGCAAAACCAGTTGACGACCACTCACCTCGACATACTTGACGGTACAAGCGCCGTCTTTATTGACAGCATACATATTGGACTCGCTTTTTCGATAGGGCTGGAGCGAGTTGTAGTGACGGTCGATGAGCAGGGTGGCTCCGGGCAGGAGACGGGGATACATACTCATGCCCTCACGGGCGTCGATCTTGATGAGGACAAAGCGTTCCCAGCGCTCGCGGGCAGTTTCCATTTTCGGGCGGAGGCTGCGCAGGAAGGCCTTTTTGAACTTCAATATGCCTTTTACATTCATGCTCATGATGAGGGGTTCGGTGGCGGCAACATCGCCATCGACTAAGAGAACATCCTGAAATTCATCTTTAGCGGGGGGCAGGATGCTGGCGCGCTTGTTGATTTCGGCAGGATCGAGAAGGTCGAGGACGGAGAGATGCTGGAGCTTGAGAACTCGGTCCATGCCTTCGAGGCTGAGGCCGCGTTTGCGATTGAGGAAATTTGAGATATGAGCTTGTCTAAAACCGGTTTGCGCAGCCAGCCCCAGGCCAGTTAGTTCTCCAGCGTGGATGCGCTGCCATAGGAGCTTGCGGAGATTATCCTGAAGAGCTTTGAATTTCATTTTCGGAGTCTAGCAGTTGTCTATAGCGCAATGCTATTGTGAATATTCAGATAACATCCCAGAGACTCGCAAAAACACACAGCTTTCCACAGATATCCGCACCGACGGTTCCGGCAAAACGACCTTGACCTAAAAAATTGACGAGCTATACGATGCAAAGTGACTTATAACTTCTCATGTAAGAAGCAGGACAAGAACATGGCATGGAACGGGCAGGGAGAAAACGACGAGAAGGCTTTTGTAGAGTTTCGCCGCAAGATTCGGTCGGCTGAGGTACTTTCGGCTGCAATCGAACAACTGCTGCGAACGCTGCAATTTAGCGGGAAGCTCAGTGTGGTGGTGCAGAACGGACGGGTATTGAAATCCGGATATGAGGAGGGCTACTTCCGGCAGCCGATGACTTAGCGGCGGGCAGACAAATAAATAGCAGAAGCAGGTTATCCGTAAGAGAAACGGGCCCTGTGACCGAGGCATCGGTCCAGGGCCTTTTTCTTTGAGCTGCGGGTTCAGGGCACAGGCCTGAAGTTGCAGCGGCAAAGCCACAATAACGATTTAACGAGATGGAGGCGGCGATGGAAATCGAAGATTTGGAGATCACCCGGTTGGAACTCAAGTACTGTGAGCGCTGCGGCGCGTTGTGGCTGCGGCAACGAGGCACGGGAAGAGTGTATTGCGAAGCGTGCACATCGGAAATACCGAACTTTCCACTTTGCGGCCGGAGGCCGAGCCGGCCACACTTACCGGTGAACGAGCAGATTGAAATTGAAAGCCAGGACGGCGAAGTGCGGTTCCTAATTTGCGGTGGAAGAGGAAGCGCATGATGGATGACGAAGGGGATGGACTGACGAACACGGAAACGTTTCCTACTGGTAAGGACAGATCGGGACTGGAGTCAGGCGGGGAAGCATGGTGCAACGACGAGTTGGCACTGGACACGCCTCGGGAAGGGGTGGCTGAGGACGAGACGCTCATGGTGGAAGAGAAGGAGATAGTTCCACCTGCCGATCCAGATCTTTGGCTATACCGGGACCGGACGTCGGCAATTCTAAGGCGTTATCTGCGACTGGCGGTGGAAGTCGGCCGTTTGCCGGCGTTGCTGGGCAGGGAGTTCTTTCGCACGCGGGTTACGTCGTACCATACACAGACATTTGAAGACACGGTAATTTTTGTGCATGATGTGGAGCGCTGTCTGGGATTGCTGAACAATGCCGAGATTGAACTCATCGCGGTGATTGTGATGCATGAGCATCATCACTACGAAGTCGCGCGGATGATGCGTTGCACGCGTCGTACCATTGTGCGAAGTTATGGGGACGCATTGGACAAATTAAGTGAGATTTTCCTAGATAGGGAAATATTGTCGCGTATTCCCAAAAAAAAGCCGGTGGTGTCGGAAGCTTGTCAAGGGGGTGAAAGGAGCGAAATCCGTGCAAGTGGCTGAGAGTAAGCCAAATATAAATTTGGAAATCGTGTCTCACTTACCCTTCGAATTTGCTATCCTGAATCTAGATAGAGAAAATCATTACGAGGCGCGCTGACGACAGCGCGCCTTTCGCTTTTGGGGAGAGTTTCTTTGAGAAAGGGGTCATCAGGGTGAAGAAACCCAAGAAGCAGAAGCGCCGCCGGAGACCTCGACCGATAATAGCAAAGCTGGTCGTGCTAAAACCGATGGACATGGAAGGTTTGCGAGGCCACATCAGCAATCTGGTTTGCGCTGATGCGGTTGAAATGGTGAGTACGACCGTCGATCGTGTAAAAAAAGGGCAGTACCAAGCGATGAAATACCTGTTTGAGATGATTGGACTGTTCCCAGCTACGGCTGTGCCGGACGTGCCGCAAGAAGATTCGCTGGCCGGGATGTTGCTAAGCCGGCTGGGAATCCAGGATGAGACGACGGACGAAGAAGGACCAGCGAATCACGTAAAATGAAGCGGCGAAGGCTGGCAGCCAGATTTGCTGCGGGCCGCGGGTGGAGATCGAGCCGACGGATGGATATGACCTGGATCACCGACCGGATTGCGGTCGGGGGTGGTATTTGGACAGCAGAGCACATGGCGGAGGTGGCACGCGCCGGCGTGACCCACATCATCGATATGCAGATTGAGTTTGACGATACGGCGCTGGCGGCGCCGTATGGGATCCGGGTGCTGTGGAATCCTATCGATGATGACTTTCAGCCGAAACCGCCGGAAGTTTTTGTGCGTGGGGTGGAGTTCGCAGGGGAAGCACTGGACGAAGATGGAAGCAAGCTTTTCATCCATTGCGCCGCGGGAATTCACCGGGCGCCGATGATGGCGTTGGCGATATTGTGCTCGACGGGTTGGCAGATGGGGAAGGCACTGGAAGTTATGGAGAATCGCCGCCCGGTGGTGGATTTCGCGCCGGTGTATGTGGATAGCGTGAGGCGGTATTTGGAGAAGTAGCTTTTGACTTTTGGCTCTTAGCTTGGTGCGGAGATTTCGGCTGCACTGACGTGATCTCAGTTATTAGTTCGTAATTCGAGGAGTGAAAGTTTATGCGTGACGTGTGCCGCCCTTGGAGGCGGCTTTTTTTATTGGTGCTGCTGACGGCGTCGGTGGCTTGGGGACAGTCGCCGCCATTAACGACAATTAGTGACGTGGTATATCGCGCGGACGGGTCGCCGGCTGAAGGAACTCTGTTGATTTCATGGCCGGAGTTCACCACGAGCAGCGGGCAAGCAGTGGCGGCTGGAACCGATAGCGTGACGTTGGGAGCGGGAGGTGCGCTATCGGTCGGTCTGGTTGCAAACGTCAATGCAAATCCCGCGAATAGCATTTATACGGTCGTTTATCAACTCGACGATGGAACCGTCAAAACGGAATATTGGTTGGTGCCCACGACTTCTCCAGCAACTCTGGCGCAGGTGCGAACGACGCTGGGAGCTTCCGAGAACGCGGCGGTGTTCGCCACGCAGCAATTTGTGACATCCGCAGTAGCGACCAAGGCGAACGACTCAGCAGTTGTCCACTTGAGTGGAGGTGAAACGATCACCGGGACCAAGCAATTTTCGGTTGCGCCGGGATTGCCCAGTCCAGTGAATCCTGGGGACGCGACTAACAAACAGTATGTGGACAATTCGGTGCAGAACGTTGGATCCGGAAACTTCCTAAGCCTGGCCGGTGGGACCATGAGCGGCGCGCTGACGCTGAGTGGCGATCCCACAGCGCCTGACCAGGCCGCAACCAAGCATTATTCGGATCTATGGGCAGCGGTGAAAGCTGACCTTATCGCTGGACTTGTACCGCCGACAGAGTTGGGATCAGGAACGCCGAACTCGGCGACGTGCCTGCTGGGCAATCAGACCTGGGGACCTTGTTCATCCAGCGGAAGCGGATCGGTTTACGTGAACAGCGGACTGGTGGCCAATCCGAACTTCAACGCTGCTTCCCCTGGACCGCAAAGTAACTTTCTTAACTGCACGTTTCAGGGAGGGACGGGCACGGTGAGCCTGGAGTGTCCATATGGGAGCGGCTCGTCCTCGTTTGCATTGGGAAGTCAGACGGTACTGAACAACCAAGGGAATGCATTCTCGACCGGGCTGCAGGACTTCAGCACGGCCAGGCTGAAGCTTCCCAGCGG
Source organism: Terriglobales bacterium (assembly GCA_035484735.1). GTDB lineage: Bacteria > Acidobacteriota > Terriglobia > Terriglobales > Acidobacteriaceae > JABCZH01. The sequence goes on along the minus strand of DATHOQ010000013.1, from coordinate 55,019 downwards.
AGCGGGATTCGAGCCGGCGACTAACGGCGAGATGGGGTTCGACACGACAGCCAACTTACCGGTGATCGCGATCAGCGGCGTAACCCAGCAGATCGCACTGACGACGTCAAACATTTCGGGCCAGGCGAGCACGGCACTGGCGCTGGCAGGAGCGCCGGCGCAGTGTAGTGGATCGTTCGCGACCGGTATCCAGGCGAATGGAAATGCGAACTGCAGCGTGGCGGATGTGGTTGAGTTGGCTGAAACCACGCCGCCTAGTGGCGTTCCGAACTATGGAATCTTCTGGTTTGATTCTGCAACGCATACGCCGCGAGTGATTGATAACAACGGGCAGGCGGTGCAACTCGGGCTGGTGAATGTGTTCAACAGCGATGCGAACACACTGGAGGAATACAACGGGACGACTGCGCAAGCCTTCAACGTCTATGGGACGCGCACCGATGCATCCGACTATGAGCGCGTGCGGCTGGGCTACGACGCGACCGACAGTTACTTTTTCTTAGGCGCAGATGCTGCGGGAACGGGCGCGCAGCGCGGACTGGGTTTCTGGATGCAGGGATCGTTGCGGTGGGCGATCGATTCGTCGTTCAACCTGAAACCGTGGAGCGACAACTTGAAGGACGTTGGTTCGTCAGCCCTTCGCGTTCACAACCTGTACGTGGGCACGGGGGTGGTGTTTGGGAGTGGGGCGCTGACGGGTGTGAATGGCACGACGGGCACAGCGCTGGACGCGGGGACGGTAGGGACGACTGTGGGAGCTCTGTTCTGCAACGACGGAAGTGGAAATGCGACGGATTCAGGCTGTCCATCGGGCGGTACGGTGAATGGTCAGGCGATCAGCCCAGCCTCGGTCAGCGGCAGATATTTTATCGACGGCACGACGAATACCAGCCCGCAATCGATCTTTGCGGTTTCTGGCTACCGGGGAGGAACGATTGACTGGTATCCAGCCTCGGGGAGCACAGTTAATTTTCCGCAGACTGCGAATGGAGTGTTCATCAATCCGCTGGCGAACACTGCGTCGATTGGCACTCCTACGGTCACGATATTGGCGAATACCGGGAGCAACTGCACAGGCGTATCTCATTTTCTTTCGGCCAGCCAGAGCCTTACGGTGGTTCAAGCGGAGTGGGACTCGTCCGATAACTTAGTTTGGTCTGCCAGCGTAACAGTTTCGGTGGGATCAGGGACGAATTGCTACACGGTGTCCGATATTCCTTTGATTGCCGGCGGGACGAAATTCAGTACAGGTGCGGAAGAGTGTTCGAGCACGTGCAGTCCCTTTACGCCAACGATTCAAATGACGTCGGGTGGCGCGACCGCGCTGAATCCGACGAGCGGGTCAGGGACGCACATCTACAACTACACTTCGGCGGCAACGGGCACAACGGGAAGCTGTCCGAATAACGCTAACACGCAGCCGAACATTCAAGGCAGTTGCATCGAATTTGGACAACTCTTGCCGCCGGCGAACGTTGGATTGCTGGCGCCGTACACGGAACTGAATCTAGGCGCGGGAGATTTCTCCGGTTGTTTCATCAATATTCCGGGATCGTCCCATATTCACCTGATGAACCGCAAGGCCAGCATTTTGCAGATGAATATTGGATGTCCGAATGGGATCCCATACTTCAACTTGTGGGGACGGTTGCAGTCTGGCGGAGCGGGCACGACTGGGAATGTGGTGTCGGTACAGGCCGCGATGATTGAAAACGGAGGGCCGAATTCTGGCGCTATCATTTCGCTAAGTCCAACGGTGACCAGTCCTGCGTTCACGGGTTCTTATGGACAGTTTCAGGTAGCGACGCCGGGGCCGCCGCAGTTGATCAACTCATGGGTGGGTGGGGTCTACTGGTATCCGGGACAGCGCATTGTGGTGCCGACGACCAACAGCAACGGCGCGGTGTTTTATCACGTATCTACCCCGGGCAAGTCGCAAGGAACGCTGGATGCGACCGCGATTCCGAGCGGCCTGCAGATATCTTTCAATGGATGCCTTTCCAGTTGTACGGTGACGGATGGCGGAGTGATATGGACTGCGGATTTTGATGCTCCGCTTTGGCAGGCGAGTCACAGCTACACCGCGCCGGCGGAAATCTGGGACGGAGCGAACCTCGAACTTCTCTACACGCCAGGGACCAGTGGCAGCAGCTTGCCATCATCGTGGGCCGGCAACTTCGCGCAGCAGACGACGGATAACACTGCAACCTGGATCAATCTTGGCCCTTATAACTCAATCATTGAGCCGTCCTTGCAGTGGTACACGTCGACTTGCGCGGCGAGTAATAAACAATGCAATCCGACGGTAGCGTTGGCGGCGAGCGGGTCGTCGACCTATCAGTTTTCATCCTGTTCACAGCCTGCAACTGACCCCGGCGGCGGCGGTTGTTCACACGCTAATTCTGCGAGTTTTAGTGGTACGGGAACTGGATCGGCTTTGCCGTCGTCGGTGGTGGCGGTTCTGGCGGACGCCGGTTCGTGCCCGACGGGGTTTTCCTGCAATACGGCTAACGCGGTGTATTACGGCAAGTACGTGTTCGCGACGCCGACCGGACCCAGCACGCCTTTCACTGAGGGACAAACTTCGGGAGCGGTGACCGCGGGTGATGCAATCACGTTCACGCATCCCGCGAACTATCCGCCGGACGCGAGTGGATGGTTGCCGGAAATCGGCACGGTTTCTCAGAGCGAAAAACTTCAACCGGTTGACGGCCTGCAAATCTATTGCGGGAACGGCGCGGCGAGTCAGTATGTTTCAAACCTCTCGAACGGAGCGATATGCGCGCTGGGAGTAGATGCACATATCACCAGCGTGCAAACTTTGCAGCCGCAGCCACTGCGCTTTGGAAGCAGCAATGCGATGGTAACCGTGGGAGGCCAGATGTCGCTTCAGAACCAGGCGGCCAATGGACAATACGATGCCGGGATCGACGGAGGCACGGTGGAGTGCGGGCCGGCGCTGAACTTCCTCAAGCCTTACAGTATTGGCGTTCTGAATCTTTTGGCGGAAGAACAGAGTGGTCCGTTCTTCACGACGGTACAGGATTGCGCGGGCGTGGGAATCTATGAAGCTACGCCGGGAGCGCAGAACGGTACGTTCTATGGCAATCACATTGCGGGCGCCAACACTGACTACTCTATCGGCGCGGTGGTCGAAGATGTTGGCGCGTTCCGTGAAGTGAACAACCTGTCAGTGGGGTCACTACAGGGCACACAATGGTTTGACGTTGCGGGCGTGTATTTCCTGACAAATCCGCTGACCAACCTGGGACAGAACACAACAGCGATTCGCGATATCACAGGAGAAGCAGTGATGGATGTGGTGAAGGTGGACAACGCGCAAGCGCACCTTGACCACATTGAAACAACTTCGACTACGAACCGGGTAGCGGTAAACATTGCGCACTTTGGCTATAACCGCGTCAATCCGGTGGCTGAGGCGATCCGAGGGAAATCGGGTGACTGCGCGATTCAGGATGATGCGATTGGGCCGCTGTGCGCGGCTGGCTCAAACGCCACGCCGGGACTTTACTCACCACAGCAGACTACTCAGGCATTGAACGGAGTTAACTACAACACGCAAGTGCTGGAATTGACGGATGTGGGCAGCGGAGTGGATTACCTGAATGTGACGGGAGCGGCGACGGGGAATCCGGCGACGGTGGCGGTTGGGCCGGCGGGCACGGATGCCAATGTGAACCTGAGCCTGACAGCACAAGGGACAGGAAAGGTAGAAGCTCCGACTCCATCTACTGCGGACAATTCCACGGCGGTTGCAACCACGGCGTATGTGCAGACACAAGGGTATGCGATGTTAGCGTCCCCAACCTTTACGGGGACTCCGACGGTTCCGGGATATGTGGCGACTTCTACAACCGTGAACGGACACTCGCTGTCGAGCAGCGTCACGGTAGCTCCCTCAGACCTGGCGGCTGGAGCGTTTGCGAATGGCATGACAGGGACGACGCAAAGCACAGGAGACAGCACAAGCAAACTGGCGACCGATGCATTTGTGAATCAGTACGTCTCGACGTTTATAGAAATTGGGAACAGCGTGTCAACCAATGTAACGGTGGGGGACAACACTACTCACGGCAACCTGTTCGGATTTACGCTTCCGGTTGCAGTCACCACGGGCCATGTCACTATCTACGTCGGAACGGCAGATAATACTTCGAACACCTATGACATTGGCATCTATCAAGGTACGGCGAGCGGGACGGACAACCTGCTGGTGCATATCGGGTCCACGGCAGGGAGCGCGATTAATGGGGGCGGAACTGGGTATGTGACTCTGGCGTGGAATGCCTCTACCACTCTCGCGCCAGGCCGTTACTATCTGGCACTCTTCGGCAATGAGGCTAGCCCCGTTCTTCAAATTGGCGGATATTCGGCTCCGACATTTGTTCATAACTCCGCGTTCGCGATTACACCGGCAGGCAGCGCTCTACCTTCCAGTATTTCCGCGCCGGGCGACTCGTGGAGCGCACCTACGCAGCCTTGGGTCGTACTCAACTAAGCATCCTCACAAAAGGAGATCAGACACAATGAGGCAAACAACCTTGTTGTTATTGGCTATTGGATTACTGATGGTCACGAGCGCGACCGCGACAACTTACTATGTGGATCCGGCGGGCAGCAACGGCAATGATGGACTCTCTCCGCAGACCGCGTGGCGGACGTTGCTGAAGGTGGGGATTTCGACATTTCAGCCGGGAGACGCGGTGCTGTTCAAGCGGGATGCGGTGTGGAATGAATGGTTGACGCCGCCATCGAGTGGAGCGGCGGGGAACTTGATCACGTTCGATGCCTACGGGAATGGGCGGCCTCCGGAATTTACCGGCTTCTATACAACGACTTCGGGGCAATGGACGAACACGGCCGGCAGTGTGTGGCAAATTACGTTGAGCACAACTCAGGCGATTTCACAGTTGAAGTTTGTGCAATTCGGCACGCTCTGGGGAAATTCACAAAGCGCGCAGAACCTGCTGGCAAACGACCGGGATTGGTATTACAACCCGGGAACGCAAGTTCTTTATGTATGGTCGGCGAGCAGCAACCCGGTTGCGCATTATGGATCGGTGACGCCGATGGTGCTCAGCGGACAGAGTCTGATCAATATAAACGGAATGAGTTACATCGAGATTCAGCACATCAAACTGGACTGGTTCGATGGGTACGGGGTGCAGGTGCAGGGAGCGACGGACCACATCTGGCTGGCGAACATGCTTGCAGATAGCCAGGTGCCGAATGGAACGGTGCCGATTGGATTCTATGTGCACGCCAGCGGGACGCCGGGAGACATTCACATTTACAACACAGACGCTCACCGGAACTATGTGGGGTACAGATTCGACGGAACGCCAGCGGCGATTGAGTTGAAGAATTGCCGGGGTTATGCGAATCGGACTTATGGGTTGGTGGACAACACGGGAGCGGTGACTTACTCCTACTGTCATTTTTACGCTAATAATCTGGCGACTGGGGTTTCGACGGATGTAGGAGGCGCACCCGGACCAGTGAACGGGGGAAATAATGTGGCGGCAGATACGCCTCCGAATGTGCGGGGATTCATGCGGTATCCGGCGCGGATCACGGTGACGTATGACGATCCGGGGCTAGTGGATGGCTCGCATCAATATATTGAAGCGTTGCTGCCGATGATCCAGGCGCGGGGGATTCCGTTGAGCATTGCGGTGGTAACGGGCTACGACCTGTCGCAGCAGTTGATTTCGACTTTTCAGTCATGGATCGATGCGGGCTGGGATGTGAATTGCCATTCGGTGTCGCATCAGTACTTTGTTTTTCCGAACGCTTTTACGATTCGATACACAGGCACGGCGGCATCGAGTGTGACGCTCTCGATCTCAAACAAGATATTTACGATTACGGCGCCGGGCGATGTCAATGCGCAGGTGAGTTGGGATTTTAGTTCGTCAGGAACAGACATGGTAACGAGCGGGCTGGACACGCTGGGCGGAGTGATTTCTACGCTGAACCAGCGCGGAGTTTTTTCGGTGACGGCAGATCCGAATATGAAAGGAGCGGTCAAGAGCGAAGATCTGGCGGACGTGGTTTCGCAGGACATCAAAAGCGCGCCCTACCTGCTACTGATGGACAAGACGCGGCTGATGACGGATGAGATTGGGTGGGCCAAGGCGTGGATGAACGCCAATCTGACGGGATTGCCAGCGAACCGGGTGTATGTCTATCCGGGGAGTTATGAGGATAGTTCGACGGAGTCGATTGCGGTGGGAGCGGGTTTTGTGGGTGGACGGGGATCGGGTGTGATGCAGCCGTCGCCGAACGCGGCAACGGTTTTAGCAAACGGAATCGATATACAGAACATTTTGAGCGAAGGAGTTGCGCCTGGCTTCCAGGGGCTGAGCGACGCACAACTGGCGAACAAGTTTCGGGCGATCGTTTTCAAGTCGGGGGTGTGGGGAGTTCCATTTGGTATTTTCTGGCATGTGAATGAATTATCGCCGGAGCAGGTGGCAGTAATGCTGGATACGCTGAGACTCTCAGGGGCAACCTTGATGACGAACACGCAACTAGTGAATTACTTACTCGGCACGCAACAGAATTTCGGGACGACGTCCTATGCAGATTCGGCTTCGGGCGCACCGATGGATGTGAGGCCGACATCGATCTCGCCGGTGGTGAACGCGGGCGCGACCCTAGACGATGCATACAAGTACGACCTCATGGGCGTTGACCAGACTCAATTCGGATCTGGCTGGGAAATTGGATCGCTGACCTTCGTGCCCGAGTCCATGGGACGAGCAATGGGCGCACCGTGACGCAGGCAGCAGTGGGAAACATTTGTGATTGACGATTTGGGGTTGCTGCAGCAGCTGGGAGCTGCCCTGGATGTGCCGACGTCGCTAGCGAGAAACGGCCGCCAGGGGCGGACCGTGCGGGATCTGCTTATTGAGACTCTGCTGAAGGTGAGAAGTAAAGGCCGAGGTCTGGTTCCTTTGACGCCGAACCGGGCGCAGCGAGACTACTCGCACCAGTGCAACCGGAGAAATATTGTGTTGAAAGCGCGGCAGGTGGGAATTACGACTTACATTGCCGCGCGATTCTTTGTGCAGACGATCACGCAACCGGGAACGTTGACGGTACAAGTTGCGCACGACCAGGAGTCCGCGGAAGACATTTTCAAGATCGTGCACCGCTTTTGGGAGAACTTGCCCGAAGGGATGAGGGGAGGAGCGTTGCGGACCTCACGCGCCAACGTGCGCCAGTTGGTCTTCCCGCGCTTGGACAGCGAGTATCGAGTGGCGACGGCAGCAGATGCCAGTGCCGGTCGAGGCACGACCATTCATCATTTGCATTGTTCGGAGGTGGCACGCTGGCCGGATGATGCGGAGGAGACGCTGACTTCGTTGCGAGCGGCAGTTCCACAGTCGGGCGAGGTGGTGATCGAGTCCACACCCAACGGGGCAGGTGGTCCTTTCTATGAAGAGTGGCAGAGAGCCGACGAAACTGGCTACAGACGGCATTTCTTCCCGTGGTGGTACGAGGACGAATACCGCGTGGAGTCCAATCAGGCCGATGCGGCAGAGCTCACGCCGGAGGAACAGCAGTTAGTGGCGCGAAACGGTTTGACGCTAGCGCAGATCGCGTGGCGGAGAATCAAGAGAGCCCAACTCCGAGGATTAGCGGTGCAGGAGTATGCCGAGGATGCGGTTTCCTGCTTCCGGACATCAGGGGAGTGTGTTTTCGATTTGGAGGCTATCGAACAGGCTTTACAGATTTGCGGTGAACCCTGGGAGTCGCATGACAACGAACGGCTGTGTCAGTGGTTCCCGCCGCAACCGGGGAAGGAATACATTCTAGGGGTGGATCCAGCTGGAGGAGGGTCGGAAGGAGATTATTCGTGCGCCGAGGTAATCGAACGCAGGACGGGTCTGCAGTGCGCTGAGTTGCACGGACATTTTCCGCCGGGCGAGCTGGCGCGGAGGCTGGTTGAGCTGGGCAATCTTTACAACCACGGACTGCTGGTTGTGGAACGGAACAACCATGGGTATGGCGTACTGGCTCATTTGCAGATCGCCGGCTACGCCAATGTTTATTGTGCAGGAAAGCAAATGGGGTGGTTAACGTCAGCGGTAACTCGGCCGGCGATGATTGAAGTTTTGGCGTCTACCCTAGTGGCAGACCCTGTACTGTTCCGAAGCCGGCGGCTGCTGGGCGAATGCCGGACATTCGTGCGGCACCGGGATGGCAACTCGGGAGCAACGGCTGGGACGCACGATGACTGCGTGATGGCGATCGCGATTGCGCTGGCGGCGCGCGCAACGGTGGCGGGGAAACCGCCGACTGAGAGCAGGCTCGAAATGGCGAGTCTGCGGGTAAGGTATTGATTTGGCTGGGCCAGGACGATGTTCATTCGTCACAGCCAGGGGGGTGTATCTGGCATAGGATTGTGCGGCAGGCTGGGTGAAATGCAGTTCTCGGTTCCCAGTTCTCAGTTCTCAGAAGATGGCATTGATGGCAGTGCAACACGTGCGACGAATGCGGGGCGGAGCACAGGGGCACCTGATGCGCTGCTCCGACGGCAATTTCTACGTCGTGAAGTTTCGCAATAATCCGCAGCACCTGCGGGTGTTGGCGAATGAACTGTTGGCAACGCGACTGGCTGAGGCAGTGGATCTTCCGGTGCCGCATACGGAGGTGGTAGAGGTCAGCGACTGGATGATTGGGCACACTTCGGACCTGAATATTCAACTTGCGGGCAGCTCGATTCCCTGCCAGGCGGGATTGCAGTTTGGGTCCCGGTACGTGGTGAGTCCCTTGGAAGGCCAGGTGTTCGACTATCTGCCGATGGAAACGCTGGAGCGAGTGCGGAACCTGGAGACGTTTGCCGGGATTCTGGCGATGGATAAGTGGACGGGCAATGCCAACGGAAGGCAGGCAACATTTTGGCGGAGAATGCGAGAGCGAAAGTATACGGCTGCGTTTATCGATCAAGGGTACTGCTTCAACGCAGGGGAGTGGACGTTTCCGGACTCGCCGCTGCGCGGGGTTTATGCACGCAACGAGGTGTACTTGGGAGTGCAGGGGTGGGAGTCGTTTGAGCCGTGGCTCTCGAGGATCGAGGGCATGCAGGAAGATGTGGTCTGGAAAGCAGCGAACGAGATTCCCCCGGAGTGGTATGAGAGCGAGTGGGGCGCGCTGGAGAGCTTGATGAGGCTACTGTTGGATCGCCGGGCAATGGTCAGAGGATTGATTACGGCGTTCCGCACTTCGACGAGGAATCCGTTCCCAAGTTGGAGGGACAACTAGGGATTTCGATGGTTGAGAATCGGCAATTCGAATTCTTCCTGCTGCGGTATGTGCCGAACGCGGTACAGGACGAGTTTGTCAATGTCGGAGTGGTCATGCTGGAACCTGGAGGAGCTTTCGCGGATGTGAAGTTTACACCTGACTGGCGGCGGGTCCGGTGTCTGGATGCACAGGCGGACATTGAGATGTTGGAGGCATTGGAGAAGGACATGAAACGCGAGCTGCAGGAGAGCCAGACGCGGGACGCGCTGCTTCGGAGGCTCAAAGATTCTTCTTCAAATCTGATTCAGCTCTCGGCGATTCGCGCGTGTTTGACGGAAAATCCGGCCAAGGAGATGGAAACGCTGGCAAAGTTGTATTTTGAAGGGCCCAAGCCAGCGTGGCGAAGCGAGCGATCTGGACGAAAGCGCCTTTATGACAGCATTGATGGATGTTTCGAACATGCGGGAATTGGGAAGTGGATCATGCGCGGAATACCGGTGGCGCCTTATACAAAGGCGGGCGATCCGTTCAAGTTTGACTTTGGGTATCGGGTGGGAAATACGATCAAGGTTTTCCAGGCGGTGTCGATGAAGTCGAATATTGATCAGGCGGTGTTGCTGGGGTCGCGGTATCCGGCGATTGCGGAGGGCATCAGCAAGAATATTCAGGCGTTGGCGTTATTGACGGTGGTCACGGAAGATGATCTGGACAGGACACAAGAGGAAGCACAATTCGCCCTGGGGATGCTGGAGGATGCGCGTATCAGAGTTGCGGGATCTACGGAAATGCCCTTGCTGGCGGAGCAGGCCAGGAAAGAATTGATTGGAGCAGGGGAAGCGTCGAACTGAGGCTTCGGTCCTAGCCTTATCTCTGAAGGTAAAGTCGTGAGTTAGTCTGCATCGCGGGCGAGGGCGCCCGCGCCACACACAAAGAAGAAAAATCATGAACATCACAAAAACGCTACGCGGCGCTATGCGCCGAATTGCAGAAGTGTCTTCGGCGAAGGCCGAGGGCAAGCGCAAGACAGTGGCCTTACCGTCCATTCTTTCCACCTATGGGCCGCGGCCCGATGTCATGCCGAAGCCCACACCCATCAACCTGCGGCGGTTTTCGGAGACGCCAGTGGCACGCCGGGCGATCAATGCTATCAAAGACCAGATCGCGGGGATGCGCTGGCGAGTTCAGTCGCGACCCGGGCTGGCAGCCGTGGAAGCCGACAGTGAATTGCGGATTCGGATCCTGACAAACAACTTCGCGTGCCCCAATCCCGACGACTCTTTCCGCTCGCTGAGCGAACAGGTGCTCGACGATGTGATTGTCGGCGGGTTTGGGGCGATAGAGGTCGATGAAACGGGTGATGCGCAGCAGCCGTTAATGCTGTGGCCGGTCGACGGCGCGACGATCCGCATGAAGACCGATTGGGACGGACTGCCGGGGTCGCCGAGGTATGAGCAGGTGACGGGCAAGACAGGGCCGCAAGGCAACATTGTTTTGAATGACGACGAACTAATTTATATCCGTCTCAATCCGCGAACGTTTACGCCGTTCGGTCTAGGGCGGCTGGAAGTGGCTTTTGAAGCGGTGAATGCGTTTTTAGGAGCACATCGCTATGCCACCAAGCTGGCGTCGAACTCGGTAGTCGAATATGCACTGTGGTTGCAAAACCTTTCTCCAGATCATCACGAGCGGTTGATTCGCTGGTGGCAGGATGAGATCGAAGGCACGGGCAGGGTTCCAATTCTGTCAGTGGAGAACAAGCCGGAAGTGCTGCGCTTCGGCGGTGGGACGGATGCGGATTTGCGATTGCAATGGCAGGAGTTCTTGCTGCGCATTATCGCTGACGCATTTGATCTTCCGCCCCAGAGCCTGGGACTGGAGCGGGATGTGAACCGCTCGACTTCCGCGGAAATGAGTGATCAGGCTTTCCGGCAAGCGATTGTGCCTACGGCTCGACTGCTGGCCGAACACCTGACGCGGGGTGCGATCAGCAAGAGACTCGGGTGGAACGACCTGGAGTTCGTGTTCACGGACGTGGATGCAAGCGGAGACGAACTGGAAGACGCGCAGATTCAGACGCTCCTGTTGCAGAACGGGGTGCTGACGGTGAACGAGGTACGAAGAATGAGAGGGTTGCCACCATTGTAGAAGCGAGGTTCCGGATTTTCAAGACCAGTTCTCCAATTTAGTTCTCAGTTTTGTTTCTCAGAGAGTGGGCAATGATGACGATTGACATCGAGTCGATGGCGATCGAGATGCCTGTAGTGGCGGGGCATCCGAATCGTGAGGCTTTTCGGGGTGTATTGACACTAGTAGATGTGGCTTCGGAACGAGCACCCTCGGGTTCACGCGGGCACCGGGTAGTGCTGATGCGCGGGGCGGCGGAAGCGGGCCTGGCGTCTTTGCTGGGGATGGCGTTGGATTACTCGCCCACGCTTGACCGGCACGACGTCCGGCGAAAAGTGGGCATCATTACTCGGGCCGACATCGCGGGGAGGAAAGTGGAACTGGGCGGATACCTGTTCGCGAAAGACTTCCCGGAAATTGTGCGGGAAATCGAAAAGAGCGGCCGGGAGCCGGGTGGGAGTTTGGGAATGTCATACGAAATTGCGGATGCACGGGTGGCGGACATTCGCGCCAAGGTTTGGACGCTGACTCGGGTGACCTTCACCGGGGCAGCGATCTTGCGTCGCGACCGGGCCGCGTATCCGGAAACATGGATCGAGCTTGAGTAAGAAAACAATTACTAAGGAGACAGCATGAACGAAGAAATGACACAACAAGTGGTAGCAACGGCGGCGCGGCTGGCGAGCGCGGCTGAGACACTGGATCGAGTGCTGGACAAACTCGATGCACAACAGGAGGCGTTGAACGCGAAGGTCGACCGCATTGTGGCGGCAGTCGAGGAGCGCCCGGCACGAGAGATCGACCACGGAGTATCGGAAGGAGATCGGCCTGATCGGCTGGAAAAGCGGGTTGCAGAACTGGAAAAAGCGAACACCGACCTCAAGGCGCAAGCGGCGCGGATGGCGCGAAAGACTCTATCGCCGTTGGTTTCAGCGCTGCTCGGTAAGGGCGGGAACGAGCTTGGCGACAGGCTGGATCCGGCGGCCCTGGATAAGACTATGCAGTCTCTGAGCGTGGAGCAGCGGATCGCCGTCAAAGCAGAGATGGCGCGGGCGGGAATGATCGACTAGTTTCCGGCACTGGCATGAGCGACGAAGAGGACGCGATGCGAATCGCGTCTTTTACTTTTTGGACCAATTTATTTCTTTAGGAGAAAACATGAATGCACAATTTATCGATCTGAATGCGTCGGCAGATTTTCTGGGGCCGGGTGCGATTGAGATCGACCGATATCAGACGGAGATTTTCGACATCGTTCGGCGACGCGGAGTGTTTGGACAGAGAATCAAGCAGGTCCCCGCCACCGGGCAACCCTCACGCTTCTTCGAAGAAACAGCGATCAATTCGCCGACCGCTGCGCAAGCCTTCGTGGATCCGCGAAACATCCAGGCCGTAGTCGGCGCGCCCACGCGGGTGGAGTACGCAGTCCCGCTGAAAGCTTTGGTCTCGCAGATCAACTACAACCTCTTCGATCTGGAAGTTGGAGTTCAACAGAGCCAGTTTGCTTACCTACAGGCAAAGGACCTGGCGGATTCAGTGGACGGGTTGCTGCGCACGCACGATGTGGCGTTGTGGAACGGGACTGACACTTCGCTCAGTTCACCGACCACATTGCAGTACTTCGGGGCGATCGGTCAGATCGAGGCCGGCGGAAATACCACGACCATCGCAACGACTGCGAGCATCGTGGACGGGATCAAAGGAGCCATCGCGCAGATGATGGCAAATACTTCGTTTCAGGTCCGGCCCACGGCGATCTACGCAAATCCGGTGTTGCTGGACCTGATTGATCGCGAAATGAAAACGGAGTTCAACGTTGTGCTCTCGACTGCCGAGATCACAGGCGGCCTGACGGTGAAAACTTTGTCCACACAGGCTGGGAACCTACCGCTGATTCCGGAGTGGGCATTGCCTTACACCGGGACACCAGGTAGCGGGAACGCAGTGCTTCCTTGCTACATCGTCACCGAGGACTTGATCGAGTATCACTGGCTTACGGACCCGACTCCCAGAGTTTTCCAACTGGGGTTGCTGGGTTCACTGGCCTCGCAAATGGTCGTAGTGAAGTTCGGCGCGGTGGTGGTGAAGGGCGCCGCGTTCGCGCACTACGAAGTCAAAGTCGATCGTTAACCCCCGCGCCAAATTGTCAGTGGCCGGTTGCGACTCATCCGACTCGCGACGGCCACTGATGACTGGCGTATAGAGAGTGAATACTTACGATGAACTATTATCTCGCGCCTTCTGATTATCTGAATTACGGGCTGGACGCCACGACTCCGGCGGCCTTAGTAGCTGCGGCGTCGACACTGATTGACACTCACTGCCGAAGGGCGACGTTGGGGGCTGCGCAATACGAGGAACGGATCAGGCTGGCCCCCGACCGCAATACCGTTCGGTTGACCTATCTTCCACTGGTGGCAGTGGCGCCCGCAACCATCCCTATAGTTTCCGCGCAGGGTCGTTACTGCATTCCGCGGCGCGGGGAGTGGCCGTTTGATGACTTGCGGCTGGATGTGGCGCTGATGTTCGGTTTGCCGGGGGTATGGACGGCGATTGACCCTACTGCGATCGACTACTTTGCTGACACGGGGGAACTGACGCTGCCGTTGAACATTGTCGGGTTGTGGTTCAGCGAAGTGGACATTGTGTACACCGCGGGTTTCGCTACCATCCCCGATCCGGTGAAGTTTGCCTGCGCCCAGATTGTACGCAATGCGCAGGCCACACCAGCGGTCAACGCAAAGTCAGAGCGGTTGGATCGCATGTACCTGCAGTACTTCGCGGATACGCTGATCGACCAAACAGTGAGTGCCATGCTGGCACTTTACGTTGCGCAGAAAGTGGGCTGAGGCATGTCAAATTCAGGGATAGGAATTAGTGGTGCGGCCGTGGTGCGCGCGGCGGACGCGATGTTGCACACATTGGGCGGAGACGAAGTCGTCTTGTTGTTTCCGCTCCTGCAAATGCCAAATGATCCCAGTGTGCAGCTTGGGTTAGTAGATCCAGGGGTACAGCAAGTTACGTTTTCGCCAGTCGTGGTGCGAACTCTGGTGACACCGAGCAGTGGTCCGCGGCGAAAGCTGGAGTTCCTGGTTTCAAGCACGGCGGTGAACGACGCCTTGACGTCGCAAAATATGGCAACAGCAGAGGCCCTGTTCGAAAACTCGCTGGGAGTGATGTTCGACAACGACTTGTTTCACATCGAGGACGTAGCGACCGAGTATTTCGCGGGAACACCGTATTTGTACAAGTTGACGGCAGTGGAATGAAGACGAGCTCTTGGCCATTGGCTCTTAGCCTTTGGCTTGAATCGCTGACATGCGCCACGACCGTTCGAGACGAAATCGATGTTCCATGCTAAGAGCAAAGAGCTAAAAGCTTAAGAGCTGATTCTATGCAATTCACAAAAGATAGTTTTTACATGACGCTGCTGGAGCGGTTGGTGGCGCAGTATCCGGCACAAACCATTACGTTGAATGGGACGACGCGCCCGCCGCTGGTGGTGGCGGAGAACGAATTAGTAGTGCCGGTGGTGCCTTTGCCGGACGCTTTCTACATCGAATGGGGCGCTACACAATTGTTGCAGGCTGGGAGCAGGGCGTTGCTGTCCTTGGATTGCGTCATCTCTTACCACACCTTTGGCACGGTGGAGAGTGGGGTAGACCGTGGCCGGAGTCTGGCGGCACTGGACATGGAACTGCTTGCCATCTGTCAGCCTCCCTGGACTTCAAAAAGAGATTACACGCAGGCACCCAGCGTGGATCTGGGGACGAATATCTCCTGGACCCAGCCCAACTTTGGAAAGGTTGCCGGGAGTGAGGCTCCAAGGAATGAAGGGCTGCCGCGGGGCAACGAGGGAGTGCGATTGGAACGCAGCACAAGTTTGAAAGTTCTTTTCTTCTCTGAGGTGAATTTCTTATGAGCACTTCGCCGTTGCGCGCCGCTATGGTCCCAACCACACGGCGCTTTCGAGCTTACTTTGCTCCGGTGAACCGGGCGACGGAAGCACCCACGCTTTTCGATCCCGGCAAGTACGGCGTCTTTCCATTGGATCAGCCGCCTTCACCCTGGATCGACCTGGGATGGATCGACAACTTTCAGCGCTTTTGTGGTGTGCCGACCCAACCGGTGCGGGCAGGCAAGCGCGGCGCCCCGGTCTCGCAATTCCGTGGCGTACTGGACGCCCGGCTCGAGTTCAACTTCCGCGAGTGGGGCAAATTGCAGATGGCGTTGGCAGGTGGATCGGAGCACATGAACGTGCTGGCTTCGAATCCGAACGCGAATCCTCAACCCTCGGGCGGAACTCCGATTCTTGCGGCGGCTGTGCTGACGGGATCGACAGCCAATGAGATTGTCGTGGGGGTCGGAGTCGTGGATGGATTTGCAGTCGGAGACATGATTGCGGTCGACAGCGACTACGCACAGCAAACCGGGTATGTGGGCACGGGGATTTCGGCAGCGTACGTAGAGGATCCTCTCGATGTGAACCGCGACGTCAATTACATCCGGCGAGTGACGTTTAACCTGGGGCGAGTAGCGCAAACGACTGCGACCTCGCTGGTGTTGGCACAGTCGCTGCTGGGGGGGACGCCTCCCTCCAATGCGGGAGTGCAACAGGTAGTTGCATTCGTTGATCGCGAGGGAGGGACGTTCTTTCAGGAATGGTCGGCACTGTTTGTGGCAGAGGATGAGTCGGGTGGACGAGTGTGTTTGCACTATCCGCGACTCAGTCCAACGACGGCGATCGAAACCTCAATCGCAATGAGCGCTTCGTCGGCGGAGCTCAGCGTCAAGGCATTTCAACGGGAGCAAGCGGTCGAAATCGCGAAGCCTATCACGGCCTTGGCGTTGCATGCGGCGTTTCAAGCGATGCCACACGTCGATGAGAACGACGGCCAGATAGCCGTGTGTTATCGAAGTTACTTCCCTGCGCTTATGGCGGCGGTTTACTGAAAGAAGCAGTCCTCTCGTGTCGCCGAAGCCGAACATTCAACGACAATTTCATTAACCTGATGGATCTCGAGCCATCGTCAAAGAAGGGTCCAGATGAAGCTGCAGATCGACAACAACGATGGGCTCGGACTTGTGGACTATACGGCAGCGATCGACGGCTCCACACCACCGCAGGTGATTCGGAAACTGAATCAGCCAACAGAGTTGCGAATGAGTCTGGTGTCGGACGGTCCGGATTTCGTGGTCTCTGGAACCGGAGCGCGAATCATCATAGGGCTAAGTGATGGCCAAGACATTTTCACCGGTTACCTAACGGAGCCGCCTGTCTTTGAATATCTGGGGTGGGGTGAGCAGGGACCAGTGTATCGATACAACCTAATTGCGCAGAGTGACGAAGCGCTGCTAGACGAAAAGCGGCTTCCGGAACGTTGCCCTTTCGTTGAGCGTAGCGCCGGCAATGCGCTTCGGCAACTCACTCAGGACCTGCTACCCGGCGTGTTCAATACCAGCCAGGTGCAGGAACTGGACATGCTGGCGTGGTGGGCCTCTGATCCGCAGAAGACCTGGGCGCAGGAGGCTGCCGAGATTGCGATCCAGGCGCGGGCAAGCTATTACCTGCTGAATGGCGCCATGGTCTTCTCGCCCATCGGCACTAATGTCTACGCGCTCAATGAGAGCGACAGCAATTTCAGTCCTGACGGGTTGAAACTGCAACCGGTCAACGCCCTGGTGAACGACGTAACGGTGATTGGCCAAATTGAGCCGCAGCCTTATGTGAAGGACTACTTCGTCGGCGACGGACTGACCTACAGGTTTTATCTGTCGCAGACTCCGTTCATCAAGAAAAACGCGACTTTATTCGACGAGGAATATCCACTATGAGCGAAATGGATGAGCAGTCGCAGAGCAGGCGCGCGCAAAGCTTAGGAAAACAACCTCTGGTAATGCGAGTGACGGACAACGATTTCCAGTGCGAGGTACTGGAGAAGTTGGCTCGCCTCGAAGCCCGCATGGAAATGCTAATGGGAGCGGGGCAACCGGGAAGGATGACTTTGGTAGAGAACAGAGTCACGGCGTTAGAGCGTAGTGACGTACGACACGGACTTTACGAACGCATCTTGAATGCAGTGATCGCAACCGGGATCAGCGCTGCAATTGCGTGGCATGACCATTTGAGAATCAGGTAGGCCCGCGTTCCGGGCCTGCCACTTCACGCTTCACAACACAATTCACACATCGAAAGGAACAACACTATGAACTTCTTGTCCAAGCTGATGCAGACGATCGCGTTTGTGCCCACGATTGTTAGTGGGATTGAAGGTTTATTCAAGAACCGGTCCGGAGCTGATAAACAGAATGCTGCCATGTCGTTCTTGCAGGCCGCGCTTTCCATGGCAGAGGCAGTATCGAGTAAGCAGATCGCGGATGAGGCCGGCTTCAAAGCCGGGTTGGAGCAGATTATAGGTGGGACGGTGGCGTGCCTAAACGCTTCCGTCTGGGCGAAGGCAAAGTAGCCGAGCCTGCGCTGCACACCTCGCGATTAGCAGACATACTTCAGCAATCCCACGAGGACAGCTTACGTCTTCTTATAACCTATCCGACTTCCTCGCCCCAGTTCTCCAGCGTCTTCTTTACAAAGGCCATGAACTGATCGGCGACGGCGCCGTCGATCAGGCGGTGGTCGTATCCAAGAGTCAAATGAACGACGGAGCGGATGGCGATGGAGTCGTTGCCGTCGGCGTCGGTGACCACGAGTGGAGCTTTTGTGATGCCACCGACGCCCATAATGGCCGAATTCGGCTGATTGATGATGGGCAGTCCGAACACGGCGCCAAACTGGCCGGGGTTGGTGATGGTGAAAGTCGAGCCTTCGACTTCGTCAGGTTTCAATTTCTTGTTGCGCGAACGTTCGCCGAGGTCGCTGATCCCGCGCTGTAATCCCAGAAAATTCAATTCGTCGGCGTTCTTGAGTACGGGAACGATCAATCCCCAATCGAGAGCGACGGCAATTCCGACGTTGACGTGGCGATGGTAGCGGATGGTTTCGCCTTCAATCGAGGCGTTCACGATGGGGAACTGTTGCAGCGCAATAATTGCTGCGCGCACGAAAAACGGCATGAAAGTGAGTCGGGCGCCGTGCCGCTGTTCGAAGGCTGACTTCGTTTTGTTGCGAAGCTGGACAATTTTCGTGATGTCCACTTCGAACATGGCGTGCACGTGAGCGCTGGTGCGGCGAGATTCGATCATGCGCTGGGCAATGATCTGCCGCATCTTGCTCATGGGCACAGATTCGGCTGGAATCGCGGCAGGAGCAGGAGGCGCGGAGGGTCGAGCCGGCGACGGAGCACTGGCTACCGGAGCCGAGGCAGCTTCCGGGCGATCCAGGAATGCCATGATGTCCTGCTTGGTGATGCGTCCTCCCAGGCCGGTGCCGCTCACTTGCGACAAGTTGACGTTGTTCTCGCGTGCGATCTTGCGAACCAAGGGTGACGAGCGTGCGTGTTCGTCGTCGCCAGCTTCCTCTTGCTCTTGCGGAGGCGCAGCGGGCGCTGGAGCAGGTGTTTGCGCCTTGGTCGAAGCCGCCTGCGGCTTCGACGGAGCGGGTACAGCTTGTGGCGCGGCCTTGGCAGCTGCCGGGGCCGGTGCGGCTGCAGTCTCGCCGTCGCCGGCGATCGTCCCCACGACAGTATTCACCTGGACAGTATTTCCCTCCCCGACTTTGATGTCGCGCAGCACACCCGAAGCGGGAGCGGGAATCTCGGCGTCGACTTTGTCGGTGGAGATCTCGAACAGCGGCTCGTCGCGCTGCACCTTGTCGCCGGGCTTTTTCAGCCACTTGGTGATGGTCCCTTCAAAGATGGACTCGCCCATCTGCGGCATGACAATATCGGTCGGCATAGTTTCCTTTTACTGTGTTCTGGAATTCGGGCCGGGCTAACCTTAATTATATCCAAGGCCAGGGCAGGTTTAGTCTTTGTGTTGGCTTTGCTCGTGTTCTGGCCCTTCCGCCGCCGGCGGACCCACGCCGTAAGCGTTCTTCCAGTAATCCTGCACCTTGGGCGGCAGTTTCTGGATCCTTGAAAGAAAGGCCGTGACCTTCCATATATCCTGATCGCTCAGCGCCTTATTCCAGGCCGGCATCCCGGTATAGCGAACTCCGGTGCGTACAGCGTAATAGATGTGCCATTCGGGGTCATCGAGCGGGTCGAGGATGAGCTGCGGCGCCGGCGGATAGAGGGACTTTTCGAGGGCACTGGGCTTGTTGTCGAGTGTGCCATGGCAAACCGCACAATTCATAGTGTAGACCTTCATGCCGTCGATCAAATTCTCATCCGTGGGAGGGACCGGGTTGTTCACACGCGGGGCGTGACGTTCCATGGAAGCATCCAGAGCGCTGCTGGCGATGCGCGTCTCGATGTTGGGTGGAACCGCATCCGCATTGGTTGGAAACAGCCCGAAAGTGGCCACCGCCAGCCCGGCCACAGCGATCACTGCCAGAGTGGCGATAATTCCTATGATGAAACCGCGCATTGCACCTCCCGATCAATAAAGCTCCGACATCAAGTCTACCTAGCGGAACGAGACTCTAACAAGGGCACGCAAAGGTTTTGGCTAGTATGCTTTCAGGCGGCGCGCTTCTCGTACTATGTCGGCTACCTTAGGCAAGAAGAATTCTTCCTGCCGTGGAGAGAACGGGACAGGAGAATCCTGACCGGTTATGCGCACGATGGGACCGTCTAGATCATCGAAGGCTTCTTCATTAATAATGGCAGCAATCTCGCCGGCAATGCCGCCGGTACGCACGTCTTCATGCAGCAGAATGACTTTATTAGTCTTGCGCACGGTTTCGGCGATGGCCTCGCGATCCAGAGGTGAAAGCGTACGCAGGTCAATGACTTCCAGGTCGATTCCTTCCTTAGCCAGAATCTCAGCCGCCTCCAGCGCCACATGCACCATGGCCGCATAAGTAATGATGCTGAGGTCGCGCCCCTCGCGCGCGGTTCGAGCTTTGCCCAGCGGAACGATGTAGTCTTCCTCCGGAACTTCTTCTTTGATGCGGCGGTAAAGATACTTATGCTCGAAGAAAATGACCGGGTTGTTATCGCGAATAGAGGCCTTGATCAGGCCTTTGGCGTCGTAAGCGCTCGCCGGGCAGACCACTTTCAAACCGGGCGCGTGAACAAACCACATCTCGGGATTCTGCGAGTGAAATGGCCCACCGTGAACGTTACCGCCACTCGGCCCGCGAATGACCATAGGCGCGGGTGCTCCCCAGCGGTAGTGAGCTTTGGCGACCATGTTGACGATCTGGTTGAAGGCGCAGCCGATGAAATCCATAAACTGAAATTCGGCTACAGGGCGCATTCCAGTGAGCGAAGCCCCGAAAGCCGCCCCGACTATGGCCGACTCTGCGATGGGCGTATCAATCACCCGTTCGGGACCGAAGCGGTCGATGAATCCGTCGGTCACTTTGAACGCGCCGCCGTAGATGCCGATGTCTTCGCCGATGCAGAAGACAGTGGGGTCGCGTTCCATTTCCTCCCAGATTCCCTGGCGGATGGCTTCGAGATAGGTCAGTTGAGGCATATTTTTGGCCGCTAATCAACGCGAATAATCACTGATTTACAATTTGTACAAAATGCGCTATTATACTTAATGTACGTTTCGTACTCGGAGTCTTGTTTATGCCGGCCAAACTCACCGCCAGCGCAGCGCGCCAAAACTTCTCTGACATTCTAAACCGGGCAGCGTATGGCGGCGAACGAGTGATCGTACACCGCGGGAAAAAACCTGTCGCGGCGGTGGTGCCGATCGAAGATTTGGATCTCATTGAGCGCCTTGAAGACGAATTCGACGTCAAGGCTGCCCTCAAGGCATTGAAAGAGCCCGGCGCCATTCCCTGGGAAACCGTGAAGAAAAAACTACGCCTGTGAGAACGGCCAATGGCCTACTCGATCCAGTTCAAGCCATCGGCCGTCCGGCAGTTGGAAGAACTTCCTCGACCGATCCGGAATCGGATCGCGCTTAAGATTGAAGCCCTCCGCGATGATCCCTTTCCAGCGGGGTGCAAAAAGCTCGCCGCGTTAACAGACACTTGGCGGGTTCGAGTGGGTGATTACCCAGTCATCTATCAAGTGAAGCGCGGTATCTTGGTGGTTCTGGTGCTGACCGTAGGCCATCGGCGGGAAGTGTACCGGTGAGCTCGACTTCGCTTCTGGCGGATGCTTCAAGACAGGTGGGTTGAGGCATGGAGTCTCTCATGCGTCCCTCTTGCGTTACGTAAGCTTGATCCTATAGTCACCCGCCTTGCGATCATATGAATATGTCGCTGTCGCAGGATAATCTCGGCCAATCCCTTCAAACACGTTTATTATCTGTCGAACATTTATGAGATAGAGACAACTCCTACGGTTATCGTCGGACGTCACGAGCACTCCATCCAGACCACCTTGCTCGGTGAACATCAGTTGGAACACATAGCCGTGCACGAACTGATTGCAGAGGTCGCGTAAGCCGATATTCGTTTGAACAGCGCGGGGGAAATCGCACAGGCGCTCAAGGTGATGCCAGCCAAGGCGATGCACGGGCTTTCCAGTAGAGGGGAACCTCGTAACCCGAAGACTGCTGGAAGTCACTTTCTCCGACAGCTTTTTGGCCTCAATGAGCTTCCTGACAGCGTAAAAACTCGACATTTAACACTGCTCTACCTTCGCAAATGAGATCTCAGGCCAACGCCTTTGTGCGACACGGCGCGCAGTATCTGGGCCTGTCTCAGCAGGTCGTCCTTCCAATAGCTCGACTCCCAAATCATAGCTAAGGCTCAATTGCAACGTTCGGAAGGCCACAGCTTCACTTAAAATGTACCGCTGCCTCCGTCTGCTTGAACGCCCCGGTTCCCTTTCTAACTTTCGGCATTTGGTACTTCGGTTTGATCTCGTGGCAGCCGTCTTGGCAATAGACGCCACCGGCGGCTGATTCGGGCGTCGGCAACGGCGAATTCACCGCGAACTCGCGGTCTTCATCCAATACCCGCTCCACATCCGAGATCAGTGCGGCATTCTGTTGGCTTGTGAGCCATTTCTTGACGTTCACCAGATAGTTTTCGAAGCGCGTGATGCAGTCGCGTTTGCGCCAATACTCGAACAGCGGCTTGGGGACGTAAGCGGCGGCATCGTGGATGGCGTGGCCTTTCATGCGCATCATTTTGGCTTCGATCAGCGTTGGCCCTTCGCCGCGGCGGGCGCGCTCGCAGGCTTCGTGGGCTGCGTCATAGATCTGGCAAGCGTCGGTTCCGTCTACGATCACTCCCGGAATTCCGTAGGCAATTGCGCGCTCAGCCAGGTCTTTTATGCGAAACTGCATGTCAGCGGGCGTGGAGTATCCCCAGAGGTTGTTTTCAACGAACAAAACCAGTCCGAGATCCTGCACTGCTGCAAAGTTCAGACCTTCGTAGGTCACTCCGGTGGACTGGCCGCCATCGCCGATGTAGGTCATGACAGCGATGTTGCGTCCTTGCAGGCGCGCACCCAGCGCAACGCCAGCCAGCACAGGGATGAGATCACCCAGCGTTGAGATGGGCGCGACAACATTGCGTGTTTGAATGTCGCCGAAGTGTGAAGAAGCATCGCGGCCCTTGGTCGGCGAGCCCGCCTTGGCCATGTACTGCATCATTATGTCGCGCGCGGAAAAGCCGCGGACCAGAAGCGATCCCTGGTTGCGGATCATGGGGCCGAGCCAGTCTTCTTTGCGAAGAGCGTAGGCAGAAGCGCAGGAGCAGGCTTCTTGGCCGAGCCCGAAATAGACACCGCCGACGACTTTCCCTTGCTTGTAAAGATTCTCGAGCGCCGTCTCCATCTTGCGATTCAACAACATCCAGCGATAAATCTCGATGCACCGGTTCTTTGAAAGATATTTCGAGTCGCGGATAGGAGGAACCGGCGCGCTCAAGTCGCCTTGGACTTCGTAGCGGATCGAGTCGCCTACCCGCACTTGGCTGACGCTGAATTCGGGCTGTTCCAAACGATGGTCAGCGATGACGTAAGTCCGTTGATTGCGGTTCACAGGCTGCGCCGAGTTTCGCTTGGCACTCGGTCGTGCCGGCTTTTGTGGCTTCTTCTTTGCCATGCTGGTCAGACACGAATGTAACCTGCCAGAGGGGATTTGAACAAACCGCTTTGACAGACAAATCCCCCTGCATCAGGCCCAGGTTGTGTCTTCCTCTCCGTGAAGTTTGCGCAGTTCGCCAGGAGTTCGTAGCGGAACACCGACCGAGGGACCTATGAGATCGTCCAGGCTCTCCAGCCACAGCATTTGCGACTGGAACACTGCGCCGAAATTGCGCGACACCGAATGCGCGACTTCTTCCAGGCCCAATTCCCGTCCCAATTCCTTCGCCATGGAAGTGACGGGTTTCGCTGCGATTCCACAGGGGACGATGAGGTTGAAGTAATCGAGATTGGTATTCACGTTCAGTGCAAAACCATGCGAGGTGACGGCGCGTGAGATATGGACGCCCATGGCGGCGATTTTGGCTTCTCCGCCTTCGCTGGTCCAAACGCCGGTGAGGCCGGCCACACGCTTCGTGGGAATCTTGAAGTCGTCGGCGCAAGTGCGAATCAGCACTTCTTCCAACCGCCGGACATACTCGATGGCGCCGAGAGTCTTGCGTTTGCCTTCGGTCGAAGTCATGCCTCGCAAGTCGAAGATGGGATATGTAACCAGCTGTCCGGGACCGTGGAAGGTGACGTCGCCACCGCGATTGCACTCGAAGACTTCGACGCCTCGTCGCAAGAGTTCCTCACGCGAGGCGATGATATTGGCCGCCTTGGCATTCCGGCCCATCGTAATGACCGGCGTATGTTCGAGGAGCAGGAGCGTGTCGCCGATCTTGGCGTCCTTGCGGAGTTCGACGAGCCGTTGTTGCAAGCGCAGGCCGGTTGAGTAATCGACAGTGCCGAGTTGAAGGACGGAGATCAAAGTCTGTTTCGCCGCTGATCTGCGCAGATGAACGCAGATCAAATCCTCATGCGTTGATCGCCATTCCGTACACGCTATTGAAAGCATCGAGCATTGCCTCGGCCAGCGTCGGATGGGCATGTATCGTCCACATCAGATCTTCGACAGTGGCTTCTGCTTCCATAGCGGCAACCGCCTCGGCGATCAGCTCCGTTGCCTGCGGACCGATAATGTGAACTCCGAGAATCTCGCCATAGTCGGCGTCGGAAACAATTTTGATGAAGCCTTCATGCTGGCCCACAATCGATGCTCGCGAGTTGGCTGTAAAGGGAAACTTGCCGACTTTGAGGTTGTAGCCGGCTTCGCGAGCTTTGGTCTCGGTGAGGCCGACGCTGCCGATTTCGGGATGGCAATAGGTTGCGTTGGGGATGTGTTCGGGATTGATTGGCTTTCCCTTCTTACCGGCAATCTTGGTTACCGCGACAATGCCTTCCATGGCGCCGACGTGTGCCAGTTGCGGCGTCCCCAGAACAATATCGCCGATGGCGTAGACGCCGGGTTCGGCGGTCTGCATCCAGCTGTCGGTCTTGATGAATTCGCGGTCGGGCTTAATGCGGGTCTTTTCCAGGCCGATGTTCTCGGTTCGTGGCCTGCGGCCTACCGCGATGAGAATTTTCTCCGCTTCAATCGTCTGCTGTTTGCCCTCTGCACTGAACGTGACCGCAACCCCTGACTTGGTCTGTTCAACTTTCTCCATCTTGGCGCCGGTATGAAAATTGATGCCACGCTTGCGGTAGACGCGGGCGAGTTCTTTCGAGACTTCTTCGTCTTCAATCGGCACCAGGCGCGGCAGCATCTCGAGAATCGTGACCTCTGCATCAAACGAGCGGTAGATTGACGCGAACTCCACGCCAACGGCGCCCCCGCCTACCACCACCAGAGACTTCGGAAGCTCTTTCAGTCCAAGAATTTCGATGTTGGTAAGCACCTTGGGGCCAGGTTCGAGGCCGGGAATCATTCGTGCCTCGGAGCCAGTGGCCAGAATGACGTTTTTAGTTTTCAACTGGCTGGCCTTGCCGTCGTTGGTAACTTCGACAGTGAGAATGCCGTTTTGCGCCGGGCCGGTGAGTTTGCCATAGCCCTTGACGGTTTCCACTTTGTTCTTGCGCATCAGGAACTCGAGTCCCTTAGCGTGCTTGGTGACGATCTTCGACTTGCGGTCTTGGATGGCTGCCCAATTCAGTTTGCGCGCGTCCACGCCTTCGATGCCGAATTCCTTGGCTTCTTTCAAGTGGTCCCACAACTCGGCGTTGAACAGCAGAGCTTTGGTCGGGATGCAGCCTACATGCAAGCAAGTGCCGCCGAGAAAACCGTCTTTCTCGATAAGGGCGGTCTTGAGGCCATATTGGCCGGCGCGAATGGCCGCGGTGTATCCCGCCGGGCCGCTGCCGATGATAGCAATGTCATAGATGATTTCAGGCAAAGGAGTGCTCCCTGTAGGAATTAAGAATGAGTCTACAAATAGCTGATTCTACGCCATGCGATGAGGATTCAGGAACCGGGTCACTGCCTACAGTAGGTCGCTCTGCGCACTTGTGCGGTGCTAGACTATCCCTAGCTGGAGGCCATCTATGCACTTCTTGGCGCTTTTCTTCTTCCCCATCTTCGGCTTCGGGTTTGTGCTGTACTTTATCCCCTCAATTGTCGCATTCGCTCGCAGCAAACGCGATGCAGTTTCCATCCTCATGCTGAACTTCTTCCTGGGATGGACGGCGATTGGCTGGGTGATTGCCCTGGTGTGGGCGCTGAAACAGGATGTGCCGCTCGCGGCGCGCTGATTCCGACTTACGCCAGCAGCTTGGCCGCTTCCTTGGCGTAGTAAGTAAGGATGATGCTCGCCCCGGCGCGACGAATCGATTGCAACGACTCCATCATCACGCGGTCGCGATCGATCCAGTTATTACGAGCGGCGGCTTCGATCATCGCGTATTCGCCGGAGACCTGGTAGGCGGCAAGTGGCAGGTCAAAGCGCGCGCGGGCGGCGGCAATCACATCGAGATAGGGCATCGCCGGCTTCACCATAATCATGTCGGCGCCTTCTTCGATGTCGAGTTGAATCTCGCGCATGGCCTCGCGCAGATTGGCGCCATCCATTTGATAAGAGCGGCGGTCGCCGAATTGCGGGACGGAATCGGCAGCCTCACGGAACGGCCCGTAAAAGCCGGAGGCAAACTTGGCTGCATAAGAAAGAATCGGCGTGTTGATCATGCCTGCCTGATCCAGTGCTTTACGGATTGCACCCACTCGCCCATCCATCATGTCGGAAGGCGCAATCACATCCACCCCGGCGCGAGCCAGCGAGACCGAGGTCCGCGCCAAAAGTTCAAGCGTGGCATCGTTCACGATCTCGTACTCCGCAGAGATTGCCGGCGGCTTGGCGACTGCCGCACCCAGAGACTGTGGGTGAGCCGCGCGAACCACTCCGCAATGTCCGTGGGACATGTATTCGCACAGGCAGACATCCCCCATAACGATCAGATCGCGAACCTCGCGTTTAATGGCGCGAGCTGCCTGCTGCACGATTCCATCTTCCGCCCAAGCGCCGGTGGCAACGTCGTCTTTCTTCTCCGGCAAACCAAAGAGAATGACCGCCGGCACTCCCAGAGCATGGGACTGTCGCGCTTCCTTGACGGCCTCATCCACGGAGAGATTGAAGACCCCGGGCATGGAACGGACTTCTTTGCGCACGCCTTCTCCCGGACACACAAACATGGGATAGACCAAAGAAGCCGGTGAAAGCTGGGTTTCACGCACCAGGGCGCGCAAGGGCTCGCTTTGGCGGAGCCGACGGAGACGGGTTACAGGAAAAGCCATTGGGGCAACTTCCGACCAGCCAATCGCTAGTCGCACACGGCATGATTCTAACAGAGGTGTTCGCGCGGGCTCTCCACGAGTGCTCGTGACGCACATTCACTACCTGGAAGACAAGATGCCGGTACCAACGTAACCGCGTGTACCGCCAGGGACTTCTGCGCGCAACGCCAGCCCCATAGAATGTTGCATAGCCATGACTTGGAAGAAACACGCGTGGGCAGTGTTTACCGCCGGACTGATTTTGACCTGCACAGCAGCGGCGTTCAATTTTCCTCATGGCCACTTTCTGACCGCCTTTGGAGATGTGACTCAATTCCTCCTGGTGGCGTTTGCCGCGATATTGATGGTCTCGAACGCGGTGTGCAGCCAGGGCCAGACCCGTGGTTTCTGGCTTCTGATGGCTGCCGGATGTTGCTTGTGGGCGACCAGTCTGGGAGCCTGGACTTACTTCGAAGTGTTGCGAAGGCGAGAAGTGCCAGAGCCTTTTTTCGGGGACGTAATCCTGTTTATTCACATCGTCCCATTCATGGCGGCGGTAGCCCTGCGTCCGCATCGTCCACCGGAGGAAAAGAAACTCTACTTCAGCACCTTGAATTTTCTGATGCTTTTAATCTGGTGGTTGTTCTTGTATGCCTTCGCGGTTTTCCCCAACCAGTACGTCGTGCTAAATTCAACGACCTACAATCAGAACTACGATCTGTTGTACCTTTTTGAAAACCTGGTTCTGCTGGTAGTGCTCGGGCTATTGACCACGAACGTGCAGGGGCCCTGGAAGAAGGTCTATTGGAACTTTTTTATCGCTGCCGGCTTGTATACCTGGAGTTCGGAGTCGATTAACGCAGCTATTACGCGCGGTCAGTATTACACCGGCAGCTGGTATGACATTCCTCTCGTCACTTCGATGTGCTGGCTGATCTTCGCCGGGCTGATGGCGCGCGATTTGAAGCCGGTTCAGCAAACGTCTGCGTCACCCAGCAGCAAGTGGCTGGCACTATCACCCCGATTAGCAATGTTGGCCATTCTGTCTTTACCGGTGATGGGGTTTTGGTCGCAGTTTCGAGATCCATCGGCGCCCCTCATTCGCCTTTTCCGTCTTCTGGTAACGTTGGCTGCCATGCTGGTTCTGGGTGGGTTCGTGTTCCTCCGGCAATACGTGCTGGATCGTGAATTGATGCGGCTGCTGGAAGAATCACGTCTGAGTCTGGAGAGTCTTAAGCGCCTGCAAACCCAGTTGGTGCAGAAAGAAAAGCTGGCATCACTGGGTCAACTTGTCTCTGGGGCGGCACACGAGATCAATAATCCGGTCGCCGCAATTCTGGGTTATTCAGAATTGCTGGCCTCAAACCAGGACCTGAATCCCGCGCAGGTGACCATGGCCCAGAAGATCGGGCAACAGGCCCGACGCACCCGTGATCTGCTCTCCGGCTTGTTGAGCTTTGCCCAGCAGGCGCCAGCCGAGAAGATGCTGGTGGAGGTTGGCCCCATGTTGCAACGAGCGTTGCAGATGAAGATGCTGCAAATGGAAACCAAAGGCATCCGCGTGCACAGCACGATTGCTCCCAACTTGCCGCGCATTTGGGGCAATCCCAACCAACTCATGCAATGTTGTCTGGAGATCATCGGCAATTCAATGGACGCGCAGCAACAAACCGCTGGCGGGACTTTGTGGGTAAACGCCAAGTGCGAGGACAACAACGTGGTGCTGACATTCTCCGACTCTGGCCCTGGAATTCGGGAACCGGAGCGCGTGTTTGACCCGTTCTATACCACCAAGCCAGTGGGCAAAGGCACCGGGCTCGGATTGAGTGCCACCTACGGCGTTGTGCAAGACCATGGTGGCCAGATTGGGTGTCACAATCGGCCCGAGGGTGGCGCTGTCTTCATTCTCCGTCTCCCCGTCGCCGGCTCCGAGATGCCAGTCAGCTAGACTAAGAGCAGCTCAGGCTCATTCTCAAACTCCCAATTGATACGGCGTTCAGTCTTCCCTGCTTCCTGTAACATTATTTCTGATGCCGCCGCAGCCACTTCCCCATACCAGCGCCCGCGTGCTGGAATTCGATGCCCTGCTGGAGCTATTGCGCGGCTATGTGTCGTCCCCACTCGGACGAAGGGCCATCGCGGCATTGGCTCCATCGGGCGATCGCGATTGGATTGAGAACCAGCAACAGCTCACCACCGAAGTTCGCGAGTTTCGCCGCATAGGAGGCGGTTTTGATTTCTCTGGCCTGCTAGAAATCAGCCCGCACCTTCAGAAATCGCGGATCATCGGCGCAGCGCTTGAAACCACTGACATTCGCGACGTGGTATTGGTGGTTGAACGCGCTTCAGAATGGCGAGAGATTTCCCTGAATCCGCCAGCCGCGATGAAGGTGGAATGGCGGACCGTAGCTCAGCTTTCCTTGCGAATTACGGATTTCACCGACTTTCTGCGCGGCTTCCGCAACAAGATTCTTCCCGACGGCACGCTCGACGACAAAGCTTCTCCCGAGCTGGCGCGCATCCGCCGCGAAATGGAGAAACAACGCCGAGTGATTCAGGAATCGTTGCGCGGCTATTTACGGCGGCTCGCCGAAGGCGGGACGGTGCAGGACGAACTGATCACCATCCGCGGCGAGCGTTTCGTGATCCCGGTAAAAGTCGAGCAGAAGCGGCGTGTGCAGGGCGTGGTCCATGGAGCCAGTTCCAGCGGTCAAACAGTTTTTGTCGAGCCGCTCGAAACCATCGAACAGAACAACGAGCTGGTCCGGCTGCTCGATGAAGAACAAGCCGAGATTCATCGCATTCTGCTGGAGATGACGCGCCGCATCGGCGAGCATGCGGACGACATCCGAGCCGCGTCAGAAGTGCTCGCTGAACTGGAACTGCAATTTGCCAAAGCCCGTTTTGCCGAGGACTACAACTGTGTCGCGGTGGTGCTAAGCAAAGCCCACGGCATTCTGCTCCACAAGGCCCGGCATCCTTTGCTCGAGCGGAACCTCAGGGCCAAGGGCGGACGGCTGGTCCCTATCAGCCTCGAGCTCGACGATCAGAAGCGGGAATTAGTGATCACCGGCCCCAACACCGGCGGCAAGACAGTTGCCCTGAAGACAGTGGGACTGCTGGCGCTGATGGCGCAGTCCGGCATTCCGGTACCCGCCGACCGCGCTGAGTTGCCGCGGTTCGATGCCGTGCTGGCCGATATCGGCGACTATCAATCGATCGAGCAGAATCTTTCGACGTTCTCCGCTCACGTCACCAATATTGATTTCATTTCGCACACTGCGACCGCGGATTCACTGGTGCTGCTGGACGAACTTGGCTCGGCCACCGACCCTGAGGAAGGCGCAGCCCTGGCCGTAGCCATTGCCGAATATTTCCGGAGCACCGGATGCCTCGCCATCATTTCCACTCACCATACTTCGCTGAAAGTCTTTGGGGCAAACGCCGCAGGCGTGCTTAACGCATCGGTCGGATTCGACGAAGCTACGCTTCAGCCGACCTATGAATTGAAGATTGGCGTGCCCGGCGCTTCGGCGGGGATCAACATCGCTCAACGCCTGGGGCTGAATTCCTCAATCATTGAAGCGGCGCGAGCCAAGCTAGGTTCGCAGGCCCGTGACGTGGGTCAATTCCTGGATAAACTGCATGCAGACTTGCGTGAAGCCGAAGCCGAGCGTTTGCGCTTGCGGACGAGAGAAGAAGAACTCGAACGCGAGAAAAGCCGTCTTCTCACCGAGGGCAAGCGAGACCAGCAGGTCAAAATAAAAGAGATGGAGCAGAAGTTGGCTACGCTGCTGCGTGATTTCGAATATCACGCGCGGGAATCGGTCAACGCCATTCAGGACCGCGCTGCTGCGCAGAAGGTTTCGAAAGAAGCCGAGCGGCGAATCTCGAAGTTACGCCGCGAATTCCGCGAGCAATTCGATTCCACTATCGTAGCCCACACTAGCGGAGCCGACCGCGACGACCCCAACGCTACGCCGCAACTCGTGAAGCACGTCTCCGAAGGCGACACCGTCAAGCTGAAATCCATGGGACGACCCGCAGTCGTAGCCCGCCGCATTGACGACAATCACTTCGAAGTCGAAGTCGGGTCGATGAAAATGAAAGTCGCCCGCGATGATATTGCCGAAGTGCTGTTGCGGGCGGCTGAATCTCCCGTGAAGTCAGCGCGGGCTCGGGGGATTTCGGTTTCGTTAGAAAGTGAGGATCAAAGTGTTCCATCTGAAATCAATGTGATTGGACACAACGTCGATGACGCGACCCGCGAAGTAGAAAAGTTTGTCGACCGCGCATTCCTGGCAGGATTGCCGCGGGTGCGAGTAGTTCACGGCAGCGGCATGGGAATTCTGCGCAAAGCGCTGCGGCAGTATTTGCAGAAGCATCCGCATGTGGAGTCGGTGGTCGAGCCTCCGCAGAATGAGGGTGGGGGCGGGGCTACGGTGGTGGAGTTGCGGGTGTGAGGACTAAGCCGGGATGCTATGTTTTTCCTTTAATTTCAATAGTTTAATAAGTAGCGTAAACTGTCGTCTTCTCTAGGTGATATACTGTCCCCCAAATAGGAGACGGATATGGCCTCGACGGCACGACTTAATCGCCAGAAAATCTCGACCACGGTTGCGCCCGACACAATCGTCTATTTGAAGGGCTTGCTCGATTGCGGCGAGGCCGCCACCCTTGCCGAGGCAATTGACATTGCAATCGGACGCCTCCGCATATTTGAAAATCGCGAGCGCTTGGCAAATGACACCACGGCCTACTTCGATGGAATGACCGAAGAAGAAGAGACCGAAGAAAACCGTCTCGCATCTGCGCTGATGGCAAGCGCCCGGAAATTCGATGTCGACCGCGAACCCTAACCCGCGACGCGGCGAGATTTGGACAGCCCGGCTGGGCGATGCCGTTCAGCGGCACTGGGTGGTGGTGGCTTCACTCGACAGACGCAACCTCAGTGATCGCACGTCTTCCATCCTCGTCGTCCCGTTCGGCAGTTATGGCAGACCCGGCCCCACGGTGGCGGAGCTTCCACCCGGCGAAACCGGGCTACCCGGTGTTTCCTATTTGAAGGCCCATTTTATCCAGGTGCTGGAGAAAACAGCTTTGATCGAGCGCGAGCGCCGGGCCTTGTCGTCTACTCGCATGAAGCAGCTTGTTGAGATGATTCGCCGAGCGGTTGATCCGGACGCACCTTGGCCGGGAATGTAGGGCGACACAGCCAACACGTCCCCGTTTTCCGACGTCCTCAACTGAAATTTCTCGCGATCCACAGGATTTCCAAGCTCTAAACTCGCTGCTATATTCCCTTTAGCCGTTCTCTGGCCCACAATTCCTGCGGGATCGCCTCCACTCATGACTGAAGCCGCCGATTTCAAGGAAACCGTCAAGCTGCAAGCGGACATCGTCCGCATCGTCGGCGACTACGTCAAGCTGAAGAAAGCCGGGGCGCAGAACTACTCCGGGCTCTGCCCATTTCATAACGAGAAGACGCCGTCGTTTTCGGTTCATGCCACGCGGCAGTTCTTCCACTGCTTCGGATGCGGCGTCTCGGGCGATGTCTTCAGCTTCGTGCAGAAGATCGAGAACGTCACTTTCCCGGAAGCTGTCCGGGCAGTGGCGCAGAAGTTGGGGATCGCACTGCCGAAGATGGAATACAGCAGTCCGGCGGAAGCTCGAGACGCAAAGCTCCGCACCGTGCTGCTCGATATCCACGAGCGTGCCTGCGGGTTCTTCCAGGAGTGTTTGCGGCGGCCCGAAGGAGCAAGAGCACGCGAATACCTCACCGGGCGCGGCTTGAGTGAGGAGATGATCCGCGAATTCCGCATCGGATACGCGCCGGACTCCGGGTTCCTGATAAAAGACCGTCTCAAGAGCGAGTTCGATGAGGAGGCGCTGCGAGAAAGCGGATTGTTTTCGTGGAAAGAAAGCTCTCAGCCATCAGCTATCAGCACTCAGGAGCCAACGACCAGCGACCACCGACCAACGACGACGGCGTCCATGTACTCCAAGTTCCGCAACCGCGTAATGTTTCCGATAGCCAACGAGAGCGGACGAGTCATCGCTTTCACCGGACGCACGCTCGCGACCGACGAAAAGGCCGGACCAAAGTATCTGAACTCTCCCGAGACGGCGATCTACTCCAAGTCAAAGGTTTTGTTCAACCTCGACCACGCCAAGGAAGCCACGCGCAAACTGGATTACGCCATCCTGGTGGAAGGTCAGATGGACTGCATTTCGGTTTATGCGGCGGGATTTCACAATGTGATCGCCAGCTCGGGCACGGCTTTCACCGACCTGCAAGCGCGGTTGCTGGGACGTTTCAGCAAGAATGTGGTCGTCAATTTCGATCCTGACACCGCTGGGGCCAAGGCAACTGAGCGCACGCTCGGTCTGCTGGTGCAGGAGGAATTCCAGATCAAGGTGCTGACCCTGGAAACTGGATTTGATCCCGATCTATTCATCCGCCGCAAGGGTAAAGACGCGTATGCTGGAGCACTGCGAAATTCTCAGCCCTACTTTACATACCTGATCGACCGCGCCCGCGCCCAGTTCCCCATCCGCAGCGGAGAGGGCAAAGTCAAAGCAGTGAACTATCTGCTACCCCACATCCAGCAGGTTCCCAGCCGGATTGTGCGCGATGAGCTGACCCGCGAGATCGCACAAAAGTTAAATATTGATTCTGCTGTCCTACGACAAGAGTTGAAGCACGCGGCCACGAATCGCTCAGCCGCCGCGCTGAAATCGCCAGTTGAATCCCAGGTGACGGACGCGGAGAAGATACTGGTTCGCGCCCTGACTTCCGCCCGGGAGATGACTTCCGAGCAGCATGTTTCCTCGCGAGACGGCGTGGACGAGGAGTTTGATCCCGCGCGGCAGGCGCATTTTGTGTTGCGGAACGAACCCCTGCATCACGGATTGGCCACAGAGTCTTTGGTGGAGGCCCTATTGGCCGCACCCGATTCTGCCGATGTTATGGCATTGGCACTGTCCGATGGCGAGCGCAGTTTGCTGGCATCGATTCTCATGAAGGAGGCAGAAGAACTTGCCGCGGATCGCCTTGAAGGGGCCGTGAAAGCCCTGCGGCGGATCCAACTCCGGCGCAAGCTGGAAAGGGTTCAACAGGAATTGGCTGCCAAACGCAGCCAGGAACCGGGCCGTATGCAGGCTTTGCTCGAGGAAAAGATGCGTCTGAAGCGAGCATTGATGGATGCGGGATTGATGGAAGAAGGCGCAGCTCCTCCGGCAGCTTAACCGATCTGAGGTTTGAAACTTAAATGCAGGTTCCACCATCTAACTTATTAGCGGCGAGGGAGATAGAGCGGCGACTCTGCCCGGGCACTGGGATTCTCAGCCAATCTCATGCTATACTCTGAAAGTTTGTGTCGGCGCTAGGTTCCGCCAACTCACGTTCCCACCGCTAAATTCGACTATTCGCGTCCTTCCTTTTGGGGCGACTTGAGGAAAATCCGTCTTGGCTCTTGATGACAAGTACGACGATATTAAAAAGCTGATCGATACCGGCAAGGAAAAAGGGTACTTGACCTACGACCAGGTCAACGATCTCATACCGCACGACGTGCACTCTCCCGAAGACCTTGACGATCTGCTGACCACCATTGGCACGCAGGGCATCGATGTGCTCGAGGGACCGAAGCTTCCCTCGGCGGCGCTCGACAAGAAGTTCGACGAGGACGAAGCCGGCGAAGATGTAGAACTCGACCTCACCCCCGGCGCACTTGAAAAAACCAACGACCCCGTCCGTATGTATTTGCGTGAGATGGGAACGGTTCCGTTGCTCACGCGTGAAGGCGAAGTAGAAATCGCAAAGAGGATCGAGCGTGGGCAAATCCGAGTTTTGAAGGCGCTTTCCCGCTCCCCCATCGTGATCAACGAACTGCTGGCGCTGGGCGAAGATCTCAAGAAGAGTGTCCGCTCCATCAAGGAAGTGGTCACTTTTGATGAAGAAGAAATCACCGATGAGATCCTGCAGAACCGCCTGAAGGAATTCACCGGCAAGATTGACGCTCTGGCTAAGGCCTACAAGAAGGCCAGCCTGCTCATCGAGAAGTTCGCGTCGGTCTCACAAAAGAAGCGGCCGAAGGATTATCGACGCTACCGTGTGGCTCTGGCACGGGCCATTGTGGCGGTGTCGTTGTGCGTCCGCAAACTGGGATTCACCAATAACGAACGCAAGCGGCTGATCGACCGTGTCAACAAGACGGTCGACACTATGCGCTCGCTCGACCGCCAGTCGCAGAACCTCGAGAAAAAGGCAGACGCCACCCGCAGCGAAGAGCAGCGCAAAGAGTACCGGCGCCAATCGCGGGCAATCCGCACCGAACTGGAAAAGCTCGAAGTTGAAGCGGGGGTGTCGTTTCAGGAACTCAAGCGCACCCAGCGCGAAATCATCCAGGGAGACATGGATGCGGAGCAGGCCAAGCGGGAATTGATTGAGGCCAACCTCCGCCTGGTGGTTTCGATTGCCAAAAAGTACACCAACCGCGGCCTGCAATTCCTGGATTTGATTCAGGAAGGCAACATCGGCCTGATGAAGGCCGTAGACAAGTTCGAATACCGGCGTGGTTATAAGTTCTCAACCTACGCCACGTGGTGGATTCGGCAGGCGATTACTCGTGCAATTGCTGATCAGGCACGTACGATTCGCATCCCGGTCCACATGATTGAGACCATCAACAAGCTGATCCGCACCTCGCGGCAACTGGTGCAGGAACTGGGGCGCGAACCTACCTCGGAAGAAATCGCCAAGCGCATGGATATCCCGGTGGCGAAGGTCCGCAAGGTGCTGAAGATCGCGCAGGAACCGATTTCGCTGGAGACGCCGATTGGCGAAGAAGAAGATTCGCATTTGGGCGACTTCATCGAAGACCGTGCAGTGGTTTCACCGGCCGAGGCGGTCATCAACGTAAACCTGAAAGACCAGACTGGCCAGGTGCTGCGCACCTTGACGCCACGCGAAGAAAAAGTCATCAAGATGCGCTTTGGCCTGGAAGATGGCAGCGAACATACGCTGGAAGAAGTCGGCCAGTCGTTTGCGGTGACCCGCGAACGTATCCGACAGATCGAAGCCAAAGCGCTTAGGAAGTTGCGGCATCCATCGCGCTCGCGGAAGCTGCGGGCTTTTATGGATGGAGTTAGAGACTGACGTCTTTCGCCGCTGATTGCACAGATCAACGCTGATTTTCAAAGGCACGGCTTCGGCCGTGCCTTTTCTTGTGGTTAATTTCTCCTTGTTTTCCTAATCTTTCCACAAAGAATTTTGGTCCTGCACAGCTTCTGCACAATGGAATGCGATTTTTCTGTTGCGGCGTTTCCGCGTCTGAAGCAGAGTATGCGCCAGTGCTTACGTGAGACGTTTTCACGCTGCGGATTGCTGAAGAGTTGACGGTTTTCCGGCGGTTCTCGAGGGTGAACTGCTGGAGGGTACGGAGATGGGTCATGGCGCGTTTCCGCATCCAGGCGTTGCGGCCTCCTCAGAAGTCCTCCTCACCAGAAGGACTGAGTCGTCAACTTGAGTGATCGATGCGAGTCGTGGTCGCGGGATCAAACTCGTGATTCAAAGTTCGCAGAGTACGGGAAGGAACGAGCACTCCTCGTGAGCGCGGTTCTGACTCGTGCGACTGGCCGCTTTGCGCGGCGAGAAAGCGGTGACGTTTCACAAGCAATGCGGCTCGGGCTGGCTGGGTCCGGGCCGCATCTATTTCCAGCCGCAGATTTCGCAGGTCAACACTGATAGGTCAAACCCCACCACGGAGTCACGGAGAAAACCCTCAACCTGCAAGTTCTTTATTGATTATTCGCTTTTTGTTCCCCTACAATAATTTCAGCACGTATGCGGCCAAGAGAAATAATTATTAGTCCGTGTTTTCCGAAGCAAATGCGCGGCATCCACAAGCGATTTGTGAGTAGTATCGCGTTCGCACTTGGTCTGAGATTTCAAAGACAGAAATAAAAACTTTGGCAACCGCTGAACATAGTCTCGCGCACACTTTGCCGGCCAATGTTGAGGCCGAACGCTCGATTCTGGGCGCGATTCTGCTCGACAACTTCGCTTACAACCAGGCTGCCGAGCACCTGAAGCCGGAAGATTTCTCGCTCGATTCTCATCGCCGCATCTACAACCGCATGGTCGATCTGGCGGAGTCGTCTCGTCCGATCGACATGATTACGTTGATCGAAGAACTCGACCGGCGTAAGGAGTTGGAGGCGATTGGCGACGTTGGCTATGTCTCCGGGCTGCTGGACGGCGTTCCCGACCGGCCAAGCATTGAGCACTACATCAAGATCGTTCGCGATAAGGCGCTGTTGCGCGGACTGATTCATGCTGCCAACGCCGCTATTGCACGGGCTTCGGATCAGAGCGATCCGGCGGAAGATGTTCTCAACGATGCTGAAGCTGCCATCATGCAGCTTTCCGAAAAGCGCATTGGACGCGGCTTCCTGGGCGTGCAGGAGATCGTCAAAGAGTCGTTCGGTTCGGTGGATGCGCTGTTGCAGCGGGGCCAGCGCATCACCGGGCTCGCGACTCACTACACCGATCTCGATGAGATGACCAGCGGCTTCCAGCGCTCCGACTTGATCATCATTGCCGGCCGCCCTTCGATGGGCAAGACGGCGTTCGCCATGAATATCGCGGAAAATGCAGCCATCGAAGATCAGAAAGTTGTCGGCATGTTTTCGCTGGAAATGTCGCGCGAAGCTTTGTTGCTGCGTCTGCTGTGTTCGCGGGCGAGGGTGGACTCGCACAAAATGCGCACCGGCTCGCTGTGGCGCGATGACATGACGAAAGTTGTGCGCGCGATGGACGAACTGGCCCACGCTCCCATCTTTATCGACGACACTGCGGGCATCGTCCTGAGCGAGATGCGAGCCAAGGCACGGCGCTTGAAACAGTCGCAAGGCAAGCTTGATTTGCTGATTGTCGATTACCTCCAGCTGATGTCGGGCGGAGGCAAACGCTATGAGAACCGCACCCAAGAAGTTTCGGCGATTTCGCGCGGCTTGAAGGGGCTGGCCAAGGAACTCAGCGTGCCGGTGATTGCGCTTTCTCAGTTGAGCCGCGCGCCGGAGAGCCGTGGCGGAGATCATCGTCCGCAACTTGCCGATCTGCGTGAGTCGGGGTCGATTGAGCAGGACGCCGACGTGGTAGCTTTCATCTTCCGCGAAGAGGTTTACAAGCAGGATGATCCCGACTTGCAGGGCAAAGCCGAACTCATCATTGCCAAGCAGCGCAATGGGCCGACCGGCAAGGTCAAGCTGGCGTTCATCAAGAACTCGACCCGCTTTGAGTCGCTGATGGAGGGCGGAATTGAGCAGGAAGGGTGATGGGTCGGTGCACCCCCAAATCGGACTAACCCTGTGGAAAACCTTGTGGAAGTAAAGTTGCTAGGTTGGAGGGAGTCAACGCCCCGACCGTTCGGTCGTTTTGATGATGTCGATAACTGCCTCCTAACCTCTACCAAGAACAGCCGTTACTGGTTTGTAAAGATCTGTTAGGAAGAGCGTTAACATAATCTTAACATTCGAGCAACCGGGAGGATTTGCACATTCCCGGGGGCATGCCGGTTCGTAGATCAGCTACGATTTGGAGCGAAAAATCACTACTAGTTTGGCTAGTTGGGCTGCTGAATGGGCTATCCTGTGGCTCGCTGGGACGTCTTAAGTTCCCAAGTCGGAGACGAAGTTGCGAGATGGCAGCGTACTGCTGGCCGACGGCTATCCGGACAACGATCAGGCGACCGCGCAGACGTGGATCTACCGGCCGTAGGGTTCTCACACGGCTGGGCGGACGAGGACGTCAGCCCTTAGGTGTGTTGTGATGATTCATGGATTGGCGGACAAAAGTGTCCGTCCCACATGGGCTCAATTACTGTCTTCCCCGACCTTAAGTACGGCCAAGAAAGCTTCCTGGGGAATGTCTACGCGACCGATGCGCTTCATGCGGCGCTTGCCTTCTTTTTGCTTTTCCAGCAGTTTACGTTTGCGGCTGATGTCGCCCCCGTAGCACTTGGCGATTACGTTCTTGCGGATGGCGTGTACGGTTTCGCGGGCGATGATCTTGGCTCCGATTGACGCCTGAATTGCCACTTCAAACATTTGCCGGGGAATCAGTTCCCTCATTTTCGACACGAGAGCCTTGCCGCGTTCGTAGGCGAAGTCGCGATGCACGATGATGGAGAGCGCATCGACCGGCTCGCCAGCCACCAGGATATCCAGCTTGACCATCGGCGATTCCCAGTAGTCCGCGAGATGGTAGTCGAGCGAGGCGTAGCCGCGTGAGACAGACTTGAGACGATCGTAAAAGTCGAGAACGATTTCGTTCAGCGGCAGTTCGTAGTGCAGCATGACGCGATTCGACGTCACGTACTCGAAAGTCTTCTGGCGGCCACGCTTCTCTTCGACCAGCGCCAGGATTCCGCCAACGTATTCCGGCTGAGTGAGGATGGTGGCCAGAATTACCGGCTCCTCGATCTTGGCAATCTCACTCGGATTCAGCCAGCGAGAAGGATTATCTACTTCGACCATGTCACCGTCGGTTTTGTAGATCTTGTAACGGACGCCGGGGGCGGTCGTGATGAGCGAGAGGTTGAACTCGCGCTCCAGGCGTTCTTGAATAATCTCCATGTGGAGCAGGCCGAGAAAGCCGCAGCGGAAGCCAAAGCCGAGGGCAACCGAGCTTTCCGGCTCGAAAAAGAACGAAGAATCATTGAGCCTGAGTTTCTCCAGAGCTTCGCGTAGCTGAGTGTGTTCGTGCGCGTCTACGGTATACAAGCCTGCGAATACCATGGGCTTGATTTCTTCAAAGCCGGGCAGAGGCTCGATGGCGGGGTTGGTATCGTCGGTGATGGTGTCTCCGATTTTCGCGTCGGACACAGTCTTGATATTGGCAACAAGGAATCCGACTTCGCCGGCCTTCAGTTCATCAATCTCGACTGGCTTGGGACATTGGACGCCCAGCGCCTCCACATCCAGGACCTTTCCATTCCACATCAAGCGGATCTTTTGTCCCTTGCGCAGCGTGCCCTGAAAGACGCGGACCAGCACGATCACGCCGCGATAGGAGTCGAACCATGAGTCGAAGATCAGTGCCTGGAGCCGCTTCTCGGGGTCGCCTTTCGGAGGCGGGATGCGCTTGACGATGGCTTCGAGAACATCGGGCACGCCCTGGCCGGTCTTGGCGCTGATCAGGACGGCGTCGGAAGCATCGAGGCCGACGGCGCCTTCGATCATTTCCTTGGTGCGTGGAATATCGGCGCTGGGCAAATCGATCTTGTTGATGACAGGAATGATTTCGAGCCCGTTGTTGATGGCAAGATAAGAATTCGCAAGGGTCTGGGCTTCGACACCTTGCGAGGCGTCAACGATCAGCAGAGCGCCTTCGCAAGATGCCAGCGAGCGCGAGACTTCGTAGGAGAAATCGACGTGGCCGGGAGTGTCGATCAGATTGAGTTGGTAGATTTGGCCGTCCTGGGCGGTGTACATCATTCTGACGGCGTGGGCTTTGATGGTGATGCCGCGCTCGCGTTCCAGGTCCATGGAATCGAGCACCTGGGCTTGCATCTCGCGCGCCGTTACCGACCCGGTGAGTTCCAGCAGGCGGTCGGCCAGCGTGGATTTCCCGTGGTCGATGTGCGCGATGATGGCAAAATTGCGAAGAAAAGCGGCGTCCATGAGATGAATGCTTAGATTTGATTTTAACAGGGTTGGGAGAGAGTTCTCAGTTCCGGGTTCGCAGTTCGTAAGCCAACTTTCCGGTACAATTCCCGGCTATGCACAAATATCTAATTGCAGGTTTG
Source organism: Terriglobales bacterium (assembly GCA_035484735.1). Taxonomy (GTDB): domain Bacteria; phylum Acidobacteriota; class Terriglobia; order Terriglobales; family Acidobacteriaceae; genus JABCZH01. Next base: position 14,046 of record DATHOQ010000013.1, on the reverse strand, counting down.
GTGTTGTGCGGATGCGTCTGGGGACAGGTGAAACAGTTTGTCAAAGTGGACGCGCCGGTGGTGGCGCTGACTCATGTGCGGGTAATTGATGGCACGGGAGCTCCCGCGCGCGATGATCAAATTGTGGTTCTGGCCAAAGGCACGATTCAGGCGGTTGGTGCGGTTGATGTTCCCAAGGATGCGCAGGTGCTCGACCTGCATGGCTACACGGTGATTCCCGGTCTAGTGGGAATGCACGACCACATGTTTTATCCCGTGGGGCCGGCGTGTTGCGCAGATATCCGCGAGTTCGGCGAAATGGCATACAGTTTTCCGCGGCTCTACCTTGCGGGCGGGGTGACGACGATCCGTACCACTGGCTCGCTGGAGCCATATACCGATCTTGAAGTCAAGAAGAAGATCGACTCCGGAGCGATGCCGGGGCCGAAGATGCACGTCACTGGCCCTTACCTCGAGGGTGCGGGATCATGGGCGGTACAGATGCACCAACTAAACGGGCCTGACGATGCTACGCGGACCGTCAACTTCTGGCTAGATGAAGGCGTGGACAACTTCAAAGCTTACATGTTCATTACGCCTGACGAACTTTCCGCCGCGATTACCGCGGCGCATAAACGCGGCGCGAAAGTGACGGGGCACCTATGCTCGGTTGGCTTCCGGCAAGCCGCGGACCTGGGAATCGATGACCTGGAACACGGGCTGCTGGTGGATACGGAATTTTATCCGTGGAAGAAGCCGGGGGACTGTCCGGAAAAACAAGACTACCCGTTGATGAGCGGGCTGGACGTTGAGCACGGGGCGGTACACGAGATGATCGCGTATTTGATTGAACATCATGTCGCCGTGACTTCCACGCTGCCAGTATTTGAGATGTCGGTTCCCGGCAGGCCCCCGATCCAGCAGCGGGTGCTGGATGCACTGGCGCCGGACGCACGCACTGCGGTGCTGCAATTCAAAGTGCAGGCCAGCGACGCGGCGGCAATCCGTAAACGCTATCAGACCGAGGAGTCTCCAATACCGGCGGCATTCAAGAAGGAAATGGAATTCGAGCATGAATTTGCGAAGGCTGGGGGCCTGCTGCTGGCTGGCCTCGACCCAACCGGCATCGGAGGAGTGATTGCGGGCTTCGGTGATCAGCGCGAAGTGGAATTGCTGGTCGAAGCTGGATTCAGTCCGCTTGAAGCCATCCACATCGCGACCCTCAACGGCGCAAAGTATCTGGGCGAGGACGATCGGATTGGAACCATCGCGGCCGGCAAGCAGGCCGATCTGGTGGTTATCAAAGGAGACCCGTCACAAAGAATCAGCGACATTGAAAATGTTGAAATCGTCTTCAAGGACGGCGTCGGCTATGACTCGGCCAAATTGATTGAATCGACACGCGGATTGGTAGGAAGCAAGTAATGTTGGTTCTGGCCTCCGCTTCGCCTCGCCGGCAGGAACTTCTGCGTAATGCGGGCATTGAGTTTGTTGTGCATCCGGCCAACGTCCCAGAGATTCCGCGAGCTGGAGAGTTGCCACAATCGTTTGCCGAGCGCATGGCTAGAGAGAAGGCTCTGGCAGTGTTCGCGCAGCGGCCGGATGATTTGATTCTCGGTGCGGACACGGTGGTGGTAGTGGATGCTGAGATTCTCGGCAAACCTCGCGATGCTGCTGATGCCATACGAATGTTGCGTTTGCTGTCGGGACGCAAGCATGAAGTCATGACGGGAGTTCACGTTGCTGGGCCAAAGCTGAAAACGGAGATCACGGGATGCGAGTCCACGGTGGTCGTCATGAACGCGCTTAGCGATGATGACATTCGCGATTACGTCGCGAGCGGTGAGCCGATGGACAAAGCAGGAGCGTACGCGATTCAGGGAAGGGCTTCTCGATGGATTTCCCGCATCGAGGGAGACTATTTCAATGTGGTGGGATTGCCGGTGGCGCTGGTGTGGAGGATGCTGAAAGAGGCACAGGGCGAGACGTAACAAGTTACGTCTCTACGGCTTCTTCTCTTCTTCGCCGTCCTTCATCGATGATTTGAAATTCTTGATGCCTTCGCCCAACCCTTTGCCCAGATCAGCCAATTTGCTGGGGCCGAAGATCAGAAGCGCAATGGCCAGGATGATCAGAATCTCAGGCAAGCCTAGTTTTCCGCCCATGGGAGTCCTCCTTAGAAAAGTCTAGGCTTCGCCGTGCTCGGAGTCAAAGTCAGGATCGTGCGGTTAGGGCAGCGTTCCCTGCACCGAATAGATCACGCCATTGAGTGAACTGTCGTACCCGGCGCACCAAACCTGCACGTGATTGCCTTTACGCTGGCTGTCGCAGGAGCCCATTTCAGCGCCGGTGCTGCTGTCGAGCGTCCAAGTCTGGCCGCCATCTTTACTGAAGTACATTCCGCCGACGTTGGAGGAATAGTTCCCACCTGTGGCCCAGCCGATGTTCGGCGTGAGGAAGAGGATTTCACGAATCGGCCATCCGATGTCCAGGGTACGGCCGCTCCAGGTTGTGCCGCCGTCTGTAGTGCGATGTACCCAGCCTTCGAGGTTGGGTGAAATCTCCCCTCCACCTACCCAGCCAAAAGTGTCATTTGAGAAGAAGGTGGGGCCGTCGAAAACCGAGTCAATAGAAGGACCACAACTCCAATCGGCACCGAGGTTAAGGCTTGTGCAATAGGTTATGCCGGAAGCCCGAGCATGCAAGTTCGGCAACAAGCTGAACTCGTTCCCAAACCAGCCACCGTTCGGATCGGGCACCACACTGGTCCAATCGGTTGCATTCGCGCCGCCATCGGTGGTGTAGTGCGCCGCGTTTGGCGCATCGAGATTTAACTGATCCATCTCCAACCCGTCCTGGGAGTTAACGTAACGAACGCGGTCGCCCCAGCCGGTGGTGCTGAGAACGATGTCAGAGGTCCAGGTTTGGCCACCATTCTGGCTATAACGGATAACGCTTTCGAAATTATTGTCGATGAATCCCGAGATGATAACGTCGTTCTCTCCGCCCGCATGCACCCCGTACCAATAATAGGGGAAGCCCAGGTTCATGATCTCGGTCCAACTTGCACCGCCGTCGGTGGTTTTCCAAACTTGACCGAGTTCGGCGGCGGCGTAGCCGATCTGGGGAGTGGCGAAGGAAATATCGTGCACCACGGCGCCCGGTAATGTGGCCAAAAGCTTCCACGGATTCGCTTTAGAATCGATCGCGCCGTCTCCACGAGGAGACGAAGAGTTCACGGGACGCTCGGCGGCCAGTTCGTGAGGTGAGCCCAGCACTGGCACACGACTCGAAACATGACGTACGCTCTCGGGCGTTTGGGCAGTTGCGGCAGGCGTAACCAGTATCAAAGTGATGGCAGCCACGATTACCAAGCGAGACACCTTGTAGATTGTCACGTAACCCTCCGGAGATCTGGAAACAACCGTGCGGCTGCTAATTTTAGCACGGAAAGATACTCATAAGCTCTCGATAAGCCCCGCCAGGAGCGCCGTTCGGCGAGGCAGCTCAGAAATCAAGATGGACTCGTGGCTGGCATGTGCGCCATCGCCCACACCGCCTAGTCCGTCGAGCGTAGGAATTCCGAGGCCGGCGGTGAAGTTGCCGTCCGAACCGCCGCCGACTGCGGCTTCGTCGAGCTTCCAACCCAACTGTTTGGCGATCTCGCATGCCTTTTTGTATAGCGCTGCCACAGATGGAGTGCGTTCCATGGGCGGACGGTTTACTCCGCCGGTGATTTGCAGCTTGCACTTACGATTGAAGGGCTTCAGCGCACGCAGCTTCTTATCTATGACGGCAGCATCTTTCATGCGGGCTACGCGCACGTCGAGCACGACACTGGCTTCGGCCGGAATCACGTTCGAGCGCGTACCTCCCTGAATTGTTCCGGCGTTGAGGGTGATGCCACGTTTGAGGTCGACGAGTTTTGAAACCTCGATGATTTGACGGGCAAGTTCCACGATCGCGCTCTCGCCCTTTTCGAAATCGAGTCCCGAGTGCGCGGCTTTGCCGGTGACTTTGAGAATGTACTCGCCGACTCCTTTTCTGGCGGTCTTGACAGCGCCTTTCGGACCGTAAGAAGGTTCGAGGACCAACACGGCTTGGGATTTCTTGGCGAGATTTTCGGTGATGTTACGGGAACTGTCGCTGCCGACCTCTTCGTCCGAGACCAGCAAGACGGTCACCGGGCGTGGTAGCTGGTCGCCATGCCAACTGCGCAGCGCCTCGATGGCATGAAGCATGATCGCGATACCCGACTTCATATCGAAGCTACCGGGGCCAAAAAGCTTCTGTCCGGATATGCGGCAGGGCATGGTGGCCAGTGTGCCCAAGGGATAGACCGTGTCCAGATGGCCTAAGAGGAGCACCGGTTTGCCGGAGGCCTTGCCGGAGAAATCCACCTGCAAGTGATCGCCAAAGTTCTGGGTACGATGGAATTTGGCGTGGCCTCCCAGGGCTTCGAAGCGCCCAGCCAGCAGCGCTCCCAGGCGCTCGACGGCTTGTTTGTTGTCACTCGGGGATTCGACTTCAACCAATTGCCGAACGGTTTCCGTAATCTGTTGTCCGCGCTCTTCGAGGTAGCGGAGGCGGCGAGTTGATTCGGCGTGGGTGGAGTGGGGAGGTTGCTTTTTGGCTTTCCCAGTCATGAATGATATTTTCGGCAAGCGGCTTCCGCAGGCCCGATAAAGTATAATCTTCGCTCTTGGCGAAACCAGTATGACAGACGCAGCTCATTCCGCAGCTGAAACTCCAACCGCCAAGACAGGGTTGGACATCAACGAGATTACACGTCTTTTGCCACACCGGTTTCCGTTCCTGCTGATTGACCGGGTGCTGGAGCTTACGCGGAAAGAACGCATCGTGGCCATTAAGAATGTCACGATCAACGAGCCGTTCTTCGCCGGCCATTTTCCGGGTACGCCGGTCATGCCGGGCGTACTGATCGTGGAAGCGATGGCACAGGCGGGCGGAGTGCTGTTGCTCACCGAGATCGAAGACCGGCAGAACAAGCTGGTCTTGTTCACTGGGATTGAACGTGCCAAGTTCCGGCGGCCGGTGGTACCGGGCGATCAGTTGCGCCTCGAAGTGACGGTTACGGCCTGGCGCGGCAATGCCGGACGCATGGAAGGCACGGCCTACGTTGGAGACAAGCGCACGGCGGAAGCGACCATCAGTTGCCGCGTGGTGGATCTTGCGCGGGCTCGCGGCGGCAGTGCTGAAGCATCCGCGAACAACGAGTAGCCTGGGATCACCACCTTAACCGTCTAGAAGATGACCGTTCACCCCACAGCCATCGTAGATTCTCGCGCCAAGGTTCACCCCAGTTGCAAGATTGGCCCTTACTGTGTGATTGGGTCAGAGGTGGAACTGGGCGAGGGCTGCCATCTGGTATCGCATGTCGCCATCGAGGGACCCACAAAGATCGGGTCGCACAATAGCTTCTTCCCTTTCTGCTCGATTGGGCTGGCACCCCAGGATCTGACTTACGCAGGCGAGCCGACGCGCCTGGAAATCGGCGATCACAATACCATCAGGGAGTTTGTCACCATTAACCGCGGCACCATTAAAGGCGGCGGACTGACGCGGGTGGGCAGTCACACGCTGGTCATGGCATATACCCATATTGCGCACGACTGCCGGGTAGGCGACCACGTTATTCTGGCCAACGCGGCGACGTTGGGTGGACATGTAACAGTCGGTGACTGGGCACAGGTCGGAGCGTTGTGCCCGGTGCATCACTTTGTGCGCATTGGGGAGTTTGCATTCATCGGCGGCGGGACCACGATCACCCGCGACGTGCTTCCGTTTTCCAAGACAGCTGCTGCGCGAGATACCCATGCCTACGGGATCAATGCCGTGGGACTCGAGCGGCGCGGTTTCAGCAAAGAACGGATCGCGAAGATCCATCATGCTTACAAGGTGCTGCTGGCGTCGAAGCTCAATACTTCGCAGGCGTTGGAAAAATTGAAATCGGAGACCGACCGGGGCGAAGATGTGGAACGACTGATCAAGTTCATTGAGGAGTCGGAGCGGGGAGTGATTAAGTAGCTGTCAGCACTCAGCATTCAGCATTTAGCCAGCAAGGTCCGTGGCGGTTTCCAGTGCTGCATTGGCCGAGTGCTGAGTGCTGATTGCTGACGGCTCAGTGCTAGACTTTCAAGCGTGCCCCCTGCCAAACAGAAACTCGGCCTCATTGCTGGCAATGGGCGCTTTCCTTTTCTAGTGCTGGACGCGGCGCGGGCGCAGGGGTTCGAGGTTGTGGTTGCCGCCATCAAAGAAGAGACGTTCCCCGAAATCGACTCGCACGGAGCGGCTGCGGTTCACTGGCTTTCGCTGGGAGAGCTTTCCAAACTGATCGAAACTTTCAAGCGTGAGGGTGTGACGAAAGCTGTCATGGCCGGCCAGGTTAAACATAAGCAGATTTTCTCCAGCATTCGACCGGATTGGCGATTGGCGAAGTTGTTGTTGAACCTGCGCACACGCAATACAGACGCCCTACTCGGGGCTGTGGCGAAAGTGCTGGGGGATGAAGGCATCATGTTAGAGAATTCGACAGCGCTGCTCGAACCGCTGCTCGCCAAGCCCGGCGTGCTGACCAGACGCTCGCCGAACGAACAAGAGCAAAAGAACGTCGAGTATGGACGGGGCGTTTCGAGGCAATTGGCGCAGTTCGATATTGGGCAAACGGTAGTGGTGGCGGAAGCCGCCTGCGTGGCCGTCGAAGCTATGGAAGGGACGGATGCGACCATAGAACGCGCCGGGCAGATCATGGCATCGTTGGAAGCGGATGCCTCTACACTGAGCCGCGCTTTGACAGTGATCAAGGCAGCGAAGCCGAATCAGGACATGCGTTACGACGTTCCGGTGATCGGCTCCAGAACGATTGAAGTGATGCGAAAAGTGGGTGCGACGTGTCTGGCGGTGGATGCCGGGAAATGCCTGCTGCTGGACGGAGCTGAGATTTTCAAGGCGGCGGATGCGGCGGGAATTGCGATCGTGGCGACGGCATTTCAAGATTTAGACTGACGGACGGGACGCCCGTCTGCATTTCGATAAAGCAAAGAGGATGATTTGTATGTCTGAAAGCGCGCGTCTGGCTGACCAGATCCGCCGGGCTTTTGAGGGCGAAGCCTGGCACGGCGATTCCATGCTCGAGCTGCTTGCTAACGTCGATGCCAAGACGGCGGCGGCACATCCTATCAAGGGCGCTCACAGCATCTGGGAATTGCTGCTGCACGTTGCAGCCTGGGACGATGCGGTACTGCGCCGGGCCGGAGGCACGGCGGTCAAGCTCAGCGACGAAGAGAACTTTCCGCCGGTTCACGATACCACCGAAATAGCCTGGCGAAAGGCAGTGGAACAGGTCGAGCAAAAGCACGAGGCACTCATCAAAGTGGTAGCAGGTTTCTCGGATTCGCGTTTGTTCGATCCGGTGCCCGGTAAGCCGGAAAAATACTACGACCATTTCTATATGTTCAGCGGGATTGTGCAGCACGAGCTTTATCACGCGGGGCAGATTGCGCTGCTGAAGAAAGCGCAGGCGAAGTAGCCGGTGAACCCCGATCATCTCATTCACGTTGCGGTGGTCGGCGTTGGCGCCTTCGGACGCAATCACGCGCGTGTCTATCAGCAACTGGCGAAAGAAGGAGCGTCCGTACGCTTGGTCGGCGTGGTCGATTCTGACACCAGCCGGGCCGACGCGGTAGCGAGAGAATTTGGCTGCCGGGGATTTGGCTCAGTCGATCAGTTACTTACCACTCACAGTGAAGTCGAAGCGGCTTCGGTCGCCGTTCCCACGGTTCATCATCTCGGTACGGCCCGGCAGTTGATGGAAGCCGGAGTTGACGTTCTGATCGAAAAACCGCTAGCGGGCTCGATGGCGGAAGCGGATGAACTGATTCGCATTGCACGCCAGGAGAATCGCATCGCGCAAGTGGGACATTTGGAGCGGTTCAATCCTGCTGTTCGCGCCACGCTGCCAGTAATCACCCAGCCGATGTTTTTCGAGGTCCACCGGCTGAGCGTGTTCACGCCCCGGTCGCTCGATGTCGATGTAGTGCTCGACTTGATGATTCACGACCTGGACATCGTATTGTCGTTTGTGAAATCTCCGGTGAAGGAAATTCGAGCAGTAGGCTTGCCCATCCTTTCGAGCAAAGTGGATATTGCCAACGTGCGGATTGAGTTCGACTCCGGCTGCGTGGCTAACTTTACTGCCAGCCGGGTCTCGACCGAACTGGTGCGCAAGTTACGCTTCTTTCAGCCGAAACAATATGTCTCACTGGATTACAGACGGCAGGATGCGATGGTTTTTTCTGTAGGTGGAGATGGCTCCGGAACGCCATCGGTGAATCCGCAGATCCAGATGGCCAAGCTTCCCACGGTGCAGGAAGAACCTTTGCATGCGGAACTGAAGAGCTTCCTGGATTCCGTACAAGGGCGCTCCCGGCCGCTGGTTGACCTAGAAGATGGCCGGCGCGCGCTGGCCGTGGCCCTCGATATTGTGGCCGCGATTGGCGATCACGGCAGCAGGATCAGGCTGGAGCAACTGCATCGCTGACTGCCCGACCTTTCTGTAAAGTATTGTCAACTCTACGCCAAGTGATGTCTGAAGTACCTACCCTTCCAGACCGTCGCGGATTACCGAAAAAGATGCGAAAATAGGCCATTGGGCCGTAGACGCTACAAATGTAAGGGTGAGACCGATAGTTACGGTAACCCGGCGGGATTGTTGTTGCTACAACTAATATCCTGCGGCTCGTGTCTAACCAACGGGTAAGCCGTTCGATGTCAACCACGCAAATTCCGCCGACCACGCCGACCTCCGAGACACCTCCGTCACGAAAACCTGACGGCGGGGATTTGTACGACGCACGATATTGGGAGTCGGCATATCGGGACATTGACGAGGCTCCCACCTTAATCATCCAACTTCAGGATGATCTTACGCACTCGCGGCGGCGGGAATCGTTTTGGCTTTCAGTCGTGGTGCATTTGCTGGTGGTGCTGCTGCTCTGGAACTCGGGAAGAATTGCCGGACTGGTACCGAGACAAACGACAGTCCTGAGTCCGAATGATCTGGCGAAGGATAAGGACCTCACATATCTGGAGCTTCCGCCGGACCAGCAAACGCCGCCGGCCAAACCTCCTGACACGAAAATCATTTCGGACAAGAATCGTATAGCGACGTCGAGAGCTCCGCAGATAGATCGCAAAGAACTGAAGAAGATTCTGGACAGCAGCCGTCCCGGTGCGCCTGGCCAAAGCGGTGCGCCGCAGCAAGCTCCGGCTCCGTCGCAGGCTCAGGCCGCACCTGCGCCGCAGCCGCAACAGCAGGCGGCACCGCCTCCTCCGCCTCCAGATCAGAATCTCAGCGCCAAGCTGCAGACTCCGGCGCTGTCAGCGAAAGACGCATTCGCTACCGGCCCAAGGTATGTAGGATCGGCAACTGACCAGGCAGCCAGAGCAGTAGCTTCCGCTCGGGGTGGCGCCGGTGGCGGACAGAATGGCGATTTCGGTTTGGGCCTGGGCAAGCAAGGCGCTGCGTATGGCGCGCTGGATGTTCTCAGCGACACTATGGGTGTCGATTTTGGACCTTACCTAGAGCGGGTCCTGCACGACGTGAAGATGAATTGGTATAACTTGATTCCCGAGTCGGCAAAGGCGCCGATCATGAAGAAAGGCAATGTCTCTATCGAATTCGCCATCCTCAAAGATGGAAGCGTGGCGGGAATGAAGCTCGTGTACACTTCGGGAGATACCGCCCTCGACCGCGGCGCCTGGGGCGGAATTACCGCGTCGAATCCGTTTCCGCCGCTCCCCCCCGAGTTCGGCGGCCAGTACCTCGCGCTGCGTTTTAAATTCCTCTACAACCCGAGCAAGAGTGAAATGCAGTAGCTCTTTCTGAGCTTTTAGGATTTCTCCAGGCGAATTGAACCGTCTCCGGTGTGGATGGTCAGCAGGTTTCCGCCGCCGTTGATCTTCCCGTGTATATTCTTGTCGCCGATTCGGCCATCGACCGTGACCGGCATTTCGACATTGATGTGGCCGTCGTTGGTGTGAAGATCTACGTCGGCGGCAAAGCTCTCGGGCAGTTCCACGGTGACGCCGCCGTCTCCGGTGTGAACATTCCAACTTGAGGCCATGGTTGAGCCGGGCAGAATGCGGGCTTCGATGCGGCCATCGCCGGTGTTGAGGTCAAGGGCGTCAAAACGGCCGGCGGCACGTATGTGTCCGTCGCCGGTGCGGGCGCGCAGGTTGCCGTCCACCGATTCGATCTGCTCATGGCCGTCGCCGCTTTCGAGGTTCATGTCGCCTTTGAAATTCGCCAGTTCAATGGAGCCGTCGCCGGTGCGCAGATTCAAGCGGCCCTGGCGGGGCATGTGGATTTCGATATCGACCTTGTAGCTGCCAAGCTGTACGGTGAATACATGATGCGGGAAGCGGAGCTCGATTTCCACGGCATCGCCGTTCTGGTGCTCGATGACGCGCAGGCCGTTTTCGCCGAACTTGTAGCGGTTACTCGTGATGTGGACATCTATAGTGTTCTTGTCCCAAGTGTCGACGCGGATGTTGGCGTCTGAGGTTTCCACCCGCAGGTCGGGCTTACCAGAGATGTTGTAAGTCTTCGACCAGTCATCGGCCAGGGCCAAGGGGCTGATGGCCAGAAGCAAGCCTAATAACACGAATATGAGCCTTTGCATAAGTTGCTCCTGTGGCGAGGGGCACACGTACCCGCCCCCGGCGGTTAGACGATGTTACGCAACCTTGGTCAACCGGTTCCCGGAAACTAAGGGATCTTTCGAGTGACCGGGCGGTTGCAAGGACTACAATAGTCTCGTGTCCGCCGCTGGAACAAAACGGCAGCCGGAGCCACCCCCGGCCGAACAACGCAGGCCGCAGATTTATACCCTGGAAGCTACCGGCCTGCTGGTGATTGCGCTTCTGATCCTGGTTCTCACCCTGGCTCGTTACTGGCACCGCATCCCCTGGAGTGCTCGCTAGCCGTGCCGCCGGAACCCTTGTTGGTGGTAGTGCTGGGTCCGACTGCGAGCGGTAAAACTGCGCTTTCGTTGGCGTTGGCTGAGCGCTTCCATGGCGAGATTGTGAATTGCGACTCGGTCGCCATGTATCGAGAATTTGAGATCGGCACGGCCAAGCCCAATGCCGCGGAACGTGCGCGCGCGCCTCATCATCTGCTGGATTTTGTGGAGCCGACGGGCCACATCACAGCGGGAGAATACTCGCGGAAGGCTCGGCAAGTTTTGCAAGAGATCAAGCAGCGGGGGCGTTTGCCGGTGGTGGTGGGCGGAACGGGATTATATCTGCGGGCGTTGCTTGATGGTCTTTCGCCGGGACCACAGCGGTCGGAGGAGTTGCGGGAAAGACTCCGTGAGAAGGCGGAGATCAAGGGCACGAGCTACTTGCACCGGGTGTTACGAAGGATGGATTCCGATGCATCGGCTAAGATCCATGCCAACGACCTGCCCAAACTGATTCGCGCCATCGAAGTTTGCCTGGGTTCGAGACGGAAGATGAGCGAGATGTGGAAGCAAGGGCGGGATCCGCTCCAGGGTTTCCGTATTTTGAGGATTGGCTTGAATCCCGAGCGGGAAGCGCTTTATGGCCGCATCAATGAACGCGCACGGCAAATGTTCGAGCTAGGACTGGTGGAAGAGACTCGCGGGCTGGTCGCGAAATACGGAGAAGCACCGTGGCCACTAGGTTCGCTCGGGTACAGGCAGGCGGTACAGCTAATCGGTGGGGAGATTGGTGAGGCTGCGGCGTTGCAGGCGGCGCAGCAGGCACATCGTAACTACGCCAAGCGGCAGATGACGTGGTTCCGGCGGGAGCCAGATGTCAAATGGCTGGCCGGATTTGGCGACGAGGGGACGATCCAGCAAAGGGCGGTTGAACTGGTGCAGAATTCACTCAGCATCGAAAAAGGCTAGTATCGGTCTCATAAATGTGAGCGATTACTCGTATCGCAGCGCGACCATCGGATCGACATTCGCTGCGCGCCGCGCAGGCACATAACCGGCCAATAAGGCGATGCCGCACAGGACCACCGCGACCAAGCCGAATGTAATCGGGTCGGTCGGCTTAACACCGAACAGCATGCTCGCCATCAGTCGCGTCAATCCCAGGGCGGCGACGATTCCAATCGCCGTGCCGGCCAGCGCCATGCGCGCTCCGTCTTGCAGCACCATGCGCAGTACATCGAGCCGCTGCGCCCCCAGCGCAATGCGCACACCGATTTCCCGTGTACGCTGCCCGACCAGGTACGACAGCACACCATAGATTCCAGTGCCAGCCAACAACAGAGCCAGCCCTGCGAATGCGCCCAGCAGGATGAGAGAGAAACGCTGGCTGGCGATGGTGCGAGCGACCACTTCCTCCTCGGATTCGTTGTCGTAAACGATCATGTCCCGGTTGGTCGCCAGGAGTTTCTGGCGAATCGACTCGAAAAAAACTCCAGGGGCGAGCGGCGTTTTGGAGCGAACAAACACATTGAATCCCTGGGCGAGACCCTTGGTGTCGACGGCCCCATTTTGCATGATTGGCCGGTACATCTGCGCTTGCAGGGGACGGCTGGCGTCATCGGCGAGTCCCCACTGATTCACATGCCCAACCACACCAACAATCACCAGAGGTACGAGGAGGTTTTTGCCGGAATCGCTGTCGAATTCAAAAATGCGGATGTGTTTGCCGATCGGGTCCCGGCCGGCGAAATATTGTTGCGCGAAGCTCGCGTCGATCACCGCCACGCGCGCAGCGTTCTCATTGTCCTCGTCGCTTAGGAAGCGGCCTCGAAGGAGGGGAATGCGCATGGTTTTCAGATACTCGGGTTCGACCCTGTACTCCAGAGTCTGAGGAACATACTCGGTCCTCTGCGTGGGCAGCGCCTGCCCTTCGAGCAAAAAACCCCTCTCATTGTCGTATTCCATGAGAACGGCGCCATCATGCAAGGACACAGCCTCAACTCCCGGCACACTATGGAGCGTCGCGCTGATTTGCCGAAGCGCAGCGTGGATCGCACCCGGAGATTGATTTACTAAAGAAGGCGGTGGCGTCACTAAAAAAAGCGACACATTGTGCGGATCGAAGCCAGGATCGACCTTCCACAATTGCACCAACGTGCGGCACATCAGCCCCGCGCCCACCAGCAGCACCAGCGCCATAGCCATTTCGCCCATCACCAAGGCAGACTGCATGCGTGTCCGGGGACCGGAGATGGCGCGACCGCTGTCCTTGAGGCTTCCACTGATGTCGGTCCGCGACATTCTTATGGCAGGCAGCAGCCCAAACATGATTCCGGTAAGTACGGAAACCAAAATGGTGAAGAGCAGCACCGGAAAATCGAGCCCGATTTCCTCGGCACGCGGAACGGTTTCCGGGACCGCTACAAGGGCAGCGGCTGTTCCCCACCTCGCCAGAATCAGCCCGAACCCGCCGCCCAGCGCCGACAGCAGAACGCTTTCGGTAAGCAGTTGGCGCAGAATCCGTATCTGCCCCGCACCGAGCGCGGCACGCACCGAGGACTCGCGCTGGCGCGCCGTTGACCGGGCTAGCAGCAGATTGGCGACATTCACGCAGGCAATCAGTAAGACGAATCCCACCGCCCCCAGCAGCACCAGCAGCGCCGGCCGCATGTCACCAACGACATTGTCTTTCAAAGGGATGATGTTGGCCTTGATATTGCCGTCAACGTTGGGATAGGCAGCCGCGAGGCCGCCATTCACTCGCTTCATATCGTCAACCGCCTGGGCAAGCGTGACCCCAGACTTCAACAAGCCAATCGCATCCATGCCCCGATACGAATCCCGGAGGTAAAAGGTCGGATCGGTGTCTTCCCCGAGGGCTTCGTACACATCGGCGGTTCTGAAGTTGAAGACATGCAATCGAAACGAAGCTGGAATGACGCCGATGATCGTGCGCGGCTGCCCCGCCACGATGAGCCTCTGGCCAATCACGTTCCGCTCCGAAGCGAACTTGCGCTTCCACAACCCTTCCGAGATCAGGGCCGTCGGGCTGGCACCCCGCCGGTCTTCTTCGGAAGTGAAATTC
>DATHOQ010000012.1:0-6400 GCA_035484735.1 Terriglobales bacterium | reverse complement strand
TGACTTCGCCGGAAGCAAGTTCGGATTGGACTTCCATATCAGGCAGCCGTAAGCGTCTCCGAATTCCGCGTCTAAACGAATAATTGCGACGGTGAAGATGGCCGTTACGCCGCTGTAATCTCTGCCGGTGCGAGGCGGAGCTTCGCGGCCATTTTCACGAGGTCGGCAAGAGAGTTGGCCTTCATTTTCTGCATCACCTTGCCGCGGTGTGCCTTCACCGTGATCTCGCTGATACCAAGCTCCCCAGCGACTTGTTTATTCAACAAGCCGGAGACCACCAACACCATAACCTGCCGTTCGCGCTGCGACAGCGACGCGTAACAGTCCCGGAGTACCCGCATCTCTGCCTCGAGACTGAGAGCAACCCGGCTGCGTTCGAGGGCGGCGCGGATGGCGGTCAACAGGACGTCATCATGGAATGGCTTTGTCAAGAATTCGACTGCCCCCGCCTTCATGGCTTGGACCGTCATGGGCACATCGCCGTGGCCGGTGATGAAAATGATGGGCATATCCGTCCGATCGCGAGCGACCAACTGTTGGAGGTCTAGTCCGTTCAAACCCGGAAGAGAAACGTCAAGTACGAGGCAGTTGGGAACAAGAACGCGCGGGTGGTCGAGGAATTCCTGGGCGGACGCGAATGTCTCGGGCTGCCAGCCTTCACACCGGACCAACAATTCCAGCGATTCGCGCACGGAGACGTCGTCGTCGACAACGAACACGATGGGCGTAACATCTGGCAAGGGTCAACCCCATTCTTAGCAACGTGTGTTCGGCTCAACCCAAATTCAAATGCCGACGAGTGGCTCCTGGCGCCCCAATGTTAGGGGGGATTCTATCAGAGATCTCCTCATTTAGCCCTGGGAGGATACCCCTGCAACCTTTGTGCCGAGCGCCCGTGAGCAGGAGAACCGATACCAAAGTACCGACGATACCATCGTCCAATTGTTCACCGCCAGCGCTTCTGCTCTGATCACTCGCGTCGCCCGTTCCAATCGGGATGCGCATCGCGAAGAACAGAGGAGAACTATATGAAAATACTGATGGTGCTGACCTCGCACGATGTACCGTTCGGAGCCATCTTTGAGAAAAGAGCCAGCTGTGTTTCGGATTCGAAGCTCTAGAATGAAAGGCAATTTATGTCGGGCAAGCAAACAGCGATCATTACCGGAGCATCGGGAGGTATTGGTGCGGGTTTAGTCGAAGGGTTTCTGGGAGAAGGTTATAACGTCGTCGCAACCTCTCTCGGCGCCAATCAAAAGTTAACTGCCTCAGCCAGCTTGGTTGTGCTCGATGGCGATATCGGCAAGCAGCAAACCGCCGCCGATGCCGTCGAGGCAGCAATCAAGAACTTCAGAACCGTGGATGTTTTGGTGAATAACGCCGGCATCTTCCTAAAGAAGCCTTTCACTGACTTCACGACCAAGGATTTCGAGGCCCTTGTCTCCACTAATCTGTTTGGATTCTTCTACATCACTCAGCGCACCGTAAAAGAGATGCTGAAGCAGAAATCGGGGTGCGTTGTGAGCATCAGTGCAGCGCTTGCCGACCGCCCAATCGCCGGCGTAAATGGCTCCGTTTCGATGATTACAAAGGGCGGGTTGAATTCAGCAACCTTGAATCTGGCAATCGAGTATGCAAAAGATGGCATTCGCTTCAATGCCGTAGCCCCCGGCGAAGTGGATACACCGATGCACCAGAGTGATCCCAACGACTCGACGTTGCAGCTGGCTCCGAAAAAGGCGACGGTGCAGGATATTGTCGAAGCCGTGCTTTACCTGGCACAGGCAGGTCATGTGAGCGGTGAGATACTCCATGTAGATGGCTCTGCTCCGGCTCGTCGGTGGTAAAACTAAAGGAATCTAACCACACGCTGGACTTCGACGAGGTGGGCATTCACCGATTGCTTTCGGTAAATGTCGGCATTCCGCGCGACGTGACATGGAACGGCAAAACGGTCCGAACATCAATCTGGAAATCCAGTTACGGGACGGAGAACGGTGCGCAAGCTCAATATCGAGTGTGATGCCCAAGCCGACTTCGCCGGTCACGGCGGGGAGCAGCGCGCCGCATTCGTCTACCAGATGGATTCTTACCATCTTCAACTGGCGGAGGCGTGCGATGTCCCGGTCAGGTGGTCGTGCCGCATTGGGATCTGTCAACCCTGCATGACCGGCCTGATCGACGGATCGACTACTTATAATCCTGAGCCCCTGGACAGGCCCGCTCCCGGGAACGTGCTGGTATGCTGCTCCCAGCCAAGCGCGGGCGTCACTCTGGATCTTTGAGAGAAGATCGTTAAGAGTGGCTTTTCGAGAGAAACGGGAGGAGTCCAGTCATGCGGTCTGATATCGTTCCCGGGGGCATTCTCCCCAACTACGAACTGCCTGATCACACGGGCCAACTGCGCAAGCTCAGCGAGCTGCAGGGCGAGGATCCGCTGATCCTCACGCTCGCGCGCGGCCACTATTGCCCAAAGGAGCACCAGCAGCACTTGGAACTCGCCGCGTTCTACCCAAGGATCGCGGTGGCGTACACTCAGGTCGCCACGATCGCCACCGACGATCACCATACTCTGCAGGAATTCCGCGCATCAGTCGGAGCCCAGTGGACATTCCTTTCAGACCCCGGCCGAACGATTCAGAAGGATCTCGACATCCAGGAATACACCGACCCCGAGCACAATCCGATGATCCCGCATACGCTCGTGCTCAAACCGGGCCTCGTAATCTACAGCATCTATAACGGCTACTGGTTCTGGGGTCGTCCATCGGTCGTCGATCTTTGGCACGATCTGCGCGTCGTGACGAGTGAAATCCGCCCAGACTGGGATCTGAGCAAACCTGGCCTCCGTGAGGCATGGAACGCGGGGGATCTCTCGCCTTTCCACGGGTGGAACAAGCGAGCCAATATGGAAGATGCGTCGATTGCGCCAAAGAAGTAGCACAGCCACCAACTTCGATTCCTGAGTTCGACTCGAACCTTGGGAGTGCCTGGTTGAAAGACAACGGTGGAGAGAAATGAAGCCTACTGCTTCCCCAAACCTTTGGCGGCCGCTTCGAGTAACGATTTTTCGCAATCTGCTAATCGCCGACGTCATTTCGGACGTTGGTGCTTTCATGCAGAACGTCGGCGCTGCATGGTTGATGGTCTCCCTCGGCGCCGGACCGATTTATGTCGCACTGACGCAGACTGCCGCTTCCTTGCCATATTTTCTGCTGGCCCTTCCAGCGGGTTCCGCTGGCGATATCTTCGACCGCCGTAAGCTGGTTCTTTTCACCGAGTCGTGGATGATGGGCATCGCGTTGATTCTAGCGATCTTGACCATCGCAGGTGTGATGTCGCCGTGGATACTCTTGGTGCTCACATTTGTGCTCTCGGCCGGAGATGCGTTTGAAACACCGACCTGGCGTGCAATTCTCCCTGAATTGGTGCCCAAGGAAGACCTGGCAGAGGCTTCCGCGCTCAACGGGATCGAATTCAACCTCGCCCGAGCGGTTGGCCCAGCGCTCGCTGGCATGCTCATATCCGTTGCTGGCGTCGCCACGGCCTTCATCGCAAATTTTGTATCGTTCTTCGGTGTCATTCTTGTCGTTGCCCGGTGGAAAAGGCCTGTCCGCACGAGGAGCGCGCCGCCGGAATCTTTTTCGGGAGCTACCGTCGCTGCAGTTCGATACGTCCGGCACTCTCCCGAAATCTTGACGGTGTTGCTCAGAACGGGCGTAGTCATGTTCTTCTCCTCCGCACTCTTCGCGTTACTGCCGACGCTTTCTCGAAGTGTGAACCGGAATGCAACCGGCTATGGACTCTTGCTTGGCTGCTTTGGAGGCGGTGCAATCATCGGTGCCTTGGTCATGCAGTCAGCCCGTGACAGGTGGACGATGGAATCCATAGTGTCGACGGGCGTCGTGAGCTTTGGACTAGCGATCTTGGCCCTAAGTGGGTCGCACAGATTGAGCACGCTGGCTGCAGTTATGTTGGTTGGTGGTGCGGCATGGGTCATCTTCATTTCCCTCATCAATGCCCTTGTCCAGAACCTGGCACCTGATTGGGTAAGAGCGAGAGTCCTTGCCATCTTCATTCTGGTTTATCAGGGGAGTTTTTCGCTCGGGACCGCGGTTTGGGGTGCTATCGCGCAACGATCTGGCGTTCGAACCGCGCTTGTCTACGCTGGAGTGGGGACAATTGCCTCAGCAGCAATTGCCCTTTTTGCGAAACTTCCCGATTCTACTGCGGATCTGAGCCCCTGGAACCACTGGCGCATGCCCGTCGTCATCGGAGACGTTGGGGCTGAGGTTCAGAAGGGACCGGTACTGGTTGCCGTCGAATACGACGTCATTCCAGAACGGACAACAGAATTTGCGGGTGCAATGCATGAATATGGTCGGATGCGGCGTCGTGACGGCGCATATCGGTGGGGAATCTTCCGAGACACTGAAGTCGCCGATCGCTATCTGGAGATATTCTTGGTGAACTCTTGGGCAGAACACCTGCGTCAGCATGAGAGGCAAACTCAGGCCGACCGTGAGTTGGAAGGGCGAATATACGGCTATCTTTCCGGAGAACCGAGGGTGCATCATCTGATCGATGCCTACGCGACAGAAACGTAATCGGACACAACCCGTCTCAGCCAGGTTTGACACGAGATAAAAGACTGCTGGACGGGCGTCTTTTTCGCTCGCTGATTTCATACGAAGGTGTCGATCGATACCATCGTCCAATAGATTCATCTCATTTTTTCTGGCTTAATCGCATCTGCATTCGCAAACAATTGCGAGCCCCTTCGCAATTGCCCGAATCGAGAAAATGGGAGGCAACACAATGTCATCCGCGACAGACTACGAACTGGACGATGCAGCGACCATCACACCCGCCTTCATGACAAGTCAAGAGGCAACCCTCCTGGCCTCTGCCAGAGCTGGTGACCCGGCAGCGTTTGAATGTCTTGTCATGCCGCACTGGGACGCTCTCCTTCGTGTTACCCAGCGGATTCTTCGCAATCGAGAAGATGCGGAGGACGCCGTTCAGACCGCATTTCTCGATGCTTTCCGCAATTTGAATTGCTTCCGTGGGAGCTCGCGATTCTCCTCGTGGCTCACTCGCATCGCCATGAACGCGGCCTTGATGCGCTTGCGCGTGAGCCGGCAAAAAAAGGAAACGTCGCTTGATGAGCTAACTGAAGCAGGTAAGGCTCGGACGAGCTTCCTTCTGGTCGAAACGAGGTTGAACCCCGAGCAGGAGTACTTGTCGAAGGAGGGCCGGGTTCTGCTTGAAAAAGGACTCAAGAAATTGAGACCACTCTATGTTGAGGTCCTGCATCTGCGCAACCTGCAGGAGTTTTCGGCTAAAGAGACGGCGAAAATGTTGGAGTTGCCGGTGGGAACTGTAAAGGCGAGGCTGCATCGAGCACACGCCAAACTAGCCCGACATGTGCAGTCGATCGTTACACACAAGCGGCATCGCGCGAGTCTCAGGCACTAACATGCCGGAGCGCTTGTGTCGTGCGACCCACTTGAAGCGTGACGCCGATGTTTGAACTCCGCCGTACTAACGTGTTGCCGATAGCATCGCTTAATTGTTTCGCATCCATTCTTTGCCCAATCAAACTTGCGCAGCGGATTCGACCTGATGGAGAATCATGTGAGCGTATGGCATCGCAATCCGTCTTTTGTGTGCCTTAGAGTTACGCGATAAGTTGATGTTGAAAGCCGAAGTGCAAACTGGTGTCCCATGACTGAGCAGCCCAGAAGCAGAAGCGAAGACGGCGTGCAACGGCCCAAGCCACTGACTGATTTTTATGGCGAGGATCGTCATGAACTGGTGCAAAAACTCGCTTACCAGCACTGGGAAAAAAGAGGCCGTCCGCTTTGGTCAGCGGAAATTGATTGGTTTGTGGCCGAAAAGGCTGTGCGGGCGTACCTCTTAGCGTCAGGAATTAAGCTCGGGCCAGACGAGGATCTCTACTCTTGACTGGCATGACTTTGAATGATTGAACACAAACCGTTCCACAACCTGGAAACCAAGGCCCATCTTATGAGTACCCATCGCGTCGCGCCACCAAGCTCCGCAAAGGTAGTTCCGATGACCACCAGCGCAACCAGTGTTTCAGACGCTCTGCAAAAGTACGGCTACGGCGCGATGCCGTTCATCGGGACAGAGAACGCATTTTACGAGCGGCACCTGGTTTTTGACAGAGCGATCGATCCCAAGGTAGCGAGTGCGCGTGAGCGCTTTGAGGCGTTCTCCCGTTCCGTGCGAGACATTCTTGCCCAGCGTTGGGTGCTGACCAAGAACACCTATGAACGACAAAATGCCAAGCGCATCTACTACCTTTCCATGGAGTTTCTCATCGGGCGTTCGTTGGCTAATAACATCACCAACCTGTTGCTAGATCCGCTTTTAC
>DATHOQ010000011.1:0-53938 GCA_035484735.1 Terriglobales bacterium | reverse complement strand
TCTAGTGATTATTGAATTGCTGCAGAAGGAAGGCGCGCAGGTCAGCTACAACGACCCGTACTTCCCGACTGTGGGCAAAGGCCGCAAATACGACCTGCAAATGAAGTGCACGCCGCTCGACCATCTTGCGCAGTACGATTGTGTGTTAATCGTGACTGACCATTCCGACTACGATTTCGCCCGCATCGTGGGCGAGTCCCAGCTGGTAGTGGATACGCGTAATGCCACGCGCGGCATCAAGAGCCCAAAGATCGTTCACTGCTGAAGCGCGCGAAGTATGTTATGCGAAAGATTTTCGTTACCCTAAAAGATTTAGCGAAGCGCGAAGGGCTTGGCAACGCAAGCGCACCCGGAAAAAGCAAACTTCACGGTAACCCTGATCGTCCAAGATTGCTTTAGGCGGTCATCGACTCGAAGGCCATCCCTAGCCAGCCTGGCTGCATGCGGCGCAGAAGCGCGACAGTAGTTTTGCCCGTTCTTAGGCCGAAGCCGCCGACCGGCTCTATGGCGGACCTGCTTTTATAGAAGACTTTCTACCCTAGCCATAAGTAGACCGGAAAATATGTGGTTTCGATTGACTATTGCCCCTAGGTCGAAGTACCATTCGTCACCCTCTCCCCCGGGGCGGCAGCAGCCCCAGTTCTGCCAGCGCCAGTGCGGTATCCGATCGAGAACGACCCCAGGAGGCTCCATGACCACCCATTTTCGGCGGCTGAACGCGTGGCTGCGAATTGTTTTGGTTCTACTCGCAGTGGGCACGACACCTTTGTTCGCCCAGATCTCCTTCAACGATTTCAGCAACGTCAGCAGCCTGGCCCTGAACGGGTCGGCGGCGCAGGCAAACAATGGAACCCAGGAAGTCCTGCGGCTTACCCCCGATGGTACGGATCACCTTGCCGGTACCGGGTGGTTCCAGACCCAGCAGCAGTCGGTGTCTGCCGGGTTCACCAGCGTTTTTCAATTTCAGCTCTCACATAATCCTGCGAACGGAACTGGCCCAGCCGATGGTATTGCATTCGTAATTCAGAATTCCGCGGGAGACGGATTTGGAACTGCCGCGCTCGGCGGTTCCGGCGGCGCGATAGGGTACGGCGTGCCTGATCCCGGGGATGTCGGTGTCGCGATCCCCAACAGCCTGGTGGTAGAGTTCGATACTTTCCAAAACTCCTGGGACCCCAACGCCAACCACATTGCGGTACAGAGCTGCGGGACGGATCCAAACACTCAGGACCATACTGCTATCTGCCCCGATGGGAACCCTGCGAACCTGGGCATCGTCTCCGATCTTGGGGGTATTACTCTGGCCGATGGCAACGTACACACGGCAGTTCTCCAGTACGATCCTGGCACTTTGAGTATTTTTGTCGATAACCTAGGCACCCCTCTGCTGGTGATCAGCGTCGATCTTTCAACTCAGATCAACTTGAACAATGGGAGCGCTTGGGTAGGCTTCTCGGGCGCCACGGGCGGTTCTACCGAGAACAACGACATTCTGAGCTGGACCTTCTCACCCGGGAACGCCCCCACTACGATCACTCTGCCTTTGGTCTCTTCCCCTCAGACGACTGACACCAATTACATCTATGGCAGCTACAATCACAAGCTTCAGTACCAGAACGCAAACAGTGGCGATAGCGTGGCTGTCACTGGGACCCCAATCAATCAGCAGACTTTCAGCAGCACGCGCCTCGCAGGTACTCCCTTCAGCAACGCTCAGTGCGTGATCTATGAGGGAACCGGTGGTCTTTGCGAACTGTTTGAAGTGAATTGTTCGCAAACTCAAGGCAGCGATTGTACGGGCCTCAACTACGATTTATTCAACAACTTCAATACCAACCAGACCATCGTCGGTGCCTGCGTTCTGAAAGCTCCGATTGGTACCAACAACTGGCAGAACATCATTGAGAACTTCACACAGACTCGTAATGATCCGGGAACGCACTCAGGCAGCAAGGGCTTTTCTGATTTTATCGTCGCCCAAAACTGTACCGCGCTTCCTACCGAAACGATTACCTCTCCGGCCAACGGGTCCACGGTTCCTGTCGGGCAGAACGTCACCATTGGCTTCTCTTGCGCTACTGACCCCAACGCGCCGCTTGTGACCATCGCCAGCTGTACCGGATTGCTCAACGGCAACTCGGTCACCAACGGCCAGGTGGTGGTGTTCAACCAGACCGGCCCTGGATCTTTGGTGGTAACGGCAACCGACAGCGTGCAGGACACCAGCACCCTGACCTCAAACTTCACGGTTGGTCAGGCGCCGGCGTTTACCAGCACTAACAATGCGACATTCCAGGTTGGAACACTGGGCTCATTCATCGTAACCACAACCGGTTTCCCGGCGGCAACGATCACCGAGAGCGGCGCGCTGCCAAACGGAGTGACGCTCGTGAACCATGGGGATGGGACTGCGACGCTCGGAGGTACGCCCGCGGCTAACACCGGCGGCGTTTACAACTTCACTTTAATTGCCAGCAACAGCCTCGGCAACGCGATGCAGACCTTCACGTTGACCGTGCTTCAAACGCCTGCCATCACCAGCGCCAATAACACCACCTTCCAAGTAGGGGTGCAAGGAAGCTTTACCGTTACGACGACCGGATTTCCGGCTCCCAGATTGAGTGAGTCGGGGACTCTGCCGAGTGGCGTCGGCTTCCACGACAACGGCAATGGCACGGGCACGCTCAGTGGCAAGCCGGCAACCAGCGGCACGTTCAACATCAGTTTCACCGCCATGAACACCGCTGGTTCGTCAGGGCAGAACTTCACCTTGACGGTAACAGGAGGCGCACAAGTGAGCCTCTCTCCCACCAGCATCAACTTCGGAAACGTGCGGTTCGGTGGTCTGGTCTGGCAGAACTTGGTGGTAAAGAATGTGGGCACTGCCACGCTCCAGATCAGCAACATCTATGTGAGTCCCGGCAATTCCGATCAGGATGACTTTACCTTCTTCAGCTTCTGCGGCAAATCGCTGCCGGCTGGCAAGAGTTGCCTGATCACCGTCTTCTTCTACGCCGACGATTCAGGCGAGCGTACCGCGACGTTGGATATCGCCGACAACGCTCCCAACAGTCCGCAACAAGTCCCGCTGTCGGGCAACGTAATTGGCAAGCACTAGCTGTTCGTTGAGAGGAGCCGGGCCTCGCTTGAGGCCCGGCTTTTCTATGTCTTGGAGTGCGGTCCAGCGCCCGGAAGCGTTCGACGTAGCAGGGAAGTCACCTCGGGATCGTGGGTCCAAAGCCGCAAATCGCTTGGGCACCATTACGCATGCCAGCGTGAATTGGATATAGGGACTGTGGTTCTTTGGTGATCATCCCGACCTTAACGGTTCGGATTCTCGACGATCATAGCCCGCTGGTACTCGACAGATAATCGTCTATGATTCTTTTGTCAGCCAAGTTTAGGGACCCTGGGTGCGTGGCATGTTCAGACGGATCAAACTGCGAAGTGCATGGCTGATCGTAGTTCTGCAGTTTGTGGTTCTGGGATTTGCCCCTGCATCTCGCGCCCTCAGCCAGGCGGCTTCAGTTCCCGACAATGGACACGGCTCCAACCCCAGTCCGGCCGCCGATCGTCCCGCTGTTGTGGTGAATAAACATACCGTCAAACTTTCATGGGCTGCCAGTGTGCCGGCCAGCAAGTCTGCGCGTGACGCTGTGGTTGGCTACAACATATATCGCAGCACGAAGTCGCACGATCGCAATGCGAAGCGCATCAACTCTGCCGTGTGTGTGGGCACCACCTACACCGATCCGGACGCCGAGGCCGGAAATACCTACTTCTATGTGACCCGCGGCGTGAACGCCAAAGGAGTGGAGAGTGGTCCGTCCAACGAAGTCAAAGTAGTGATGCCGCCGCGATGACCAGGTTGCCGTCTCCGTTGAGTTTCGCTTTATTGTGCGGTGTCGCCGTGTTGGCGGAGTGGCCGGCGCTGGCTGCCACTTTTTCTTTGGCCGTGAATCGCGAAGAATACACCCAGATCCTCCTCGTTCTGCCCATTATCGCAGCGCTGATCTTTCTCGACCGGCAAGTGTTCAAATCCCCATCGGCGCCAGGATTGCGATGGGGATCTGCGATTTGCTGGGTAGCCGCAATCGTCGCCGCATCGGCGAAATGGGGGCCCGGATTCCCCTCTGATACGCGACTCTCATTGGACATGCTAGCCCTGGTAATCTGGTCGGCCGGAGCCTGTGTTTTGTGCTTTGGAAACAGCCTCGCGCGAACCCTCCTATTTCCACTGGGCTTCTTGTTGTGGCTGGTACCGGTTCCAGAGTTCGTGCTGGCCCATATCATCACCTTCTTGCAGCAATGGTCGGCTTTCGCGGCGCAGGTTCTGTTTAGTGCGGTGGGTGTCCCCGTGTCCCAGGACGGTTTTTTTCTGACTATCCCCGGCTTGACCCTCGAGGTCGCGAAGGAATGCAGCAGCATTCGTTCCAGCCTGATGCTGGTGCTCACCAGCATGGTGCTCGCTCAACTGGAATTGCGCTCTTTCTGGCGAAAGCTATTGGTGGTGGCAGTGGCGATTCCGTTGTCGGTGGCCAAGAATGGCCTGCGCATCTTTACCATCGCAATGCTCGGAACCAAAGTCGATCCCGGCTTCCTTACCGGCAGACTTCACCACCATGGTGGAGTCGTATTTCTCCTCATAGCTCTGGTGGTCATAGTTCTGCTGATTTGGATACTGCGGAAGGGAGAACAGCGAAAGACGGTCTCAGGCTTTGCCTCTATGCCGCCGCTGCAATCCTCGCAACATTAGGGAATTACGGCTTGCGTCTGATTCGAGTAGACGCTCTCAAGGTTGTTCGAGTCCACCGCCGTAGCCACGTAATAATAGGTGGTACCGGTCAAGACCGCGCCGTCGGTGTAGCTAGTTTCCGGCTGCGGGGACGAGGTGAGCCGTTGATAGGGACCGCCGGAATTGGTCCCGCGATAAACGTTATACCCGATCACTGAAGACGTGCTGGCATCCCAAGCGAGCGCTACCGTATGCACTCCGGCCTGGCCACCACTGCCATCGAGAGTCTCACTCAGTGGAGAATCCGATCCGTCACTGAGAAAGGAAATGCTGCCGGCGCTGTCGCCCGCAACCTGCGGCGTGAAGGTGACGATATAGTTGATGCTTTTTCCGGCCGCCACTGTAGCTGGAAACGTGATTCCGCTGACGCTGTAACCTTGCCCGGTCCACGCGGCGGAGGTGACATTAATATCGGAGCTGCCAGCGGTCAGCGTGCCGGTCAGATTGGCGTTGCTACCCACCGCCACCGTCCCGAAACTCATAGTGGTAGGGGCAACCGAGAGCAGGCCGGGTCCGGCGGGCGGAGGATCTGGATTCGATCCTGAACTTCCCGACTTTTGACCCGAAGACACACCGGCGCATCCTGCCATCACCACGCAGGCAACAACTGCCAGCAGGACATAGCAACGGCCTGGCCAGGATTGCCACTGCTTTCCCATGACCACAATTATCGGAGGTTCACTTCTGGACCGTCCAGAGTCCGGGAATTCATGTCCGGTGTCCTGTGCGGGACCACACTTTGGTAACTTAGGCGGACGAGGATAGACCCTTCCAGCGAGCCACTTGAGACGGCAATGGCCAATACGTATCCGGGACATAAGACTTCTCTGGATTCACTGGGAGTGACGCCATCATAAACTTGTTTCCCCAATCCCTGCAATCGAATATCGACCCTGATTCCCCTGGCAGCTTGATTCTAACCGGGTGAGTTTGGAAAGCGGCTTGTATCGATGGCGTTTGGCGTTGTAGTATGGCCGCACTTAAATGGCGCGCTACTCCCCCTGCGCTTGATGTCCTCAGATTCTGGAGGTCCAATTGTCACAATTTCGAGTCGTTCATCTTGGCGCCGTTTTCGCCTGCTGCGTTCTTCTATGCACCCTGGCATTGGCGGCGGATCAGAAGCCGCCAACCAAGCTATCCGATCTGCCACCTGAAGCGGAGCAAGCTATATCCGCAGCGCTGGCGCGTGAGTTGCCGGGAGTTCCGCACTTTACCCTTACGGCTTCGGATGGAGCGAACGGAGATAGTTTCGGCGTTTCGGCAGCGATCGACGGTAACACGGTGGTCGTAGGAGCAGCTGTTAGCGGCAACCAGGAAAAGGGAGCCGTTTATGTATTCGTCAAACCGGCAAACGGGTGGCGAAACCTGACTCAGACCGCAAAGTTGACTTCCTCCGATGAGCAGCCATTAGATAGCTTCGGACAGAATGTCGCCGTCAACGGCAACACCGTGGTTGTGGGTGCAAGCGAGGCAGCAATCAATGGAAATCTAGACCAGGGCGCTGCTTACGTTTTTGTCAAGCCAGCAGGTGGTTGGATCAACATGACTCAGACCGCCAAGCTGACTGCGGGCGATGGAGCTTCCTATAGTTTCTTCGGTTCTGCAACCGCAATCAGCGGTGATACCGTAGTGGTTGGAGCCCCTTTATCGAATGGCGACAATCCTGCAACGGGAGTGGCATATGTCTTTGTGCAGCCACAAGGCGGGTGGAAAGATATGACACAGACAGCAGAGTTGACTGCTTCCGATAGTGCAGATTACGACGAATTCGGCTTATCCGTCTCTATCAGCGGCAATACGCTTATTGTCGGGGCACCGGAACAAGGATGTAGTTGCAACGAAGGACCTGGAGCCGCATACGTCTTCGTTGAACCGCCGTCAGGTTGGGCGAACGCAACCGAGACTGCCAAGCTCACTGCATCGAATGGAATTGTCGGCAATGTTTTAGGAAGGTCAGTTTCCCTCAGTAATAAGACTGCAGTGGTGGGTTCATTGGGCGCTGCCTACGTCTTCGTTAAACCAGTTGCTGGTTGGAATGACATGACACAGACCGCCGAATTGACCTATGCAGGAGGTGGAGAAGCTTTCGGTGCAGGGGTTTCGATTAGCGGAAATGTGATCTTAGTGGGGGAGGTTGATATTCAGGGGCTCACTGGTCGAGCCTTTGTATATCTCAAGCCGGGTAGTGGGTGGCAGAATACTTCACAATACAATCTCCAGTTGGGGATTTCCTTCCCTAATAAAGACGACATGTTTGGAAGTTCTCTAGCAATTAGTGGCACGACTGGCGTCGTAGGGGCCCCCTATGCCCCTACTTCACAACCCTGCAAAGGTGGCCAGTGCGCGCCAGGCCCGGGCGAGGCATTCGTGTTCACGGCGAAGTGATTCAGGCTGCGTTGCTCTGTAATCTTTTCGGAGGTTGTAATGTCCAAATCGCGCGTTCGTCTTTGCCCAGTTTTCGCCTGCACCGTCATTCTATGCACGCTGGCATTGGCGGCGGATCAGAAGTCGCCCACCAAGTTATCCGATCTGCCTCCGGAAGCACAGCGAGCTATATCCGCAGCGTTGGCGCGCAAATCGGCGGGAATCCAGAACTTTACTCTTACGGCTTCGAATGGTGCCATTGGGGACGTTTTCGGGCTTTCCGTGGCGATTGACGGTAACACGGTGGTGGTCGGGGCACCTTCAACCACCGTCAATGGCAATCAGTTTCAGGGTGCCGCTTACGTCTTTGTCAAACCAGCGAGCGGATGGACGAACATGACGCAGACCGCTGAACTCACCGCATCGGATGGGCAAAGCAACGACTATTTTGGCTACGGCGTTGCGATAAGCGGCAACACCGTACTGGTCGGCTCGCCACAAGCCACGATCAACGGCAACCAACAGCAGGGTGCGGCTTATGTTTTTGTCATGCCCACAAATGGCTGGACTAACATGACTCAGACTGCTAAGTTGACTGCCTCCGACGGCGTTTTCGCCGCTTACTTCGGTATCGTCACCGCCCTCAGCGGGAATACTATTGTCGCCGGAGCCCCATCCCAGACAGATCAGAACCCAGGGCCTGGAAAGGCTTATGTATTCGTTGAGCCAGAGGGTGGCTGGACGAATATGACACAAACCGCGGAGTTGACCGCCTCGAACGGCGCACCCTACGACTATTTCGGGTACGCGGTTTCTGTCAGCCCCAATACTGTAATTGTCGGAGGAGGCCTCCTAGTCGGCGACAGTCCCGGGATTGCCTATGTCTATGTCGAGCCCAGTACGGGCTGGGCGAATACGACGGAGACTGCGCAACTGACACCATCCGATGGCGGAGGAGAGGACGACTTTGCTAGGTCGGTCTCAATAGCAGGCGATACGGTTGCGGTTGGGTCTCCGGGCCATGGCTATGAGGAAGCGGGTGCAGTTTATGTGTTCGTGGAACCGGTCGGCGGCTGGATCGACACGACGCAGACTGCTGAATTAACCATCCGCAACACCAAACTCGCATGCCTCGGCAGTTCTGTTTCGATCAGTGGCGGCGTAATCTTGGCGGGAGCTGATTGCACACACTTGGATGCAGGGGCAGCTTATGCCTTTGTGAAGCCAGCCGGTGGATGGCAGAACAGCTCAAGGTTTGCACTGAGCTTATCAATCCCATTTACTTACCAATACGACTACTTTGGAGGCAGCGTGGCCATTAGTGGCGAGACCGGCATCGTTGGGGCATTCAGGGCTCCAACCTCACTGCCATGTAACCATGACTTGTGCGAGGCTGGTCCGGGTGAGGCATTTGTGTTTACGGAGAAGTGATTCAGCTTCCCTCTGCCGTTGTTCAACGCCTACCGGTGGGCGAGGCCGTAGCTTACCGCGAAGACCGACATTCCGAAGTTGACGATCGGAGTGAGACGTTCCAGCTTGTGATGGCCGGTCTTGTGGAAGAGATAGCTGACGCCGATCACGCCCGCAGTTTCGCCGGCGAAATTCGCCGCGAGAGCAGCGGTGCTGCCAGCGAAAGGCCGCGTCAAGGGATTCAGTTCCCGCCCGCCATGGCTCAGGTTGTCACGCGTGACGACGAAGTCGGCGGCGCTGAATGCCGCCACCGTGGAGAACAAGGCGGTATTCTCCGCATCCCAAAACTTATGTTGCTCTGGAGCCAGCCGCACTGGGTTGGAAGGCAGAGCCTTGGCTATGGGCGCCGGCGAAGGCTCCATTGGCCCAGGTTGCAGCAGCGCCATGGAGACTTCCTGTGACATGGCCGCGTACGTACCCACCAGAAGAAACAGCAGTGTAACGGCCGCGAACTTGAATGCCCCGCTAAACATTGAAGTCTTCATAATCTTTAGTGTGGGCCTGTATTGTCCAGGCGTACATGTACTATCGCATCTTCTCCGCCAGCGCGCATGGCCCGTCTGTGCCAGGGTAAACGACTTAGTTTGATTACTTTGGGGAGGGTAACTGGTTACTACGCGGATTTTGCGGTGTGCAACAGATTGCACTTATTGGCAGTAGGAATGACCATCCCGACTACAACGCGCCGCCGGCAAGAAATTCCTCGATAGACGCTCCAAAAGGCCCGCCAGTCGGTATAGAATTGCCAGTCCAAAAACCAAGCCAGCTGAAACAGGCTCCAGTGGCTGGTTTTGAAGAGTTGGTTGTGCCCTATGTTGCCTAATTCCCCGAGGCAGATGAATGACAAGAAAGTTCGTGGCGGTGGCGTTCCTGGTAATGGTTTCGGGCATTTGCTTCCGGGTCCGCGGAGATGTCAGCAATATCCCAGCAAGTTCGCTGCGCAATAGCTATCTTACGAATAACGGCGCTGGAAAGAGCATCGAGGGATCAATCGGGTCTGCACCGCGAGCCGGCAGCCTTGCCGATTCGCCTTTCCTGATTTCGCAAATAGACCGCACTTCGGCCCGACAGCATCACCGGGTCACGTTGTCGTGGGATCCGAGTATCCCAAGCAGTGCGGCCGGAGGGGATGTGATTGGTTACAACGTGTACCGTCGAACCCGCCGCGGGAGCATGTACATCAAGCTCAACAGCGGTCTTGTCCTGGACACCAGCTATGTCGACGATTCAGTCGACAGCGGCGAGATTTATTATTACGAAACTACGGCGGTGAACAGTAGCGGAATCGAGAGCCGGCCTTCGAACCGGGTCAGGATCAGGATTGTGTATCCCTGATGGATTACGGAATCACCGCTTGCACCAGATTCGAGTAGGTGCTCTCCTGACCGGCGGTGTTCACGGCAGTGGTGGCATAGTAATAAGTTTGTCCCGGCACGACCGTGGTATCGGTGTAGGTGTTGCTCGGGTCTAACGCTGAATTGATTTTGGAGTAGGGTCCACCCGACTGGCTACCGCGATACACGTTGTATCCCATAACTATTGGCGACCCTGGATCCCACGAAAGATTCACTGAATAATGCGCGATAATTCCCGTACCCGCCAGCGACTCCACCGCGGGTGAGTTGCTCGCGTCACTGATAAACGACAAAGTTCCCGATTCCGCTCCGCTGCTCTGCGGGGTGAAGCCAACCGTATAACTGACGGACTGGCCCGCCGCGAGCGTTATCGGCAATGACAAGCCAATCAACTGAAACGCCGGATTGCTCATGCTTGCACTGGACACGGTCACGCTGGAATTGGCGGCGGTCAATTGACCATTCTGAGCGGCGCTTTGTCCAATCGCTATGTTGCCGAAATTGATCGACGCCGGTGTGACCGTCAACAGACCCACCGACGGTGTGCCTGAGCCGGACAAGGGAATGGTGAGAGTCGGGCTCAAAGGGCTGGTTGCGAGGATGCTGCCGTTGGCAGCCCCCACCGATGATGGAGCGAATGTCACATTGAAAGTAAAACTCTGTCCCGCCGCCAAAATCAAAGGTACTGTAATTCCAGAAATCGAATACCCGCTGCTCCCTACCTTCTCGATGGACACAGCTTGGCTAGTGGAGCCCAGGTTGCTGATGGTCAGCGGCAGGGTAGACGTGCCACCCACCGCGACACTGCCAAACGCCAGGCTCGCTGGACTGGCCATCAATGCCCAGCTGGCCACACCTTTCCCGTCCATATAAAAGTGGAGGGTGCCAACGCTGCTGCTGACGCTTACCGTGCTGCTGGCGTTTCCTACCACGTTGGGCGAAAAGCTCACGCTGAACTCAACCGTCTGACCTGGGGCGAGGACAAGCGGTCCGGCAAAATTGTTGAGCGTGAATGCAGAACCACTCAGGCTGGCATCGTACAACGTGACCGAAGAAGATCCAGTATTCGACAGGGTGACCGGCAAAGTCAGGGACTGGCCGGTCACAACCTTGCCAAACGCCAGGCTCCGCGGATTGCAGACCAACTCCGAACGGTTCGCGTATGCGCCCGGTACTCCGATGCCGAGCAGGGTTGCCACCAGCAGGGTATGAAAAAAGACGGAGCGATAGACAAATTGGGGGAGGGGCATCGCGTCCAGTTTGCTAGGTCAGGGAATGAGTGGGAAGGTCTCTGAAGTACATCCTTGCATTCGTTCGCCAGCCCCAATCCCTTTTCGGAGTTTGGACCTCGATTGGGAGGCCAGGTGGCCGTAGCAGGTGCGTGGGTTTTCCTGTTTTCCGCAGCACCGTTTCCACGTTAGGAGATCGGGCCGCGAGCTAGTGGTGGTATCCGGCGTGATGGATATTGGTCTCTACGGAATTACGGCTTGGGCCTGGTTGGAATAGGTGCTCTCTTGGGAACCGGAATTGACGGCAGTGGTCACGTAGTAGTACGTCGAACCATCGACGACCGTGTTGTCCGTGTAGGTGGTTCCAAGATTCAGAGAAGAATTCAGCTTGGAATACGGCCCTCCTGAAGTGCCGCTCCGGTAGATGTTATAGCCGTCGATGTTGGGAGAACTGCTGGCCGTCCAGGAAAGCGCGACGCTATGCTGCACCGGCTGCGTGCCGGTACCGCTTACGCTAAGCACTGCCGGCGAGTTGGAGGCATTGCTGGTGAATGAGACCGTGCCCGAGGTTGCGCCCGTGGATTGCGGCTTGAACGTCACCGTAAATTGCACGCCCTGACCAGCCGGGATGGTCACCGGGAATGACAGCCCGCTCACCGTAAAGTCGGCATTGCTGATATTGACCGAAGAGACGATAACGGTTGTGCCTGAAGCCACTAGTTGCGCCGTCTGCTGGGCGCTATTTCCCACTACTACGTTGCCGAAGCTTAAGCTGGTGGGATTCACCGCCAACTGTCCCGACGGTGTGCCGGTGCCGGACAAGGAAATATTCAGCGTGGGATTCGATGCGTCCGAGGTAATGGCTACATTCCCGCTGTCACTGCCCACCGATAGCGGAGTGAACACGACATTAAAGGTGACGCTCTGTCCCACCGTGAGCGTAAGCGGCGGGCTGATTCCATTGATACTGAAACCGGTCCCGGTGGCCTTGGCTCGAGAAATGGTTACATCCGAGCCGCCGGTGTTGGTGACGGTCTCCGTTAACGATTTGTTATTCCCCACCTGCACGCTGCCAAAGCTGATGCTCGACGGGTTCGGCGTCAACGTCCCAGGCTCGACCGCTGAACCCGATAGAGGGACTACGAGGGTCGGATTGGAGGCGTTGCTCAGGACCGTGAGGTTGCCATTGACATTTCCCGCCGACTGCGGTGTGAATACCACGTTGAAGGTCGCGCCTTGACCGGCCGCTAGAGTTACTGGCAGATTGAGACCGCTTACGCTGAAGCCTGAACCAGTGGGCGTGGCTTGCGTGATGGTCACGCTGGAACCACTGGAATTCGTCAGAGTCTCCGAAACACTCTGGTTGTTGCCCACTTGCACATTCGAAAAACTGATGCTTGGGGGATTCGCCGCGAGCGAGCCTGGCGCCAGGCCGGTGCCCGAGATCGCTAGGCTCAGCGGGGAATTGATGGCATCACTCACAACCGTGACGCTGCCATTGACCGTCCCGCTGGCCTGAGGCGCAAACACCACATTGAAATTCGTGCTCTGCCCGACCGCCAACGTCAAGGGCAGCGACCAGCCGCTCAGGGTGAATCCTGCTTCGGTTACGGTGGCCTGAGAAATGGTGACGCTGGAATTGCCCACGTTGGTTAGCGTCTCGGCGAGAGTCTGATTGTTGCCAAGTGTCAGGCTGCCGAAGTTGAGGGTGGCTGGACTTTCGCTGAGCTGGCCGGATCCCACGCCGGCGCCCTGCAAGGCTACCACCATTGAACTGTTCGACGCGTTACTGGTGATGGTCATCGACCCGGCAACGCTTCCCGCGCCGGTAGGAGCAAAAACCACGCTCAAGGTCGCACTCTGACCGGCGGCGATGCTTACCGGAATCGTTGGCTTACTGAGAGTGAACTGCGGCGCTGAAAACGTAACACTCGAGACCGTGATGTCAGCGGTGCCATTATTCGTCGCGGTGACGGTCAGAGTCTTGTTGCTGCCCATGGGCACACTGCCGGAATCCAGGGTGAGGGGACTAACCCCCAGGCTCCCGGGAGAATCGTTCTGCTGCGGCGCAGGAGTTTGCGATTTGCCCCCAGCGCTCAGTCCTTGACATCCCGCCAGTATCGTAAGCGCAAGGAACACCGCGATCGCTTCCCAGCACGAGACGCGGATTCTCGCCTTGATGTGTGAGCTCATAAATACGCAGAAGACTTGCAGTGATCTACCTGAACGTCCGATATCGCCACCGTGAAACATCAGTCTGGCTCACAGTGGGTCGCAGGGACAGATGGCAAAAGGACGCATCAGGAACTGGCGGAAGCCGTTTTTCCGAAGGCCGGAATCGCGCGCGGTCCGGGAGCGGTACAGTGGGGAAGACAGGGAATAGGGACATGTCCAATCGTGTGACGCCAGCCCACACTCACGGTTGACTCGGTTATTATTGAAATGAAATGACAACAGTGACGGCGCTGGTTCTACACCCGGCGGGATTCCAGCCCACGATGTCCGGGGAATGCGTATGAGCTGGGCCAATAAGCTGGCGAAACCCTATCGCGTGGACAATGGCAAGAAGTTTCGCCTAAAGGATTTCGACCCCAGCGACACCGGACCGCTAGGTTCCAAAGAAGAAGCTGCAGAGGTTCTTGAGCGCGGCATCGTCTCCATGACCGAGCTTCAGGACAAGCTCTACGCTCAGGATCGATCCGCACTGCTGTTGATCTTTCAAGGCATGGACGCCGCTGGCAAAGACGGAGCTATCAAGCACGTCATGACCGGGGTGAATCCCCAGGGCTGCCAGGTCTATTCCTTCAAGACCCCCAGTTCTGAGGAACTCGACCACGATTTTCTGTGGCGTACAACGCAGCATCTGCCGGCGCGCGGCCATATCGGAATCTTCAACCGGTCGTACTACGAAGAGACGCTGATCGTACGAGTGCATCCCGAGGTACTGAAGAGCGAAAGACTGCTGCCGTCGCTCGTTACCTCGGATTTCTGGAAGCATCGCTTTGAGGACATCAACTCCCTCGAACGCTACTTGGCGCGAAACGGAACCGTGGTGCGCAAGTTCTTCTTGAACCTTTCGAAGAAGGAGCAAAAACGGCGCTTCGAGGAACGCCTGGACAACCCTGCCAAGAACTGGAAATTCTCCGCCGCCGATATTCGCGAGCGCGGCTACTGGCAGGACTACATTAACGCCTTCGAAGAGACAATCCGCCACACCGCCACCGGCCATGCCCCGTGGTATGTGGTGCCCGCAGACAATAAATGGTTCACCCGCGCGGTGGTGGCTGCCGTAATCGTGGATACGCTGGAAGATCTCAAGCTGGCCTACCCCAAAG
The DNA here is from genome assembly GCA_035484735.1 of Terriglobales bacterium. GTDB lineage: Bacteria > Acidobacteriota > Terriglobia > Terriglobales > Acidobacteriaceae > JABCZH01. The sequence goes on along the minus strand of DATHOQ010000011.1, from coordinate 39,390 downwards.
TCGACGCTGCCCAGCGCAAAGAATTGAAAGCCGCCCACACCCTGCTAGAAAAGGGTGGGAAGAAGTAGGCCGCAGCCAACCCCGCCTGGTTACTTCCGCAGTACCAAAGTGTTTCCCCCTAAACTTTTGTGCTACGACCATGGCCCGTTCGGGGCTTGTACCACCGGTGTGGGCTTGCTACCTTGAACTCGTATCCAGCCTATCCCCAAGGCGCGATGGCATCTTCGGGGGTGACATTTGAGAATCGTTCATCTGTGCTATGCGGCATTGGGGTTTGCGGTGGCTCGCTGGATATTTAGACGCGACGCAATACTGGCGGTGGATCCGGTGGCGCGTTTCCGTTCCTCTGGCTTGTTGTAGATTTGCTCCTGAAGGGCATGCTGGCCCGTTGCGCGCAGATTTTTCCAGCATGCCCTGTTCTTCTCAAATATCGTTCTTCAATATTTCCACATCTTGATTTCGGCGCCGCCACGCTCAAACTGAACTTCATCCATGAGTTGACGGATCAGGTAAACTCCGCGGCCGTGGTCGCCGTACAGACCCTCGGCGCGTTTGGGATCAGGTATCACTTCAGGCCGGAAGCCGGGACCGGGATCGGTAACTGAAATCACCACATGGCCGCGGGAATCGCCGTTCAACTTGCAAGTAATGGTTTTCGAGGGGTCTCCATCGCAGCCGTGTACCACGGCATTGGCCAGGGCTTCCTGCACCGCCAGGTCGATCTCAAACCTCTTTTGTTCGGGAATCTCCAGCCGCTCAAGAACCCCGGAGATGGCATCGGTGATGGTCGCAATCGATTCCGAATTCGCAGGCAAGCTCAGATTGAGTAGCTCGCTGAAGCCACTACTCCCGCCGGTGCCAGGTTCATCGGCCATGAGGGCTCATCTCCGTGTGGAATTGAAACATCCCAAAATAACAACTTAAGAAAAGGATGCCACCGCTGCGTCGTCATCCTCGAAGATTTCGAACAGATTGAGAACTCCCACCAGTTTCAGCGTTTGTATGGCAAACTTCGAAGGCTGGACCAGTTTGATGTTCCCACCCTGTTTTTTGGTAGAGGCTAGAAACCGCACCAGCAGACCGATGCCGCTGGAATCAATCATCGCTACTTCGGCCAGATTGATGGCAATGCGATAGTCGCCATGGCCTATCACCTCTTCCATGGCCTGGCGCAATCCATCCACCGCGGGCCCCATCCTTAACGGTCCGCGAAGCTGGATCAACTGTACTTCGGAACGCTTACGGACATTGATGTCCAAAACGGTTCTCCTTCTTTCTTCACCCGACAACCACCCCGATCACAGCGGAAGCGGTGAAGCGGGACGTTTCGAGCGCGTCTAAAGTTACGGGAATCGGGTGGGTTTTTCAAGCATTTATCCGCTTTCTTGCCGGAAATCCACGGGAGAGCCGAGCCTTGAGCGCGGCGAACCGCTTTCGGGAGGTCTAACCAACCCACCTCGGGTTAAAAATTCACCCTAAGCAGCCGAAAATTTGTCATAATCACTTCGCTCTAGGAGTCGCCATGCGCAACCAGACCGCCCGCAATCTTGCTTCCCGGTACAGCATGATCATCGTCACTGGTGACGAACTGGTCGGGCCTGAGGCGGAGACCTATCTCGCGCCCGACTATGACCTGCACATGCTTCGTACCTGGGATGAACTGCTGGCCTGGATAAAGAAGCAGTTGCCCGATGCCATACTGCTGGATATTGATACCGTCGGGTCCAACAGTGAACAGGGAATCACTGCGTTGGCGGAATTGCGTTCGTTGGGTCCCGATCTGGTGCTGGTGGCGCTCACCCGCTCAGACAGCCGTAAGCTGCGGCACAAGGCCATCGACGCCACCGTCGATCAATATTTTGTGGCCCCCATTAACTTTGAGGAGATCAACATCGTCCTGGGGCGCGAATTGGAGAAGCGAGCCGCGGAAATCGATTATCGTAACCGCCAGGAGCAGGAAGCTGAGAGAGAATCTTTTGGCGAGTTGATTGGCTCCAGTGAGGCCATGCGCCGGGTTTATGACGCCATTACCCGAGTCGCCGACAGCAACAGCACGGTCTTGATTCGCGGTGAGAGCGGCACCGGCAAGGAACTGGTGGCACGTGCCATCGTCACCATCGGACCTCGCGTCGAGAAACCTTTCATCAGCATTAACTGCGCTGCGCTGCCTGAGAATCTCATTGAGACTGAGCTGTTTGGCCACGAAAAGGGTGCTTTCACGGATGCCAAGGAAGCTCGCCAGGGGCACATCGAACTGGCGCACACCGGCACTCTATTTCTAGATGAGATTGCCACTCTGGGGCTGGCCTTGCAGTCCAAGTTGCTGCGCGTTTTGGAGGATCGCGCGGTGACTCGCATCGGAGGCAAGACCGCTAAGAAAATCGACTTCCGCCTGATCGCCGCAACCAACGAAGATCTGGAGGAGTTGGTCCGCGCCGGCCGTTTCCGCGAAGACCTGTATTACCGCATCAACGTTGTACCGATCGCCTTGCCCGCTTTGCGTGAACGGCAGGGTGACATCCCTTTACTGGTCGGCCACTTCCTCCGCATCTATTGCAAGGCTAACGCAAAACCCGTGAAACAAGTGGATCCCGAAGTTCTTGGGGTCATGGAAGACTACCACTGGCCCGGGAATGTTCGTGAATTGGAGAATGTGATTCAGCGGCTGGTGCTGATGAACGACAGTTCTCTGATCGGCCTCAGTCATCTCCCTCAGCAGTTGCTCATGGCCAGCAATGCCAGCCAGGAGGCGATCCTGATTCCTGAAGAGGGAGTCGATTTCGACACCGAAATGGGACGCCTCGAACTGGCTTACCTGACGGCTGCGCTCAACCGCGCCGGGGGAAAGAAGTCCGCCGCTGCCGCTTTACTTCGTATTGACCCGCAGCGCATGAAATACCTCTGTCGTAAACGGAATCTATAGATGCTTCGGTTAATAATCAACCAATCTAAGGTTAATTATTAACCAATCGAACATTTACTGCGGGGCCTGCAGCTGTGGAAATTATCTAACTCATTGATTTTGCATGAGCATACGAGCCTCGATCAAGCCCGGCCATTTTGGCATCCCCCGTGCTACTTACAACAACGTGCGGTAGGGTTGGCGAGAAATCAAATCTAAGACTTGGAGAGACAAAATGGCGATCCAAAAGAAATCCTTGATCAGCAAGAGCACAACCAAGAAGGCCGTTTCCACAATGCCGCAAGTTAGCCAGAATCCTGGCATAACCAAAGTAGCTCACGCTCGCGTATCGGCAATGAAGGTCTCTGCGACCCGCGTAGCCGCAACTCGTGTAGCTGCGACCCGCGTAGCCGCGACCCGCGTAGCCGCGACCCGCGTAGCTGCGACCCGTGTAGCTGCGACCCGTGTAGCTGCGACCCGTGTAGCCGCGACTCGTGTAGCCGCGACTCGTGTAGCCGCGACCCGCGTAGCTGCGACCCGCGTGAAGATCTAGTTGAATGTGGGGGTACGAAACAGCAAGGGGACCGCATGGGGATGCGGTCCTTTTGCTTTTGTTGCCTAAGCTACCAGATCCTGCGGTCGACCAGGTCCTCGACGAAGTTCCAGGCGAATCCCGCGATGCTGCGGTGAGTCACAAAGATCTTGGCCATACCAGTCATTCCTTCCCTTAGTTCTCCGGGGTTCGTCAACAGAGCCGATCCCACGTAAAAACGGGGCGGCGTAATGCCCTTCAGTTGGTCCTTGGGTATAAGTCCCGGCTCCACCAGGGTAGAGGCAGGCGCCACTACTGACAGATTTGCTGTGAGCGGCATGGCGTACGACTCCGTCTGTAGTCTTACCTTGGAACCCAGGCGAACGTCGCGCATTTCGAATTCAGGGATGTAGATGCGAGCGGTCAAGATGGAAGAATCAGCTACCTCCGCAATGCCCGCGCCAGATTTGAGATAGGCTCCAAGCAAATCATCCAGGCGTGGGGTGACCACCACCCCCGAGATTGGACTGGTAACACGGAGCAGAGCTACTTGATCGGCCAGTGTCCGGTTCCGCTCCGCCATTTCCTGGCGTTTGAACTCCGCCGGACCGAAATCGTCATAGTGCAACAGCGCAAGGTTGGCCTGGTCCGAGGCCACGCGCAAGTCAGCATTCGCGCCTGCTGCGGCTGATGCCAGTTGCAAATTGCTGAGTTCAACTAGAGGCTGGCCGGCAGCCACAGCTTGCCCTTCGCGGGCGAGCACTCGCGTCACACGTCCGGCAATCTCGGCATGGACCCATGCTTTGTGAACCGGCTCCAGCACAAAGCGTCCAGCCACAAAATCGGGCCAGACGGGGAGCAACAAGACTAGAATCGTGACGCCTGCGAGTACAGCGATGCGTCGCGGCGTCAGCCATGCCTTGACGCGTTCTTTCTTGTCCAGATAAACGATTTTCATGAATTTCACCAACATCTTGATCCTAGATTTGAAAACCCAGTACCCAATGGCAATTGCAGGCACGAAAGCCCATTCCGGCGTATAAGCCTGCAAAATATGAAACGAGAGCACCATCAGAAATGACAGCAGCAGATATCCGTACATGCCAGAAAGAATTGCATAGATGATGTAGAACGGACGTCGCCGCCGCGGAACGTATTCCACTTCAATCGGCAAATGGAAAATATTTTTGCGGACGAACCCGGATAGGTAGGCGGTAGTTTTTTCCTTCAGATCCGGCTCGTGAATCAGCTCGCAAAAGATCAGGTATCCATCCAACTTGATCAGTGGGTTGAGATTCAGCAGGGAAACGCCGATGCCAGTCACCATCATGACCTTGTAGGCAATGTCGTGGACGACCATCCCAGTGGCCGTGCCCCACCAGATCACGGTAGCAATCACGCAGATAATCAAATCCACCCAGATGCCCGCGATCGCGGTCGCAATCCGCTCCCACTTGCCGCCGTAGATCCAGACTTGCGAAGCATCGCAAAAGAAGCTGGGCGCGAAATACATCAGTGTGAATCCCATCTTCTCCACGTCGCCGCCGAAGTGCTTGCAGGTCAACCCATGCGCGGTCTCGTGGGCGAACGCCATCAATGCGAACAAGACCCAGAATTCCAACAGGTCGGTTCCTGACTTCGAAGTGAAGTTGTAGAACTGGAAACTATCATTCCAGATTTCACCGAATTTATCGGCCCACATCCAAAGCATGACCACAAACGAGAACAATGTGAGCAGGACGAACCACGGAGTGAATATGAACTTCAGCTTGGGATAGATGCGGGAGATATAAAGGTCCGCATTCGGCCATTCCTTGACCGTAATATCGGTGAAGTCGGGAATCTGAAAGCGTTTGCGTGTCTTCCGCCGCTGGCCGCGGAGTTCCTGCTTCAGAAGGATGTTCTTTTCCAGCGGACTTTTATAGATAAAGTCGGTGTTGTCGGCGAGGAAGCTGGCCATTTCGCGGACCCCTTCTTCGTCGAACAGCACGCCGGTGGCTTCGACCGAAAGCTCCGAAATCTCCTCATACGTCCGATTTCCATCGAACAGTTGAATCAACTTCCATTGTTCGGGAGAAAAGCGCAGAACCACTTCGCTTCCCGGCACTTTGGCAATCACAATCGGCCGGTCGTGTTCGATGTGTTCCGCGGTGATGACGCGAGAGTCAAGTTTGGGTTTGTCCCGCCGGACCACCCGCTCGGGGAGATCAGGAAGCGCGGCGTCCAATGCTTGAACAATGTTCATTGCGGCAGGTTGATGCGGATGCTGGCCAGCATCCCGGGTCGCAAGTCAGAGGCAGTTCCTTCAATCTGGGCCAAAACTTCAATGGTACCGCTCGATGGATCGACTACCGGGCTGACATCGATTACTTTGGCGTCATGAGGTGTCGCGGGTGAGATATCTGCAGAGGCTACGGAAACAATTTGTCCCCGCTTGATGTCTCCAAGCAATCGCTCCGGCAAGGTGAATTTCACCTGCAAGGGTCCCATCGCGGTGACCCAGAAGAGCCGGTCGCCGGGAGAAACCTTTTGGCCAACTCGAACATAACGGCGCGCCACGATTCCGTCGAACGGAGCGACGATGTTCGTCTTGTCAAGCTCCAGTTCGAGTGACTTCTGGGTGGCCTTGGCATTGTTCAGGCTTTCGGCTTCGCGCTGCACTTCGTATTCATCCGCTTCTTCTTTGTATTGCACATGTTCCAACTCTTCTTTCGGAATCACCTGCGCGTCATACAACTTCTCAGCCCGCGCCCGGTCGGATTGCAAGACCTTGGTCTCGGCTTGCCAATTCTTCAGGTTGGCCGCGATCGACCGCACGCGGGCGGCCGCACCCTCCACATCGGCGGAAATCTGGCGATCATCGAGTTTTGCCAGAAGCTGTCCCTGCCGTACTTGAGTGCCGGGCTGGGCAAGGATGCTTACCACCGGCCCCTCTCGCAATGCACTGACATCTACCTGGTTTTCGACCACCACCGGGCCGGATGCGATGAAAACGCTCTCCTTTTGGACGCTGACTGGCTGCTCCGCAGGCTGCGCCGGGGCCGCGGCCGCGACCACTTCTTTTGAGCCGGTGCATCCACTGAAACCTAGTACGAGAATTGTCAGTCCGATCACGATGTATCGTTTCATCGCTTCACCTCGGTTCACCAGCCAAACCACGACCAAATCTTCGACCACAGCCACATGCCCAACCGCCGGAAGAAGACTTCTCCAGCCGGCCTCCATGCGGTGAAGATCTTACTGCGGCCTTGCATTCCAGTGCGGATCAGGCCATCGTTATTGGGTACACTGACTCGCGCAAAGAAGACGCGGTCGTCGCCTTGTAACTCTCCCTTGGGACTTACCACCGTCAGCTCACCACGAAACGTGCGCGTGGGAAATCCGTCGAGCTTCACGGAAGCCTCTTCGCCCGCCCGGAGAAGGGAAACATCGTGCTCATCAATGGCTACATCCACAGTGGCCCGCGTGGTGTCTACGACTTCCGCAAAAGTATCGCCGGGTTTCAAGTCCTTTCCCACTGAGTCCTCGACGTGAGGAGTGGCAACCTGGCCATCAATGGGTGAACGCAATATTGTCTTTTCCAGGCGTTGGCGGGCGCGGGCAACTTCGGCGGTCCAATAGTCGGTCTGTACTCGCTCGATTCCAGCCTCGGTCCCGTCGTTGGCTGCCAGTGCGCGGTTCATTTGCGATACGGCAGTTTCGTACTTGGCTTGCGCCGCAGCCAGTTCGGCGCGATATTGCCAGTCGGCGAGACGAGCCAGCACGGTACCTTGTTTGACGGTATCGCCTTCTCGCACATTCACCGTCTGCACCACGCCTGCGACTTCCGGTTGCACCTGTGCGCTGTGTGCCGGCCCCACCACCGCCGGCCCGTCTACACGCAGCGGCAACGGGAAGACTGCAAGAAAGAGCAGGGCGAGGGCTGCTCCAACCACCACCACTGCTCGCCGCCCTTTCTCCATGGCCAGAAACTTGCGCTTTCTTGCCAGGATGGGTTCGAGCAGATCAATAAAAGGCACTTCGCGATAAAGCGACGCATTGCGCAACGCCACCGTCGCCTGCCCGGCCAGCACCTTGATCATTTCCAGGTGGGCAGTACTTAGGAAATCCGGATCCGCGCTCTCAAACGAAAGGATACCCACCGTGCCGTCATCGTCCGTCAACGGTAAAGCATGAAAGGCGCGCATCCCGCTGTCGGCGAAATATTTCTCGAACTTAGCGCGTGTCTCGGGACGTTCGTCCTCGACCTCTTCTCCGTGCTGCACCACAAATATGGATTGCTTGGAAGACGAAGCCCATTCCAGCAACTGCTGTAGACGCGATGTATTGGGCTCCTCGGGATTGATCTTCGCCACTCCCGATATCGCTTTCAGTTGCAACCGGCCTCGCTGCTCCAGTGCGATGGCGGCCCGGTCATACGGAATCACGCTGGCGGGCCCGTTCACCACGGCGTCCAGAACCCGGTCTAGATCCAGGGTCGAAGTAATCTCACTGCTGACCTTGACCAGAGCCTCCAGAATCTCCACCTTGCGTTCCGCTTGCAGCAAGCTGGCATTGTGCAGAGCATTGCTGGCAGTTTCGCAAATGTTGGCTAGCAGGAACTCGTCATCTTCATCGAAGGGAATCCCATCCAGCCGGTTTACCGCTTCCACCACGCCGACGAGCGCTTCCTTTTCCATGAGCGCCGCCGCTACTATGGAAAACACAGCCCCATCTTCGATCCCCTCGTTTCGTTTTCGCAGGCGCTCGTCCTCGGGATCATCAATCAACACCGGTTCGCCGCTGTCGGAGAGATCTCCGGCAATGCCTTCGCCAGCCTTCTGTAGCATGCCGACTTCGACCGTGGGGTCGATTCCGGCACAGGCCACTAATTCGAGGGCGTCCTGATCAACCATCCACAAATTGACGCCCTGCACATTCATAACTTCCTGGAACTTTCCGGCGATGGTGCCCAGCAGTTCGTGCATCTCCAGCGTCGAGTTGAAGACCTTTTCCAGGTCATACATCTGGGTGACGCGGCTGATGGAGTGCAGATTGGTATTGCGCTCGCTCTCATAGAAGAGCGCGGCCGCGAGCGCCGGCGCGGCTAGTTCGGCGATCTCGTTCAGCGCCGCCAGCATGGCCTTCGGGAAGGACTGTTCGCAGTGAAACAGCTCGATGGCGCCCACCAGAGTTTCATTCACCAGCAGGGGAACACAGGCGAGGGCGACGAATTGCCGGCGAATGTCGAGATGGGCGTAATCCTCTCGAGGCAGATCACTTCCCTCAAACACCAGAAGTTCGCGTTTCTCAGCTACAGCGCCCAGAGTGCCAGCGTCAAACTCCACCGTCTCAGGAACCGTAATCTCACCGGCGGTGGCCTTGGCTGTCCAGTTCGGAATTTCCTGGTCCGCAATCACATAGACCACGACGGCTGTGTCCGGCAGTAAATCGGAGACCTTGTTTGCAATTGCCTGTGCACGTGGAGCGGCCTCCTGCTGTGCCAGCAGGGTTGCGGCAAATTCGGCCACATCAACCGCGAACGTAGATTGTGGATTCCGCATAGGCGGCGTTTAAGTGAACCTGTTGCCGTCGACTGCCTGCGCATTTGGGGGGAGGCGCAAGACCGGCACTTTTCCGAGTGCGAATCTTACTGCCGTCTGCCACGGCGGGTCAACATCTGATTGTTATGACCGCCTGGGCGGTCTGTCGATCGGCCGTCGGCCATTCTTCCCTTGACAGCCAAAAACAAAAGGGCGCAATATTTATGCCTGTATTAAATGCATTTAATACAGGCCATCTCTCCCCAGCCGGAGGAAGCCATGCTGCGCTGCGACTCCCACTCTACCATCCGCTTTCGAGTTGCTGGCATCTTGCTCATGCTCCTTACCTTTGCCCTTTTCGCGCGGGCGGAGTCCGCCTACGTGCGCGTCAATCAAGTTGGCTACGAGGCTGGCGAGGCGCCGTTTCGTGCCTACCTAATGTCGAAAGCGACAGAGAATGGCGCGACCTTCAAAGTTGTCAACTCGGAGGGGGGTACGGCCTATTCCGGTCATGTCGGCGCTTTGCTTGGCACCTGGAGCCATAGCAAGACGGTGACTTACAACGTGTATGCCATCGACTTCAACGTTCCTGGAAGTGACCTTTATATGATTTCAGTGTCCGGCCCCGAGGACGCAACTTCGCCGCTTTTTGCGGTAGACGCTCGAGATACCCTGTATTCGGGACTGCTCCTGAACACTTTGTTTTTCTATGAAACAGAACGCGACGGAGCCGACTTTATTCCTAACGCGTTGCGCACAGCGCCCGGACACCTGAAAGACAAGAACGCGCACGTTTATGACACGCCCCCACTCGACAGCAACGACTTTATCGATAACGTCCCCCCAACTCCACCTCTAGTTTCTGCAAAGCTGCCGAATATCGACGCATCCGGCGGATGGTGGGACGCTGGCGACTACGAGAAATACGTCGAAACCAGCAGCTATACAACAGCGCTGATGGAGATCGGGGTTCGCGACTTTCCCAACCAGATGGGTGCGTACGCGCCAATTAACCCTCCCGGACCGCCAGGCTCGGTCTCTTATGCCGGCAACAGTGGACAGGGCGCGCCGTTGTCATCCAACTTCACAGACGAAGCCAGGTTTGGGGTCGAGTGGTTAATGAAGATGTGGAACGACAAAACCCAGACCTTGTACTACCAAGTCGACAACACTCAAGATTGGGACTACTACGGCGAGGGCGATCCCAGTTCGTCCACCGGTAACTGCGGAGGAACGTACAACACGCCCTACTGCCTGATCACCGAGTACGACATCTGGACACTTCCCCAGGCGGCGGACAATTACCAGCAACCCGGAGATCCCGAGCCTTGCGACCCATACACCACTTTCTTTATCTGCTATCGTCCGGTGTACCTCGCAGCGCCCGCAGCTTCGCCAATCAGCCCGAACCTCGCGGGCCGCTTGGCGGCGGATTTCGCTCTGTGCTACCAGCTCAACCGCACAAGTGATCGGTCTCTGGCCAATCGTTGCCTCAAGGTCGCCGAGGACATTTTTGCTCTGGCAAACACTTCCTATCTGGATCCCGCGCCCACAGTGGGTTCTGGAAGCTGCGACAACTGTCTGCTGACCATTGCTCCCTTCGACGGCTATCCCGAGAACGTTTGGGAAGATGACATGGAACTTGGCGCAACCGAACTATACTTCGCGCTGCAATCTGATGCAGACCACAAAAACCTGCCTCCCGGACTGCCACACGCCAATCCCATGTACTACCTGCAGCAGGCAGCACAGTTTGCCAGCAACTACATCAAGAATATCTACGACACGGGAAACACCGACACGCTAAACCTGTACGACGTAAGCGGCCTGGCGCATTTCGAACTTTATCGTGCGCTCGAAATGGCGGGAAACCCGAGCGGCTTGGCGGTTTCTCAAGCCGGCATTCGCAAGCAACTGCTCCTGCAAGTCGGCGATGCAATCACTCAAGCTGGCGCCGATTCATGGGGCTTCGGGTACCAGTGGAATTTTGGCGATACGACTTCGCACGGCGCCGGTCTTTCGGTAATGGCCAGCGAGGCCTATTACCTCACTCAGTCCCAGATCTACAACACCTACTCGCAGAGATGGCTGGCCAATATCCTCGGCACGAACGCCTGGGGCTCGTCGTTTATCGTCGGCGACGGCAGCACCTTTCCCAATTGCATCCAGCACCAAGTGGCAAATCTGGCAGGAGCGCTGGATGGGACTTCGGGAGGTACGCCGGTACTGTGGGGCGCGGCCGCCGAGGGTCCAGCGAGTTATGCTTCGTCAGGCGTGGTCGATGGCATGATTTTGTGTCCTGCAAAAGGAGGAGACACATTCAAGAAATTCAATGGAAACGATGGCGCATTTAATGCATCACAAAAAGCGGTGTACAAAGACAACGTACAGTCTTTCAGCACCACCGAACCGGCGATCGATCTCACCGCGACTTCATTCCTTATGTGGTCCTGGAGGTTGGCACTGCACCCCAGCTTCTGAAATAGCTAAAAAACGTCCGAACTCGCAGAGTAGTGCGCCAAGCGTGGTTCAAACGCGCCTTCGAGACTCTTACTCACTAAAGTCGTACGACCTAGGTAAGCCCGTCCTGCGCCGTTCTTCCCCCCGTTCTGACCTACAATTTTAGGGGAAGCTCCGTAAATCTCCGTGAATCGTACCCTTCATTGGCGCATGGCGTTGGTCCTAATCGCACTGTCATGCCCGCTTTCCATGTTTGCCCAATCCGATGACGGTGTTTCTCTCGGCGATCTGGCCCGTTTCGTGCGCCGCAGCAAGGCGCCGGTTGCGGCCCCGTTGACCATCGACAATGACAATCTGTCCAAGGTGATGGATGAGGTCGAGAGCCATCGCATGAGCATCAAGCCACAAGCCTCAACCACTTCGCGCAGTCGAGAGTTCGCCCTCTCGTCGCCCGACGGAACTTGCAGCATGTCCTTCAATGCCGACACGGCCGCACTTGCTCCACCCTTCGTGGCGGAAGACTTGCCCGCAATCGAGTTGGCAAAACTCGAAGGCCCGGCCACCGTCGAAGGTGACAGCCTCGAAGTCTCAATGTACAACGGCAGCGCCTGGAAATTGACCGAAGTGACGGTCGGCCTCACCCTGGTACGCCACCCCGTGGACGAAGGAGTTTATCTTGGCAGCGCCCGGCTGATGCCAGCCGTAGCCGAGGATCCTGAGGCTTCCGGGAAGAAGCCGTCTGAACTGACGCTACTGTTTCACTTGAAAGGCCCCGTCCCATCTCTGGGTAGCAACGTCTTTCACGAAAAGCTCGGTGCGCCCCTCGCCGCCGATCAAGAATGGCACTGGGCCATCCTTGAAGCCAAAGGCATCGCCCCCGTCGCAACAGCGCCGCCTCTCCCATAGCCAAAATGGTTCACGAGTGTCGAAGTAAGGATTTTTATGCTAAAGTAAGGAATCTGGAGGCAATACATTGGAGAAGCAGGCGAAAATCACCAGCAAGGGACAGATTACGGTACCGCGCGAGGTTCGTCGCGTTCTGGGCGTTCGTCCGGGCGATAGGTTGTTATTTGAAACCGATGAAAAAGGGATACGAGTGCGCCCCATCAGGACCAAGAGCCCGTTCGCGAAGTTTAAGGGAATTGGGAACCCAGGGATTGCCTCCGGCAGCAAAGAAATTATTCGTTGGGTTCGAGACCTGCGTGGGCGATGACTACAGCCATTGACACCAATGTGATTGTTGCCCTCTGGGATCGGGACCCGGGTCTTAGCTCCGGAGCACAATCCGCATTGGACGCTGCGCTGGGCCGCGGTACTCTTGTTACAACCGCCGCGGTTTTCGCTGAGTTGATGGCTGCACCTGGCCGTAGCGAATCATTCTTGGATTCGTTCTTCAGTGAAACCGGCATCCGCATTGACTGGGTTTTTGATAAACCCGTTTGGCGAACTGCAGGGCGAGCTTTCCAAGGATACGCAGCCCGTCGGAGAAAACAGCACGACGCCGGCCCACGCCGCATTCTGGCCGATTTTCTCATCGGAGCCCACGCTCTGGAAGGTGGCCACTCGCTGCTCACGCTCGACGATCATCTCTACAGCACCGCTTTCCCCGATCTCACTGTGGTAAGAGTCTAGTCATCCCGTGCACTCCTACGTTTTGTGAGTGAAGATGGGAGCCAGGTCACTGCGGTTCACAATGCCGTCGGCTTTCGCCTCTTCGTGAATACTTTCTGCAATTTGCCGCGCTTGAGCGTAATGAGGCGAAGCCTCAGCTGCATGGCCCGACTGTTCGAGCGCCTGCGCCAGCACATAATGGCTTTGTGCGAGAAGCGCGCGTAGCCCCAGTTTCTCGCTGCGCGTAACCGCGCCTTCCAGTTCGTGCTGGGCCACTGCATATTGCTTCTGATTGGTCAGCGCCTCTCCCAACAGCACAGAACATTGAATGGACAGGTATTTCAAACCAATGCTATCCGCTCGCCCGGAAAGGGTGCGCAACTGGGCCGCGGCAGCGCTGGCGTGTCCTTGTTGGACAGCCAATTTCGCGAGGTTAATTTTCACCAGCAATGTAAGCCGCGCATCCGTGGTTTGCGACGCCGCCTGGGAAGCCTGGTCATATAAGGGCGCGGCCGATTTATAATCCGCACGATAAAAGAAGTTGTCGCCTTCGTAGCCCAACAGCGCTCCCACCTGGGTCTGGTTCTTAAGCCCGCGCGCGACCGTCAACCCCTCATCCAGGCTCTTTTGCGCGTCTTCGCCGCGTCCCATCTGGGCCAGAGCGTTGCCATAATCGCCGAGAATCTCCGCCAGCCAGAAGCCGTTCTCCTTGGTTTCGCGGAATGTCTTGAGCGCATCTTCCGCGGAACTGAGCGCCGCCCCATAACGTCCCTGGTAGCCGAATAGCGTACTCATGCTGGCGGACTCGATCGCTGCGCTGCGATTGTCGCCCACGCTTCGCCGCAGATCCAGAGCCCGCAAGTACTGTTTCAGAGCCTGATCGTATTGTCCCAGTTTGTTCGCAGTCTCCGCCAGGTTGTGGACGGTATCCGCAATGTCGCCCGGCACTTTAAGTTTCTCGCGGATCGCAAGTGCCTGCTCGAAGTAGGTGCGTGCGTCTTCGTAATGCGCCATCGACAAATATGTGTTGCCAATACTATTGAGGACGAGGCCTTGATCGGTCACATTGCCCAGGTCAACCTGGATTTGCAGCGACTCTTTGTACAGCCCCAGCGCTTTATCGTACTGGCTGCGATTGTTGTAAAAGTCAGCCAGATCGTTTAGCACCCTTGCTGCGTCCGCTTTATCTCCCATCTCACGGTACGAGTCCAGGGCGTCGCTGTAGTCCTTCAGGGCCTGGTCCGGTTTTCCGAGAGGCTCCTCTGTCTGGGCGATGGATTCAAGGCTGTCGGCAACCCCTTTCTTCAAACCCAGGCGCTGCTTTATCACCAGCGAATCCCGGAAGCTGCGTAGAGCGTCCTCCCACTTGGTCAGATCGGAGTAAGCGATCCCCATGGCCTGAAGGATCTGAGCCTTCTCCTCGTCGTTGCCAAACTCGACGGCCATACCCTGAGCGCGGGTCAAATATTCCAGTCCGCTTTGGTCGTTGCCACTCTTAATCTGGACTCGGCCCATCGCCAGCAGTCCATCGACTCGCTTGGGATCGATCGTCAGCACCTTCGAGTATTCATCTTTCGCCTTGTCAAACTCGCTCGACTTTTCGTACAGGTCAGCCAGGGCGAAGTGCAAGTCAGCATTCTCAGGGGACGCCTTCCCCAGGTTCTCGTAGGCGTCAATCGCCTGCGGATAGTTTTTCAGAATGGTGTTATGTTTCGCGAGAATCAGGTATTTCTCGGCCGCAGGAAGTTTGTCGCTCAACCCGACTGCCTTTTGCGAAGTCCGTTCCGAGTCGTCTTCTTGACCCAACTGAGCATAAGTGTTAGCCAACTCCGAGTAGGCAAGAGCAAAATTCGCATCTTCCTTGATGGCCGATTCAAACTGTTTCTGGGCATCGAGGAAGTTTCCCTGCCGCGCCAGTTGAACCCCTTGATCGTAGTCATGCAGCGCGGGAAGGGAATTGGTCGATGGCTTGAAGGATTGCCCTTGTAGCTCCTTAATAATGCTGCTGGAAAGCGCCAGGTTGTCGCGAATCTTGCCTGCCAGTCGATCGACGGCCGCCAGCACATCTTTTTCACTACCTGACTCGGTGAGATTCGCAGTGCGTGTGCGTTTCAAATCCTGCACTGTAGTCTCGATGCGGATCTGGTCCCCGGACTTTGTATATTGCCCCCAGACCACAGTGTCAGCGTTGCTGAAGTCGGCCAACCGTTTGATCGTGGAAGGATCAAACAACGCCGACGGCAAGATTCGCAAGTCGCGAACCGTCTGGCTGATCCGTTCCGGAGAAACTACTCGCAGCGACGCCGACTGTCCCACATCCGTGCTCAGCATCTGCGCCAAACTATCTCCCAGCCAGTCCAGGCTTGGGTCGCCTGACGAATTGCGGAAAGGCAGAATTGCCAGGGATACGACCGGGCCAACCGCCTGGGTTTGGGGCCGCGAACGAAGTCGCTGCCGTAATCCAATTCCTCCCAGCACAACAAGTATCAAAGCCACCGCGGCTACGACTCCGTGTTTCTTCCATGAGAACGACGGTGGCAAAAACCCGGTTACCGTCGTCGTCCACGGAACCTTGCTGTTGCCCTGGCTCCACGTTTCCAAGTCATCCGCAATCTCTCGCGTCGATTGATACCGCCGCTTGGGATCGATCTCCAGACATTTCCGCGCCACCTCGCTCAAAAACGCAGGAACATTCGGATCGACCTGAATCGCTGGCCGGGCCGGCTGCTTGGTCCGTTTGAACATGGACGCTTGTGCCGTATCCGCCTCGAACGGCATCTTGTCGGTAAGCAATTCGTAGAAAATGAGGCCCAACGCGAAAATGTCGGATTGCGGACCCACGTGCTCGCCCCGCACCTGCTCGGGGGACATATATTCCGGAGTGCCCACCAGCATGCCGGTCTGCGTCATTCCCCCCGGTTCGACCGACCGCGCAATCCCGAAATCCATCACATAGACCCGGCTCTGCTGGTCCACCATGATGTTTTGCGGCTTGAGATCGCGATGAACTACGCCTTCCGCGTGCGCAGCTTCCAGCGCAAGGCAGACTTGTCTCACAATTTCAACCGTCGCTTCAAACGGCAACTTCCCTTTGGACTTGACCAGGCCCTTCAGATCCTGACCGTCAACGAAATCCATGGTGATGAACTTGGTGCCGTCGACTTCGCCAAGATCAAAAATCCGGATTACGTTGCGATGTGTTACCTTGCGCGCCAGAATCAGTTCCTGCTTAAAACGCGCCAGAACCTCGGGATGGACCGCCAACTCCGGACGTATCACTTTCAGAGCCACAACGCGGTCAAGTTCGCGGTCTTTCGCTTTATAGACCGCGCCCATGCCGCCTTCACCGAGCATGCTGAGGATTTCGTAGCGCTTTCCCAGGAAACTTCTAGGCAGGAGTGGAGACCGCGAGACAGCGGAAGAAACCGGCGGCTGTGACCAACCTTCGGCGACTCCTACAGTCGCATCTCCAGGCGAAGGCGCTGCCATCCCAACCGTTTCATCTCCGGGCAAAGAGGATGCTACGCCGACCGTTTCATCTCCAGAGCGAGGCGCGGGCATTTCCGCAGTTCCCGCCTCAGGCAGGCCAACTGCCGTCACCTCACCAGCGTCGAGAGGGGTATCGCATTGCACGCAACGAAGTGCAGTCGGAGGGTTCCCGGCGTGGCAATGCGAGCATTCCATGTCGCTCGCCATTCTACCCCGGGCGGCCCATCTTTAGCTCCGGTTGGTCCACCTTGCGATTCTCGGGTGGCGCACCTTTGCGTTTCGTGCAAAGGTGGGGATAATCGACTCCCGAAAGGAAAGGATAACCATCTGAGGCCCGTCAAAGTAAGGGAACTCGGATTCCGCCCCCTTTTAAGACCTTAAAAAGCCGCAAATCTCAGTTTGATGTGTATCGATACACATAAGCAGTGTTTGTCCCCGTTGCACCCACAAGGACGGCCGGACCGCTTGCGGCCACGGATTCGCCAAAAAAGCCCCGTGACACCCCGTCGGATGGGGTGAGTTCTTGGGTCTGTGTCATGTTGATCCACCCCCCGGCGGGCTCTGCGAACGTGTACACGATGCCATCTCCCACGCCTTGTCTGCAGCTAACTCCAAAACAGTGCGCATACGGCGCGCCTGCGATGACGCTGCTTCCGGTCGTCGCAACGGAGAAACCGAACTCGTCGCCGACGTCTCCGTCGGAAGCACCTAGAGTGGCTGTGGGATTGATGGTCGATTTCCACCCTTTTGCTGGTTTAACGTATACGTCAGCGGCGCCGGTGGGTCCCTTACCGGTGCTACCAAATGGAGAACCCGTGGCGATTGTATTGCCGCTAATAGCCACGGAGAAGCCGATCCCAATGTCATGACGATCAGTCAATTTAGCGGTTTGGGTCATGTCAGCCCAACCGCCAGATGGCTCCACGAAAACATATACCGCGCCGCTAGCTGCGGCCTGGTTAGAACTGTTAGCAGCCACGGCCGCGGTATTCCCGCTAATCCCGACTGAGAAACCAAATTCCCCAAACGCCACTCCATCCGATGCTGTAAGCTCCGCGGTTTGCGTCGCATTCACCCAACCGCCCGTTGGTTCGACGAATATGTAGGCCGCACCTTCCTCAGCGTTAGAACCGACCGTCTCAAAACTGGCTCCGACAATCACAGTGTTGCCGCTAATTCCTACCGAGCCACCGAACGCGTCGTTCGGTTGTCCGTCCGACGCCGTGAGCTGTGCCGTCTCCGTCATATCGGTCCAACCAGTCGGTGGTTCGACGAACACGTAGGCTTTTCCTCGAGCACCGATGACAACAGTGTTGCCACTGATCGATACGGAGGCTCCGAAGGAATCCCCGGGCTGTCCATCCGACGCCGTTAATCTCGCGGTTTGTTGTACTTGTGTCAACGTTCCCGATGTTTTCACAAATACATATGCGGCGCCTGTTTGATCCGAATCCCCGATCGATCCAATGACGCCAACCTCGCCGCTAACCGCTGAGGACAGGCCGAACCACGAAGCGTTGTAGTTCGGTGAAGGCGCGAGTTCTGCTAAGAATGTCCAGGAGGCCGTGTTTATTGGAATGCCTTTAACAGAATTACTCCGTGAAATCTTGGCTTCTTGCGGCTGAGTGCGAGGTACGGCGCTAGCAGAATAGAACAAAAGCAGAAATGCCGACGTATATGCCATTCGTGGTCTCGTACGCATGGGTCTCTCCTCTATTGCCTAGCCGGGCCCATTCGGGGGCCCATTCCGATGCACTCGTGTAATGCTCTAGTCCCCCATACCCGACAGCGGAACTTCCTGCTTCTTGAACAGGGCGTTGTCTTGGAGTTCCACGCCGCCGATCCGCTTGCCCCGCCCTTTGGGAGTGAAGGTTATGTTCATCACGCACTGCTGGTTCGGGGCCAGTGTGCTGCCATCGCTGCACGTCGTTCCTGAAGCGAATGCAAAGTCGCCGCCGATAGTCAGCTTCCGCAGATTCAGAGACGTGGTTCCCGTATTCGTCAGAGTAACTGTCTGCGGGGGACTGGTCGTACCCACTTGCTGAACTCCGAAATTCAGGTACTTAGGGCTAAGACTTGCCTGCGGATTGATCACCGTTGCACTGAGCGGCACCGTCTGCGGACTTCCCGGTGCATTGTCATTGATCGTGAGTGTGGCTGTCGGACTGTCGTTGTCTTTATCTGGGAGGCAGATGATCACGACCTTGCAGGTTTTACCGGCCTCTAAGGTCGTGGGGCAGAAGGTGCGCATCCGGAAGTCAACAAGATCGTTGCCGGGAGTAGAAATCTGGATCGGGCCGACGGTCATCGGAGCATTCCCGGTGTTGGTTAGCTCGACCAACGACTCATTCGGTACCCCAGGGTAAACATTATAGAAATATATTTTGGACGGCTTCACGGTTGCGATGGGGCCCGAGCCGTTCACTACTTGAATGGTAGCGCTCGCCATTTGCGGCGCGTTATTGCTGGCCGCAAGCGTGGCCGTGTTAACGTAAGTGCCGACGCTCGAATCCAAGCTGAGCACGTGCACGCTGGCGCTGATGGCAGGAGAGATGTTACCGAAAGAGCAGAACAATCTCTGCGCCGGCGGCTGCGCCTCGGTGATGGTGCACGTTCCCGGCCCGCTATATGGCGGATTGATCGACCAACTGATATTCGTGCCAGTTGGCAGCGGATCGTTGAGCGTCGTATTCGTCGCCGTTCCCGTACCCGGCGCTGCGCTGTTGCTCATGCTCACGGTAAAGCCCATCGGACTGCCTGCGTTCACGATATTCTGGTCCGCCACTTTGGTTACAGTTAAGCTCGGCGGCGCGATCGTGAGCGGGAAAGCTACCACCACATCGTTGAATTGCTTGGTCTTCCCACCAATCCCCGCATCAGGCGGCTGATTCGGATCGAAGTAAGTCGTAATATCGAAAACGAACTGGCAATAGATCGGCGGCATCGTCGGATTGCCGTTGATCAACATCGGCGTATTGCAGTTCGTTCCATAAGGCGTAATGGGAGAAACTTCGTAGTCGGGATCGTCATATAGCCGGGGATTGTTGATCTGATAAGGAAAGTTCGGGTTGGGCAGGAACGAAGTATTGTTCCAGGCAATCGACCACGAAATGGGGCCGTCGTAATCGCTGGTGGGAGGCTCGATTCCCCGGCTCCCGAAGAACACACTGTAGAAGACGCAATTTCCGTTCGAATAGCCGTCGCACGCCGGCACAATAATGTCGCCGTTGCTGAGCGTTTCGAACGGGAAGAAGCTGGTGAACCGGCAATCGAAATCCGTGGCCGGGGTCTGCCCGAATTGGCAGTCACCATCCGCCTGCGTCATGGGAACTTCAGTCGCGGCAACCGTCATGGTGAACGCCGTGTTCACCTGCGCAGCCGTGAGAGCGAGTGAGTGCGCATTAGGATCCGGACAAGGGTCCTTCCCGGATGGGCAATTGAATACCGCCGGTGGCGCAGTGACATTCTGGCATGGATACACGTTATTCGGACAAGTGAATGGCGCCGACATGGTGACCGGTTGCGGCACAAATGCCGCCGTCACCGACTGGTTCGAAGACATTAACACCGAACAACCTTCGGTTCCGCTGCAAGCCCCTCCCCACCCACCGAAGGTAGTGGGTTGGATGGGCGTCGCCGTCAAATTGACTGTCGTTCCGGACTCATAACTAGCCGAACAAATTCCCGACTGCACCCCGGCTGTGTCGACGCAATTGATCTGCTGGAAATTATCTGTAACCGAGCCGTTGCCCGTGCCCAGTGTGGTCACAGTCAGCGTGAAGGTAGAATTCGACGCCATCACTGACAACACTACCTGCGTCGCGGTGTAGTTCACCATCCAACTCAAATTGGGAGGCAACGCCGGCAAGTTCGTAGTCACAAACTGATTGCTGATCGACCCCGCCGTCAGGATTACGAATTGATTGCCGGCCTGCGGAACAAAACTATTGATCAGACTAACGTTCAGCGTTCCACTAAGACTCACAGGACCGGGAACATTCAGCTGCGAGTACTGAGCTCCCGCCTTGAGGCCCCCGATCACAACGTCATACGCTCCCGCCGAGCTTTGCGTATAGCTGCCAACGCCATTGACGCCTATCGTCAATATGCCAGGGTTGGGAATGTCGCCCGCCTCCGTCACACCCGCCATGCTCACATTACTAATGATGGTTCCGTTGCCTGATAGAGTGCCGCTGCCGGTTACGCTCACACCTTGGGACGCCGCCAGCGTGCCATCCACCTGCGCCGTCCCTCCGTTCAGGCCAAAGGTGACGGACGAAGCGCTAGCGGTCGCGGCGACTTGAAACAGCCCGGCATTCTGCATATAAGCGCCAACATTGAAAGTAGCCGAATCCAAAATAATATTGCCGGCGTTCAGTAGGGATGTCCCCAGGAACATGTTGGGACCGCTGGTCATCATCACGGATCCAGCCCCGGTCAACGTCGTCCCGCCGCTGGCCGCATTCAGAGTGGTGTTGCTTCCTGTCGAATCCAGCAGCAGCGTGCCGTTATTGTTGATTGTTCCAAAGAGGTTGGTTGTGCTGTTGTTTCCAACTGTGTAAGTCGCTCCGGCAGCAATTGAAACCGCGTTAGCCGTGCCATCCACATTAAGAACATTGCCGTTAAAGCTTCCGACGAACCCACCGTTAATGCCATTCAGCGTTCCGCCCTGAATCGTGATTCCATTCGCGAATTGCACCGCTGCACTGGCGCCATTAGCAATAATGCTTCCCCCGGCATTGCTCACGCTCGTGCTCACTTGCAACATTCCGATGCCGGTTGCTTCGATCAATCCCTGGTTCGTCAGCGAATTCGGATTCAACACCAGAGAACTTGCGACATTGGCATTGATCGTCCCCAGATTTACCAGCGTCAATCCACTCGACCCGATGACTCCCGTCCCTTGCAATGTGTTGCCCGTGTTGGTCAGCGTTTGATTTCCATTAGAGGCGGTGAGCATCGCCGTTCCGTTACCGGTCGAGCTCAATGTCACCGTACCTGCACCCGTCAAACTCACCGCGCCGGGCACGCTCAGGAATGTATTGTTGCCCGCCGCATTTACCTGAATCGCTCCCGTGTTGTTAATCGTTCCCAAAAGGAAGGTCGTACTGCTGTTAGCTATTACATAGGTGCCCGCGATGTTCAATGTGCCCTGACTGCTCCCATCCAAAGTAATGGCGTTGCCGCTCGGGATAGTTAAAATCCCACCATTAGGAGTCGCCAGCGTCCCACCCTGGATGGTGGCATTGTTTATGAATTGCACCGAAGAGCTCGCCCCATTCACATTGATCGTGCCCCCTCGATTGTTGAGCGTCGAGTTGCTAAGCACCAGTGTTCCGCCAACCGTTGCCTCTAGCAGTCCCGCGTTGGTGAATCCGCCGTTGATCACCAACGTCCCCTCAGCCGGCAAGTTCGCGTCGATCGTTCCCTGGTTCACAACATTTAAACCGTTCCAACCGACGACACCCGTCCCTTGCAGCGTGTTGCTCACGTTGGTCAGCGTCTGATTCCCGCCAGAAGTCGCCAACGCTGCCGTTCCGTTACCCCCCTTAGTTAACGTCACTGTGCCGCTGCCTGTCAGGCTTACTGGGCCAACCATGGTCAGAAACGTATTATTCCCCGTCGCGTTTACCTGAATCGCACCCGTATTGTTGATCGTTCCTAACAGATTCGTGGTGCTACTGTTGCCGACTGCGTAAGTGCCCGCGATCGTCAACGCTCCCAGCGTGCTTCCGTCCAAAGTTATGGCATTGCCGTTCGGAACCGTTAACACGCCACCGTTGACCCCGGCCACCGTTCCACCCTGAATTGTGACGTTGTTTACGAACTGCACGCTGGAGGTCGCACCATTCACCTGGATCGTGCCGGTATGGTTGGAGATCGTCGAAGCACTCAGCGAAAGGATCCCTCCCGACGTGGCCTGCAACAGGCCCTGGTTGGTAAACGCGCCCGGATTCAACGTCAGGGTACTCGCCGAAACATTGGCATTAATAGTTCCCTGATTCGTCACCTGCAAACCATTCCATCCGATGACACCAAACCCTTGCAGTGTATTGTTAACATTGGTGAGCAACTGGTCGCCGCCAGAAGTCGCCAAGGCTGCCGTTCCGTTTCCGCCGGTGGAAAGCGATACCACACCGTTTCCGGTCAGACTTACTAGGCCAGACATGGTCAAGAACGTGTTGTTCCCCTGCGCCGCTACCTGAATAACGCCTGTGTTATTGATAGTTCCGGTCAAGAACGTGGTGCTGCTGTTACCCACCACATAGGTGCCCGCGTTGGTCAAGATACCCTGACTGCTGCCGTCCAAGGTGAAGGTGTTGCCGGGGGGATTCGTCAAGATCCCATTGCTGGCGGTGGTCAGTATTCCTCCTTGAACCGTTCCGCTGATGAACTGCACGGTTGAGCTACTGCCAGTGGCCAGGATTCTTCCCCCTAGATTGTTGAAACTATTCTGAAGTCCCAAAGTCCCGCCGGCGGTTGCCTCCAGCAGACCCTGGTTCGTCGTGATGGGCGTATTTACCAACAGCGTGCCGGTACTCGGCATATTCGCATTGATGATCCCGCCCGCTTGATTCACCAAGTCCAAACCGTTCCACCCGACGACGCCCGTCCCTTGCAGCGTATTGCTCACATTGGTCAACGTCTGACTCCCGCCCGCTGTTTCCAGAGCAGCGGTTCCGTTACCTCCCTTGCTCAATGTCACCGTGCCGCCGCCAGTCAGACTTACCGGGCCAACCATCGTCAGAAACGTATTGTTCCCGGTTGCGTTTACTTGAATCGTACCCGTATTGTTGATCGTCCCCAGCAGATTGGTATTGCTGCTGTTGCCGACTGCGTAAGTGCCCGCGATCGTCAACGCTCCCAGCGCGCTTCCGTCCAAGGTAATGGAGTTGCCGTTCGGAACCGTCAACACGCCGCCGCTGACCCCGGCCAGCGTTCCGCCCTGGATGGTCACGCTGTTCACAAACTGCACACTGGAAGTCGCTCCGTTCACCTGAATCGTGCCCGCCCGGTTATTGATCGTCGAACCATTCAGAGCCAGAATGCCTCCCGACGTGGCTTCCAACAGACCCTGGTTCGTAAATACGCTCGGATTCACCGTCAAAGTGCTTGCCGAAACATTGGCATTGA
Source organism: Terriglobales bacterium (assembly GCA_035484735.1). Classification (GTDB taxonomy): domain Bacteria; phylum Acidobacteriota; class Terriglobia; order Terriglobales; family Acidobacteriaceae; genus JABCZH01. The sequence continues at coordinate 15,740 of DATHOQ010000011.1, read as the reverse complement.
TAGTCCCCTGATTGACGACCTCCAAACCGTTAAAGCCGATGACACCGAACCCCTCCAGCGTATTGTTCACGTTGGTTAGCAACTGGTCTCCGCCCGCAGTGGACAAGGCCGCGGTGCCGTTCCCGCCTGTAGATAGCGACACTGCACCGTTCCCAATCAGACTTACCCCACCGGTCATGGTCAAAAACGTGTTATTGCCCTGTGCGGCCACTTGAATCACGCCCGTGTTATTGATGGTTCCAATCAAGAACGTGGAGCTGCCGTTGGATCCCATATAAGTGCCGACGATGGTCAACGGGCCGTGAGCATTGCCATCGAGTGTCAGGTTATTGCTATTTGCTACCCCAAGAACCCCACCCCCACTTGTGGTGATGGTTCCGCTTTGGATCACCGCTCCGTTCGCGAACTGCACATTCGAGCCGGTGCCGCTGGCCAGGATGTTTCCCCCAGTATTGTTAAAGATGCTGCCGTTGAGTTGCAGCGTGGCTGCGGCAGTTGCCTCCAGCACCCCTTCGTTAGTTAATGCATCGGGGTTAAGTTCCAGAATTCCTTGCGCCGGCAGATTCGCGTTGATCGTGCCCTGATTGATCACATTCAAGCCATCCCCGATGACACCGGCGCCTTGCAGGGTATTGTTCACATTGGTCAGCGTCTGAGCTCCGCCGGAGCTGGAGATGGCTGCAGTTCCATTACCTCCCTTGGTCAACGTCACCGTCCCCACGCCCGTCAGACTGACCGCTCCAGCCATGGTTAAGGACGTGTTGTTGCCGGCTGCATTCACTTGAATCGCCCCAGTATTGTTGATGGTTCCAGTCAGGTAAGTGGTGGAGCTGTTGCCTACCACAAAAATGCCCGCCATGGTCAAAGTACCCTGACTGCTTCCATCCAAGGTAAAGGCATTGCCCGGAGGCGTAGTTAATATCCCATTGCTGGCGCTGGACAGTGTTCCTCCCTGGACCGATCCGCTAATGAACTGCACGCTTGAATTGCTGCCAGTGGCAAAAATTGTTCCACCGGCATTGTTCGTGGTGGTCTCCAGTTGCAAGGTGCCGCCGGCGGTTGCTTCCAGCAGGCCTTGGTTAGTCATGCTGGAGGGATTCAGTAACAGCGTACCGTTGTTAGTCGTATTGGCGTTGATAATTCCGCCCGCTTGATTGGTCACCAGCAAACCGTTCCAGCCGATGACGCCGAACCCTTGCAGGGTGTTATTCACATTGGTGAGAGTTTGAGCTCCTCCAGAGGTAGCAATGGCTGCCGTTCCGTTACCTCCCTTGATCAGCGTCACCGTGCCCCCACCCGTCAGACTTACTCCTCCAGACATGGTCAGGAACGTGTTGTTGCCACCTGCGTTCACCTGAATGGCACCTGTGTTGTTGATGGTTCCAGTCAGAAAAGTGGTGGAGCTGTTACCTACCACAAACGTGCCCGCGATGGTCAAGGTACCCTGACTGCTACCATCCAAGGTGAAGGAGTTGCCGGGGGGATTGGTTAAGATCCCATTGCTGGCGGTGGTCAGTATTCCTCCCTGAACCGTTCCGCTGATGAACTGAACAGTTGAGTTACTGCCAGTGGCCAGGATTCTTCCCCCCAGGTTGTTGAAGCTATTCTGCAATCCCAAGGTGCCCGCGGCTGTGGCTTCCAGCAAACCTTGGTTCGTCATGCTCGCCGTATTCACCAGTAGCGTACCGGTGCTGGGCGTATTGGCATTGATGATCCCGCCCGCCTGATTGACTGCGATCAGTCCGTTCCACCCAATGACGCCCGTTCCTTGCAGGATGTTGTCCACATTGGTCAGAGTTTGAGCTCCGCCGGAGGTAGCAATGGCAGCCGTTCCATTACCGCCTTTGATCAGTGTCACCGAGCCCCCACCCGTCAGACTTATCCCAGCACCCAGGGTAAAGAACGTGTTGTTGCCGGCCGCGCTCACAAAGATCTGTCCGGCATTGGAGATATTTCCAAAGGCGAGCAATTGCTCACTGTTGCTGATGGTCAGGCTGCTTCCGCTATCGATATAAAGCGCGCCGACACTGACAGAGATATCGAGCGTGACTTGGGATGGAACCTGATTCCCATCGTTGATGCACACATTCACGCTGCTGCTGTTCGGGACCCCGTTGCTCCAGTTGTTGGGATTGCTCCAATTGCCGGACGCTCCTCCGATCCAGTTGTCGGTCGTCCCGGAGCAACTCGTGGACGCGGTCAACATGAAGGTCGCCGTCACCGCTTGATTTGAGTTCATCGATACTGTGCATGTCCCTCTGCCACTGCACGCGCCGCTCCAGCCCGCGAATGTCGAACCTGCATTGGGTGTGGCGGTCAACACCACACTGGTTCCGGACGAATAATTCGCGGCACAGGTCGTCGGGCAGCTGATGCCAGTCGGATTGCTCGTCACTGAACCACTGCCAGATCCCTCCTCGGCAACATTGAGAGCGTACGAAGTCGTGGTCCCCGTGCCCGTCAGCGACACACTTTGAGTGCTTTCGGAAATGTTGTTGGCGTCATCGATAACCGTCAGCATCGCATTGTCGGTTCCCGTGCTCGAGGGCTTGAAAACCACAAAGATGGTGCAGGAAGAATTCGCGGCCAAGTTTCCGCCTAGCGAGTTGCAAGTGTCACCAGGGCCTTCAGGGAAGTCGCCTCCGAGCGAATAATTGAACGTCAACGGTAGGCTGCCGGGATTTGCCAGGGTCACGGTCTGAGGAGGACTCTGTGTCCCTACTTGCTGGTTGCCAAAATTGAGGCTCGGGGGAACAAGATCTGCCAGTTCCGTGGCCACCAGGAATTCGTAAGTCGCAACACTCCCTATTAAAGGACTACTCTCCGGTCCCGCGACCGTGGAAGTCGCTTCTTCGCCTTCAGTCGCGTATGCGTAGAGAGTATGGAGGCCGGGCAGCAGTCTCGCTGAGTTGCCAGTGAAGTTCCCCTGCGTGCCCGGACTAGCCTGCGTCCAGAGTCCTTGCCAGGTGTCCATCTGGAAGAGCAATTCGTCCACAGGCGCGGTGCTGAGGCCATTCGACGCCTTGAAGTTGAAGCTCGGAGTCTCGTCGGAGGTCTGATTACCTGTGAAGGGCGAAATGGTTGTGGCAATCGTGTTCGGGTGCACCTGCTCAGCAGTAATGACGCTGGTGTTTGAGCTCAGATTGTTGGCCACATAAAGTTCATTCGTCACCGGATTCGCGGCCAATGCGTAAGGCTGGTTAGCATTGGCGTCGGTCACGGTGAACGGAGTATTGCTCGCTCCATCGATGACGGTGACACTGCCAAGGTCAGTGCTGCCATTGCCATGGTTTGCAACGTAGATTCGGTTCAGGGTCGGATTGACGGACACAGCCGAAGGAATTGTCCCCGCCGTCACCAGGGCGATGACCGCCTCCGCGTTGCCATCGATGACCGAAACCGTTCCATTTCCCGCGCCTGTGACATAAATCCGGTTGCTGGCCAGGTTCAGATCCAGGGCGGTGGGATTGTTACCCACGTTTACGGTTGCTACCACCAGGTCAGTCACTCCGTCGATCACCGTGACGTTATCGCTGAACGAGTTTGCGACATAGATCTTCTGAGTCAGTGAGTCCACCGCAAGGGCGGCGGGATGACTCGCGGCGAAGTCCGTGACAGTCACGCTGTAAGACGCGACGGAATCGAACACGGTTACGTTGTCACTCCCACTGTTGGCGACGTAAACCCGGCCAGTTGTAGAATCGGCCGCTAAAGCGACGGGCGCGGTCCCGGCGTTGATGGTCCCCGTGACCGTATTGCTGGCCCCATCGATCACGGTTACAGTGCCGCTTCCATTGTTGGCCACATAGATTGTGTTCAGCACTGGGTTCACGGCAACGGCAGCCGGGCTTGTTCCTGTGTTGACGGTGGTCACCACCGAATTGTTGGAGCCATCGATCACCGTCACCGTATTGGCGTCGTGATTGGCGACATAAATCTTGTTAGTGAAGGAATTAACTGCGATCGCGTCCGGGTTGGCTCCGGTATTGATGGTTGCGACTACCGTGTTAGTGCCTCCGTCGATTACTGAGACGGTGTTGGTACCGCTGTTAACCACGTACAGCTTATTCGTCACGGCATCGAGCCCGACGGCCACGGGGTTTGTTGCCGTGGTAAGTGTGACCGCAACCCCGTTGCTGTCAGCGTCGATCACACTGACATTGCCGCTCCCATTGTTCGCCGTATAAACCGTGTTGGTTACGGGATCCACCGCCACCGCCACCGGAGCAATCGCGTTGGGGTCTGCGACCGTCGTGGTCGCATTAGAAACGCCATCAATTACGGTAACGTTGTTGCTCGCGGTGTTGACGACATAGATCTGATCTGTGGTCGGATCGGCAGCTACCGCTGCGGGACTATTTCCCGCCGTGACCGTGTTGCTGACCGTATTTGTGGCCCCGTTGACTACGCTGACGCTGCTGCTGCCGTTGTTGGCAACATAGATGAGGTTGGTTACGGGGTTGACGGTCACCGCAGTGGGACTTGTCCCCACGCCTACCGTGGCCGCAACCGTGTTGCTGGCCCCGTTAATCACGGTCAAATTGTTGCTCCCGCTGTTCGCGGCATACACCATGTTGGTGGCCGTATCCACGGCCAGCGAGACCGGGTTGGTTCCAGTCCCAACTGTCGCTACGACCCCGTTGTTCGCTCCGTTGACCACCGTCACGTTGTTACTGGATCGGTTGGCCACATACACCAGGTTGGTCGCCGGATTCACCACGACTGCGTTGGGATTACCCCCCCCGCCTACCGTGGCAACCACCGTATTGCTGGCGCCATTGATCACCGTCAGGTTGTTACTGCCACTGTTAGCCACATAGATAAGATTGCTAAGGGGATTCAGCGCCACTGCAACCGGAGCGATTCCATTCGGGTTGGTAATCGTGGACGGCACATTGGTCACCCCGTTGATCACAGTGACATCGTTGCTTCCGTTGTTGGCAACGTAAACCATGTTGCTCGCCGGATTGACCGCGATCGCAACCGGATTCGTTCCGGTGGTGACCGTCGCGGTGAGTGAGTTCGTTGCGCCATTGATAACGCTGACATTGTTGCTCGCGGAATTCACCACGTAGATAGTGCTGGTTACAGGGTTGACCGCTATTGCGGCGGGAGAGTTTCCCACCCCGATGGTGGTAGTTACATTCTGCGGGAGTGCCGTGCCAGCTGAGAGCACCATCCCAAGCAGGAGCCAGAGCCCGGCCCGAGCCATCCCGGAAGCTTTAGCTTGCCGTGAAGTCTGGGAAAGCGAGACTCGGGTTCTCGGATTTGAAGCGTGACCGGTTGCTTTCATGGGCAACTTTCTGTTCAAGAGTTAAATGTGCGACGTTACATGCTGGCTAGAATCTGGACTGGGGGAGGCCAGCGGCTCAGCAATGTTTCAAAACCCGGCGGAGCATTGTACCCCGTTTTTGCTGACGATGTAGTGTGAAATGTTTTGCATCTTACCGCGCACGGCGCGCTTTTCCACCTCATCAGAACCACATCGCTACCCACGCAAGCCTTCTACGTCGCAGCCGCCTGGAGGCCGGTTTTTGCATTGGATGCGAATAGCGCGGCTCCGCTGGCGCCTGAATCCGGAGCCGATTCGCGTTCATCTACCAGCTATGACTCCTGAAAGTGCTGCCTTTCGTGTTCTAGGAACCAGTTCGTCTACAACATTTCCTGCGGGCGAAGCCCATCCCTTGGACGACGCCCCATTGCTCGACGCCTATTCGCAGGCCGTAGTGAGTACCGCCGAGAGAATCAGTCCGTCCGTGGTGAAAATCGAAGTCGCCCAGGCCGGACGCAGCCGTTCCGGCGAACCCCGCGAACGCCAGGGCGGCGGCTCAGGATTCGTGTTCGCACCCGATGGCCTGATTCTCACCAACAGTCATGTAGTGCACGACTCCACTCGCATCAAAGTATCTCTCCCCGACGGACGCAGCTTCCCGGCCCACACCCTCGGCGACGATCCCGCTTCTGACCTCGCCGTAATTCGCATCGACGCTCCCAGTCTGGTAGCCGCACCCTTGGGCGATTCCCGGCGCCTGCGCGTGGGCCAACTGGCAATTGCCATCGGCAATCCGTACGGATTTCAATACACCGTGACTGCGGGAGTAATTAGTGCGTTGGGCCGTTCTCTGCGTTCCTATTCCGGTCGCCTAATCGAAGATGTCATTCAGACCGACGCCTCGCTCAATCCCGGAAACTCCGGCGGTCCACTCGTGACCTCCGACGGTCAGGTTGTCGGAGTGAACACAGCTACCATTCAGGGCGCCCAGGGACTGTGCTTTGCCATCGGAATCAATACCGCAAAGTTTGTAGCCAGTCGGCTGTTGCAGGAGGGCAGAATCCGCCGCAGCCAGATCGGTGTCGAAGCCCAGAACACGCCGCTGCATCGACGGCTGGTGCGCTTCTATGATCTACCCCAGGAAAGTGGCGTGGTCGTGATTTCAGTCGAGGAAGGCGGTCCCGCGGAGCGAGCAGGTTTGCGCGAAGGCGATGTGATTGTGGCTCTCGATGGCAAACCGGTCGCAGGCGTCGACGATCTGCAACGCCTCCTGACCGACACGCGCGTAGGCGTAAGCAGCTCTCTCACCATCGTGCGTTACACCGAAAAGTTGGAGATCAAGGTCGTGCCGGAAGAGGCCAGAGGCTAGCTCCTGGGACTTCGTCAACCGAACCCAAGGTCTCTGATATCGCAATCTCGCTTACTTAGCTCATATCAGGAGCTTCCCCCGAGGCACTAAGTGGAAACTTCTTCCTCGTTTCCAAAAGTTATCAACCCCCCGCCTCACTGCGTCAATGGTTGCACGATCACATACTGCGGACCCGTGACCGAATATGGCGATCCCGGAGCCATTGCGACCTTCGTCGGAGTAACGGTGCCTACATAGAGTTTGCCGGCACTGCTGATGGCGTAGAGATGGTCACTGTTGTCCCAAAACATCTGCACGATCGGTTCGTTTACGAGCAAGCCCGTGTAATGGGTGACGGGATTCGACCCGTTGAAATGGAAGATCTGTAGACCCTCTTGCCCACCCACGGCCAGCAGTTCTCCCGAAGGCGACATCTTCATGTCAAACGGGCTTTGGATCAAGGTTGCCGGCATATCCTTATAGGTGCTGTTCGTATGGATGTTGCCATTCGCATCGGCGGTGTAAACGGCGATCTGTATAGACCCAGGGGCACAGCCGGGCGGATTGGCTGGCTGCTCAAGAAACGCAAGATTGTTGTTGGGATCCGCCACTAGTAGGTCCGGATAGTAGACGCGTACTCCCGCGGGAGGCTTCGGCACGTTGAATTGAGTATTGATTTTGTTGAGAAGTCCGCTGCTCTCGCGCTGAAATCCGTAGATGGCCGGATACATGCAGCCCGACTGATCGGTCGAATAGGCATAGACGTTATCGCCGATAAAAAATGTGCTCGTGTAATCGCCTGGAAACGCCCCGGTGATGGTGTCACCTAGATAGTTGAGGGCTCCCGAAGATTTGTCCACGGCGTAAGACTCCGTGTTGTCATTGTCATTATCGTCGAGCTCCATCGCGTAAAGATCGCTCCCGGTATGGTCAAAGAACAAGTTGAATGCGGCCTCGCACCCGTTACCCGCCTGGCCGCACGGCGTCGAAGTTACGTAGGTCAATGCTCCGTTCGATCCGATCTGCAATGTGTCGATATTCGGAGGGCTCGAATTGTTCAGAGCCATGAGGTATTTTCCGTTCACCGCCATGGAACCGACGTTCTGCTGGAAGGGCGACCCCGGGATTGGGGTGAGCGCGCCAGTCGAGCTTGCTGAATATCCGACAATAACGCTCGGTGCTCCGTTTCCGGGATAGCTGGCCACATAAACATAAGCCACAGGGGTGCTGCTGGGCGGATTTGATTGTGAAGAAGGCGAAGCTTGTGCGGAAGCGGAGGCTGCGCTCAATGCTACGCCGAGGCAAAGGATTGTGAAGGGCTTAAACATCGGGATTGCTCCTGCTGGAGGGTTAGTCTGTTCGGTGACTTCGATGGTTGGAGATAATGGCCGGTTGCCCGGTCAGGTTGGCTGATTTGGCGATAGTAAAGCCAGCCCTCGGAAGTCGGTGTGGGTTCACAGGGATCGCCGGCGCAACATCCCCATATCACTCATTGAGTCAATGAGCGTAAACGCTGGTACAACAGTTGTCGCGCACATCGACAACACGGCGGGCTAAACCAAAAGCCAATTTTACCTTTTCAGTAAAGGCCAGAGGAAGGTGCCGAAAACCTGTTTCTGCGGAAGCAGCTCGCCTTATATCGCGAGCACAAGGTAAGACCTAGGCCGATGACCGATGTCGCGGTGGCTCGGCTTGGCGCTGTGGTCGCGGCTATCTGATTGGAGGAATCGCCCTTGTAGCCGTCAAACATCCGTTGGTATAGCAAAGGTTCGCTTCAAGGCGTCAGCTCGAACACCGTTCCGTGGTCGGAGGAACCCCCCAGGTAAGTGGTGCCGAAAAGCTTGCCCTTCGCGTCCCGGACCAAACCCGCGTTCGGGTATGCCCCGTACGTTAGCTCAAAGTTATGCAGCACGGTCTCCTCGCCGTTCTTGTCCAGCTTGAACACCACTCCGTAGGTATCGGAAGCGCCACCACCGGCGGTGGTTCCGTAAAGGTTACCTTTGGCGTCCGAGACCAAAGTTCCCGCCGGAAATGCCCCGTCGACTATATCGAAGCTGAACAGCTTGGTCTCGTTGCCCTTCTCATCCACCTTGAACACCGTTCCATAGGAGGATTCGCCGCCAGCCTCGGTGGTGCCGTACAGGTTACCTGTGGCCTCCCAGATCAAACTTGCCTCGGGATAGTTGCCGTCCAGGGTCCCCTCTGTGAAGCTGTAGAGCACTGTCTCGTTGCCGTTCTCATCCACCTTGAACACCGTTCCGCAACCGAAGATTCCGCCGTTATTACAGCGACCGCTGTTGCCGCCGTATACGGTAGTGCCGTAAAGGTTGCCCTTCGCGTCCGGGACTAAGCCTGCCAGAGGTTCTGCCCCGTCCTCCGGGTATCCGGTGAACGTATGTAGGACGGTCTCCTTGCCGGTACTGTCCAGCTTGAACACCGTTCCGAAGCCGGAAGTGCCGCCCAGGGAAGTGGTTCCGTACAGGTTTCCTTGGGCGTCCATGATCAAACTCGACGTAGGATTTGCCCCGTCCGAGCCCCCAGCGAAATTGTAAAGCACCGTCTCGTTGCCGGTCGTGTCCAGCTTGAACACCGTCCCGCAGCCGCCGGTCATGCCGATATTGCATCCTCCACTGCCGCCCACGTAGGTGGTGCCGTAGAAGTTGCCCTTCGCGTCCCGAAGCACGACTGCGCCCGGCAATGCCCCATCCCCCGGGGGCCCCGTGAAGCTGTAGAGCACAGTCTCCTTGCCGGTCGTATCCACTTTGAATATCGTTCCGCAGCCGTAACCATTGCAGTAGGTCAGGTCGCCACCGAAGAAGGACGGGCCGTAAAGATTGCCCTCCGCGTCCATGATCAAAGCCGCGATCGGGTCTCCCCCGTCCGCACCACCGGTAAACGAATGGACCTTGAAAGTCTGCGCTTGCGCCGACCCGGTAACGACGACCGCCGGGACAAGCACGAGTGCTAAGGCCAGCGCGGTCATGGCTGCTCGCCGGTGTAGCTTAGAAGTCGAGCTCGGATGTTGCCTCGCGCCTCTCGTTTTCATATCTCCTCCTGGACGTCATTCGAATCGTCGTCTCGTGCGCGACTCGAAGGCCCGATGCCGCGCAGATATACTACAGACAAGACGAGCAACGTTTGTCACGGCAATGTAAACAATTTGTCATGAATTGCCGCGTCATCAACCGAGATGTCCGGCACTGTGCCGACCTTAAATCAGTATGGACAGAACAACGCCGATTTCTTCATTACGGCCCCCAAGGGTATCAGATAGCAGGCTGGTTGGCGTAACATCCCCATTTCACTCATTGACCGGGGTGTTCGGTGTAACCCCCTGGCTATGACAGCCGCCCACGTCTCTTCCGTGTCATTGCAACCACCCTCAACCTGTGTTAGCGTCAACAAACGGAAGAGGTTAGCTTTGCAACGAACAGCTCCCGCCGGGCTCGACCGTAAAGAAGCGGAGATTTATCAGCATTTGGACCCAGCCCGGCTCCCAAGACACATCGCCATCATTATGGACGGCAACGGCCGCTGGGCCAAACGCCGCCATCTGCCGCGCATTGCCGGACATCGCGCCGGTGTGACCGCGGTCCGTTCCACTGTCGAAACCGCCGCCCGTATAGGCATTCCCGCGCTTACCCTCTACGCCTTTTCCGAAGAGAACTGGAAAAAACGCCCCCGGAGCGAAGTCGATTTCCTGATGGGGCTGCTCTGCCGCTATCTCAAGGCTGAAGTCCCTACGCTGAATAAGAACAATATTCGATTGGAATACATAGGACGGCAACATGAATTGCCGGACTCCGTGCAGGAGAAAATGCAGTGGGCGCGGGGATCTACCTCCCATAACACGGGAATGACGCTAACTTTGGCGCTCAACTACAGTGCCCGCAGCGAACTGGTGGACGCGTTCACCTCGCTCGTCGACGCCGCCGCCCGCAACGGTGGCTTGAGCCATTTGAAGATTGATGAAGACGCAGTTTCAAGGCACCTCTATACCCGGGATTTGCCCGATCCCGACTTGGTGGTGCGCACCAGCGGCGAGATGCGCCTTAGTAATTTCTTGTTGTGGCAACTTGCTTACGCGGAAATTTACGTGACCCCTACCTTGTGGCCCGAATTCCGCGGCGTTCATTTGCTGGAAGGCATTGCCGAATATCAGAAGCGTGACCGGCGCTACGGTGGTTTGGCGGAAGACGCCGCCCACGCCCATGCGCATCATTCGAAGACGGTTCGGAGCTGAGGCTCTTGCACCTGCTCAAACGCATCCTCACCGCGCTGGTCCTGATCCCCATAGTCCTGCTGCTGGTGCTGTGGGCGCCTGTTTCCGTAGTCGCCTTGGTGGCCGCCCTCGTGGCGCTGCTAGCGGTACAAGAATTCCTTAAACTGGCTGAGGCTTATGGCATCCGGCCTTTCCGTTGGCCTACCTACCTTTTTGTCGCTGCGTTCTTTTTGTTTCTGGCGCTCAATCCTGGAAACGCCAAGCCCCTGCTCTCGACTGCCATCTTTATTTATACCTTGGGATTCGCCGCCGCCATTGCCCCCTTTGTCTTCCTCACCATCGGCATGCGGCATCTCAACCTGAGTGCCGCTTTTCCGGCCGCGATGGTCTCCGTGTTTGCCTTTTGTTATGTGGCCTTGCCTCTGGGACTGTTGGTGCAACTGCGTGAGCAATGGTCAGGTGCATTTCTGCTGTTATATCTGCTGCTGCTAGTTTGGGCAGGCGACATCTTTGCATATTTCGTCGGCAAATCATTGGGCCGTCATTTAATGTCTCCGCGCATCAGCCCCAAAAAGACTTGGGAAGGCGCTCTGGCATCGTTGTTGGCGAGCCTGGTAGTGGGAATGTTGCTCTACAACTACGCTCTACCCATCAGCACTGCGCTGCTGAACGCTCATCTGATCCAGGTGCGCGACGGTTTCTTCGCTCTGCAAAAGCCTCCGCTGTGGCCGACTCTGCTGCTCTCGGCCGCAATCAACATCGCCGCTCAGTTGGGTGATCTAGTGGAGTCATTGATCAAACGCGGCGCCGACGTCAAGGATTCCGGCACAATTTTACCCGGGCACGGAGGCATGCTCGACCGCATCGATGCCCTCCTCTTTGCCGCTCCAGTGCTGTGGTACTATGCGGCTTGGCGCGTGATGCAGTAGCACCAAGCCCGTCGTTTGTCGCAGGTCGTCGGTCGTTGGCTTTTGGCCGCGAAGCGGCGTGAGAATACAGCCCACGGCGTAAGCCGTGGGTAGACAGTAAATGAACGAGCCGCGGAGCGGCGAAAGAAAAGATCCCAACCTCCTCACTGTCGCGACCACTGGCCAACGACCAAAGACGAACGACCAACGACCATCTTCCCATGAAGCGCATTGCCATCCTCGGTTCGACCGGATCCATCGGCCAAAGCACCCTCAGTGTCGTCGAGTCTCATCCCGACCGCTTTCAAGTGATCGCGTTGGCTGCCGGGCGAAATGTGGACGCCGCATTCGAGCAAGCCCGCCTCTGGAAGCCTCATCTGGTATCGATGGCAGCAGCATCCGACGCCGAAATCTTACGCAACCGCCTAAAGAAAGCAGGAGTCGACGGAGTCGAAGTCACTCACGGCTCGTCCGGCAGCGTGCGCGTGGCAACCCATCCCGAGGCTGATTTCGTAGTCAGCGCCATCGTGGGCGTAGCCGGACTCGAAGCCACTTATGAAGCCGTGCGTGCCGGAAAAACCGTAGGGCTCGCCAACAAAGAGTGTCTGGTTGCAGCCGGAGAACTGATCACCGCCGAAGCCCGTCGCCAGGGCAAACCGCTTCTGCCCATCGATAGTGAACACAACGCCGTCCATCAGTGCCTGCGCGGCGGCCGCATGGAGGAAGTCGAGCGCATCTGGCTGACTGCTTCCGGCGGACCTTTCTTAAACACCCCCCAGGCAAAGTTTTCCTCCATTACCGTCGAGCAGGCACTGAATCATCCCACCTGGAAAATGGGACGCCGCATCACCATCGATTCCGCGACCTTGATGAATAAGGGCTTCGAAGTCATTGAGGCTTGCCGCTTGTTCAACCTGCCCGCCGACCGTGTTGGCGTGATGGTCCATCCCCAATCCACAATTCACTCCATGGTCGAATTCGTGGATGGCAGCATACTTGCTCAGTTCTCAGTGACCGATATGCGTCTGCCGATCCTCTATGCGCTGACCTATCCGGAGCGGATTCAGTCGGATATGCGCTTCTCGGTCATGGACTTACGGCACCTCGAATTCTCCCCCCCAGACATGAAAAAATTCCCTTGTCTGGCCCTTGCGTATGAAGCGGCGGAGGCTGGGGGTGCGAAAACAGTTGCACTCAATGCCGCCGACGAAGTGGCCGTGGCGGCGTTCTTGGATGGAAACATCCGTTTCGACGAAATTCCAGAGATAATAAAGATGGTTCTGGCTGAAACTGGAAGTCACAAATTGGAATCTATTAATAAGGTGCTGTTGGCGGACGGCGAAGCCCGTCGCAGCGCTCAGGCAAAGGTCGATTTGCGGAACGGTTCGACCCTTCAGCGGCAAGCTTCATCCATTCTTTAAGGGGATTCGTACAAGTCTTATGCAGGAATTTCTTACCGCAGTCCTAGCCGTCGGTGTGGTTCTCGGATTCATGATTCTGATCCACGAATTTGGCCACTATGCCGCGGCCAAGTTACTGGGCGTACGGGTCGAAGTGTTTTCCATCGGCTTTGGCAAGCGTTTGCTGGGTTTCAAACACGGTGAAACCGACTACCGCATCAGCGCCCTTCCTCTCGGCGGCTACGTCAAGATGAGCGGCGAAAACCCGATGGATGAACGCACCGGGGATCCCGCTGAATTCCTTTCGCATCCCCGCTGGCATCGTTTCATCATTGCTATCGCCGGCCCCTTCATGAACATCATGCTCGCCATAGGACTGCTGGCTGGCGTTTACATGGTGCACTACGCATATCCCGCTTATTTGGATCAGCCCGCGGTAATCGGTTGGGTGGAACAGGATTCGCCTGCCGCCAAGCTGGGACTTCAAGCCGGTGACCGCATCGCTCGCATCGAGAACGTCGAGAATCCCACCTGGGAGCAGGTCGAGCCCAAGGTGGAGATGAATCCCAACCAGCCGGTCAACGTTGCCGTTCAGCGCGGAGATCAAATCCTCAACCTCACTCTTACTCCTCAAGCCTATGGCATCTCGCAAATGGGCTTTGCCGGCTGGGATCCGAAACGTGCCATGGAAGTCACCGAGCTCGAGCTTGGCATGCCGGCTGAGAAAGCTGGCGTCAAAGTTGGCGACCTGATCGTCTCTATCGATGGCCAGCCGGTGCCCGCTCTAGGCTGGATGATTGAGTATCTCCAACAGAAAAAAGATAAGCCGATTGTGCTGACGGTGTCACGCGACGGCCAGCCCATGACTTTCACCATTCAGTCGGTCTTGGCTGACGTTCAAACTTTACAAACCAAGGCCTACCGCATCGGTGTGGGCAGCTTGCAGCTTAAGGTCGGGAGCCTCTCCTTCGGCGCAGCTTTGCGTCGCTCCATCGACGACAATCGCAAGACTTCTCTCCTGATTCTCGAGCTGATGCAGAAACTAGTTCAGCGCAAGATGTCGATGCGCACCATCGAAGGTCCCATCGGCATCGGCCGCGCCGCCGGCGCCGCCGCCAGCGAAAAAGGTTGGACGCCACTCCTCCTGCTTACCGGTGCCATCAGCCTCAACCTCGGCATCTTCAATCTGCTGCCCATCCCCATCCTTGACGGCGGCGTCATCATGCTGCTATTCATCGAGACCCTGATGCGCCGCGACATCAGCCTTCGCATCAAAGAACGCATTTATCAGACCGCATTCGTGTTCCTGGTCTTGTTCGCAGTAATGGTCATCTACAACGACTTAGCCAAAACCTTGCCCGGACTAGCCGGCAGGCTACCGTAAACTCCACCCATGTTGTCATCCTGAGCGCAGCAAGACGACTCGCAACGCGAGTAGTCTTGCGTAGCGAAGGACCTCGTTGTGATCGACTGCCGCTCTGCGATCTCGCCGTGAACCTCAGCGCCCTCTGCGATAAGCCTTTTGATACCCCTCTGTGAACTCTGTGCCCTCTGTGGTTAAGCCTTTCCTCCGTGTTAAAATAAAGTTTCCCATGGCTCAACTTCACCGCAGAAAATCCGTAACCTGCACCATCGGCCAAGTTCGTGTCGGCTCCGATGCACCAATCGTGGTGCAGTCCATGACCAACACCGACACCGCCGACATCCCCTCCACCGTCCAACAAGTCGCCGCCCTGGCCAAAGCCGGCTCCGAGCTAGTCCGCGTAACCGTCAACACCGAAGATGCCGCCGCCGCCGTAGCCCCCATCGCCGACCAGCTGGAGAAGCAGGGAATCACCGTCCCCATAGTCGGCGACTTCCATTACAACGGACACCTCCTGCTCAAGAAGTTTCCCGAGTGCGCCCGCGCCCTCGCCAAGTACCGCATCAATCCCGGCAACGTCGGCATCGGCCGCAAGGACGATTCCAACTTCGCCACCATGATCGAAGTCGCCGCCGAGAATCAGAAGCCGGTGCGCATCGGCGTCAACTGGGGATCGCTGGACCAGGCGCTGCTTACTCGCATGATGGATGAAAACTCGCGGCTCGACGAACCTAAAGACGCCCGCGAAGTCACCATGGAAGCCATGGTCGTCAGCGCGCTCAACTCCGCCAAACTCGCCGAGAAGTATGGTCTCCGTCCTGACCAGATCATCCTCAGCGCAAAAGTCAGCGGAGTGCAGGACCTCGTCGACGTCTACCGCTCGCTCGCCGCGCGTTGCAACTATCCGCTGCATCTCGGACTCACCGAGGCCGGCATGGGTGCCAAAGGCATCGTCGCTTCGAGCGCCGCGCTGGGCGTGCTCTTGCAGGAAGGCATCGGCGACACCATCCGCGTCTCGCTCACACCCGCGCCCGGCGGCGACCGCACTGAAGAGGTCCGCGTCGCCCAACAGATTCTGCAATCCATGGGCATTCGCAGCTTCACTCCGCAAGTCACCGCCTGCCCCGGATGCGGCCGCACCACCAGCACTTTCTTCCAGGAAATGGCGCAGCAGATTCAGACTTACCTGCGCGAGCAAATGCCCGAGTGGAAGGGACGCTACCAGGG
>DATHOQ010000010.1:0-54659 GCA_035484735.1 Terriglobales bacterium | reverse complement strand
CCCATCGAGCGCATGCAGCTCAAAGGCGACCGCCGCGCCACTCAAGGCACCGGCAAGCGCGTTCGCGACATCGAAGTCCCGAAAGAAGTCCACATCACGCCTCGCATGTACCAAAAGCTGACGGCAAAAATTGCTGGCAAGCCCGAGGAAAGAATCCTGAGTTTCCTGATGCTGCGTTCGCTGAAGCAGGCGCGCTACTCGGAAGAAAACGTCGGCCACTTTGCGCTGGCCGCGCCTACCTACACGCACTTCACTTCACCAATCCGGCGTTATCCCGATCTGATAGTCCATCGCATTCTGAAGCAAGTCCTGCGCGGCTCCCCAGAAAAACTAGACGAAGAAGTTCCCATTGGATCGTCAATCATCCAATCCCGGCCGCGGAAGAGCGCAGGCGACCAATCGGTGTCATCCCGATCAGCGGAAGAGCGGCCCTTCAGGGCCGCGTCCAGCAAATCTTCGGATGGGGCTTTAGTCCCTGAGGGCGCTCCGTCCCCGTGGTCCAAACGCCGCGACCATAACTCGCATCAGAAATCGCTCGAACCTCTGGGCGGCCCAATCTCTCTCGAGGAGCTGCACGCCATCGCCGAAGAATCCAGCCACTCCGAGCGTCGCGCCGACGACGCGGAACGCGAACTGATGGAATGGAAAAAAGCAAAATTCATGGAGCGCCGCATCGGAGAAGATTTCGACGGCCTCATCATCAGCGTGACCAAATACGGCCTCTTCGTCGAACTCACCGACCTCTTCGTCGAAGGCCTGGTCCCGCTCGCCTCGCTCACCGACGACCGCTACACTTACCACGAAAACACCCGCGAAATCATCGGCGAGCACAGCCACCGCATCTTCAGCCTCGGCGAGAAAATACGCGTGCTCGTGGATCGCATTGACCCCGTCGAAAAGAAAATCCAGTTCGCGATTGTCGAGGAGAAAAAAGAAACCCGCAAAGGCAAACGCCCCCGCCGTTAGCGAAGAAGGCATCGGCACCGTAGACGCACATCACGGCATGATTGTTCCTTGATACTCGTAGCCTCCCATGTCCACTGTGCCCCCCACAATGCGCTGGTGGTTGGCTAAGTCCATAGTGGGAAGGTCAGGGGCGGAGTTATCTCCCGCGTTGATTACCGGAGAGGTCTTTCGGAGTTGGAAATTGCCTTTGCGCGGATTTACCCATTGTGGGTTGGTCGAAATATTACCGTTTTGCTGGCCTTGGTCCGTGCATGTGCCCTGGAATCCCGTGCCGCTCACACTCCACGCGTCATTGTTACTAAGCATCGGAGGTTGTTGGCTGTATGTATCATCGCACCAAATTGCGTCTTGTCCGGTTAGTCCTACCACGATGTTATTAAAGAATTGGGCCTGGCTGTCGAATCCCCCAGCCCACACTACCTGAACCTGTGTGAGCCCAGTGACGCCTGCAATAGTATTGTTCACCAAGGTCGGGCCTTGACTGCCCGATGGCACTAGAAAATAGATCGCGCTACCCTGCGAAGCATCGTTGTCCGCTATCAGGTTCTGAATTATCAGTGCATCCGAGTCATTGACGATCCACATCCCGCCACCTTGCTCGTCTCCAGCGGAATTGAGATAGATGAAGTTATCCTCGATTGTGGGAGTTCCGGCGTCGAAAAGGTTCATGCCGCCACCTGCAGACGTTGCCGAATTACCGTAAATCTTATTAGAGATAATCTGCGCCGTGCACTCCCCGTTCACCGAGATCCCACCCCCAAAAGTTGCCGAGTTGTTCCGAATCAAGTTCCCCCGTATGATCGGTGAACCGGAATCAATTCCAACTCCTCCTCCAAAATTTCCCGCTACACTGTTTTCAATTACATTTCCCGTGACCGTCGGAGACGCGCCAAAAATGTACACTCCACCGCCATCGCCGGATGAACTAGCGCTCCCATTTTGCAAAGTGAAACCACTGAGAACGGAAGTCGTGAGCTCGTTCGTCGTGAACGAGACTACCGGTGCCACGCCGCCGCCGTCGATTATCGTCGCATTCGGACCTGAGCTGGTAGTCACCGTAATCGCCTTACCTTCGAAAGTTATATTCTCGTTGTAAGTTCCGGGAGCGACCAGGACTGTATCCCCGCTGTTCGCGACATTGATTCCAGCTTGTATGGTTGGCTGGTCCTGAGGTACGCGAATGGTCGAACCGAAGGACTTAGAGCCAAAGCACAAAAGCAGCGTTAAGATCGCCACGGCCCATCTTGGCACAAAGTTTCTCATGAAATCTCACCTGAATCCGGCAGAGATTCTCCCTCACCAACCCAACCGAGTCAAGGGTAAATCGCCCTCCGCCGCTTGCCAAAGCAACACTCCACCTCTATGATTGGTATCGAAGACTATCGAGAACCTCTTTATTTTCGGGACGTGGCTCAGCCTGGTAGAGCACTCGCTTGGGGTGCGAGGGGTCGGCAGTTCAAATCTGCCCGTCCCGACCATTTACTTCCCCGCCGTAGTCAGTTCTCCTTCGAGCCCACCTCCATCAACCGCTTCGTCATCAGCACCAGCCCCAGAATCTGCGTCCACTCCGACACGATATTTCCTACGACTTGTCCCCACCGGCTGTTTGGGTTCATGGCCCTGAATGCCAGCACCCAGGCGATACCCGTTACTAATAGAAATATCGTCAACGAGTGCTCGCGCAAGAATTCCACCACTGCCGGTCGCATTTTTCCTTGCGGCTGCTTGCTCTCACTCGATCCCTTCTCATAAAGGTGTTTGGTCATGACCACCGTCACCAGCACTCCCGTCCAATCCGCGATCGCATTGCCAAAGAACGATCCTAGGTGGGTATCGGGGTTGGACACGCAATACAGCGCGATCAATAAAAGCACCACGCCCAACGCCGTCAAACTCAAGGAGTGTTTACGGAGGAAATGGTTAGGACTGCGGCTCTGCTTCATGACCCTACTTTACTAGGCCCTCACTTCTCGCCGCTTCCGCTCAACCACGCCTCTAAAATCGTCCAGGGGTTGACGACCAGCATGGCTGACCACATCCACCAGGTACGAAAGCGCCTCCCGTTGACTTCGACTTCTCTCAAAGATTGTTCGCACCGCCTCGGTAGTGGACGCTCTCTCCACTTGTTCCCGGGAAATCAGCGCCGAATAGAAATGCTCTTTTGCGCCTTGTATTCGAACCCGAGTTGCAAAACCTGTTTCGCACAACTTATTGAGGACTGATGCGACCGTACTATACGGCACAGTCGATCCCAGCTTGCTATCCATCCGGTCAACCACATCTCGAATGCTGCTGCTACCGTGGTTCCAAAGCATTTCCAAGGTTTCGCGCAGAAGAGTACCGGGCGGCAAGAACAGATTTCTATCTCTAAGCTCAGCCATGAATCGGATTCGCCCCCTGGTGGCTACTATCGTAATTGCAACGAAGTTGCATCTATACCGCGCAAGTAAGTTTTCCCTGTAGCACCGGGTCGTGTCAATGTCCGCCGTCATTTTGTGTTGCAGGGGAAATGCAACTACTTGCAACCAACCGCCGCGAGAGCGCGCAAGCAAACGAGTTTCCTGTCTCCGGCCCGGCTTACTCTGTGTCCTCTGTGTCAAAAGCTTTCCTGCCGGTTTCCGGCGATTTCCGCGCCCTCCCCGCTCCTGTTACTCTTATTACCTCACTTCAGCACGCACTGAATCGAAAAGATGCATCCAACAATTCAATGTCTGCACACGACCCGATAAATTATTCACACCGTGTTCTCTCGCTCATTTTCCTCCTCGGGATATGCCTCCTTCCCGCGGCAGCGCAGCAGTCCTCGACAGCTCCGCCTCAGACCGCTCCGCAGACTCCGGCATCGCCGCCACCAACTCAGCAACCTGCGACCCCTCAGCGTCCTCTCGGCGTTCTGCCGCAGTTTGGCGTTACCTACCAGCACGACGCCCCACCCCTTCGGACCAGCCAAAAGTTTAGAGTATGGTGGCGGACCTCCATCGATCCTGCCACCATCACGATTGCCGGGATCGAAGCCGGTGTCGGCCAGGCCGAGAACAGTTTTTCCGGCTACGGCCAGGGCGCGCAGGGTTATGGCAAGCGCTTCGGAGCATCCTTGGCCGATGAAGCTTCCTCTGGATTCTTCAGCAACTTTCTCTATTCCACAATCTTTAAGGAAGACCCCCGCTATTTCCGCGTCGGGGAAGGCACCATCAAGCATCGCTTCGGGCGTTCGATAATTCAGGAATTCGTCTGCCACACCGATGCGGGAGGCCGGTCTTTCAGCTTTGAGAATGTGCTGGGTGCATTCTCCAGCGGCGCTCTATCCAACGCCTACTATCCTGACAGCGACCGCGGATTCGGCCTCACCATGAGCCGCAGCGGCACCGCCTTGGCTCTCGGCAGTGCGGGTGGCCTGCTCAATGAATTCTGGCCCGACGTTCGAAGAAGATTGTTCCACAAGCACCAACACCCGGCTGGTGACGACGCGTCCTCGAACCAATGACCTCGTCACCTCGCATCTTCCAGCCTGACCTGCTTCGCGACAAGCGCATTCTTATCACCGGCGGCGGCACCGGCCTCGGCAAGGCCATGGCGCAGCGCTTTCTCGAACTCGGCGCCACCGTTCACATCTGCGGCCGCCGTAAGGAAGTCCTGACCGCCACCGTCGCCGAACTCAGCCGCATCGCAAACAAGATCCACTCCACATCTTGTGATGTCCGCGAGTTGCCGCGCGTAGAGGAAATGATCTCCACTATCTGGAAAGACGGGCCACTCGATATCGTGGTGAACAACGCCGCCGGCAACTTCATGGCTCGCACCGAGGAACTTACTCCTGGGGCTTTCGAAGCCGTTCTCGGTATCGTTCTGATGGGCACCATCAACGTGACCGTGTCGTGTGGTCGCAAGTGGCTCTCCGCCAAACATCCGGGAGTCATCCTGAACATCGCCGCCACCTACGCCGATACCGGCTCCGCCTACGTCGTTCCTTCCGCCATCGCCAAAGCCGGAGTCGTCTCGCTCACGCGCAGTCTGGCCGTCGAATGGGGTAACCGTCGAATCCGCATGAATGCCATCGCTCCCGGCCCCATTCCCACCGAAGGCGCATTCTCCCGGTTACTCCCCCGGCCCGAACTCGAAAGACTCGCGCTCGGCCGCAATCCTCTCGGCCGCTTCGGCACCGCTGAGGAACTAGCTGACCTCGCCACCTTTCTGGTGAGTGACGCCTCCGCCTACATTAACGGCGAGGTCGTCGTGATGGACGGCGGCGAATGGCTACAAGGCGCCGGCGAATTCAGCTCTTTAGGCCGGCAACTCACCGACAAGGACTGGGAACTCTTCAAACCCCGCAAAAGCAAGTAGCACTCGTGGGAGGAATACACGGGAGGCCGCGGCCTTAGCTGTGCTTCAAGAACACTATCTGACCGGGCTTCAGCCCCTGCGGAAAAACCTAATTCGTCCTCCGCTCCGGCATCACCAACCACTTGAGCAGCATGTTCACCACGGTCAACACAATCCCGCCCACGAACGCCGCTCCAAAATTTCTAATGTGGAAGCCGGGCACAAACGCCGAAGCCAACTCCAACATCACTCCGTTAATCACGAACCAGAACACACCCAATGTCAAGATAGTCAGCGGGAAGGTAATCACCTTCAAAAACAGCCCCAGAGTCGCATTCACCAGCCCAATGACCACAGCCGCAATCAGCGCCGCCGCCGGCCCATCCACGTAGAATCCCGACACCACCCGGGATGTAATCCACACCGCCAGTGCGGTAACGATCCAGTGCAGCAGCATTCGCATCGCGGAACCCCCTAGCCGACCAACAGACTATACGGCGGCGATGCCAATGAGGCAACCCTGGGGAACACTACTTCACGCCGACCGCTTTGCTTTCCAGTTTTTCGAATACTTCTTCGGCGCGCCGCAAGGCTTCCTGCACGTTATCGCAGATGTTTTCCCGCCCAATGACTTCCTCAAATTCAGCTTGGCGTATGAGTTCGGCGGGCTGCTCCCGCGCCCCGCACAGGATCAAGACCCGTTTTATTGCATGCAGTTGGCGGGCGACCTCCTCCAATGCAAAAAGCCCGGTTGCATCCAGCGCCGTCATGTTGCGCAAACGCAAAATCACTACCGGAGGAAGCGTGTGGATGTCTTCCGTGACCACTGCCAGCTTGTCCGTGGCTCCAAATAAAAACGGTCCGTGGATGCGGAAGATAGTCGCGTAGTAAGGAATATCTTTGTCTTGCAGGATGTGCACTCGGCCATCCTGGACGTAATCATCGGTGACCTGAGACACCGTGGTGGTATCGGCGACCCTGCCAATAAACAGCAGCGCCGCCAGAATCATCCCCGCTTCAACCGCGACAGTGAGGTCGGCAAACACGGTGAGCGCAAACGTCACCAGCCAGATGCTGATGTCGGTTTTGGTCAGCTTGAGCAGTTGCGGGATCTCGCGCCACTCACCCATGTTGTAGGCGACCACCATCAAAATGCCGGCCAGCGCGGCCATCGGAATGTAGCTGGCCAAGGGCGCTGCGAACAGCAGCACACAAAGTAGCGTCAGCGCGTGCACCATGCCCGCGACTGGCGACTTCGCCCCGGCACGGATATTGGTTGCGGTACGCGCAATCGCCCCGGTCGCTGGCAGCCCTCCGAACATCGGCGAGACAATATTGGCCACTCCCTGCGCCACCAATTCGACATTTGGATTGTGATGGTCGTTGCTCATGCGGTCGGCGACCACCGCCGACATCAGCGACTCGATCGCTCCCAGCATCGCCACCGTGAATGCCGGACCGAGCAAACCATGAATCAGATCGGTGCGAAAATGCGGAATTGCCAGATGCGGCAATCCGCTGGGAATACCGCCGAACCGGGTCCCAATCGTTGCCACCGGCAGCTTTAGCACAACTGCCGCAACCGTGGCTCCGAGCATCGCCACAATCGGGCCGGGAATGCGATTCGAAACCGCACGGCATGCCAGCATGGTCACGACAGTTCCCACGGCAAGCGCGGTTGCCGCGTAGGAGAGAGTGTGGAAATTGCCCACAATGGCTTCCATCTGGTGCCAGAACTCTCCCGGTACCTTCTCCAGGTTCAATCCAAAGAAGTCTTTGATCTGGGTGCTGGCGATCAACACCGCGATACCGTTGGTAAAACCAATCACAATGGGCCGAGGAATATACTTCACAGCAGTCCCCATGCCTGTCACTCCAAGGACAATAAGGATAACGCCCGCCATGACGGTACACATGAACAGGCCATCCACTCCGTGCAGAGCAACAATGGCCGCGATGACCACCACAAACGCGCCTGTCGGCCCACCGATCTGAGTTTTCGATCCGCCGAGCGCAGAGATTAAGAAGCCAGTGACCACTGCGCAATAAATTCCCGCTTGCGGCGTCAATCCGGACGCGATGGCAAACGCCATGGCCAGCGGCAACGCCACCAGCCCGACCGTAACCCCCGCGACCACGTCATGCAGGAACTTGTTCAGGTCGTAATCCCGCAGGCACAATACGGACTTGGGCAGCCAGCGCTCACGGAGATTGATTGCCATTGAGGTTGCGTCCAGGGAGCACGCTCCGTCGGATAGCTAATTATGACAGCAACCTCGTCAGATTTCCGGCGAGTTGTTGTTACCGTAGTGACGAGCTTTACTCCCATCCCGCCGCATCGATCAACCTACCCGTCCTCAAATAGTGATTGATCGCCGCCTCCCAATCTTGCATTTTGTGCCTGAACCAACTCTCATAGAACCGTTCCACTTCGCGGTTCCCAGCGGACGACAGGCCGGTATACGTGTATTGAATGTGCGCGGCCGTAGAGTCGCCGCTCGGCTCGAGGCGGATCCTTATCTGCGTCGCCACCATCCCCGCATCCACCCAGACAAACCCAATCCGGAATTTCTCCGCATCGTATTCCGTCACCACCCACGTAGTCTCGCGTCCATCCTCTTCCGTGATGAACACACACCCGGCCTCCGCGAAACCGGACTTCGAGTAAATTAGCCGATACTGCCAACCCGGCACCCACTCCGCCTCTCGCACCGGACACAGCAAAGGAAATACCGTTTTAGGTGGAGCAAAATTAGTCTGCGTGTATTCATGCGTAACGCGCCTGCCTTGAAAATCCGTCATTGTCTTCCTCCTCCAAAAGAAAATGGCCCGCGCCAAAGGCACGGGCCTGATTTCGTCACAAAAAGCAACAGGCCGGATCGTTGATCCGATCCGGCCCTCACTGAAGCTATTATCTCACATAATTTCTCTGTGCACCTCTGTGTCCCCTGTGGTTCGCGCTTTCCTGCCCCTAAAACAGATTCCACAAAAACTGGTTGTAAACATCGTGGTGGTACTGCACTTCCGGAGCCTTCACAAAAGTCCCCAACAACCGTGGACAGCGGTCCGCCGAAGCCTGCTTCAAATCCGCATAACGTGCCTTCACATCCTCGCCCAGCAGCTTCGTCGTCCAATCCGCCTTACGGAAGTTGGCCAGCGCGTCATAGATGTTGTCCGGCAGATACCGCTGTGCCTGCCGCAGGTTCTTGATCTTCGACGTTTCCCCATCCAACCCAGTCTTAAAAATCGACAGCATCACCAAATACGGGTTCGCGTCCGGAGAAACCGACCGTACTTCGACCCGCATGCTGCGTTCATTGCCAATCGGAATCCGAATCATCGACCCACGGTCCGTAGCCGATGCCTTGATCTGGTTCGGAGCCTCAAAGTGCGGGTCCAGCCGCCGATACGCGTTCACGCTGGCGTTCAACAGCAGGCATAGATCGTTGCCGTGGGTCAGAATCCGGTCTACAAATTCCCAACCCAGCTTGCTCAACATCTCTTCGCCTTTGGGATCCCAGAACAAATTCTTACCGCCCTTGCTGATGGAAACGTTGGTGTGCATGCCGCTGCCGTTCACTCCCACTACCGGCTTCGGCAGGAACGAAACCGTGCAGTCCATCCGTGTCGCCACTTGGCGGCAGATCAACTTGTAAAGCTGAATCTGATCCGCGGCTTGGACGACTTCCCCATAGCTGTAATTGATTTCAAACTGCGATGGCGCCACTTCCGGATGGTCCTTCTCATTCTGGAATCCCATGGCGCGCTGCACTTCGGCGGTGGTGTCGATGAACGTCCGCAGCACGTCTCCCGGCAGCGAGTGGTAATAGCCGCCGGTGTTGACATACTCAAACTTTCCGGTCTCGTGATAACGCCGCTCGGCATCTGCTCCCTGAAACAGAAATCCCTCAATCTCATTGGCCGCATTCAGCGTGTAACCTTTTTTCTTGTAAAGCCCCTCGGCATATCCTTTCAATATGCCCCGAATGTCGGCGGCATAGGGCTCGCCGTTCTTGTCGATCACATCCCCAAACACCAACACCTTGCCCGGACCGAACACATCCGCCGGCCCCCAATAAAATGCAGGCCAGTCAATGCCCAAGCGCAAATCGCTTTCCCGCTGCGCCGTAAACCCACGAATCGAGGAGCCGTCGAACGTCAGATTGTCCCAGCTGTTAAGCAGAAACTTCTTGTCATAATCGAGCATGTGCAGGCGGCCTTCAAGATCGCTGAACAGCACCGTCACTGCCTTGATCCGCTTCTCGCGTTCCAGATAGTCAAGCCGCTCGTCCCGCACTTTACTCGCGGAGGCGCGGTTCTTGCGCGCCTCTTTCGCGCCCAGATTCATCTCTTCCAACTCGTCGTAGGGGATGGCCAGAAAATTCCGCAGTTCGCTCGACATAGCTCTCCTTAAAGTTTGCCTGATTCGTTACACAATCTACTTTGGGGGACTAGAAAGGAACACCAAGAGTATCGTGGAGCCGCTTCTCCTGCCAATCAAAAAAGATAATGGAGCGTATTCAGGGAATTTATGAGTTGATAGTGAGGCTCACAACCCTCCGTGCAACCGTCCGAACCAATGCGCCAGCATGACCGCCTGAATCAAAATGCCCGCCCCCAGCACCAACACGTGCGGTGTCTTGCGAAGATTGAAGCTGCCGACACGACAGACGAGCATGTAACCGACGGCAAGATTGAATAAGCCCCATAAGACATTGACCATCGAAGAAGACAAGCCCTCACCGGGCGGGTGTGCGAAAGGACTCTGGAAAGCATGCCCCGAAATCCCATTGCCGAGATGGGGTAGAGCGTTCGCCAGGAACATGCCCCCGAAGAAGTAGGCCACATAGTGGTACCAGCGCATTGTCCCTCCATTCGTCTGCCAAACCAATGCTACCCTAGGAATCGCGCACCATGAAACCATCCCGCTCAATCCTGCTGCGGATCCTAGGCATACTCCTTATTGCCTACCTCGGCTTTGTCGGCCTCATCTGGTGGGCCATGCACCAACCCCCCGAGACTTTCGGCCGTGTCATGTCCCGCATGCCCGCCCCAGCGGCCTTTCTGCTCGCGCCCTTTGAAACCATGTGGACCCATGCCCGTGTCGGTGTGCTGCTTCCCGGCGATCCCGCTCCCGACTTTTCCTTGATGAAGCTCGACAAGACCGAGCGTGTCCAGTTGTCGTCCCTCACCGCGAAGCAGCCGGTCGTGCTCGTCTTCGGCAGCTACACTTGACCACCCTTCCGGCGGGAGGTTCCCGCCCTCAACCGTCTCTACGATCAATACCAGGGCCGCGTGGCGTTTCTCGTGGTCTACATTCTCGAAGCCCATCCCAGCGACATCTGGCAAATGGAATCCAACATCCGCGACCAGGTTGTCCTGGCCAGTCCCAAAGATGAAACCGAGCGCGCCACCGTGGCCGGAGCCTGCGTGCGTAGACTGGGAATCAAATTCCCCGCCGTGCTCGACGAATTCGGCAACACCACCGAACGCACTTACACCGGCTGGCCCGACCGCCTCTATCTGATCGACTCCCATGGACGCATTGTCTTCAAGAGCCGCCCCGGCCCCTTCGGCTTCAACCCGCCAGAACTACAATCCGCGTTAGCCCAATTGGTCGGGAACTAGCTTTGCACTGTGATCCTCCGTGCCCTCTGTGGTTAAGCTTTTCTCTGCAAACTCGGCTGCCGTTCTCAGCGATCTCTGCGATTAGAAGCTCTTGGGTTTCTGATTTATCCGTGTGAATCCGTATAAATGCGTGACCAAGCTATTCCGTGTCCCGCCCCACACATCGTGTCTACCCAGCCGCACCGATTCTTCACCTGCCCGACGCTAAACCGCGCAGATTCAACCATCTTTCCCTTGGCCACCACCGTGCTTTTTCACAGCCAACTGGCAAGACCAGCACAGGAGGCCACACATATGTCGCAGTTCACTCAACTCAATTTGCAAGGCAAGCCAGACTCGAAATCACAACCCAATGTCCCAAGCTCCGAATTTGTCGGAAAGCAGACGATTGCATTGTTCGCCGGCGCCGTGCTCGCCACCACCCTCGTCGGAGGTCTTTTGCTCGAAACCAGCGGCTGCACGCGGGAGAACGACACCGCCGTCAGTTCCACCATCCAGCACCCCGTTACTCAAGCCACTACAAATGCTCCAACCCCAATTCAAGAAGCCGCGGCTGTTCCCGCAACAATTCCCGCCGCTAAGAAGATCGTGAAGAAGCGTCCCACCACAACGCTCTACGCCGATAAAAACTACGGCGTCTCCTTCAGCTATCCCAAACGCTACACGCTGAAGCCCGTCGACAGCGCGAAGCCCGACACCACTCAACAGTCCGTCATGAACTTCGTCCAACCCGGCGGTGTGGACGTAGTCGCCGTCGAACTGCCGAAGAACTCCTATCCCCACACCGACTTCGCTTCCGCATCATTCAACGTCAGCGTGAACCCAACCCTGACCGCGGAACAATGCAGCCAGTTCGCACTGCTACAGCCCGCCTCGACCGGCCAACCCGCGATCGTGCCCGCGAAGCTCAAACTCGCCGGTCTGGACCTCGAAGCCATGGAAGCCATCAGCGGCCCCGAAACCAGCCAGTCCGACGCCAAGTACTACCACGCCTTCGTCAACGGCGCTTGCTATGAGTTCTCGCTCGGCCTCTCGACCCAGGCCCAGGCCAAAGACGACCAGCCCCGGGAAAACGAAGACCCAGCGCCGGCCGTTGATCGCACTGCGGTCTTCCGCCGACTGCAGAGCATCCTGGCTACGGTGAAGATCGAATCCGTGGCCGCTCCCGCCGTCATCGCCATCGAGCCCGTGATTCCTGCGACTCCAGCAACTCCGGTTCCCGACGTCGCCTCCAAATAACCCCGTCTGGAGTGCCCCGTTCCTAGCGCGTCCTTTGCGCTAGGGGCGGGGCCCCACCCACAGCACAATCATGCCTTTTTCGCGTAGACACCCTCTACTATTCAGGATAATATTCCCACTGCCGCTAGTCGGCCCGTCCCGCGCCTCTCCCAGCGCCAGCGGACGCAAAACCCAGGTCGAGGACATCAAATGATTTCTTCCCGTCGCAATATTTGCGCGCTGGTCATCTTCATCACCGCGCTGGTTCTTTCCGCCCATGCTCAATTTACTCTGGTTCAAATTAGCACTGACAACTTCACTAACTCTGACAGCGTCCACAAGACCGAAGTTGAGCCCGATTCCTTTGCCTGGGGATCCACCATCGTCATGACCTATCACGTGGCCCGCCGTCCTGGTTCCATAGGATGGGGCAGTGCCGACGTCGGCTTCTCTACCTCCACCGACGGCGGCAAGACCTGGGTCTATGGCTACCTGCCCGGGCTGACCGTCAATTATCAGGAAGGCACTTATGGCGCTGCCGCTGACCCCTCGGTCGCCTACGATGCCAAACACGGCGTGTGGATGATCTCAACTCTTCCGCTGGTGGGGTTGAATGGCAACTCGCAATACATCGGCGACGTAGCCGTCAGCCTCTCCACTGATGCCATCCATTGGGGCAACCCCATCCCCATCGATACTACCCATCTCGACGACAAGAACTGGACCGTCTGCGACAATAATTCCTCCAGTCCTTATTACGGCCATTGCTACACCGAGTGGGACCAGGCCTATGGCAGCGGCGACGTCCTCATGAGCACCTCCACCGACGGTGGCCAAACCTGGGGCACCGGTAAAGCCTCCGCGGATCACGCCGGCGGCCTCGGCGGCGAGCCTCTCGTCCAACCCAACGGTACCGTGATCGTTCCCTTCGAAGGCTTCGCCATCGAGGCTTTTAGTTCCACCAATGGCGGCACTTCCTGGAACAGCAGCGTAACCATTTCCGACATCGACGAGCATCTCGACGCCGGCGGCATCCGCAATCCCGGCCTGCCTTCTGCCACCATCGACGGCTCCGGCAAAGTTTACGTCGTCTGGTCGGATTGCCGTTTCCGTACCAACTGCGCTGCCAACGACATTGTGATGAGCACTTCCACCAACGGCCAGACCTGGTCCGCGGTTTCCCGTATTCCGATCGACCCTGTTGCCAGCACCGTGGATCACTTTCTTCCCGGCATTGGCGCCGATCCCGCCACCTCTGGCCCAAGCACTCATCTGACCGCGCTCTATTACTATTACCCGGTCTCAAACTGCGGCAATTCCTGCAAACTGGAAGTCGGCTTCTCCAGTTCTCTTAACGGCGGTACTAGTTGGAGTGAGGGCACATTCCTGGCCGGGCCCATGCAACTCAGTTGGCTGCCGGTCTCCGATGACGGCCCCATGGTCGCTGATTACATCAGCGTCTCCTATACCAACGGCCTGCCCTTTGGCGTGTTTGCAGTTGCCACCGCTCCGACCGGCAGCCTGCTTAACGAATATATGTACACCACCAAGCAGCCTTTATTCGCCCCGACCATTGCCTCCATTTCCAGCTCGAAGGACGACAAACCCGTGGGCGGCGCACATTCCGACTACGCGCGCAAGGCCTACTACGACGATGGCCACCACTTCCCCATCCCCGCATCACGGAAGAAGAAGACAACCGGGAACTAGCCTGGGACTTATTGGCGTGGGGAAATGCTCGTGTGCGGCGGACACCTTGTCCGCCGCATTTGATTTTGAGTTGAACCTGATGTGACGATCGGGGGATCACCACTGGCCACGTGGGGACAGCCGCCCACAGCTTGCCCGAGCGAAGCCGAAGGGGCTATCCAGTCGAGTGTCCCTTAAGACATAGAACTACTTGCGGGTTCTTTGGCAACCCGCGTCTAGTCCCTTCTCCCTACTGGGTGACCGTCTTCACCGCATCGCCGGTCTTGAAGCCCGTTCCAGAAACCGCCGTGCACACCGCGGAAATGTCGTCCACATCGGTGACTTTTACCACTCCCACCGGCGAAGCCAACCGCCGGATCACTTTTCCTGTAGATGGATCTTTAATCTCCTTGGTAACGCGCTCCACATTGAGCTGATCACCGACTTTGACCCCGTTCTTCGCACCGACATTGAGGATGATCTGCCCGCTGTCTACCGCCGCGACTAAGCCTTCAACAACAATCGTCCTGGCCACCAGCTTGTCTTTGTCTGCGATGACTTCCTGGCTCATACTGTCAACCGCGGCCTTTACTGCTTCGCCAATGATTGTGCTTTGGAAATCGCTGCTGCCGAAGTCAGCCGCCCCGCCGCCGAAGCCGTGCCAGTTACCACCGCCGCCCAGTAGCGAAGTGCTTTCTCGCGACGACTCACCTTTGCCCTCAGCTACGCCCAGTATTTCACCAGTATCAATGTCCACCAGGCGTGCGGTTACGGCCACAATGGCCTTGGACTTCTTATGTCCCACGCCTCCCAACCCGAATCCGCCGAAACCACCGCCGCCACCGCCGATATTCGTGTTCTTGGTTTCATTGCCGAATTGCGTGATGCTGCCCACAATAATGGCATCCACGCCCAGCAGTTTCCCGATCTTGGCCGCCGAGTTCGGGTCGGCGCGGTCGCTATTGGAAAAGTTCTGCTCTTTCAGGATCTTATCCAGTGCCTTGCGCTCGATCACCGAGTAGCTTCCGTCTTTCACCAGATCCGTCACCAGCAGGTCGGAAATGCCCTTGCCCACATCAACATCCTGGCCGAAGAGCGCCGCTACGCTGCTATGCACCGTGGCATAGTCGAAGTCGAAAATGGCCACTCGCTTCTTGCGTCCGGTCGCGGGTGGGGGAGTCTGTGATGGAACTGCGGGGGCCGCGGCAGGCGCCTGCGCCCTAGCCGCAGGCATCAAGCCCGCTAAAATGACCAGCACCACTAGGCACAACACAGCGTTTCTCATGAATCGCCTCTGGACAAAAGATTTAAATCGACGCAACCACCCGTGCCACGCAGGCTAACTCCGGGTGCAACTCTTGTCAACCCGAAAGCCTTCCCAATATGGAAGAATGAACAAGGATAAGCATTCACAAAAATGAAGAAACTCCGTGTCGGAATCCTCTTCGGCGGACGCAGCGGTGAGCATGAAATTTCCCTGCTCTCGGCAGCCTCCGTTTTTAACGCCATCGACAAGAACAAGTACGAAGTCGTGCCCATCGGCATCACCAAGCAGGGCCGCTGGGTTACGGCAGTTGATGCCGAACGCCTTTTGCAAGGCAAAGCTGCGGATCACGAGAAACGTCATCTCCGCGCCGGCGATCCTGATACGACTCCCGCTGCTGCTGTCCTGGCCAGAGGCGAGTCCGTAGTAGTGCCGCCCGAACCTCATCAGCCGGGTAGCTCGTTGGCGCCCTTCCAGACCGACAACATCATGGTTCGCCGCGCCACCGACCGCGCCATCAACGTCGACATTATTTTCCCCGTGCTGCATGGCACGTTCGGCGAAGACGGCACCATCCAGGGTCTGCTGGAGCTCGCCGATCTCCCGTACGTAGGCGCCGGAGTCCTGGGCTCGGCCGCTGGCATGGACAAAGACATCATGAAAGCACTATTCCACGCCGCCGGCCTGCCCATCGTGAAACACGTAACCGTCTTACGCAGTGATTGGGAAACCGAACCAAAGAAGGTCCAGAAACTGGTCGAGAACAAGCTGAAATATCCCGTGTTCGTGAAACCCGCGAACCTGGGATCATCCGTTGGAATCTCCAAAGCTCACGACCGCAAAGAACTCGGCCCCGCCATCGCCGAAGCCGCCCGCTTTGATCGCAAGATTGTCATCGAGCAGGGCGTCGGCGGCCGCAAACATAAAGCCCGCGAGATAGAATGCGCGGTTCTCGGTAACGACAGGCCGGACGCCTCGGTCCCCGGAGAAATCGTACCCGGCCAGGAATTCTACGACTACAACGCCAAATATCTCGACGAAGGCTCCCAGCTCATCATCCCCGCCAAACTGTCGAAGACCGAGACCAAGCGAGTGCGCCAACTGGCCATCGCTGCTTTCAAGGCCGTGGACTGCTCCGGCTTGGCCCGCGTCGATTTTCTAATGGATCCCAAAACCCGCAAGATTTATCTAAACGAAATCAACACCATGCCCGGATTTACCTCCATCAGCATGTATCCCAAGCTGTGGGCTGCCACCGGCGTGACCTATCCCGAACTCATCGAGCGCCTGATTCAATTGGGGCTGGAACGGCACCAGGAAAAGGAAAAGAACCAGTACAGCCGGTAATCCTCGGGATTCAGGCACTGTACCTCCGTGATCCTCTGTGCCGTCTGTGGTAAAGATTTTTGCCTTGCTTCGCGCTATAAGATCGCCTATTATCTAACTAACCGGTTAATTAATATGCCAATCACCAAATCCCGTCTCGGCTCCCGTGGCCGCCCCGAACAAAGCCGCGCCGCCATTCTCCAAGCCGCGGTGCGCGAGTTCTCGCGCGAAGGCGTAGCCGGCGCCCGTATCGACGCCATCGCCCGCGCTGCCCGCGTCAATAAAGCCCTGCTCTACTACTATTTCAAGGATAAAGAAGCCCTCTACTCCGCCGTCCTCGACCACGTCTTCGGAGGCCTTACCACCGCCGTCAACGCGGCTTTCGCACTGAACGTTCGTCCCCGCGAAAAAGTTCTGGCATACGCCGGCGCTCACTTTGACTATGTTGCCAGCCATCCTCTGTACCCACGCATTGTCCAAGGAGAGATGATGAGCGCCGGGCGCATCGGCTCCAGCCATCTCCACCGCATCGTGCAACAATATTTCCACCCCCTGACCCGTCAACTCATACAGGTGCTCACGGAGGGCATGGCAGCCGGCGAGTTCCGCTCCGTTGATCCTATGCAGGTCGTTCCCTCGATCGTCGCGGTGATCGTTTTCTATTTCATCAATGCTCCAGCAATGCGCTCTATGACCGGTATTGATCCGCTGGAACCGAAGCGGGTGGCGGCCCGGCGCGCTGCCGTGCTGGATTTCATCTCCTCCGCTCTGATGCCCCAGTCTCCTTCACGGCGCAAAGGATCTCGCAAATGAGCCGAAATCCGCAATTCGCCGGTGGTGCGCCGTCATTCGCCGAAAACGTCGCGACCTATCAGCCATCTATCGCTAACCTTTTCTTGTCGGGAATCGTATTCATGAACAGGGCAGCAAACTCGGGAGTCCAATCATGAGTGTTCGCAATAAATTTCTAATCATTCTCGGAGTCATCTTCACCGCCGCGCTGACCTACTACTTCATTTCCACGCCTTCCAATAAGGACTTGATCCTCATCGGCACCGTGGATTCGAACCAAGTCATCGTCAGCCCGCAGGTCAATGGCCGCTTGGCCAAACTTCTCGTGGATGAAGGCACTCCGGTCAAGCAGGGAGACCTGATCGCCGCCCTCGATCCGTCCGAACTCGAAGCCGAAGCCAGCGCCGCCGCCGCCACCATCGACAGCATGAAGTCCAAGGTCGCCGAGACCCACTCCACCCTCGAAGCCATGCAAGGTTCCACTTCAAGCGGCGTCAGCAACGCGCAGGCCCGTCTGGAATCCGCGCGTGCTCAGTTGCTTCAGGCGGAAGCCACGCTGGTGCGCACCCACAGCGACAGTCGTCGCACTATCGAACTAGCCGGCCAGGGTGTTGCCTCCGACCAGGATAAGGTCCAGGCCGAATCAAATCTGGCCGCACAAAAGGCTCTCGTCCAGTCGTTACAGCAGCAGGTGAGTGCCGCCGACGCCGATCTCAACACCGCCATCGCTAATACACATCAGGCCCACGCCGCGCAAAGTACGGTCGAGTCCACGCGCGCTCAATTGACCAATGCTGAAGAGTTGCTCAAGCAGTCCGAGGTTCGCCTCGGCTACACCAAAATCTATGCGCCTATCACCGGCACAGTCTCGGTTCGCGCTGCTCGCGAGGGAGAAGTCCTAAACATCGGGCAACCCATCGTCACCATCGTCGATCTTAGCGACACCTGGGTCCGCGCCGCCGTCCCCGAGACCGAATCCGATCACATCGGCCTCGGCGACACTCTGCGCATACGCCTGCCAGGCGGCACCGTCACATCAGGAAAAGTATTCTTCAAGTCCGCCGAAGCTGATTTTGCCACGCAGCGTGACGTCAGCCGTCGCAAGCGTGACATTCGCACCATCGTCCTCAAAGTGCGCCTCGACAATCCCAAAGGTGCATACGTCCCCGGCATGACCGCGGAAGTATTAGTTTCTCCGCAGCAACTCAAAGGTACCGCCCAGATGGACGCCTCCGCGGAGCGCCGTCCATGATTTCCGATCTCAACGCTACGAACGAATCAACCGTACCCTCGAACGGGCACGATTCCACGCCCGTTGTAAATGCCATCGAAGTCGATCACATCGTCAAAAAATACGGCGACTTCACGGCCGTTGACGACGTCAACTTTACCGTGCAGGAAGGCGAGATTTTCGGCCTGCTCGGTCCCAACGGCGCCGGCAAGTCAACTCTCATTCGCATGATGACCACGCTCATCCCCATCACCGCCGGCCACGCCCGCATCCTCGGCCA
Source organism: Terriglobales bacterium (assembly GCA_035484735.1). GTDB lineage: Bacteria > Acidobacteriota > Terriglobia > Terriglobales > Acidobacteriaceae > JABCZH01. The sequence goes on along the minus strand of DATHOQ010000010.1, from coordinate 35,945 downwards.
CGACGTGGAGAAAGAGCCGGACGCGGCCCGCCGCCTGATGGGCGTGATTCCCCAGGCGCTAACCAGCGACCTCGATCTAACCATCGAAGAGAACCTGAACATCTACGCCAAGCTCTACGATGTTCCCGCGAAGAAACGAAAAGAAGCCATCGACGAACTTCTACAACTGGTCGATCTCACCAAATGGCGCTCCGCCCAAACCAAGACTCTATCCGGTGGCATGAGGCGCCGTCTCGAAATCGCTCGTGGCCTGGTCCACAGTCCCCGAATCTTTTTCCTAGACGAACCCACCACCGGCCTCGATCCCGTCTCCCGCGTGGCCGTCTGGGAAATGCTGACCAACATCAAGAGCCAGCGCAAACTCACCATCCTCATCACCACCCATTACATGGACGAAGCCGACCGCCTCTGCGACCGCATCGCCATTGTCGACCACGGCAAACTCGTCGCCCTCGACACTCCGCCCGCACTGAAAGCCAGTGTCCCCGGTTCAAACGTAATCGAAGCCCAGTTCCTGAACGCCCCCGCCGATTGGGAAGATCAGCTGAAAAAGTTGAGTGGCGTAACTTCCGTCCAGCACGAAGGCGCGGGCATGTACCGCGTCCTCACCGGAAACGGCTCACAAACCACCACCGAACTGGTGGAATCCGCGGTTAAAGAGAGAGTCGGCGTCAAATCCCTCTCCGTGCAAAACACCACCCTGGACGACGTATTCGTCCACTACACCGGACGCCAGTTGCGCGATGAACTGGTGAAAGCCCACGCCTTCACCATGCCGCAGAGACCAGGATTGCAACCATGAACCACATAATGGCAATTGTCGAACGCGAAATGCGCAAGTTCTTTCGCTCCCCGGCGCTGATGATGGCGTCCATGATTTTCCCTCTGGTGCAACTCATCGTCCTTGGCAACGCCTTCGGCGGCAAAATCCGCGATGCCCGTCTCGGCCTGGTCGATCAGGACGGCGGCACCCAAGCGCTCAAGATCCGCGAAGCCTTCGACTCCGTGCGCTCCAACATGCGCACCTTCGAGCCGGTTTACTACCACGATCCGAAAACTGCGATGAACGACGTCCGCAACGGCAAGATCGATGGCGCGGTCATCATTCCTCCTCAGTATTCGCGGCGCGTCTACGAGCAAGACCAGCCCCGCATCGCCCTCGTCGTCGACAACACCGACAACTTCATGAGTTCCGCGCTCGAGGATGAGCTTAACTCCATCACCACCGCGCTAAATCAGCCCACGGTCACTCCACGCATCTTGCAGCAGACGGTATTGCAGATCGTCGAACTCTATCCCTACGTCGAATACATGAAGTATCTCTTGCCCGGCTCCATCGCATTAGCCATGTTCGTTTCCGTCATGATCGGCGGCGGCATGCTCTACATCGATGACAAAGCCCGAGGTGTCCACGAAGGCTATCTGGTCACGCCTATCACCAAAACCGAACTAGTATTCGGCCTCAACGGGGCCGGCGCCATCAAAGCCGTCATGACGGGAATCGTCATCACCATCATTGGCTCCTTGCTGGCTGGCGTTGGCACTTTGACCAATCCCGTCACCGTGATCGGCCTGTTCATCATGATCGTGCTCACCTCGCTCGCCTTCAACACCATGATGTTCCTGATGATGGTCCGCGTCGAAGACCCACTAGTGCCACGCGCCATTTTCGGTATCCTCAACACGCTGCTGTTTTTCCCCAGCGGCTCCATCTATCCCATCCAGGCTTTTCCCTGGTGGCTGCGCGCCATCGCCAAAGCCGACCCATTCACCTATGCTATCCACGGCTTCAAGTCCCTGCTGCTGAAAGAAACCGGACTAAGCGCCATCGTCCCCGACATGATTTATCTCTCCATCTTCGCCTTCGTAACTCTGGCCGTAGCCACGCCGCTGTTCAAGCGAACCTTGTAGATTGGATTGTCATCCTGAACAAGCATTCTTTGCGCAGTGAAGGATCTGGGCGAGCGGCGCGTTGTGTCGCGTCTTTTGCGACACAAGAATCGCGCGTTTCGCTCGCTTCCTTATTAAATCCCGATCAACCGATCTCCCGATTCATACCGTCTTCGGCTATGCTTATATCAGCCATGACTCTGCTAGACGCCAAACCCTACGACGGGACGCGCAGCCGCCTCCTCCGCAAGTTGATCGTGATCCTAGTCCTGACCTCGCTGTTCGGCGCATGGCTGACCTACCATTTCAGGAACTACCCTGAACGCACGGTCGTGAACCGCTTCTTCACAGCCTTGCAAAAGCAGGATTACGAATCCGCCTACGGCGTATGGTTTCACGATCCCGCCTGGAAACAGCATCAGGAAAAGTACGCAAGCTACCCCTTCAACGATTTCTATCGCGACTGGGGCCCGGGCGGCGAGTGGGGCGTAATCAAATCGCACGCCGTCGATTGCTCGCTCAGTCCCGGCTCCGGCAGCGGCGTGATCGTGCAAGTCACCGTGAACGGCCGCGCCCAGCACGCCTACGTCTGGACACAGAAATCCGACAAGACACTATCGTTCTCCCCCAACGAAATCGAGTGCGGCAACTGGTGGACCTGGGTCGTGGAGTAGCAAGAAGTCAATCGACCGAGATTTCAGGTAGTCCTCAGTTTGAATTTTCTTGTGGTGACCGACAATAGGATGCGATCTGCCGTCCTCCAACGACGGTGATCGAGACGGTCAAGAAGCCGAAATATAAGTAATTAGATTTCTAGGAGAGGCGGCGTTGCTGTGAGAGGCGCGCCCCCTCCCTGACTCTTGAATCATGCTTCGCGGATTCTCGTCAAGACTATATCGTGAAGCTGATTGAGGACGCGGAAGCAGCCCAACTACGGTATCAGAGCCCTAAACAGGTCCGGCCTGATCGCGATGAACAACGCTATCATAAGCCCGGCTGCCACTCCCACGAGTGTGCCCGCAGCTACTCCGCGCGCAAGCACCTTTTGTTCGCTGGTCGTCATTTCAACCTCCCAAAGGCAGGGGAAATCCTACCACTTTCCTGGGTCAACTATAACAAATACCAGACAATCATTTCTCCGTTTCTTATAAGGCCCGCGCTTCTTTGGCGCTTCTTCCGCCTGATCTATCAGCCTCAAACGGGCGAAAATTCAAACTGAGACACTAGCAGATTTCACCGCCGACAAAAACACCCATGCTTATGCTTGCGTCACCCCTCCACAATTGTCTATCCTATCCTCGGCCTTTGCGAGAGGCCCTCGGTCCGCGTAAAGGGCGCAGCCCACTCACTTGTAGTTTCAGTTCAACCTGACTTCCAGCCCGATAACCGCGCGGACAGCGGGCGATCAAGGAAGGAAGGTTCTATGAGCGATACTCCCAAGCGTCCTGCCTACTCCGCCGGCAAACTTCCCGCACGCGCAAATCTCGAACACCTGAAGAACGAAGCCAAACAACGCCTCAAGGCCATGCGTTCGCAGGGTCCTGCGGCGCGCCTTTCCGAGGCGCAACTGCTGGTCGCGCGCAGCTACGGTTTTCCCAGCTGGCGTAAGCTCAAGTCTCATATCGATGCGCTGCACGACTTTGGCCAACAACTCATCAACGCGGTACACGCCGGAGACTTGGAGACGATTCGAACAATCCTGGATCGCCAGCCAGAACTTGTGAATGCGGGTACTGATCTACCACGGCTTGATCGGCCCAGCGACACCGTCGCCATGCGATTGATCCACCTGGCAATCGCAGAAGCCAAAGCTGACGTGCTGCGACTCCTCATCGAACGCGGCGCCGATCTCAACGCGCGCAACGCCGACGGCCGCTTGCCGTTACATGACTGTTTTGAGCTGAATCACGATGATTTCGCGAAAATCCTGCTGGACGCCGGAGCAATACCCGATGCGTGCGCGGCAGCAGCCTATGGGATGTACGACCAGCTTCAACAAATTCTAACGGGCGATCCGGCGCATGCAAACGACCTGACTACCGGTAACTCTCCGCTGGGCTGGGCCGCCTATGGCCATCAACCAAAATCAGCGACCATCCTTTTTGAACACCGCGCCATCGCTGATCGCCCGCCCTACGATTCTTATGCATGGGGACCGGCAGCCATGGTCAATTCAACCGATGTCGCGCGCGTCCTGCTGGAACACGGAGCGAATCCGAACTGGCGCGATGACGATGGCAATACTGCGCTCCATCGCGTCATCACCAGTCGCATCGTCGTTGACCCCGCAAAGTTCATACAGCTTCTACTCGACTCCGGCGCCGACCCGAGCATTCAGAACCACGAAGGACGCACGCCCCTCGATGAAGCCGAAGCCCTTCTTCAGACAGGGAAAAACGCGGAAACTTATTTTCCAATTCGCTCCATAGGTCCGAAGCGACTGGAACAAACCATCGCGATTCTTCGTTCCCGGCTGCCGTAAACCGTCCCGCACTGCTCGGAGCGTTTGCGTCACACTGAATCTCAGATGAATAGGGCTCTCTGCGATTGGTCAGCAAGCGGATGATTCTCGACCGCGATGTGCGCAAAGACTTAATGAGCGAAATGGCGGCATCGCGCCAGCAATCTTGATCTGTCATGCGAGATACAATGATGCGTACCCTTCCAAGAGGTGGTCAAATGATCCTTAAACTCAGAGCGTTGGTCTGGATTGCCATACTCACCGCGACTAGCAGGGCTGGGTTACCTGCAGATGCATCAGGAGGTTGGCAAACCTATCAGAGCCCTGATTACGGATTCACCGTAGATCACCCCGCGAACATGACTTTTCATCCAGGCCATCCTGACTACAAGGAAATAACTCTACTTTCGTTCATTCCGATTTGTGACGATACCACTGTTGCATGCTTCGCATATAACGGCAATGAGTACAAGGGAACGAACTTTGGGGGAGCAGGTCTTTCTGTAAATGTCCTACGGGATAAAAAGACAGAAAAAGACTGTAACCAGATCGACACCGGATCGTACCCCGTGAAAACGGTAACAATAAATGGAACCAAGTTCCACTACGGCTTCACGGGTGACGTGGCGACAAGCCACTCCGAAGGTGGTCCGTCATATCGTGCCTTCCATCAGAATGTCTGCTTCGAGGTCGCGGCAGGAGTCGCGGCGACCAGCATAGGAGCCTACGAACCCGGGACAATCAAAACCTTTGACTCAAGAAAGCTAGACCATCTTCTGGATAAGATGGTTCATACGTTTAGGTTCACGGGTGCTGTCACAGATGGTCCGGCATGGAAAGTTCACCGTGACCCTGGGTGCGGCGGCCTCTTCGAGTACCCCGAAAGCGATGAGGTGATAACAACCATCGAATACTCGCAAGCTAGATTCGCTTCAAACGAGATCACGTGTTCCGGGTACTTCACTGACCATGGATTGGACTACACGCTCGCTGCGAAGGTAAATCTGAAGGACAAAAACGGGTTCGAAACGTGGCTGAAATCGTCAGGCTATCCCGAGTTGGTGAATGCGCGGGTGGCAGCGAGTTCAAAATACTACACGCAATACAACGCCGAGTCTTTCTATTACATATTTGGCCAAGGGACGGTTTACATCTTGAGCGTTTCAGACGCGAAACATAACGTCATTGCCCCCAATGGCGATCCAGTTTTTAAGCATTTTCTGAACAGCTTCAAAGCGAACTGAACCAACCAAGCGAGTACGAGGGCTTCAGAAGAAGCTTTCACTCGCCCGTCACAGAAAAGCGATACACGCCGCAGCCTTAGGCGCTAGCCCCTACCCATCCCCTCCACAACCTTCTGCAATGACCCCTCATCCCCAACATTCAATGCCGTCTTCGACCGATCGATCTGCCGCATCAAGCCGCACAGCACTTTCCCCGGCCCTACTTCGACGAAAGCCGTAACGTCCTGCCCAATCAAATCTCGCATCGACTTTTCCCATTTGACCGCTCCGGTCACCTGGCGCACCAGCGCGTCGCGGCCGCGTTCGCCGTCGATAATGAACTCCGCATCCACGTTGCAAACCACGGGAACGGCTGGCTTCTGAAACGTGATTGCCGCCAAATCCTGCGCGAGGCGATCCTGCGCGGGCTGCATCAACGAACAATGGAAAGGTGCGCTCACTTGCAGCAGCACCGCGCGCTTGGCGCCACGCTCACTGGCCAGCTTCGCGGCGCGCTCGACCGCAGGTTTATGTCCCGAGATAACAATCTGCTCCGCTGAATTAATATTCGCGGGTTCGCAAACTTCACCGTCGGACGCGTCCTTGCACACCGCGGTGACCTTCTCCAAGTCCATCCCAAGAATCGCCGCCATCGCCCCTACACCGACCGGAACCGCTTCCTGCATGTACTTGCCGCGATTCCGGACCGTGCGCACGGCATTACTGAAAGAAATCGTTCCTGCCGCGACATGCGCCGAATACTCGCCCAGACTGTGTCCGGCAACGAATCCCGGCCGCAAACCTTTCTCCGCCAGCACCCGAAACGCCGCCACCGATGCCGTCAGAATCGCCGGCTGAGTAATCTCCGTGAGCCGAAGTTGCTCTTCCGGCCCTTCAAAGCAAAGCTGTGAAAGTTTGTATCCCAGCGCTTCGTCGGCCTCGTCAAACGCCTTCCGCGCGACCGAATACTTTTCGGCTAATTCTTTCCCCATGCCGACCGCCTGCGATCCCTGCCCCGGAAAAAGAAACGCAATGTTGGATGATGAAATTGGCATTGAAAGAATGATGCTCGCTAAACGCTGGCTGCCACTGCCGGCCGAATCGCCGCCAGTTCCTTCTCTATTTCCCCATTGATCTGGTGCCCGGCAAATTCCGCCGCGACGCGAATCGCATTCTTAATGGCATTCGCATTCGACGATCCATGCGTAATCAAGCACACACCTTTCACTCCCAGCAGCGGAGCGCCCCCGTATTCGGTGTGGTCCAGGCGCTTCTTGAAATCGGCAAACGCGCTGCGCGAAAGCAAATATCCCACCTGCCGCGTAATCGTGGCTTTCAGCGACTCCTTCAGTGTGTAGCGCACCAGGCTGGCCACGCCTTCGGAAATCTTTAGCGCCACATTCCCCACAAACCCGTCGGCCACGATCACATGCACCTCGCCGTTGTACAGGTCGCGGCCTTCCACGTTACCGATAAAATTCAAGCGCAGCTGCTTCAATAACTGCATTGCTTCCTTAGTGAGATCGTTGCCTTTGCTCTCTTCTTCTCCAATCGAAAGCAAACCTACTTTCGGACGCTGCGTGCCAAACATAGTGCGGTAGTAGATTTCCCCCATCACTGCAAACTGTTCCAGGTTTTGCGCTGTGCAATCCACATTGGCCCCCACATCGAGCAGCGCCGCTGCCGTCCCTTGTATCGTAGGAAACACTGCGGCCAACGCCGGCCGGTCCACGCCTGGAATCGCTCCCAGCACCATCTTCGCCGTAGCCATGGCAGCCCCGGTGTTGCCCGCAGTCACGAACCCGGCCGCCCGCCGGTCCCGCACCAACCGCAGCCCTACGCGAATGGAGGAGTCGCGCTTGGCGCGCACTGCCTGCACCGCTTTGTCTTCCATGGTGATGACTTCGCTGGCGTGAACAATCTCAATGGGGAGTTCGCTGGCGTTGGGATGGCGCGCCAGTTCCTTGCGAAGGGTTTCTTCCGGGCCCACGAGCAGGACGCGAACGTCATAGTGCCGCGCCGCCTGGATCGCACCTTCGACCTCAGGCTTGGGCTTCCGGTCTGAACCCATCGCGTCCAGGGCTATGACGCTTGGCATGGAATTGCGGCTAGCTGGCTTCCTTGACTTCCACCACTTCGCGGCCTTTGTAGTAGCCACATTTGGCGCAGACCCGATGCGGCAGCTTGCGCTCGTGGCAGTTCGGGCATTCTGAAAGCGAACGGCTGGTCAGAGAATCGTGGGCGCGACGACTCCCGGTCCGCGCTTTGGAGTGTCGCCGTTTTGGATTTGGCATTGATTTCCTCTCTAAATATCTTTGTGATTCCGAGCCGTCCGCAAGCACGTAACGCCACAGGAACTTGTTGCTTTCCTCAGACTCATTCCTCTAACTTACTCCGCAAGTCCTTCAACCCCGACCATCGCGGATCTTCCACCGGCTCTGCGCATGAGCACTGCTTCTCATTGAGATTGGCCCCACACTGCGGACACAATCCTTTGCAATCCTCGCGACAGATGGCTCTCAAGGGAACCGCCAGCAAAACCTGCTCCCGCAGCACATCCTCCAGATGCAAGCCTTCCCCTTGATAATAACTTATTTCCGCCTCGGCGCTGGTCACTGAAAGCTCTTGCCTCCCGGCATCGGCCCCCAGCGGGCGATACAGAAGATCGAAACTGTGCTTTACGTCCGCAACCACCGGCTCCAGGCAGCGCGCGCAATCCGTTTCCAACTGCACGGCCAACTCGCCGTCCAATCGTATGTCCTTGATTGTCTGATGTTTCCCGTGCCGCTCCTCAACCAGTTGAGCCCGGCCACTGGCCCGCAACCGGTTAAGTTGCCGGAAATCCGCTCCCAGATCGATCACACCCGGAGCGAGTTCCTCCCGGAAATCTACCGGATGCAGCTCCAACTCACGGATTTCGATGAACATCGCGACCTCCGCGCCCCCTACTCAGTATCGCTCTCGACGCGGAGCACGCTCACAGGCGTAACCTCTCTCGGGAGCGAGACTTAAGAATAAAGGCCAGCGGAGCGGAGTGTCAAGAAAACCGATGAAATTACGACCCTATGCTTGCCGGACACTTGCCGGTCAAGTGGCTCGGTGCAATGTAAACAGCGGCCGCTAAGGCGTAACATTCTGCTATGTTTGCCCCCTTCTACGCTCTGTACATCATGATCCTGGTGATCGGGATTGCAATCTGGGTTGTGATCCGCAGATTCGACCGTTAAAGGTATCGCAGCCGTTCGGCGGGCGTCTCGACCGACCGCTCTGAAGTGTATACCCAGTGCTCAGCCCAAAATCGGCAATGTTCTTATGCGTCTCTTCGTCGCCGCGTAAATCGCGTTACACAGGGCCGGCGCCAACGGCGGCACCGGCGGCTCACCCGCACCCGTCGGAGCTTCCGCGCTCGGCACAAAATACGCTTCCACCGCCGGAGCTTCGTTCATACGAATAGGCGAGTAGTCGTCAAAGTTTCCTTGCACTACTCGACCCTTCTCAATCGTGATCTGCGCCCGCAGGGCATTCGTCAGGGCGAAATTCACTGCGCCCTGAATCTGCTGTTCCAGAATATTCGGATTCACCACTTGCCCGCAATCGATTGCTCCCACCACGCGATGAACTCGTGGCTCATCGTTCTCCATCGAAATCTCGACCACCTCGGCCATGTAAGTGCCAAAGCATCCAAAGCACGCGATACCTTGATGATGCCCTGCGGGCAGCGGCTTTCCCCAGCCAGCTTTTTCTGCCGCCATTTGCAGCACTCCCCGCATGCGCGCCGTCTTCCACGGTGTATCAAAGAACTTGATGTCCTCATCCTTCGCCAGCAGATGCAGCCGGTATTCCAGAGGATCTTTCCCCGCCGCCGCGGCCAGTTCGTCGATGAACGACTCTGACGCAAACGCCGTCTCCAGCCCGTACACCGAGCGCATGTAGCCCGGAGTAATTGGAGTCACGGTCATCACGTACTCAACCAGTGCATTGGGAAGGGAATAAATGAGAGACGCTTCGTCCGGAAGATCAGCATCAACCTCAGGCGACGGCCCCGGAAAACCTTTCTGGGTGTTGATCGACGGTTCCACGATACGATGCGAAAAAGCCGCCGGCCAGCCGTTCCCGTCGAGCACGCCACTCAGCACGTGATAACTCGCGGGGCGGTAACTGGAGAACCGCATATCGTCTTCCCGCGTCCAGATCACCTTGACCGGCACACCCGCCGCCGCTTTCGAAACCATCGCTGCCTCGACGGCGTAGTCGTGATCGAGCCGGCGTCCAAAGCCGCCACCGAGAAGCGTCACGTTGATCTTGACCTGGTCCGGATCCAGCCCCACCGCCTTGGCCACGGCGTCACGAACATCCGGCGGCCATTGCATCGGCCCCCAAATCTCGCAACTCGATCCCCGGAAATGCGCAGTACAATTGCCCGGCTCCATGGGAGCCTGCGCCATAAGCGGCGTCTGATACGCCGCCTGAATCCGCCTGCCCGCAACCTTGGAGACATCTCCTCGGGAGTAAAGAGTCGCAGCCTTGTTGGCAGCGGATTTCTTCAGCACATCAAAAATCGCCGCCGAATTCAGGTCCTTGTTCGGTCCTTCATCCCAGACAACGTTGAGCACGCGCCGCCCCTCCATCGCGGCCCAAACCCTGTCAGCGACGACGGCGACCGCCGTGTCGCTGATCCTTCCCACAAAACCAACACCAGAAATTTTCTTTGATTCCTTATCGTCGAAGCTCAACAAAATCCCGCCAATCACCGGGCAACGCGCCAGGAAAGCGTATTTCATTCCCTCTACGCGCAGATCGATGCCGAAGATCGCTTTTCCATCTACTTTGGACGGTCCATCCAGGCGAGGAAGCGGCTTGCCAACCAGCTTGAAATCCTTCGCGTCCTTTAGCAGGGGCGCGCCCGGGATGGGAAGCGCCGCTGCTTTCGCCGCCAGTTGCCCATAACTCAATCGGCGGTTGGAACCTGCATGTACCACCGAGCTATTTTCCGCTGCGCATGCCGATCGTGGCACACCCCATTCGAGCGCCGCGGCACTGATCAGCATCTCGCGCGCGGCCGCTCCAGCCTTGCGCAGCGGGTCCCACGAAATCCGCAGGCTCGCGCTGGAACCGGTTTGCTGGTCGCCATAGAGTGTAGGGTTAGCCCCAGCCTGCCCAATCGTGATCTGCTTCCAATCCGCTTCCAATTCTTCCGCCAGGATCATCGGCAAAGACGTGTGCACGCCCTGTCCCATCTCCGAGCGCGCCACCACGATCGTGATTTTGCCGTCAGGCGTGATTTTCAGAAACGCATTGGGTGCGAATGCGGCGTCCGAAGACGATCCATGCGGCAGATAGAAACCAATCACTAGCCCGGCTCCCGCCGCTGCCCCCACCGCAAGAAATTCCCGCCGCGAGAACCAACTCATCGCCCGCCTCCCGCAGCCGCGCGATGAATTGCCTTGCGGATCCGGTCATAGGTACCGCAGCGGCAAATGTTTCCTGACATCGCCTGCGTGATCTGCTCATCGCTCGGCTGAGGAGTCTTTACCAGGAGCGCCGCAGCCGCCATGATCTGCCCCGTCTGGCAGTAACCGCATTGCGGCACCTGTTCCGCAATCCACGCCTGCTGCAGCGGATGCAGCCCATTCCCCGGCAAACCCTCAATGGTCACGATGTCTTTCCCGACGGACTGCGAAACCGGAGTCGAGCAAGATCTCACCGCCGCGCCTCCCACGTGCACTGTGCAAGCCCCGCACAGTCCAGCACCACAGCCAAACTTGGTACCGGTCATTTGCAGCGTGTCACGCAAGACCCAGAGCAGCGGCGTTTCCGGCGGGACGTTAACCTTATGCTCGCTGCCGTTTACGCGCAGAGTGATGTCGGCCATGTGAGATGGAAGGATACGGCAGACATCCTACTCAACCACACGCCAAAAAGAAATAGCGGAAGGACCTTCTGAGAACTTGAGACCTGGGACCTGAGGCAGGTTTTAAACCAAATTGTCCGCAGGCTTACGAACTCTTACCATTTCATCGGCCGAGGACGACAGTCTTCACTGCTAAACTATCCCCCATGCTCCCCGGCCACGCCACTCCCTTAGGCACTGCGAGCTATCGTGAACGCTTCCCCAATTTACGCGATGCCGGACACTTCCGCCGTCCCGAGCAGGCGCCCGGTCCGGCTGAGCTGTGGCTCTCCTCAATCGGTGCAGGTACCTACCTCGGCGAGCCTGACGACGCCACCGACCGCGAATACACCGCCGCCATTGCGTCCGCACTCCGCTCCGGTATCAACGTCCTCGATACTGCCATTAATTACCGCCACCAGCGTTCCGAGCGCAACGTCGGCGCAGCATTACGTCAAGTCATCGATTCGGGAGAAGTAAAACGTAACCAGGTGATCGTCTGCACCAAGGCCGGATATCTCTCATTGGATGGTGGCCTGCCCGCCGATCCGCGCGCCTACTTCCTCCACGAATACGTCGAGTCCGGCGTCATTGATCCTGCGCAATTGGCTGGTGGCATGCACTGTATGACCCCGACGTATCTCGAAAATCAGATCGAGCGTTCGCGCCGTAACCTGGATCTCGAAACCATCGACGTCTTCTACGTCCATAACCCGGAGTCGCAACTGGCTGAGGTCCCGCGTGAAGTCTTTCATCAGCGGCTACGGGACGCATTCGTCATGCTGGAGCAGCAGGTCAAAGCCGGGAGCATTGCCTACTACGGCATCGCGACCTGGAGTGCCTTCCGTCTCGCTGAGGGAGCTCGCGACTACATCGGCCTGGCGGAAGTCGAGGCCCTGGCGCGCGCGGCCGGCGGGGATCAACATCATTTCCGCTTCGTCCAGTTGCCCTTCAATTTGGCTATGCCGGAGGCTTGCGGCCTAGCCAACCAGCACGTGGAAAAAGAAAAGATGTCTTTGCTCGCGGCTGCGTCAAAGTTGGGGATTGCAGTCGTCGGCAGCGCGACTCTCTATCAGGGACGCCTCACTCACGGCATGCCGGACCCTGTCCGTCGCATTATCGGCTTGCATACCGATGCCGAGAATGCGATCCAATTCTCGCGTTCGGCTCCGGGGCTAATCACAGCTCTAGTGGGCATGGCGCAGAGCGAACATGTCGCTGCAAATTTGAAAGTGGCGCTGGCGCCGCCGACTCCCAAACAAGAATGGAGCAGGCTGTTCACGAAGTCCTAGATTGAAGGATTACTGAAAGCCGAGAGCCGAAAGACTCTATGTGGCGTCCGCGTCCGAGGCTTACAATTGCGCCTGAAATTGGAGAGCAGATATGCCAAGATGCACGAAGAGTTTGTTGTTCTTTGGGTTTCTTTTTCCTGGCAGTTGCCTTTGCGGCTGGACAGTCCCAGTACCAAGTGCTGTATAGCTTCGGCGCGAACGGACCGAGCGATGGAAACCTGCCTAAAGGAAAGCTTGTTTTTGATGGACAGGGCAACTTGTATGGAACGACCTACACTGGCGGGAACGCAGACGTTGGAACCGTGTTTGAGTTGAGTCCGGCTGGCGAAGGTCAATGGACAGAAACGATCCTCTACTCGTTCTGCTCCCAGCCGAAATGCTCTGACGGCAGCTTTCCGGAGGCTGGGCTAATGTTTGACAGTGCTGGAAATCTCTACGGCACCACCCAGAACGGCGGCACGGTTTGGGGCACGGTGTTTGAGCTCTCACCGCCCTCTCAGCAGGGCGGTCCCTGGATCGAAACGGTGTTACACACATTTATCGGGAGTACCGATGGATGCTACCCGTTAGGCAAGCTGCTCTTCGATGCTGAAGGAAATCTTTACGGCACGGCATCACAGTGCGGCGGAGGCGCTTTATCGGCTGGTACTGTCTTTGAGTTGACGCCGGTCGGCGATGGCACCTGGCAGGAAGTTGTGCTGCATCAATTTTGCTCAGAAGGCGGCAGCAGTTGTCGCGACGGCGCTAACCCCAGGGCGGGAGTGGCCTTCGACAATGCTGGGAACCTTTACGGCACGACTTACGCTGGCGGGGGTGGAGGCGGAATCGGCTTCGGCACAGTCTACGAACTTTCGCCAAGCGGCGGAGGATGGACAGAGAGCGTACTTCATGTCTTCGGGCAAAACGCCAACCATCCGATGTCGGAGATCAATATGGACGAAAGCGGCAATCTGTATGGAACGGCCAATTCCGGAGGGCTGGGTCTCGGAGGAGTGTTTAAACTCATAAAAGTTGGCGGGGAATGGAAAAACCTTGTGTTCCAGTTCAATGGGCAGAATGGAGGGAACCCGGCGGCGGGCATCTTCCTGGCTAGCCAAAAGAATCTCGCCTTCGGGACGACCGCGCACGGTGGAAATGGGGGCACGGTATACGAATTTGACGGCGTAAAAGAAACGGTCCTCTACAGTTTTTGTTCCCAACCCAAGTGCGCCGATGGGAGCGTACCCGTGGCGGCGCTGATCGCCGATACGTCGGGACATTTGTATGGCACAACCCAGGAGGGCGGCCCTTACGGCCAGGGCGTAGTGTTTGAGATTACGCCATAGGGTGGCTTTATTCTTACGCCACTTCGCGGGTAACGTCGTGCACAACCCTGCGGCTTACTTCATTTCCTGCAGCTTTGCCGAAGCCAGTTGCGAAACCTCGCTGGCAGGGTTTTCCTTCTTCAGCTGTTCGTAAATTTGCTTGGCTTCGAGAGGCTGATTGCTGGCCTGCAAAGTGGCGGCCAACTCTATCTGCGCGGTCGCTTTGCTCACCGTCGTGGTCGGCTTTGCTGCTATCTGTTTGTAGATCTCAATCGCTTGCGGGTTTCGATTGGTGTTGCGGTAAACCGATGCCAGCGCGAACTTCGCCAACGCGGCCAGATCGGCATTACGGAACGAAGCCACCGTCTGCAGTTCGGGTTCAGCCCCCGCGTTGTCGCCCAACTCCGCCGAAGTCAAACCCAGGAAGTAGTGGGAAAAATCAGCCGCATGAGTGTGCGGATACTTATCGGCAATTTCCTGAAACAGCTTACGAGCTGCGGTCGCGCGCTCGCTGGAACTGGCAAAACTCGGTTCTTCCGGCTGCGCCGGCATGTTGGGCGGGCGCACCGGCATATCCAGCGTGCGCACCGCACTGCCAAACTCGACGCTGGCTTTCTGGTCCTGCTGGCCGAGGTAATACCACGTGCCCCCGGCGATGCCCGCGATCACCAGCACGATCACGCCTATAACAATCAGCCGGCTCTGATGCTCGGCTGACCAATGGGCGGTCTTCTCCGCCATGTCAATCGTGGTCTTGGTGAACTGATCGGTTTTCAGGTTATGACGGGTTTGTGCGCGCACGAACTCCCCTTCGGCTGCCTAGTCTAGCGGCCTGACAATCTTCCAGTCTAACAGGCAAAATTCGGCAGCGTCAAAGCAGGCACGAGGCTCACCCAAAACTACATGAATGAAACTTCTTGTTCTTCGTGGTTGGTGATCTTTAAGACCATCGTGAAACCGGCTCATTCATCAGCTCAACCAACACAAAAAGCCGCCGGCTTTCCGGCGGCCCGAACAATCCTGTCGCTAAATCTACTTCGAAGCTTCTTCCAACTGTCCCTGCTCCAGCTTTTCCTGGCATTCGATGCAATGCCGCGTCCACGGCACTGCGTCCAGCCGCTTGGCATTGATGTCTTTGCCGCAGGAGATGCATTCCCCGAACGTGCCTTCACGAATCCGCGACAAAGCGTTCTCTACCATTTGCAGCAACTGGCGATCATTGTTGCTCTGATGAAACAAGAACTCCTTGGTGTAAGAACTGGCCGCGCGGTCTGCAATGTCCTGCGCCGAGTCTTCATCCACCGTGCGCCCATCCTGCTCGGTGCGGGTGACCATGCGCCGCAACTCCTGCTGCCGCGTTTCCAGCCGCTTCTTGAATGCATCCAGCTTCTTTTTTTCCATGGATAATGACTTCACAACTCGCCTCTCTGGCGTTCCCCAGCTTTTGGGCTAAACGCAAATGATATGCGTCTAAATTAAGATGCGTCAACTGCCGCCGAGGATTCCCGTTTTGGTCAACGCGTTTTCAGAACGGGAACTCTTTCACCGCGGCAACCGCTCCGCCAGGTTCGCCAGAGCGTATCCCATCACCGCCATTGCCGCCGCATTCTCCCGCAGTTCTTCCGGGACAATCTTGTCCAGCGTGTCCGCCGCGCTGTGATGGTAATTGAAGTAGGTGCGCCCGTCCTGCATAACTCCGAACGCAGGAACTCCGGCCCTGGCCAGTGGCGCGATGTCCGATCCCGGACTGAACTCCACCCGATTGATCAAGTTCGCTCCGAAACTCTGCAAAACCTCCTGCACCGGCTCGAGCAGCGGCATCGCCTCAGGTTTCACCTTCGCCCAAAAACCCAGGGGATGCGACGCTCCCAAATCGCTTTCTATCGCCCCCTCATGGTTCCCGATCTCGGACGCATGAGCCTGCGCATAGGCATCGTGGCCACGTCCGCCGTTTTCTTCATCCATCCACGCGATCACACGAATGGTGCGCCGGGGATGCAGCTGCAACCGTTGCACCAATTGCGCTGTCTCCATCGCCACCGCAACTCCAGCGGCATCGTCAATGGCTCCGGTTCCCAAATCCCAGGAATCCAGGTGCCCGGACACCACCACGATCTGCTCCGGATGCTCGGAGCCTTTGAGATCCGCCACGACGTTGTGACTCAGCACTTCCGGCCCGTTCTGAGAAGTAAGAGTGAGATGCATCTTCACCTTTCCCTGAGCACCCAGCCGCGCCAGTAATTCAGCATCTTCGCTGGTAACGGCGCCAGCCGGGATGCCCGCCGGCACACTGAATCCCGTGTGCGGCAGCCGATAATCCGCTCCGCTCACCGACCGCACTACGCAGCCAACTGCGCCCATCTCCGCTGCCGCCTTGGCGCCACCCGCGCGATACGCGACCGCCTCCCCATAAGCTTCCCCAGACAGCCCGTTGGCTGCCTTTTGCTCGTCGAAGGTAAAAGTGAAGGCGACGATTTTCCCCGCCACTTTCTCTCGCCCCATCGCCTTTAGCTCGGCAAAGTTTCTCGCCACCACAACTTCCGCTGTGATTCCATCCAATGGGGTCGGCGCATTTCCGCCTAGGGCAGTCACCACAATCTTTTGAGTTGTGGTCGGTACTTGCCCCGGAAACTCCGTCAATTCCGCGCTATCGATGCCGCGCGTCCAACGCCGCACCCGGACCTCTTCCAGCCTTACCTCGAGCCCGAGCTGGCGTAATTCTCCCGCCACATACTCGACTGCGCTTTCTGCCTGCGGCGAACCCGAAGGGCGCGGACCGATGTTGTCCGTCAAGTGCGCCACTTGCTGATACGCATAGTCATCAGCCATCGCCGCATCGCGAATCGCCACCAGCTCGTTCTTCGCTTTAACGTCAGATGCATCCCCCGCACCGGCCGCAGGAGATAGAACAATCAGGGCAACCAAGGGCCAAACTACAGTCTGTAGACGCATGTCGATCTGTGACTGTAACTGGATGTTCGATGTCTGGCAAGCGACCCGGTTCGGCGGTTGTGCCCAGGCCTCGATACTGGAATCCAAACCCTCTGTCTTTGCGCTCCTGGCGGCCTCCTTAGCGTCCTTTGCGGTTAAAGGTTTTTACCCTGCCCAAACCCAAAGAAAAAGGGCCCCATTTCTGGGGCCACATTCTCAAAAGAGGCTTTCAGGTAGGAGTCAGGAAAGGCGATGCAAGGGACCGATCCCGTAGGCGGATCGATTCAAAGAAGGTCGATAACGGAGAGTGAAGGTCAATTCGTGGCGGCCTCTTTCATTGCTCTCGAAAGAAGCACTTGCCACACCAAATGGACGCGTCCACACGCCAGCCAGCGCCCTCTTTGCAAAAGATTGTAGGGATTACAGTTAGATTGAAATGGCGGTCAGGTAAGAACAGTGCTGCCAGAGGCCAGTACCACTAACTCTGCATATTCCTGCACATACCGTGCAGGGCACTGTTCTCTTTACTTAGGAATTCCCTGCCACAGTGCGCAGTTTCCCAGGCAAAAAGTGATACGGCGGCCACGGTCCACTGACCGAGATCTCACAATTCTTAAGCTGCTTGGCGGCGCTGCTATAGCGGTTCTGATATTTCTCTACCGACTTCGAGTCGATCAGATGGGCAATGTCGATCAGCATCCCGTTAGTATTAACTCTCTTACAACTAATCTCTTCTTCCAGCGGGTTAAACATCTTGTGAACCTGTACCGACAAGGCCCGCGCCTTGGTCTGGCGCTCCCGGTCCTTCGACGCTTTCTCCCGCAGCCTAAGCAGATACTCACCGCCGACCGATTGCGGCAACGGCAACTCCGCCAGCGCATCCCGCAGTGAACCGTCCCGCACCAATAACTTCAGGTGCATTTCCGATTTACCGCGCAACCGCTCAACGCTCTGCCCAAAGGCCCGTCGATTAGCCCGCACCGCCTGCCGCAACGCCTCATCAGTATCGAAGATAGTGCCAAATCGGAACGGAAGCACCGTCCCCGTGCGGAAACACACGCTAACTACATGCGCATGCTCCAACACCGCCTTATCTTCAATTTTCTGGCTAGCGCGGTCGTATTCGCTCACCACCACGGCAAATTCGCCGCTGGGATAGCTCAAAACCGGGGCTGCGTTCACTCCTTGAATGCCTTCCAACAGGAAGGGGCGCCGTGCGCGTGTTCCGTTGAGGGTATCTTGCTCGGTCAGGCAATATGCGTACCACGCCATATTAGGGTCTCCGTACCTAGTCCGGGCCATAAACATGCACCAGGACGAGACAGTTAGTTACGGCTAATGAACCTTGGAAGTAAAGGGCGGTACCACGACTGGGTCGAACGCTTACCACCGCGTCCGAGTAACATGTTACTTCGGGACGATCCTAAATTGCAACAGTTTTGTAACAATTTGTAATTGAAAAATCGTGTCTACCTAGTTAGGAAAAGTTTTCTAGAGTTCCGTAGAGACGAACGTCTCTATCTTGGCCACAGAAACACCTAACGGCGGACGCCCTCGTCCGCCCGGCGGTGCCAATCTCCGCGCCCTTTCACCGCTGACCACGCAAAAGACGAGCACTCTTGCCTGTCAGTGATATCCGCCCTCCTGTAAACTTTCCCTCAGTGTCTGCCTCCGACCAACTCGGCTTCATGTTTATCCCCACTGCCCGCCGTACCTGGACCGTCCGCGACCTGGTCGCCGCAATACGTACCAATGTCGAACGCGAATACGGCGACATCTGGGTCGAAGGCGAAATCTCCAACTTCCGCGCCCACGAATCCGGACATCTTTATTTCACCCTGAAAGACGCCAGCGCCCAGATGCGCGTCGTAATGTTCCGCTCCTCAGCCAAGCTTTTACGCTTCCGCCCCGAAAACGGCATGGTGGTAGTGACGCGCGGACGAGTGACGGTCTACGAAGATCGCGGCGAGTTGCAGATTTCCGCCGAGTATCTCGAACCCAAAGGCGCGGGCGCGCTGCAAGTCGCTTTCGAGCAACTCAAAGCCAAGCTCGAAGCCGAAGGATTATTCGACGCCAGCCGCAGAAAACCCATCCCCACACTGCCGCAACGTATCGGAATCGTGACCTCGCCCCAGGCAGCCGCTCTGCGCGATATCCTTAATATTCTGCGTAGGCGCCACCACGGGGTGAACGTCCTTATATACCCGGCGCAGGTGCAGGGGGATGCAGCGGCGCTTGAGGTCATGGCCGGTGTCCGGCACTTTAATAAGGCCCGCTGCGTCGATGTAATCATCGTCGCCCGCGGCGGAGGCTCCGCCGAAGACCTTGCCGCCTTCAACCACGAAGGCCTTGCCCGTGCGATCTCCGCGTCCGAAATTCCCGTCATCTCAGCCATCGGCCACGAGACCGATTTCACCATCATCGATTTTGTGGCTGATTTGCGCGCGGCCACGCCCTCAGCCGCTGCCGAGCTGGTGATCCGTTCGCGGCAGGAGATCGCAGAACAGATGGAAGGCCTCGGGCGTCGCCTCGAAAAAGCAGTGCGATACCAGTTGCTCATGTTGCGTCAGAACCTGACCGA
This sequence comes from Terriglobales bacterium, assembly GCA_035484735.1. Classification (GTDB taxonomy): domain Bacteria; phylum Acidobacteriota; class Terriglobia; order Terriglobales; family Acidobacteriaceae; genus JABCZH01. The sequence goes on along the minus strand of DATHOQ010000010.1, from coordinate 16,373 downwards.
ACTGGCACAGCATGGCGCCTTCGGCCGCATCATGGACCTGATTCATCGCCGCCAGCAGCGCCTCGACGAACTCGGCCATCGGTTGGCACATGCCCAGCGGGAGATCATCGAAAAACAACGCCGCCGGTTTGAAGCGTTGTCGGCGACCGTGCGCCATTACGATGTCAGGCGCGTGCTGGCCGGGATGAAGAAAGACTTGGCAGCTCACCACACCGGCCTGCTGGCGGCATTCCGCAATTTTCTGCTGGAGCGCAGAGTTCACGTCGAGCGTATCGAAACCGCCTTGCAAGCACTTTCACCAGTTGCGATTCTCGAGCGCGGATACGCATTGGTCTTCGATGCGTCCGGCAAACTCCTGAAAGATGCCCGCAAAGCAAAAGCCGGAGATGAGATTTCCGCGAAGCTCGCCAAGGGCATAGTTACGGCCAGAGTGGAACGACATAACTTGTGAGGATCTTATCGTCCGTAGACCCGCTAATTCCCAGACCGTAGCAATGTGCATCGTTGGTCATCAAGCTTGACTTGCCTCCCCGCTCCCTCCTGCTTATACTTTTGAGGCTATCCGCACAAATCCGGGACAATTGTCCGGCGCCGGCCAGCCCTGCACCGGAATGCACCAATCGGAGACGCCATGACCGCCACCACTTTGGAAACCGCCGCCCTCGAACGTGAATTTAACCCGATGGAGGCGCAATCTGCACGCTTCGATCTGGCCGCCCAGAAACTCAACCTCGACGAAGGCATCTGGAAAGTCCTCCGCTATCCCAATCGCGAGATCATCGTCCACATCCCGGTCGCCATGGATAACGGCCGCCTCGAAGTGTTCACCGGATTCCGCGTGCAGCACTCCATCGCACGTGGCCCCGCCAAAGGTGGAGTCCGCTACGCCCCCGACGTCACCCTCGACGAAGTTCGCGCCCTCGCCAGTTGGATGACCTGGAAATGCGCCGTAGTCAACATTCCCTTCGGCGGCGCCAAGGGCGGCATCATTTGCGATCCCCACAAAATGTCCCAGTCCGAATTGGAACGCATGACACGCCGTTACACCGCTGAACTGTTCGAATTCATCGGCCCCGAGAAAGATGTTCCCGCTCCCGACGTCAATACCAACGAACAAACCATGGCCTGGATGATGGATACCTACTCCATGCACATGCGGCAAACAGTGACAGCCGTAGTGACCGGCAAGCCCATCAACATGGGCGGATCGCGCGGGCGCCGCGAAGCCACTGGCCGCGGCATCATGATCTCCTGCGACGAGGCCATCAAGAAGTTGGGGCTGAAGAAGGAAACCACCCGAGTCATCGTGCAAGGTTTCGGCAACGTGGGTTCAAACGCCGCCTTGCTGATGGCAGAAGCCGGCTACAAGATCATCGGCATTCTCGAAGTCGACGGCGGCCTGTACAACAAGAACGGCATCGACGTGAAAGCGCTCAGCGAACACCGGCAGAAGAACCGCACCATCACCGGATTCCCCGGAGCTGACAAAGTAGACCCTGCCGAACTGCTGGTCACCGAGTGCGACATCCTGATTCCCGCCGCCACTGAAAACCAGATCACCAGCCGCAACGCCGAGCGCGTGAAATGCAAGATCCTCGCCGAAGGCGCCAATGGTCCCACCACCGCCTCGGCCGACGAAGTCCTCGCCGACAAGGGAATCTTCGTCATTCCTGACATCCTCTGCAACGCTGGTGGCGTGACCACCTCTTATTTCGAATGGGTACAAGACCGTCAGGGCTATTTCTGGAAGGAATCTGTCGTCAACGAACAACTGGAGACCATCATGGTGGAAGCCTTCAACGATGTGGTTCGATTCGCCGAGGCCCATCACGTCAACAACCGCATCGCGGCCTACATGCTGGCCATTGATCGTGTAGCCGTCACCATCCGCCAGCGCGGGATTTATGCGTAAGCGGGGTTAGCGCGCAGCCTCCCAGATCCTTTATGCTCGTCGTGTCCATTGCAGTTCAACGCCTTTGATTTCCTCTGCGCTCTCGGCGGCTTTCCTTTGGGGCCTCTGCGTTGTAAGATTCTCTGACTTCCCCTGTGAACCTCTGTGCCCCCCGTGGTAAAGCGTTTCCCGGCACTTCGGAAGCACCAAAACAGTCCCAACCTGGTACCATTCAACTCGATTTTCTTCGGGCACCGAGCCGTATCGACGAGCAAAGTTGTAATCTGAATGAATGAAACGCGCACTTTTCCTGCTGACCCTTATTTTCGCCATCACCGTTGCCGCCCAGGACAATCCCTCAAAGGCTCCAACTCCGCCCGCGGCAAAGTCCGCTGCATCGCAAACCCCCTCAGCCTCTGACATCGCCGCTGCCAGAACAACTCACAAAGTCTGGGTCAACCTTGACACCGGTATCTATCACAAAGGCGGACGTTGGTACGGCAAGACCAAAAACGGCAAATTCATGACGGTAGACGACGCCAAAAAGGCAGGCTATAAACCTGCCAAGCGAGATTAACCGACGCAAAAAGCTTCTTCCCGCCCCCGCCTGAACTTTCGTGCCGACCTGCCCATTTCCTGCATTGCTTTCACTCTTACCAGTGGAGGATAATCTAGACGTATTGTTTCCATGTCCCGGTGAATCTTCCCAATTCCATCACGCTCACTCGCATCATCAGCATCCCGCTGCTGATCTGGATTCTTTCCACCAACCGTTTTCAAAGCCCGGGCGGCGAAAAAGAACTGCTGGCGTCCGCTCTGTTTATTGCGGCCTCCATCACTGACGGCATCGACGGCTACCTGGCCCGCAAGCGCGGACAAATCACCACCATGGGAATGTTGCTCGATCCCCTCGCCGACAAACTCCTGATCGCGGCAGCATTCGTCACCTTAGTGCAATTCAATCCCACCCTGGTTCCCGCCTGGATTGCAGTGGTCATCATCGGCCGCGAATTTCTGGTGAGCGGACTGCGTTCCATCGCCGCCTCGGAAGGTTTCACCATCGAAGCCAGCGATCTCGGTAAATTCAAGATGCTGGTGCAGAGCATTTCCGTAGTGGCCGTGATCCTCGACCATCGCTGGAAAGAATGGCCGGTGTATGGTCCTTACTTCTTCCCCGTCCACTGGATCGCGCGCCTCGCCATCTGGTTCATGGTGTTGCTGTCACTACTTTCCGCCGGAGATTATTTCATCGCCTTCTGGTCGAAGATCGACCGCCAGGTGGTGAAGAGCCGCCGCCGCGCTTTCGTGCTAAGCCGACGAAGGAAGCGCGATGTCGCCGCCACCTGAACCAGAATTCACGCAAGCAGAACGCAGCATCCTCTTAAAGCTGGCGCACGCCTCCATCGCGGCAGCTCTCGACAACCGCGAAATTCCACTCGATCCTCCTTCCCCGCATCTCGCTGAACTGCGCGGAGCTTTCACCACCCTCTATTTTCGCGGGCAGTTGCGCGGCTGCGTGGGATTCGTCTTCCCTGTGGCTTCGCTCTATCGCACCGTCGCGGAAACCGCCCAGGCAGCGGCCTTCGAAGATATACGCTTTTCGCCGGTGACCCGCGAGGAAGCTCCTGAACTGCAAGTTTCGCTCAGCATTCTGTCGCCACTGCAACCCCTCCGTGCCGAAGAAGTAGAAATCGGACGCCACGGCCTGCTCATCAGCCACAACGGCCGGCGCGGCTTGCTGCTTCCTCAAGTCCCCGTCGAACATGCCTGGAGCCGGACCACCTTCCTCGAGCAAACCTGCCACAAAGCCGGCCTCCCGCCGGACGCTTGGAAGCAGGGCGCAACCATCGAAGCCTTCACCGCCGAAGTGTTTGGAGACCGGGAATCGAAATAGCGAACGCAAACCGCAGCCGCACCAGTTTGCTCCAGTTCCCCCCGATAAGTACCCTGTAAGTTGCTACAACGTTGGCGATAGGCAGAGTTTTGTTATTGACACGGCCAAGGGACGAGAGTCAAACTGGCTGCGCCAGACCGGCTAGTGTTCGCTTAGTTCCCGCAGTGCTGGTCGATCTTGCTCCACTCATAAACGCCGTCCTTAGCCGTTTATTTCTGGACTGCCCCTGGGGAGTAGAAACATGAAGACTCGAATCGTGGTTGGCGTCTCTGTGATGGTCGTAGTTCTCGCGATGACAAATCTGTTCGTCAGCCATGCGCAGCAGGCAGCGGGGAGCGGCGCGCCGCCGCTGTCGAACCCGCTAAAAGTAGCGCTGCTGAAGTGGTACAACGCTAACACCGTGCCGACGGAATTTCCTGCCGGGCCGAATCCGGTAGGTCTGGCATTTGACGGCGCGAACATTTGGGCGGCGAACTATGGAAGCGACACCGTCACGAAGATTCGGGCGAACGATGGCGCAGTGCTGGGGAGCTTCCATTCGGGCAATGGTGCCGCCGGTGTGACCTTTGACGGGGCCAACGTGTGGGTAACCAACAGCGGCGATAACACAGTGAGCAAGCTCCGCGCCAGCGATGGGAAATTGCTAGGGACATTTTCGCTTCCCGGGGTTGTGCCGTGGTGGATGACGTTCGACGGTGCCAATATCTGGGTGCCCACCTCGAACCAGAATCCAATCGGTAACGGATCGGTAACCAAGCTCCGAGCCAGTGACGGCAAGAACCTGGGAAACTTCACGGTAGGGATTTCGCCGGAGGCGGCGGCTTTCGACGGTAAGAATGTGTGGGTGACGAACGTGGGAAGCAACACGGTCAGCAAGCTGAGGGCCAGGGATGGTGCAGTGCTGGGCACGTTTGCTACGGGCGGGGGACCCCTTGGGATCTGCTTTGACGGGGCGAATATGTGGATAGCGGATCAACTGGGTGACACAGTTTCGAAACTGCGTGCCAGCGACGGCGTGGTCTTGGGGACCTTCACAGTCTCAGGAATGCCCTATGGCGTAGCGTTCGATGCGGAAAACGTCTGGGTTTCAACTGCGCTGGGAGTCTTCGAGTTGCGCGCGTCCGACGGGAACGTTCTGCAGTATTGGAACGTCCCTAGGACCGGCGTGGCGTTTGATGGAGCCGATATCTGGGTGGCTGGATACAACAGCAACAAGGTCGGGAAGCTGTAAAAGGCTGCCTGCACCTTTCGGTAGCCGCAGTTTGAAGAAATCTTCCTGAACTCCGAAATCAATTCGTACACGAGCGTTGAGATGTAGGGCAACTGCCCCCTGAGAAACCAAAAAAGGGAGAAGCTTTTCAGCTTCTCCCTTTAACTTGCAGCGGGTGCGAAAAAACTCTACTACTGCGGATCCATCTCCACTCCATCGCCCAAATGCATGTCTTCCATGGCGAACACAATCATGCCGGTAGACGTAGTCGGCGTGGTCTCGATGATCAAGATTTCGCCCACCGCGCGACGCGGGAAAATAGCCACCCGAATGTTGGGACCGCTGGTGCGGTTGAACGCCGTCTGTTCGATCGAAGGCGGCTTGGCTTGCGTGTCTTCCGCGGTTGACGCCTTGAACGAGAGTGAATCCACCGGATTATGCAGGTCGGCTTCGTAGGAGCGTACGGCGCGGAAATAGTCTCCGACCTTCACTCCCTGGTTCGTGCCAAGATTCATGTACACTTTCATCCCCGTTCCTAACTCGGCGTCGAAATCTTTCGCCATCACAATGCGGCCGCTAGGCTTGCCGTTGGGTGGGGCAAAGCGGTCGAAACGCAACGAAGGATGATGGGGCAGCGCAGGTCTGTCAACATACGTGGTCACAATGTCGCCCGGAACCACTGGCGCGCAACTCATCTCGATGTGGGCAATCGCCGACTTGCTGCGCGTATCCACTACTCGCGCTATCGCTAGCTCGCCATAGGGCTGTCCCATGGCTTTAAGCATGGAGGCTTGGCCGTCAAACTCCTCGTAGCGATTGGGGTCGTGCAGTTCGCGCACTATGCTGTAGCGCTTCCCCAGTTCATAGCCCTGGCCGGCGAAAAATACCAGATCGCCTTCCGCATACTGCGCCGTGTTCGGCGTGTCCAACCCGCCCGCCACATAGCTGGCATTGGGCAAGACCTGCTTGTTCACGAAACCTGCGCATTGCAGATCGCTGACGTTCGGATTCACAATCGTCTCGACGGGAAAATTGGCGTTGGTCGACACCGTCCCGGCAGGCATAGACTCATTAGCCGCCGCGGAGCCCGCTTGGGCGAAAGCAACCGATCCCATAGCCACAGCAATAGCCAATGACAAAGCCAGCAACAATCCTGTTTTCTTCATGTTACCTCCGAAGCCCGAACCACCCCTGATTCCGGCCTCATCTCCGTTAAGTTGCAGAAAAATAAAAGACTTCCAGCCCGGACACTAACAACTAGCCCAAGCGGGGTCAAGGTTACGCTGGTGCCAGCCCAATAGGTCAAAAAGTTTCTCCTTAACAAAAAACCTTAATCCCTGTTGCATCTGCAATTAAGCGCCTGTAATATCGCGCCACTCAATATAAACAGATGATGGCAGCCCCCAATCAGTTCGTAACCCGTTTGCGGCCCTTACGATTGCCCCGTGTTTGCGTGGCCGTAACCGCATCAGACCCCGTCGAAATGGTCGAAAAAGCCGAAGCCCTGGTCCGGGACAACACCTTCCTAGAGTTCAGGTTAGACTACCTGACCCGTCCCGCCTTGGCGCTCGCCCGCATCAAGCAATTCACCGAATACCACCCGCACGTCTCGACCATCGCCACCTGCCGCCGTGTCGCCAACGGAGGCAAGTTCCGAGGCTCATTGGCCTCGCAGTTGGACATCCTGACCAAAGCCGCGGCCGCCGGTTGCCAGCTCCTCGATCTGGAGCTGCAAAGCGCCGCCCATTGCAAGCGCGCACAACTCGAACGCCTCCGCACCCGCGCCGCGCTGATCCTTTCCTACCACGACTTTCGCGGCACCAAGAAGCTCGAAGAAACTCTGGAAAAAATGGTGGCCCTGCCCGCCGATTTCTACAAAATTGTCACCACCGCCACCACCCTGCACGACAACGTCGTAATGATGAAGTTCCTCGAGAAAAACAGCGATCGCCATTCCCTGATCGGTTTGTGCATGGGTGAACAAGGCTTCATCAGCCGCGTCCTCGGCGTACGCGCCGGCAGCGCCTTCACCTTCGCCGCCGTCAGCGAGGACGAAAAAACCGCGCCTGGCCAGGTCACCGCGCAGGAACTGCGCACCACCTATCGCATCGAACAAGTCGATCCCGCTACCCGCGTCTATGCCGTGGCCGGCGATCCGGTCGCGCATTCCCTATCCCCCGCCATCATGAATGCCGCGCTGCGCCGCGAGACCGTCAACGGTGTCTACGTCGCTCTCCACGCCAAGACGCTGAAAGATCTTCTCGGCTGCGTAAAAGATATTCCCATCCACGGCCTCTCGATCACCATGCCGTACAAAGAAGCCATCGTCTCGCACCTCGACAACACCGACGCCCACACCACCAAGATCGGCGCCTGCAACACCGTAGTCCGCGCTCAGGACGGCAAGCTGTACGGCTTCAATACCGATGCCGCCGGCGTAGTTCGCCCCTTGCAGCAAAGAATTTCTCTCGAGGGAGCCAAGATATTAGTTCTTGGCGCAGGCGGCGCAGCCCGCGCCGCAGTCTATGGACTCAAAGAACGCGGCGCCGAAGTTTACATTCTGAATCGCACCCTCGGCCCGGCCCAGAAACTCGCTCGCTCCGCCCATGCCCGATTACTCAAACGCGCCGACCTCAAAAAGCTGACGTTCGACGTGATCATCAACGCCACCTCGGTCGGGATGGGCAACACCAAAGAGTCGCCACTCAACGAAAACGAAATCAAGGCGCGCTACGTCTTCGACATGGTCTACGATCCGCCCGAAACCCGTCTAATGAAGATGGCCAAAGCCGCCGGTGCGGAAGTGATTCCCGGCATCGAGATGTTCGTGCAACAAGCCGCCCGCCAGTTCGAGATCTGGACCGGCAAACCTGCCCCGCTCGATGAAATGCTGCGCGTAGTGAATCGCGTCATAGAAGACCGCGCCGCCAAAGCCGCCGCCACCGACTCCAAGAAAAAATAAACTCTGTGATCCGGCGCCTGCCCTGAGCGAAGTCGAAGGGTGCCCTCTGTGGTTAAGCATTTTGATGGAAGCGGCACAGCCAGCAGATCTACCTCCTAATCCGCCCCACCAAATACATCACCACCGACAACACCACGCTGATCACGATCGACGTCCCCAGCGGAAAATAAAGTGTCGTGTTCTTCCCGCGATAAACAAAGTCTCCCGGCAACCGTCCCAGCGGAAAGTTGGCGCGCCCCGCCAGCACCATCCCCACGCTTACCAGCACGATCATCCCGCCCAAAAATATCAGCAGCTTCCCCAGGTCATTCATAGGTATAGATAAAGAGAAAGATCACTCACGCAAGCAATTCTATCTCGCGAGGTAGCGCCGCCTGCCCTGAGCGAAGTCGAAGGGGTCCGCGCCGCCGCCTGTTAGAATTTTGTCCATGAGACTACCGTTTCTTCCCGTCGCGTTGCTGCTCGCCCTAACTGTTTCCGCGCAAACCCCAGCCGCGGAAGTCGAAATCACCGCCGAACCCTCGCACCATCTCGCTCTGCAAAACCAGTACGTGCGCGTCTTTCAGGTGGAAGTCCCTCCCAACGTCGCCACTCTGATGCACCGCCATCGCCACGACTACATCTTCGTCACGCTCGGCGCCAGTGAAGTCTCCAACCAAGTCGCCGGCAAGCCTCCCGTCACCCTCAAACTACAGGATGGCGAAGTCCGTTCCGTCGACGGCAACTTCGCTCACATCGCCCGCAACCTCGCCAGCACACCGTTCCGCAACGTGACCATCGAACTGTTGCAAGACGAAAAGGCCCACAGCACTCCGCCTCCATCATGGGACGACGATCGCAGCCTCCAAGTTCTCCACGGCGGCACTCAGGAAATCCTCTTCGTCAAGGACGGCGTCCGCGTCTCCGAAACCGAACTCCAGATCGCCGGCTCCGTCCCCAAACACCATCACGCCCACCCGCATCTGGTCATAGCCGTCACCGACCTCCTGCTCCGCAACGACGTGCCCGGCAAACCCGCATCGAACGTAGAGATGAAGTCCGGCGACATCAAATGGATCGAGGCCGGCCTCACCCACAGCCTAACTAACGTCGGCGACGCCGAAGCCAAATTCGTAACTCTGGAATTTCAGTAGGCCGAGCTGATGTGTGGGGATGATTTGAAAATAAACTTGAGAATTGTCCCAAAATAAGCATTTCCCCGCCCATTCCCAATCCGGGAACCAACTTTCCAAAACCTTGTCAATAGCCCAAAACCATGCGATTCCCCACAACTCCATGCACTCACGGCAAATATAAAGTTCGCCGCCGTGTCTCACTTGCTTTCGCAAAATCGTATAATTAACTCATAGAAGAAACTTCGAGCGCAGCCCCCAGGGGCTGCGTTTTCTATTTGAGGCCAATTCCGGCCCGCCAACCATTCCAAGGATTTCATGACCAATCAAGGGATCGACATTCCCCACGCCAAAGTGCGTGGCGAGTGGGCAGAACTGCGTTTCATGAGCCGCGCCGCCGAGCACGGCCTCCGCGTAGCCAAACCCTGGGGAGATTCATCTCCCTACGATTTCGCCGTCGAGCACCACGGACACTTCCTCCGCGTCCAGGTCAAGTGCACCAAATACCGCCGCTGGAATTCCTATCGTTGCTGCGTCGCCGCCAACGGCGTGCCCTACGCCAGCGATCAACTCGATTTCATCGCCGCCTACGTGATCCCGGCCGACACCTGGTACATCATCCCGACCGCCGCTACCAACGGCCAGCAGGACATCCTGCTCTCTCCCCGCAAGAACTCCAAATTCAGCCCCTACCGCGAAGCCTGGCACTTACTCTGCGCCGAATAATGCCAGTGTGGCGCGGGCGCCTCGCCCGCGGCTTTTGAAACTCCGCCGCCCGCAATGCCCCTACACCCTGTCATCCCGAGCGAAGTGTGATCTTGCGCTCGCGCAAGATCACGCGCAGTCGAGGGACCCCATGCCTGCGTCAACCGCCACCGGCCCTTCAAGGGATTCTCTTATCGGGTTTCTTGGGCGGCGCGGCGCTGCATCAAGCGCCTTAGAGCCTGAGGCACCTAATCAGCTCGTGAGGGACGGACACTCTTGTCCGTCGCCTTTGACTTCGAATTGAATGTGATCCAGAATGTGTGGCGCGGGCGCCCTCGCCCGCGATGTTTGGGAGAGCACAGCTTCAGATGTGCCGATAAATCCACCACCTGTCATCCCGAGCGAAGTGTGATCTTGCGCTCGCGCAAGATCACGCGCAGTCGAGGGACCCCATGCCTGCGTCAACCGCCACCGGCTCGTCAAGGCATTCTCTTATCGGAGTTTTTTGGGTGGCGCGGCGCCGCATCAAGCGCCTTAGAGCCTGAGGCACCTAATCAGCTCGTGAGGGACGGACACTCTTGTCCGTCGCCTTTGACTTCGAATTGAAGGTGATCCAGAACGTGTGGGCGGGCGCCCTCGCCCGCGATCTTCGGAAAGGGCATGGCCAAGACCGTCCCGGCACACTCCTAAGCCAAACGTTTACATCAGATCGGAAGGCCAGTCCCGCACCGTCAAACCGCATCCAAATCTATTACCTACGTGCACTAGCTTTTCGGCTTTCATTCGCTGAAAATGTGTGATGACATAACTGTCAGGGTGTTTTATGCTTGCCCGTCCTCGTATGCGGAAAATCCAACACAACGTTCTGGAGATGCCGAACTACTCGCCAACGGAAGCGGCGAGGTATTTTCACATTCCGCCATCGACACTCGCATATTGGACCGAAGAGCCGAACCAACTGGTTGTCCTGGCATCGCAGGAGCCACGGCTGCTCTCCTTCAAGAATCTTGTTGAGCTGTACGTTCTTGAAGGGCTGCGCACAATCCATGGCGTGCGCACTCCCCGCATACGAAGCGCCGTTAACTATCTTCTCGAGAAGGAACGATCGCGGCATCCCCTCGCTGACTACGACATCCGAACTGAAGGCAAGAATGTCATGTTCTACAAGAAGGGCAAGCCGCTGAATGCTTCGCTCTGGGGTCAGTACGAGATGGAAGAAATAATGGGCGGATATCTGCATCGTGTTGAAAGAGATCCGCATGGTGTTGCAATGCGAATTTTCCCCTATACCAAACGAGAACAACTCGCCAACAAAGAGCAGCCACCCAGAACTGTAGAAATCAATCCTGCTGTATGTTTTGGGCTTCCTGTCCTGATGGATTCCAGGCTGACAACCGGATTCCTGGCAAGCCGTTTCCGTGGTGGTGATTCGGTTCCTTCAATCGCAAAGAGCTATGGTCGACCCGTGGCAGAAATCGGGGAAGCGATTGAGTGGGAGCTCGGGCGCTCCGTCAAGGCAGCGGCTGCCTAATCTAACTTTCTACCTTGACGAAAATTGGGATTGCCCAGAAGTTACCGAAGCCTTTCGTTCCGCCTGCTTCCCGACTGCAATCCTATCAATAGGCGCCTCTCCCCTCGGCTGCCTCTTCTCGAATTAAGTCACGGACTCGTCGCCATCGCACTATAATGTCGGCGGGTGGTTGGACGGGATGAAGACCACAAAGCGAATCCGGACTGTTCTTTACGGCGATCAGCGACTCTCAAGCGCTGAGCTTGAAATCTTGCACACCCCCGCGATGCAAAGGCTGTACGGGCTCAGACAGCTGGGACTGACTGATCGTATTTTCATCGACGCATCGCACGCTCGCATTCACCACGTCGTAGGAGTGCTTCAGCAGGTCGACAACCTCGTTCTTGCCATCGTCAATAACCTGCGTAGAAGCAACCGGAATTTGCGCATCGGTGCTGCACGGGCTACCCAGGAGACATTCCCGGCGAGCAAACTCGCGGCATTTGTGTCTAAACGGAGACCCGTCGTCAGGTTTATAGGGCTTCTGCATGACCTTACGCACGCTCCCTTTGGGCATACAGTTGAGGATGAGATTGGTCTTGTAGCAAGCAAACATGATGAGCCTTCGCGGCAATCCGACGCATTCTACCGCCTGTTGTGCCAATTGCTTACATGGCTTGCTGTGGAAGCCGACGGGCCAAATGCCAACGGCTTGTCCGAGTCGCTGAGACCATTCATGTGCCAAGGGGCAACCGAGAAGGCACCTAATCCCTCAGAGGTCGGGGTTCTCGGGCGCTCCCTGCTCTCTAGAGTCGACGCTTCACGGATCAGACTGTGCTGGCGTGTGTCACAGGCTGAACTCGCGGAAATGCTGGCGCAACTCCGATGCGCCATGATCGCCCTCCTGCATCTTGAAGCCCTGCATAAAGCCACGCCAGACGATTCCGATTTGCCTGACAAAGCGGAATACCCATTCCAAATTGCAATAAGGGAGGCTCTTCAGGAGACAGAGTTCGAGTCTCTTCTAACGGATTTCGAGTTCCAGCCTAACCGGGACGCTTTCATGCTCGACATCGTCGGGAACACCGTGTGCGCAGATTTGCTGGACTATGCAAAACGCGACAGCCACTTCGCAGGTCTTCGACTGGATTACGATCCCGAGCGAATAGCCGAGAACTTCACCCTGGTTAGCCATGATGCCGCTGCGTATGAAGTAAACCATCCGCAGGCAGGCGGCCCGGCCGAATTCAAGGAGGCTAAGGGTTCGGGCGTCTTTGAAGGTTGGTGTCTGAGAACTGCGATTTCCCTCGTCTCCCATAAGTATCGAACCGACGTGCCAAGCGAATTGATGAACCTTTTGAACGTACGTTATTACCTCTACGAGCGCGCGATCTACCATCCGACAAAATGCGCCGCGGGGTCGATGCTGGGGACTGCCCTTCAACTCCTAGGCTGGCGAAAATCAGGCAACGGAGAGAAACCCGATCTACCCGCCCATCTGCGATTTGTAGGGGACGACGTATTCCTCCACGACATCAGTGCCGCGCTGGACTTCGCCTTGCGGTGGGTTTCCAACCTTCCCAGCGAGGCGCGCATTGACGCAAGAATGCTGCAGGAAATTCCTAACGTAGACAACGTTCACAATGGCCTAGTACCCGCGTTTCTGAACTTGCGGTTGGGACAGGCTGTCACCGAGACACGGGAGGAGTGGGCAGGGGCACGCCTTCTTCTCGACCGACTAGCGGCACGTCGCTACTTCCGCCCGGTTTTCCGAGCTCTGCCGAGCTCGTCGGACACGAGGTTGCATGCTGGCCCCGAGGCTCTTGCGGACGTGTTCAGGCAGCCCGACCAGAGGTACGACATCGAGCGGCGGATCGAACTGGAATCACAGCTTCCCCTCGGTACTATCACAATTCATTGCCCCGTTAGAAGGACCGCGCGCAAGATCGCAAACGTATTGCTGACAAAGCCAGGCCAGGATGGTGTCGATGGAATCTGCAAACTAAAGGACATCGGCGACCTCGACCCCTCAATCTTCGGAGAACACCAAAAGGCCGTCAAGGCGGTCGAGGAAATGTATGGTTCGATGTGGCGTCTAACCGTCTATGTCGCTCCAGAACATCTCCCGAAATTTAAAGCAATCAGTGAGGCGGCTGGAAGGATAATATTCAAGACCATCGACACCCACGACCAGTTCTCAGATCGCAACCTTACGTGGCCCAACGATGAGAATCTCGATCGGGAGCTTGCCGAAAAATCAGTCCCGGTACCCCGTGGAATCGCGTCTGACGATTCGGAACTCAGCCCCCTTGGTGTCGCGGTCGGTCGGCTAAGCGATCAACTCGCGGAGTCTGGCAAAATCACGATAGACCCACACGATAGGCCCACATTCGCCGGTGGGCTGTCGCCCAAGATCCTCGCAAAGCTTGAAAATGCGTTGCTGTCCGCCCTTGGGCCCGCTAGCACCATATCGAAGCCCGTTAGCAACCCGGATGCGCGGGTTAACAGGTTGAATGATGTTTTTAGAACCTATATGAAAAGGATGAACCGGGAGGACGTAGCTGATTTCAAGGCCCGATATTCGGTGCCCCTCAACGAGCTGCCAGAAGAAGACTTTGAAAGCATTGTTTCTGGACTCGGAGCTGCCATCCTGGAGACAAATAAGTTAGACACCGGGGCTGCTACCGTCCACAAGGGGTTCAAGTTCCATGCGTTGCTGGAAGTGCTCGACGATCTATTGAAAGGGCGCGGTGTTTCCCCGCCGCCGAGAACTAACCTGTTTGGAGGCCGAACGTGACACGCCCCGCTCGTTTGTGGAGAACCGAAAACTGGGCAGATTTTCTGCCCACCACGCTCGGCTATTCATCCCCCCCCGTTGACTTATACGCCGTCGCACGTCACCGATGTATAAAACGGCTCGGCCTGCGTTTCATGATTCCGCGCGGCGTGCTAATGCCAGTCGAAGGGGGGTTTGAGGTCTATCTACGAGATTCGTGCCGAAAAGATGTGGACATCTCGGCACCAGAGGTCGAGGACGGGTTGTCGGCCCGCCAGCGGTTCTCACTCGCACACGAAATTGCCCACACGTTTTTCTACAAGCTCTCGGATTCGATACCCGTTCCCCAAGCAGTTTCGAACGAGCTAGAACTGGAGAAGACTTGCGACCGAACGGCGGGTCACATCCTGATTCCGACCAACCTCCTAAAGCGAGAAATCGGCGACTACCAAAGGATCGATGCTAGCCTCGTTCGATCAATTGCCTATAAATTTCGCACGTCCCTCACAGTGGCCATAGAGCGCCTCACCATGGCGGAGCCGGCGAATCCCATCGAACGCTGCATCCTTCTAGTACGGAGGGTTAACGGCGACGGACAAATCCGAGCGGTCTACTTTGGAGTAGGAATGTTTCGAACCCTCCCCCAACCGAGGCGGTACGCGCGATTGACGGAGTGGATGCCAGATTTCCCTCTTCGCCTCATCGACAAGGAGGGGGCATTAGACTGGACGACAAGTCGAGTGGGGCGATCCCTCAAGTTCGAGAGAACAGAATTGGAGTCGGGAAACGATTTCCTTCTCCAGGTTGAAGTGCTGCCGTCGGCCACCTCGGCTATGGTGGCGTAGGCACGCGCGACCCCACAATCGGGCTGTGGGGTCGCACAGCAGACTCAACTTCGTAAACAACCTCTTGCAATCCATCCCCACCCCGTGCTATAAACAATGAACCGTCGAGAGTAGTGTGGCTAGCCGGGCGTTTTAATCGAATCTCTCGCGTCTCGTCCGGCATCTGATCTGTAACAAGCTATTTCGCCCCGGCCACGGGGTCATATTCGGGGACAGAGTTCCTCGAAGGGTTTGCGCGTAGGTCGCAAGAACCTCCATTTGGATCTTTAATTTAAACAAGCATCTTCCGTGTCGGCTCGTGCCGAAAACTTGGCATTTGGAGCGTCCCGGAAGATGAGTTCTGTTGCGCGTTCAGCTCTTAGCCAAAAGCCAAGAGCTAACAGCCAAAAGCTTGGTGTGGAAAACCTGTGAGTCGCCCAGGTTGACAAGGCCCAACAGAACCAGTAGCTTGTACAAGTTTCGAGGACAGGCAGAGTCGCACTTGTGTGTCTCTGCTCTGAACTGAAAGCGCCCACCTCGGTGGTAGCGAATCGGTTCTTTGACAACTAGGTTGAACGTGCCAGTCGTGAGATGGAAGTCTCGGGTTGAAAATCCGAGCGATCTCACAAGATAGAACCTGTGACCCTCTTCGAGGGGTCGCGGTATGCCGTTTTCCTTCGTGAACTTCGGTTCGCGGAAGAGCGACGGCAGTCTGCCAACTACCCGTCGGCAGATCAACAGGTTTCAAACGAGAGTTTGATCCTGGCTCAGAATCAACGCTGGCGGCGTGCCTAACACATGCAAGTCGAACGAGAAAGTGGAGCAATCCATGAGTACAGTGGCGTACGGGTGAGTAACACGTGACTAACCTACCCTCGAGTGGGGAATAACCTCGGGAAACCGGGGCTAATACCGCATAACATCTTCGGATCAAATGCGTAAGCAGCTTGAGGAGGGGGTCGCGGCCGATTAGCTAGTTGGCGGGGTAATGGCCCACCAAGGCAATGATCGGTAGCCGGCCTGAGAGGGCGCACGGCCACACTGGAACTGAAACACGGTCCAGACTCCTACGGGAGGCAGCAGTGGGGAATTTTGCGCAATGGGGGAAACCCTGACGCAGCAACGCCGCGTGGAGGATGAAGTCCCTTGGGACGTAAACTCCTTTCGACCGGGACGATTATGACGGTACCGGTGGAAGAAGCCCCGGCTAACTTCGTGCCAGCAGCCGCGGTAATACGAGGGGGGCAAGCGTTGTTCGGAATTATTGGGCGTAAAGGGCGCGTAGGCGGTGCGGTAAGTCACCTGTGAAATCTCCGGGCTTAACTCGGAGTCTGCAGGCGAAACTGCCGTGCTGGAGTATGGGAGAGGTGCGTGGAATTCCCGGTGTAGCGGTGAAATGCGTAGATATCGGGAGGAACACCTGTGGCGAAAGCGGCGCACTGGACCATAACTGACGCTGAGGCGCGAAAGCTAGGGGAGCAAACAGGAT
>DATHOQ010000009.1:0-12879 GCA_035484735.1 Terriglobales bacterium | reverse complement strand
CCTGTGCCAGTTGTCCTTTGGCTTGATCGAGCACGGCTTGAAATGGACGGGGATCGATCTCGAACAGGAGCTGACCTTTTCTGACGAGGCCCCCTTCGTGATAATCCTGGCGAATCAGGTAACCGCTCACCTGGGGCTGGATCTGCGCATTGACGTACCCTTCAAGGGTTCCCACCCACTCGCCATGAACCGGCACGTCTTTTTGGATCACCGGTGCAACTTCGACCACCGATGGCGGAGGCGGGCCGGCAGCCCGCACCTTCCCGCTGCTGCAGCCGAGTGCATTCAGCAGGAGCATCACACCAACTAGACCTGCAAATATCCGCTTCATGTTTTTCCCCCTCAATCGCGTTACTGGAGTTTCAGTGCAATCGCGTCACTGGCGCGCCTGAATCGGGACGCTGCTCGGTTGGGGGGAAATGTGCCCAGAGAGTCGTCTCGTCGATTTCAGGCGCGTCAGTCACGCGATTGCATCTTCTCCAGGGGCAAATCGCATACCAGATCCGGGGTGAAGCTAAGTCTTTCCAAATCAAGGAAGGCTCCAGGCGGTTCAGCAGAAGAACTGTCGAAGGGGTCGAAAGTGTCGAGAAAGCCGGTACTCGACACCGGACTCGTCAATGGCAGCCGAGACCCTAATCGCTTGAAAAAAATGCTGAAAGGACGAATCGCGCTAATGCAGTTTTGGCAAATGTATTGCGTCAGTTAGAGGTGAGCGAACGAACTGCCGGAGACGATGCCACCAGGATCACCTCCCGCGGTGCCGTTGAATCATCTTGTGGAAGGAATGCTGTATGGAATTTATCGAGTACGATTTTACGCGGAATCCCGTAGTGCAGAACGAGCACTTCTTTCTGGAATCGAAATGTGCCTCATGTGGTTTTTCGATTCTGGCAGGCTCAGTTGACGAATTGGTCGAACAAGAGGCAGCGCACAGAAGGCAGTGCAGGAGGTTAAACTCGGTTGCATGACGGCGCAAGGATGCAACGTGCCAATTTGCTTGTCATACCGATCTCCTCTGTGCGGTTTGCGCCACAGTTGGTGTTCTTTTCGCAATCCGCACAACAGACCAGCAGTCTTTGAAATAGACTTCGTCCCTACGACGATCATGCCTCATGTGGGTGGCGAATCTGTGGAAAGTGTTGAGAAAGGCGATAGACCTGACGTTGAGCATACTCATTTTCGGGCATCACGGGAAATGCGGATCATCTGCAGTACAGCCAGATGAAGGCGAGGCACCCTAACAGTGCGATATATAGACAGACGCAGATTACGACACCGTTGTTGTCATTCTGCTCGTCCACGCTTGTTTCGGCCGGCTCGAGATAACGAATCGCTGCGTATATCTCTGCATCGGTTACGTACTCGATATTCCGATCGGGCTCGTGGTTTGTCAGCATAAGACACTCTCATCACTCCACTGGAACTTCGTCAATTGTTCCCAGTTCGTTCTTAACAGACAGAAAACGTCAACGCGGAAACCAATGCCAGAACTAAGTGCACGTCACCATTCAGGAAGATGCCAGGCCTAACCGCCTCGAGCTTGCCAGTGATCCGGCCGCAATAAGCAGCGGTGCACTCGGAACCGGTACCCCGGCCTGCTGGAGCAGAATCCAAGTGAAGAGGAGCGCGGCACCATGCGTCACTGCAAATTGAGCGGCGTGAGTCATCTATTTATCTCGTGAGCGTCACGCATGCGAATGCGGGCTCGTCCAATCATGCCTTCCTTAAGTGCTAGAGCGGCGGGTACGAAGTTACCAAGCTTCCGCAACCTAGCCTGGAATCTCGCATACTCCGAGACTGCGGCCTGAGGGAACGCCGCATCAGGTCCTTGAGTTTCTTGCGTGCTCGCGCTGAGTGAGCCTTTACGGTTCCGATCGGTATTCCCAAAATCTGCGCCGTTTCCCGGATCGACAATCCGTCCACATCACGCAGCTGAAATGTCCTGCGCTGAGTGGGCGATAGCTGAGTGTGGAAACGAGTCAAACGTGCACTTAGCTCAGAATCGCTACACTGATCTTCTGGATTGGGCCGATGATCTACTAATCGCTCCCCAACCGAACGTGTCTCGGTTTCTCCGATCGACTCGTCGAGAGGCACGTTGACGTGTCCCTGCCGCCGGCGTAGCTGCAGTCGAGCGCAGTTGAGCACGATGGAAGTCAGCCAAGTGCCAAGCTGTGACTGTCCCTTGAACTGATCTAGGTGGGTGTAAGCGGCCAGAAGAGCATCCTGAACAGCGTCCTCGGCATCGGCTACGTTCCCCAGGAGGCGGTATGCTCTTCTGTAGAGAGTCGGCAGACCGCTCGACAGAATTTTCTCCAACCCCCGAATTCTTCCCACCTCGCAAACTTGGATGCCTACCTGTTCAGTCATCTCTTTGTCTCCCGAAGATCTCTGTTTGCGCGACGGGTTACCTCTTTCAACACATGGTTCGTAAACACGCCGCGGCCACGAAATTTGTTTCCCTCGTTTATCAACTCAACAATTACGTTCTCGCCCTCCTGGCTGATCGTCGTGATGTGGTTCATCTCGATAACGAGTTCGCGGCCATGAAGGTCTGCTCTTGCCTCTGCGCATGCACTCCTCAGTTCGGCTGCCCACGGGGCAATGAGCTTTCCTTCCACAATCAGCCGACGCCGCCTGGCACTATCGATCAGTGAAATCCTCAGCATTCCTTCGTCCTGCTACCTGCGATAAGGCAAGGCGCACACCAAACTCGCAGAACTGTAAGTCGCTGAATTTTCAGGAGACGGCCGTCAGAAGTCGAAACGGCGAGGTCAAAGAAGTTGAAAGGGTCGAAACTGTCGAACGTTTAGGGTGATAGCTAGAATGAAGAGGTAGAGAGCGGATCAAGCATATTGCTTGGCATAGATGCCGAATTTCTTCATGCGAGAAAGGAAAGTAGTGCGGTTCATCCCTAGGCGAGCGGCGGCGCCATCGGCACCACCCACGCGCCCTTTACATGCTGTTAGTGCCCGTATGATCTCATCGCGCTGCTTTCTTTCGTATTCGTCAACAACGCTGGTTTTGTCGTCTCGCGAATTTGTTCCCTCTTCAGAGAGCGGCTCAAGTTGACGCCGGCCAACAGGCGGTAATTCCACTGGATTCATTCGCCGAAGTTCTCCTAATGGCGCCTCAAGTGACTTGCCGCGCGTAAGGATCACTGCCCGTTCAATGAAATTTTCCAGCTCGCGAATATTGCCAGGCCAATCCCAAGCGGTGAGCCCCTTCATGACGGCCGGGGAAATAGCCTCAATCTTCTTCTGCATTTGCTTGGCAAACTTCTGAACAAAGTAACTCACTAGTTGGGGGATGTCTCCCTTCCGATCCCGCAAAGGCGGTATTCGGATCGGAAATACATGCAAACGGTAGTACAAATCACTCCGGAATTCGCGGTCCGCGATCATTTGTTCGAGATCGCGATTGGTGGCTGCGATGAGGCGAACATTCACTCTGCGGGTGTGAGTGCCCCCCAGTCGTTCGAATTCACGCTCTTGTAAAGCGCGCAACAGCTTTGGCTGGATCTCAATCGGAATGTCTCCCACTTCATCCAGGAATAAAGTCCCTTGATCCGCCAGCTCCATACGCCCGACTTTTTGCGTAATTGCACCAGTGAAAGCGCCCTTTTCATGTCCGAATAATTCGCTCTCAAGCAGCCCGGTAGGAATGGCGGCACAATTCAGCTTCACGAATGTGCGATCTTTGCGACGGCTGCGGTCGTGAATGGCGCGGGCGATCAACTCCTTGCCTGTACCAGTCTCCCCAAGCAGCAGGACTGTGGAATCGTTGGGAGCAACCGTCTCCACCAATTCCAGAACATGCTTTAAGGGTGAGCTGTTCCCCACGATGTTCTCGAAGCTCATCTCGCTACGGATTTCTTCTTCGAGGTAGAGCTTCTCTTGGGCGAGCTTGTCTTTAAGTTCTGAAATCTCGTGATATGCCAGCGCGTTTTCAATAGCGATTGCGATCTGCCCTGACGCCCGGTTGAGGAAATCGACATCTTCCGGGGAAAACGGGGTTTCCGTCGTGCGTAAAATCGACAGAATTCCCAGTGCCCGGCCGTGATTTGCGAGTGGAATGGTGCAAAAGGCTTTTATGCCCTCCCGAGCTGCTATGTCAGATGCGTCAGGCGGGAGCTCGTTACGTTCCTGCGGGTCAAGAACCACTGGTTTCAAGGTGTCGAGCGCTTTCTTAACAGCCGCACTTGGCGTAACCAGCAACTCTTCCTTGACCACCCCTTTGCCATGCGGGAAGTCCATGGCGAAGACCCGTAATTTCGCCGAAGCTGCATCCGGCAGCGAAACAGCGACACCATCCGCGTGTATGACTTCGCGTATGTTCGCCGCAATCGCACGCAACAGGTCCCGAAGTTGAAGATTTGAGGTGATTCGATTCGTCAGGTTCAGAAGCAACTGCAACTGATCATTTTGATGCTGCGCGCGCCTGAGGTTCAAACCATCATCAAGCGCGAACGCCACGACACGCCCGATCAGCCCCAGAAAACTTATTTCTTCCTCGCTGAATGGATTCACTGTGTCGCGGTTGATTCCGAAAACACCCAATCGACGATGCGGCGTCGTCAAGGGGACGCGGAGCCCTGACCCGAGGCCTATTTTCTTTGCCCATTCTTTAAATCTCGGATACCGCTCTTCTGCGTCCCAATCGGCAGTATGTTGTGGGTCCCGGCTGCGCACTGCCTCCCACCATGGCAATTCTTCCATCGGCAGGTCCGGCAAAGGGAGTTGGCCCTTACCCCAGACGAGACATTCGATTTCCTTTGAGTTCTCCTTGAACACGACGAAGTAAAGGTGGTCGAAGTGCAGAAACTTGTCAATCTCAGATGCGAGAGTTGCAGCCAATTCCTCAGGCTCGCGGCACGCAGCAATAGCTTCACTGATGCGCAACACGGCCTCATAGCGGTGGCTGTCGATTAGAGGGGCAATGATCGCGTCTGTACCCATAGCCTGGAAACTCGGCGCTGAACGCCGGGCTTTAATTTACCCCAAATCCCCAGATAAATGATGACTCACTCCCCCTACAGGTCGCAAAAGTGCGCCAAACGAAGCGATTTTGGAGGATTCCCGCGTCAAAACCTCGTGCAATCGCAGAATGAATGACTTGGAGACGACCTCGATAGAGCGTGATTCGGTAAGATCCTGACCATGATTTTGGCCATCGTCACGTCGCTCCTATATGTCCTCGGATGGGTTGTCA
Source organism: Terriglobales bacterium (assembly GCA_035484735.1). Lineage (GTDB taxonomy): Bacteria > Acidobacteriota > Terriglobia > Terriglobales > Acidobacteriaceae > JABCZH01. The sequence goes on along the minus strand of DATHOQ010000009.1, from coordinate 7,668 downwards.
GTGCTTTCAGTTCCCGAGAGCATCTGATCCTTGAAAATCTCGCTCTCCGTCAACAATTGCTGGCTCTGCACACCAAGCGACCTCGTCGTCGATGGTACTTGGTGCGCAGATTGTTTTGATCCACAAAGGGCCTATATAGCAGAAGTGAAGCGTGCTCCTGTATCCACTCCGAATTTTCCAAGTTCAGTCTATTTCCCCGTCTGAGCAGCAGTACTCTCGGGAGCCTTCGCCATCTCCTCAGCCTCGCGCATCAGCCGATCCAAATCAGTTCGGTCGAGAAATTTCCCCTGTGCGATCACGGCATTAATCTTGGTTGTGTTGTGGATATCCGCAAGCGGATTCGCGTCAAGGATCACGAGATCCGCTAACTTCCCCTTCTCGATCGTCCCCAGATCGTCCAGCTTGCCCAGGAACCAAGCGGGGCGAGACAAACAACCAGGACTCCTTCTGCGTACCGTCCAGCGCCAGGATCGCCCCGTGAAGATTGGCCAGACCACTGAAGTAGTAGAAACTCGCGTCTTGATGGAAACCGGACTCATCCCAGCGCTTCATTCCGGAAAATGCGCGCAACACGACGATTCCGTCCGGGATCTTTTCCATGGCCGCTCGTCGCCGCGCCTGGTACTCCGCGGAATCGATGGACGACTGGGCAGCTGCACACGACAACAGCAATAACGTAATCAGAAGGCGGGACATGGACGCACACTAGGCCAGGTATTTACTTTGGAAAAGACTTTTCTGACCAGATGGACCTGGCGCCTGACGAACCGGAGTGCCAGCGTGGCAAGCGGGCAAAATGGAGTCGAAATCAATCCATCGCCGTCCATTTACTCGTCCCCGAGAAACAAATCTTGGATTTAGAATGCGATGATGACGTTGAAAGCGCCAGAGGAGTTCTTACGGTTAGTCGCAAACTTATCCCCGTAACCAGCCTTGGTGGAAGGCCAATCCGTTGGCTGGCATATCTTGCCGGCTGGACCCTGTTCGCGTTTTTCTTCATCGGTGAGGATGCGGGCCGTCTTCTGCTTCAACGCCAACCCGTCCAGTGGCGCGGCTTGCTCGTGGTCTGGCTTACGACCGCATACGCCTGGGCTTTCTTCACCCCGTTCGTATGGCGGCTAGCCAGGCGCTTCCCCTTCGAGCGAAAAAACTGGCGGCTCAACATCGGACTCCACCTGGTGTCGAGCTTCTCGTTTGCGCTGATCGAGACAGTCCTGTTCTCGGCGATCACGCCGGTGTTCGGCCTGCCATGGTTCCCAAGGAACTTTGCCGCAACCTTTCAGGCCGTCCTGCTGATCGATTTTCATCTGAACGTGATCGTCTATTGGTCGATAGTGGGCATTCAACACGGCGTGAGCTACTATCGCAAGTTTGAGGAACGTGAAAAATTGTCAGCGCAGCTCGAAAATCAACTCGCGCAGGCGAGGCTCAGCGCACTCAAGATGCAACTCCATCCGCATTTCCTTTTTAACACGCTCAACGCGATCGTCGTTCTGGTGCGGCAACATAGGGCAGGAGAAGCAGATGAGATGCTGACCAATCTGAGCGAACTCCTGCGCCAGACCTTGGAGGGATGGGAGACGCAAGAGGTTCCGTTGCGGCGCGAGATAGAGTTGATCACCTCTATCTCGACATCCAGCGGGTCAGATTCCAGGACCGATTGACCGTCGAAATGAGTCTCTCGCCAACGACGCTGAATGCTCTGGTCCCAAGCCTGTTGCTTCAGCCGCTGGTGGAAAATGCCGTCCGGCACGGAGTCTCCAAGAGTTCCGCACCGGTTAGGATCGAACTGAAATCAAACTTGAGGAACTCGCTCCTGGAGATACAGGTTTGCGATGACGGCCCCGGAATTTCGGAGGAGAGTTCCGGGAACGGTGTGGGGTTGAGCAATACGCGAGCCCGTCTGCGGCAGTTATACGGTGAGCGGCAGTCCTTGAGTCTGGACGGCCGCGCCGGCGGAGGAACTATCGCGACGGTCGTACTTCCCTATCATCCCGAGGAGGCTGCATCAGATGAAGCGGCCCGCTAGGCACCCTGAATCCGGCAGGGTTCTCACCCCACCCGGCAGCCTACGGGCTCTGATTGTGGACGACGAGACCTTGGCACGCCAGGGGATTCGGATGCTCCTTGACCAGGATGCTGAAATCGGCGTCGTCGAAGAGGCCGGCAACGGAAAACGGGCAGCCGAATTGATGCTAACGGGCAGCTTCGACTTGATCTTTCTCGATGTGCAAATGCCGGAAATGGATGGTTTCGCCGCCTTGCGGCGGGGCGGAGCGAAACTGCGCGGCGCTGTGATATTCGTGACCGCCTACGACCAGTACGCGGTCGAGGCCTTCGAGGTGAACGCCGCTGATTACCTTTTGAAGCCGTTTACACCACGGCGGTTCCGCCAATCTCTGCAACGAGCAAAGGCCCGAATTCACGATGGCTCGCAGGGAACCGATGCCCGGGTGCTGGCTGTCTTGGAACGGATCGCGAGCCCACCAACATACCTAAATAGGATCGCAGTGCGAGGCGCTGGGGGCACGAGCTTTGTGGATACAAAAAACGTGGATTGGGCAACGGCGGCGGAGAACTATGTGGAATTGCACGTGGGACGCGATTGTTATCTGGTCGAGGTGACGATGGCAGAGATCGCAAAACGCCTCGACCCGGCGCGGTTTGTTCGGATTCACCGTTCCGTAATCGTGAACGTCGGACGTATCCGGAACGTCCAGTCCGCGTCCCATTCGGAATATCTGGTAACTCTTGCTTGCGGTGTTCAGCTTCGCTCGGGACGAACATACAGCAAGACGCTGCAACGGTTGATCTCGAATCCGTTTTGACCGTTTGCCGCGACGACATTCCGGTTTGTCATGAGGAACGTCCATCTCATCAGAGAAGTCTTTGGCTCGCAGGACGGGGTGAGTGTCAATGCACGATTCCGCGCAGGGTTGAAGGTGTTGAAAGTTTCGGCGATCGTTCCCGCCACATGTGCCGAATCTGGATGCGTCGCATTGACCCAGCATGGTTCGAACTGACGGGTTGCCCAGCATGCAGTCTGAACGCCAAAACTTCTCTGGTGGGATCTAGGGAATATGACGAATTCGTTGATGGACTTCTGGATAGCTTCACGTCTCTCTGGCCGAAAACCACCCGGGAATCACGGCAAACTGTAAGTGATTTCGAATACTGGCGGTTGACTGTCGCTGGCCTAATTGAAGAGAGTTTCTTTAGAATCAACTGACATACTTCAATCAATCGCGCGGGAGGTTTGTCATGAAGGGTCTTGTATTTAGGCCTCGACCCATGATCGTTCTGACGATCGTGGTGGTAGCGGGAATGTTGGTTCAAGGAGAAGCCATCCCTTCGTTGTTGGCAGTGCCGCCTGATGTTTTCGCCGGGCAATCGTTATCTCCTGCGGGTGTTTCCGCGCTCCGCGGCATCGCAGACTCAGCCCGTAATGCAGATCTCCGATGGTCCGACTTCACACCCTACAAGGCCGAATTCGCCAAGTTCTACGAGACGAACAGTTACTCGCTGGTTTGGGTTCAGAATGGCCGAGTGCGGTCGCAGGGACTCGCCGTGATTGAGCTCTTACAGAACGCCAACGCCAAAGGACTCGACCCGGAAGACTATGACGGCTCACGATGGCAGGGTCGCCTCCTCAAGCTGGGGCAAAAGCCGTCCGAACAAGACCTTATCTCTTTCGACACCGCGCTTACGGTCTCCACGATGCGCTACATCCGTGCAGTCCACTGTGGCCGCGTGAATCCCAAGGAATTCAAATTTCAGCTGGATGTGGAGGGGCTGCAATTGCCCTTGGCGGAATTCATTCAGACACAGGTCGTGAATGCAGCCGATCCCGCCGCCGAAATCCAGAAGCTGGAACCGCCCTTCTTGGGCTACCGGAAGCTGCTCGCACTCTTGCCGGTATATGAAGGATACGCAAAGCAAGCTGAGGGAGAGCAGCTACCACCGGTCACAAAAACTGTGCGGCCTGGTCAACCCTACGCTGGCGTGGTTCGCTTGGGAAGGTTTCTTCAAGTCATCGGCGACATTCCTGCGAACGTACAGCTGAATCCGAATGCAACCGTCTATGAGGGTGCGCTCGTCGACGGCGTGAAGCATTACCAGGACAGACATGGAGAAACTCCCACCGGCAACCTTGACGCGCGAACCATCAATGAACTCAATACGCCTCCAGCGGCCCGCATTCGCCAGATCAAGCTAACTCTCGAACGGTGGCGATGGATACCGCATTCTTTCCCGACCCCGCCCGTGGTTGTGAATCTTCCTGAGTATCGTGTACGCGCGATGAACCCGGATGGCACCGTCGCCTTCTACAAGAACGTCATCATTGGAAAAGCCTACGGCCACAAGTCTCCGGTTTTCGAGAAAGAGATCCAATACGTTGTCTTCCGGCCCTACTGGGAGGTGACTCCCAGCATTCAGCGGAGCGAAATTGTCCCCCACATCCAGAAGGACCCGAACTACATCGCCAAGCATGACTTTGAGGTCGTCACGCCCAAGGGCGAAGTCGTGACCGACAACCAGGTGAGCCCAGAGGTTCTGGAAGGTATCAAGTCCGGCCACCTGATGGTACGGCAAAAGCCCGGCGATACGAATTCTCTCGGGTTGGTGAAGATCATTTTTCCGAATCCGGACAACGTATATCTGCACGGCACGGACGTACCAGAATTGTTCTCGCAGGACGTCCGCGACTTCAGTCACGGATGCATTCGCGTGCAGCAGCCGGCTGATCTCGTCGCTTGGGTGCTACGCAACAATCCCGGTTGGGACTTGGAGCGCGTGAAGGCCACGATGAACGGCGAGAAAAACAACATTCAGGTGAACCTGGTTACACGAATTCCGGTCCTGATCGTATACGGCACAGCTACGGTGAATGAGGAGAATCAGATTCGGTTTTTCGACGATATTTATGGTTATGACGCAGAGCTTGAGAAAGCGCTGGCCGCGGGTTATCCCTATGCCTGGTAGCAACTTGGACCAGGGTGCTAGCGAACCGCATCTAACATAGAATGGGCCTAATGCGGCAATACATTTTGAACGGGAGTGAAGCAACCTCGGCGTCATTGCCGGGGAAAAAGAGCAAATCCGGCCTCTGGCGTTTGTCGCTGATTCTCTTGTTTTTGCTGGCGCCCCCGCCAGGGTACGGCGGCACAGAAACTGCGTCCCCGGCCGCACACGAGTACCGGCTCCGTTTCTATCACACTCACACTGGCGAGCGGCTGAACGTCGTCTATCGTCGCGGCGATAACTACATTCCCGAAGCCTTGGAAGAGCTCGACCATTATCTGCGGGATCATCGCACAGGAGACGTGCGGCATTTCGATCCTCGCCTCTTCGACCTTCTTTACGATCTGACTGGGTCCCTCGGTGACTCCGGCGGCGAGATCGACGTGATTTGCGGCTATCGCACGCCGTGGAGCAATCAATTCCTGCGCACTCGTAACCCGCACACCGGCGTGGCGCAGCACAGCCTACATATGCAGGCCGAAGCGATCGACATTCGCCTACGTGGGATTCCGACCTCGGAGCTTAGGGATGCGGCCCTCCGCCTGCATCGCGGAGGAGTCGGTTACTATCGTAGTTCTGACTTCGTGCACGTCGATGTCGGGCGTGTGCGCCAGTGGTAGAACTTTTTTCCTACTTAGCCGTGAATATAAATCCGACGAGTGAGTGTCTGCTTCCATTCCGTGGTGCGGATCAGGCCCTCCTTGAACCGTAGATGGAGAGTTCAATGAGGATGATCGGCAAACTGAGCGTAGCGGGAGTGTTTGTCTTCGCGGTGCTGCAGGTGGTGCGACCCAGCATTCCGGTTAAGCCGGCGACCGCCGAGTTGGAGACGCCACCTGATGTCAAGTACGTTCTGGAAAAAGATTGTTATAGCTGCCACTCGGACCAACGCAGGCTCGCGTGGTTCGACCAAATCGTACCCGCATACTGGCTGGTGCGGCACGACATCCTGATCGCACGCGAGCATCTCAACTTCTCGACACTGGGCTCCAAGCCTCCCGCCGTACAGAAGGCGATGCTCTACGAGGCCGTGAACATGATCCAGCTTGGCGCGATGCCGCTCCCGAGCTTCCTCAAGCTGCATCCGGAGGCGAAGGTGACACCCAAAGAGCTATCAACATTGAAGGAATATCTGGCTCCGTGGGCGCCTGCGCTGAGCCCGATCGGTGATGCGCAGCAACCTAACAACGGGAAGACTGACGCGATGCCGTCTACCGCCTTCCCCGGAATTCCAGCGCATGTCTCTCTGCAGGCCGTGAATCCGGAGTTCAATGGATTCCCGTTCGACCCCGCCTTCGAAAGCTGGAAGCCGATCAGCACGACCGATCGCGGGGACAACAATACCTTCCGGTTCATCCTTGGAAATGACGTGGCCGTAGAGGCGGCGCAAACAGGCAACACCTCGCCGTGGCCAGACGGCGCGCGTTTTGCAAAGATTGCTTGGCAGCAGCAACCCGGCCCTGATGGCCTGTTGCACCCTGGCAAGTTTGTACAGGTAGAATTGATGCTGAAAGACGCGCAGCGTTACAAAAACACTGAGGGCTGGGGCTGGGGACGCTGGCGCGGCATGGACCTGACACCCTATGGCAAGGACGCGCACTTCGTGAGTGAGTGCACGGGCTGCCACCGGCCGCTGCATGGCAACGACTACGTCTACACGCTGCCAATCTCACCTGCGAAGGTCGATCGCGAGGAAGTTGTGAATAACGCCGCCGCGCTTCCCGCGAACCTGCCATATCAGCCGCTAAGCTGGAGCGCCATCACAATGTACGTCGACCCTAAGACACGCACGATGGCAACGCTCTACGGCAACGACGCAGCCCTGCGAGCCGCGCTGGCACGCCAAACCGCTCCGGCGGGTGCGGTGCTGGCGCTCGTCACTTGGGTGCAGCGGGACGACCCGCATTGGTTCGGCGCACGTATTCCCGGTGCGCCACAGTCGGTGGAGTTCGTGCAGGTAGCAGCCGCAGGGCAGACAAGCAGCTACCGGCGCTTCGTAGGCACAGGGCTTGTCGAGGATTACGGTGCAGCCAGCGCAGCGCCACAGCGGACGAGCTTCGTTCTGGGTCTCGCGCCGGCAAGCCTGCCGTAGCGATACTCTGCTTGCGACCGCTAAATTCTGGAGAACACAGGCTCCAAGTCTCTGTTTACGGCTTTCTGGCAAGACTTCCGCGTCTTGGTTAGAACTTGAAGACGTCCATCTGTCAGATGTTTTGTCGCCAGAAAGCGCCTACTTCCTAACAAGCCTGTATGGCGGAGAGGGAGGGATTCGAACCCTCGGTACAGGTATTAGCCCGTACAACGGTTTAGCAAATGAACCATTCCCGCCGCCTTCACTCGTGGTGAAGCACTTACAGTCGGACTCCATGCCTCCAAGTCGGACTCAGAGCTTTTCTTTCGGCAGTTATTGTGCTCCCATTTGTGCTCCAAATACCAGTGCGAATCCACCGCAAATCGGGCCGGCTGCGCGATTCGCCAGATCGATCAACCAGTCTTCCCAAAATCTCTTGATTGACGGGATGTCTACGAAACAAATTCATGGAGTCTCGAATCGAAATTCACAATGGACCATCTTTCGTCCATCCGCAATCGATTAGATTGCCTTCCGTCTGGACATGCGTTCTGATGAGACTACTCTTGCGGCGT
>DATHOQ010000008.1:0-7744 GCA_035484735.1 Terriglobales bacterium | reverse complement strand
CCATGGTTACGAACAGCTCTCCGGGATCGCCGTTGGGATAGAGTCCGACGGTGATATAGCCTTCGTGATCGCCGACTTTGAATTTGTGCGTGATCGACGCCCGCTCTTCCTGCAGTTTGTGCCGAACCGCGCGGGGAGGCGCATTAAGATTTTCTTCCTCGTGTGGCGCGGCCGCCCCCGGACGCGCATCATCCTTGCTGGAATTCGCAGTCTTGGTGCCGGCCGCCGAAAGCGGCTGAGACTTTTTGCAGCCATCGCGATAGACGGCGACAGCTTTCAGTCCCAACTTCCACGCCTGAAGATAAGCTTCTATGATGTCTTCCACTGATGCGTTCTCGGGAAGATTGACCGTCTTCGATATAGCGCCGGAGATAAACGGCTGCGCCGCCGCCATCATTTTCAGATGGCCCATGGGAGCGATCGACCGCGTCCCCTTCGCCGGCTTGAACGAACAATCAAACACCGCGAGATGATCGTCGTTAATATGCGGCGCCCCTTCGATGGTCCCGGTCGCATCGATGTAACTGACAATCGCATTCGCCTGATCGTGGTCGTACCCCAGCTTGAACAAAGCAGTAGGCACAGTCTGATTAACAATCTTAATCATCCCTCCGCCAACCAGCTTTTTATACTTAACCAACGCAAGGTCAGGCTCAACCCCAGTAGTATCGCAGTCCATCATGAAGCCTATTGTGCTGGTGGGAGCGAGTACTGTTACCTGGCTGTTGCGGTAGCCAAACTTTTCGCCGTGGGCTAGGGCTTCGTCCCAGCATTGTTTGCTGGATTCGTAAAGTGGGGTGGGGACGTTATTTTTATTTATGTTGTTGACGGAGGCGCGGTGCATGCGGATTACATCGAGGAACGGTTCGCGGTTGATGTACCAGCCGGGGCATGCGTTTCCCGGCATTTGTTCCGCAGCAGCCGGGCTTCGCCCTGGCTGGACAGCCGAGGCGGCTGTCTCCACATGGTTCGTGGTAATGCCTAGACGCGTTGCTACGGTGTCTGTGGCGGGAGTCAGCGGCTGGCAAAGCTCTGCGATGCGGCTCGATTGCAGATAAGCTTCGCCGCACATGATGGCGGTAACGCAGGCGGCGTAATCGCGGCCAGCGTCGGAGTCATATGGCAGTCCCGCGGCCATTAAGAGTGCGCCGAGATTTGCGTAGCCCAAGCCGAGCGGACGATAGTCATGGGAGTTGCGCATGATGGTTTCTGTGGGATAGCCGGCGTTGTCGACGAGAATTTCCTGCGCGGTGATCAGCACATCGACGGCGTGGCGGTAGGCTTCGACGTCGAACGTTCCGTTCGGCGCGAACTTCAGAAGATTCAGGCTGGCGAGATTGCAGGCAGAGTCGTCGAGGAACATGTACTCGCTGCAGGGATTGCTCGCGTTAATTCTCGCTGTGTTCTTCGAAGTGTGCCAGCGATTGGTGGTGGTGTCGTACTGCATGCCGGGATCGCCACAGTGCCAGGTGGCCTCGGAAATTTTCTTCAGAAGATCTTTGGCTTTGTAAGTGTGCATGACGTTACCGTCCTGCACTTTCTTGGTGGAGAAATCGGTGTCGCGGAGTACGGCGTACATGAAATCGTCGGTGACGCGGACGGAGTTGTTCGCGTTCTGGAAAAAGATGGAGGAGTAGGCGTCGGAGTCGGGATGCGAGCCGTCGTATCCCTGAGCGACGAGCGCGTGAGCCTTGGCTTCTTCTTTTTGTTTGCACTCGATGAACTCAACGATGTCAGGATGATCGACGTTGAGGATGACCATCTTGGCGGCGCGGCGAGTTTTGCCTCCGGACTTGATTACTCCGGCGAAGGCGTCGAAACCTTTCATGAAGCTGAGCGGGCCGCTGGCTGTGCCTCCTCCGCTTAGACCTTCAGTGGAGGAGCGCAGCGGAGAGAGATTGGTTCCTGTGCCTGATCCCCACTTGAAGAGCATGCCTTCGGTTTTCGCTAGAGTCAGGATGGAATCGAGCGAGTCTTTTACTGAGTTGATGAAGCATGCGGAGCATTGCGGCTTGCTGTAGCCGGTGATGCCGAACTCGACTTGCTGAGTCTGCGGATTCCAGTGCCAGTTGCGGGCGTCGGAATTGGGCTCGATGCGATCGCAGCCTACGTTGAACCAGACCGGCGAGTTGAAGGCAGCGTACTGGCGGACGAGGATGTGGACTAGCTCGTCGTGGAATGTCGCGCCGTCTTCTGGGGTTTTGAAATAACCCTGAGCCAGTCCCCAGTTGCGGATGGTTTCGGCTACGCGGGTGACTAGCTGGCGGACTCCGGTTTCGCGCTCAGGCGTGCCGACTTTGCCGTGCAGATATTTCGAGGCCACGATGTTGGTGGCGGTCATGGACCAGTCTTTGGGAACTTCGACGTCTTTTTGTTCGAAGATCACGTTGCCCTGAGCGTCGGTGATCTGGGCGAGGCGGAGATCCCATTCGAGTTCGTCGTAGGGGGAGACGCCCGGCTTGGTGAAGAGGCGGCGGAAGGAGAGACCGGGCGCGGTCTTCTTGGTGGTTACAGGGTTTGCGGGGATGGCCGCAGGGGTATTGACGGTAGTGGTTTTAACCTCGGGCATTGCTCTCTCCATTATTAGTTAGATTCTATCTATCCTGACCCGATTCGGCGTCCATGGGGGTGGATGCGGGGAATTGGGTTGTGCCCGAACGGGAATTTGTTCGGGGTGTCGCAGTTCTTGTTAAAGAGCTTTGGCTCCCCTTTTTGGGAGCTTGTGCTTCGGGGGCTAAAGCCCCCTGTCATTTCGTTGCTTCTTACGCGGCGCTGAAGCGCCGCTCTTCCACGGTGCTGCATGCGTCGGTGGTACTCGATACTTCCAAGCCTCAGGGGCTAAAGCCCGATCCAAATGCCTGCCCTTAACGCAGGCCTGAAGGCCTGCTCCACCCGGTTGAGGACTTTCTCCGACCGGTTTCCAGACCCTTCGGTTTAGAAGCCCGAGGGTAGCGGGTGAGGACAGTGAAGATTTTTGTTGGCTCCGGAATCCAGATTCGGGGCCTGGGATGCTGCATCCGATGCTTGTACCCTTGCTGGTTGGGCTGGCGTTGTGGTGCTGTCAGCGTTGTCGGACAGGAGTGTCCGACCCACGCGAGGTGCGCCTGCGCCATCTGTGAACTCCAGTGATGACTGGAAGTCGATGCCGATGCCGGAAGCTTTTTCGGCAGAGGAGTGCATCCACTGATTCAGGGCATTGCAAATGTTGCGGCGCTGGATCTGGTCTTCTATGACTACAAAGCGCAGGAAACAGCGTCCGGAGGCCAAGCGCGCGCGCATGGGATTGGCGCAGGTAAACATGCGGTCGAGGGTGAAGGCCATGTCGTCGTCTTCGGAGAACTGGAGGACGGCCAGCATGCGTTTGGATTCGCCGGGAGCAGTGGCGGCGCGACCGAGCTGCGCTCGGTCGGACAGCCGCGGACGGCTGTCCCCACATGTTTGTGCCGTCGAGCTTTGCTCGGCTCGACAGCCGAGGACGGCTGTCCCCACAGGCGAGTTGCTCGTGCCCAGGTCCATGATGTCTTCGGCCAGGGCGAAGATGCCGGGCTTGCTGGGGACTACGAGGAGGCTATGAGTGGAATCGCAACGGAACCAGCGCGACCATTGCAGGCGGCGTGGATCTACGGGGCGGTCGAAGCCGTGCCGGGCTAGGGAATCGGCGACGAGTCTAGTTAAAGCTTCCATCCAGGGCTCCTAAAACCGGCTTCGGGCTTTGGCTTTTGGGCTTCGGCCAGAAGTTGAACTGCGTTCCGGTGTGAGACGAGTTCTTACTGACTGATTCAGTCGGCCCCCCGGGGGAGGATCGGGGGAACGGCCACCGCACTTTCCACTTTGTTTTCTTACGTTTACGGGTGGCGCCGGGTCACCTCTGGCCTGACGCCCACCCGTAAATCCTTCCTGACAGCGCCCCTCATCTTTCGCCGGCCCCGTTCCCGCGAGACCGATTTTAAAGGGCTATGGGAATGCAAAGTTACTCCCGCTTATTGTGCCTGTCAAGAGGGAAACACCACAGGTTGTATCCTCAACAATGACGGCCTTGGTGCGGGGTTGAGGGATTCGTTTGGGATTCGTTTTCCACAAAGGGAATTCATCTGGCGTTTACAAAGGCAGTGGCCAGTGGTCAGGGGCCAGGGGCCAGCAAAACCCCACGGAAACTGGCGGCTGGGACGGTTGCTTACAACGAGCGCAGACCGGAGTTGGGGTTCCGAGCGCTCCGGTAGGGTTGGGGAGATTTGCGTATTAAGTGGACTGGGAGCGATGGTGGCGCAGGAATTTCGGGTTGCTCCGTTGTCTCGCCGGAGAGCAAGGGTACGTAGATGTCCTCGAAGATCTGGCGAGGCGCGATGCGGAGAACGCCATCGGAGGATTCGACGAGATAGTCGCCCTTGCGGCCGGAATGCTGTCGCCCGAGAACGTCGGCGAAGGTGAGGCTGGTGGTGAGCTGTTTGGCTTTGACCAGAAAGCGAGTGCGATAGGTGATCCATGGGTTCGGTGCTTTCATGCGGGCCAGTTGGTTCCTAACTGTTGAAGTTGATAAGGACGCGGGCCAAACGCGCCATTATTGTGTCGCAAAGAACGCGACACATCGCGGGGTCCGCCCGGATCCTTCACTGCGCAAAAACGCCTGTTCAGGATGACAATCAAAGCTGTGTTGCGTCATCGGCCGGTTCTTGTCTTCGGCCGATTTTCCGATTCATTTTTATTGAGAAGGCGAGAGTGAATGTACGAGCGAAAGGGCGCGCGGTCAATTCAGTATTTTTGGTGCAGTTGAGGAAAATCGTTGCCACGGATTTTCGCGGATCGGCACGGATGAAGGGCCCGGTCAGAGATGTGTCGCTAAGCCGCATGAAGGGCTTGGGTTCTGTTTGGAGGAGAGCGTGGAGACAGGATTTCCTGAGTGTCGAGAAGTTGATTGTGCACAGGGGTTGCACAGGAAATGCAGAAAGCAGTGGTCGGTGGCCAGTGGCCAGTTCTTGTTCCCCGGCTGTGAGGAGAACCACGTCAAAAGGCGTTGTCTGAATTCTTGGGGCGCTGTGCTTATGGCTCCGCAGTGGTCGGCGCTGGGGACTTCCCAGAGAACCACATTGGGGTTGCGGGCCTGGATGCGGTGGGAATGGCGAAGGGGAATATTGCTGTCGACTTGGCCGTGGATCAGAAAGACCGGAACTCCAGTGGCTGCGACCGAAGCTTCGGGCGAGACTTGCTGCATGTCGAGGCCATATTTCCAGCGAGCGTACAAGAAGGCGAACTCGACGAGGGGGCGAAAGATGGTGCGCCCAAACCACGGACCGAGGTGAAAGGGCTGGCCCATGCGGTCATAGGCGATTTCGCGGAAGCTGGAGAAGGACGATTCGGCGGCGACCGCGCAGAAACGAGACTCGACACTGAGAGATTGCAAGAGTTCTGCGGCGCCCATCGATTCTGCGAATCCGAAGATACAGTGCGGGTGATCGCGCGCGACGAGGAAGTCGAACCACTGGTGAATGTCGTTGCGTTCAACGAGGCCGTAGGTAGCGAGCGGGCCCCCGCTGGCGCCGTGTGCGCGGGCGTCGGGGAGAAGGACGGTGAATCCGTTTGCGAGGAGGAGGTGCGCGTATCCGGTCATGCCGAAGCGATTGTCGGCCAGGCCGTGGAGGAGAATTACTGCGTCGCCGTTGCCGCTGATGGGATGGATGATCCAAGCGCGAAGGGTGATGGTGTCGGGCGTGGTGATGGAAACGTCTGCGAGATCGGAATTCAGTTGGTGAGAAATCTCCAGCATGGTGGATTCGTCTTTCTGCGTCAGGGGCGGCGGGTGGGATGCAGGGCTCCGTCGGCTACGAAGATTCCTGCTACGACGGAGAATGCTAAATAAACCGTGAGGAGGAGCACGAGGCGGCGGGAGTTGCGGGCTGGGCGCATTCGGTTTTAAGGATGGTACGGGCGGACGAGGAGAGTGGTTCCGCGGTGGAAACGGAGGTACCTCAGGAGCCTGAAGCCCGACTCGTATCGGCCCTTGACGCAGCCCGAAAAGGTCTGGTCTACCCGTCGTGGCTTCCGCCACGCTTCGTTTGGCGAGAGCCCTCGGCGGCTTTGCTCGGGGCTTCGGCAAAACGGGCAGGCTCGCGAGGTGGCTGTCCCCACATGAACCATGATTCGCGTAAACGGGTGGGTATAAGGTGCACGGGCTTAGAAGAATTTTCTTCGGGGGTTTTCTGTAGAGAGTTCGCGTGGCGGCGAAACGGTTAGCGGAGTCAGTCAGTTGAGGAAGGCGGAGAACGGAGATGTCCTTGCTATGGGGAGCGGCATAAGGAAATCAATTCTCTTGCTGGAGGAATTCATGACAACCGATCCGGTCTGTGGAATGAGAGTGGACGAGAAGAAATCCGAATTCCAAGCGCAGTTTGCTGGACGCAAGTACTCTTTCTGCTCGGAAGAATGCAGGGCAGAATTCGAGGCCGAGCCGAATGAGTATGTGGAGGTGGCAGCGGCGTAGGATTTCGTCCGAGAAACTGGAAAGGCCCCGCTGCACGCGGGGCCTTTATTGCTGCCTCCAATCAATGAAGAACCGGGTGCCCTCGTTTAGCTAAGGACCAGATCCTCGGGATCACGGATCGGTTAGCGTCCAGCCATGGCGGGTTCGTGAACGGCTTTGCCCGATTTGAAGGCTTCATAGCGGGCGTTTACTTCGTCCCAGTTGATTACGTTCCACCAGGCGGCTAAGTATTCTGGACGGCGGTTGTTGTATTTCAGGTAGTAGGCGTGTTCCCAGACGTCGTTGCCGAAGATGGGATAGTGGCCTACGGAGATTGGGCTGTCCTGGTTCGGCGTGGACATGATGTGGACCTCGCCGGCGTTGCCGGCCAGCCAGACCCATCCCGAGCCGAATTGCTTTACACCGGCGTCGTTGAACTTGGTTTGGAAATCTTTGAAGCTGCCGAAGGTTTTGGTGATGGCCTGGGCGATGGGGCCGGTGGGATCGCCTCCGCCTTTGGGCTTCATGATCTTCCAGAACATGGAGTGGTTGACGTGGCCGCCGCCGTTGTTGCGGACGGCGCCGCGAATGTCTTCAGGAATGGCGTTGAGGTCGCGGATTAAATCTTCGGCGGACTTGCTGGCGAGTTCGGGATGCTTTTCGATGGCGGCGTTGAGATTTTTTACGTAGGCGCCGTGATGCATGTCGTGGTGCAGGGTCATCGTTTGTTTGTCGATGACGGGTTCGAGGGCTGCGTAATCATAAGGCAGGGGCGGTAGTTCGTAAGCCATTGTTTTTCCTCCAGAGTTCTTATTGTACTGATGACGGGGTTAAGGGTGCGGATTCATGGGTTGCGGTTGCGAGGAGATTTTACATTGGGGCGGGATTTAGGGCCACGGGGCTAAAGCCCGGTTTAGTGGATGACCTTGACGCGGCCCTGAAGGGCCGCTCTTCCACGGTTGCGCGGGCGGCGGTTTGTTCAAACGGCACGGGTGCATATTCGGCGCCGATGCGCTGCAACGCCTCGCTGCGCTCGGATGGACCCTTCGGCTTCTCTCAGGGCAGGCTCACGGATGCGTCCGTCCTCACACGAGCTTGGGCTCCCCGCGCAAACCACTAGAACCCACACGGGTCCTAGACGGTTGGGGGGCCCAGGATTTCGCGGACTTTGCGGGAGAGGCTTTGGAGGGTGAAGGGTTTTTGGAGGAAAGTTTTCTGGCTGTCGGCGGCGGCGGTGCTGGGGAAAGCGTCCTGGGCGTAGCCGGAGAGGTAGAGGACTTTGAGGGCGGG
>DATHOQ010000007.1:0-18497 GCA_035484735.1 Terriglobales bacterium | reverse complement strand
GGGCATTCGCAGCTTCACTCCGCAAGTCACCGCCTGCCCCGGATGCGGCCGCACCACCAGCACTTTCTTCCAGGAAATGGCGCAGCAGATTCAGACTTACCTGCGCGAGCAAATGCCCGAGTGGAAGGGACGCTACCAGGGCGTCGAAGAAATGAAAGTCGCGGTCATGGGATGCGTAGTCAACGGCCCCGGCGAATCCAAGCACGCCAGCCTCGGCATTTCCCTGCCCGGCACCTTTGAAGAGCCCAAAGCCCCCGTCTATATCGACGGCCGCCTATTTACCACGCTGAAAGGCGACCACATCGTCGCCGAGTTCATCAAGCTGGTGGATGAATATGTGGAAAGCCATTACGCGGCCAGAGAAAAAGAAGAACTAGCCGCCCACTAGGTACTCCTGCGGGACAGCCGCCAATGACGATACAACACCCTTGATGCGTATTGCGCGCTTGCCATTTCGCTTGCCCCTTGCGGCGTTCCCGGTGTACGCTGCTGAACGGCTTTCGTCCTGCGTAAGCGGTATCCTGCGTATCGGGACGATAAGTAAGGAGGTTTCCGTGCGCACCCCTCACCTTATTGCAAAGGTCGCTTTCTTTGTCCTTTTGCTGGGATCTTATTCGGCCTACGCGCAGACGTTCACCGCGCTCTATTCGTTTAACTTTCCACCTGACGGCGGCCAGCCTCATAGTAGCCTGGTGTTGGACTCCGCTGGCAATCTCTACGGGACGACTTATGAGGGAGGCACTTCCAACTGGGGAGCAGTGTTCAAGCTGGACACGAGCGGTCAAGAGTCGGTGCTGTACAGTTTTGCTGGGCCGCCGACTGACGGCGCGAATCCGTTAGCAGGGTTGGTCCTGGACTCTGCGGGCAACTTGTACGGTACAACGTCCGGTTTTGAAGGTACCGTTTTCAAGCTTAACGCAGCCGGTGCCGAGGAAGTTCTTCACACCTTCGTGGGAAGTCCATCGGATGGATCAACCCCGGAGGCTCCGTTGGTGCGCGATGCTGCCGGCAATTTATACGGCACCACATTTTTTGGTGGCGCCGATAACCTAGGGACAGTATTCCGAGTAGACTCTCTGAACAAGTTCACTATATTGCATAGTTTTGAGGGTGGAGCAGAAGACGGAGCACTACCGGCAGGTGGATTGGTTCGAGACACCGCGGAGGCCGCGGGAAACTTTTACAGCAGCACGTTCGGCGGTGGTCCGAACAATGATGGGACGGTATTCGGATTGGCTAATTCAGGGAGGGAGCGGGTATTGCACATCTTCAGCGGCGGCGTAACCGATGGAGACCGATGCGAGGCGGGCCTAATCCTGGTCAAAGGCTATTTCTACGGCACTGCTAGTGGCGGCGGGACTTTCGGCAACGGCATCATCTTTAAGCTAGACAGGAAGGGAAACGAGACAGTCCTTTACAACTTTGCCGGGTCACCTATGGATCGACTCCCACAGGAGCGCTAGTCGCAGACAATGCGGGCAACCTCTATGGGACTACCCTAAGCGGCGGAACATCGAACAATGGCACCGTGTTCAGGCTGGATGGCAGCGGTACGCTGAGTATTTTGTACAACTTCACGGGCAACTCAGACGGCGCCTTTCCTTATGCAGGTTTGGTGCGGGACGCAGCTGGCAATCTATACGGCACAACATCCACAGGGGGCATGTGGAGTTTTGGCACGGTGTTCAAGCTGACGCCGTGACTGGCCGCGGAATAATGCGGGGCAGACGGGACGTTCCCCGACTTTCCGGCTAGAAGGGTGCGGTAGCAGTACGGGCAGCGGCGCCGGCGTTTCCGGTGGGGCGAGTCCTTTGTCTTTGCACTTCGCGATTGCGCTGTATGCTGCGGCGTCAGGTCGCTTGATCCTCGGCCAACGGCGGGTGGCCCGCCGCTTATTCCGGGGGTCTGGTTTGAACCGGGGCGCCCCGCTCCTTGCCGCATTTGCAAAGGGCGGGTGCAGGGATCGTGGCGTCAGCCTTCTTGTAGAAGAAACTATCTCACCGGGCTGGAGGCGATGCCCATTCGCGTCCAGAGGCGATGCCTATTCGCGTCCAGTGGTGGGTAACGCCCTCTTCGATTCTGGACACGAATTTCGGGGTGACGCCCTTGATCATCAGCCGGATGCCGGGCCCAAACTCGTGGAGTAGGTTGATCCCCGCATCGCCGCCAATCGTCGAACCGAAATTGTTGAATGTCTCTGAAGGGGAACGCGCCCAGTACATCAGGTGGGAGGGATGGGCGCTTGCGACCGAAGCCAGCACTGCTAGCAAATACGAAGTGTTCGGCCTCCCCTTTCCGGAGGCATTACGCGTGAAAAGAATTCGCGAAGCTGCGTAAGTGGCTCGCCCCATAAACGTGATACTGGTCGATGGGAGATAACGCAGGTCCTGCCTGAACAACGGTGTATACGGGTCCTTACCAATCTGAATAAACGCTGCCTGATAATGAGCGGTCAAATTGGCCTGGGGTCTCGGAGCGACGCGCCCCGAGTCTGTCTCGCGGATTATGCCCGGGCTGACGCCAAACCCACCCAGCGTCAAAGGCATGCTTGTTTCATTACCGAAGGCGCGAAATCTCTCACCTTGCCATGAAGACTGTCCCGGTGACGGAGCATCAGGAAGCCATCTCGACGTGTCAGTTTCTGGGCGCTGGACTTCGGGTAAGTCTGAGCCGTCAAACACTAATCCATGGAGCGGGTCAGTTGGAAGATTTTTCTGGCATAAGGCCCCGCTAACCGCCAATAGGATAAAAGACATGACCCGGATTGGTGCACTCTGCTTCACCATGGCTCGGTCCTGCAAACGCGGCCAGCGACTTTTGGGCTATTCGGCGATTCAAACGAAATCCTCCTTGACGTTAACAGTCCGCGGGGCGAGAGTCTGAGCAAGAGTGCTCAACTCTAAGGCCCTGGCGGCCGGGGTGCCCGATGTCTCGCCAGCGTTGCGAGACATGGGAGTTTGGCGAATCCAAGCACGCCAGCCTCGGCATCTCTCTGCCCGGCAGTTTCGAGGAGCACAAAGCTCCCGTCGATATCGATGGCCGCCTATTTACAACTCTAAAAGGCGACCACATCGTCGCCGAGTTCATCAAGCTAGTGGATGAGTATGTGGAGAGCCACTACGCGGCGAGAGAAGAAGTGGGAGCAAGATAACGCGCGTGGGGACATCCGCCTTCGGCTGTCCTGCGGCGCGAAGCTCCGCAGCGCTTTCTGCCCGATGTACCTCACCCCAACCATTGTCATCCTGAGGAAGCGGAGGTGCTCGCTTGCGAGCGCCTCCCGACGAAGGACCTATGCATTTTCTTTTGGGCAGGTCATGGACTATCTCATCGAATGATGCAGGTAGTGCATAACCGCGCAACTGAGATGCCCTAGCACAAACCAAAATGTTGCCAGCAGAACTGCCTTGAGTGTGGGATTCATGGACGCATAATGCCACAGCCGGGATGCGAAAGCGCGGCTATGAGTTCATCAAGCTGGTGGATGAGTATGTAGAATCCCACTACGCGGCCAGGGAAGAAGCGGTAGCGATAGCTACTGCGTTTCGCTTTTGACTTTACTTCTGCCTTCTGACCTGTAACTTCTAACTTGACGTCCATCCGCACTTCGGAGTATGTTTTTCTGGCTCCTGCAGTTGGGTTTCCGCGGTCTCCCCAGGGAAAACTTATTACGCGTCACGGCAGTACGCTCTATGACGACACTTCGACGTAGAACGAACAGTCCGAAAACCGCCGATCTTCGGAAGCTGCCGGAAAACGAGTTCTGGATACAGGCTCAACCCATCCTCTCGCGGTACCTCTTGGAGGCAGACTACAAGAAAACTCTGTACGTACCGGTGTTTGTGGGCCCTGGCAAGACCCTCGCCCAAGAGATCAGTGAATTTATTTCAATACCTTCTGCCCCGTGGATTCTCGAGTTAATCGGCCAGTACGGTGTTGGCAAGAGTTCTGCTCTACGAGATTTTGCTGCGAATCACCTCCAACTGCAGGCGGCTCAAGGGCATGACGGCGGACGATCCGGAATAGGGAAAGGGTACGTTTGGATCTATTTCGATGGTAACGAGCACAAGTTAGCGCTAAATCACGACCCGCACAACTTTATCAAAGCTCTCTACAACGAAATTGCCGTTATGGTTGCGCATTACCTTGAGGTCAAAGACTTAGACAAGGCTGCCTTCCTCCAGAATGCAATTTCGTTTGACAAGACGTTTGCATCGTTACGCCTCCTGGCTAAGACGGTTGATGACGTCATACCGGCTGCTAGAGAGATGCTCGCTGACCCGGTTACGTATGTCCTCGTGGCTCTGCGATACCTCGCGCGCGAGGTGGGACCGGGCAGGGTTGTGCTCGTTCTCGACAACCTCGACCCATTAGAGGATCAAATTCAGATAGAGGCTGTAAAACAGGCAGCGCAGCTATGTATCGGCTGCCACGCAAAAGGCCTAATTGCAGTCAGGCGTTCGACGGATACCCATCTTAGGCATCATGACCCCCAAGTGATGGAGACACTCGTGCAAACCAGGGTTCCGACTCCGTCGGTCACAGAAGTGATTCGCCTCAGAATAAAGCAGGCACTGGAAGCGGAGCAGGAGGCTCTCGCCGCCATGACTCTTGGGGAGGGGACTCTCCGAATGAAATTTCAAGAATACCCGGAATTTACCGAGGTTCTTGTGCGCGGGCTCTCATCCACTCGCGTTGCAAATCTGCTGCAAGGACTGAGCAACGAATCGATCCGAGATTCTCTTCAATGTGCATTGAGAGTATACAACTCCCACTTCCTGAGCGCTCACGAGATCATTAAGAAGATGTCACCTCTCGGACAGTCCGACTGGCGTGGATTTATACCCTATGCCATCGTGGTAAAGTCACTGATGTTTGTGAACAGCCAGCTATACGACCCGCAGATCAGTATTGTTGGAAATATCTTTGGAAGCGAGAACTCGAATCACACGGTCGGTCCTTTCTTACGGTTGCTAATTCTTAAGTACATACAGTCCCATCCCGACGGGGAGATTTTCGCAGAGCCCGGGAAGGAAGAACTTTGCCAGGTGCTTGGATCTCACGTCGATGTCGTAAATGGTGACTTGAGGTGGTGCCATAGACAAGCATGGACTGAACACGGTGCCGGAGATGTTGTGCGGATCACCAAGCGAGGCAGGTTCATGCTTAACACCCTGCTGTATGACATCGAATACCTCACTCACATCGCTACTGATGTTGATATGTACGAGCACTTGGAAGAAAAACTTATAGCTCCCGCAAATACACCGCAACATCGACTCAGCAATCTATCGCTGCTCCTCGGTTATTTGGTTCGCAGAGAATTAACGATGCTGGCTACTCTTGCTGCCCACGGTCTCGGTAGTTATGTGCAACTTTTCGGATCGCTGCCGATCTCCATCGCGATTCTTGACGCTATTGGGAAGAACGTCCAGAGCGCTCGAGCCTTCGAAGACTACGAAGAAAACGTTGCGAACGCAATCCGATCTTTTCAAGACGATCTGAATATCCTCCGCGAATCGGAAGAGACCGCCAGGATCGCGGACATCATTCGCAAGTTTGCATAGGTGAACGACGATGACTGAAAAGAGTGGAGGCTTGCCATCCGAAGCGGAGGTTGTATACGAGGCTACGAAGGACGCTGTCGTACGCACAAGACGTATCCTGCTCCTCGTGTCGGGCCTGATAGGGGTTGGATTCTTCTACCTGTTCGTCTGGTATGGATCATGGGAACTTGCTCGAATTGACGGACGTCGAGCAGCGGTTGCCCTGCTCATTCAGAAAAACAGTGAGGGAGACAAGGTGACGGACACGCTTGAAGGAGACAAAGCTCTCCTGCAGGATCTAGATAAGAAGGCGTCAGAACTCGAATCCCATTGGGCAGACAGGGAATTTGACGTCCCTCTGGTAAATCTCAAAGTTGCCAGCGCCGATTTTTCTGTAGCTATCCTAATGATAGCCATTGCTATGCTGTTTTGGCTTCTCTTCAACCAGAGGCGCCTGAACGCCTGCCTGACGAGACTAGAGAAGCTTCAAGGATGGGCACTGGTAGCTCCCTTACTTGAGTTCCATTTCATACTCATCGGCTCGCATGCGTCCCCTAAAATGCGCGCCGTCGCCAGGTTACTGGTGCTCGGACTGCCGATTCTCGCACTAAGTTTTTTTGCCAGCGATTGTCTGGATCTCTACTTTTTCTGGCATAACCGTGTTGACCGTCTATTTTTCGTCAGTTGCACTTACGACATCCGCGTCTTGGCCAGACTTTTGCTTGGTTTTACGTTGGCAGTCATCGTGACCTATGTTGGCCTCAAGTGTTTTCGTGAATTCAGGCAGTCGGAGGACGAGCTACTCCGTTATGCGCAGCTCTCCTCCCCGTCTGAAAATGTGAAAGATGGTGTGGTGTGAGTACTTTGCCGGATTCGGCGGTAGAGGCGGTTAATGCACCACAATGGTGTATAATGGTGTCACCATGCCACTAGCCAAACGCTCGCGAGTAAAGGGAACTGCTACCAAGCACGTTCGACGAAGTGTAACCCTGCCGCCCAAGATTGCCAGACAAGTAGAGAGCTTGGCCAAGCAGCGTGCTCTCAGCGATAACCGCGTACTGGTCGAGCTCATCGAGCAGGGAATCGAAGCCCAACAGCAGAAAGAGAAAGCGTTTTTCCAGTTGGCCGAACGCTTCCGCGCGGCCAGCGATCCCGAGCAGGTCAAACAGTTGGGCGACCAGTTGGGCCACTTTGTGTTTGGTGAGTAGTTTCCGGACTGAACGCAATGAAGATCGAGACCTGGTCTCGGCTCCCCGCCGCTGTTCGTGACCATCTGGTCGAGCGCATGCGCGACCGCAACATCAGTCTCGAAGACCTAAACCAGTTGCGGTTCTGGATGGAATCAAATCCAGATGTCCCAGGCGGGCCGTGGTACAAGGAATTTGGCTCCTTCAAGCTTTGTGGCGAAGGCAGCTACCCGAAGACGTTCCTGCTGCTAGGCCAGGTGGCGAGGGGACAGAAGCTCTGACATAAACCGGAAGGCGGGACCGTTCCCCGACATTTCACGCTGTCAGTCTCTTATTTCTCCGGCAGCTTATCCTCCAGACTCTGACTCAGCGACTCAATCGAGGTGTTTTGACTGAGTTCACGGACGTTTCTATCCGCGGCAATGTTGTGCAGGCCTAGGTGGCCGCAAATCGCACGTACCATCTGCAATACTGTCGTGATTTCCTTTTCCGCGAGTAAATCGACTTGCAGGTTGAGGTGATCCCGATGATCGCCTCGTCGCATCATGCGATTCTGTCGCATCAATATGAAGCTCGACAGAAAGACCGCCTCTACCGCAACAATGACTCCAAGCAACGGGAACGGGTAGGGATCGAACGGCCTCGTAACTAATATCTTGCCGGTATTCGCCAGCAGCCAAACGATCAAAAGCAGCAGGTGAATAACAATGAACCGAAGGCTGCCTGCGAAACTGCCCACCCCATCGGCGAGACGCTCGGCAATCGACCTGCGTTTCAGTGCTTCTTCTTCCTGTTTCACAATCGAGTCGATGTGCGCCTCGGCATGTCTTGAAGATTCGTTCATGGTCGAAACCTCTCGCGATAGGATAAACCCGGAGACACAACGGGACGCTTTCTTAACGTTCTGCACCGAAGTTGTAAGATACGGGATAAATTCATTCCATCAAACACCACGCCTCCCGGTACTTTCCCGTAGCGGCCCTGTCGCTCATCTCGCCGCGGATACACTCGTATGCTCCGCCGCGGCGTGAACGCCTGCACCGGGATTACGAACCAAGCGTCTTCCGGCACGATGTGGGCCACCAGGAAGTCAATCTCATCCACCGTATACGGGATCGACCGTCCATTCGCGCAGCGCTGGGCATTAACCATGTACCCGCCGTACTGCATCGCACTCGACGATTTCACCTGCACCCTCCAGAAGTGCTCTCCCGAAAGCACGATGAAGTCGAAACGGTCACTGTCTCCATAGGGCCGCGCCACGCCGAAACCCAGGCTCGCAGCTTTATAGATGAAAGCCAGTTCTGCCAGTTCACCTCGTTTCTTGGTACCACGATTGACCTGCACCATCTCTTGCCTCTTCTCGAAATCCTGCCGCTGTGATTCGATGGAATCTCTAGCCATAAAGAAGCGCCAGCTCGCGCCGGCGCATGGTCCTTCCTCTGAATTGTTGTGGATTGTGTTCGAGGCAATAAAAAGCGCGGGACCGAGGCCCGCGCTTCGCTCAACTGTCTATATATCCAGAATAGCAAATCGAGCAGGGAAGTGAGACACGAATCCGAACTTTATATTCCCCTGCAAATGAGCGGGATGAAGGGAAATGTAGGGTTTCGACCTCTTGACAAGGTTTGCCAGAGGCTCGTCCCGAAACGGTTTTTGCGCCTAAAAGTGCCAGATTGGGAAGGAATCCATATTTATTTTTGCGAATCCGGGGCTAACGATCCCCTGTGTACCTCTGTGCCCTCTGTGGTTCAGCCTTTCTCTGCGTCCTCCGCCAGCCCTTCTCTGCTCTCTCTGCGATAAAAGCTCTTTGAATTACAGATCTGCGTGTATCTGCGGAATCTGCGGCCAATACCTGTAACCTTTCCCCACTCCCGCCCGTAAGCGTATACAGGAAGACAAATGGAACAGCCCTCGAAGCTGTTACAGCGCTTCGCCCGCGGAGATCTCGATGCCTTTGAGAGTCTGTTCCGCCAGTTTCAGGGCGAAGTGTATCGCTGGATCGTCCGGATCGTGCGCGAACACGGAGCCGCCGAGGATCTGACCATTGAGACTTTCTGGCGCATTCATCGGGCGCATGCGCGGTTCGATCCGGAGCGCAACTTCGCGGCCTGGGCACGGCGGATCGCAACCAACACCGCGCTCGATTATTTGAAGGTAGCGCGGCGGGAGGTTGAGCTTCCGGAAGATTTGCCAGATTTGCGAAGCTCGGCTTTGGGCGACCCGGGGGTGCGGCAGGATGTCCGCGAGCGGGTGGGCAAAGCGTTTGGCGAGTTGCCGGCAAAGCTACGAGTCGCGGCCACGCTGGCGTTGATTGAAGAAGAACCGTATAAGGAGATCGCCGACGCGTTAGGAATTTCGGTGGGCACCGTCAAGCTGCGAGTGTTTCGCGCAGTGCGGCTCTTGCGAAAGCAACTCGCAGGGGTTTCATAAATGATTTTGGGAGGGCACGACTTCAGTCGTGCCGATAGCAATCAATGATGAGGGCTTTAGCCCCTGAGAGCATATTGGGAGTGCAACATGAATGACGACGACAAGATTCGCCAACTGCTAAAGCAAAACATTCGCCCGGTGAACCAAGAACTGGAACGCGATCTGTGGCCGCAGATGCTGCGGCGGTTGGAGGAGCGGTCCGCCACCGTTCCATGGTTCGATTGGGCGCTGGCGGCAGTGGTCGTGCTGTCGATCATTTGGGTTCCCAGCACGATTCCGATGCTGCTTTATCACTTGTGAAGAAAGGAAGAGCTTATGAATACTCATCCGTATTTGCGGGCTTACATGGCGGGCATTGTCGTCCCTACGCTTGTTCTCTTGCTGGTGCTTACCGCATTCTGCCTGGTGCGTTTTGTGTTCCATGTTCCGGTCCCGATTGAGCGAGTGATTATATTTCCCATGGCCCTGGTACCCAGCCTGTTTGGGCTATGGAACATGTTTTATCTGTGGTTGCGGCCACGCCGCCACTTGCCTATCGGCGTTCATGGCGCGCTCTTGCCGTTTCTTCTGGCGCCCTGCGGATTAGCGCTGGCATCCGCGCTGGGTTTCTTGACTCCGGGGAGCAGGGGGATTGTGTGTTTTGACCAGCAGATCATTCCTTATCAATATGTTGCGTTAGCGTTTACGGTTGGATTGATTGCGTATTACCTGATCTGGAAATACCTGGTCGGGTTCTTCAATCAAGTGCTGGGCATCGCCTGAAATCCAGAGCGCGGTTGGCTCATCCTTTCGCGCCTTTTGTGAAGGGGTGGGATCTCGCGGTAAAACCTGCGTTTGGCCCGCTTCCTTGCGGCATTCGGTATACTAGATAGGTATGCCGGTATTGAAGAACATCGCGGCCATCGCCAAAGGGATGAGCATCACCTTCATGGAGATGTTCCAACCCACCCAGGTGGAGAATTATCCCGACGGGCCGGGGCCGTTGAAGGGCGCGAAGTTCCAGGACCGCTTTCGCGGAGTGCACGTCCTCCAGCGCGATGAAAATGGCCTCGAAAAATGCGTGGCCTGTTTCCTGTGCGCCGCCTCCTGTCCCTCGAATTGCATCTACATCGAGGCGGCAGAAAACACCGCTGAAAAACGCGTAAGCGGCGCCGAACGTTACGCCCACGTCTATAATATCGATTACAATCGATGTATATTTTGTGGGTATTGTGTGGAAGCTTGTCCTACGGACGCGATTACGCACGGGCATGGTTTTGAGATTGCCAGCTTTAACGCCAGCGGGTTGGTGTATCGGAAAGAGCAGATGCTGGCCCCCCAGCCAGCACATATGGGAGCCAACTCGGTGTTCAATCAGGCGGAAGTGGCCAGCGGGGAATTGGGAGTTCGATAAAACGGATTATCTAAGGACGCGCCGGCCCCCACAGCGGGCCGGCGTTTGTGCATTAGTCGAACATCTGGGCCACGGATTTACACGGATTGATAAATGGGTGATTTCTTACAGACCGTGAAGGAGCGCGTCGTCATTTATGACGGCGCCATGGGCACGAGCATTCACTTGCACAATCCCAGCCTGGACGACTATTTGGGCCAGGAAAACTGCAATGAGATTCTGGTGCTCACTCGTCCCGACATCATCCGGGACATCCACGCGAGTTTCTTACGCGTTGGATGTGACGTCATCGAAACCGATACGTTTAACGGAATGGGCGCCGTGCTGGCCGAGTTCGGCTTTGCCGATCGGGTCGCTGAAATCAATATCGCTGCTGCGAAGTTGGCAAAAGAAGTTGCTGCGCAGTTCTCCACCAAGGAGAGGCCTAGGTTCGTTGCTGGGTCAATGGGTCCCACCACGAAGCTACCTTCGCTAGGGCACATCACTTTCGAGGGAATGTATGACACGTATCTAGAGCAGGCATTGGCGCTGATCGAAGGGGGCGTTGATATTCTGCTGATCGAAACCTGCCAAGACCTGCTGCAGGCGAAAATTGCGACGATCGCCGCAGTCGATGCGATGCAGAAGTCGGGAAAGCGGCTTCCGCTCCAGGTACAGGTTACTCTGCAAGAAACTGGGGCAATGTTGCTGGGGACGGAAATTGGTGCGGCCCTAACGGCACTCGAGCCGTATGACGCCGACATCATCGGCCTGAATTGCGCGACCGGACCGAAGGAGATGAACGACGCTGTCCGTTTCTTGGGTGCGAATTCCACCAAGCATGTATCCGTGCTGCCAAACGCTGGGTTGCCGATCTCGGAAAGTGGCGTGGCCGTGTTCAAGCTCACGCCCAAGGAACTGGCGGAATTTCACCTGCACTTTGTACGCGACTATGGTGTGCGCATCGTGGGTGGGTGTTGCGGAACTACGCCGGAACATCTGAAAGCGGTCGTCGATGCAGTCTCGGGCATCGAACCCGCGAAGCGCGACATCAAGCCGACAGCTGCGGCGTCTAGTGCTTATACTTCGGTTCCGCTCGATCTCGAACCTAAACCTCTGATCGTGGCCGAGGAGATGAACACCACCACGCGAGTGGAGCATTTCCGCAATATGGTGCGGGCGAAGAAGTACGACGATATTCTGGCGTTGGCGAAGAAGCTGGTTAACGAAGGTTCGCACATGCTGGATTTGTGCTGCGCCATTGTGGGCGAAGACGAGAAGGGCTACATCACGTCAATCTTAGAAAAGGTTGCGACTCGCGTTCCCGCGCCGATTCTCGTGGATTCGACTGAAGCCGATGTGGTGGAAGAGGCGTTGAAGCGAATTCCGGGCAAGGCGATCATCAATTCCATCAATCTGGAAGACGGCGAGAAGCGCACATCGAAAGTGCTGCCCATGGCCAAGCGCTATGGTGCGGCGGTGATTGCGCTGACCATTGACGAAGACGGGATGGCGCTGACGGCGGAGAAGAAAACTGCCATCGCCAAGCGCATCTATGAACTGGCGACCAAGAAGTACGGGATTCGTCCGGTGGACATCATTTTTGATGCGCTGACGCTGCCGATTTCAACCGGGCAGGAGGAATATCGTACGGCGGGAATGGAGACGCTGAATGCGATCCGGCAGATCAAGAAAGAACTGCCGGATGTGAAGACCATTCTTGGCGTCAGCAATATTTCATTTGGTCTGGATGCCTATCCGCGACGGGTACTGAACTCGGTTTTCATGCATGAAGCTGTGGACAATGGTCTCGACATGGCCATTGTCAATTACACCAAGATCTACCCGTTATACAAGATCCCTCATGAAGAGGTTGAACTTGCGCGCAAGCTGATTCATCGGGACTATGCGGATGGTGATCCGCTCCAGGCCTACATGCGGCACTTCGCCGGAACCAAGGGCAAGACGCAGGCCTCGACCACAGCGCACGTCGAAACCCTTTCGGTGGACGACAAGTTGAAGTTTGCCATTATCAACGGCGAAAAATCGGTGGGGGATGGGGCGCATAAGAAAACTCTGGAACAGTTGCTGGAAGATGCTCTGGTCGAGTACACGCCGCTTGAACTGATCAACACGGTTTTGCTGGATGGAATGCGGACAGTGGGTGAGCTGTTTGGAGCGCGCAAGATGCAGTTGCCGTCGGTGCTGGACTCTGCCGGAGTGATGAAGCAGGCAGTGGCTTATCTTGAGCCCAAGATGGAGAAGGTGGAGGGATCGCAAAAGGGAACTATTGTGCTGGCCACGGTGAAGGGCGATGTTCATGACATTGGCAAGAACCTGGTGGACATTATTCTCACCAACAACGGATTCCGGGTGGTGAACCTGGGCATCAAGCAGCCGGGCGACACCATCATCAAGTCGGCGCTGGAGCATAAAGCGGATGCCATCGGCTTGAGCGGATTGCTGGTGAAGTCGACGCTGGAGATGAAGTATGTGATCCAGGACTTGCAGCGGCAGAACCTGGGAATACCGGTCATCTGCGGTGGGGCTGCGCTGACACGCAAATATGTCGAGGACGATCTGCGGCGCGAGTACTCGAATGCAGTGTTCTATGCCGACGATGCTTTCGCCGGCCTGCATATCATGCAGGACATCTCTGCGCCTAACGGCAACCGCGAAAGCCGGCTGAAAGAGGGTCGCACTGTGAAGGAATATGCCAAGGCGGTGGCGGTGGATGAAGAGAGTGGGCCAGTGTTCGCCGAGCGCAGTCCGGTGGTGAGCGATGCACCGGATATTCCAGTGCCTCCGTTCTGGGGCGTGAGGGTGAAAAAGGATTGGGACCTGCGCGAGGTGTTTCAGTACATCAATGATACGGCGCTGTTCAAGAATCAGTGGCAGTTGAAGACTGCGTCGCAGGAAGACTATGTGCGATTGGTGGAGGAGAAGTTCCGACCGATCAAACAGAAACTGGGTGAAGAAGTAATTGCGAACGGATGGTTCGATCCCAAGGTGGTGTATGGATATTTTCCGGCGCAGAGCGATGGCAATGATGTGATTGTGTATGAGCCTGAGGAAAATCATAACCACCCTTCGACTGCGCTCAGGGCAAGCTCCGGGACACAGAGGGAAATCTTGAGGTTCACTTTCCCTCGACAGCGAGAAGGGCGCCGGCTTAGTGTTTCGGATTTCTTTGCTCCTAAGAGCGCGGGGAAGATGGATGTGATTGGGCTGTCGTTGGTAACGATTGGGTCGAGGGCGTCGGAGGAAACGCAGCGGCTGTTTGAGGGTGGGGAGTACACAAAATATCTTTATCTACATGGGCTGAGCGTGGAGACTGCGGAGGCGCTGGCGGAGCTTTTGCATAAGAAGATGCGCGAAGAATTGGGGATTGCAGGCGAGGATTCACAGCATATTCGGGATCTGTTTCACCAGAAGTATCGCGGATCGCGGTACTCGTTCGGATATCCGGCGTGCCCGAATCTGGAAGATCAGACGAAGTTGTTTACTTTGCTGAAGCCGGAAGAGAATGTTGGAGTGCGGTTGACGACAGGGTTCTTGCTGGAGCCGGAGCAGAGTACTTCGGCGATAGTAGTGCATCATCCGGGGGCGAAGTATTTTGTGGTGTAGGGTGGCGAGGTCGAGGAGATATGGGGGCAAATGTGCGGAGCTTATCGGCACGCCTCTTTCGCCGCTCCGCGGCTCAGCGTTTGCAACTTTACCCACGGCTTTCGCCGTGGGCTTTACTCTTGCGCCGCTTTGCGGCTTCCCGCGGCATCACAACCGTAGCAGCATCAACTCTTCATCCACGTAACCGTCACCGAGTTTGAGGGCGTGAAGGTCGCGGCCGTAGGCTTCGAATCCTAGGGACGCATACAAGTGCCGGGCGGCGGGCTGATCTGTGGCCACTGCGAGATGGATCTGCTCAAGCCGGGCGATAGTCCGAGCGAGGCGTAACACTTCAGCCAGCAGCAATCGCCCAATGCCGTGCTTACGCCATTCGCTTTGCACGTAGACTCCCCAGATTAGGCCTCTATGGCGGATCTTCGGACCCTGGCGTTGGAAGAATCCGGCCATGCCTACGAGACGATTTTGGGCAAAGGCGCCGATCACGAAATTGCCGTTTGCAACTGTGCCGCTTAAACGCCTGGCCACATCATCGACTGTGATTTTGCGATGCTCGTCAACGGATTCGGTGAAGGCACGGGGCTCGCACTCGAGAGCCTCCAAGCGAAGCTGCCAAAACGATGGCGCGTCTTGCGGGTTCAGGGTTCGGACTTCAATCTCTGACTCTGCCATGGGACAGCTCCCCGACTGCAACTTGTGTGCAACCTAATGGTATGTCACTTTAATTACGATATCCCATGAAGTCTCTGCCTATACGTGTGTTGAGTGTGGTATTGGGGTTGGCGGCCACGGTTTACGGTGGCGACTGGCTTTCTATCCGCTATCGCGTCTGGCGGCACCGGGATGTCTTCGGCATCGTCAGCGTAACAGCGGTGTACGTGATCCACGAAAAGAGCGGCAAGACGCTGTATCAGTACGACGCACCGCAGGATCAGACGTGTGTGCGGTCGTTGTTTCCTCATTTTGGGTATAGCACTTGCTGGTATTTGAGCTGGCATCAGGAGAAGCAGATTGAGATCTGAAGGGGGCTATTCGAGCGATCTACGAAGGTCTTTCATCAAGAGCATCAGCTGCAATTCGTGAACTGGCGAAGATTCAAAACCGAAATGTAGATAAAACTGCTTCGCTGGTTCGTCAATGGCGTGGACCAAGACGGCACAGGCACCGACGATATCCGCGGCCTGTGCGATTCGTAGCAGTGCGTCTTTCAGGAGCGCCTTTCCCAGCCCCGTGCCTTTTTCGTTTTTATCGACAGCAAGCCGGGCTATAAGGATGACCGGAATGGGATGTCGCGCAAGACCCTTTGAGATGCGATTGGGTGCTTCGTCAGCCGAGACCGCCCCGGCAGAAATTGAATAATATCCAACAACCAGGCGGTTGCGATGAACAACGTAAGTGCGGGCTGATTCATTCTTCTGATTGGTGAGGGCAAAACGCTTCAGCCAGTCGTTGAGGGATTCGTGTCCTCCGCAATCGAATCGACTGATGTCGTGTATATCCGAGATGACCTCCCCGTTCGATAGCGCAGATTGGTTAGGAGGCATCAGGGCCGGTCGAGCACAGTGGATTCGGAAAAGAGTTTCTTCAGTCTGGGCTTTACCCGCGCAGGCCGATCGAGAGCCTCGCTAAAACGCTGCCAGTCTTTGGAACTGATCTGG
This sequence comes from Terriglobales bacterium, assembly GCA_035484735.1. Lineage (GTDB taxonomy): Bacteria > Acidobacteriota > Terriglobia > Terriglobales > Acidobacteriaceae > JABCZH01. Next base: position 2,680 of record DATHOQ010000007.1, on the reverse strand, counting down.
AAATCGCGGGCGTCGGCAATCTCCTGTTCGGCTCGGACGCAGGCGCTCTCTAAAATGAAATTGGTGATGTTCACGCCGCGGCGTTCGGCGCCGAGACGAATGAGTCTGGCTTCCCGGCTGCTGAGTCGAACATTGAGCCGCTCGGTACGTGGTCTGGCGGTTGGCATGATCGGGTCCCTTGTACGTACAGCTAAGTACAACGTATGTACAGTGTACACCAACACGCGGATGGGTCAAGACAAGGCTAGTGGCGATAGATAGCACAAAAGAACTGGCGGAGAGGGTGGGATTTGAACCCACGATACCCGTTAAGGTATGTCCGCTTTCGAGGCGGATCGTTTCAACCACTCACGCACCTCTCCGCGTCAGAAGCCGCTATTAGCATTGGCACTTAGCCTTTAGCTAAGAACCCACGCTAGCGACGGCTTCGGAAAAACTCTTGTAGCAACTCGGCGCTACGGCCTGCCAGGATGCCTGACTGCACCTCCATTTGGTGATTCAAGCTAGGATGGTTCAGCACTTGCATCGCCGAGTGCACCGCTCCGGCTTTGGGGTCATCCGCCCCATAGATCAGGCGCTTGAGCCGGGCATGCACCAGCGCGCCGGCACACATGGCGCACGGCTCAATTGTAACAAACAGCTCACAGTCTCCCAGACGATGGTTACCGAGGTGTTTGCCGGCCTCGCGTAACGCGATGATCTCGGCGTGGGCAGTGGGATCGGCGTCGGCTAAGTTGCGGTTCCATCCGCGGGCGATAATTTGGTTGTTATGAACGACGACGGCTCCGACGGGGACGTCACCGGCTTCGAGGGCACGCTGGGCGGCGCGGAGAGCTTCTTGCATCCATAGTTCGTCGTTGGGCGGTGGTTGGTTGTTGGCGGGCATGTTTGTTGCGCCTTTGCATTTTATCTGGAAAGTAAGACTTGCTGAGCTTGCGCTCGGCAGGCCCTTCGGCTTCGCTCAGGGCAGGCGGGCGAGGGCGCCCGCCCCACACGAGCCTGTCCCCACACAACCTTTGCTAATGGTATCCTTATTGCGTTATGGGCTTGGCTAATCTGCTTCGCAAAGTCTTCTTTATCGACCTGCTCAAGGGACTGAGCGTGACGTTTCGCTATCAGGATCCCAAAGAGATTTATACCGAGCAATATCCGCTGGAGCGGCCGCAAGTGGCGGAACGGTACCGGGGAGCGCCGCGGCTCAATGTGAATCCTGATACGGACGAGACCATGTGCATCGCGTGCGACCTGTGCGCACTGGCTTGCCCTGAGCATTTGATTGTGGTCTCGAGTGAGCGTAACGAGAAGACTCGCCGCAAAGAACTCACCAACTTCACCTATGATCTGAGCCGCTGCATGTTTTGCGGGCTATGTGAGGACGCCTGTCCTACTGATGCACTAGAGCTGACGCAGGATTTTGAGTTAGCCAGCTATACCCGTGACGGAGCTATATGGGATCGCGAGACTCTGGAAAAGGGTCCGCAGCCGACGCAGTACCGCCGCTAGATTATTTCCTCAATTTCTAAACCTGACAGCGAGTATTAGTACCGACAGCGCATCTATCCGTGCGTTCGTCGCGGTGCTGAATGCGCTAGGGCGCTACGGCATCCACCGGATAGGCGGAGCGTCACCACAGTTTTCAAATTGAGGTTATTGGGTCTCGGCCGAGCTCGGGGGCTGTGATCAAAACTTTGATTTGGGAGATTGTTGTATGTCTATACGAATCGCAATTCTATGCTGCATCGTGAGCTGCTGTTGCTGGGCGGGGGCGCAGAGCAGACCCGCGACCTCTCCTCCGGTCCCAGCTGCTCCAGCGACGATGCCGTCCGCGGCTGCGCCGTCAGGCTCGACGATTGGTCCTCCGACGCCGATTACGACCAAGGCTGCTGGGCCAACGCAGAGTGCGCCTCCGACGCCGAGCACTCCAGAAACAACTCCGACTTCGCCGATGCCGGGGTACGCGCAGCCGGCTACTGCGGCAACGCCAAGCAACGCGCCTAACCAATCGACCGGATGCGTGCCACCGACCGCGGGAACGCCGTCGCCGAGCGGATCGACGGCCAATTCAGGCACTCAAAGCACATCCAGCGCGAACGCGGCGAATCCAAGTTCTCCAGCGAATCCACCGACGCAGCCAGGAAATCCGCCAAATGCAACGCCGTCACAGCCGACAGGCAGTGGCTCGGGCGTGTGTCCAGCAGGAACAGTGCCGAGCGCACCGCCCCCCTCGCAATAAAATGCTTTCCTGTTTCTTTTTTGGCGGGCGGCACATGCCCGCCTTTTCATTTTCTTGAGCTACTCAGACGCTCTCGGGCGCGGAGAGCTTCTTCTCGGGCAGGAAGTACAAAGCTGGAATCAAGGCGAAGATCAGGAACGAGAGATAGACCGATTCATACGCCAATGGCGCGGACGACAAGTACAGCAGCAAGGAAAGGGAGTTCTTGCGCTGGATGCGGCGATGGTAGTCGATCATGTCGGAGTGCTCGGGCTCCTGACGGATCAATTCGACACGCAGCAAATAGAACGCCGCCGAGCAGAGAGTGAGATCAAGGCTATAGAGCGCGACCGCCATCGGCTCACGATAGTTGTTTCCTACAAATGCAGTCACGAACGGCACCAGAGACATCCAGAACAACAGGTTGAGGTTCGACCAAAGAAGTCGGGCCGTCACGCGGCGCACGAC
>DATHOQ010000006.1:0-2095 GCA_035484735.1 Terriglobales bacterium | reverse complement strand
CCTTGGAAGCTCTCACTCGAAGACCACTTCCAAACATCGGACACCCTGGAGTCGGCGGCCAGGTACGCCACCGGTAGCAAAGAGGCTTGGCAGAAATTATCTTCCAACCTGCTTGATTTCACGAAGCAGCGGGTCGAGCAGATGGACCAGACTGGAATCGAACTCAGCATTCTCTCGCTCGCTCCGGGGATCGAAGAAATCTACGACAAGAAGCGGGCAGTCCAGGTGGCCCGCCGGACAAACGATCTCGTGGCTAACGCTACGGCGAACAACCCGAATCGTTTCCGTTCATTCGCGGCGTTGCCATTGCAGGACCCGGAAGAAGCCATCAAGGAACTCATCCGTTGCATCAAGGAGCTTGGTTTCGTCGGCGCCCTGATCAGCGGCTTCTCGCAAATCGGGGTCGAAGACACCTCCTACTACCTTGATATTCCAATGTATCGGCAATTCTGGGCGGAGGTGGAGCGACTAGACGTACCGGTTTATTTGCATCCTCGCGAGCCACTTCCCAGCCAACAAAAGGCCTATGAAGGACATCCCTGGCTGCTCGGTGCTGCGTGGGCTTTCGGTGTAGAGACGGCGACGCATGCACTCCGACTGATCGGAAGTGGATTGTTTGACGAATATCCCGGGCTTAAGGTCATTCTGGGCCATTTGGGTGAAATGCTTCCATTCGCAATTTGGCGCTTTGAGCACCGTCAAGTGGTGGACCCGCGCGGAATGAAGGTCGACAAGAAGCCCTCGATTTATTTTTACAAGAACTTCTTTGTCACAACGAGCGGCGCCTTCCGCACTCAAGCGTTGATCAACACTATTCTTGAGATGGGCGCCGACCGCATCCTGTACTCGACCGATTATCCCTACGAAAGCATGGTTGAGTGTGAGGAATGGTTCAGCTCTGTTGATATCTCGCTGGAAGACCAGATCAAGATAGGCCGACTGAACACGATGAAGCTCTTTAAGCTCGAAAACACGCTGTCGAAAGTGTCACTGGCTGCGTAGCGCCGGGTGCGACGGAGCTGGGCAACCAAGGGTTTCGGGGGGCTGCCTGCATTTCCCCTGCCCGGCCACTCCATTACTACAGCGAGTTCCTTTCGTATAACTCGACGCGCCGGAGATAGGTGTTTTAAATCGCTGACAGTCTGGACGCATGTTACATCGAGTAAGCCCTCACGCCCAAATGTGACGCGCACCAACGGCGCAAGTTGATACTGAGCAGATCTGAGGTACTTTACGCGAGGTCGTTGTTGGTGACCTCGCAAGCTTTCTTTTGGGGACCCAGTAGCAGACTATCCGGAGAACAGGTTCAATGACATCCGTGATCCACGGCTATTGCACCCTGTGCCGCTCCCGTTGCGGGACATTAAACACGGTCGGCGGCGACCGGCTGCTCTCAGTTGCACCAGACCCATCGCACCCGACTGGCACAGCAATGTGCATGAAGGGGCGAGCGGCGCCGGAAATTGTTCATAGCCCCCATCGGGTCTTCTATCCCATGCGCAGGACCACCCCTAAAGGCGCAAAGAGTCCGGGATGGAAACGTATCAGCTGGGAGGAAGCGCTTACCGAAACGGCACAGAAGCTCGCGGCGATCCGCGAGGAAAACGGTGCCGAAGCCATAGCTTTCGCGGTTACAACCGGAAGCGGCACCCCTATCTCTGACAGCATCGATTGGATCGAGCGCTTCGTGCGGCACTTCGGCAGTCCTAACATCTGCTACGCAACGGAGATATGCAACTGGCATAAGGATTTCGCTCACGCCTTCACCTTTGGTTGCGGGCTTCCAGCCGCCGACTTCGAAAACGCCGACACGATCATGCTCTGGGGACACAACCCTGCGAATACATGGTTGGCGCAGGCGAGTGCTATTGCCAAAGGGCGTGTCAAGGGAGCGAAACTCGTGGTGGTAGATCCCCGCCCCATCGCCTTGGCCAAGCAAGCGGATGCGTGGCTCGGCGTGCGGCCCGGAACGGATACTGCACTTGCGCTTGGCCTAATGCGGGAGATGATCGAACGGCAACTTTATGACGAATCGTTTCTTAGGAACTGGACCAACGCGGCGTTCCTTGTCCGCCAGGACACCGGATCATTTGCG
>DATHOQ010000005.1:0-104367 GCA_035484735.1 Terriglobales bacterium | reverse complement strand
CTCATCGCGAAAGAGCCTGCGGGACAACGCCAACTCTCGGACCCGCGGGTGCAGCAAGCCGTCCGCTCGCAACTCCACGACCGTCGCGAGCAGTTGCTGAAAGCCGCCTACTATGAAGTTCTGCGGGATTCGGCCAAGGTGGAGAACTACTACGCCAAGAAAGTCCTGGACAGCAACGGGATCGAGAAGTAGAAACCAGCGACGAGTCATGAGTTCGCCGGTTCGCCGATCGCGTCGGTTCGGCCGCTCTCCGCGCCCTCCACGATTCTGGCTTTACGCTGTGTCCCTCTGTGTGCCCCGTGGTTAAAGAATGCCAGACGCTGCCCGCGTCGAGAACTCACTCCACAATCGCCAGCACATCGCCGGCATTCACGGCGACGCCCTCAGCGGCGAGCATTTTCTGGATGGTCCCCTTCTTCGGCGATTTGATTTCGTTTTGCATCTTCATCGCCTCCACCACCAGCACGCCCGCGCCCGCCTCCACTGCATCGCCTTCCCGCACCAGCACGCGCACCACTTTGCCGGGCATGGGCGCCGTCAACTTTCTCGGACCGTGATCATCCGCGGCGCGGGCGCGACTATGCAGCGCGCGCGGATCGCGCACCTCGCAGGCGAATCGCGCGCTGCCCACCCACACGTGCCAGTCATTATCCCTATCCTTGCCCCCGGCAACGCGTTCCGACTTGATCTCGTAGGCCTGGTGGCCAATGCGCAGAGAAAGCACGTCCGGCCGAGCCAGCACCGCGTCAACCGCGACTTCGTGGCCGTCCAAACGGCACGACCAGCGGCCCTCGGCGCGCTCGATTTCGAGCCGGTAGTTCTTGCCGTCGATGGTGACGTCGTAAAGCATGCAAGCAGTTGCCAGTTGTCGGCGGTCAGTGGTCAGTTATTCGATTCTGCATCAGCGCAGAGCCTCGCGGCGGCCGGCGCTCTTCCAGTTAGAAGCGATCACGGCCTTTTCCGCGGAAGTGTCGCTAGCGCGTTCCCCCGGCGCCGCAGCGGAAACCCCCAGGACTGCGAAAATGCCAGCAGCGATGGCCGCAACTTGCGCCGCCTGCGAATCTTCCAGTTGCCCATCTTTCTGCTTCAACATCCGATCCAAGAAACCCGTGTCTAACTTCGCCGCACAAAAATCCGCGTCCGCCAGAATGCGCCTAAACAGCGAGAGATTCGTTTTGATCCCGCCCACAAAATATTCGCCCAGCGCGCGGGTGAGGCGCGCGATGGCCCGTTCCCGGTCGCTGCCATAGCCAATCAGCTTGGCCAGCAGTGGATCGTAATCCATGGGCACCGTCCAGCCTTCGTACATGCCGCTGTCCTCGCGGATTCCCGGCCCCGACGGCACCGTCAGCAGCGTGATCTTCCCTGGGCTGGGCAAGAAATTCTGCTCGGGATCTTCGGCATAAATGCGGCACTCGATGGCATGGCCGCGCACGGTGATGTCCTCCTGCCGGAACGGCAAGCTTTCTCCCCCCGCGATGCGAATTTGCAAATGAACCAGATCGATCCCCATGATCAGTTCCGTCACCGGATGCTCCACCTGCAACCGCGTATTCATTTCAAGAAAATAGAAATTCTTCTCCTGATCCACCAGAAACTCGACAGTGCCGGCATTGGTATAGCCTGCAGCTTTTGCTACGCGCACGGCCACGTCGCCCATGCGCCGCCGCATGTCGGCATCAACCACAACGGAAGGCGACTCTTCCAGCACTTTCTGATGCCGTCGTTGAATGGAACACTCGCGTTCCCCGAGATAGACCGTGTGCCCATGTTCATCGGCGAGTATCTGCATTTCGATGTGGCGGGGATTCACGATGGCCTTCTCGATGTAAACTTCACCATCGCCAAACGCCCTCAAGGCTTCGCTCCGTGCCGCCTCCAGCGCAGCCGCTAGATCCTCCCGTCGATGCACAAGCCGCATGCCCTTGCCACCACCCCCGGCAGCCGCTTTCAACATGACCGGATAACCGATCTTTTCAGCTACCTGCATCGCCTGTTCCACCGAATCTAAGCCGCGTGAAGTTCCCGGTACAAACGGGATGCTAGCTTTTTCCATCGCCTGACGGGCTCGGGTTTTCGATCCCATCGCATCCATGGCGGCAGCGGTGGGACCAATGAACTTCAGGGCCGCCTCGGCGCAGGCTTGGGCAAACTCCGCATTCTCTGAGAGAAATCCGTAGCCGGGATGAATGGCTTCCGCGCCGCTCAACCTCGCTACCTCTAATATCTTGCGGAAGTTTAAATAGGATTCGGTTGCAGCCGCGGGGCCAATAGGATAGGCCTCATCGGCCTTTAGCACGTGCAGGGAAGCGCGATCGACGTCAGAGAACACTGCAACCGACGTGATGCCCATCTCGCGGCAGGCCCGAATGACCCGCACTGCAATTTCCCCGCGATTGGCGATCAATATCTTCTTGAACATGGGTGCGGGAGCCAGTGTGCTTTTCACCATCTGTGCGACTTGTGATCGCCCAAAACAAAACCCCTTCCGGACCGGAAGGGGTCGTCGTCCATCAGGAACATTATTTCGGCTGGTCGAGGGTGATGCCGCCCTCTGTCCCCGGCTGCTTTTCGGCTTTGGCTTTCTTGGCCGCCATCGTCTTGTCCACCCATTCGTCGGCAGTCTTCAGATCGGCTGCACGCGCCGCCGGATCGTCGCACTCCAGGTCCGCCTTTTCGCGATACATCAGGTTCATGTAGGCCATGGCGTCATCGTACTCGTCACGCAATTGCATCGCTTTGCCCAGCGCATCGATGCCATCCATCACGTTCGCCCAATTCTTGTCTTTGAGCGCGGCGCACACTTTCTTGTCCTTCAATGGTTCTTCGGGCTTCAGCCCCAGTTTGGCGCGTTCTTCCATGCGTGGTACATAGGTTTGTGTCCAGTCAATCACGCCGATCGAGTAATACGCTTCGGGATCGTTAGGGTCCAGTTCCGCGACCTTGTGGTTGTACTCTTTCGCCAAGTCCAGCTTCTTCATATTGAAGTAGAGCGAGGCGATGCCTTTCAGGCTGGTGATCTTCTGATCATGACCGGGATTCGTCTCCAGCACTTTCTTAAACTCGTCCACCGCCTGCTGGCCAACGCGGTTGTTATCGTCTGTATCCACCCCGGGGATGTATTGATTGGTCAGCGCGGTCGCCAGGTAGAGACGCGCATTCAGCAATTTTGGATCCAAGGTTACAGCTTGCTGGAAGTGGGCGATGGCTTCTTCATAGCGGGCGTTCTTATAGGATGACACGCCCTTGTTGAGTTGGTCGCGGGCTTTTAGCTTGTCGCAACCAACGCCAGAGAACAACACCAAGGCAACCGCCGCGAGCGCCAGCACTCGTATGCAGTTTTTCATTGCTTTATAAGTCTCCCTTGCCAGGAATCCTGAAGAATTGCTTCACAGCCCGGTTCGCGACTAGAAATGCATGAACAGACAACACGCAAAACCAGACTGCGACTGCCGGTGTCCCCGCGTCTAAGCGGCGCCCGAAGTTCAGATGATCCTCCGGGAGCAAGCCCGGTCCTTCGCTAGCCCCCGGCTTCAATCTTGGCCGTGATCAAGCCCACCTTGTCGACACCCGAAGCATGGGCGATATCAATCACATTGGCTACATCGGCAAAGGGCACATTGTCGTCGCCTTTGACGAACATCACTTTCTCGGCACGGGTCTTGAAAATATCCGTCAGGCGCGCCCCCAAGCCGTCCCAAGTCGTATCTTCGTTGTTGATCTTGACTCCAGGTTCCTGCCCCGCGCCACGATCAATCAGCTGTACCACGATGGTACGGTCGGGTGTGTTGTTCTTGGGCGCGTTCGGCGGCGGCGGTTGCGGTACGAGGGCGTCCAACCCCTTGGGTTGAGGTGGGTTAATGACCATGAAAATAATGATCAACACCAGAAGCACATCAATGAGCGGGGTGACGTTCATGTCTGCGTTCTGGCCCCCGCCGGAGCCAACTGCCATACTCATATAGATCTCCTCTGATGCTTGGTTTATTGCCCGCCAGTAGTCGCGCGTGGAGCTCCAAGACCAACCTTCTTCTGATCGGTCAACAAGCCCAGATCGTCCACGCCGGCAGACCGGACGTTATCGACTACTGCTACCACGGCTCCGAACCTGGCGCGGGCATCCGCCTTTACGTACACTCGCTTGTCCTGTTGACTAACGAGGCGGTCCTTGACTTTCTGCGTAAGCTGATCCACGGGAATCTTATCGCTTCTGAAGTAAACCGTGCCATCGCGCATCACTGAGACCACCATGGCGTCTTCTTTTTCGGCGTCCGGCATCCGCTCTGGATTGTTTACCTGCGCCAGGTCCACGCTCACGCCATTCTGCAACATAGGCGTGATCACCATGAAAATAATCAACAACACCAGCATCACGTCCACCATGGGCGTGACGTTAATGTTCGAGTTGACCTTGGCACCCTCGTTCCGTTTTGCAATCGCCATAAAGAATCCAATCTCCTCCGCCGACCTTTATCCCAGTCCCAACCTGCCGGAAGGTTTTCGGCGGCAACCAAACGTCCGACGCCGTATCAGCAACCATGGTTCACCAATCCGGGTCCTACCTATTAGGACGGTTAGGACGGTCGGCGAGCCACTCCGCGGCGCTTCAGGAAATAATCAATCAGTTCGCTCGATGAATTGTCCATCTCCACGTCGAACGCTTCCACGCGACCCGTCAGATAGTTGAACATCATGACGGCCGGGATGGCCACAAACAAACCGACAGCGGTGGTCACCAACGCTTCGGAAATACCGCCAGCGACAGCGCCCAGTCCGGTGGTCTTGCTGGAGGCGATTTCTCTGAACGCATTCAGAATACCGACGACCGTGCCAAACAGTCCCACGAATGGGGCGGTTGAGCCGATGGTGGCCAGTCCACCCAAACCACGCTTCAACTCGGCGTGGACAATGGCCTCAGTGCGCTCCAGTGCGCGCTTGGAGGCCTCAATGGTCTCGCCCGGGATGTCCGCACTGTCCTGGTGAGCGCGAAACTCCATCAGGCCGGCAGTCACTACCTTGGCCAAATGGCTTTTCTTGTTGCGCTCCGCTACTTTGATGGCCTCATCAATCTTGCCATCGCGCAGCGCTCCCGCAACCGCCGGAGCAAACGCACGAGACTGCTTGCGTGCCGCGCTGAATGCCATCCAGCGGTCGATCATCACGCCGATGGACCACCCGGACATGATGAACAGGATTACGACCACGATTTTCGCCAGAATGCCCATCTGTTTCCATAGCGAAATCGGGTCAAAACCTACCGCCTGATCCTGGAAAAGCCAGATCGCCGTGGTAGAAATGCTGCTAAGAGTGTGGGTTGCTAAGTTGGCTACGAACATGAGTTGCTTTCCTCCTGGAACTTGGTCTGGTCCTGGCTGCCGGACTAGCCTCCCGACAGCGTGAAATTAAACGTAATCGTGGTTTCTACCTCTACCGGCTCACCGTTCAAAATATAAGGCTTGTACTTCCACTGTTTAATGGCCTCGATCGCCGCCGGCGCCAGCATGGGGTGCCCGCTGATCAGCCGCAGATTCTGGATCGACCCATCCTTGCCAATTTCGGCTTGCAGCACTACAGGTCCTTGGATGCGCGCTTGCCGGGCCAGGGGTGGATAGGCCGGCTGGATCTTGCGAATAATCATGCCCTGGGTCACACCTTGGGAGACGCGGATGCGCTGCGGATTTACCGCCTTGGGCACATTAACCGGAGTTGAACTGATAATTCCGCCGATTACACCGCCCATCTGCCCGCCGGGCACACCCCCCGGGACGCCGCCGACCACCCCGCTAGCCGACATCACCGGTGGAGGCGCTTCGTCTTCCTTAATCATCTGTACTTTCTCTGGAATCTTGGTGGGGGTCCGCAATTGCCCGTTTATGATGTCGGTCTGGACCTGCTTCACAATTTTTATGGCTGCGGCCGGTGGCGGGGGCGGTGGCGGCGGCGGGGGTGGAGCGACCAGGAAAGTCATCAACTGTGTCTTAGGAAGGGCCTCGGTAAACAGCAGTGGAATCAACACCAGAATCCCCACCAGCACGATCTGAAAAACAAACGAAAGGGTGGTGGTCATTCCTCGCTTGGTTGTTAGCCTGCCGCCCGATTCGATGAGGCTGTCTTCAAACATAAAATGGCCCTCCTGCCCCTAACTACCCTTAGACACCAGCTGCTTCCTCTTTGCTCCCAGACTCACTTTCCAAACCCTTAATTGAAGGCCGCAGAATACTACCTCAAATGTCGGCCAATCACAAACCTGTGACGTCGTCGTTCACAGGGCGTGCTCCCTATACCTTGGCTTTCACCCTCTCGCCGCGGTTACTTTCCTTGCGGGAAGCCGCTTCCATCGGTGGTTTTCCCCGATTACTGCGCCAGTCCTGGTAGGCCACCAGAATGGGGGCGGCAATGGCAATCGAGGAATAGGTTCCGATAAGGATACCGATCACCAGCGCAAACGAGAACCCGTGCAGCACCTCGCCTCCGAAAAGAAACAATGCCAACACGGTAAGAAAAGTCAGCCCTGCCGTCAGAATGGTCCGGCTCAAGGTCTGGTTGATGCTGCGGTTCACAATGTCGGAAAGCTTCTCGCGCCGCATCAGCTTCAGGTTTTCGCGGATGCGGTCGAATACCACGATAGTGTCGTTGTTCGAATAACCGATCAGGGTCAGAATGGCGGCTATCACGGTCAACGAGATTTCCTTGTTCATGAGCGAGAACGCGCCCACCGTGATCAGCGTGTCGTGGAACACAGTCACTACAGCCGCCACGCCGTAGATCCATTCAAAGCGCACGGCCAGATAAATCAGCATCCCTGCCAAGGAATAGACCGTGGCCAGCAGCGCTTGACGGCGCAGCTGTCCGCCTACTTGTGGGCCTACGATTTCAACGTTCCGCACCGCGAAATCGGAAAGAAAAAAGCCATCTTGCAGGGACGCCACCACTGCCGGGTCAGCTGCAGCTTTCAGTTCGTCCAGCGAAGTTAATACGCCGCCTTTGGTCTTATCGCGATAGTCCACGATGGCTTGGGCTTGCGCTGCATAGCGCTGTTCCGCGTCGGTCCCCGCGCGCAGAGGGTCTTTCTGCAGAAAGTAGGTTTTGAGCGCCAGCAAACTCGCATTGTTCAAGTCTTGCTTGTCTTGAGGAGCGTTAGTTTCAAGCGCGTTGATAATCAAAAGCTTGCTGCGGTCAAGCGCTTGCTCATTGGTCTCTTCTTCAGAGACGCCGATCAGGACTTCGTTGCCGCTGGGTTGCCCGTAGCGCTGAATACGCACGTTGCGCAGTCCGGCGCGGTCCATAGCGGCGCGGATAGCATTGTCGTCCGGCGTCTGGGCAAACTTCACATACACCAGCGTTCCACCACGGAAATCTACTCCATACGGAATGCCGTGCCAGAACAACATGGAAAACAGGCCCGCCACGCTAAAGACTAGAGAAAACGCGAGGAAGTACCACTTCTTCCCGAGAAAGTCGATGTCTGCATTGCGAAAAAATTCCACCTAACAGAACCCCGTTTCTTGACGATTACGATTCACGTAGTGTCGAACGCCCTAGTCCGCCCAGCTGAGCCTAATCCGGCGAAGCTCGGCAGTTAGCCAATGCTCAATGCTTCGCCGCGCTCTTTGCGGTTCAGCACCCAGTCAAAGATCACGCGCGAGACAAACACGGCCGTGAACAGATTGGCAAACAATCCGAAGCTCAGCGTCACCGCAAAGCCGCGTACTGGGCCGGTGCCAAAGATAAACAAAATGATTGCCGACACGATCGTGGTTACGTGGGTATCCACGATGGTGATCCAGGCATGGCTGAATCCCTGCTCCACCGCCGAGGGCGGTGTCTTCCCGCTCCTCAGTTCTTCGCGGATGCGCTCAAAGATCAGTACATTCGAGTCTACGCCCATGCCGACCGTCAAAATCACTCCGGCGATCCCCGGCAGCGTGAGCGTTGCCCCGCTGAAGCCCAGGAATCCGAGCAGAATGATCAGGTTCAGAATCAGCGCGACGTCTGCGTTGATCCCCGCCGCGTGATAGTAAACCAGCATAAAGATGAGTACGGCGAGCATACCGATCACCGCAGCCGTGACCCCGGCGCGAATGGAATCGGTACCCAGAGATGGTCCCACCGTGCGCTCTTCCAGGTATTTGATCCCGGCAGGCAGTGCGCCCGACCGCAGAACCATGGCCAGATCTTTGGCTTCCTGCTCGCCAAAGCGGCCATTGATCACGCCGGTGTCGTGAATCTGCTCTTTGATGACCGCAACTTCCTGAACTTTATTGTCCAGCACCACTGCCAGATTGTCGCCGACGTGCGAGCCCGTGAAAGCGCCGAACCGCCGTCCCCCTTCACCGGTCAAAGTGAACGAAACGGAGGGTTGGCCGTTCTCATCCCGGGAAGGCTCTGCTGAACGCAAATCGCGTCCGGTGACTGCCGAAGCCCGTGAAATCAGGTACCAAGACGGACCGCTGTTCCCGCTGGTGGCACCGATACTATGTCCGGGCATCAACATCGTGTCCGGCGGCAGCACTCCGTTGTTCTGTTGCAACGCCGCTTGCTCACTGGCGTAAGGCCCGCCCATGGACTGACGAATCTCCAGCATGGCGGTGGACTGCATAATGTCCTTCACGCGCGCCGGATCGTCCACTCCAGGCAGTTGCACCAGAATCTGATACTGTCCAAGCCCGTGTTCTTCGATGATGGGTTCGCTCACGCCCAACTGATCAATCCGGTTGCGAATGGTTTCGATCGCCTGGGTTACGGCACGCTTCTTCAAATCAGACAGGTTTTGCGGCTTCATGGCAACCGTCCAACTATTGTCCGCCCCCGAGGTCAGGCTGTACTCCGGAAGCCGGTCCTGCACAATGGAAAGCAGATCGGAACGCGACTCCGGTGGCAAGCCCTTCAGAACGATCTTTTCCGGCGCATTGACCGGATCGGGTTTCGTGATCTCGGCGTAGCTAATCTTGTGCGCCCGCAAATCGGTTTTCAGCCGCTCGATGGCATTGTCCGAATCCACCGTGACCGCGTCGTTCACCTGCACTTGCAGGATGAGGTGGGTTCCGCCCTTGAGATCCAGCCCCAGGTGAATGCGATTCCCTATTGCCGCCAGCAAGCCTTTGCCTGACCAGCTATCTGGTATGCCGATGATCCCAAACAGGAAGACCACCAGCGTGGCCACGATAACGCCCATCTTCCAGCCCAAATTCTTATTCATAATGATGACTTCACTAGTAGAGTCTGATGCGTTTCGACCTAATTATTGAGCCTTATCGCCTGACTTTCCGGTATCCTCGGCGGTTGTTACCGACGAAACCGAGGCTCGGCTCACTTCGATCTTCAAATTGTCCGGCGGGACCCGCAAGTGGACATAATCGTCCCTGAGGGCAATGATAGTGCCCCGCAGCCCGCCGCTGGTCACGACCTTGTCCCCGTTCTTCAACTCGCTCAGCATCTGCTGCCATTTCTTCTGCCGCCGCTGTTGCGGCATGATCAATAAGAAGTAAAAGATTGCAAAAATAAAGATCAGCGGCGCGAAGCCCAGAAGCCCGGCCGACCCGCCGCCAAACTGTATCGCCAATAAGTGCTGTAAATTCATCAAGATCAGACTTCCGTCCCTGCCAGGGATGAGAATTAAACCAACCGGGCGCACTTGCTTTGCAATTTACCGCTGGAGCTCTCGCGTACCTGGGCGGAGATTCCTTAAACTTCGGACACGAACAAGGGATGCAGGTCTATGGTTTAGGTCGAGACCAGACCTCAGACAAAAAACGGGCCCCTCTCCCAAGTGCAATAGAATGACGCACCGCGCGCATCGTGTCAAGGTAGAAGCTCAGGTTGTGGACGGTGTTCAAAACCTGGGCCAAAACCTCGTTCGACGCATACAAATGCCGGAGATAGGCGCGTGAATACCGTGAACACACCCGGCAGCCGCATTTCGGGTCGAGAGGACCTTCATCTCCCGAGTACCGCGCCTGCTTGATTGATATCTTTCCTTGTGAGGTAAACAGCAAGCCGTGTCGCGCTGCGCGCGTCGGCAGAACGCAATCCATCATGTCGATTCCCAGCCCTGCGTACTCCACAATTTCTTCCGGAGTTCCCACCCCCATCAGATATCGAGGCTTGTCAGCGGGCAAATGCGCGACGGTGGACTCCACCACTTCTCTGGTCAAATCTCGCGGCTCACCAACGCTCAGTCCGCCAATGGCGTAACCGGGGAATCCAATCCCAATCGTCCGCTCCGCAGATTCTTTTCTGAGCGCCACATCCATTCCGCCCTGAACGATCCCGAAGAGCGCCTGGGTCTGATCTGCCCATGTGGGGTGGGCAGCCTCGTCCGCATCGCGTGGACCGCGGTGCCCGCGCCACGGTACTTCTTCTTTATGCTCTTCAAAATACTTCCGGCACCGCTCCGCCCAGCGCAATGTCAATTCCATCGACTGGCGCATTCGCGCTGCATCCGCCGGATACTCCGTGCACTCGTCCAAGGCCATAATGATGTCTGCGCCGAGGCCGATCTGTGCCGCCATCGCACTTTCCGGGCTGAAGAAATGCGAAGACCCATCCAGATGCGAACGAAACGTAACGCCATCTTCCGTGACCTTGCGCAGCTCGTTGAGGCTGAAGACCTGGAATCCGCCTGAATCGGTCAGAATCGCCCGTGGCCATGCCATGAAACGATGCAGTCCGCCCAACTTTCGGACCTGCTCGACTCCCGGCCGGAGATATAGGTGGTAGGTATTTCCGAGAAGAATTTGGACGCCGAGTTCTTCCAGTACATCCTGAGAGACGCCCTTCACCGACGCCAGCGTCCCGACTGGCATGAACACCGGGGTTTCGATTTCGCCATGAGGGGTAATCAATCTTCCTGCGCGTGCATCACCACTGGTGGCGTCAATTTTGAAGGAAAATGACACTGCTGGGATTGTATCGAACCACGTAGCGGCGGACGCCTTCGTCCGCCAGCGGAGCGAAGCTCCGCACCTGTGACCCTCTGTGGTTAGGTTTTTTTCTCCAGCAACACCACGGCATGTGCCATGGCAGCATTGTCGGTACCCATGCCTTCTGGAGTTTTGGCTTTAAGTCCAACGCAATCGGCTGGAATATTAAGAAGTCTCGCCACGCTTTCGCGAATAGACGCAGCGTGCGGCCCAATCTTAGGCGCCGCCAGAATCAAAGTGGAATCGACATTAACGATGCCATAACCTGCGGCCTGCACCCGCTTCAGCGCTTCCTGTAGAAACACCGCCGAGTCTGCCCCCTTCCATTGCGGGTCGGACGGCGGAAACAGCGTTCCGATGTCCGGACCAGCCACGGCACCCAGCAGAGCATCCGTCAAAGCATGCAGGAGAACATCGCCATCCGAATGCCCGCCCAAGCCATGGGTATGGGGCAACGTCACGCCGCCAATCCTAAGCGGAATCCCCGCTTCGAACTCATGCGAATCCCAACCGTAGCCAATTCTCAAGCGCACCCCTTGTTCGCCGTGCGGATCTGCGCTCATCAGCGTAAATCAGCGGCTCAAATAGAACTCTGCCAACTCCATATCCGCCGGAGTCGTAATCTTTATATTTCTCGCTGATCCCATCACGACTGCCACTTCGTGTCCGGATCGTTCGACCAGAGAAGCCTCGTCAGTTCCGAGAAACCCATCGGCTATGGCCTCGTCAAACGCTTTCTTCAATACATCGTAACGGAAGCCTTGCGGCGTCTGTGCCATCACCACTCGTTCACGCGGGATCGTTGCCGTGATCACCGCGCCTTCCGCCGTGCGTTGCACTTCCTTGATGGTGTCCACCGCCGGCACCCCGGCGATAGCCGCACCATACTTTCGCGCTGCCTTGATCACATCATGAATGATTTCTGTCGTCACAAAAGGTCGCACCGCATCATGCACCAGAACAATATCGTCGGAAGCCGCGGAAATCGCCGCGATGGCATGGGCCACCGACTGCTGCCGGTGCTCGCCGCCTTCCACCAAATGGACTTTCTTTTTCAGAATGTCCTTGCCTTCTTTATCCAGACGCGCACGGAAGCCCTCGATTTCATTGGCGCGCAGTGCGATGCAGATCTCGCCGACTTCAGCGCTCAAAACAAACTTCCGCAGGGTATGAATGAGAATCGGCGTTCCGGCGAGTTCAGTAAATTGCTTGGAAGCAGCAGGCTTCTTGTTCTTGGTGCTCGCAGCCGAGGCCATACGCGTGCCCAGGCCTGCAGCCGGAATAATGACAACTACCTTCATCGGGGCTGCAAGTATACGAGTGTCACTGGCAGGGTTTCAAATCGTGTGCGGCAGACTGTCTAGTCCATTTCTTACCTGTGTTTCCATTAAGCTCTTTTTTCATCACACCCGGCAGTTTCTACCTGATAAAATCGGCTGCCACTTCCTCTGACTGCCCTGCAAGTCGAAGACCGCCTTTAAGTTATGCCGCATTCTTGCAGCTGGCAACGTGGCACTCCAGTTGCGCAACCAAAAGAAGCTGGGTGGCATTTAGCCCCGGCGAAATATGCTCTCGGAGGAAGCGTGAAACTAAACCGCTCTTGGCTCTCGTTGCTGACTTTTTGCACGAGCGCGTCGCTGGCAGCGGCGCTCGCTCTGGCGATCCTGTTCACTGGCGCTGCTGTGGTTTTCGCCGCCGCGACTCCCGCAAGCGCCGTGGCAGAAGAGCCGAACACGCCGGCCCAGCAGCCTGTCTTTTCGGGCATTATTACTGATACCCAGTGCGGTGCCCGGCATGACGAACAGTCCGGAAAGAGCCCATCGGAATGCACTCTCGCCTGTGTGCGGAGCGGAGCGAAGTTCTCATTGGTCGATGGTGATAAAAAATACGCGCTGGAGGGAAATGTCGATGACCTCAGCAAATGGGCCGGGCAAAGAGCCACAATTGCTGGCACTCGTTCGGGCGACACCATCAAAGTGACTTCAGTCGGCAGTCAGCACTAAGGCTGCAACCACGGCTAACTACTCTGCCGGCCGATCCACCATCATGGGCTGCGGCTTCTTGGTTTCGCCGTTGGGTACGGTCGCCACCGTCGTGGATACGACCACTGCCGGCCGCGATTCGCTTCGCGAACCTGCCCGCTCATCCCATTTTCCAAAGATCATTTTCCCTGCCGTCGTCTGAAGCACCGACGTCACGGAAATATCGATGGTCTTGCCAATCATTTTGCGGGCGTTGTCCACCACCACCATGGTTCCGTCGTCGAGATAGGCCACGCCTTGGTTATATTCCTTGCCTTCTTTTAGCACGAACACTTTCATGACCTCACCGGGCAGCACGATGGGCTTGAGCGAATTGGCCAGTTCGTTGATGTTCAGTACGTCCACACCTTGCAGTTGCGCCACCTTGTTGAGATTGAAATCGTTGGTGATAATCTTGCCTTCATACAGCTTGGCCAGTTCGATCAACTTGAGGTCCACCTCACGCACTGCAGGGAAATCGTCCTCCACAATCTGGATTTGAACGGAAGCGCCTTTCTGCAAGCGCTGAAGAATGTCCAGCCCGCGCCGCCCGCGGTTGCGCTTCAGAGAATCCGCGGAATCCGCCACCAGTTGCAACTCGCGGAGTACGAACTGCGGAATCACGATCATGCCATCGAGAAAGCCGGTTTCGGCGATGTCAGCGAT
Source organism: Terriglobales bacterium (assembly GCA_035484735.1). Classification (GTDB taxonomy): domain Bacteria; phylum Acidobacteriota; class Terriglobia; order Terriglobales; family Acidobacteriaceae; genus JABCZH01. The sequence continues at coordinate 90,758 of DATHOQ010000005.1, read as the reverse complement.
GCGCCCATCGATGATGACGCTGGTGTCGAGGATCTTGTAACTCCTCTTCGATTGTTTTTCCCCGCCGAAAACTCCGCCCAGCGCCGCCAGGTTCAACAAGTCGCCCTTGTTTGCGCCCACGATCAGCCCGACATAGGCCATCAGCAACATCACCATGATTTGCAGGAAGCTTTGGGTGTGTCCCGCGGGAATGCTGCTGCGAATCACGAGCGCGAACAGGTAGGCGCCGAAGATTCCCAGGATGCTGCCGATCGCTGCCCCAATCAGCCGGGTCAGGCTCATCAGCCGCAGCCGCCATTCGAAGATCACGATCGCCAAACCGAGCAGAGCACCCACTGCCGCGTCTACCCGGGGATCCAAACCGAACGGCTGTATCAAAAAGCAGGTAATCGCAACGAAAATAACAAATAAAAGACGAACTAATATTAAGTCCACGTGCATTTCCTCCCGGGACCGTAAGGCTAGTTGAACCCAGTCCCGCACTGGCCGCCACTTTCTGAAAGCCACAAGCGAACCAGTCATCTATTCGCGGAGCATTTATGAGAGAACTTGCTATGAAACCGCGCTCCACCCCGCCTCACATCTGGCAGGAAACTCACTACTATGCCCCTGAAGTATATACCCGAGCTGAAGCGGTCACGATTACGCCGGTCACAAGCGTGGGTTGGACTAACCCGCATGGAAAGCTCAAGGCCGCGTAGCTGTTAAACTTTTCTCCATGAAAGCGATTGTCATCAGCCGCTTAGGTGGCCCGGAAGTGCTGGAGATTCGCAACATGCCTGAGCCCGAGGCCAGCCCCGGTCAAACCCTGGTTCGCGTTCAGGCCGGCGGGCTCAACTTTGCCGATCTACTTATGTCGGCTGGCGGCTACCCGGGAACTCCGAAGCCTCCGCTGATCGCCGGACGTGAATTCTGTGGAACTAGAGAAAGCGATGGCCAGCGCTTCATGGGCTATACGCAATGGGCGGCTTTCGCCGATTTCGTCGCCGCCCCGTCGCAGTTGCTGTGGCCAGTCCCGCTGGGATGGAGTGTGGAAGAAGGCGCTGCTTTCCCGGTGAATTACTTTACGGCATATTTCGCTTACTGGAAATCGGGTTTGCTGACTCCCGCAAAGAAGGCGCCTCGGGTTTTGATTCATGCAGCCGCCGGCGGGGTGGGAACCGCAGCAGTGCAGATCGGCAAACTGCTGGGCGTGGAAATGTACGGGACCGCATCTTCTGATGAGAAGCTCGCCCGCGCGATCGAGCTCGGTCTGCAACACGGCATCAACTACAAAAAGAACGACTACGAAGAAACTGTTCGAGATCTCACCCACGGCGAAGGCGTCGACGCCGTTTTTGAAATGCTGGGCGGCGAGCACACCAACAAAAGCGCTCGCTGCTTGCGAGACTTCGGGCGCGTGATCGTCTATGGAAGCGCCACCGGAGAGAAATCGTTGCTCGACACTCGCCTGCTGTATGCCAAGGGTGGCAGTGTGCATGGACTGTGGCTTACGTATCTGTCAGCAAATCGCGAGTTGATGAGCGAGGCCTGGAAGCGGCTTGCGGCATGGACCGCCGAAGGACATTTGCATCCCGTAATCAGCAGCGTCTTTCCCATGGTGAAAGCCGCTGATGCCTACCGCTTGCTCAGCGATGGAAAAAGTTTCGGCAAAGTCATTTTGAGAATCCCGTAGTACGAACGTCGGTAACTGTCCGCTTGCGAACGCGGTAATCCGCAAGCGGTCACAGTCGTCGGTCCATGTCGGTACTTTCCCGCAAGGAATCAACAGCTGCGCATTCCATACTGTTGGCATTGTGCGTGCATTGTCACTCTCGTGTTAAGAGTGTGTGAAAACTTGTCACAATTTGTCACGATTGCGGTCTTCTCAAATAAACTAAACAAGTGGCTGCTGTATGCGGCCGCAAATTGCTAACGCTGCGCGGGGCAAGCCGTCCAATTGAGTGATTGCAATTTTAATCAGGAAGGAACTTTCCAGCATCTAGAAGCGTATCAGCTGATGAAGCAGGAAAGCCGGGCAGATCAACCAGCCCGCCCGGCTTAGGTAAAGTTTCAGGGGTTAAGGGACTGGCTCACACTCGGTTTGGCGGCCCAGGTGAGCGCAATCCCTGTAGCAGAGAGCAGCAGGTCCTTGCGGCCCGGTTGCTTTCTTCTTAACCCCGCCGCAGCATTGTAGGCCTTTGGCGGAGAAACGCAGGTTTTTTTGCAGAAGGCAGGTCCAAGCCGCCCAGAACCGGTTCCCGACGTTCGGGAAAGAAAAAGGAGATTGCATGAAATTCGCAAATATTTCCAAGGGCTTGCTGCTGGGCCTGAGTTTGCTGCTGGCAACGAGCGTGTTCGCAACCAACATCCACAGCTACAAAGGATCGCTTCAGTTGCAGAATTCCGTGACCGTGAGCGGAACAACCCTCCCCGCTGGCGATTATTCGGTGAAGTGGGAAGGCACGGGTTCCAACGTGCAATTGAATATTCTTCAAGGCCGCAAAGTAATTGCCTCAACCTCGGCGCGGGTTGTCGACCTGGATCAGTCCAGCAATTCAGACTCGACCATACTCAAGGACAACGGTAACGGTAGCAAATCGCTGTCCGAGATTCGTTTCGAAGGCAAGAAGTATGCCCTGGCCATCGGCGACGAGACGAGTGCGGACATGAGCGGCAGCTCAAGATAGAGCCGAGTATGTCAACAAAAACAGGGGAGCGTGAGCTCCCCTATTTCACCCACTTGGCTGCGGGCGCAGACGGACTGATTCCCAAACCCGGTGGTCAACTCAGTATTTCGGCATCCGTGGATCAATCCGGTCAGCCCACGCCAAGATTCCCCCAGCCAGGTTGTGCACTTTCTTGAATCCAGCCTGTTGCAGGAAGTCCACCGCCTTTGCGCTGCGCACTCCCGAACGGCAATGCGCCACAATTTCCCGGCTGGAATCGAGTTCGTTCACACGCCGGGGAAGATCACCCAGAGGGATCAGATGCCCCCCGATATTGCAAATCTGATATTCGTGCGGTTCGCGCACGTCCAGCACAAACAAGTCCTCTTTCGCGTCCAGACGACGCTTCAGTTCTTCGACTTGAATTTCAGAAATTCCACCCGTCACAGGCTTCTCCTCGCCCCGAATTCCACAAAACTCATCGTAGTCTATCAGCTTTGTGATGGTGCGATGCCTGCCGCAAGCCGGGCAGTCAGGATTTTTACGAAGCTTAAGTTCTCGAAACTTCATCGCCAGCGCGTCAACTAATAGCAACCTGCCGATCAGTGAATTGCCTCTCCCGAGAATCAGTTTGATAACTTCCGTCGCCTGAATCACACCCACCAGTCCGGGAAGAATCCCCAGCACACCGCCCTCGGCGCAGGAGGGAACCAGTCCCGGCGGTGGTGGCTCGGGATACAGGCAGCGGTAGCATGGCCCTTCTTCAGTTGCAAAAACGCTTGCTTGACCTTCAAATCGGAAAATCGACCCATAAACGTTGGGTTTGCCCGTCAGCACACACGCGTCGTTGACTAAGTAACGTGTGGGGAAGTTGTCGGTGCCGTCGGCGACAATGTCGAACTCGCGGAACAGATCGAGCGCATTCGCGCTGCTCAGCCGGGTCTCAAACTTCCGGACATTCACGAACGGATTGATCGCTTTCAGCTTCTCCGCCGCCGAATCCAGCTTCTTACGGCCCACGTCCGCCGTGGTATGGATGATCTGCCGTTGCAGGTTGGTGTAGTCCACCACATCGAAGTCCACGATTCCCAGCGTGCCCACGCCCGCCGCCGCCAGATACAGCGCCAACGGCGATCCCAGTCCGCCCGCTCCAATGCACAATATCCGCGCAGCTTGGAGCTTCTGCTGCCCCTCCATGCCCACCTCGGGCATGATCAGGTGGCGCGAATAGCGCAGAATCTCGTCGTTATTCAACGTGGAAACCTCGGGTTTGACTTCGGCAAGAATGGTAGCCATAAAAACCTCAATTTTTAAGGAAATTTAAAATCCAGGATGCTTAGCGGCAACAACAGCAACAAGAAGCGCAACAACAGTGGCGGGATGTGGAACGGGGTTGCATGGCTATTTCCGGCCTCCCGCGATCGAAGGCACTATCGAAATACTATCACCATCCTTGATCGCGGTCGCTTCTTTTTGCAGGTAGCGCACGTCGTCGTCATTGAGGTAGACATTCACAAAGGACCGCAGTTTGCCTTCCTCGGTATAAAGGTGGCGGTGCAGGTCTGGATGTTTAGCAGTCAGGCCGGACAAAGCCTCGGCGACTGTGCCAGCCTTAACTTCCACCGTCGCCTGCTTACCAGTGTATTGGCGTAGTGGGGTTGGAATGAGGATCTTAGTCATGCCCTTAGTTGATGCTGGCGCCAGCCATAGGATTCAGGGGATTGGCATGAGCCTCATGGGGGAGCCAAGCTCGCATTCATCGCAATTCAATCGCCTCATCCACCAACCTCTTATCGCTCTCCTCACTGCCAACCAGCTCGAACGAGTTGGTCGTAACGGCTTTGCCTTTTTCCACGCTGGTGATCACATACGAACAGCCAAACCAATGGGCCTCAGCCAGATCAGTAGTCGACCAGCGTGCCGGATGGTCCGGATGCGAGTGGTAGAACCCGATAATGTCCTCACCCTGTTCCCGTCCTTGGCGCTGAATTCGAATCAGCTCTTTGGGGTCGATGTGATACCGGTTCTGCGGCGAATCGCTACGCGTATTTCCGCATCGCGCCACTGAAGTAACCAGCCGCGCGTCACCGTCCACCTGCCCCAACAGCACGCCGCAGCATTCGTGGGGATAAGTCTCCTCTCCATGCTGGCGAAGCGAATCGTACTTTGATCGGCTGATCTTCAGCATGAGCCACTTCTTCACCACAGAGGCCACAGAGGAACACAGACCACGAGTCCTCTGTGGTCTCTGTGCCCTCTGTGGTAAAGACTTACTCCTCTTCCCAGAATCTCTCGCTCAAATACTTGTCGCCCGAATCCGGCAGGATGGCTACCATCACCGCGTGCTCTTCTTTCTTGAGCCGCCGTGCTACTTGCAGGCAGCCCACAATCGCCCCCGCTGACGAAATGCCCACCAGCAAGCCTTCTTCCCGAGCCAGGCGGCGGGCCATGGCATAAGCATCTTCGGTCGAGATACCGAGATCTTCATCGGCCAGCGACGTGTCATAAATCTTCGGAATGATCGCACTGGCCATGTGCTTGGTACCTTCAATTCCGTGGAACGCAGAATCCGGTTGCAGCGAGATGCGGCGCACTCGGGGGTTCAGTTCTTTCAGCCGTCGCGCCGTTCCCACAAACGTTCCGCTGGTTCCCAGCATGGCCACGAAGTGCGTGATACGTCCCTCTGTTTGTTGCCAGATTTCATTGGCCGTGCCATGGTAATGTGCCTGCCAGTTGGCGTCGTTGGAGTACTGGTCGGCGTAGAAATACAAATCAGGACGTTCCGCGGCAAGTTCGCGGGCTTTACGGATGGCGCCATCCGAACCGTCGGCTGGGTCCGTATAAACAATATTGGCTCCGTATGCGTTGAGGATGCGTTTTCGCTCCATCGAAACATTTTCCGGCATGCACAGCGTCACCGGAAAACCTTGAGCGGCGGCGATCATGGCATAAGCAATACCAGTGTTGCCGCTGGTCGAGTCCAGCAAGATTTTACCGGATGTTAACTTGCCAGCAGCGCGCGCTTGAGCCACGATGTTGGCGGCGGCCCGGTCTTTGACCGAGCCTCCAGGATTGAGCCACTCCGCTTTGCCGAGAAGTTCGACGGTAGGCAAGTCCTGGCCAATGCGCGTCAGTCGCAACAGGGGAGTGTTGCCGATCCGCTCCAAACTGCTTTGACCGAGAACCGCAGGCTCGCGGGGGACTGGCACTTGCGCTAACTTGGGGCGCACTTTTTGCATGAGATACGAACTTTGCCCCCGTGACCTACGTAACCCTATTTAGACGCGAAACCGCGCACGAAGACTACGGAATTAGATTATAAGGGAGGTGGGTTGGTTCCACAGAAGATGCGCTCTGACTCCCTTTACGAGGAATCCGCATCTAACCAAGGGAAGAACAAAGGAAGAAATGGCTACCACGACAGAACATCGGACATACGACGAGGCCTTGACTTGGCTGCGTGAGCATGGTTTTGACCTGATCGAAGCTCCCGGCACGCAAGGACGCGTGTTCCTCAAAAAGTACAATTGTTCTGCCGCCATCCAAAAAGATGGTCTCGACGGCGTGAAGATATTCGCTTACCCCGGCTACATGATCGGCAGTGAAATCTCCAAGCTAGTGAACCGCGGATACCAGCAGTTTCTGAAAACGTCGAAGAACGAAATCGCCGCCACCGCCGACCACTTGAAAGCGCTGCAACAATTCACCGAAGAACTGAAAGAATGCCTGGGTCTGCCCACGCTGTACAACGAATCGCTGGGAACGGTCAGCGAGTCTTATCATTACGACCGCATCAAAGATCGCGACAAGCCCGCTCCTGAGCGCCCCAAACGCCCGTGGGAAAAAGCGGGAGTACCGCTTGCGGCCGTGGTTAAGAAAAGCCCGGCGTAGACCGTCATTTGACGGTGAAAGTCAGGTCTGCGTTGAACGCTGTTGGTTTGCCATCCCTGAGATATGGCTGAAATCTCCACTGCTCGACAACCGCCACAACCGGCCCTAGCGGGCCGCCGGATATGTTTCCAATTGTCATAACCTTCCCTTCTTCGGATACCAAAACGCGAACAGATACGATGGTGCCGCGCGAGGTGTTCTCTGGGAAATGTGGTTCTACCAAATGGATGACCCGCTTGCGCGCATCCTCGTTCGAAAGGACAGGATAGGGATCGTCGATCTTTGTCTCGTAGGCGAACGTGACAATGCCTTCGGCCTGGACGGGATTACCCTTTATCACGGCGGGCTTGAACGTCCAATTTGTCATCTGCTCTCTGGCCGCGTCAGCCATCTCTGGGTGGTCAGAGTTGAGCTCGTAGACTTCCTGTGTATGGCCTGCCAGGTCCGTGCAGACGTAAAGACTGAGCACGCCCGCCGTCTTGCCCCCGCGAACTGGCGGCCATCGCATTTCGGGTGGATTTATCGCCAGGCCGCGCAATGTCTCCTCACTGACCTGAACCGTTTGTAATTGCGGAGTCTGCTGATGAACCTCAAAAAGAGAATCATCTGGCTTCTTAAGCTCAGCGAGTTCGACGATCGAAGCCCCAAGTTCAGTTCCAGACTCAATGTGTTCGCGAATGTGATATGCGACTCGTTTGTTGCCGAATTCCCGGTAGTCGCTGTATGCAGCGCTGTAGCCGGGCTTGCCCACGGAATCCAATAGACCGTTGCGAAAACAGTACGAAGCGAACACGCTGTTACTCGCCGGCGCCTGTCCAACACGGTACTTAAAACGGCGGCAAAGGGGATCTCCCCCGATGCGCGGGTTATCGTTGGCTTGCGTCAAGTCCACGCCTTCCAGTGTCGCGCCAGGATCTAGAGCGGCCCTCACCAGTGTCCGCATCCAGTTTGGGTAGTAACTCCCGGTCCGCTGCTCGTTGACCTTGTCCCCGTTAACGATCAGAGTCTGCAAGAAACTTGGGGTCTTAACGGTGCGCCGCCATTTATCGGGCGCGACCCAATACTCCTCGATTTCTCCCTTGTAGTCGTCGTTCTCCAGGTTTGTCGTTTCAACCACCTGTAACTTGATGTGGAATGGCCGGGAGCCGGGCAAGGTCAGCTGGGAATGTTCAATCGCATACTTCGGCAAATCGGACATCGAAACTTCTTCTAAGGCAGGAGTGGCGGCAGATACAAAAACTATTGTTGCAAAAATCAGAAGGCGAGCAAGTCGCATGGGCATCATCCAAATGGTGCACGGTTATTATCACCTACTTTGGTGGCGCGGTGAATAGAAACCCATGACCAGGGCGTGCCTCTTCCCCGATTCGCCCGCAGGCCGTATCCTTGACAGGAAGACCGTTGTTCTCGAATGACGGTTTCTTCCCGTAAGTCATGAATCCATTTCGTCTCTATGCATTGGCGGTGGGGGGCTGCGGCGTGCTGTTCGCCACTTACCTTCTTTTGCGCCGCAAGCCCAAGCGTCCGGAAGATCTGGAACGGGAACGCCGCGAGTGGCTCGACCGCATTGGCCGCATCACTGACGGTACCGTCATCGACGTTCAGGAACTCGCCCGCGATGATCAGAAGCAATCTGTTCTATTGATTTTTCATTACGACGTAGCGGGAGTCTCTTACGAAGCCTCGCAGGACGTCACCTATCTGCGTCAGTTCATCAACCTTCACTCCTGCCGTCTGGGATTGCCAACGTCTGTCCGCTACGATCCCCAAAATCCCGGCAACTCGATTGTGGTTTCGGAAAGATGGATGGGGTTGAGACAATAGCGAGCTTCTAGCTACTAGCCACTAGCTTCCCGGGTACGAATGTGGCGAGAACGTAACTCTTTGCGCACTGCCTGTTTAACGTTGAGCTAGGAGCCAGAAGCTAGAAGCTGCAGTTTAGCTTCCCGCAGCGAATCCGCCGCTATGTGCGAAGGTCTGTCGAAGGTATTTGTGGGGATTGACTGGGGTATCGTTGATGCGAACTTCGTAATGCAGATGGGGTCCGGTGCTGCGGCCGCTCAAGCCGACGTATCCAATGGTATCGCCGCGGTGCACATACTGTCCGATGGCGACCGCGAAGTTGGCCAGGTGTCCGTAGCGGGTTGTGATCCCGTGGCCATGATCCATCACAAGCGCCCGTCCATAGCCGCCGAGGAAATCCGCAAACAGGATCACGCCGTCCGCTGGAGCGATAACTGGCTGTCCATACGAGGCTGAAATATCGACGCCGCTGTGAAACGCGCCCTCGCCGTTGAACGGGTCCGTGCGCTCGCCAAATGATCCCGTCACCGGCCCTTCCACTGGCCACACGCTGGGCGCCGAGTTGGCTCGAAGCCAGTCCGCTGTGGTGGCATCGCGTGTGAGTCCGAGAGAAATGCCGGTTGCCGCTGCTCCACTTAAAGCCGTGTCTTTCAGGGTGTAGAGGCGGTCGAGCGACGAACTGACCTGCGAGTCCTGCAAGGTATCGGTTGTTGGGGTAAGAATCGGATCGGTCTTCAAACCGTAAAGCGAAGAAACCTCGTTAGCCAGCGACCCCAGGGACGCGACCTGAATGTCTCGCTCCTTGGCGACCTGTTCCAGTTGGGTATAGCGGTTCTTTAATTCCTCTTTTTGGGCGCGCAGTTCATTGAAGTGGGAAACCTTCAACAACATGCGCAGGTAGGAACTGGCAATTCCGGTCAGACTCAAACCGCCAATTGCGGCGCCCACCACCAGCACGTACAGGTAATGAACGGGGATGGGGATCTTGCGCAACTGCCCGTCTTCACCGCGTGCTACGAAAAGAATGTAGAAACGCTTGCGCAATAGGCTCCTTAATTGTTCGTCAGGGCCGGCAAAACTCCCGGCGTTTCGGGGTCATTAACAATCCCTGCGTCCTGATTCCAGCATGGCTCCCTCAACGGGAAGCAAGCTGATCGACCGCTTTCTCCTACCAGAACCAGACTCAGGTCCGAAAACGCCGTGCGTTGCAAATAAGCATCCATGCAACGCTTAGGTTCGGCCAAAGATGTTTGGGAAACAGCAAGGTCACGGTAACAAAGCAGGTCCATGTCTGTCAATGACATAGGGCAAAATCCCGGGTTACGGAAGGCAGGGTAACAATCATCGTCCCAGGGGCGGGTAACCTGCCGAGCCTATTACCAGCCCGTTTGAGGTCTTGATTCCAATTCTGGGCCAGCCTGATCGTGCGCTCTCTTATATATTTGAATTCGCTTGCCTCTCCCTGAAAAATCGATCATCGCCGGTATCCGTACTCGCGCAAAGCGTCGCGCCACCATCGGTGTTGGCATCGGCGACGATTGCGCCGCCCTCCGAATTCCAGCCGGACACGAAGCGCTCGTGACCACCGACTTCAGCCTGGAAGGCATTCACTTTCGACGCGAGTGGCACGCTCCCGAGGTGATCGGCCATCGCTGTCTTACCCGCGGAATGAGTGACATTGCCGCCATGGGAGGCCAGCCCATTGCCGCATTTCTCTCCCTGGCCTTGCCGCGAAATCTGCCGCAACGCTGGGTTGACCGTTTTTTCGACGGCCTTTTGCACTTGGCCGACGCGTTTCAATTGGCCCTTGCAGGGGGCGACGTTGCACAATCTCCCGGCGGAGTTATGGCCGATATCGTCGTCGTCGGCTCCGTTCCCAATGGCAAAGCCATCCGTCGCTCCGGCGCGAAACCCGGCGATCATATCTATGTGACTGGCGACCTCGGCGGGTCAGCGGTGGCTCTGAAATTGCTTCTCGCTGGACACAGATCGGGACGCAAACTTCGTCCCGCCAATTTCCCCCAGCACTTTCACCCCCAGCCTCGCATCGCCGTCGGAGCGTTCCTGCGCAAGACGCGCACGGCCTCAGCCATGATCGATCTCAGCGATGGCCTCTCCACCGACCTCGCCCATATTTGCGAGGAGAGTGGAGTAGGCGCGGAAATTCGGGCCGAAGCCATACCCCTCGCCTCTGTCGGCAAACCTGACCACCAAGTCGATCTTCAATCCGCCCTGCACGGTGGCGAAGACTACGAACTACTGTTCACGGCCCCAGGCAGCAGGCGGGTCCCGTCGCAAATCGGGGAAGTCCCGATCACACAGATCGGCCACATCACAATGGGAAAGCGTGTCATTCTGATGAATGAGCAAGACGTCGGAATCGAACTTCGCCCCGCAGGCTGGGAGCATTTCAAGCCCCGCTAACGACCCATTACGAACGACCAACGACCGGTTCAGCCAGTGACTTTAGTGCTCCCCGAAGCTTGTCTTTCGCTATCGCCCCGCGGTTGTCGGGTCTAAATTAGAAACATGGCATTCCCTCGATTCGCATTCTTGCTTCTCACCGCTGGCATGTGCCTCGGCACTATCGCGCTGGCACAAAAAACTTCCGAACCAACCATTGACAATGCATTCGTGGAGAAGCAGTTTGGCTCGAATTGCAGGCTCGTCGGTATGCCTTCGGTGCGTGGAGATCTTGACGGCGATGGCGTGGAAGACATCGTTATTCCTGCCCGCTGTACCAGTCCTTTAATGGACCAGGCCGAGAACAACTACGTGGTCATCGATCCTTACGATGGCTTTTTCGGCTATGGCAATCCTAAAGTGACAACCGCGTTCGTCGCGGATGATCCGCTACGGCGCGGCTTCTCGCTCTTGGTGATCCACGGCGCTGGCCCCGACGCCTGGCATGCCGCCGTTCCCAAAGCGAAATTTATGCTGGTCAACATTCCCTATCGCGATATCAAGATCAGAAAGCTACAAGTGAAAAAGAAGGCTCGCATGGCCATCTACGTAGAGGAAACCGGCGGCGATGCCATGACTTCAATGGTCTACTTCGATGGCAAGAAGTACCGCTACGACCCCATGGGTTCCAGCATGGAGTAACGAAGTCACGTGGGGACAGCCGCCTAAGCCTGCCTTGGCGAAGCCGAAGGGGCTGTCCTAGCCGAGCGAAGCTCGGCAGCTCTCAATCTGACCGTCCACCCCCCACCCTATCCCACCCGCTATAATCTCCTCGCCATGAATCGCGAACAAAAGCTCGCAGAACTGCAGAAACGCAATCAGCTGGCTGAAGACGGCGGCGGGCCGCAACGCCGCGAACGGCAACACAAAGAAGGCAAGATGTCGGCCCGCGAGCGCATCGAGTTTCTGCTTGACGAAGGCACCTTCGAAGAAACCGACAAGCTGGTCACCCACCGTTCCAACGACTTCGGCATGGCCGAACAAAAGACCTACGGCGACGGCTTCATCACCGGACATGGCCGCATCAAGGGCCGCGTGGTCTTCGTTTTCGCCCAGGACTTCACCGTCTTCGGCGGATCGCTCTCCGAATCGAATGCCGGAAAGATCGTCAAGATCATGGACCTTGCCGCCAAAATGGGTGCGCCCGTCATCGGCCTCAACGACTCCGGCGGCGCGCGCATTCAGGAAGGCGTCATGTCACTCGCCGGCTACGCCGACATCTTTTTGAGGAACACCTTGTACAGCGGAGTTGTGCCACAAATTTCAGCCATCATGGGCCCCTGTGCTGGCGGCGCAGTGTACTCGCCCGCCATCACTGATTTCATCCTCATGGTCGACAAGACTTCCTACATGTTCATCACCGGGCCCGACGTGATCAAAACCGTCACCCACGAGGAAGTCACCAAAGACCAGCTCGGCGGCGCCATGACCCACAACGAAACTTCCGGCGTGGCGCATTTTCTGGCGCATGACGATGCAGAGTGTTTGTCGATGGTGCGCGAGCTGCTCAGCTTCTTGCCATCGAACAATGTAGACGATCCGCCGCGCAAACCCTGCACCGATCCCATCGACCGTGCCGACGCCGCCCTCGACACGCTAGTCCCTGACCAGTCGAACCTGCCATACGAAATTAAAGATGTAATTCACGCGGTCGTCGACGATGGCTACTTCTTCGAAGTGCAGGAGCACTACGCCAGGAACATTGTCGTCGGATTTGCGCGCCTGAACGGACGTCCGGTGGGCATCGTCGCTAACCAGCCGGCCTTTCTCGCCGGAACTCTCGACATCAATGCGTCGATCAAGGGCGCGCGCTTCGTGCGCTTCTGCGACTGCTTCAACATTCCGTTGGTGACTTTCGAAGATGTTCCCGGTTTTCTGCCGGGCACGAATCAGGAATATGGCGGAATCATCAAACACGGTGCCAAGCTGCTGTTCGCTTTCGCCGAGGCCACTGTTCCCAAAGTGACGGTCATCACCCGCAAAGCTTACGGCGGCGCGTATTGCGTGATGGCCTCGAAACACATCCGCACCGACGTAAACTACGCGTGGCCGACGGCCGAAATCGCCGTCATGGGCCCCGAGGGCGCGGTGGATATTGTTTACAAGCGAGAACTAGATCGTGCAGATAATCGCGAAGCGGTTCGCAAAACAAAGATCGAAGAGTTCCGCGACCGCTTCGCCAACCCCTACGTCGCCGCCGAGCGCGGCTATGTGGACGCAGTCATCCAACCGCGAGAAACACGCAAGAAGCTGATCCAGGCGCTGGAAATGCTCGAAACCAAGAGGGACAAAAACCCGCCTAAGAAGCACGGGAATATTCCTCTGTGAGATGACATGGCGCGGACACTTCTGTCCGCGGAACTATCATTCGTCCGGGGATAACGGAAGCATCGATCCGTGCCGAACATGCAGAATGTAGACCGACCGGTCAAGCACAGCGAAGAGGAAACGATACGTCCCCCGATTCCCAGAGCCGAAGAACAGCTCACGAATGGGTTCGTCGAATGAAGCGCTCTCGGGAGCCATAGGACAACGCTCAGGGTGACGGGCAAGACTTTTGGCACTCTGGCGCGCACGACGGAGCCAATCACGAGCCGCGCTCGGTGCGTAAGTGCGGATATAGCGATAAGCAGTCCTGAGGTCAGTTTCAGCTTCGGGAGTAACAATGACGTGGTAGGTCATCTACCGAATTTCGTTTTCCCGTTCCAGGTCATCAAATACCTCATCCGCTGGCCGGCCCGCTCCTTTGTGAGCTTGCGAAAGGCCACGGCGGATGCAGGCCACGGCGTCGAGCTGATCTGCTACCTGCTGGTAGGCCGCAGCATCGAGGAGAACAGCCTCGGCCTTGCCATTCACAGTGAGTACTAGTGGACGCCCAGTCTTTTTCATGCGCTTCATCAGGCCCGAAGAGTTGCGTTTGAACGTAGTCAGCGAATGGATGTCTTGGGTCACATCAATCATGATGCGATCATAGCATCATCTTAGCATCTTATATAATGCGTCATGGGCAGCAAGGCTAGTTGTCACACCAACGAGAGATTTCGATTTGACATCTAAAGAAATCCAGGCACGGTCATGAATATCTATGACACGTTAAAGACGAGCATCGCCAGCAAAAAGCCTTGCGCAATCGCCAAACCGAACGAGCCTGAACGCAAGGTTTGTCCATATCTAATCGGCAAGTCGAGCAAGGGAGAAGTCAACGTTATGTTCTATCAGTTCGGGGGATACAGCAAACGCGGATTAAAGGAAGACGGATCCAGCGCGAATTGGCGTTGCAGCCGCGTCGCCGAGATCGCCAGTGCGGAAATCTCAGACGAACCGTGGCATCAGCCAATCCAGAAGCCGAAAACGCGAGGGAATTGCGTTGTGTCGGTTGATGCCGAAGTTGAGGGGTATTACTAAACTGTCCTTGCCAACGCAACTTCCTCAATCAAGCTGAAAGCTGAGTGGTGACAGCGAAAATTAAGAGTCCCGAAGTAATGTTGAACTCATTCGTCTCGGCCAGTAGCTCGCTTTAGACCCTTGCCAACCTGCTTTCATCGTTCACCTTGCGGCGTGCGATGCTGCGATTGTTGCTCGGGCTCCGGGCTAACCGCCAACCGGATAAACCAGTTCAACGCCTCGGGACTCTATCTTGCCTTCGACAGATGTTCACGTTCGCCTCGACCAGCACCTGGCTATAAGACCCTCGCTCACCCTCTCCACTTTTCATCTTGCGATGCCGCAGAGTGACTTCGCTTGAGCCCCGGACGCCGCACCAACCGGGAAAACTTTAGAACGTGTCAAAGAACGATTGCCTTTTTACGCTTTCTATTTTCAGAGTCAACGAAAAAGCGCGACTCGTAACCGCCGTAAATGCAGCCGGGTGCAGCCACTCCACAAGCTGGTGACCGGATTTGGTGCAATGCAGATTGTGTGTCAACGTTGCAACCCCGAAATCAGGCCAGATTGCCTCTCGAGTAGGTGCGCTACCCAAGCCTAAACGTAGGAATCGCAAATGTGGAAATCGGCTGCAAACCGCGACAGAAAAGGATTTTAACGAGTCATCCTGCAAGCAGTTAGGCTACAATGTTGCCCGCTGGCTAAGCGGCCAACCTGGCCGAAGCCATATGGGAGCGGAGGACTATATGCAGAGTACCGTGCGACACCAACGTAGAATTTCGAGAATGCCATTGCTATTCGCGCTGGCAGGCGCGGTCGTCCTGATGTCCGCCGCTATCCCTTCCGCCCAGGCACAGACTTTTACCGTGCTCTACACCTTCACCGACACCACCCAGGGATGGCAGCCCGATGCCGCGCCCATCCTCGACGTAGCCGGCAATCTCTATGGCACCACCCAATACGGCGGCACTGCAGGCGGTTTTGGCACGGTGTTTAAGCTCGATACCAAGGGCAACGAAGAAGTGCTCTACAGCTTCGCCGGCGAACCCGATGGAGAGGATCCGGTTGCCGGGTTGCTTCGTGATCGTTCGGGCAATCTGTATGGCACGACTATCTACGGCGGCACCGCGGGCGGCTACGGCACCGCGTTCGAACTCACTCCCTCCGGCAAATTGATCCTGTTGCACAGCTTCGCCTCCAATCCCGATGGCGCTGATCCATACAGTAATTTGGTTGGCGATCCCAACGGAAATGGCTATGGCACAACTCGCTATGGGGGCGCCGCGGGCGGCTACGGCACTATTTTCAAAGTGGGCGCGGGAAGGGCAGAAACTGTGTTGTACAGCTTTGCCGGCACGCCGGACGGGGAAGACCCGCAGGCGAGTCTGGTCAGAGACAGCGCTGGCAATCTCTACGGAACCACTATCTACGGAGGCACGGCAGGTGGCTACGGCACAGTTTTCAAACTCGACAAGGCCGGCAAGCTGACCTTGCTCCACAGCTTTGCTGGTACGCCCGATGGCGAAAATCCTTATGCAGGGTTAGTCGCGGATTCCGCCGGCAACGGTTACGGCACCACTAAATACGGTGGCACGGCAGGCGGCTATGGAACCGTTTTCAAAATCGACAGGACAGGCAAATTCAGCTTGCTCCATAGCTTTGCCGGAACGCCGGACGGGGAAAACCCCTTAGCTGGTGTAGTTTTGGATCCCGCCGGAAATATCTACGGAACGACTTACTACGGTGGAAGCTTCGGCTACGGAACGGTCTTCGAAATCGATACGGCCGGGAAGTTCACGGTGCTGCACAGCTTCAACAACGCACCGGATGGAGCGAATCCTATGGGCGGTTTGACCCGGGACGCAGCCGGCACCCTCTACGGCACCACCAGCGATGGCGGCGATCTCAGTTGCGGCTTCTCCGGGTGCGGAACCGTCTTCGAGGTGACGCCATAAACTGCGACTTTAGAGGATCAAGCCCCCACCAACCATCCAATCACCGCCGCACCGCCGACGATCCACGCTGAATTGATG
Organism: Terriglobales bacterium; assembly: GCA_035484735.1. Lineage (GTDB taxonomy): Bacteria > Acidobacteriota > Terriglobia > Terriglobales > Acidobacteriaceae > JABCZH01. The sequence continues at coordinate 74,536 of DATHOQ010000005.1, read as the reverse complement.
CGAAACCGCAGGAGCAGGCCGACACTGACTACCGCAATCGACAATGTGATCCAGTCCACGATGGCTGCTCGTCCCAGCTGCCACGCCACGACCGCCATCAGAGCTAAAGAACCGACGATCACGCCATCCAGTATTGCCGCCGCTAACGGAGATCGCCGAAGCTTTGGAATCATCCGCCCGCTCAAGGCAACGAATACGAATCCGGGCACGAAGACGCCCACCGTTGCGACCACCGCACCGGGTATTCCCGCAACCAGGTAGCCGATGAAGGTAGCAGTGGTGAACACCGGCCCGGGAGTGAATTGCCCCACAGCCACCGCATCAATGAGCTGCTTTTCCGTGAGCCAATGCAGGTGACTTACGAATTCCGCCCGCAGAAACGCGAGCAGCACGTATCCGCTTCCGAACACGACCGACCCGATTTTCAAGAAGGAGAGAAACAACCGAAGCAGGCTTACCGGAACTGCCAGGGCGGCGGCTGTTCCCAAAAGAAACGCCAGTCGCAGAGCTAATCCTCGAACCAACGAGACGGCCGAAAATGCCGCTTCTCGCTTCTTGAACCAGAACGCCACACCCGACGCGGCCCCGCCAATCGCAAGCACTATTAGCGGAGCCATTCCCATGGCACTAAGAACAACCGCAATGATCCCGATAAGTGCCAGCAGGTTGGTTTTTGCGGCGGTGCGGGCAAGGCTCCACAATGCCTGCACAATGACCCCAATCACGGCCGCTTTTATGGCGTACAAGATGCCTGTGAACTGTGGCAGGGATCCAAAGCGAACGTACAAGGTCGCGATCAACGTGACCATAACGGCCGCCGGAACGATGAAACAACAGCCGGCCACCAGAAGACCGACCCAGCCACGTTTCGCATGCCCAATAAAGATCGCCACCTCTGTCGAACTCGGGCCCGGGATCAAATTCGCTGCGCCCAGACGGTCAAGGAAGTCTGCTTCCGTGATCCATTGCCGCTTGCGAACGAACTCGTCCTGCATCATTGCAATGTGAGCGGGGGGCCCGCCGAAAGCGATTGTTCCAAGTTTCAAGAAGACGAGTGCGAGTTCAGCCAGCGGAACTTGGGCTTGCGGAAAGTGCCTGTCCGGGGAAACGATCTGGCTGGGGGAATCTCCGTGCATTCAGGGACAGGTTAACGGAATCCGCAAGCGGCAAGTGCGGAAATTTTCACACGGGGTTAGTCAGAAGAACGATCAAGGGAAAGACGGCCATCACCTCAGGTGACAGCCGTTTTTCTCAGTTTTTGGGTACGAGCGAACTCAAAGTCCCACTACTACCGGCTGGCCTTCCTCGCCATCTTCTTTTGCGGGATGGGGTACTCGCCATCGTCGTCGTAGAACTTCCGCGGTCCTTTGTCGCCCTTTACCCCAGGTATCGGCTTGTCAGTCGCTGAACTGTACCTGGGTTCATTGTCAGCAACCGGTGCTCATCTACGAGCGAGTAACGGCTCTACCGCCCTGAAGGCGGCGGCTCTTTCAACTTCGGGACTCGACCCTCATCGTCCCAGTACGGCCGCGGTGCATGGTCAGACTTCGCATTAGGCAGCGGCTTGTCGCCTGCTGAACTCAACAGCGGTCCCTGCTCCTCTTCTAGCAGCCCGACCGTTGGAGTGTACATGGCCTCGTTGAACTTGCTGCCGCTCGGCGGTACCGCGCCGGCAAACACACCGTAAGCTTTGCCGTTCACGAACGAAGTCGAAATGTAATCGCCGACCATGTATCCCTGGTTTGTATTGGCCAGCCAGCTGGTGTTCATGCCTTGGCCCATGACTTTGCCCCGGGCCCAGGTTTTCCCTCCGTCGTGAGAGGAAATGAAACCGACTCCCAGCTTGCACGACGAATTACTGCAACCGGACACCGGGTAGAAGTAGAAAGTCAGCCCTAAATGTGCGCTGTCCCCCGAGGTGGATGGGTCCACCGCCAGCCCTGGAATGAAATGATCGATTGTGCTGCTGACCGGGTCAATCGGGACGCGGCTGACCGCCGACCAGGTTTTCCCGTCACTGGATTTACTCATTACGATGTCATTCGAAGAGCAGCCGCTACGGAAGCGGCAATCCTGCCACGCCACGTACACCGTGCCGGCCCCATCCACTTCAGCCGAAGGAAGGGGCGAGGTGCGAAGGCTGCCCTGGACTCCGTGATCCGAAATGCTGCCCACACTCACTGGGCTGGTCCATGACTTTCCGCCATCGGTGGAGGTGAAAGCTTCAATGTCGCCACTCTCGAAGGGTACGACCACGGTCCCGTTCGTTTGCACCACTGGCTGCCCGCCCAGACCGAACGCGTTCGGCACGTTTTTCGCCGCGCTCCAGGTCTGGCCACCGTCGGTGGAAGTGCTCATTTGCACCTGGTCCCCATTTTCGGCGGCGTCCCATTCGACGTAACAATGCCCATAGAAGGGGCTGCTGGCGTTGCTGTCGCATGCGACCCAGCTCTTATCATCAAAACCGTTGGTCGTATGCACGTTCACGGGATTGTTCCAGTCGAGGCCATCGCTGGAGCTACTGGCCAGAACACCCACCCCAATCTCGTCCGTGATGGCGATCGAAGTAATCAGCCATTTTCCATGAGCTGCATCGTAGGCCACCGAGGGATCGCTCACCTCGTTGTATTTCCCGCCTTTGTAGAAGGTCGTGATCCCCGGCAGAAAGCCGTGCTTCCAGGTGGCGCCGCCGTCGGTCGAAGTCGCGAAACCTATGTCGGAGCAGCCTCCGTCGTAGATGCGCCCGGTCTGGAATGCGCTCACCATGGTGGATCCGAACGCAAAAGTGTCCGGCTCGACTTCCGTCGCGTGCTGGCTCTCAGTATTGGTAAACGGGTCAGCGCTGAGTTTCTTCAGCTTTTGACCCGCGGCGGTCGCAGCCAACGCGGAAATGAAGAGCACTACAACAGCTGCCTGACGAAAACCAAAGTTTCTCCCATGCATGAGCAGTTCCTATTTCTTGCTCGATCTTCGTGCAGCGTTCTTTTTGGGCGGGATGGGATATTCGCCATCGTCGTCGTAGAACTTCCGCGGTCCTTTGTCGCCCTTTACCCCGGGTATCGGCTTGTCGGCCGCCGAACTATACGTAGTTTCATTGTCCGCAACCAGCAATGGCGCGGTGGTCGTGTACATCCCTTGATTAAACTTTCCACCTGACATCGCCGTGGCCACGGCAAAAACCCCAAACGGATTGCCGTTCGCATACGCAACACTCAGATAGTCCGCCACCATGTACCCGGAGAAAGTATTGGGCAACCAACTCAGGCTCATCGGTCCAGCCAAGACTTTCCCGGCCGTCCAGGTCTTGCCACCGTCTTTGGATGTCGTAAACCCAACGTAGAGCCGGCAGGTCGAGAAGGTACAGTTCGTGTTTGAGTAGGCGTAGGTCGTGACGGTCAAGTGGGCGGAAGCCCCGGACGTGGCAGGATCAACCCCTATTCCGGGAATAAACAGATCAACCGCGCTGTTGACCGGCACCGCCGGCAACCGAGCCGGAGTTGTCCACGTGGTCCCATTGCTGGAAGTGCTCAGCACCAGATCGTTGGCGTTGCAGTTCGTCCGGAACCGGCAGTCCGACCAGACCACATAAATGTTCCCGGCACCATCGATTTGTGCGGCCGTCAACCCTGCGCTCCTTATGCCACCTGCCTCGCCATGTTCTTCAACATCGGAGATATTGACCGATGCAGTCCAACTCGCCCCGCCGTTGGTCGAACCGAAAGCCGACATGCCGCCGGTTTCCAAATTTACAATCGGAACCACCACATTGCCGTTCGGTTGGACGAGCGGAACGCCGCCGATTCCAAACAGTTGGTCCGCCGTGTTCTTTGGCGAACTCCAGGTCTGGCCGCCATCCGTGGACGTGCTCATGAATACCAAGTCACCGTCGGCCGGGCTGTCCCATTCTGCGTAGCAGTGTCCATAGAACTTGCTGCTACTCGTGTTGTCACACACGATCCAGTTCTTGTCCGAATCGGTGTTGGTCACCATAATGGGTGTGCCCCAGTTGATTCCATCCGTCGAGCGGCTGACCGCCACATAATCATCGTTTCCGATCGGCAGCATGCAGATCAGCCATACGCCGTGGGCCGCGTCATACGCCACCGCCGCATCACTGGCTGCGGAAAAGGTTCCGCCCTTATAGTTAACCGTCAGACCCGGAAGGGAACCGCTCGTCCAAGTCTTGCCGCCGTCCGTCGACGTAGCGAAACCAATGTCCGACGCCCCGCCATCAAAGATGCGGCCCACCTGAAATGCGCTCACGATGGTCGATCCATAGGCAAACATGCCCGGTTCCACTTCAGTCGCGTGTTGGGCATCGCCATCCGTAAAGGTATCGGTGCTGATTTGCGTCAATTTGAACTGCGCGCTGGCCGGAACCGCCATCGCGAAACAGACTGTCAGGGCTAGAAAATGGGGAGTGAAGAATCCCACGAGTCGTCGATTCATTAGGATCGTGTCCTTAGGATAGGAGTTAGCGCCGCCGAGCCGCTGCTGGGCGAAATGGGGAGGGCATTCGCGGGTCGCAACGATGCACGGTAGTAGCAGGTGCGCAGCGAACATATAACGCTTTCTCCCCGCTGTCAATGTGCAGATTTTTTCATCCGCCATGTTCGTAATCCCCGAACCACGGCGAGAGCCGCGATGTCCCCGCCAAGTCACTTCGCAGCCCCCCTCCGCTCTACTAGACTGTTCTTGAGGGGTGCACCCATGCCAACTTTCAATGCCGGCGGACGGATCATCGACGTCAATCCAAACCCGTTCTTAAGGATGATCGCGTTGGCAGTTGCGGCGTTCTTGCTGATCATTTTGCTCTTCGCGTCGGTGACCCGCGTCGAGTCAGGCCATGTCGGCGTGCTTACCCTGTTCGGCCGTGTAACCGGCGAAGTGCTGCCCGAGGGCATTCATCTGATCAGCCCCTTTAAGACCAACAATGAGTTGACCATCCGTACGCAAGAAATCAAAGAATCCGCCAGCGTTCCCTCCAGTGAAGGCCTGGTGATGAACCTCGACACTTCGTTGATCTACCATCTGGATCCGGAAAAGGCTTCGGATGTGTTCCAGAAAATTGGCCCCGGCTACGAGACTGTACTGATTGAGCCTAATCTGCGTGCCGCCATCCGCGAAGCTACCGCTTCCCATACTGCCAATGCGTTGTACACCGGAGAACGAGAAATGGTGGCCAAGCAAATCCACGATCAAATGGCGGGAATTCTGGGGGGCCGCGGAATTCTCGTGGAAAGCATTCTGCTGCGCGATATTCAGCTACCTCTGACTTTGAAGTCCTCGATTGAAGCCAAGCAGCAGGCCGAACAAGACGCTCTGGCTATGAACTTCAAACTACAGAAAGAAACTCAGGAAGCCCAGCGCAAGCGCATCGAAGCTCAGGGCATCCGCGACTTCCAGCAGATTGTTGCCCAAGGGATCAGCCCACAACTCCTGGAGTGGAAGGGCATCGAGGCCACTGAAAATCTGGCCAAGAGCCCGAATAGTAAAGTCGTCGTGATCGGAAATAGTAAGAACGGACTACCGCTGATTCTGGGGCAGTGACGGATCACACGTCCTCCGCTGATACCATAGCCTCGTGCCGCCACTGCTCAACGTCCGCAATCTGAACATCTCATTCTCCGGTCCAGGCCAAACATCTCTGACCGCCGTTCGCGATCTCAGCTTCACCCTCGCTCCCCGCGAAGTTCTTGGAATCGTAGGCGAATCCGGCTCAGGGAAGTCGCTCACCGCTCTCGCCGTGATGCGGCTGCTTCCACCCGCGGCCCGAGCTACCGGCGAGATTCTGTTTTCAAACGGCGACTCTCGCGATTTGCTGCAACTCCCAGATGACGACATGCGCAACCTTCGCGGCTTGCGCATGGCCATGATCTTCCAGGAACCCATGACTGCCCTCAATCCGGTCATGCGTGTCGGCGACCAGATTGCCGAGGCCGTCCGCGCGCATTCTTCGATCACGAAGAACGCCGCCTGGAATCGGGCCGTTGAAGCCATGCACGATGTAGCCATCCCCAACGCCGCGCGGCGCGCCCGTGACTATCCACATCAACTTTCCGGCGGTATGCGCCAACGCATCATGATTGCGATGGCCATCGTGAATCGCCCCCAATTGCTCATTGCGGACGAGCCTACTACTGCCCTCGACGTAACTATCCAGGCGCAGATCCTCGAATTGCTCTCCGAACTACGACAAAAGTTTGGCCTCGCTATGCTTTTCATCTCACACGATCTCGCAGTCGTCTCCCAAGTTGCGGACCGCGTGGCCGTCATGTATGTCGGTAACCTGATCGAGCTGGGCTCCAAGCCGGACATCTTTCGCTCCGCCGCTCACCCCTATACTCGCGGTCTGTTGAGCGCCGTGCCTACTCTGAAAACCGACCGCACTCAACCTTTGCGAACCATCGACGGCACGGTTCCACCCATGCACGCCGTACCCGCGGGATGTCCTTTTGAGCCGCGTTGTGAGTTACGCATTCCACAGTGTGCGTACGCTCTGCCACCACTGTTAGAGGTCGCTCCCGGACACTGGGCCAGGTGTCCGGTGCTCAATGAAGCCTGATGTTTGCCTTCCCCGCTGTGCAAAATCCCGCAGAGGTCTATAATCGCCAATTCGCCCGGTGAAGAGTGCGTATTCTTCTAATAAGCGACATTCATAGCAACCTCGAAGCCTTGGAAGCGTGTCTGGCGGCAGCCCCTGCTTATGATGTGGTGGTGAACTTGGGGGATCTTGTCGGCTACGGCGCGAGTCCCAACGAGGTGATGGCGCGCTCCCGCGCTCTAGGGACAATCTTTGTCCGGGGCAACCACGATAAAGCCGTATGCGGCCTCATGGACCTCAAGGATTTCAATCCCGTCGCGGCCCTGGCGGCGGAATGGACCCGCGACCAACTCACCCCGGACAATCTCGCCTGGCTGCGCGCCATGCCGCACGGCCCGGTGGATCTCGAAGGCAATCCCGGCGTTCAATTGGTGCATGGTTCGCCGATTGACGAAGATGATTATGTGGTCACGGTCCGTGACGCAGTAGAGCCTCTGCTGATGACCCCTGCTCGCGTCACCTTTTTCGGCCATACCCACCTACAGGGACTGTTTGAAACCAACAATGTCCAGCTCGAAGCTTTTCGCCCTGCCTACAAGACCGTAGGACAAAGCGAGATCAGCGAGTTCCCCCTCAGGAAAGAATTGCGCTATCTGGTGAATCCCGGCTCGGTTGGACAGCCGCGCGATGGCGACTGGCGCGCCGCCTTCGCGTTGTTCGATACCGATGCCAGTGTTTTGACTTTTTGCCGGGTTCCCTACAGCCTTCAGTCGGCGCAGGACCGCATTCTCGCCGCCAACCTGCCACCGCGCCTGGCCACGCGCCTGGCCATGGGACGATGATTCGAACGCATTCAAGGACACCCCAATGCCCAAACGCCTTCTACATTCACGACTGCTGACCTGCCTTTTGATTCTGGCCGGCTTCGCTCATGCTGCCACACGCGTCCACTCCTTTCAGGAAGTCGCGATTTCACCTGACGGAAACCGCGTCGCCTGGGTGGCTCCTGCCGAGAACGCCGCCGGCGAATCGATCGGCGGTTCGGCGATCTATGTCGGTGATCCGAACTCCCCCAACTCCAAACCAAGCCGTATTTCTGCCGTAGCCGGCGAAGACGCTGGCAGCGAAGATCACGTCGCCTGGTCGCCGGACAGCAAGCAAGTGGTTTTCATTTCCGACGCTGGAGGCGACGGGCAAGCGCAGCTCTATCTGGCCCAGATGGGCAATGGGTCCGCCCGCAAACTTACTACTCTAACCGGTGCTCTTGCTGATCCTGCCTGGTCGCCAGATGGGAAATCGATCGCCTTCCTGTTCACCGAAAATGCCCCTCACAGAGCGGACCCGTTGCTGGCCATGGCCCCCGAATCCGGAGTGATCGCCGACAAAGTCTTCGAGCAACGCCTCGCTGTGGTCGACGTGACTTCCGGCAAGGTCATCCAGCTTTCGCCCGCGGATATGTACGTCTATGAATTTGACTGGTCGCCAGACAGCCAGAGCTTTGCCCTTCTCGCCGCCCACGGTGCTGGCGATGCGAACTGGTATGTCGCTCAGCTTTACACCCTGACCCTGGCCGCACCAGGGTTGAAAATGATCTACAAACCGCATTTCCAGATCGCCTGTCCACGCTGGTCGCCCGACGGCAAGAGCATCGCTTTCATCTCTGGGCTGATGAGCGATGAAGGATTCATTGGCGGCGATATCTTCGTCGCATCCGCAAGCGGAGGCCCGGCGCACAACCTCACACCCGGGATCGTTGCGTCTGCTTCGAGCCTCTACTGGCGCACATCTGCGGATATTCTGTTCACTGAAAACGTCGATGGCGAATCTGGAATTTCCACCCTCAATCTCGCCACCGGCAAAGTCTCCACGCTGTGGACCTGGGCGGGAATAATCACTACTGACGAATTCCGCTCTGCTATTTCAATCGCTCTCTCGTCCGATGGACAGACCTCCGCCGTGATTCGTCACTCCTGGAAGCAGCCTCCAGAGATTTGGACTGGCCCTGTAGGACAGTGGAAGCAGTTGACCCACAGCAATCCCGCTCTCAATCCTCCATGGGGTGAGATCAAAAGCCTGCATTGGTCAAGCGATGGCATGAAAATTCAAGGTTGGCTGGTTTATCCTAAAGACTACGATCCCAGCCGCCGCTATCCCATGGTGGTCGTCGCCCATGGCGGTCCCGCCGGTACCGTACACACCGGTTGGCCCGACACATTCTTCAACACGCTGGAACTTTCCGCGCACGGATACTTCATCCTGAATCCCAATCCGCGCGGTAGTTTCGGACAAGGTGAGAAGTTCACCGAAGCCAACATCAAAGATTTCGGCTACGGCGACTTTCGCGACATACTCGCAGGTGTTGACGAAGTCGTGAAGACGTTCCCCGTCGACAATGACCGCATCGGCATCACTGGCTGGAGCTACGGTGGATACATGACCATGTGGGCAGTCACTCAAACTAACCGTTTCCGGGCCGCCGTTTCCGGCGCTGGTTTGGCCAACTGGCAAAGCTACTACGGTCAAAACGATATCGACGAATGGATGATCCCCTATTTCGGCGCTTCGGTATACGACGATCCCGCCGTTTACGCTCGCACCGCACCCATCACGTTTATCAAGAATGCAAAAACGCCGACTCTGATCCTGGTCGGGCAGTACGACGGCGAATGTCCGGCTCCTCAGTCCCGAGAATTCTGGCACGCCTTGAAAACGCTTGGTGTTCCAACCCAGTTAGTGATCTATGCCGGCGAAGGTCATGCGTTTGCGCAGCCGGACCATCAACGCGACGTCATGGATCGGCTGCTCGCGTGGTTCGATCATTATTTGAAACCTGCCACAAATTGAGAACTGAAATTGAGGTTCCTTTGTGATCCTTTGCGTCTTCTGTGGTTAGGATTTTGTTTCGATGTAAACTCTCTCCATGCCCTCACAGTCCGCAACCAGCAACCTGTTCGCTCCCCGAGGAGGCGGTCCTCCCAATCATTATCTAACCGCCTACAGTGACGGTGGTGCGCGCGGTAATCCCGGGCCTGCTGGTTACGGTGTGGTTATCCAGGACCAATCCGGAAAGAAAATCGCAGCACTCAGCGAATATCTCGGCCACCAAACCAACAATTTCGCTGAGTATCAAGGATTGATCGCAGCGCTTGAATATGCCGTCAGTCACGGCCACAAAGCGCTGAAGGTTATCAGCGATTCCGAACTTCTGGTCCGGCAGATCAAAGGCATTTACAAAGTCAAGAACGCGGCGCTGAAAGACCTGCATGCTCGCGCCAAAGAATTAATCGCTCAACTCGACTGGTTTTCAATTGGCCACGTCCTCCGTGGCCATAATCAGGAAGCCGACGAACTCGCCAACGCCGCCATGGACAAAGGCATGGGCCGCAGCCGCAGTGTAGGTGGGGGCGACCCGGCCCGCGCAACTCCCGCTCCCGAAAAACAAGAATTTAACGGCATCGTCCGCGATGGCAAAATCGAATTGCTCGATGGCCAACTTCCAGAAGGCACCAGGGTGCAACTCCGAGTCAAAAAGTAATTCCTCTGTGTACCTCTGTGCACTCCGTGGTTAAGAACTAACTTACGGCGCGGCCTCGCTCGTCTCCCCCGACCGTGCGCTCTCATTGCCGCGCACATCCTCCGCCGATACCGAATAGAAATACGTATGTCCCTGCCCGACATTCGTATCGCGAAATGCTGGAGTGGTCACCGGCTGGGAATTGATCCTCCGCGTTTCACTCCCCGCTTCGTGCCGATAAATGTTGTATCCGGCCAAATCTGCGTCCGTATCCGGAGCCCAAATTAGATCGATGAACGGTTGCTGACCCACTCCCGAAAATACCACCTGCAAACCCGTGGGCACCGCTGGAGGGAACACGTCGTGGGCAAAGACCTTCACCGCAGGAGTGTCCGCGCTCTCAAACTCGCTGTCAGATTTTTGTGCGATGTGAATGACTGTGACGACCGTCGCACGGTAGGAATAAGTTTTTTCCCACTCGAAATTGTGGTCTACAAGCTGCAGGGTGCCCCACGGCGCATTGCCCGCTACCACGTCTGTGTTCGTCCCCTCGGCACGGCGATACACGCGGTAGAAGTGCTTCGCTCCTCCTGCCTGCGTCTCCTTCCAATTTAGTACCACACCATCCGTCGTAACCTGTGCCTGGAACTCCAAAGGCGGTGCCGGAGCCACCATCGAGGGCACCGTCACAACATTTGACAACCCGGCGCTGCGTCCGTTTTCATTCAGTACGGAGATGGCATAGAAAACCTCTGCCGAGGGACTATCACTTAGCACTGTCGCGGGCAAAGTATCAGCATAACGCTGCTTGACCGCCGATTCGTCTTTCTTCCGGGGTCCGGAAGCAGCTACTTCTCCCACTGCGGCTCCGCAGTCGGTCATTACCGCATTAACGCTGCGACATACCCGCGTAGGCCCAGGGTGACGGACCGCCAGAGAATCTGTGGTCCTTGTCGGGGCAGTCCAGGATAGGTAAACGCGATCTCCTTTACGGATGGCCTGTAGATCCGTGACCGGTTGGGGCAAATTCAGTGACGGCGAACGCGGAATACCGGGAACACCGCAGGCAGTCAAGCCTAAAATCGACAAGATGCACAGCCAGCCGGGATGGCGCGCGAGTCTCAGCACTTGATTCCAGGTCAAGTTAGGAGGTCTACAGGATGTACCGGCTCAAATCTTGGTCCTTCACAATATCCGCCAGCATGTGACGCACATAATCCGCATCGATCTTGACATGCTCGCCCTTTTTGTCCGGCGCGTCGAAGCTGATCTGGTCGAGCACCCGCTCCATGATCGTATGCAGGCGGCGAGCGCCGATATTTTCCGTGCCCTCATTCACTCGGAAGGCAAAGCGGGCAATTTCTTCCAGTGAATCGGTGGTGAACTCCAGTTTGACGCCCTCGGTCTCGAGCAGCGCGGTGTATTGCTTTACCAGCGACGATTTGGGTTCCGTCAGGATGCGAATGAAGTCAGCCATGGTCAGCGACTGCAACTCGACTCGGATGGGAAACCGACCCTGAAGTTCCGGAATCAGATCGCTCGGCTTCGAAACATGGAATGCACCCGCCGCAACAAACAAAATATGGTCGGTGCGCACCATGCCGTAGCGAGTGTTGACCGTCGTCCCCTCCACAATGGGGAGAATGTCGCGCTGCACGCCTTCGCGCGAAACATCCGGACCATGGCCGCTTTCGCGCCCCGCAATCTTGTCGATCTCGTCCAGAAAAATGATGCCTGAGTCTTCCACGCGATCAATCGCTGTGCGCGTAACCTGGTCCATGTCAATCAGCCGCTGCTCTTCTTCCTGGATCAGATACTCCAGCGCTTCATTCACTTTCATCTTCCGCTTTTTGGTGCGCTGGCCGAAGATGTTAGGCAACATGTCTTTGATGTTGACGTCCATCTCCTCCACACCCTGGTTGGAGATGATTTCGAACGAAGGGAAATTGCGCTCACGCACGTCAATCTCCACCATGCGCTCGTCCAGTTTGCCCTCGCGCAACTGTTGACGCAGTTTTTCCCGCGTCCGCGACTGCGAGTCTCCCGCCGATGTCGTTCCCTCCAGCACAAACCCAGCCGGCGAGGTTTCCTGCCGGGGCGGCGCAATCGGCGGCAACAAGATGTCGAGCAACCGCTCCTCGGCATTGAGTTCCGCCTTGTCGGTTACGTCTTCCAGCTTCTCCTCGCGCACCATTTCGATCGCAATCTCCACCAGATCGCGGATCATCGACTCTACATCGCGTCCCACATACCCAACTTCTGTGAACTTCGAGGCCTCAACTTTCAAGAATGGCGAATTCGCAAGTTTCGCCAGTCGGCGGGCAATCTCTGTCTTGCCCACGCCGGTCGGCCCGATCATGATGATGTTCTTGGGGATGACTTCTTCGGCCAGTTCGGGTGTCAGCTTCTGCCGCCGCATCCGATTGCGCAGCGCGATCGCCACCGCGCGCTTGGCATCGTTCTGTCCGATTACGTGCTTGTCCAGCGCAGCCACGATTTCGCGCGGCGTGAGTTCGTCCAATGAGATCTGCTCTTCTTCGACAGTTCCAGGTAAATAAATTGCCATAAATGCTCGTGTGGGGACGGGCGCCCTCGCCCCGTCCAGCCGAGCGGAGCTCGGCAGTTCTTACAACTCTTCGACCGTTACCTTGTCATTGGTATAGATGCACATCTTGCCCGCAATCTTCAAAGCTTCTTCGGCAATCTGGCGGGCTGAAAGCTGGGTATGTTCGGCCAATGCCTGAGCCGCAGCCTGCGCATATGGGCCGCCACTGCCAATCGCCGCAATTCCACCGTCGGGCTCAATCACGTCACCCTGACCGCTCAGCAGGAAAGTCTGCTCTTTATCGGACACTAACAACAACGCCTCCAGATGCCGCAGAAACTTGTCCGTCCGCCAATCCTTGGCCAGTTCCACCGCCCCGCGGCCCAGGTTTCCGTGATACTGCTCCAGTTTGGCTTCAAACCGGCTGAACAGCGTGAAGGCATCCGCGGTCGAACCGGCAAATCCGGCGAGAATCTTGTCCTGGTACAGCCGCCGGATTTTCTTCGCCGTGTGCTTGATGACCGCTTCCCCCAAAGTCACCTGTCCGTCTCCGGCCAGAACCACACTGCCGTTTCTGCGGACGCAAAGCACCGTAGTCGAGCGGATCAGTCGCTTGCTTTTCATAAGCGTAATTCTTGATTATAGCAGTGGAGAATCCCGCTTTCGGGTCACATCCCGTAAGACACTTTCATAGGAGGCAAAATGGCAGAAGTTACTCTCTACAAGCCGGATGCGACCGTCCGCTATCCCAATGCCACCGATGCAGTGGTGCAAAACGGCGTCCTCTCATTCTCCTTACAAAAGGATTCCATACACCCCTTCGAGCAGAAAATCCAGACCAACGTTCCTTTTCTGGTAGTGGAGGATCTCGGAAGCTAGCGCTCTAGCTCACCACGATGTCCGCGATCCGCACTGCGTCGGTGCACGCCCGCACATCGTGAGTGCGAACGATGTGCGCGCCTTTCAAAATAACAGCGGTCTCGGTCGCGGCTGTCCCCAGCCGGCGTTCTTCCAAAGTCGCGTCTTTTCCATTCCTCGCCAACGCCCGCCCAATGAACGACTTCCGCGACACGCCAACCAGCAAGGGATAACGCAGCCCGTGCAACTCATCCAAGCGCTTGAGTAGCGGATAATTTTGCTCAAAACTCTTGCCGAATCCGAACCCGGGGTCGAGCACGATCCGCTCGCGTTTCACTCCCGCCATCAGCGCCACATCCACCCAGTCGCGTAATTCCCGCTTCACCAACATCACGATGTCTGAAACCGCCGGCAGATTGCGCCACTCTTCCGGCCGCCCGCGCATGTGCATCATGACCGTGCCGCACTTCAGCGCCGAAAGTGTTTTGACCATCTGCTTGTCCCAGCGGAACCCGCTCACGTCGTTGACAATCTCGGCTCCGGATTCCACCGCCGCCCGCGCCACCGCCGCCTTGTAGGTGTCTATCGAAATCACAATCTCAGGACGCTTCTGCTTCAGCGCCGTGATCACCGGAATCACTCGCTCCAACTCTTCTTTTTCGCTGATCGGCTGGTTTTCGGATGACGATGTTGCAGGAGCCGGATCGGTCGCGATTTGAACCATCGCGCCCGGCCGCGTGGACTCGCCCCCTACGTCAATGATGTCCGCACCCTCATCCAATAATCGCAGCGCATGATCTACTGCGTGATCGCAGTCCCGGTATAGCCCTCCGTCGGAAAACGAATCCGGAGTTACATTAACCACGCCCATGATCAATGTGCGCTTGCCCAACTGAATTGAGCGGCTGCCGATGTTCCATTCGAAGACCGGACGCATGACGCCGATTCTACACTTGGCTGGTTTTTTGGCGTGGGGGTAGCACTACGATCTCGGCATCCTCTTCGCCTGCCGCACACTCGCTGTCCGTGCTCCCGCCGGGCCGGTGCCGGTCGGCGGCTTGCGCATTCCATTGATCAGGTCTTTAAGGACAACCGCGTTATTCCGCTCGGTGTCTCGTGAAGCGAACAGCAACGTGAGCTTCTTCCGGCCGTGCGCCAGCCGATAAAGCTCTGTCAACGCTTCTATTGCTTCAGGCTGCGCCAACTCTTTGAGATACCTTTTACGAAAAATGCCCCATGCGCCCGGGCTGGCATGGAACCACTTGCGCAAAGCATCCGAAGGCGCCAAATCGCGCAACCACGCGTCCAGCGCAGCCCGGCGCTTGCTCAGTCCTCGTGGCCACAGACGATCCACCAGCACCCGCTTTCCATCTGTAAGCGCAGCCTTCTCGTAAATTCGTTTGGCCACAACTGACATAAGTTTTGCTCTAGTATTGTACTTCCGCGCCGAGGTCGCTGCATTTCAAGACGCCAGGCCACGGGGTCACATTCTGAAGTCCGGAATCTGCAATTTGAAATTGCTTCTACTAGCCGTCGTCTTCATCACGGCTCTCGCCGGCTGCGATGTCGAGCGCCGCAAGAGTGACGCCGAACTCGGCCTCAATCCGCAACAGGCTACAGGTCGCCGTATCTACGACAATTACTGCGACCGCTGCCACGCCCCCTACTCGTCTCGTGGACGCCAGGGTCCCAGTATGAAAGGCATTTTCAAGCGCCAATATCTGCCTGAAAGCGGCATGCCTGCCAATGATGATCGCGTGTCGGACGTTATTCATTTCGGACGCGACAAGATGCCTGCCTACGGCCAAGTGCTCGACCAGCAGCAGATCACTGATCTGCTGGCCTACTTGCATACTCTATAAGCCTTCTGCCAGGCAACGTACAATATCGATGGTGAGCGCAGCCGCCACAACTCCGGTACTCGAAGACGCAGCCTCCTTCCAGCAATTCACCCGCTGGCAACGATTTGTGCTGTGGCTGATCGAGTGGACGGGCTTTCTGGTGATTCGCATCATCGGGTCTACCGTAAAGATTGCCATCTCATGGGAAGATGGCTCACCGGGCTCGCTCGACGCCCGCCCGTTCGTGTATTCCTTCTGGCATACCTGCATGATTCCGGCGATGTATCTGTGGCGCAACCTCAAGATACGCGTAATGAGCAGCGACAGTTTTGATGGTGAATACACCGGCCGCATCATGCAACGATTCGGGTTCGTCAAGGTTCGTGGCTCAAGCAGCCGCTTCGCAGTCCGTGCGTTGCTCGGAATGCGTCGCGCGCTCGAGCAAGGCTGGATCGCGGCGTTCACCCTGGATGGCCCACGTGGACCACGATTCGTGGTGAAGCCGGGCCCAGTGTCCTTGGCAGCCTCAACCTCCGTGCCCATGGTGGTCTTCCACATCGCTCTCACCGACGCCTGGGTACTCAACACATGGGACAAACTGATGATCCCCAAGCCCTTTTCTCGTGGACTGATGCGGGTGAGCCGTTGCATACCAGTGCCGGCGAAGGCAGACGAGCACCAGAAACAGAGGTCGCTGGAGGAATTGCAGGCTGCGCTTGATCGGGTGAGGGAATTCGCCGAATCAAAGGTACACCAGGCCGGCACGGACGAGTTCCCGTTTTATCACGAGCGTTCGTAATACAATTTTCGACGGTCATCAACTACCGGAATCCCATGGCTGCCACTATTCTCGACGGCAATAAAATCGCAAGCGCCATACGCGCTGAAGTCGCTTCCGAGGTGAAGAAGATGATGGCCGCCGGAGTCCGCCCCGGTCTTGCCGTCGTTCTTGTTGGGCACAACCCGGCGTCGGAAATCTATGTCCGCGGCAAAGTCAAAAGTTCCCAAGAAGTTGGCATCTACAGCGAACAGCACACGCCCTCGGAGAATGTTTCTACCGTCCAACTCCTCGACCTGATCGCCGACTTGAACCGGCGCGATGAAATCGATGGCATTCTGGTGCAGCTCCCGTTACCGACCCACGTCGATTCGAAAAAGATTCTGATGTCGCTGGATCCAGCCAAAGATGTTGACGGCTTCCACCCCATGAACGTCGGTTTTCTTTCCACACAAAGACCCGGCCTGGTGCCGTGCACCCCTGCGGGCATAATCGAAATCCTGAATCGCAGCCATATCCCGATGGCGGGCAGGGAAGCAGTTGTTGTCGGACGCAGTGACATTGTGGGCAAGCCCGTTGCCATGTTGCTGATCAACGCGAATGCTACGGTTACGGTTTGCCATTCGAAGACCCATGATCTTCCCGCCGTCTGCCGTCGCGCCGACATTCTGGTTGCTGCCATTGGCCGCGCTGGAATGATTACCCGCGACTTCGTAAAACCGGGCGCCACCGTCATCGATGTCGGTATGAACAAAGTGACCGATCACGGCGAGTTCGAGCGTATCTTCGCCGGCAATGCCAAGCGGGAAGAAACCTTTCGTGCCAAGGGCTCCGTTCTGGTCGGAGATGTTCATCCCGAAGTAACGGAAGTCGCGGGCGCTATCACTCCGGTTCCCGGTGGTGTAGGCCCACTGACCATCGCCATGCTCATGGCCAATACAGTGCGCGCCGCCAAGCTGCGGCGAGGCGTACTCGAGCCCCATGTTCGCTAACCTTGTGTACGTTTGTGTCCTTTGTAGTTACTTGATTTTCTCCGCGCTCTCCGCGCATCCTTTGCGTTTCAAGCTTTTGATCTCGACGGAGCCCAAGTGCTGAAACTCGGACTCACCGGTGGCATTGCGGCCGGCAAATCGGTAGTCGGCGAAATGTTAGTTGCGCTGGGTGCACATCTGATCCAAGCCGATACCGTCTCGCACCAACTCATGCTGCCCGGCGAAGCTGTCTATCAGGAGGTTGTCCGCGCTTTTGGATCCGGAATCCTGAATCCCGACAACACCGTCAACCGGGCCAGCCTGGCCGAGGCTGCCTTCGGTGGCGGAAACAAGCCTTCGCGCATTCAGGAGTTGAACAAAATTGTTCATCCTGCCGTAGTTAAAAAGCAAGACGAATGGATGGAGTCAATCAGTCACCGTGATCCCAAAGCTATCGCCATCGTGGAAGCTGCTCTGATTCTCGAGGCCGGTGCGGCAAATCACTTTGACCGCCTGTTGGTGGTGACGTGCCGTCCCGATCAACGCGTCGAACGCTTGGCCGCGCGTACAAACGTAAATCTGGAAACGGCGCGCCTGGAAGTAGCACGGCGAATGGCTGCCCAGTTCCCGGATGAAGAAAAGATCAAAGCCGCCGATTACGTCATAGACAACTCCGGCTCGCTCGATGAAACCAAAGCCAAAGTCAACGCGCTATACCCCAAGCTACGAACCGAGGCCGAATGAGTCGCGACCCGCGCCCACCGACCCGGAAAGAATTTACAATAAAAGAAGATCCGTGCAAATCCTGGATAAGGTTTTCTTGACTCTATGAGACTGTTGCGTCCACTCATTTTTGCTTGCTTTTTCGCGGGTGCGTTTTTCTATTTCACTACCTATCGCCCAGCTCAGGAAAGCTTGTCCAGTTGGATCAGCCGTCCTGTCAAGCTCGAAATCACCGAAGCTGCCAGCAATAGCTCCAACGACAATCCATTCGACGCCGAAGAACAAAACAACATTGAGGTTTATCGCAAGAACATTGCCTCGGTCGTAAACGTTAAATCCCGTGCCGTGACTTTTGATTTCTTCTACGGCCTGGTTCCGGAAGAAGGCCAGGGCTCCGGTTTCATCATCGACAAAGCCGGGCATGTTCTCACGAACTACCACGTGGTCGCTGAAGCTCGCCAGGTCGAAGTCGTGCTTCACAACCGCAAATCCTACAAGGCGACCATCGTGGGCACCGACCGCTCACACGATCTCGCCGTGTTGCTGATCAAGGCGCCGGACTTGCAGCCCATGACCCTCGGTGACTCCACTCACCTGCAGGTCGGCCAGAAAGTGTACGCTATCGGCAACCCCTTCGGTCTTGCTGGGACCTTGACCCGCGGAATCGTCAGCTCCATCCGTTCGGTGCAGGAACCTGATGGCACTGCCATCGACGAAGCCATTCAAACTGACGCCGCCATCAATCCCGGCAATTCCGGAGGCCCACTGCTGAACCTGCGCGGCGAGGTCATCGGGATTAACACGCTCATCGCCTCCAACTCCGGCCAAAGCGCCGGTATCGGGTTTGCCATCCCCATTAACACCGCCAAGGCTGTTCTCAATGACCTAGTCACCTTGGGCCGGGTGCGGCGTCCAGCACTGGGCGTGCGTACCATTCCCATTAACGCCGATCTTGCCGATCAATTGAGCCTTGCAGCCGATTACGGCTTATTGATCGTTCAGGTCGTTGCCGGAGGCGCCGCCGACCGCGCTGGCCTGCATGGTGGCAACGAGCGCGCCTATCTTGGCAACGTGCCCATCATGATCGGCGGCGATCTCATTGTCGCCATCGATGGCGAGAAGGTTGAAGACCAGCAGAACCTCGCTCAGATGATGAACAAACACCGCGCCGGCGACGTGGTTCGCGTCACCATCTTCCGCGGCAAGAAAAAAATGGATGTCCAAGTAACGCTCGGCGAAGCCAAAGAACAGGTTTAGGAAACCTCTTCACCACCGAGGTCGCAGAGAAACCTCTGTGGCCCCTGTGCCCTCTGTGGTTTTAGAGCTTTTGACTTTTGCGTTTCGCCAAGATAACTTTGAACTGCTGCCTATGACTGCCGTCCGCTAGTCCATCGCTTCCTGGTTCGTAACCCGGCGCCGAAGTGTGCGCCCCTGAACCCACGCAAACAACAAATTCTAGAGAGGACATTCCCATGGACTTCGTGGACCAAGCGCTCGCCCGCCGGCTGGAGTCGGCGGAGGAGATGCCGCAAGTGCATTACGCTCGCCTGTATCAAAAACTCAAACCCGAGATCGGCGCAGCCGTCGAACCCATCTGCGGCGGTCACATGATTTTTGCCGGACTCAATTCCCCCATCGGCCGCACCGTCGGCATGGGTTTCGACGGATCAGCCACAGCTGCCGAACTCGACCGCATGGAGCAATTCTATCGCTCGCATGCGGCGCCTTCACAGATCGATGTCTGTCCGCTCACTGATCCGTCGCTGTCCGAAATGCTCAAACAGCGCGGCTATGTAATGGCAGAACTAAACAACGTTCTTTTTCGGCGGTTGCACGCAAACGACGGAGAACAAAATCAACCTGCCCCCGCCGGAGTGACCATCCGCCAAGGCCATGCGAACGAAGCCGATGTCTTCTCGGTCATCGTGGTTCGCAGTTTCTTCCCTGACGGCGGTGAACCCGAAGGCTTTGCGGAAATGATCGCCCCGATTTACCAGGCGGAGGGAGCAGTTCTCTACGTCGCCGAGGTCGACGGTGCAACCGTAGCATGCGGCGCCGGCCTCATCATCCCGGAACGTCGCATCTTAGCCCTGTTCGGGGCGGGAACCCTGCCCGAGTTCCGCCGTCGCGGCCTGCAAACGGCGCTGTTGCAGCATCGCATGGCGGCAGCACAGAAGGCCGGCTGTGAGTACGCCGTCATCGTTACTCTGGGAGGCACAACCTCGATGCGTAATGCCGAACGCCTGGGTTTCCGCGTCGCTTACAGCAAAGCCACGCTGATGAAAAGCACTTGAAGAAAGAATTTCTCACCGCCGAGGTCGCAGGGTTCGCCGAAAAACTAGTGACAAAGAATTTCTCGGCGCCTCTGTGCCCTCTGTGGTTCAGCGCTTGACTTTATTGAGAAAGCTCACGCCGCACTCTCTTCACTCCACTCCTCAATCTCATTCACTTCCTTATCACTCAACCGCAACTCCCCCGCACGCATCACGCCATCTGTCTGACGGGCATTTCGCGCCCCTACGATCGCCCCCGTTACCGCCGGATTCCGCAACGTCCAGGCAATCGCCACTTCTCCCGGCGATCGCCCATGACGCTTTCCGATCTCTTTCAACCGCTCCACCAGCGCAAGATTGCGCGAAAGTTTCGGCTCATTGAACTCAGGATCACTTTTGCGCCAGTCATCCTTCGGCAATTTGGCTGCGCGCTCCGCCGTCATCGCCCCTGTCAGCAGGCCCGAAGCCATCGGAGAATAAACAATCACTCCAATCCCCTCTCGTAGACAGTAGGGCAGTATGTCCTCCTCCACTCCACGGTGAACCAACGAGTAGGGCGGCTGAAGTGAAGTGACCGGCGCAATCGCCTTTGCCCGGCGCAACTGTTTGACGTTGAAGTTCGAGACTCCAATCCAGCGCACCTTGCCTTCACGCTTTAGATCGGCCAGGGTTGACCAGCCTTCCTCCAGTTTCGGCGAGTCGGGCTCGGGCGGCCAGTGAATCTGATACAGATCAATCACGTCCACTCCCAGGCGCCGCAGGCTAGCTTCCACTTCCTGCCGGATCGAGCCGCCATCCAGATTCTTAGTGACGTTTCCCTTCGCATCTGCGACCAGCCCACACTTGGTGAAAATATATGGCTTCGCACCGGGCCAGCTTTTCAGTGCATGACCGACCACATCTTCCGAATGTCCCACGCCATAAATAGCGGCCGTGTCAATCCAGTTGACACCCATTTCCAGCGCCCGGTGAATTGCCGCAATCGAGTCTTCATCGTTCTGCGCTCCCCAGGCGAACTGCCACCCGGAGCCTCCGATGGCCCAGGCCCCATAACCCACTGTCGTAATCTGCAAATTGGAGTTGCCAAGCTGTTTGGTTTCCATTTCAATCTCCTTAAGGGGATTTGGATTCTTTCCATCCTTCATCGGATTCCGCGTTCTTATGAATCTTGATTCGATTCGCAAGTATTGTCTCTCTTTCCCTCAGGCAACGGAAAACCTGCAATGGGGCGAGGACCTGTGTTTTAAGGTGGCAGGGAAGATCTTCACTGTCGTGAGTCTGGGATCGGTGCCGCAGAGCCTGTGTTTCAAGTGCAGCCCGGAGATGTTTGCGGAACTTTGTGAGCAGGAGGGAATCGGGCCTGCCCCTTACGTTGGACGATACAAATGGGTATTGATCGAGCGGTTAAATCTCCTGCCCGACTCTGAACTGCGAGAACTGATCCGCGAGTCCTACGAAATGGTAGCCAGCAAGCCCAAAAGAAAGACCAAACCCAAGCCCAGCCTTAAAACAAAATAAGATTCGCAATCTTGGACTGTCTCCGTGCTCCTCTGTGGTTCAGTTTTTCACTCTCGTAGTAGCTTTCCACTGATTTGACTCCCTCTCGCCAGCTAGGCTAGCCTCAAGAGGCTTCACACAACCCTGACCTCCATGCGCCACTCTCGTAACCGACTGATTTTGCTGCTTTTGGCGGCGCTTCTGAGTTGTGCTTCGGGGTTGCAAGGTTCGTCCGTCCGTCCCGTACATGCGCGTCACGCGATTGTGGCCAGCGTTCACGAACTAGCTTCAAGAGCCGGTGTAGACATCATGCAAGCCGGAGGAAACGCCGTAGACGCAGCGGTAGCTACCGGTTTCGCGCTCGCCGTGGTGCATCCTGAAGCAGGCAATCTGGGCGGCGGCGGGTTCATGCTGATCCGCATGGCAGACGGCGCCACCCACTTCATCGACTATCGCGAAAAAGCGCCTGCCGCGGCCACAGCCAACATGTATCTGGACCCCCAGGGCAAAGTTATCGAAGACGCCAGCGTAGTGGGTTACAAAGCAATTGGTGTGCCAGGATCAGTTGCCGGCATGGTTTACGCCGAGAAGAAATACGGCAAGCTGACACTGAAACAAGTGATCGCTCCGGCTATCAAACTCGCTCGCGAAGGTTTTGCGCTTGCCTGGGAGGACGCTCACGATCTGCGAGCCGAAGAGAGTTTGGCGACTTTTCCCGATTCTCGCCGCATCTTTCAGCGTGATGGCAAATACTACGAGCAGGAAGAGATTTTTCGCCAACCGGAATTGGCCCGTACCTTGGAGCGAATCGCAGCTGATCCCGATGATTTCTATCACGGCGCCATGGCGCGCGAACTGGCCACCTTCATACAAAATGGCGGAGGACTCCTCACTGCCGAAGATCTTGATAAGTATGAAGTGAAGGAACGTGAATCGGTCCGTGGCAGGTATCGCGGATACGACATCATCAGCGCACCGCCGCCGTCCGCGGGCGGCACCGCACTAATCGAGATACTCAACATTCTTGAAGGTTACGATCTGGCGAAGCTGGGTAATCGCTCTTCACAATCCATCCAACTGACCGTCGAAGCCTTCCGCCGTGCGTACTTCGACAAATCAGAGTTCATGGGAGACCCGGATTTTTCGCGCATTCCAGTGGCCCAGCTCATCGACAAAAAGTACGGCGCTGCATGGCGCGAATCCATTGATCCCGCGCACGCTACTCCGAGTAAGGACCTGAAGCGTCCGGCCATCTTCAGCGAACTCGAGCAGTACGCCCGGCAGAACCTTCAACCGATGGCAGTCCGCGAGCCTGACCACACCACCCATTACTCGGTCGTCGACTCTGAAGGCAATGCCGTTTCCGTGACTACAACCTTGAATGACAGTTTCGGGTCGCGCGTCACGGCTGGAAATCTGGGCTTCCTGCTGAATGACGAAATGGATGACTTTGCCGCCAAGCCGGGCGTGCCGAATCTGTACGGGCTAGTCCAGGGATCGGCGAATTCTATCGGCCCCGGCAAGCGTCCATTGTCCTCAATGACTCCGACGATTGTGCTCAAGGATGGCAAACTATTCCTGGTGCTGGGCTCGCCCGGCGGAGCACGCATTCCCACTACCATTGCGAATATCCTGATGGCGGTGGTGGATTATGGTATGAACATTCAGGAGGCGGTGAACACGCCGCGCTTTCACCATCAGTGGTTGCCCGACCAGGTGAGCGTAGAGCAGTGGTTTTCTCCGGATGCGATAAAGTCACTGAAGCAGATGGGGCATAAAATCGAGATCGGCGAGACAATAAAGGGAGAATGGACGCCTTATTGGAGCGATGGTGAATGCATCGCGATTGATCTCTCGAGTGGCGAACGTTTAGGCGCGAGCGACGGGAGACATAACGGAAGGCCGGTTGGATATTAAATGTTGAGAGCAATTTCTACATTTATTCACGTCAAAGAACGGCTTCACCCGGGGCTGCTCGACGGCTTGGTACGGGGCGGGGCGCAGTCGATTGAGATTTTTGCCGCACGCCAGCATCTCGATTATGCCAACCGCAAGCAGCACGTGCGCGAAATCGCAGATTGGTTTCGCAGCACCACCATTCCGTTGAATTCGGTGCACGCGCCGCTTTATTCCGACTACGAATGGGGACGCGCCGGATCACCGCCCCTCAACATCGCTGCCCTCGACCGCGCGGCCCGGGTCGAGGCCATGGACGAGATCAAACGTGCGCTCGAACTTGCCGAGCAGATCCCCTTCCGCTTTCTGGTGCAGCATATCGGAATTGCCGGCGAATCGTTTGACGACCGCAAGTTCGACGCGGCCATGACCTCAGTCGAACATCTGCGCGCGTTCGCCAAACCATTGGGAGTGAACATCCTTATCGAAAACATTCCCAACGAACTCAGCACGCCGGAGAAGCTGGTAGAGTTCATTCGTTCAGCGCACTTTGAAGATGTGGGCATATGCTTTGACTGCGGCCATGCTCATCTAATGAGCGATGTACCCCAGGCCTTTGAAACTTTGAAGAATCACATTCGCTCGACCCATGTTCACGACAATGCCCGCGACCGCGACTCGCATCTGTGGCCGGGCGACGGGTCCATCGATTGGAAGCCGACCATGGAACTGCTGCGAGCTGCGCCGCACCAGCCGCCATTGCTGCTGGAGATCGAAGGCGAAGAAAAAATCAACCCAGTCGAAAGAATGGCCGGAGCGTTTAAGGAGCTGGAAGAGATTTAGCGCATGGCAGGTTAAGAATATTTTCTTTTCATGGCGCTCTCGGCGCTAAATGAGTTCGATCCTATGTCATCACCCGTTACTACTATCGCTGAAATCGGCAAACACGAAGGCCAGACGGTCACCATCCGCGGCTGGCTCTATAACCTGCGTGAAAGCGGCAAGCTTCTTTTCCCGCAATTCCGCGACGGCTCAGGCGTCATTCAGGGAGTGGTTCCAAAGAACGCTGTCCCTTCCGAAGTATTCGATGCGGTGAAGGGCCTCACCCAAGAATCGAGTGTGATTGTCGAAGGCAAGCCCCGCGCCGACAAACGTGCGCCCGGCGGATTCGAGTTGGACGTCCTAAACGTGCAGGTAGTCCAGCGAGTTTCGGAAACTGACCCCTATCCCATTTCGCTGAAAGAGCACGGTGTCGATTTTCTGATGGAGCATCGCCATCTCTGGGTGCGCACGCCGCGCCAGGCCGCCATATTGCGAGTGCGTGCCGAGATCATTAAAGCTGCCCGCGACTTTTTCGACGATCAGGGCTTCACCCTCACCGATCCGCCGATTCTCACGCCCGCAGCCTGCGAAGGCACCAGCACCCTGTTCCCGGTCGATTATTTTGATGAAGAAGCTTTTCTCACTCAATCCGGCCAGCTTTATATCGAAGCGACCGCAGCGGCGCTGGGCAAGGTGTATTCCTTCGGACCCACCTTTCGCGCCGAGAAATCCAAAACTCGCCGCCACCTCACCGAATTTTGGATGGTCGAGCCCGAGGTCGCCTTCGCCGAACTCAATGACATCATGGATCTGGCCGAGCGACTACTTAGTTTCCTGGTAAAGCGCTGCCTGGAGAAACGCCGCGCCGACCTGACCGTCGTCGGCCGCGACATTTCGAAATTAGAGAAGATAGAAATCCCGTTTCCGCGCATCACCTACGATGAAGCGGTCAAAATGTTGCAAGAAGCCCATGCCAAGGGTGCTTTGGAAAACAAATTCGAGTGGGGCGGAGACCTCGGTTCACCCGACGAAACCTACATCTCTTCGCAATTCGATCGGCCGGTGATGGTCCATCGTTATCCAGCCAAAGTGAAGGCGTTCTACATGGAGCCTGACCCTCAGAGGCCAGAGTTGGCCCTGTGCGTGGATGTGCTCGCCCCCGAAGGCTACGGCGAAATCATCGGCGGCTCTCAGCGTATGGCGTCCTACGATCTGCTGATAAAACGCATTCACGAGCATGGCCTGCCGGAAGAAGCTTTTAAGTGGTATCTGGATTTACGCAAGTTTGGAAGCGTGCCGCACTCCGGCTTTGGCATGGGAATCGAGCGCGCCGTGGCCTGGATCTGTGGCCTCGAGCACGTAAGAGAGACAATCCCGTTCCCGCGCATGTTGCATAGACTTTATCCGTAACCGCTAACCACAGGGGGGCACAGAGGAACACAGTTCATGCGATCAAACAAGTCAACCTCTGTGTTTCTCCGTGTCCTATGTGGTTAAGCCTTTGAACTTATGACAACCACGACTGCATCCTCTTCCAATATCACTCCCAAGAAAATCCGTGTCATCGGCGTCCCGCTAGACCTAGGCCAGTCCCGGCGCGGAGTTGACATGGGCCCATCCGCGGTTCGTGTCGCCGGTCTTGAGGCCCGTTTAGAAGCTCTTGGCCACATCGTGGAAGACGGCGGCAACGTGGCCGTTGCCATCCCCGAGCAGAAAAAAGAAGGCGACCCTCACGCCAAATATCTGAAGGAAATCACCGCCACTTGCACCAAGCACGCCGAGCTAGTCCTGAAAACTCTCGAAGCCGGAAAGATCCCGCTCTCGCTTGGTGGCGATCATTCTATGGCTGTCGGCAGCGTGGCCGGCGTGGCGGAATTCTATCGCAAGCAAAACCAGAAAATCGGTCTCATCTGGATCGACGCGCACACCGACATCAACACTCCTGACAGCTCTCCCAGTGGCAACGTACATGGCATGCCGTTGGCGGCGATCATGGGTCTCGGCCCGCCCGAACTGGCCAATATCCTGAACTTCTCTCCCAAAGTGAAGCCGGAGAACTGTGTTCTGGTGGGAGTTCGTGACATCGACGCCATCGAAAAGGAAAACGTTCGCCGTGCCGGCATCGGGGTCTTCACCATGCGCGACATCGACGAGCGCGGCATGCGTACCGTGATTGAAGAAGCCTTGCGCATGGCCGGACGTGGCACCGCCGGCTACCACGTCTCGCTCGATATGGACTGGATCGACCCCGAAGACGCGCCCGGCGTCGGTACCCCCGTCCGTGGCGGCGCTACCTACCGCGAGGCCCACCTGGCCATGGAGATCATCGCCGATCACGGCCGCATGCTGAGTTTCGAGATCGTGGAAGTAAATCCGGTGATCGACGAACACAACCGAACCGCCGACCTGGCAGTGGAGTTGGCACTCTCTGCCTTCGGCAAGAAGATCCTGTGACTGTGTAACGGACACTTACCGGCGGTGTCGTAGCTCCACTGCTTCTCCCGCAAATACGCTACCCTTTCTGGCATGCAGCTCCGCGCGCTGACCGACTACTTGCCCCACTTTCTCAGCCAAGCGCACGAGACTGCCTACGTTCAGCCCCACGGATACCGCAGCGAGCGTTGGTCCTACCAGCAGGTCGCAGAAGCCGCTTTTCGCTTTTCCCGCGAACTCGATGCGCGCGGCATCGGCAGGGGCGACCGCGTTTTCCTCTGGGGACCGAATTCCGCCGAATGGGTCGCAGTTTTCTGGGGATGCGTACTTCGCGGGGTCGTCGTCGTCCCACTCGATGACATCGCCACGCCCGATTTCTTCCTCCGCGTTCACCAGCAGGTCAGCGCCAAACTTCTGGTTGCATCGCATGCACATGTCCAGCGCTCGATTCCCACGCTCGCACTCGAAGATTTGTCTGAAGCCCTCACCCCACAATCATCTTCTCCGTTCGCACCCGAACTGGCTCCCACAGACATTCTGGAAATAGTCTTCACCTCCGGCACTACAGCCGACCCCAAAGGTGTTGTCATCTCGCACGGCAACGTCCTGGCCAATCTCGCGCCCCTTGAGGCTGAGATTCGCAACTACCTCAAGTACGAACGCCTCGTTCATCCTCTGCGTTTCCTGAACTTGCTGCCACTGAGCCACGTCTTCGGGCAATTTCTTGGAATGTTTCTTCCGCCGTTATTAGGAGGCACCATCGTTTTTCAAGAAACCCTTAAGCCCTCCGACGTGATTCGAACCATCCGCCGTGAACGCGTTTCAGTTCTGGTCACGGTTCCCCGAGTGCTGCAGTCATTAAAAGAGAAGGTCGAGCGTGATCTCTCCGACGAACGTCGTCTCGAACAGTTTCAAACAGCGTTTCACGAATCCAAGACCAAACATTTCCTGCGCCGCTGGTGGATCTTTCGCACCATCCGCCGCCAATTCGGATGGAAATTCTGGGCTTTCATTTCCGGCGGCGCCGCGCTTGACCGAACCACCGAAGAATTCTGGGACCGCCTGGGCTACGCTGTGATTCAGGGCTACGGCTTAACCGAAACCACGTCGCTCATCAGCGTCAATCACCCTTTCCGGCTGGGCAAAGGATCCATCGGAAAAGTGCTTAACGGACGTGAAGTCAAACTGGCGGAAGACGGCGAAATCCTCGTGCGCGGCGGCGGAGTCGCCTCCGGCTACTGGGACGGCAATGCCCTCCAACCCGTTAGTGACGAACAAGGTTGGTACCGCACCGGCGATGTCGGAGAACTCGACGCCACGGGCAACCTCTATTTCAAAGGCCGAAAAAAAGAAGTCATCGTCACCCCCGCCGGCATGAATATTTATCCCGAAGACCTCGAAGCTGCATTGCGCCGCCAGCCCGGAGTTAAAGACGCCATGGTCGTTGCCATGCCTCGCGACCGAAACGCTGAACCCTGCGCAGTGCTCATTCTGAAGCTTGGAGAAAACCGCCCCGAAACAATTGTTGCAGCCGCCAACCAATCCCTGGCCGAGTACCAGCACATGCGTGCATGGTTCCTCTGGCCCGAAGAAGATTTCCCACGCACCTCCACTCAAAAGCCTCGCAGGAACCTGGTTCAGCAAATCGTGCAAGCTCAACAATCAGGACAGAAGACGCCTTCCAACTCACTAGCAGAACTGATCAGCCGCGTTGCCGGACGCACTCCCACGGATCTTTCAGCCAATGCTGACCTCGAATCCGACTTGAACCTCAGTTCCCTGGATCGCGTGGAACTGCTGAGTGCCCTCGAAGATCGCTATCAGGCTGATCTCAGCGAGACTCGCTTTGCCGCACTGAAAACCGTTGGAGATTTGCAACGCATGTTGCAAGGCGAAATCGCGCCTCGTGCGCAATTCCACTATCCTCGCTGGACGTTGTACTGGCCCGCGACCTGGATTCGTCTCATGGTGCACTATCTGCTGCTACGTCCCGCGATCTTTCTGCTGGGATGGCCGCGCGTCGAAGGCCGAGAAAGGCTGCGCGGAGTTCGCGGGCCGGTGCTGGTAATTTGCAATCACATCGGCGACGTTGACCCTGGCTTCGTGCTGACCGCGTTGCCCGCCCGCCTCCGTCACAGGCTCGCCGTTGCCACCGGCGGCGAAGCTCTCGAAATCCTGCGCACCCCGCCCGCCGGCCGCAACTTCGCAAGCCGCGTTTATGATCGGGTGAAATGGATCCTGGGAGTGTCTTTACTCAACTTGTTTCCACTGCCCCGCGAGGCCGGCTTCCGCGAGAGCTTCGCCTACGCAGGTGAGTGTGTTGACCGTGGTTACAACGTCTTGGTATTTCCCGAAGGCCGCCACACCACTGACGGCAAGTTGCGGCCATTCCGCTCGGGCGTCGGTCTGCTGGCAAACAATCTGGGTATCCCAATAATTCCCGTGCGCATTGATGGATTATTTGAGATCAAACAGGCGGGAAGAAGATTTGCCTGGCCACACCAGGTGCGAGTCAAGCTGGGCGCACCCGTTCAAATGAGAGCGACAAACCCCGAGGACATTGCGCGTGAACTCCAGGAAGTCATCGCGGCCTTATGAGCCGATCAAGCTCCCGCGCTCGCAGCTTTTGTCACTTCCGGCCCCAATGTCGTGACTTGGGTTGCCCGCACCTGGTCAGGTGAAAACTTCCGGGCGCCGTCGCCGAGGTCGGCGTCTCGCGGCAGCATGCCGACCGCGCGATTCCGGCCCAACTGCTTGGCGGCATAGAGCGCCTGGTCGGCGAGTTCTACCACTGCCTCGTATTCCACTGCGTCCGGAGCGGCACAAAACCACGGGAACGCAGCCCATCCCACGGAGCAGGTTCTCCGCACCGACACGCCCGCATGGTTCAAATGGAAAGGTTCGTTCCCCACCATATGAAGAATTCGCGAAGCCAGTGTCGTCGCTTCGCTCCGCTCGGTATAGCGTGAGACCACCAGAAACTCCTCGCCGCCCCACCGCACCAGCACATCCGACATGCGAATAGCCGACTGGATTCGCCGCGTCATCTCGCCTAGCATCTCGTCTCCGGCTGCATGTCCGTAAAGGTCGTTGACCTCTTTGAACAGATCCGCGTCGACGATGTAGAAAATCAGATCGCGATTGCGCCCGTTGTTCTTGTCCGTGAGATAGGAGCGAATCGCCTGCCGCGTATCTCCTTCAATGGTGACCTGGAAGAAGCGTCGGTTCCGCGTCCCGGTCAGCGGATCGGTGAGTGACGCCTCCCGCAGTTCCTGATTCAGACGCTCAAGCTCAGCGCTGCGCTCCGCGACCGCTTGCTCCAGCCGTCGGCGGTCCTTCTCCAACGCATAGGTGCGGAAACGGAGAATCCCATACAGCATAAAGGCGAAGCAGACTACTCCCAGAGACCGCGACCACCAGGTCTGCCACCACGCGGGCAATACGGCGAAAGAGAAACTCGCAGGCAGGCTCTTGATTCCATTACCGGTTTCGCAAGAAATTTCCAGCGTATAACTTCCTGGGGCCAAAGAGGCGTAGCGGACTTCACGTGCGGGCGTCTCCGTGAATTCGTTCTCCAACCCTGCCAATCGTGACCGGCAGCGCAGCGCCGTTGAATTTCCGTACCACAGAACCGAAAACTGCGCCCGCAATGTGTTTTCTTGATGCGTGGCCTCCGGGTGGGCGTCTCCGAAGTGCTCGTGTCCTCCCAGTTGCGCCGACTTAATGACCACGTTAAAAGCTGGTGGAGCAAAGGCATTGTCCGCATGGGGATCGTAACGTGCCAGGCCGCCGCTGGTACCGAATAAAATCGTGCCATCCTGCTCGGCATAAAAACCGCCTTCGCTCTGGTCATCCCAGATCAGACCATCGTCGTGACGATAACGTCGCGTGTTGTGACCCAATGCGATTCGCGTCAGTCCCTGAGCGCCACCGGCCCATATCCTGCCATTGCCGTCCCGGCCCAGCATGAAGACTTCATTCGCCAGCAAACCATCTTGTTGGGTGAAGTGTTGTACCTCAGCTTTCTGATCGTTAAGTCGAAACCGGGTCACACCCGGGGCATCCGCATAGTGTATCCAGACTTCGTTGTCGTCCACCGGTGCGACCCCAAGCACATGATCTGACAATAGCCCATCGCTTTGGGTGTAGAGTGACCACGACTTGCCGTCGTATCTTCCCAGACCGTTATGCCCGCTGAGCCATACCACTCCTCCCGGGGCCATTGCAAAATTGCTGACGCCATCCAGGATCTTCCGCGGTGCGCCTGCGTCCGCGAACACAAAAGGACCACTCGAGTTCTCTAGCGCCTGCAAAAAGTGCGGTCCTGAAAGCCAGAGCCGTGCGTCTGGTCCAGAGCCGATCCAGGTGATGTCAGGCCACGGTGTATTCACTCTCGACGGTTGCAGGGTGTGAGGATCGAATCGCGTAAGTCCACCCGGATGGCACAATACCCAGATCGAACCGTCTGCGTCCACCGCCAGCGTGCGGGCCATCGAACCGTTCAACCCATCCTTCTGCTTCCACACGCGAAAGCGATGTTGGTCCGCATCCCACATCGCCACTCCATCGTTGGTCCCCACCCAGAGCCGCTGCTGGAAGTCGCGGATTTCTGCCCACACTACGTTGTCCGGCAATCCTTCCGCATCTGTCCAGCCTGACCAGCGCCCCTCGCCCTGCCAGCGCTCAATTCCGTTGCCTCCCAACCCCAGCCAGTAAGTTCCTTCGCGATCTTGTATCGCGGAAAATATAGCGTTGGCTGCTGTGCCCCGGCGTTTGTCGATGACGTCCCAATGATCGTCATAATGCAAAAACAAACCGGCAATGGTTGGAATCATCAGCCGCCCGTGTCCGTCGATTGCGGGCACACCCATATCGTTGGCCGGAGGCAGGTTGGGCGCATCCGCCACAAACTGCTCCGCGCCAGGGTCGAGTCGCAGCAAGTGCCGGGTGGTCCGCAACCATAGCCGTCGCTTTCCATCCTGCAAGAGCGCGATAGTCGGTTCGTTGGGAACTTCCTTTTGTGCTGACAGAAAATGAGGACGAACGGCGTGGTCCAGCCAACCCACGCGACTGCCCAAGGTGAACCAGACTCTGCCGTCACTCCCGCCGGTGACCAATCCTACCTCCCGCCCGGGAAAGACCTGCTGTCTGGCCACCAGGGAAGAGTTGGCATCCGGAGTGAATATCCACAGGCCGCTGTCGCTCGCTAGATAGATTCCTTCCGGCTTCACGACAATGGGTTGGTAGGTAGCGAAGGAATGAATCGCGGGCGGCAGCGTAACCGGGCTGAATCGCGGGCCGGTCTGTACTAGCAGGCCGTCCCGGCTTGCGATCCAAATCCGGCCGTCTGTGCTTTCGGTTATTTCCTCAATGGCAGCTCCAGTGATCCCTTGTTCCGGACCAAACGTCGCGACGCTCGCCCCGTCGTACCGCAGCAGGCCGCTGGTACTTGCTATCCAGATAAAACCTTGGTGGTCCTGGAAAAGGTATACCGGTGTGATCGTCCCCAGGCCGAGATTCTCTCCCACTTTTTCAAAAACGTAGCGGGCATGATCAGGGAGTGACAGCGGCAGGGTGGGTAAATTCGAGGCGTGCAAGGTCCCCAGCAACCATGCTGCAACCGCCAATGTCAAGAACTGCTTCTTGATTGCGTTCGTCAACTTGCCATGCCGCCGTGCCCGACCAGAATGCTGGCCCTATTCCTATCTGAGGATTCCAGGTGAACACACTCAACCAGTCCCAAATGCGAACTCCGGAGCCTTTGGGGATGGCTCGCGGTTGGGTAAATTCCAGTCTAGTGTGAGAAACATCGCGCAAGTAGATGACTCTCAGACATGTACCGCTGGGTCCGTCAGAAAACAGTCGGGCAAGAAAAGCCGTGCCAATTCGGGAAGGACCCGGCATCCGGCAGCGAGTCCAGGCCGTTTCAAGCTGTCTGTCCGGCCCGCATCCCTGGTATATACGAAAATAATTTAAGTTTTCTGCCGGGCGTTGTAACTTTTGAGCCATCGGCAAATCCCATATGCGCAGCCGCAGTCGTGTGGGCGCAATGCAATTCCAACTCACCTAGGAGGAAGTATGAAGAAGCTGATCACCAGATTCATGGCCATGTGTTTTCTGGCGGTTTCCCTTGCCGCGTTCGCGCAGACCGGTTCTGACGCGAGCAAAGACAACACGAAGCAAGACAACATGCAGTCCGACAGCACGAAAAAAGACAGTATGGCGAAGGACAGCAAGAAGTCCGCCAAAGTAAAGAAGGACAGCATGAAGAAGGACAGCATGAAGAAAGACGATATGAGCAAAGACAACATGAAGCAGGACACAATGAAGAAGGACGACTCCGCGCCCAAGCAATAGTCCCGCTCAGCAATAGATCTGCTTTTTTCGGGGTAGCAACGGCCAGGTGCAAGCGGACCGTGCTATCCCGATATTCTTAGCACCTCGTTGGATTCCGCCACTTTATTCCGGGTCTTGCTGCTCTAGCCGCGCCGTCTGCGCTTCCTTCTGCCCTGGAATCTGACCCTCACTCAAATACTTCTTCAAGCAACGCACACAAGGCGCGTAACCTTCCCGCAGAGCTTCGCCGGCGGTCATCGTCTGAAGTTTGTCCTTGTCGTGGATGAACCGGCAGCCCGGCACATGAAATATCTTGCCATCGCTGACCGCGACTACCACCAGCTCGGCGGGAATGTGAATTCCCGATCGGGCCATGTCGGATCGCAAGTCAAGCACGCTCGGCCGGGAAGAGTTCCCCACCTCGAAGCTGAGCAGCATCAAAGCCGCGAACCCCAGGGTCATCATCCATCCGAGAGCATTGCCTCGGCGCCGGGGCATGCCTTCTTCCAACTTGCGGTGCAGACGCTGGCTGAATCCAAACGGCACTTCCAGCATGCGCTCGTCGCCATAGAGCTGGATCACATTCTTCGCCCCGTCCAAAACCGCAGTGCAGTGCTTGCATCCCCGAAGATGCTCTTCCATGGCGGCGCGCATTCGAGGATCGACCTCACCATCGAGATAATTCGATACCTCGCGCCACACCTCTTCACAGCGCACTACCATGGCTTGCTCCCCTTCGCAAAAGACAACGCTTTGCTCCAACTCCCGCCCAGCCCCGGCGCCAGCAGATCGCGCAGCATCAACCTCGCTCTTAGCAAGCGTGTTTTCACCGATGGCACCGAGATACCCAGAGCTTTCGCGGTGTCCTCAATGCTCAATTGCTGCATGTCACGCAGGATGAAAACCTCGCGATACTTCTGTCCCAGCGAACTCAGCGCCTCCGCGAGTTTCTGCCGGACCTCAGCCCGCTCCAGCGTCTCCGAAGGAATCTCTCTCCAGTCGGCGAAATCCCGCGGTGTGTAGTCACCCTCTTCGTCTCGCTGATCCACCATCGGCTCCATTACTACCGCCTGCTGCTTCCTTCTCCGCATACGCGCTTCGTTGACCGCAATCTGAATCAGCCAAGTGCTGAAGCGAGCTTCCGCACGAAACTGCCGGATGTGCTTAAAAGCCTTGAGCACCGCCTCCTGCGCCGCATCTTCGGCGTCAGATTCATTCCGTAAGATGGCCAGCGTCGCCGCAAACACTCGCCGTTCATACGGCCGGATCAGCTCATAAAAAAGCTCCTGCTCGCCCTCCCGGATTCGCCGGATCAGCGCTTCTTCATTCCGCGGTTCGCCTGCATTTTTCAGCGAAGCTGTCGTTTCCGGCATTCCCGTCACCGCAACTGAAGTTCACCGCAATCACCGCGCCTGCCTACTCCACCGGGTATTCCGGATCCTTCTTCCATCCTGTCAGCATGGAAACGAAATTGTTCCAGCCGTGCAGAACAACCATCACCAGATGCCCGAATACAAAAGCCAGGATCGCCCACATGATCGCGAAGTGCCAAACCCGCGCCCAGTGAAATCCTCCCATCATCCACGCCAGCCAGGAAAACTGCACCGGCTTCCACACTGCAAGCCCGGTTACCACCGACAGCACCCCCAACCCGATCACCGTGGTGTAAGCATGTTTCTGTAGCGGGTTGTACGCTTCCTTCACCGGCGGCTTGGGTCCGAAAAAGAAGTAATGCCGCACCATTGGCCACACTCCGGGCAGATCGCGGCGCACAAACAAAACCTGTTTGTAGTTGCCGCTGAATACCTGGTATCCCAAATACACCAGTCCCGTACCGATGTAGATCCACATAAAGGTTAGGTGCCACTGCAACGCGCCTCCCAGCCAGCCGCCTATGGCAAACGCTTTGGGCCAATTCAGCAAGTCCTTTTGCGGAATCTTTGCTCCAAAGCTGGGGAATGCCCGAAAAATTTGCAAACCGCTGCCTACCATCACGAACAGCGCTACCGCGTTCAGCCAGTGGCAAAGTCGCACCACGAACGGGTGCTCATAGACCGCTTCCGTGACTTCGCCAGTCTTCACATCCTCAACTGTGATGGCTCGTGTCGCCATGTCTTCACCTTAATCCCTACAACCCGTAAAAGCTCGAATATCCCTGATCTTCCCAGTACCCCACGCGCTCCAACACATTCGTGACTTTGAGATCAGTCAAATACTTGGCCTGTTTGTATCCGATTTTCGTGGGTAGCGTCAGACGCAGCGGTGCCCCATGTTCCCTAGTCAGTGGCTGGCCGTACATCTCATAGCAAAGCAGCGACTGCGGATGCAGCGCCGTCGCCATGTCGAGTGACTCGTAATAGTCGTCCGCACATTCCACGTAAACGAAGCGCGCAGTCGTGTCGGCGCCAATCGCTGTTAGAAAGTCAGAAAGCCGCGCCCCACCGAAGCGTCCGATCACGTCCCACCCCTCCACACAAACATGTTTGGTGTTCTGCGTGATTTTAGGTAATCGGTTGATTTGTGCCAGCGTGTACTCGCCCGGTTTTGTTACGGCTCCGCTAACTGTGAGAGTCCAGCGATCAAAGTCCACCTGCGGATCGTCCACGTCATAGTCATTGATGGGAAATTTATTGAATGGCGTCAGTTCCGAGTCCGCGAAAGTGGGCGCCAGATGGCCGCCCCGGAACAGCCTGGCCGATGCCCAATCACTGAATCCCAGTCCGGCCTTTAGCAACGGAGTTCGCAGTCTGGGAATTGTGAAGGCTCCCAGCGCAACCAGTGGCGTCAGCTTTAACAGCTCACGCCGGTTCATGGCCCGGAATCTGCGGCTATCGGTATGTGAACGCATCAGAAATCCCCCCCCAACCCCAACTTAAAGATAGGATTCAGGAACGGCCAACAGGTTACACCAATCCCGTTCCTCGCCGAGGGGGCGTGCCGGAAACACTGTTCTAAGTGTCTTCCCCCACCTTCGTGCCATAGACAGTGGCACTTCAGTTCGGCCACTATGTTACCTGTAGTCGCTGGGCTCGGTTACGCTGGGTGCTCGAAGCGACTTGGAATGCTTGATCTTCCCCCCTTTTACGTCCTCCCCAGGACGGCATTCTAGAGCGATCTCTGCGCTCGGTAAAGAATTCGGTGAAGAAACTACACACTAACCGCTTCGGTGGAAAACTCTTCCGCTCCGAACAAGGGCAGGCGCTGCCCGAGTACGCTGCCATGCTCGGGCTCTTGCTAGCCTTGCTGTTCATCATGCAGGTGGTTGGCAACCAAGCCAATCGGTTGTTTGGCTGGGTTATCAGCGCCCTCCAATAAGCCCAACCTGACCTGGTAATTCCAGTCACTGTCATTTTCAGTCTCCGTTCGTAACCGCATACCTCTTCTCAGAAACACTGCTGCAAAATTAGACCCTATGCGTTATTATGTCCGTCCGACAGCCAGTTGATGGCTCGGTGAGGGCAGACTTCTCGAGTCTGTCATTGCGAGTGTCGCTGGTTGGGCGTAACCGCAGTGGCGATGAAGCGTGCCTGAGGGGGCAGCGGTTCTGTCGAACTGAGTCTCTTAATTTGGAGAAGCCCTATGGGGATCCTTGTCACGCGTCTGTCCGTCCAGTTCTCTCTTGCAGCAGTGCTGTTCGCCCTCGTCGTTCCTGCTTCTGCGGAACAACCACCCGTTCTCCCGCTCATCACGCAGCGCGTAGATGAGACCAAGCGAACCGTCTTGCAAGGCAATACCCATCCCTTGGCGCGTCCGCAATATGATCGCGGCGCGGCCCCTCCCAACTTGCCGATGAATCGCATGCTGCTGGTACTCAAGCGCAGCCCTGCACAAGAAAGTGCATTGCTAAGTCTGCTCGACGACCAGCAGGATAAAGCGTCCGCGAATTACCACAAGTGGCTCACACCGGAAAACTTCGGCAAACAATTCGGTCCCGCCGATCAGGACATTCAGACTGTGACCAAGTGGCTCCAGTCGCACGGATTCCAGATCGGTAACGTCGCCAAGGGAAAGAACATCATCGAGTTCTCGGGCGTCGCCAGCCAGGTGCAGGAAACATTTCATACCGCGATTCACAGATACGTAGTAAATGGCGAGGAGCACTGGGCAAACGCCAACGATCCAGAAATTCCGACTGCGTTGACGCCGGTGATTGCTGGTGTCCACACAATGCACAATTTCCTTAAGAAGCCAATGATCCACATCGCCGAGAAGAAAATTCAGGCTCAGTTGGTGAAGGGGAAAGATGGAAAAACCTACGTTACGTTCCCTGGAAACCCACCGCTGCATGCGCTCGGGCCACCAGACTTCGAGACGATCTACAACATAAATCCTGTGTTCAGCGAAGGGAACTACGGCGGCGATGCAGTTGTCGCCGTCGTTGCCCGCAGCAACGTTTATCAATCGGGCCAGGATATCGCCCGTTTCAATGGCATTTTTTTGGGTGACTTCCCGGCTACTAGGAACATTGTGCTGAATGGGCCAGACCCGGGCGACCTCGGTGGCGGCGAAGAGATAGAAGCAACTCTTGATTTCAGTTGGGCCGCAGCGGTTGCGCCGTATGCAACTGCCGATCTAGTGGTTTCTGCCTCTACTAACACCACTGATGGCACCGATCTCTCGGAGCTCTATATAATTGATAATAACTTCGCGCACATCATGACCGAGAGCTTCGGCACCTGCGAAGCCGACGCCACACAAACCCAGGTCACCGGAATCGAAACGCTCGCGGAACAGGCTGCTGCACAGGGAATTACCTACCTGGTCTCCGCCGGAGATACCGGAGCCGAGGGCTGTGACGACGTGAATTCAGAGACCATTGCCACGGGGCCAATTTCGGTCAACGTGCTGGCATCGTCTCCCTTCACAGTAGCGGTCGGCGGCACTCTATTTAACGAGGACGGCCAAGATAGCAAGTATTGGAGTTCAACAGACAACGAGATCGATGAGGAGTCGGCACTTTCTTACATTCCGGAGGATGCCTGGAACGAGAGTTGTACAGAAGCCCAATGTGGTGCAGATGCCAATATAGCGGCCGGCGGCGGCGGAGCGAGCACATTCTTCTCCAAACCCTCGTGGCAGGCCGGTGTTACCGGCATTCCGAGCGACAACGCCCGCGACTTACCGGACGTGTCATTTTCGGCCGCTGGTCACGATCCGTACTTGATTTGCCTGGAGAACTCGTGCGCCCCCGATGACAACGGGAACTTTTTCTTTCTTGGAGTCTCCGGTACTTCCGCTTCCACGCCGTCGTTTGCGGGCGTGATGGCGCTAATAATATTCAAGCAGAACAACCTTGGGGTGGGTCAGCCAAACTATGTCCTTTACAAGTTGGCTGCTACCGAAAAGTTATCCACCTGCAACGGTTCACAGACGTCGGGCCTGCCCGCCAGCAACTGCATTTTCAATGACGTCACCACGGGAAACAACGCTGTGCCAGGAGAAGAGGGGTATGGTCAGCCAAGCGCGAAATATCAAACTGGAACAGGCTATGACTTGGCGACGGGCCTAGGGTCGCTAAATGTTGCCAACATGGTTTCCCGCTGGTCGACGGTAACCTTCACTCCGACAACCACGACCTTGAGCTTGAATCCGACCACCTTCACCCACGGGCAGACTGTCAATGTGAATATAACGGTAACGCCCAAGAGTGGCACGGGAACACCGACCGGGAATGTGGCGCTCCTCAACGGCAATACCTATCAGGGGCTGGGGTCCTTTACTCTGAGCGCCGGGTCTGTGTCCTCAACCATCAGCTCGCTGCCTGGAGGATCAGGGGGCGTAATTGCTCGATATAGCGGTGATTCGACCTTCGCTACAAGTAGTTCAAATGCCGTGCCAATTACGGTGGCACCCGAAGGCAGCATTACCAGGCTCACGTCTCAAACCTTAAGCTCGAACTTCCAGTTCATTCCATTTAGTGGCGGCCCCTACGGGAGTTTTATTTACCTCCGCGCGGATGTAGCTGGTCAATCAGGAAATGGCACGCCGACCGGCGTTGTCAACATCACAGATACAGCCGGTTCTCTTCCGGGAAATCCCTTTGCCCTTAATGGCCAGGGCAACACCGAGACGCCTAATTTCTTAAATAGTCCCAATGGGAGCGCGCCCACCGGCCTCTTTACGCTTATTCCGGGGGCGCACTCCATCGCAGGAAAGTACAGCGGCGACCCAAGTTTCGGTGCAAGCACGTCAGTGCCAGTGAATTTCACCATTACACAGGCGCCGACCACCAACACCCTCACCGTCGCCGGAGCCACCAAAGGCGCCACCTTGACCGCCACTATTAACACCAGCAGCGGCGGCACTCCACCCTCCGGCACCATCCAGTTTTTCGTAAACGGCTCCGCGGTTGGAAGTCCGATCGCGGTAACCCGAGTTTCAGCCTTAACCACCTTGACCGGCGCGCTCCAGGGTGCCCAAGCCACCGCCACCTACAAGGACACCGCTTTGGCCAACGGAACCCCTTACACCGTTACCGCCGCATACAAGGGAGACACTAACTACCTGCCGTCCACGTCATCCACCGTGCCCATTACACTACAGAGCGACTTCTCATTTACCGCCAACGAAAATACGGTGAACATCGCTGCTCCCGGGTCTCCCGGAAGCCTGACGCTGTCCGTCAAAGCTCTCGATGGCTATTCAGGGACCATCAAATTTGATTCGAGTGCCTGCTCGGGATTGCCGGCCGGTGCCAGTTGCAGTTTCGGCTCAAGTTCGATTACCGGCAGTGGCGGGACAACGCTGACGATCACCACTACTGAAGCAACGACTGGCATGCTCCGGCCCGGTCCAACTCATGGCCTGGGGCTATGGGCCGCCTTCAGCGGAACCGGCCTTGCCGCATGGTTCTGGCTAAGCGTCCCCGCCAAGCGAAGAAGATCGTTCAACCTGCTGGCCGTGCTGTTTTGCACTTTGCTAATCACGGGCGTCGGCTGCGGCGGTGGAAGCAGCGGCACGAGCACTCCTACGCCTCCAGCGCCTCCGCCATCTACGCCTACTCCCGCCGGCACCTACACCGTTGTTGTGACAGCAGCCAGCGGATCGCTCAAGCACAGCGTCAGCTTTACACTGAACGTGCAATAGCAATTCTTCCGCGAAGTGCGCTGCCGGTTTCCCCGCGAAACCGGCGGCAAAGACGTAGACCAAGCAGCCACAACAGCCTCGCCTTCAGCCGGGCCGTCCCTGCCACGCATTTCTCTTTCCACTTGACACTCCCCCGCAATGTTTATATCCTATGAATAGTTATTCAGCACCATGAATAAATATGCATCATGAATAAAGCGTTAAGGCAGCGGGCCATCCTGGAATTGTTGAAGCACGCGCTGGTGGCAAGCCAGGACGACCTGCAGAAGGCTTTGCGCAAGCGGGGAATCAAA
Source organism: Terriglobales bacterium (assembly GCA_035484735.1). GTDB lineage: Bacteria > Acidobacteriota > Terriglobia > Terriglobales > Acidobacteriaceae > JABCZH01. The sequence continues at coordinate 34,126 of DATHOQ010000005.1, read as the reverse complement.
GTCGGCCAGGCCACGCTTTCGCGTGACATCCGTGACCTCGGTCTCAGCAAGACCTCCCAGGGATACGCGTTATCTCAGGGTGACGGCCATTCTTCTCCGCCCTTGCCTCCGGTGTCGCGCCTGGTCCGGGAGTTTGTTCTTGAAGTACGCGTGGCCCAGAATCTTTTGGTTCTCAAGACCAGCGTAGGCAGCGCCCAGCCTGTGGCTGCGGCTTTGGACGACGAAAGCTGGCCGGAAGCCGTCGGTACCGTTGCGGGAGATGACACCATTTTGATTGTTTGTCCAGACAGTAAAGGCGCCCACAAGCTCGCCGCCCGCATTCAGGAGATGCTCGCGTGATGCCCGCGAAACTCAAGACTGCGATCCTCGGAGCGACGGGCTATTCGGGCCTGGAATTGACGCGGCTTCTTCTCCACCATCCGCGGTTGGACAAGCCGGCCCTGCTCAGTCGCGAGAATGGCAGCCAGACTGCAAATCTCGCCGATATCTTTCCTGCTCTTTCAGGCAACGGAGGCTATCCGTTACAGCCGCTTTCATGGGAGACCCTGAAACAGCAGGGCGTAGAGCTTCTCTTTCTGGCAACCCCGCATGAGACCTCCCGTTCATTGGTGCCGAAAGCCACGGAGCAAGGCTTCCGCATCATTGATCTGAGCGGAGCATGGCGGCTCAAGCAGGCACAACATCGTGCGGTTTACGACTTTCACGATGCCGATTCGGCGACCGCTGCCCAACTCACCGAGAAGGCGGTCTACGGTCTGCCGGAACTAAACGCGGATCGGATCGCAGGTGCAGCTTTAGTGGCGAATCCCGGATGCTACGCCACATCGGTCATCCTTGCCGTGGCGCCGCTATTGAAAGCCGGTATCGTCGACCGGCAACGCGGCATCATTTCTGATTCCAAGTCCGGCGTGTCAGGCGCAGGCAAGGAACCGAATTCGCGCACGCATTTTGTCTCGGTCGCCGATAATCTTTCTGCCTACTCCGTGTTTGGACATCGCCACGTGGGCGAGATCGTGGAGCAGTTGCAGTTGCACGCTGAGGAATTAACCTTCACTCCGCATCTGCTGCCGATTCCAAGAGGAATATTGTCCACGGTTTACGTCTATCTGAATCGCCAGATGATCGCTGCAGAAGTCGAGTCCTGCTTCCGCCACTTTTACGCGGGTAAGCCTTGGGTGCGGGTTTTTGCCAGCCCACAACTCCCTCAGATCCAGTTTTCTCTGCACACCAACTACTGCGACCTCGGTTTTTGTCTCGCGGATGATGGCCGTCGCCTGGTTCTGGTCTCGTGTGTTGACAACCTGCTCAAGGGAGCCGCCGGGCAAGCGGTGCAGAACATGAATCTGATGTACGGCTGGAAAGAAGAAGAGGGACTTCAGTGAAAATCATAGTCAAGCTCGGTGGCGGTGCGCTCGAAGACAAAGCCACGTTGCGCAAATGCGCGCAGGGGATCGTAGAACTGGCCGGCGACGGCCATCGCGTCGCCGTTGTGCACGGCGGCGGAAGCGCTCTTACCCGAACCCTGAGACTTTTCGGTAAGCAAAGTGAATTTGTAAAAGGTCTTCGGATCACGGACGCAGAGACTCGCGACATCGCTTTAATGGTCCTGGCTGGAATCGTGAACAAAAGCTTGGTTGCGGCAATCATCGCGGCCGGGCTGCCCGCCGTCGGGCTTTGCGGCGGCGACGGTGCTGCCTTCCGCGCTCGCAAGAAACAGATCGTGGGATGTGATCTCGGCTTCGTAGGCGAGATTTGCTCGGCTGATCCGCGCTGGCTGGAGACGATCTGGAGCCAGGGAGGCATCCCGGTTCTGGCTTCGCTAGCCCTCGGTACTGACGGTGAATATTACAACATCAATGCCGATCAGATGGCCGCAGCCTGCGCCGCTGCCTGTCATGCGGACTCCCTGATTTTCCTCACCGACGTGCCCGGAGTAAAAGATGCTGCCGGCGCAGTGATTCCCTGGCTCACCACCAAAGAAGTAGGAACTCTCGTTGCCGATTCCGTAATAGCCGGCGGAATGCTGCCCAAGCTCGAAGCCTGTAGTCAAGCCTTGAATAAAGGGGTGGGGAGAGTTCGCATTCTCCCGGCTGCGCAAGCCGAAGTATTGTCTCAGTTCTACTTCGCGAAGCTGTGTTGCGGAACTGAGGTGACCTGCGCATGAGTCTTGCCTCTGTCATTCGTTCCGAACAGAAACTGCTGTTGCCGACCTACGATCGTCACAAGATTTTGTTCGCTCGCGGCCGCGGTATTTATCTCTGGGATTCGCGCGGACGCCGCTATCTCGATTTCCTGAGCGGCATCGGTGTGAACGCGCTCGGTCATACGCATCCCGTGATCCAGGCAACCTTGAAACGCCAGGCTGGCCGTCTGATTCACACCTCGAATCTATTCTTCCATGAATACCAAGCGGAGCTTGCCGCGCGATTGACAAGGATTTCAGGGCTAGATCGGGCCTTCTTCTGCAACAGTGGAACCGAAGCATGGGAGGGCGCACTCAAGCTCGCTCGCTCTTATGCGCGCGTGCAGAACAGCAATGGTCACAAGCCGAAATGGCGTATTCTCGCGCTCCACAATTCATTTCACGGACGGACCTTCGGTTCGCTGGCCACCACCGGTCAGGTGAAATATCGCGATCCGTTCGCGCCCCTGCTGCCCGGAGTGAGCTTCGTCAAATTCAATGACACCGAAGATCTGCAGCGGCACTTTGATGGCAGCGTTTGCGCCGTTTGCCTGGAGACGATTCAGGGCGAGGGAGGAATTCGTCCCCTCAGTCCGGAATTTCTTCAACTCGCGCGCAAGCTGACGAAGGGCAGCGGCGCGCTGCTAATTCTGGATGAAATCCAGTCCGGGCTCGGCCGCACCGGCCATCACTTCGCCTATCAACATTACGGAATTCAGCCCGACATAGTGACTGTTGCAAAGCCTCTCGCGGCCGGCCTCCCACTGGGAGCGATTCTGACTACGAATCGCGTTGCCACCGCCATGCACCCGGGCATGCATGGAACTACTTTCGGAGGTGGTCCCCTCGCCTGTGCCGTGGCAATCCAATTTCTGCGATTGATGGAAAAGCTATTGCCTCATGTTCGCAAGACCGGTGAATATTTCCGCAACCGACTCGAAGAGTTGAAAGCCCGGCACACTACCATCCGCGAGGTTCGCGGGATGGGACTCATGCTTGGCGTAGAACTGAACTCAGCCGATACCGCTAAGCAAGTTGTGAACCAACTCATGGAGCACGGAATCCTGATCAACCGCACCAACGAAGCCGTGCTGCGATTTCTGCCGCCTTACATCATCGAGAAGAAACATATCGACCAAATGATTCTGCAACTGGATGCAGCTCTTTCTTCTGCTAACCCAATCACTACCGGTCATCAAGCTCACAAGTCCATGGCAAGGAGTCAACGTTGAATAGTCAGATACTGAACGCAAAACCAGCCGCCACGCCGCGTGTACCCAAGGCATTCTGGTGTCCCGACCTGGTTTCGACCCGCGACTTCGGCCCGGACGGGGTCGAAGCCGTATTGCATCTCGCAGGAATTATGAAGTCGCGTCCTGCCGATTTTCGCAAGGCGCTCGCAGGCAAGCAGGTCGTAATGTTTTTTGAAAAGCCCTCTCTGCGAACCCGGCTGACTTTCGAAACCGGAATGGGGAGCATGGGCGGCAACGCATACTTCGTCGACCAGACCCAGAGCCGCCTCGACGCACGCGAGAAATTGAGCGACATCGCTCATAATCTTGAACGCTGGGTTGATGGCATCATACTGCGCACCTTTGCCCAGGCAACCATAGAAGGCATGGCTAAATATGCGTCTGTGCCCGTGATCAATGCGTTGAGCGATCTTGAGCATCCCTGTCAAGCGATGGCCGACTACTTCACGCTCCAAAACCACTTCGGCGATCTCAGGAATCTGTTCCTTGCGTATGTCGGCGATGGCAACAACGTCGCTCACTCGCTGCTGCTCACTGCGGCGTGCCTGGGATCGAATATCCGCATCGCCACGCCGAAGGGTTATGAACCCAATCCAGAAATTGTCAGTGATGCGCGAATGCTTGCCAGGAAGACTGGGGCCACGATCGAAATTCTTTCCGATCCATACGAGGCCGTCGCGGGTGCTGATGCGGTTTACACCGACGCATGGGCAAGCATGGGCCAGGAACACGAAGCCGAGAAGCGGGCGCGAATTTTCCCGCCTTATCAGTTGAACCAGGCATTGACCGCGGCAGCCGCGCCCCATGCCGTGTTTATGCACTGCCTGCCCGCCCGGCGCGGCGAGGAAATCACCGACGAGGTCATCGACTCGGAGCGGTCAGTGGTCTTCGATCAGGCAGAAAACCGCCTGCACGTCCAGAAAGCAATTCTATATTTACTGCTCGGCAGTGGAGATCACAGCCTGCCGGCAAGGAGCGCCCATGCGTGAAAAAATTGTGCTGGCTTATTCCGGAGGTCTGGATACCTCGATCATTATTCCGTGGTTGAAGGAAAACTACGACTATGACGTGATCGCCATGGTGGGCGACGTCGGTCAGGGCGATGACATCGAAGCAGTCGTAAAAAAGGCCTATGCTACCGGCGCAAGCAACGTCTTAGTGGAAGACTTGCGCGAAGAGTTCCTCGCCGGATACGTATTTCACGCTCTTAAAGCCGGCGCCGTGTATGAACACAAATATCTTTTGGGCACATCGCTCGCGCGGCCGGTTATCGCCAAGCACCAGGTTGAGGTCGCCTTGCGCGAAGGTGCGACCGCGGTTGCCCACGGCTGCACTGGAAAAGGCAATGACCAGGTACGCTTCGAGATGGCCTACCAAGCGCTGGCTCCGGAGTTGAAAGTGATTGCGCCGTGGCGTGAATGGTCGCTGAAATCTCGCGAAGACTGTATCGACTATGCGGAGCAACATGGAATCCCGGTCGAAGCCAGCCGCCAGAAGATTCACAGTCGCGACCGAAATCTCTGGCACGTCAGTCACGAAGGCGGCGAACTGGAAGACGCTGCCAATGCGCCGTTGCCCAGCACTTGGCAGTGGACTCGCTCGCCGCAGCAAGCTCCAGATCAGCATGAGCAGGTGAAGATTGGCTTCGAGCGGGGAATTCCGGTTTCCGTAAACGATGCAGCACTCGACCCGGTGTCACTGGTCGAGATGCTCAATGAAATCGGAGCTCGTAACGCGATTGGCCGTGTGGACTTGGTCGAAAATCGCTTCGTCGGCATCAAGTCTCGCGGCTGCTATGAAACTCCGGGAGGCACTTTGCTCATCAACTCTCACCGCGAGCTGGAGGCGCTGTGCCTGGAGCGTGACGTAGTGCACTTCAAACAACACATCGCGCTCAGGTATGCGGAGCTCACCTATTTCGGTTTGTGGTTTACGCCTCTGCGAGAAGCGCTCGATGCCTTCGTCGAAACTACGCAACGGGATATGACCGGAACTGTGACGCTCTCCTTATATAAGGGCAACGTGTCGGTTGTAAGCCGCCATTCGGACTACTCGCTGTATCGCACCGATCTGTCCTCTTTCACTATGGGTGACAGTTACGACCAGAAAGATGCTGCTGGCTTTATTCGCATTCTCGGGCTTCCGGCTCGCTCGCGTGCGCGTGCGGAGGTGGCGAAATGAAAATGTGGTCAGGGCGCTTTCGGCAAGCGCTGGATCCTGATTTTGAGCGCTGGCAAAGGTCTTTCGACTTCGACCAGCGCCTCTTGAAGCACGAACTTGCCGCCAGCAGTGCCCATGCACGGGCGTTGAAAGTCGCTGGAGTTCTGTCGTCGAGCGAACTCATCGCCATTCTTCAAGGCTTGGAAAAGATTGGCGAATTGGCGGCAGCGTCTCCGGAATTTCTTAAGGACAACGAAGCCGAGGACGTACACCACTTCGTAGAAAAACAATTGGTCGCGCTGATTGGTGATGCTGGATACAAGCTGCACAGCGGACGCAGCCGCAACGAACAAATTGCCACCGACCTGCGCCTGTATGTTCGAGCCGCGATTGATCAGCAGCGCATCGATTTGGCAGACCTCGCCGGGACACTGCTGGAACGAGCCGAACAGGCTGGCAACGCGGCCATGCCGGCATACACACACCTCCAACGTGCGGAACCCGTGCTGGTTTCGCACTGGCTGCTGGCCTACGTCGAAATGTTCTTGCGCGACGCGGATCGGCTGGCCGACTGCCGCAAGCGGGTAAATGTTTGTCCGCTGGGATCGGGTGCGGTGGCAGGCGCCACGTTGCCTCTCGATCGGCGAGCCATGTCTGCTGACCTCGGATTTAACTCTCCGACCGCCAACAGTATCGATGCCGCCAGCGATCGCGACTTTATTCTGGAGTTCGTGAATACTCTCTCGCTGCTGGCGTTGCACCTCAGCCGCTGGGCGGAAGAAATGATTCTATTTTCCACCCAGGAGTTTGGATTTATCCACCTACCTGAAGCTTACTCCACCGGAAGCAGCGCCATGCCGCAGAAGAAGAACCCAGACCTGCTCGAACTGGCCCGCGGCAAAGCCGGACGAGTGATAGGAAATGCAACAGCGTTGATGATCGCGGTCAAGGGATTGCCCTTGGCCTACAACAAAGACTTGCAGGAGACGCAGGAACCCCTCTTCGATGCCGCCGATACGATACTGACCCTGGTTCCACTGGCGACGGGATGGATGAAAGCAGCGGAGTTTGACTACGAACGTATGCAGCAAGCGGCGCAATCAGGTTTCATGAATGCCTGGGCCGCAGCCACCTACCTGGTGCAACGCGGCGTGCCCTCCCGCCAGGCGCATGAGCAAGTCGGAAGAATCGTGCAGAAGTGCATGGAATCAGGCTGTGAGCTCCAGGACTTGCCGCTGGACGAGTTGCGCTCCATCAATCCTTTATTCGATCAGGATCTGTACACCAGCCTGACATTGGCGTCTGTGCTGGCAATTCACGATGTGCTGGGCGGAACGGCGCCGGCGCGAGTTCGCCAGGCAATCGCCGAAGCGAAGCATAAGATTGAAACCATTTCCGAGGAAGTCCATGCGCACCCGTAAGGCCATCCTGCCGGATGCCCAGCCAATCCACGACCTGATCGCGGCCTATTCTGGCGATGGAACGCTTCTGCCACGAACGCTCGCCGAGATTTGCGAGAACGTGCGGGATTTCGTGGTGTTGGAAGACAGCACCGGCATCATCGGATGCGGCGCGCTACATCTTTACGGTACCCACCTTGCCGAGATTCGCTCCATCACGGTTCTGCCTTCGCGGCAACGCCAAGGCGGCGGGCAGCGCCTGGTAAAAGCATTGCTGACCGAGGCGAAGAAGCACGAAGTCACCTGCATCTGTCTGTTCACGCGAACCCCGCAATTCTTTGCCAGCCTGGGTTTTGAAATGGCGCAGCGCGAAGACCTGCCTGACAAGATCCACAAAGATTGCTGGGTCTGCCCCCGCTTCCACAATTGCGACGAAGTCGCCATGGTGCGAGGAGAATTGCCGAAATTCGCGATCCTGCCCGAGCCTACAAATTGGTTGGTAAAACTCCAGGCATGACGGCTCCAACGCAGTCACCAAACACAATTCATTTGCCGAAGGGCTTTAGCTTTTCCGCCCTTGCTGCCGGAATCAAAGCCAGCGGACGGCTTGACCTCGCTCTCGTCGAAGCTGCTCCCGGCACAATCGCCGCCGCCCTGTTTACCCGGAACCTCGTCGTCGCGGCCCCGGTTGAGGTCGCCCGGACGCATTTGTCGAAAGCCAAAGGTCATATACGAGCAGTCATTGTCAATTCCGGAAACGCAAATTGCGCCACTGGCAAAGCAGGACTGAAGGCGTGCGAACAAGTCTGCAAAGGTGTCGCTAAGATGCTCAACCTTCGCCCACAAGAGGTTTTCCCCTCGTCCACGGGAATCATAGGCGTCCCGCTTCGTGTCGAAAAAATTATCGCGAAACTTCCCGAGTTAGCCGAAATGCGCGAGCCAACGTCAGCTGCCCTCGATCGCTTCACTCAAGCTATCATGACCACCGATACTCGTCAGAAGTCAGCATCGGCGCGGTTCAATGCTGGCGCCTCGGAAGTCGGCTTGCTCGGAGTTGCCAAAGGCGCAGGAATGATTCATCCGCAACTGGCAACCATGTTGGTCTATCTGTTCACTGACATAGCTGCCACTTCCATCGAACTGAGACAACTGCTGAGACAAGCATGCGACCAAAGCTTCAACTGCATTTCAATCGACGGCGACACCTCCACCAACGATACGGTTCTGCTGCTCGCATCGGGCCAGAGCGGAATTCGCCTGAAAGATGCCGGCGTCCGAAAGAAGTTCGCCAACGCATTGTCCGACGTCTGCCGCTCTCTTGCCGAACAGATAATCGCCGATGGTGAAGGTGTGCAGCACGTCATTCATCTGTTCATCGAACAGGCGAAGAGCCGGCAAGAAGCTCTCCAGGTGGCAAGAACGATTGCTCACTCCTTATTAGTAAAAACCGCCTGGGCGGGCGCCGACCCCAATTGGGGACGCATCCTGGCCGCCGTAGGACGGAGTGGGATCGCCCTTGATCCGAATCGGGTCAGCATCTACATCGCGAAGCAGATGGTCTGCAAAGGCGGAGTCAGTTGTCAATTTGACGAGGCCAAAGCCCATCAAGATCTCGCCCACCCCAGCTGTGACATTCGAGTGCGCCTCGGTCGCGGCCAAAGCGGCGTTGAATTCATTACTACTGACTTAACTGCGGAGTACGTTCGAATCAATGCTGATTACTCCACCTAGATTCTGAACGCCGAGACATTCGAGAAGTAGTCCCTCACGAATTACAACACCCCAGGCTCAGGCACGACCAGGGAATATTTCGCTGAGATATCAGTTCTATTCGGCGGAGGTCCTCGATATGACGTTAGCTCTACTACGGGTTCCAGTGAATCCGTTTGACGTGAATACGTTATTGTTCGCCAAGCACGCACAACATGTCGTTCTCATCCATTTTCCAATCGCATTGTTCATCACCGCGGCGGTTTTCGATCTGCTCGCGACATGGACAAAACGGCGTGGCTTGGCGGACGCGGCCTACTACAACCTTTTAGTCTCAGCAATTTCGACATTCCCCGTCCTCGTCACCGGCATTCTCGCGTGGCAATTCCAGCTCGAGGGGCAAAGGCTGAAAGGCATTCTATTGCTGCACCTGGTGATGGCATGTATCTCGACCGTGATGATCTGGCTGGTCTGGTGGGTGCATTTCCGAGCGCGACGACAAGCAGTAGGCTTGCCGAGCTACCGTGTGGCCATCGAAGTCCTGGCCATCGGCCTGGTCGCGCTAACCGCGCATTTGGGAGGCTTTCTTAGCGGCGTAAACGGTCCCGGCTAGGACGAGGGAATAAAATCGCTGCCCGCCAGTTATCCCTCCAGAACGCTACAAACCACGGAGGACAAATGACTGACAAGAAGCCAGGTCTCATCGATCAAACGCTGCAGGATCTTAATAACGACGGCATCGACCGTCGCGGTTTTCTGAAGTGCATGGCATGGGCCGGCACTGGACTGGTCTGGACCTTGAGCGGGGGCATTCCGGTGTCTCGGGCCTTCGCCAAGAACATCGGCAAACATTCCGGCAAAGAAGATTTTAGCTTTGTTCAGATCAGCGACAGCCACATGGGGTTCAACAAGCCCGCCAATCCAGATGTCGTGGCGACTCTGCAGGCGGCGGTAAACAAGATCAACGCACTGCCGAACCAGCCGGACTTCCTGTTACACACTGGTGATATCAGTCATCTCTCGCGGCCAGAACAGTTCGACAACGTAGATCAGATCTTAAGAAGCGCTGGCGCGAAAGACGTATTCTTCGTGCCCGGCGAACACGACGTTCTCGACGACAACGGCAAGCAGTTTCTCGAACGCTACGGAAAGAACGCTCAAGGGGCGGGATGGTACAGCTTTGATCATAAGGGCGTGCACTTCATCGGTCTGGTCAACGTGATGAACCTGAAAGCCGGCGGACTCGGCTCGCTGGGTGGCGAGCAGCTCGAATGGATGGAAAAAGATGTAAAGCATCTGAAACATAGCACGCCGATCGTAGTGTTCGCCCACATACCGCTATGGTCGGTGTATCCGGAGTGGGGTTGGGGCACCGACGACAGCGCACAGGCACTCGCTTACCTGAAAAAGTTCGGTTCCGTCACCGTGTTGAACGGACACATTCATCAGACTATGCAAAAAGTCGAAGGCCGCGTGACATTCCATACCGCAATGTCAACTGCATTTCCGCAACCGCAGCCCGGCAAGGCGGACTCTCCCGGACCGATGAAAGTGCCGGCCGAGCAGTTACGGAGTCTGCTGGGCATCACCGACGTGAATTATGTCCGTGGCCAGCATTCTCTCGCGGTGGTGGACTCAAGCCTCGGCTAGATCACGAGGGATGAAACCCATACAAAGAAGATTCGAAAGATCAAATCTAGAAAGGAAAAAGATGAAGACGAACAAAGTATGGCTCATACGTGCGGCAACATCAGCAATGATTGCGATTCTGTTGTTAGCCGGATCACCGGGCGTCAAGGCGAGCGATCAACCGTCAGCGCAAGCTACGGCAGTGAAAATCGACAACTTCAGTTTCGGGCCGCAGACGCTCACCGTACCCGTGGGAGCGACCGTTACTTGGACAAACCGTGATGACATCCCCCACACTGCGGTCAGCACCGAGGGTGCATTCAAGTCCAAGGTGATGGATACCGATGAAAAATTCTCCTACACCTTTACCAAGGCGGGAACCTATCCCTATTACTGCACCATCCATCCCAAGATGACAGGTCAGGTTGTGGTGCAGTGAGACACAACGGACGATTGAACGATGCTAAACGCAAAGAAACATTACGCATACAGAAACGAGGTTCAACATGTTTGAAGGACTGTTTCAACCCATGCATCTGTTGGTGATCTTCGGAATCGCCCTGCTCGTCTTCGGCCCGAAAAAACTTCCCGAGCTGGGCAAGGGAATTGGGGAGGGTATCCGCGGCTTCAAGGCCGCCATGAATGAAGTAACCGCGAATCAAGAAAAGGAGCCCAGCCCAGCAACCGCTGCCAACGACCATGATCGCGTCTAACGATTACGTCCTACAATAGAGATTAGGACTGATCATGATGAAAGCTGGCGTCGACGGAATCCTATAGCATGGAAAGCTCTCCCTCTTTAGCTATCCACACCGAAAACCTCTGCCGCCATTATCAGATGGGCGAAGCTCAGGTACGCGCGGTGGACGGGATTTCCATCGACATTCGTGCCGGCGAATTCGTCGCGCTGCTGGGCGCCTCCGGTTCCGGCAAATCGTCTCTGCTTAATCTGGTCGCAGGACTCGACCGCCCGACCTCTGGCGCGGTGATCGTCCATGGAAACGACTTGGCCGCACTCTCGCGCGAGCAACTGGCCAAGTACCGCCTCCATTCCGTAGGAATGGTCTTCCAGTCTTTCAACCTGATATCCAGCATGTCACTGCTCGAGAATGTAGAACTCCCCATGCGCTTCGCCGAAGTCGATCGCCGCGAGCGTTCCACTCTTGCGCGCCAGTCGCTGGAGCGTGTGGGTTTGAGTGGACGGCTCTCTCATCGGCCAATGGAACTCTCGGGTGGTGAACAGCAGCGGGCTTCGTTGGCACGAGCACTCATCAACCGGCCCCGGCTTCTTCTGGCCGACGAACCGACCGGCAATCTGGACAGCCGCACCGGCACGGAGATTATGGAACTCATTCGTAGCTTCAATCTTTCGCTGGGCATGACTGTATTGATGGTGACGCACGAGCAGGCGCTTGCCGAGAAGTATGCCGGGCGCATGTTGCATCTTGCGGATGGAAAGCTTGTCGATGACGTATCTAATATCTCGTCAGTGCAGACGCCCGCGCCGCAGGGAGAGACACGATGAAGTTCTATGACATCACGGATCTCGCGTTCCGCAATCTGCGTGAATCCATCTTCCGCAATTCGCTGACCACCATCGGCATCTCTGTCGGGGTGGCCTCGCTGGTCGCTATGCTCTCGCTCGGCATTGGCCTGCAGCAGCTGGCTTCGCGGCGACTGCAGAAATCTGGCCTGTTTGACACGGTCGTGGTCTCTTCCAGGCGTGACCTCCGCAACTTCGGCGAACAACGGCAAGACGGCCCGGCACCTGCCGAAAGCCCCGCACTCGATGAACCGGCGCGGCACAAGATCGAGCAACTCCCCGGCGTTGTCGAGGCCTATCCTGATATTCGATTCAGCACAGAAGTCCGCTTCGAAGACAAGCCCCATTTAGCCATGGTGGCAGGCATTCCGTTCTCCGCCAAAAACAACAACGATGCTTTTGACGGAATGCAGGGCAGCTTCTTCTCCTCCGAGGTGAGTCCCGAAGTCATCCTTCAGAAGTCGTTTGCGGAAGAGTTGCTCGGCATAAAATCCAAGCCGGGCGCGGATGACACCAACATTACCGAGTTTGCCAAACCTCTGCTCGGTAAAGAATTGACCATGCGCTATGCGGAGCGCACTGCATCTCCCTCACCGAAAGGTCCTGTTGACGCTGTCGCCTACTCGGTCGTTTCACGCCAGCAAACACTGAAAATTGTGGGAGTGACGGATGTCGATCCCGACAGCATGCGCGGTGCCACTCGGGCGCGCGTCTTCATACCACTCAAACTCGCGCAAGACCTGCACGTCATGCCGTCCAGCTTCCGCGATCCCTCTCCCGGCGACGCGCCAACCTACACCTCGCTCAGCGTGCGCGTAGCCAACCCCAATCAGGTTCCTGCAATTGAAGACGCCATCAAGAAGATGGGATTCAGCGCATTTTCTCTTGTCGATGCCACTCGCAGCATGCGCCAGTTCTTTGCCGTACTCGATGGTTTCCTTGCGATTTTCGGTAGCTTGGCCCTGGCCGTAGCATCCATTGGCATTTTGAATACGCTGGTCATGGCCATCCTCGAACGACGTCGCGAAATCGGAATCATGAAGGCCCTCGGCGCAAGTGATGCGGATGTGCGTGGCCTCTTCTTTGCCGAAGCCGGCGCCATGGGCCTGGTTGGCGGCTCAGCTGGTGTCACGCTCGGCTGGGTAATCGGACGTCTCATCAATTTCGGGACCAACATTTACCTCCAACGCCAGCACTTTCCTCCCGCCCAGATCTGGTCCGTGCCGCTGTGGCTCGTGCTTGGCGCAATCGCTTTTTCCATCGTTGTCAGCCTGCTGTCAGGCCTCTACCCGGCAGCCCGCGCTGCGCGTCTTGATCCCGTGCAGGCACTGCGCTACGAGTAAACTGATCACATGCGGAGTTTTTGTCGATGGCTTGCCCTGTTCGTAGTTCCGCTCCTGCTCTGCCAAGCCCACGCTCAAGACCGCATCGATTGCAACGCACTGCAAAGTCGTGTCCTCGCTCAAACCGTCCGCTACTGCGTGATGTTGCCGCCTGGCTATGACGCCGCCACTTCCGGCCGTTCTCCGCGGCATTATCCCGTGCTCTATTTTCTGCATGGGCTCGGCGACAATGAACAATCCTTGTTTAAGGGTGGGGGATGGGACCTTACTGAAGATCTCCGCCGGCAGAATAAGATCTCCGATTTCCTGATCGTCGCGCCCGAAGGGAAGAGCAGCTTCTACATCAACTCCGCCGACGGCCGCGTGCGCTACAGCGATTTCTTTATTCGCGAGTTCATCCCCTACATCGAATCCCATTATTCGATTCGCCGGGAGCGCTCCGCACGAGCCATCAGCGGTGTCTCCATGGGCGGATACGGTGCCCTTCGATTTGCTTTCGCCGATCCCGGCCTATTCTCATCGGTTAGCGCGCAGAGCGCTGCCCTCATCGCCGAACCGCCTCGACAGACTGGGGCTACAAATGCGCCCACATCGCTGGAAGCGGTTTTCGGCAATCCCGTTGACCTCCATCACTGGAACCAGAACAGCCCATTCTTGCTCGCAAAGCAGAACCGGGCATCAATCCGAACTACCCAGCTGGCCATCTATTTCAATTGCGGCCGTGAGGATGAATTCGGATTCGATAAAGGTGCCTCCGAACTTGACCGGCAACTCCAGGCAGAAGGTATCCGGCACGAGTTCCACCTCTATCCCGGCAACCACGGCGCTGAGTATTTTCTCGAACACCTGGGTGAAACTTTAATGTTTCATTCGCGCGTGTTTGCCGCAGGTAAGTAGTTTCCCAGGAGAGAAAAGATGGTCCGTGTTACTCTCGGACTCTGAACTTCTACGTTCATGCGGATACTCTCCCTTCTCCTGGCGGTTGTCACATTATGGGCTGCGATCCTTCCCGCCCACGCCCAGGACTATTCTCGAGATATCACCGAAACCTCGGCTTGGTTCGCCACCCAGCAACTTCCTGACGGTGCCATCCTCTATACCTCGACCGAAATCGAACCTTACTTCGCAAACCTGGCAGCCATTGGTTGGTTGGAAGACGAGACCAGGATTCCTCAGGTTGAAGCCTGGATGAGCTGGTACATCGCTCATCTCAATTGGCCCGACCGTTGGGGCGAGTACGGCACAATCTACGATTACAACGTCGCTGGGATAACTGAGACTTCACTCGACACCTTCGATTCCGCCGATTCCTACGCTGCCACATTCTTGTCTCTTGCAGAGGCTCTCTGGAACACGGGCGATCCCGGCGCTCAATCGTTCATTAAGGACACGATTGGCCGGTACAACCTGAATGTCATCGGCAACGTCATCACCAACCTGCAGCAGCGCAATGGGCTTGTCTATGCCATGCCAACTCACCAGGTCGAATATCTGATGGATAATTCCGAAGACTATCGCGGCTTGATGGACTTCGCCCGTCTGGCTGCGCAAGCCTGGGGTGATGCTGCTGCTGCGAGTTGGTACACCGCCCATGCCGGTGCCATACAGGCCGGAATCCAGGGCGCACTCTATATTCCGAGCGGCGGTTTGTACCGTCCGTATGCTGGATCGGATGCTCCCAATCTCAAGACCTGGTACCCGGATTCGGTGGCGCAACTCTACCCCATGGTTCATGGCGTCGTCGCGCCCGGCAGCTCTCGATCCAACATTACGTATGCGGCATTCAACCAGGCTTGGCCGGGCTGGGTGGATCTCTCCTTTAATTCCCAGGACGAATTTCCATGGGTGGTTGTTTCCTATGCTGCGTTCCTTACGCAAGACAAAACTCGGGTCGATCGTTACATCGACACCATTCAGAACCGGTACTTGCTTGCGAACCCTATGTTTCCGTGGCCCTGGTACGGTGCGGAAGCTGGATGGTTCATGCGGGTCAATGCTGGGATTCTCGCTCACCAACTACGCTGATGGACTCGAGGGCGGAGCACCGGCACTGTGAATCCGCATTCACTCGGAGTCTGACACAACCTCTTATCCTGCTGCTACCTCTAAGCAGCAGGAGAATTTGATGCCCAACAAAAGCGGTTCTGCATCACGGAAACAATCTACACCTAAGTACGGCAACGCTGCAGGCAAGAGTGTAGAGAGTGCGATGCATCGCGAGAAAAGAGGTACTCTTCGTTCCGGCAAAGGAGGAAAAGGCGGGAAAGTGACCAGCCGTAAACAGGCGATCGCGATCGGACTTTCCGAAGCGCGCAAGAAAGGCGCAAAAGTCCCTAAAAAGAAAGTGGCCTAGGTAGAAGGGTCAGAGAAGATCGTCTAGGAAGCTGCTGATGCAGGGATTCAAATGCGCCAGTGTGTCCTTCTGGCTGCCTTCCGTTGCGACTTCTGGTACTTCTTCATTGCTTTTTGTTGTTTCTTGGCCGCTTTGTTATTCGCTTTGTGCTCTTGCTTGCCCGCCTTCTGGGCCCGGCGCGCACTGTTTGGGCCCATGAAGATTTGGGCCTTAGCTGGTGTCGACCATGCAAAACTCGATGCGACCAGCAGTACGAAAGCAGGAATTCGTTTCATGATCCCCCCGGAGTGGAAGATTCTAAAGCGATCATACACCGAAGCCGCACCTGGGGCTGTCCACGAATTCAATGCGGAACATTACACCAGTAACGCTTAAAAACTGGCTCATCTAAGAGATGAGCTCTGAACTGATTCCTCCAAAACGGCGCGCTCAAACGGTTTTAAAACAATTGCGTTACACTGCAACCCAGACTGACGACGTCCCGAGGTACAGTCGGTGGCATTTTGACTCTGCGGCTGCGCGATGCTGAATATTGACAAGATACTTCTTCCGGTTGATTTCCCCCGTACTTCGCTGCGTGTGGTGCATCAGGCTGCAACATTGGCCCACCGTTTCCATTCTGAGATCGTGATGCTGCACGTCGCGAACCTGCGGAGCCATGCTGCCGCTTCGCCGGAGGAAGACACTAAGATCCCTGGTGAGGATATGCTCGCGGAGATCATTGCGGAGGCCGAGAAAAACCTGGACCAGTCTCTCGCACCGGAGCTAGACAGTCTCACCATCCGGCGTGTGTTGGCTAAAGGCGACCCAGCCCAGGCAATTTGCAAGCGGCTCAGAAGGAAACAGCTGACCTGATTATGATGCCATCCCGTGGCTACACTTTCGATCAGTTTCTGCTGGGCTCGGTGACAGCCAAGGTACTATACGGAACCGACTGCCCGGTATGGACCGGCGCCTATGTGGAGGAATCTCCAGTGCAGGAGTTCACGATCCGTAATGTACTGTGCGCGGTTGATCTCGGGCCTCGTAGTCACAAAACTGTATTTTGGGCCGCGCAAATAGCTGACAAATTCGGTGCCCGTCTTGCACTCGCCCACGTCACTACCTCGGTGGAACTCTGGGGACCCGGCGGAGCCTCCGTCAATCCAAAGTTCAAAGAGGCGCTTGTCGGCGACGCCTCCCAGCATCTTGCAGAGCTTCAGCGAGACACGGGCATTAAGGCGGACGTATTCATCGGCAGTGGTCACGTGCCTAATGTGCTGCGGCAGATTGCGGTGCAGACCAAGGCGGATTTGCTGGTTATCGACTGTTACCCCTATGGTGGCAACCTGCGGATCCACGGCTACGCGATCATTTGCGCGGTGCCGATTCCAGTTCTAAGTGTGTGACGGGGTTGACCGCTTTCCGCACACGCGAACGTCTCTCACGGTTGTTGGTAGACGTTGCGATTGCGAATGGGGACCCTTCGCTGGGCTATACTTTTTTGAGCGATTCGGAGCCGGAAAAGGAGATTCCTTTGGCCGTTGACACGAATGAGCATCCCACCATCGATCCTGGCCATCAACTCCCGGCTCACGGTTCGGAATCTCACCGGCATAGAGTTTGGTGGATCGTCGGGATCGCCTTGTTGCTTGCCCTCGTAGTCGTGCTGGTATGGCGTCACTACGAGAAAGCCACGAAGGCGCCGCCCGCGCCGCCGAAGATTAACATCACCACCGCGACGGCCAAGAAAGGTGACATCGGCGTATACCTTGACGCAATCGGTACCGTCACCCCGGTCTACACTGATTCGATTACCAGCCAGGTGAATGGCCTGGTCATGGCAGTGCATTACACAGAGGGCCAACTGGTGAGTAAGGGCGATCCGCTGGTTGATATCGATTCCCGCCAGTACCGCGCAAATCTATTGCAAGCCCAAGGTGCTCTGGAGCGAGATGAGAACGTGCTCGCACAAGCGCGGATGGACCTTGAACGCTACCGTGCCGCGTGGGCACGCAACGCCATTGCAAAGCAAATCTTGGATGACCAGGAAAAGCTCGTCCTGCAGGACGAAGGCACAGTCAAAAACGACCAGGGAACAGTGCAGTTTGACCAGATCCAGGTCGACTACTGCCACATCACTGCTCCTATCGCCGGGCGAGTGGGTTTACGGCTGGTGGATCCGGGCAACGTGGTGCAATCTGCTGGAACCGTAACCCTCGCAGTCATTACGCAGTTGGAGCCCATCACCGTCATCTTCACCATAGCGGAAGACAGCCTCGGCCCGGTTCAGGCACGACTGCGACAGAAGGCCAAGCTCACCGTGGATGCCTTTGATCGCACGGCGCAGACCAGGATTGCAAGCGGCCGGCTTTTGACGCTCGACAACCAGATTGACACCACGACTGGGACCGTGAAAGCGCGATCGCTGTTCGACAACAAGAATGATGAGCTCTTCCCGAACCAGTTTGTTAACGCCCATTTGCTGGTGAATACACTGCAGGGGGTGACGCTGATTCCGGCATCCGCCATCCAGCAAAATGGCCAGGCATCGTTTGTGTATGTGATCCAGGACAATCTCACGCATATGCGCAGCATAAAGCCGGGAGTTACCGATGGCGGAGTAACCCAGGTGGACGGCGTCAATCCTGGAGACGTGGTCGCCAACAGCAGCTTCGATAAGTTGCAGGACAACACCGCAGTTGTCATTACAAACAAAGCTTCGACCAATCCTGCTCCAGCTACCGCCAACGGGAGCACTGCTCCGTGAGTCCATCCCGTCCGTTTATCTTGCGGCCAGTTGCGACCTCTTTGCTGATGGCTGCGATCCTCCTGGTCGGATTGGTTGGCTATACACAACTGCCGGTCTCCGCCTTGCCGGAAGTCGACTATCCGACCATTCAAGTACTGACGTTTTATCCAGGTGCCAGCCCGACGGTAATGGCCACCACCGTGACGGCGCCACTGGAGCGCCAATTCGGAGAACTGCAAGGTTTGAGCCAGATGACCTCCACCAGTTCCGGTGGAACTTCCGTCATTGTGCTGCAGTTCAACCTCACTCTGAACATTGATGTAGCGGAAGAAGAGGTGCAGTCTGCCATCAACGCCGCGCAGAGTTTGTTGCCGTCCATTCTGCCCGCGCCGCCGATCTACAGTAAGACGAATCCAGCCGATGCCCCAGTGCTCACCCTGGCCATTACCTCCAGTTCCATACCGCTTTCTCAGGTCGAGGACCTGGTGGATACGCGTCTTGCGCCTAAGATTTCGCAGCTCAACGGGGTCGGCCTGGTAACCATCAGCGGCGGTCAAAAACCCGCGGTCCGCATTCAAGCCAACCCTACGGCCCTGTCGTCCTACGGAATTAACCTGGAAGATCTGCGTACGGCGTTGACGCAGGCCAGTGTGAATGCCGCCAAAGGGAACTTCGATGGGCCGCGCCAGGACTACCAGATCGACGCCAACGATCAGTTGGTCACCAGCGACGACTATCGTCAGGTTGTAGTTGCATACCGTAACGGCGCGCCGGTAATGCTCACCGACGTTGCCCGCATCGTGAATGGCGTAGAGAACAATAATCAGGCGGCGTGGATGAATCAGACCCCCGCGGTCATCCTGAATGTGCAACGCCAGCCCGGGGCCAACACCATTAGCGTAGTGAAGAGCATCAAGCAACTATTGCCGCAGCTTGAGGCCAATCTGCCCACCGGCATTCAGGTGACCACGCTCACCGATCTCACAACCGCCATCGAAGCATCGGTTTCCGATGTTGAGTTTGAATTGCTGTTGACCATCGGATTGGTTGTGCTGGTTATCTTCCTTTTCTTGCGGAGTCTCTATGCCACCATTATCCCGAGTGTGGCAGTGCCACTGTCCCTGATCGGTACCTTCGCGGCGATGTACATGCTGGGTTACAGCCTGGATAACTTGTCGCTGATGGCGTTGACCATCTCTACCGGTTTCGTTGTGGACGATGCCATCGTCATGATTGAGAACATCGCGCGCTACATCGAAGCAGGGGATACACCCATGGAAGCAGCTCTCAAGGGTGCGGAGCAAATCGGCTTCACCATTCTCTCGCTGACCGTGTCACTCATCGCCGTCCTCATTCCGCTGTTATTCATGGGCGACGTGGTGGGGCGACTGTTTCGCGAGTTTGCCGTGACTCTCGCGGTCACCATCGTGGTGTCGGCGGTCGTCTCCCTTACGCTCACCCCCATGATGAGTGCGCGCATCTTGCGGCACCAGCCAAAAGAACAGCAGGGACGCATCTATCAAGCCTCGGAACGCGCTTTCGAGCGGATGATCGCCTTCTATGGCCGGACCCTCAAGTTTGTCCTTGGATACCAGACGATTACTCTTTTTGTCGCCTTGGCCACCCTGCTGCTTACGGTTTTCCTTTACATCATCATCCCCAAAGGATTTTTCCCCGTGCAGGACACGGGCGTTATTCAGGGCATATCGCAGGCGCCGCAGACCATCGGCTCGAAGGCCATGGCCGCGAAACAGCAGGAGCTGGCAAAGGTAATTCTGGATGACCCAGCCGTCGAAAGCCTATCCTCATTTATCGGCGCGGACGGCACCAACACGACGACCAACAGCGGCAGATTGTCGATCAATCTAAAACCGCTCGACCAGCGCAAGATGAGTGCTTCGGACGTAATCCGCCGGCTCAAGGCAAAACTGGACCAGGTTCAGGGAATTGAGTTGTTTATGCAGCCTGTCCAGAACATCACTGTGGATGATCGTGTGAGCCGCACCCAATACCAATACACGCTCGAAGACCCCGATGCGAATGAACTGAGTGACTGGACCAACCGTTTCGTGGCTCGCTTGAAGCAATTGCCTGAGCTGGAAGATGTCGCCACCGATCAACAAACCGGAGGGCTTGCGGTATCTCTGATGATCGACCGGGTCACGGCCTCGCGACTTGGTATCGCGCCCACCACCATCGATAACACCCTATATGACGCCTTCGGCCAGCGGCAGATTAGCACCATGTATACCCAGGTGAATCAGTACCACGTAGTGCTGGAGAGTCAGCCGCAGTTTCAGCTCGACCCCAACAAGCTGAATCATCTCTACATCCAGTCCAACGCGTCCGCGGGAGCATCCGGGGCCGGGGCATCCTCATCTTTCGCGTCCTCCGGATCATCCTCCGCAGGATCGAATGGGCTGACGGGTGCAGCGCAGTACACTCCGGCGGCAAATACTCTTGCTCCTCCTCTGAACGCGCTTTCGTCGAGCGCCTCCTCGACGTCGGGCACTGGGGGGAACACCGCTGGCGCCACCAGTTCGGTCACCAGCAATGCCGTGCCGCTGAGCGCTTTCTCACACTTTGAGCAGACGACTGAGCCGCTCTCCATTAGCCATCAAGGGCAATTTCCCGCAATCACCGTGTCGTTCAATCTGGCGGCGAATGGCGCACTGGGCAACGCCATTACGGCGGTCGACAAAGTGCAGCAAGACATGCACATGCCTCCCAGCCTTCAGGCTGGTTTCCAGGGTACCGCGGCATCCTTCACGAATTCGCTGGCCAATGAGCCGTTGCTCATTCTTGCCGCGCTGGTCACGGTGTACATCGTGCTGGGTGTCCTGTATGAGAGCTTTATTCACCCCATCACGATTCTCTCCACGCTCCCGTCGGCGGGTGTAGGTGCTTTCCTCGCGCTGATTCTCTTTCACCAGGATTTAAGCGTGGTGGCGATCATCGGTATCGTCCTGCTCATCGGTATCGTGAAAAAGAACGGCATTATGATGGTCGACTTCGCGCTGGAAGGCGAGCGTCAGCACGGGAAGAATGCGACCGATGCAATTTACGAGGCCTGTCTGCTCCGCTTCCGCCCCATTATGATGACCACCATGGCCGCACTGCTGGCGGGGCTACCGCTGGCGCTCGGGACTGGTTTCGGTTCGGAGTTGCGGAGGCCGCTGGGCATTGCCATGGTAGGCGGCCTGCTGCTGAGCCAGGCGCTCACGCTGTACACCACACCCGTCATCTACATCTTTTTTGACAATCTGGCGAAGCGCTTTGGGCACAAATCGAACCAGCCAAAGACTGGAGGCGCAGAGAAGACCGGAGGCGCAGAACTGGCAGGGCCTGCATGAATATCTCTAAGCCCTTCATCTACCGGCCAGTGGCTACCACGCTGCTCACCGTGGCGATTGCGCTGGCCGGGGCGATTGCGTTTGAGGTGCTGCCAGTTTCGCCCCTGCCGCAGGTCGACTTTCCTACGATTTCAGTCAGTACCGGCTTGCCGGGAGCCAGCGCCGACATTATGGCGTCTTCGGTCGCCACTCCGTTGGAGCGTCAGTTCGGGCACATTGCCGGGGTGACGGAGATGACTTCCGCCAGCGCGCTCGGCAGTACATCGATCACCATTCAGTTTGACCTCAGCCGCGACATTGATGGCGCGGCCCGCGATGTAGAGGCCGCCATCAACGCGGCCCGAACCTATCTGCCCAGCAACCTGCCGGGTAATCCAACTTATCGCAAAGTCAATCCCGCCGATTCTCCGATCATGATCCTCGGCCTTACCTCGGACAAGTACGGTCCCGATAAGCTTTATGACGAAGCGTCTACTGTCATACAGCAGAAGTTATCGCAAATTCAGGGGGTTGGCCAGGTCGTTCCCGGAGGCGGCGCGTTGCCGTCCGTGCGTGTGGACGTGAATCCCACACAGTTGGCCAGCTATGGGCTCACCCTGGCAAATGTGCAGTCAGTGCTGAGCCTGCAGAACGCTGATCTGGCCAAAGGCCAAATCTCCGATGGCATAGTTACCGCAGACATCCTTGCCAACGACCAAATTTCGCACGCCGCCGACTACAAACCGCTCGTTGTCGGTTATAACAAAGGCGCGGCGGTCCACTTGTCCGATGTCGCTGCGGTAACGGACTCGGTGGCTAACATTCGTGCGGCGGGTTATTTGAACGGCAAGCGCGCGGTTACGATCATCATCTTCCGCCAGCCCGGCGCCAATATTATTGACACCGTCGACCGCATCCGCGCTCAACTTCCGTTCATCCAGGCCACCATTCCGCTGGGCATCGAGACCACCATTGTTCTCGATCGCACCACAACCATTCGCGCCTCTGTTGATGACGTGGAGAAGACGCTGCTCATTTCCATCGCTCTCGTCATTGCCGTGGTGTTTGTCTTTCTGCGCGACGGCCGTGCCACGCTCATTCCCGCGGTCGCGGTGCCGGTCTCGTTGATCGGTACTTTCGCCGTGATGTATCTGCTGGGATATAGTCTTGACAACCTCTCATTAATGGCGATGACCATTGCCACGGGATTTGTGGTCGATGATGCCATCGTGGTGATGGAAAATATCACCCGCCATCTGGAAGACGGCATGAGGCCCTTTGCCGCCGCACTGAAGGGGGCGTCAGAAATCGGATTTACCGTCTTCACCATTAGCATTTCTCTGATCGCCGTCTTTATCCCTCTTTTGATGATGGGCGGAATCGTGGGCCGTCTCTTCCGCGAGTTTGCGGTCACTCTGTCTACCGCCGTTTTCGTGTCCATGATCATCTCGCTGACCACGACGCCGATGATGTGCGCCTACCTCTTGAAGAACGAGCGCAAGAAAGAGCACGGCCGCGTCTACATGGCCACCGAACATGTTTTTGACTGGGTGCTATCCATCTACCGGCACAGTCTGCATTGGGTGCTGGACCATCCCGCACTCACGCTGATTGTGCTTTTCATTACCATTGCGCTCAATGTGGTTGTGATCATCAAGATACCGAAGGGGTTTTTCCCGCAACAGGACACCGGCGCAATATCCGGCGGAGTACAAGGGCCGCAGGATTCGTCCTTCTTTGCGATGAACGATTCCGTTCAACAGATCGTCGGCGTGATCAAGAAAGATCCTGCGGTCGCCAACGTAATTGGGTTTACCGGCGGTAGTAGCGCTACCAACAGCGGGTCCATTTACATCGCTCTCAAGCCGCTCGCGGAACGCAAGGTCAGTGCCGCTCAGATCATCAACCGCCTGCGCCCCCAATTGAACCGCCTACCCGTGGCCTCTGCGTTCCTCCAGGCCTCACAGGATCTCCGCATCGGTGGCCGCTCCGGTAATGCGATGTACCAGTACACTCTCCAATCCGATAACGTGCAGGACCTGGTTAAATGGGGCCCACTCCTGCTGCGCGAGATGAAGCGCCTGCCTGGCCTGCAAGACTTGAATTCGGATCAACAGAATGGCGGCCTCGATCTTTTGATGAACTATGATCGCGTCACCGCGGCGAAGCTCGGTCTCACTGCGCAGTCGCTGGATTCGACGCTATACAGCGCTTTCGGACAATCGCAAGTGTCCCTCATCTACACCCAGTTGAATCAGTACTACGTAGTGATGGAGGTAGCGCCCCAGTATTGGCAAAGCCCCGAGGGACTGAAGGCCATCTACCTGCAGTCTTCCGGCGGCAACATTCCGCTGCTCGCAGTGGCCAAAGGACAGGCCAACACCACGCCCCTGGCCGTCAATCATACGGGTTTATTCCCATCGGTCACCGTGTCCTTTAACCTGGCGCCGAACGTGTCTTTGAGCCAGGCTACGTTGAGCATCAACCAAATGCAAAAACGGCTTGGTACACCGTCCACGATTCAAGGTTTTTTTGCGGGCACGCTACAGGCTTACCAGCAGTCTCTTAGCACCGAACCAGTGCTGGTGCTGACAGCCCTGCTCGCGGTGTATATCGTTCTCGGCATTTTGTATGAAAGCCTGATCCATCCCTTGACCATCATCTCCACCCTGCCGTCCGCGAGCGTAGGCGCGATGCTGGCTTTGTTGCTCTTTAAACAAGATCTGAACGTCATCTCCATCATCGGTATTGTGCTGTTGATCGGAATTGTGAAAAAGAACGCCATCATGATGATCGACTTCGCTCTTCAGGTAGAGCGCCAGGAAGGGAAAAGCCCCACTGACTCGATTTTTGAAGCCTGCATGTTGCGCTTCCGTCCGATTCTGATGACGACAATGGCTGCCTTATTGGGCGCTCTGCCGTTAGCGCTGGGCACGGGTACCGGGTATGAACTGCGCCGACCACTGGGTATCACGATTGTGGGAGGGTTGATCTTGAGTCAATTGCTCACCCTCTATACCACGCCGGTCGTCTATTTGGCGTTCGACCGGCTGCGGTTGCGCATGCAGGGGAGACACCGCAACATCGTTCCGCACGGCGCTGGGCCAACTCCCAGCCCTGCGAGTTAATTGGAGCTATCATGAAGTGCGTAAGATTCATGACTATTTTCCACCGCAGGACCACCATTGGCCTCGCGGTGACGCTTTGTCTTCTAGCGGGATGCGTGAGCCCGAAATACCACCGGCCATCGGTTCAAACTCCTGCGGCATACAAGGAACTCCCTCCCGCCGATTTAATCAAGACGGACGGTTGGAAAGTGGCACAACCGAAAGACGACGCGCTCCGTGGCAAATGGTGGGAGATTTTCAACGAGCCTGAACTGAATGCGCTGGAAGAGAAGATAAATGTTTCCAACCAAACCATCGCCTCTGCTGCCGCAAACTTTCTTGCCGCGCGCGCCATGGTCAAGGAAGCGCGATCTCAATATTTCCCTACGGTGACGACGAACCCTGCGATCACGTGGCAGCGACCATCAGCCACCGTATCCAGCGGTGGAACCGGAGGCTCTTCAGGAACGGGCTCCGGTACAGGAGCCGGAACAGGAACCGGAACCACATCCACCACGAAGGGTACATTTACAGACTACACACTCCCCTTTGACGCTACCTGGCAGCCGGACCTGTTCGGCCGTATCCGGAACACTGTGAAATCGGCCGCCTACGGAGCCCAGGCCAGCGCGGCTGACCTCGAGAACACACGGCTCACCATTCAGGCCGCCGTTGCTTCGGATTATTTTCAACTCCGCGGACAGGATGCGCTCCAGCAGTTACTGGATTCGACGGTGACTGCCTTTCAACAATCCCTCGATCTGACCAGGGCGTTGTACGACACCGGCATCGACTCGGAGGAAGACGTTGCGCAAGCCGAGACACAACTCGAAGCCACGCAGGCGCAGGCTGCCGCTCTTGGCATCCAACGGGCGCAGTTCGAACATGCCATCGCGATGCTGATCGGCCAACCCGCATCGACGTTTTCAATTCCGGTCGAACCGCTCAAAACCAGTCCTCCGGCGATTCCGTTCGGCGTTCCGTCCCAGCTTCTTGAGCGGCGTCCCGATGTCGCGGCCGCGGAGCGCCTGGTGGCTCAGGCCAACGCGCAGATCGGCATCGCGAGAGCTGCATATTTTCCAACCGTCACGCTAAGCGCAACGGCGGGATTTGAAAGCACCTTGATCACCAGCTGGTTCACCTGGCCGAGCCGCTTTTTTGCCGCCGGCCCGGCAGCCGCGGAGACCCTGTTTGACGCGGGGTTGCGCCGGGCGACGGTCATGCAATTCAGGGCACAGTACGACGAGACCGTGGCCAACTATCGTCAAGCGGTCTTAACTGCCTTTCAACAGGTGGAGGACAACCTCGTGTCGCTACGGATATTGTCTGTGGAGATTCAGGATCAGGACGCGGCAGTCAAATCGGCCGAAAGAACCCTTGCGCTAGCCACCGACCGTTACAAGTTAGGAATCGATCCTTACCTGAACGTGCTTACTGCGCAAACCGCATTGCTATCCAATCGGCAAGCTGCGGTCAATCTTCGGATTCTGCAGATGACGGCCAGCGGAGGGTTGATCCAGGCGCTGGGCGGGGGGTGGGACGCTTCACAACTCCCTTCGCCGACGCAACTGGTCAGCCGGGCGCCATAAATTGGAAAGTTGATTTTCGGGCGTCCGGGGCGAACGGCTTTCTTGGCGAGGAGGGGGAGGGCTGTTCTGTTATTGGAGCGTGGCCACTCCAGTCTTCGGATTCGTGTCAGCAATGAAAAACTGTACTACTGAGGCGATACCAGACGCATTGAAAGCGCCAAGCACCATTGCCGCACCATTGGACTCAGTGCCAAGCAGCCCGTTGAACCCGCTCACCGTGTACGGCCACACCGTTCCCTTGACCGGCCCGCCACTATTCGGCTCGCCGCTTGGGTCGTATTGCGCAACGGTCAGGAATGTTGCCTTGCCCTCGCCGTTAAACGAAATGGTACCAACCGTGACCTTCTGGAAGGTTTGATTCTGGCAGGTTTCGCCCTTGGGGCAAGTTCCATTCACGTAATGCCAGGTGCTGCCTGAATAGTAGCCGCCGACGGTGGTAATGCCAGTGATTGAAAAATAGTACGTGCCCTTGATCTGTGCCACGCCGGTTGCGGCAGCGGCAGGAAATACTGCGGCCAACAACAGCACCAAACTTGAAAGAATGCGTTTCATTTGTGCCTTCCTTTGTGCTATGCGGTTGGTCGCAACCCTATTTCCAGCGTATATATCTTCAAATCCGCAGCCCGACCTGGCTTGAAACCGTTTCATGGCCTGTCAGAATGCTCATTTCTCCTCGTGTGTAATGGGCCTAGAATCTCACGCGGATTACCATGCGTCCATGTCACCGGTGTGGTGTTACGAGTAACGTTACCCCCCACTATTTTTCATCGACTGTAGTTTGCGCGAGCTCAACCCTCAGGTGCGCTTCCTTCAAGTCCCATCCGGTCCTAAGGTTGGACATCACAGGAGCTCGATCACGAACTCGATGAGCGCGGTGAAGAAGATTGAAAGAGACGCTATCCGTTTCATAGGTATCCCGAATTCGCCGATCAACCCGCGGCTCAATGAACCTCCAGGATGCTGCTAGACACCTGTTGTGAAAGATCTTGGGTTGTATGGTTCCATAGGCGGCTGAAGAGCCCGTAACGGCGAGGTATACCCAATACTAAGAGATCACTCTCAGTCTTCTGCACACTCTCTACAATCGCCTTTACTTCATCGCCTTCGGCGAGTTCGGTCTTCAGGGCTATGCCTTGTTCGTAAGCAGCTTGTTGGGCATTAACCTGCAGTATTCGATAGTACTGAGAAGCCTGCCTGGGTAGCACGATGCTGGCGCCGCTTACTCCGAAATCCATATACCCAGCAGCATAGGCGGGCAGCTTCTCGTATACGTAGACTGCCCTCAAGTCGGCCTTCAGGCTCTTGGCAAGCTGAATGCCGACGATTAATGCACGTCCCGCTTCCGGAGATCCGTCATACGCAACGAGAATTTTCTTAAACATCTTTGTACCTTTCGCGAATTGTTCAAAGCATTCCGACAAGATCTGAATCGCTTCCCTCTCGTGTTCTAAGAACCGTGATTGCCGCCACGATTGAAAAGAACTGAGCGTGCAAGCCTTGCACCGTTCCCTATTGCTGCCATCCACCTCCCAGCGCCTGATAAAGCTGAACGAGCGCCAAACGTTCGTTGAGCTGGGCTTGCACCAGGTTGAGTTCCGCTGAGAAGTAATTGGTTTCGCTGGTCAGCACCTGGAGGTAACTCGCGCCCCCGTTCTTGTAAAGCACCTCGGACAGTTGGTCGGTTTGCTGCGCTGCCTGCGTGAGCAATTCCTGTTGCTCGCGAAACTCACGGTCTTTTTGAGAAGCAACGAGTGAATTGGAAACCTGTTCCAGGGCGTTCTGCACGGTTTGCTTGTAAGAAAGCGTAGCTTCCTGCCAGTTTGCCCGGGCCAGCCTGAGCTGGGACCGGAGCGCCCCACCTTGGAAGACGGGCTGACTCACGTTGATGGCCCCGTACCAAGTCTCAGATGGCTGGCTGATGAACTTCTGCAAGGCGTTGCTTTCCAGCCCTCCCAGTCCCGTAAGTGACAGGCTGGGGAAGAATGAGGCTTTCGCAACGCCAATTTGTGCGTTGGCGGCGACCATGTTCTCTTCTACTTGGCGGACGTCCGGCCGGCGCTCCAGTAATTCCGATGGAAGGCCGGCCGGAACGTTCTGGGGGACGTGCTGTTCGGTCAGCGCGCGTCCGCGAGGAATGGATTGTGGATTTTCACCGAGCAGAACGCTGAGTACGTTTTCCTGCTGCTGAATCTGCCGCTCAAGATCGGGGATCGTTTCCGAGGCGGTATAGACGAGTTGCTCCGCTTGGCTCACGTCTAGCCCCGAAGCTCCGCCATGGCTCTCAAGTGTCTGAGTTAACTGCAGGGATTGTTGCCGCGACGCTAGTGTGCTCTTGGAGATTTCGAGTTGGTTGTCGAGCGCGCGAAGCTGGAAATAAGCCGTCGCTACATTAGCGATCAGGGAAGAAATTACCGCTCGCTGCCCCCACTCGGTTGCGAGTAACTGGGCGCGAGCCGCCTCGGTTTGCCGGCGGTACTTTCCCCAGAAGTCAAGATTCCAGATCACGGACAAATTCAGTTGGCCGGCATTGACCTGGTAAGCGGGAAAGAGGTTCGTAACTTTGGCATTTTGCTGGCTGAAAACATCGGCCCCGACGTTTGCGGAGGGGAGCTGATTGGCGCGGGTAATCCCAACTTGCGCCTGGGCTTCGAGCACGCGGACGGCAGCGATGCGCACGTCATAATTTTGTGCAATGGCGGTGTGGATCAGTTGCGTGAGCACCGGATCCTGATACACCTGCCACCATTGCTCGTTGCCCAGCGACGAGGCTAGGCCGGCCTGTTGCGGAGCGGGTGCACGGTATTCCTGCCCGACGTCCACAGCCGGCCGTTGATATTTCGGCCCCATCATGCAGCCGGCTTCCACAACCAGCACGGCTAGAATTCCTAAGAGTGCAGTGTTCTTCATAATTCAGTCCCCCTGACTGGGTGCCTCGGCTGGCGTGAGTTGCGGCGTGTGTACTCGCTCAGCGCCGGACAATTTCTCAACTACATAGAAGATCGCGGGAACAAAGAATCTGCCGATGAAGGTCTCCGCCACCATGCCGCCAATTACCGCCGTGCCCATGATTTGGCGTGCTACCGAACCTGCTCCGGATGCTGTCCAGAGCGGCACGCAGCCGAGAATAAAGGCTAGGGCGGTCATCATGAGGGGCCGGAAGCGAAGCCTCGCCGCGGAAAGTGCCGCATCGGCGATGGACATACCTCGTTCGTAGTCTTCCTTGGCAAACGCGACGATCAGAATCGAGTTTTTCGCAGCCAGACCGATGAGCATTACCAGTCCGATCTGGGTGTAGACATCGTTTTCGATTTGAACCATGTACTGAGGCAGGTAAAGACCGATTACGACGCGACGCAGCCAGAGCGCAGCGAGAGCGCCGAAGACTGCGACTGGCGTGCTGAGTAGCACGCTAAAAGGCACAGTCCAGCTTTCGTATAGAGCTGCCAAAATCAGGAAAACGAACAGCAGCGAAAATCCGAAGATGACTGACGGTGGTACTCCCTGCCGCGATTTTTGCTCCTGGTAAGACATGCCGATGTAATCGAAGCCCATTTCGCGAGGCATGGTTTGCTTGAAAACATCTTCCAGGGCTGCCGATGCCTGATCCGAGCTGTAACCGGGCGCGGCAGCTGCGTTAATCTGTGCGGACCGGTACTCGTTGTAGCGCATGGTGAACTCAGGACCGGAGCGGTTCTCGAATTGTGCGAGCGCGGAAAGCGGCACTGTCTGCCCTTGTCCGTTGCGGACGTAGAATTGGCCAAGATCGTTGGTTGTCGACCGGTAAGGTGCCTCGGCCTCGACATACACCTGCCAAGTACGGCCAAAGTCGTTGTAGTAGTTGACGAATAACCCGCCCATGTAGGCTTGAATGGTGTTGTAGACATCCGTCAAATTCACACCCTGCTTCAACACCTTCTCGCGATCCACATTGATAAACTCTTGTGGAACGCTCGGCAGAAATGTCGTGCTGACGTTGGCAAGTTCAGGGCGCTTGCGGGCGGCTGCCATGAACTTGGACAGATTATCCGCGAGAAACTTGACATCCTTGCCGGCGCGGTCCTCCAGGACAAACGTGACGCCGCCAGCGGTGCCGACGCCCGGTATTGCTGGTGGTGAGAAGCTGAAGACCGTCCCTTCCGGCAGCTGCTTAAGTTCCTGATTCAAGAGTGCCTTGATCGCTTGATACTGTTCGCTCCGGCATTGACGCTCATCCCAGGGTTTCAGAGATACCCAGAAAAACGCGTTATATGATGTTCGGACATAGCTGAGCAAACTGAAACCGATGACGCTGGTCGTGTACTGAACCCCCGGAGTGTTTGCTAGAACTTGTTCCACCTGTTTTGCGGCTGCGCTTGTCCGCTCCATCGAGGCCGACTTCGGGAGTTGCATGTTGATATAGAGATAGCCTTGGTCTTCATCGGGCAGGAAGCTGGTGGGCAGATGTTTGCTAAAGAACCACGCTGCCAAGCCGGCGACTACCAGCAACACCATCACTACGCCGGCCTTGCGAATCAGGTCGCCCGAGAGGCGGACAAAACTGTCGGTAGAGCGTTCAAAATATGCATTGAACCAGCCAAAGAATTTTCCCAGTGGTCCGCGAGTCTGCTTCTTGGGTTTGAGCAGCAATGCCGAAAGTGCAGGGCTGAGCGTGAGAGCATTAAACGCTGACAGCATCACGGAGATGGCGATCGTGATGGCAAATTGCTGATACAAGCGGCCGGTGATGCCTGGAATGAAAGCCGTTGGCACAAACACTGAGGCCAACACCAGAGCAATACCCACGACCGGCCCGGAAAGTTCTGCCATGGCTTTGATGGCCGCATCTTTCGGACTCAGGCCTTCCTCGATGTGGTGCTGCACCCCCTCGACAACCACGATGGCGTCATCGACCACGAGTCCAATCGCGAGTACCAATCCGAACATCGAAAGCGTATTGATCGAGAAACCGAACAGCGGAAAGATGACGAAGGTTCCCACCAGTGAGACCGGAACGGCCAGCATCGGAATCAAGGTGGCGCGCCAATCTTGTAAAAAGAGATAGACCACGAGAATGACCAGCACAATCGCAATCACGAGGGTCTCGAGGATCTCTTTCATTCCTTCGGTGACTGGGAGTGTCTGGTCGAGCGAAACGGCGTAATCGATGTCCTGCGGGAAGCGTTGCTTCATCTGCGCCATGAGCTTCCGGACACCCTCGACCGTTTGCACAGCATTGCTTCCGGGCAACTGGTAAACGGCAATGGCAGCGCTGGGCTTGCCGTTGAGTCGACTCATCAGGCTGTAGTCCTGCGTTCCCAGCTCGACCCGGGCGACGTCTCTGACGCGAACGGTCCCACCATTCGGGGCTTCGCGCACGATCACGTTGCCAAACTGTTCCGGCGAAGTCAGACGGCCCTGAGCCAGCACGGCATAGGTGAATTGTTGGTTGCTCTGAGCCGGCTCGCCACCGACCTGGCCAGCCGGGTTCACAGTGTTCTGGGCCTGAAGCGCGTTAACAATGTCCGTGACGGTGATGCCAAGCTTGGCCATTTGATCAGGCTTCACCCATAGCCGCATGGCATACTGCCCCGAGCCGAACACCTGGGTTTGGCCAACGCCGTATGAGCGCGCGATCGGATCATTGAGGTTGATGTAAGCGTAATTCGCCAGATAGTTCGAATCATGGCTGCCGTGCGGCGAATACAGCGCAATCAGCATGAGCGGTGCAGTAGTCGACTTCTTCAACGTGATTCCGTAGTTGTTTACCTCGGGTGGCAACTGACCGTTGGCCAACTGCTGGCGCGACTGCGTGAGCAGCAGATCCGTGTTGGGATCAGTTTTGAGGTCGAAATCCACGAGCAACGTTGTTTGCTGGTTCGCGGTGGCGTTCAGCGAATACATGTAGGTCATGTTGTCCACGCCACTGACTTGCTGCTCGATGGGCACGGCAACAGATTGCTCGAGAGTCTGCGCATCTGCACCGGGGTAGTTGGCTTGCAACCTGATCTCAGGCGGAGCAATCTGCGGGAACTGCGCTATCGGCAAGGTGGCGATTGTGATCACTCCGACTATGACCGTGAGGATCGCAATCACGATCGCGACAATGGGTCGTCGAATAAAAAAGTTCGCCATGGCTCAGTGCTCCTCTGTTTCTTTGTACGGCGTGGGATTCACCACTTCGCCTTCTTTTGCCTTGTCTGCGCCAACCGCGACAACGCGTTCTCCCGGCTTCAACCCGGATGCAATCACCCAAAGCGTGCCCACTCTCGGCCCGACCTCCACGGTGCGGAGTTGCGCTCGGTTATCAGTGCCGACCACAGTGACCTGATAGGTTCCTTGCTGCTGATTCACTGCCGCCTGCGGTACCAGCAGCGCTCCCGTGATGCTTCCGGTTGGCGCCTGAACGCGCGCGTACTGGCCGGGCCGCAACAGATTTCTGGAGTTGGGGAACTCGCCTACAATCTGAATGGTTCCGGTCTGCGTGTTTACCTGGCGATCCGCAAAGATGATTTTGCCGGGATGTGGGTAGGCACTCCCATCGGCCAGGGTCAACTGCAACGGGATTCGTGAAGCGTGCGTGGTAAAGTCCACGCTCCCCGGACCGCCGCCATCCGCCATGCGCAGGTATTCCTGTTCGCTGATCGGGAAATAGACTTTGATCGGACTTACCTGCGACACCGCGGTGAGCACGGCAGACGGTCCCACCAGGTTGCCCACCTGCACCGTGTTGATGCCGGCGATTCCGTCGATTAACGACACGACTCTCGTGTAGCCCAAATTCAGCTCGGCCTGTTCGACCGCCGCCTGGCCGGCCTCAACTGCTGCCTTCGCCCCGAGGAGCGACTGCGTGTCGGTATCGAGCTGGCTCTGAGGAATGGCATGAGCTTCCGCCTCGGGAATGTCGCGCTTCACATTGAGTTCAGCATTCGCCTTCTGCGCTTCGGCTTGCGCCAGTTGTCCTTTAGCCTGATCGAGCACGGCTTGAAATGGACGCGGATCGATCTCAAAGAGGAGCTGACCTTTTTTGACAAGTGCTCCTTCGTGATAATCCTGGCGGATCAGGTAACCGCTCACCTGAGGTTGAATCTGTGCGTTGACGTACCCTTCGAGCGTTCCTACCCACTCGCCCTGAATCGGCACATCTTTCTGAAGGACCGGTGCGACTTCGACAACCGGCGGTGAAGGCGGGGCTGAAGCCCGCACCTTGCCAGTGCTGCAGCCGAGAACATTCAGCAGCAGTACCGCGCTAACCAAAACTGTAGATATTTGCTTCATCATTTCTTTCCCCTCAATCGTGGAAACTTAAACTTCCGCTTCAATCGCGTCACTGGCGCGCCTGAGTCGGGACGCTGCTCGGTTGGGGGGAAATGTGCCCTGAGAGTCGTCTTGTCGATTTCAGGCGCGTCAGTCACGCGACTGCGCTCTTCTCCAAAAGCAAATCGCATGCCAGAACTGACGCGAAGCTAAGTATCGCCAAATCAAGGAAGTCTCAAGGGAGTTCAGCACAAGAACTGTCGAAGGGGTCGAAAGTGTCGAGAAAGTACTCGACAGCCGAACTCGTCAACAAGGAATGGCGTCGAAAACCTAAGGGTTCGAGAAAAGTGCAGGACGGGTGAATCGCGCTAGTTGCAATTTTGGCAAAACTATTGCGTCAGTCCGGGGTGAGCGAACGCGCCCACCTGGTGCGCGGCGTTCCAGTTTGCTTGTTATTCTGATCTCCTCGGTGCGGTTGCATCAAAGTTGGAGTTCTTTCGCATCCGCACAACAGCCCCGCCCTCTTCGAAAGAGACTTCGTCCATTAGCGTTTTCATGAAT
>DATHOQ010000004.1:0-2087 GCA_035484735.1 Terriglobales bacterium | reverse complement strand
CGCTACCAAGCCGTTCATTTATCTTTCGGCGGGCGTGAGCAATGCCGAGTTCAGCGAAACTCTGGAGCTGGCCGGGGAATCTGGAGTGAAGTTCAACGGCGTGCTGTGCGGGCGCGCCACCTGGAAGGATGGGATTCCGATCTATGCGAAGCAGGGTGCGGCCGCTTTCCGCTCGTGGCTGGAGACCGAAGGGGTGAAGAACATCAATAACGTGAATAGCAAGCTGAAGGCTGCTACTTCGTGGTATTCGATTTATGGAGTGGAGCCAGCGCTGGTCGGGGCTTAGGGTTTGCGTTTTTGTCGGCGCGGGCGAATTCGCCCGCGCATCTCGTAATCAGTAGTCATGTGATCGGGCCGATCCCAACTAGGAGGATCGATGCTAACTGGTTCTCTGCTTATCTTGTTTGCCGTTCTGGCGGCAGTTCCCGCAAAGCCCGTCGACGTCGTTCCCGACTTTCGCGATCTCACCATAAGAACTCATGCGACTATG
Organism: Terriglobales bacterium; assembly: GCA_035484735.1. Lineage (GTDB taxonomy): Bacteria > Acidobacteriota > Terriglobia > Terriglobales > Acidobacteriaceae > JABCZH01. The sequence continues at coordinate 1,597 of DATHOQ010000004.1, read as the reverse complement.
GGCAGTCGCCACACCCTCGAGACGACCTGGTATTTCAAAGGTCCGCGCATGCGGTCCGAAATAAAAGATCTCGAATCTTCGGACCAGCCGGCGCACGTCAACATCTACCAATGCGATCAAGGAACCAGAGTTTTACTCAATGAAAACTCGAAGACCTATAATTCCTTTCCCGCTGACCCATTGGAGATGCGTGAGACCGCGCGCCTGGCTCCTGAAATCCCGTTAAGCGGGGGCGAGGTCACGGTTACGACTGACTCAGTCGACACAGGCGAACGGCGGCAGGTTGGCAGCTACCAAGCCCACCATGTCAAGACCACCATCACGGTTGAGCCAGGGCCAGAGGCCGTCAGCCACGAAAGCAAAACGGAAGTTGACGGATGGTACCTCGACCTGCCCGGACTATATTGTCAGGACAACAATGACAAGAGAATGGGCTGGAGTATGGCATGGCCGGGTCGCCGTGATCGCATAGTATTCAAGCAGATCGGCACGGCGCGTCGGGGTTTCGCCATTGAAGAGACCACCACGCAGAGCGAGGCGAAAAAAGTCTTCGTGCACAAGACTGAGCTACTGGAGATGTCTGAAAAACCTCTGGATGAATCTCTGTTCGAATTACCGGCGGGGTATTCGCCAGCTCCACCAAGAACTCGACAGTGACGAGCCCGAAGCTTCAAACCGCTCTTATTACCGGTGCTTCCGGAGGCATTGGATACGAGTTGGCCAAGCTGTTTGCGCGCGATCACTACAACCTTGTGCTGGTGGCTCGCAGTGCGGAAAAGTTGAACCAGGTTGCGGCTGAACTGCAGAGCCAGTTCGGCGTTACCGTGAAAACCGTGGGGCTAAATCTGGCTGCGCCACCAGCTCCTAAATTCCTGTTCGATCAGCTGGAGCGCGAGGGATTGAAGATCGACGTTCTCATCAACAACGCCGGATTCGGCGGGTTTGGCGAGTTTGCCGAGATGGCGGAGGAAGAAATTCTAGGGCAGATCCAGCTCAACATTGCGGCGCTCACTCATCTGACGCGCTTGTTCCTGCCGCCAATGTTGGCGAGGCACAGCGGAAAAATTATGAATGTGGCTTCCACCGCGGCTTTTCAGCCGGGGCCGTTGATGGCGGTTTACTATGCCACCAAGGCGTACGTGCTTTCGTTTTCGGAGGCGCTGGCGAATGAAGTTGCGGGATCGGGAGTGGTGCTCAGCTGTTTTTGCCCGGGTGCCACCGACACTGGATTTGCCAAGAGGGCTGGGACCGAGGATTCGCGGCTGTTCAGGAAACTCCGGCCGATGAATGCGGAAGCGGTCGCGCGGGATGGGTATCTCGGGTTGATGGCCGGGCGGACGCTTGTCATCTCGGGAGTGCAGAATTGGCTGGTGGCCGAGTCGGTGAGATTTGCGCCGCGAAAAATAGTGACAGCGGTTTCGCGGTGGGTGGCGGAGAAGGTGGAGTAGACACGGCGCAAGTCCGTGGCCAAGAAGCTGCTAGATTTCGGCCAGCCCAGATTCCAGGTCGTCGAGAATGTCGGCGATATCTTCGATGCCGACCGATATGCGCACCATGCCGTCGGTGATGCCGATCGCTTTGCGTCCCTTTGCGCCTA
>DATHOQ010000003.1:0-15800 GCA_035484735.1 Terriglobales bacterium | reverse complement strand
AGCTACGCCGCGGTAAGTGCCGCCCGGAACTTCGAACACGGTGTCGTCGACATTAGCGTAGCCACCCATCAGTGGCTGGCAGAATAATGTCCCTTCGAATTCGATCCACTCGTGACTGTTGACGAGGCGATGCTTCAGCTTTCGATGATGGACCTGCCAGCGTCCGAATAAAAAATCGAAGTCATGCAGTCCGGGCACCGCACTTTCTGCATGACCTATCTCTGCTCCCGAACCTGGGGAGGACTGCGCCACAGTGAGCCCCGACGACGCCAGGCCTATGCCCAGGCACAAGATCACAGCAATGCGCTGACGTATTTCCACGTATGACTCCTCTTCGTACCGAAATACTGCTGGCCCCAGTTTAGCGCATGGCTCAAGCAATCAAGCGTTAGCCGGGTGCCCCACGTCTCGCCGCCGTTGCGAGACGTGGAAAACCTACCCAACTTTGTCATCCTGAGCGCAGCATCTCGATTCGCCCCAGCGAATCGAGATGCGAAGTCGAAGAGCCTGCCCTGAGCGAAGCCGAAGGGATCCCAACCCTCCCAAACCTCTGCACCACCGCCGCAAGGCATTCACCCCGTGCCCTATGCGGAGAAGTATCAACCACCGAGGAATTAACTTCGGCACTCGGTCTTGGGGTGGCACAGCGGTTCACCGCTGCGACCAGGGATCATCAGCAACCCGCCTTTAGCCGCTGAGGCCAGGGGCTGCGTGGAGAGGACATTCCGTGTGTTCACCAGGCAGCGCCGAATCCCCAAAACCCCTGTCATCCTGAGCGAAGCCGAAGGGACCCCTACACCGCCAAGTCTCTGCACCACCGCCGCAAGGCATTCTCCCCGTACTCTATGTGGAGGAGGGATCAACCAGTCATGCATCCACTCTTGCACCAGACTTTTGGGTGGCGCAGCGGTTCACCGCTGCGATCAGGAATCATCAGCAACCCGGCTTTAGCCGCTGAGGTCAAGCCCAGCCAATCAGAGCTTTGAAAGGTCGCGGCCTCAGCCGTGCCGATCACGCCCTTAAACCCTGTCATCTTGAGCGGAGCATCTCGATTCGCCTCAGCGAATCGAGATGCGAAGTCGAAGAGCCTGCCCTGAGCGAAGCCGAAGGGACCCCAACACTCCCACACCTCTGCACCACCGCCGCAAGGCATTCTCCCCGCACCCGTGTGGGGCGGACACTCCTGTCCGCCGCCTTTGACTTTCTCTGTGCCTCAATAAACGCTCCCTCCCCCTTGTCATTCCGAATCCTCCTCAGCGGGTGAGGAATCTGCTGTTGACCTTGACCGACCCGCTAAGTCCGCAGCGCAAACCCGGTTCGATCAGGGCGCAGCTTCAGCCGTCCCGAAAGAACCAAACACTATGTCATCCTGAGCGCAGCATCCCGATTCGCCTTGCGAATCGAGATGCGAAGTCGAAGGACCCCAACACCCCCACACCTCTGAACCGGTGCCGCAAGGCATTCTCCCCGTACCCTATACGGAGGAGGGATCAACCGGTCAGGCACCACTCTTGCACCTGACTTTGGGTAGCGCAGCGGTTCACCGCAGCGATCAGGATCATCAAGAACCCGGTTTCAGCCGCTGAGGTCGACCCCTGCCAGTACGAGATCGAAACGGGCCGCAAGGAACGCCATCAGAATGACCGCAATGAGCCGGAGGGATGATTTAAAGCGTTTGCTTGTCATTTGGTTCTTTGTGTCTGCGCTGGTCCGGGCGTTTTTCCCAATGAGGGCATTGGCATTCTCTATCGTGCGTCTCATCGAACCGGCGCGGGATAGTCCCATCGCAATCCTCGTGGTGGCCGCGTCTGCACGCTTCGCACTTGATTGGTCTCATGCTTTCGGTGGGATTATTAAAGAGTTTAGAATGGCGGGGCGGTTAGTCAAGTTGGCGAAAGGCGCAAGATGAGCAACGACGTGTGGATTGCCACGATACTATCGATACCAGTGAGCATCGGATCGGGGTTGCTCGTGGAACCAGGCGTACTTGGTTCAAGAACAAGGGAAAATCGCGCGCTCAAGCGAGGTTGGAACGGTTGCAGTGGGAATATCGCCAGGTTTTGTTTTACGTTGCGAACGCTCATTCCTTTACGCAGTATTTGTTACATTCAGTCGCTCGATCAGTTTTCGGTTTGGCCTTTATGTTAGTCGGAGTGGTACAAACAGGATTTGCTTTTTTTTTCGCATCATTTCATAAGGGGGGCGCGCCCGATCACATCTTTGGGCTGTCTGACAAAGTCACTGCTGTTGCGTCGGGCTTGGCGGGACTTTTCGGCTTATTTGCGGCCGGTTTATTTATTACAGGAATTGGTCGAGCGATAAGCTATTACGAGAAAGTGTCATCGCCGGTACATTACTTCGACAAGTTGCCTTACGAAATTCGGGACCGAGGAGCAGAGCTAGAAGCGCTGTCCAGTCGAAATCTGTGGATTCCCCCGGATCATAAGTTGCCTTGACACATCCTCCAGTGAGTAGGCCAGGATGTACTTTCCACCGGCCCGCTTCAAGCTTTTTTTGAAACTCTTCCTGATGTTCTGACGCTCCCCTTTTGGCGCTTTGACCTCGATTCCCACGTACTGCCCGGCGATGACGCAAATGATGTCCGGCGCGCCGGTCGCTCCCATGCGCTAGAAGTAGTCGTCCCGCATGAACGCGCCCGAATTCTGCCGGTAGTGGAAGATCCGCTTCAAGGCGAGGTAGTCAAGGATTTGTTTTTGTAGTTCAGCTTCTCTCACCTCCTTCGCATGTGTTGTAGTGTCAGCGGGTTACGGGGAAATCAGGACATTCGTAACTTGCGAGAACTAAGACGACTTTGTGATAGTCAGAACTTTAGGGATGGAACCTGAGTGACCTTGAAGGGGGATACACTTTCGTGCGTGGATTTTTTTTGGACGCCCGTGCGATGGTGGAATGAGCAAGATGTCGGAAGTACATTTATGAAACATTTTCTGGAGATTTTGGCGAATGTGCGGATCGGCGTCGCGGAAGTCGGTGCGACTCTGGGGCTCATTTTCTTGATTGTGTACGCCACTCATGCCGCGTGGGGTGATTTCATTGCGCCACTGCTCAAGTGAGCTCAGCAAAGAACTCGTCCGCGCTGTTCCCGGCCGCAAGGTGGTCGATGAAGCGGTGCCACTCCCTTTTCCATCCAAAAACTCGTTCCCATGACTTAATGCGATATTCGTTCATCTGGGATTCTTCCCAGAATCTATAGCCGACACCGTCCCTGTCATAAGCATCCCAATGGTCCTGCCACCCCAGAGATTTGCCGAGCGAATCGCCAGAAGTCGGGCAAGAGTAAATAACGCTCTATTCCCCAATTAGGAGAGAACATCTCTTTCTGGTTTGGATACGCTTTCTTAATTGCTTCTTCGATAGTCATAGTTGATGTTGTTTTTGTTTCGCCGCCCTATTAGGCCAAACGAGCGCTACGGTCGCGACAATGAGGAATGGGAATGCCACGATAAGCTTCAGGGTCTTTTTCATACGAAGAGATTTTGTTGTTGATCCTTTTTGTGGGACGGGCGGTCTGGCGCTGGCGGGAATGTCGGCGGCATCACGAAATTCTGCCGGACAATGCCGTACCAATACAGCTTAGGATTCTGCGGATCGTGCCATCCTTTGATCTTCACGCCGTACTTCTTTTGCACGTCGTAAACCCTAGCTCCGACGCGGGCCAGTGACAGGCCCGTACCGTAGATCTTCTCCACGATCTCATCCGAGCGGTGGCTTTTGCCGTCGAGCAGGAGTTCGTAAAGACGCTGTGTCTGGGTTTTGTTCATGGAAGTAGGGTTCGTGTTTTGCCAGTTTTACTGGGAAATTCCTGCCTCGGATCGCATGTTAATTAAGTTTTCTGACTACGGGCTCCAGTGGTAGGAGGTGACCGCTATGAATTTTGAAAACTTAGAAACGCGCGCGGTGAAAACGGCAATGCTACTGATCTTCCTTGCGTTCGTTTGCCACGTCGCGATTCACGAAATAGCGTATCTTTTAACTCATTGACTCACTCAGCGGGCCGTGGCCGTACGCGCGGCCCGTTTCCTTTCACTATTACCCGTTTCATCTTGGGTGGAGGAGGTTTTCTTGATTTGGCAGCCGGTTCCACTTCAAAAGCGGGTATCGAGCGCGCTCTTGCGGTGTAGCCCGCTCCATAGCTATACCTCGATTCAGCTTCTTGGACAGTGCGCCTCCGTCCTGGAACCTATTTACGGAATGGTGCCATTCGCCGGGTGCCCATTCATTCGCGTTCTTTGCGAATGAGTGGGTGCCGCGCACCGCTCCCATCATTTAGACTTCTCGTTACGCCGTGCGCCTCCTCCTCAACTCTGCCAAAACCATCTCCTTCCACGGCCCCGCCGACATCACCAAAGAAACCACCGACGCCAACGCCGCTAACTCCCCCTCGGCATACCCCTCCGGCAAACTATCAAACTAACTCAATCATCACTCTCTGCCCCACCAGAGCCGCTGCCCGCTGTAAGCTCGACAACGTAATATCGCGCTTCGGATCGAGAATGCGATCCACCTGCGACCGGCTGGTCTTCAACAAGACCGCCATCCGCGCCTTGGAAATCTTCTTCTTCTTCATGGCCTTCGCAAGTTGCCAGGCCACAACTTCTTTGATGGCCTGCGCCTGCGCTTCCTCGAAAATGTTTTCCTTCTTTAAGAAGTCATCGATGCTGGATCCCATGTTTTTCCTGCTCATTGTTGCAACTCCTTCTGACGCTTGCGGGCCAAGGTTAACTCGTCGTCCGGCGTGGCTCGCGTTTTCTTGATAAAACCATGCAATGCCACCAGGCGTCCCTGATACAAGCAGATCAACACGCGCGCCGTGCGGTTGCTAGGCAGATCGGTTCGCACTTCCCACAAACCTTTTCCCATCGGGCGGCAAAGCGGCATGCCCACCGGCCAACGCCACTGCGCCCTTAAGAGATCGGTTCCGATCGCCCGGCGTTCTACTTCGTTCAATGCCCTTAACCACTCCCGGACTGGCTCACTGTCAGCGTCTGTGCGGAAGAAGACGAGTTCGATCTTCCGAGGCGGCTTTTCGGGAGCCATTGTTCAACGCTCCTAGCTCAGTGTACCATACAAGGTACATTAGAAAATCGCACAGACGGGTATTCAACCAATTATCCTTTACTTCACAAATCCCCATGCGCCTCGTCCTCACCTCCACCAAAACTCTCTCCTTCCACGGCCCCGCCGACATCACCAAAGAAACTACCGACGCCATCGTCAACGCCGCTAACTCTTCGCTGCTCGGCGGCGGAGGCGTCGACGGCGCCATCCACCGCGCCGGAGGCCCATCCATCCTCGCCGAATGCAAAACCATCATCACAAAAATTGGCCATCTCGCACCCGGCAAAGCCGTCATCACCAACAGCGGACGCCTCCCCGCCAAGTTCATCATCCACACCGTCGGCCCCATCTACCGCAATGGCAAAAGCGGAGAACCTGATACCCTGGCCAACAGCCATCGCGAATCTATCTTTCTAGCCGACGACCATGCCCTTCAGTCGCTTTCTTTCCCAGCCATTTCAACCGGAGCCTACGGATACCCCATCGCCGAAGCCGCTCAAATCGCAGTTTCTACCGCAGCCGAGTTCCTGTCCACAACCATCCATCTGAAAGCCATCCGCTTCGTCTTGTTCGACATCCCGACCCTCGGTGCCTACGAAATCGCCGCCCAAAAGCTGCACAATTCCGGTTTTCCATGCAAAATAGAAGAAGGACGCGAGTAAAAGGGTCTTTCCAGCAGATGATGACCAAAAAGGTTTACCCTGTGTCCTCTGTGCCCTCTGTGGTAAAGAAGTTTTTCAAAGGACTGACCCATGCCCCGCATAAAACTTATCGCCGGCAACTGGAAGATGTACAAAACTCCCGACCAGACTCGCGACTTCTTCCACGCCTTTCTCCCCCTGGTCGCCAACCACGACCGCGACCAGATCGTCATCTGTCCTTCTTTCGTCGATCTGCAAGCCGCCATCGAATCCGCCAAAGGCTCCAATGTCGCCATCGGATCCCAGAACATCCACTGGGCCGACGAAGGCGCCTTCACGGGTGAAACTTCGCCGCTCGTCTTGCAAGCCATCGGCGTCACTCACTGCATCATCGGACACTCCGAGCGCCGCCAATACTTCGGCGAAACCGACGACACCGTCAACCTCCGCCTGAAGAGCGCTCTTGAAGCCGGCTTCACCCCTATCGTCTGCGTCGGTGAAGTTCTCGAAGAACGCGAAGCCAATCTCACCGAAGATGTTCTCCGCCGCCAATGCACTCGCGCCTTTCACAAAGTCTCGACCAAGAAAGCCGACAAGTTAGTCGTAGCCTACGAACCCGTTTGGGCCATTGGAACCGGGAAAACCGCCACACCGCAAATGGCCGCCGACGCTCACGCTGTGATTCGAGATGAAGCCTCCGAAACCTTCGGCCACGAATTCGCCAACCAACTTCGCATCCTCTACGGAGGCTCCGTCAAACCCGAGAACGCCAAAGCCCTCATGTCCGAACCAGAAATAGACGGAGCTCTGGTAGGCGGAGCCAGCCTCGACCCCAAATCCTTCGCCGCCATAGTCCACTACTAACGATAAGTACCGAGGCCGCGTTTGCTATAATCATGAAGTTTTCTCTCACTTCGGAATGTTGGCGTTCGCTCCGCGTCGAAGCAGTGTTCATTGCGAAACCAGTTCTGAATTGCGGAAGTGGTGGAATTGGCAGACACACCATCTTGAGGGGGTGGCGCCGTGAGGCATGGGGGTTCAAATCCCCCCTTCCGCACCAGAAACCATGTGTAAAACAGTTTTTTGGGGGGCACCGGCGAGGGTCATGTTTGGATCTATGTCCAGACGACTGGTGAATTGTTGCGGGACGGATCGCACATCGCGCTGGATATTCGGGATTCTTTCTTCGTTCGGCAAAGAGCGCTTCTCTCAGGATGACAATCCGTCCGGACTTGACGCTAATTGGTTGTGCCCATAGCATGGTAACTGACGGTATTTCTGGAAATTAGCCATGATCATCTTAATTACAATCGTTCATATTATTGTTTGCTTGTTTCTTATCATTGTTGTGCTCTTGCAGAGTGGTAAGAGCGGCGACATCACGGCGGCCTTTGGTGGCATGGGTAGCCAGACAGCGTTTGGGCCGCGGGGCGCGGCTACGGCTTTGTCCCGGGCGACGACCTGGTCGGCCATCATCTTTATGGTGACCTCGATTACGCTTTCGGTGTACGCATCGCGCCGTGCGAACATTTCGAAGTCGGTGTTGCAGGGTATCCCGGCGCAGACGCAGCCAGTGGCGCCGGCGACTGCGCCTGCTCCCCCTGCGAAGAAATAAGCTGCAAGCACCCACCCTTTCGCAAAGAACGCGAAAGGATGGGGCACCCGCCTAAGAGCCGCCTTATGATCCACGAAATCCTTCCTGTCGGGCCACTTCAGTGTAACTGCTCGGTCATTGGTGACGAGACCACGCATGAGGCGATGGTTATCGATCCGGGGGACGACATTGACGACGTCCTCGCCATCATTCGCAAGCACCAGCTCCAGGTAAAGCAGATCGTCATCACCCACGCCCACATCGATCACGTGGGAGGAGCCGCCAAGCTGCGTGCTGCCACCGGCGCGCCCGTCCTGCTGAATCAGAATGACCAGGCCCTGCTCAAGATGCTTGACATGCAGGCGGCGTGGTGCGGCATGGCGCCTCCGGGGAAGGTGGAGATTGACCAGAGCATTGGCGCCGCGGACACCGTGCACGCTGGGTCGCTCGCGGCTGATGTGATTCACACTCCCGGCCACACCGAGGGCAGCGTCTGTCTGTATTTTCCTGCAGAGAAAAAGTTGATTGCCGGCGACACCCTGTTTGCCGGCAGCATTGGCCGCACCGACCTGCCCGGCGGATCGATGGCGAAAATCATCTCGTCGTTACACGAAAAGGTGCTGGCGCTGCCGGATGAGACCGTCGTAGTTCCCGGCCATGGGCCGCTGACAACTATCGGCGAGGAGCGGGAGAGTAATCCGTTCTTACAGAAGTAATTTTCGCCGCGGATTTATGCGGATCAACGCTGATTGGAAAATCAACCCCAAGAGCGGCCACGGATTGTCACGGATCAACGGCGAACTGCCCCACTCAAGCCAAAACTGGGCCTCAATGGGCCACCGGCCGACTCATTCTTCGTTAACCGCAATGTCCCGTAAGTCCCCCGCTTCCCGATCGCCGATGAGTTTTATGGTCGCCGTGCCGATCCGACGGCCCAACTCCAGCAGTTGAGGCCCGTAAGCGAAATAATCCAGACCTCGGGCTGTCCCCCTTAGTTCTTTGTCACCTTGGAAAACTCGCATGCACGCCGCTGACAGCAGGGATGACGCCAGTTGCGGATTATCCAGCAGCTTGGATGCCCCTGCCGTTTCTTCACCTGTAACGGCGAAAACGGTGGTTTTGCCGGCGCGAGCGGCCAAAAGCCTGGGATCCGTGTCCGCCGTCTTGGACCTCAATTGCCTGAATCCCCAATAGAAGGTCGGAGGCTGAGCATGGCCCTTCCATTTGCGATGCCACTTCTCAAAAAGCCACTCGTAGAACTCGGTTCCGAGCAGAACAGACATTCGGATGAGCGAATGGACTCCTGGGCTTCTTGGGTTCAGATACAGGTCGGCGAGAGTTCCAGCAACTATTTCAGGTGGTAGCGCCACCGCCCAGAAGAGTGCAGGAGCATAGAGGTCGCAAACTGCGCTGTGGAGAAGCACTGCCCTCTCCTCGCTGCTTTGTTTCACGTGGTGTCTTTCAGCATATATACGGTAGTAGACCGAAGGCCCGAGAAAGAAGTGGCGCTGGCCTCTTGCCAATACGCGATTGGCGTCAATGACATTATTGATCTCGTCAAAGATGCCTTCTGATACCTCTTCGTGGACAAAAACTCCGGTAGCTTTTTCGCGGTCTCTGGTCAGTAGCACAGGCGTCGCCTTCGGGTCCTTGACCGCTCGCAGGACGGGTGGCAGTGAGGTTGCACCTAGCCCGCCGGACGACGTAACCGCTATGATTTGCGAGCCCTCTGGGGCTTGGACGACCTTTCTGACGCCCTTAATCCATGACTTTCGAACGAAATCGAGGTGTCTCTCGATCACACTCCGAACGTCGTCACTATTGCCTGGTTCGCTCTTTGCCCCATGTCGAAAGTAAACCGTGCCGACGCCAAACGCCGCCTTTTGCTTGCCGCCCCCGATATCGTACGTGCCAGGCTTCTGAAAGATAATCGGAATTGAGACCGCTTGTATTACAAAAGCCTCAAGGCTCTTGCCTTGCTTCTTTAGTCGCCGAATCTCAAACTCCAAATGAACCGGACCGGTATATTTTGAAATCTTGTTCCCAACGTCAGCGGGGTCGACCTGGGCAAGTGCGCTGAGGTCCGCGTCGCTTGGTGAGCCCACGCTGTCCAAGCCGAACACAATAATGCCTCCCCCCGAGTTCGCAATCGCTACAATGTCCCTGATAATTTCACACCACTCTCCCGCGGAATTTGGATCGAAACTTGCTTTAAACTCGATGTACTTTGACTCACGCTTGGCTGTTAAGGCGCGTTGGGTAAGATCGGACATTTCTTCACGTGATGTAATAAGTGTCGAGTTTGGGGCCTCGGCAGGACGATTGTACTCCAGACGTTGCATTAGGCCTCCTCGAGCGCGACGAGCTATCATTAGCCTTACGAGGATGCCAGATTGATAATTGCAGCTGGACAGATCTAGGCGAGGTGGACTATGAACCCATGGATATGCGCTTTACTGATCGCATTAGCGGGTGCAGTGGGTGGCGTAGTGAATGCCTTATTGACGGACAATGGGTTCATTATGCCTACCCGCAGAGGCCACGTCCTTTGCCCCGGGTTTATCTCAAACGTCCTTGTGGGGGCATTTGCTGCCTTTAGTTCGTGGGCATTCTATGGATCAGGTGCATCGGTCGAACTTACTCAGCTGACGGAGCGGGCAGAGATCAGCCTGCGGTTCTCGGCGTTAGCCGGCGCCTTTCTCATCGGAGTAGTCGGGGCTCGATGGATTACAAATGAAGCGGACAAGATGCTGTTGAGGGAAAGTATTAAACAAGCGGCAGGAAAAGACATCAGTGCCGAGGACTGCGAGAAGTTCCTGCATGCTCCCCCTAGGCGAGTCTTAGAGGCGGTTGAACGGGCATAACCGTGATTCAAGGACTAACCCGGCGCGAGGCATCAAGCGGGGAGAAATGGAGGAAGCGATGGATGCGTTCATCGTGTCGACGATCGTTCTTGGCATTTGGGCAGCCCTTGGGCCCCTTACTGGAATCTTCATCGGCCATTGGCTGACAAAACGCTGGCAGCGCGAGCAATGGATTGCCGACAATCAGAAAGAGGAATATAGGAGACTCTTGGCGGGGTTGAATCGACTCAACGTGATATTGGTGCAGGAACATTTCAACGGAAACTTAGACGCGCAGGAAATCAAGAACGCTGCAGAGGAGGTTACCGAAGCCTTAAATACAAGCTTGTTTATTACAGATTTTCTCACGAAGACTAAGGTGGCCGGCGATGTGCTGGATACGGTAAAAAGGCTCGGTGCAGGGGGCAGCTTTGATGATTACCACAAGGAGTACTGGAAGGCCATCAACTCGATCGTAGCGGCCGCTAGGGAGGGTTAAACATTGAGTTACGGTTGTTGTTCTGGAAGCCCCGGTGACGGACGGGACGTTCCCTCATGTTTCGCGCTACCCAGGAGAGAGTCGCGGTAGTTGCGCCTTATTGGCGCTTAGGTCAAAGTTGAGCTTTGCGGCACGGCTGAAGCCGTGCCCTCCCGCAGTGCTCCTTGGCGTCGTTTCCCACTTCTCGCAACGGCGGCGAGACCCTGGGGCACCCTTCGGTTTGGGTGGTGCCGACAAAATCCCGCATATTGCTTATAGAGTCCCACGTCTCGCAAAAGCGGCGAGACGTGGGGCATCCGGCACCTTGCAGACGCTCGTCGCGCAGGGTTTGGAGTTGCCAACGGTTCGATGGATCAAGAGTAGCTCTTACGGTCCGACTCTCGCCGAGCACGCGAGATAGTTGCCGGTTCCACTGCAATTCAGCGTAACTGTCCCGGCACCGCTGGTCCCGATCGATGTGCCGGGGGCGATATCGCCAGAGTACCCCGGAGCGTTGATATTACATTTCCCGTCGCCACCACTTGCGGTGAGACATTTCACCTGCGTTGGGCCTGAAACTGCAGTGCTGCCCGGATGTTGACCCGTGCTGTCGACTGTAGCTTTGATGACCACAGCGGCTGCCGAGGCATCTTTCTTACTCGTGCGGTTAAGAGCGTACGTGGCATCGGACACGTCGATGCTCAAGGTGGAATCTTGTGCAAGGCCAAACGGCACAAAGGCAATCAACAGCAACAAACGACACAGAGTGTTTTTCATGCTTGTCTCCTTTTCAGAATGTGCACCGGCCGATGTTAAGGAAGAGACGAGACAAGCGTCAGCAAAGATAGTCAGTTCACAACGTTTTACAAGCCGATAGACAACCCGGGCCAGAGAACCTCGTACAGCCGGACGTTGCCCGAATATTCCGGGCGGGTGCATGGGATCGCGTCGGGTGCGAGGGGTGGAAAAGTTGCAGGTTTATGTTCCGCTGGATTCGCCGTCCGCAGGCTTGGCTCCCCTCTTGCGGGATCCCCGAATGGTGCACGCGACACAATCCTAGCCAAGGGTAATCCGAGGTAGTGTGGAGGCTCTTGCCGGGGCCTTGATCAGAGTGGGAGTTTTGCGGCACAGCTGAAGCCGTGCCCTGATACGGTGATTCTCAGCGTCCGGTTTCTAGTTTCTGGTTTCTGATTTCCAGCAAATCCCTTGGTGTCGGTAGTGTGGAATCCCACGTCTCGCAAAAGCAGCGAGACGTTGGGCCACCGTCGGTTGGGTGGTGGCGACATCCGGACCAACATCAACGGCAACGGCGGCGGACAAGAGTGTCCGCCCCACACGTGCACGGGGAGAATGCCTTGCGGCGGTTATGCAGAGGTGTGGGAGTGTAGGGGTCCCTTCGGCTTCGCTCAGGGCAGGCTCTTCGACTCCGCATCTCGATTCGCGGGGCGAATCGAGATGCTGCGCTCAGGATGACAAGGGTTAAGGAAGTGATCGGCACGGCTGAAGGTGTGCCCCGATACGGTGCTCAATGCCGTCAAGTTTCTAGTTTCCGGTTTCCAGTTTCGAGCAAGCCCCTCGCTGCCGACAGTGTTCAATCCCACCCTTTCGCAAAGAACGCGAAAGGATGGGGCACCCGTCGGTTGAGATGGTGCCGACATCGATAGCAACATCAACCGCAACGGCGGCGGACAAGAGTGTCCGCCCCACACGTACAGGGGGAGAATGCCTTGCGGCGGTTGTACAGAGGTGTGGCAGTGCAGGGGTCCCTTCGGCTTCGCTCGGGGCAGGCTCTTAGACTCCGCATCTCGATTCGCGAGGCGAATCGAGATGCTGCGCTCTGGATGACAAGGGTTGAGGAAGCGATCGGCGCAGCTGAAGCCGTGCCCTTTCACGGTGCTCTCCAGTTGGCCCTGCACGGGCGAATACACCCGCGCCTACATTCGAGCTGAGCTCAGCCGCGCGGCGGGTTGGTGGTGGAGAAGCAGTAACGTGCGATTTTCCACGCGCCGTCGATCTTGTGAAACACGAAGAGCTCCTGGTTGGCTTCGGGGCTCTTTGCTCCGGTGGCATGGATGGTGACATTCCCCGCCGAATTCGTTCGCGCAAACGCCCACTCCGGAGCGACCTGGACCACCTCGGCTACATTGAACTTCACGCTCAGCTTGATGGAGTTGAACACGCCATCATAGGCCTTGCGGACGGCATCGGCGCCGCCGCTGGAGGGGAAGTTCTGCGGCATGAAGACGCCGTCGGAGGCGTAGAGCTTCATCACCGCATTGGTGTCGGATTGGTTGAGTGCCTTTTCGTAGCTGGCCAGGACAACAGCAACGGCGTTTTCATCTTTGTTCATGGCTTTTGCTCCTTGCGGAGGATTGGTGGTGTTTGAGATGTCCTCCACGCGAATATAGTTTCATAACGCCGGCGGGGTGGGCTGGTCAAGTGGTCAGCGGCGGCGGACAAGAGTGTCCGCCCCACACGTGCACGGGGAGAATGCCTTGCGGCGGTTATGCAGAGGTGTGGGAGTGCAGGGTCCCTTCGACTGCGGACTGCGCTCAGGGCAGGCTCTTTTCGCAAAGAACGCGAAAGAATGGTGCACCCGCAGTGATAACTACACTGCGGCTTGCAGCGGCTCGCTATCTGGCGAGCGGGCTTGGTTGGGGAGCGGGATGCTTACGATCACAGAGGTACCTGAAGCATTCGATTCGATTTTCACTTCTCCGTGGAATTGACGTACACGTTCCCGGATTCCTCTGATTCCAACGCCGGAGCCGTGGGACCGAATTTCCAACAAGCGATCGGGCGATATGCCCTTTCCGTGATCCTGCACTTCGGTTCTGACACTTTCTCCGTCGCGAGCTACCCGGATAAAAGCGGTTTTGCTGCCAGAGTGCCGATGGATATTTGTCAAGCATTCCTGCACCACACGGAAGAGTGCAAGCTCCATCTCGCTTGGCAGTCTTCCAACATCGCCGGCGATATCCAGGGTGATGGCAATGTCACTGCGTTCCGCCAGCCCGCCTACGTACCAGTTTAGCGCGGACGCGAGACCGCTTTCGTCCAGCAGCGGGGGATGTAACAGGTAAGATGTTGTGCGTATCTCGCGATGTAATTGCTGAACGATCGCCTCGATCTCTTTTCCTTCTTTTGTAAGCTCCGGCGCAGCGCCCTCTGTCCGACGAACTAATTGCGCAAGGCTCATGGCGAGGACGGTCAACGTTTGCCCAGCACTGTCATGGAGTTCGCGGGCGATACGCCGTCGCTCTTCATCCTGCGCCTTCATCAGGCGCGTCATGTCATCGGCAATTCGAACCTTCTCTGCTGCCTCTTTCTGGTCATGAATGTCGAGACAACCGCCTACATACCCTTCAAAGGTTCCATCCGCCGCGTAGCGCGGCACTCCTCGATCGTGTATCCAGCGGTATTGCCCGGTGTGATGGCGCATCCGGTACTCAGTCTCGAATGGACGCCGGGCATCGAAGTTGGCAACGTAGGCTTGCAGACAACGGTCGAAATCCTCTGGATGCACGTTCTCCGCCCAACCATAGCCTGACTCTTGTTCGAGAGTGCGTCCAACGAAATCCAACCATCCCTTATTGAAGTAATAGCAAAGTTTGTCCGTCCCCGACATCCAGACCATGATGGGCGAAGCATCGGTAATCACGCGAAAGCGTTGTTCGCTTTCGCGCAATGCTCGCTCGGACTGCTTTTGCGCTGTAATGTCTCGCGCCACTTTCGAAGCTCCAATTACACGACCGGATGAATCTCTCACGGGAGAGATGGTCAGTGAGACATCGAGGAAGCTGCCATCCTTGCGCCTGCGGACGGTGTGGAAATGGTCAACGCGCTCCCCGCGCCGGAGACGGTCGAGAATGTCTACCTCTTCGGCGTGGCGTTCCTGTGGAATGATGAGGGTAATATGGCGCCCGATGGCTTCTACAGGGGTGTAACCGAATATCCGTTCCGCACTCTTGTTCCAACTGGTGATGATGCCGTCAAGGTTCTTGCTGATAATGGCATCGTCGGAGGAGGCTACAATGGCCGCCAACAGACCCGTTATTTCTTCTGCATGCTTGGGCTCGCTCATATGCTGTGGCGATGACCTAACCTAGGTTTTTAGTCGAACACCGGGTGAAGTGCTCGATCAGAGGCCATCTGATGAACAGAAGTACTATTCTGCGCTATCCGTCGTCGTCGGCAGTTCTCGCGAGAACTGCGACCCTATGCTAGCCATTTTGCCCCGAGCGGCTGAATACAGTAAATACTGTAGGCGACTATCGGGTCACTCGGTACGCGGAAAGCTACTGGGCAGGCGGGTGGCCCGATTTGGGTGCTCCGCTTCCTTCGACTCGCTCAGGGCGGGCACTTGGGTTTTGTGCAAGGGGCGCTTGGATCACGTCAGGTGCGAGAAGAGTTTCAGGTTTATGTTCCACAGCACCCAACGTCCGCAGGCTACCTCCCATCTTGCGGGAAGCGCGCTTGGATTTTGCACGCCACAATCCAAGCCCAGCATAATCCGAGGTCGTGTGGAGGCTCTTGCCGGGCCTTGATCAGAATAGGGAGTTTTACGGAACGGCTGAAGCCGTGCCCTTTCACGGTGCTCCCCGGCTGACCCGCACGGGCGAGGACGCCCGCGCCTACATTTGGGCGGAGAGGCTAGGCCTCGCCGGCGTTATACTCTCTGCGTGTAAGGGGCGAGCCAGCCGCCGACATCCGCATGATCCAATACCTGTGAGGCGCAATGACGAAAACGACGAGCTTTCAAATGGACATTCGCCCGCTGTTTACGGAGCGAGACAAGGCATGAGCAAGGCGTTCAACCTGGGAAGTTACGATGACGTCAAGAAGCACGCAGCCGCCATCTATGATCGCATTCGCGGAATCGGCGGTGCCGTAATGCCACCCCCACCACCAAAGGGAGAAGGCCCTTGGCAGCAATCTCGGATTGAACTATTCGCGAAGTGGATGACTGACGGGTTCCAACCCTAGTCGGCTCCCAGCTGCAAGCGGGGCGGCGCACTGGGCCACATCAGCGCGCACAATTTGCATCCTCAGCTTTGTGGGCGATCGCTCGATCCCAACTCGCGTGGAAAGTCGCTTAGCTGCGCGCCCATTGAGGCCTGAATCGTCGCGTCGCCCTCTCTCGCGGCGGCCCAAGGTACACAGTG
>DATHOQ010000002.1:0-3414 GCA_035484735.1 Terriglobales bacterium | reverse complement strand
GAGTCGATTCTGCGCTATGAGCTTACCGACCGCATTCATCCCTATTGCATGTTCGTCACAGAAGTCGAGCGTGCCCTGATCAAAAAAGGGATGCAGGACGGGGGGCGCAAGGTGCTCACCTACGTTCCAAGCAACTTCCATCAGTCGCCCCGGCTCCTGACGGAACACGTCAGCATCGACACCTTTCTCGTGACGGTGTCGCCCATGGACCGCCACGGGTACTTTACTTTCGGCACGGGGAATGACTACTCCAGCAAGGTAGCTCGCGCGGCCAAGCACCTGATCGTGGAGGTGAACGATCAGATGCCGCGGGTCTATGGCTCTCTGGCACAACTACATGTCTCAGAAGTCGAGGTCATCGTCGAGAACAACGGACCGTTATTGGAGTTGCCCGTTCCTGAGTCGACACCGGAGGACACCACCATTGGCGGAATCATCGCCGAGATGGTGCCGGATGGTGCATGCCTGCAGATGGGCGTCGGTGCGCTACCAAACCTGGTCTGCACGCAACTCGCTAGCCGGAAAGATCTGGGCATCCACACGGAAGCGCTCTGCCCCGGGATGATCGACCTGATTGAAGCGAGCGTGGTGACCAACCGGCGCAAGCGGCTAAATACGGGAAAGACCGTCTTCACCTTCGCCATAGGGCAAAAGGCTATGTATGACTTCCTGGACGACAACCCGTCCGTCGAGAGCCACCCAGTGGATTATGTCAACGACCCGCGCGTCATCGCCCAAAACGATAACGTCGTCTCGGTCAATGCCGCCTTGCAAGTTGACTTGACCGGCGCTGTTAACGCTGAACACCTGCTCGGTCACCAGTACAGCGCCACGGGAGGCCAGCTCGACTTTGTGCGTGGCGCTTACGCCTCCCGCGGCGGCAAGTCGATCATCGCCTGCCATTCGACTGCGGCCAAAGGCAAGGTGTCGCGAATCGTGGCTCGATTGGACGGCCCAGTGACCACTCCACGCACCGACACGCAGTTCGTCGTCACAGAATTCGGTTCGGCCAACCTCAAAGGTAAGTCATCGACAGAGCGGGCCAAAGCATTGATCGCCTTGGCGCACCCCGCGTTCCGAGATGAACTCACGGCAGCCGCCAAGGAGATGCACCTGCTGTGAGTCTGGGCGATTTGGACAACGGAGAGAATATGAGCGATCAATCCACACATCCGAACGCAACTGCTATCGACTCCGATGTCTATAGCGACATTTTCGGCACGAGTGCCATGCGAGAGGTGTGGTCGGATCGGTCGCGAATTCAGTACTACTTGGATTTCGAGAAAGCCCTGGCCGTAACTCAGGCCTATCTCGGCGTGATCCCCAGAGAAGCGGCTGAAGAGATCTCGGTGCACTGCAACGTCGGCGAGATGGACTTCGCGAAGTTGAAGACCGCAACCGAGCATATCGGCTACCCTGTGCTGCCAGTTGTTCAGCAGTTGACTGCACTTTGCAAAGGTGATCTCGGGCAGTGGTGCCATTGGGGTGCAACCACCCAGGATGTCACTGACACCGCCACGATTCTGCAGATCCGATCGGCGCTCGAGCTCATTGAATCAGAAATGAAGGCGGTCTCCGTATCGCTGTCTCACCTGGCTAGAGAGCATCGTGATACCCCGATGATCGGGCGGAGCAACCTGCAACAGGCTGTACCTCTTACCTTCGGTTATAAAGCCGCAGTGTGGCTTGCCGGCATCGACCGTCACCTTCAGCGCCTCGATCAGATGAAGAGACGTGTCCTGATGGGTCAATTCGGAGGCGCAGTTGGAACGCTTGCTTCTCTTGGTGAACAGGGCCTACCTGTCCAGCGGGGTGTGATGGAGAAGCTTGGGCTTGTGCAGCCACCGATCTCTTGGCATACCGTGCGCGACACCATTGCAGAGGTTGGCTGCTTTCTTGGGATACTGTGCGGTTTGCTGGATAAGATCGCCTCCGATGTCAAGGTCATGATGATGACAGAGCTGAATGAGGTGCAGGAGCCGGCCGGGGGCGGCGGTCGAGGAGCATCGAGTACGATGCCGCAGAAGCGCAACCCCATTTCCTGCGCCTACATCACGGCGTGCAGCAGCGTAGTGCGCCAGCATACAGCGAGTCTACTAAACGCGATGAACGCAGACTTCGAGCGTGCAACGGGCACCTGGGAGATTGAGTGGCTGGTTTTACCTGAGATCTTCTGCCTAAGCGCCGGGGCTCTTGCCCAAGCTAAGTACATGCTCAGTGAGCTGGTCGTTCATCCCGACAATATGAGAAAGAATCTGGAACTGACCGACGGCCTGGTAAATACCGAGGCCATCATGATGGCCTTGGGTCCGAAGATGGGCCGCGGTAAAGCGCACGACAGGCTCGCAGCAATTTCGATCGCGGTTTCGCAGGGCAAGGGGCGTCTGATCGATCTTCTGTCGAACGATCCTGAAGTTGCTCAAATCCTCGACCGTGGGGCCATCGCAAGACTGATCGACCCGACCAACTATCTCGGAAACTCCGGAGCGATGGTCGATCGTGTTCTGGCCGGAAAAGGAGACTGAAACGACAATGCTTGACACGATCTTAGGCGCACTTCTTCCAATGGTTGTCACTTTCTTGCTCGGTTACATGGCAGCATGGCGACACGATTTTGGATCAAAGGATGCTTCGACGCTGAATCGGATGGTGCTGCGATACGCCGTGCCGTTGGCGCTTTTCGCAGGAACAGTTATGACGTCGCGCGCGGTACTCGGTCAGGACGTCCCGCTCATAATCACTCTGTGCGTCGCCATCATTGGCTTCTACTGTGTGGTATTTCTAATCTCCCATTTCATTTTTCGCATGCAAATGAGCACCAGTGCGCTAGCCGCACTGACGGCTTCAGCGCCGGCGGTGCCTTTCGTAGGTCCAGCCGTCCTCGGCGATCTGCTCGGAAGGCTCAGCGCAATTCCCATCGCGGCAGGCAGTCTCGTCATCAACCTGACGGTCGTGCCAATCACAATTCTGCTTCTTTCATTGGACTCGACCGAGAGAGGCCAACAGAACAACACTGCCGCTCAGGGGGAACAAGAGAATTCGTCGTCGTCACCGAGATCAAACACCGCGATTTTCGTTGGGAAAATCGCCGAAACTCTTAAAGAGCCGATGGTATGGGCGCCGATTCTCGCTTTCATTGTCGTGCTCAGCGGTTTCCGCATCCCTCAGTTGTTCGTGCACTCTCTTTCCCTGCTTGGTCACGCATCCGGAGGCGTCGCGCTTTTTGCCTGCGGAATCGTGCTTGCATCCGGCAAGATCAAAGTCAACCGAAACGTCCTGCTCTTCGTATTCCTGAAGAACATCATGCAACCCGCTCTCGTCCTGGGTGGTTTGCGATGGATCGGCTATGGCAATCCGGTTGTCAGCGAAGCTGTACTGACGACCGCCATTCCAACAATGCCGATTGTGATCATG
>DATHOQ010000001.1:0-35274 GCA_035484735.1 Terriglobales bacterium | reverse complement strand
ATGGAACGCAGAAAGAGGTTGGTTTCTGCCTGTGCATTCCGCAATGCGGCGAGAAGCTCACCTTTATCCCGGTTGGCGCCCTCCGCCTCCTCCCGAGCTTCCTGCATGCCAACCTCCGCTTTGACCCGCTGCGTGGCGTAGCGAATGGCTCGGAGCAGTGCTGGCGACTCGATTTGGCCTTTGACCAGAAAATCCTGGGCACCCTCCCGCAAAGCCTGATCGGCGATCAATTCGTCGTCACACCCGGTCAGCACAACCAGTGGGACGCGGGGCGCGGCTGCGCGGGCCCGCCGCAGCGCTTCCAATCCCCGTGCGTCGGGCAAACCCAGGTCGAGCAGGATAATATCCACCTTATTCGCCGCCAGGTGTTTCTCCGCCTCACTCATGTATCCGACTTCGATTAAAACGAACTTACGCAGTGCCTGCTTGCTGAGCATTTCCCGCAGCAGACGAACATCTAGGGAATTGTCTTCCACCAGAAGAATCCGCATGGGCGTATCGTTCATTGATTCGCACACCATTGGTGCTGTTGTGGTTGTTCCCTCGATGCGAGTAACGGGGAGTTCCGTGGGCGAAGACACCGATCCAAGTGACCTGCCTCTCCAATCGGCGGAATTGACCGTCCACTTTAGTGCTGGCGCTTTCAGGGAGGTTAGGGTGGAAGCAAGGCTGGGTTCTATGCAGAGCGAAGACCTGGCACCGCGAGATTCCGCGCCAGTGGCCCGCCCCGGTTGCTAAGTGCTACACGACGGTCGATCGCCGTCGCAAAGTTACTGCGAAGAAGATTTGGACGGAACCACTACATGTGCTTCCTTGCCAGGAGGAATTTCGCTTCCCGGCGGATAAATGAAAATCTGCACTTTGCCCCAGCCCGCATCCGAACTCGCGTCCGACTCTTTGCCCATCCCTAGAGTTTTGAGTTGGCTATCGTCGAATCCGAAGTTCTCCACCGGGTACTCGCGGACAACCATCGCTCGGGCCTGGGTCAGCACCAAATCTTTCTGGGTATCGCCCTCCATCCCGGTGGATGCAACGACTACCCCAAAACCGAACTGGTTGTTGGCCAGGAACTCGCCGCCGGCGTTGAGACTT
This sequence comes from Terriglobales bacterium, assembly GCA_035484735.1. Classification (GTDB taxonomy): domain Bacteria; phylum Acidobacteriota; class Terriglobia; order Terriglobales; family Acidobacteriaceae; genus JABCZH01. The sequence continues at coordinate 34,182 of DATHOQ010000001.1, read as the reverse complement.
TTCTGATTCTTCAGCTTGGCCGAATCCTGCTTATCGAAAAGCTGCTTCGTCGTATACGTAAACTCCTTGGTCGGTGCGCTTTGGGGTAATCGTTCAATCTCGTTCTTCGCGAGTTCATCTGAATCTTCGTAGCCGCGGTTCTTGAAATACCCCCGCAACAGGAAATTGTGCTTCATCGCTTCCATGTTTTCCTGGAAGTCGGTAACCCCGGCCTTCGCCTCGAGCATCGTGGCGCGAGCCCAGAGAAATGAACTCGCGCCGGCGAAGGTCAACTTTGCTTGCTCCTGGCGCTATAGCGTGACATTAATTACAAGGTTCACGCCCGGATACATCGGGTTGCACAGGTAATAAACACCGTCGATCTCGACCACATAGACGTCTTGCGTGTAGAGCCAGTTGCTGGGCCATGCTCCACCGAATCCGAACCAATAGCCGCCATACTGGAAACGGCCGCTTCTGAAATCGCCCTGACTAACGCGAAACGTGTGCTCGCGTCCGAAGTTGGCCTTGTAACGGTCGGCGGGGATGCGGCCGGCGCCGGCGTGCTGAGCAGGCTTGGCTTCCGGAGCCCGTTGCTGCGTGTTTTTCTCTTCGGGTTTGGTGTTCTTTTCCTCCTGCGCGTTCTTCTCCTCTGGTCTTGCTGGCTTTTCCGGTTGCGCCTTCTTCTCGGCAGGTTTGTCTTTCTGCTCCTCCTGCTGTTCGTGCTGATCCTGGGCGTACGCTGCACTGGACGCGCCGAGGGTCAGGGACAAAAGTGTTGTACCGATCACTCCTGCTAGTTTCATTGGGGTTGTCTCCATTCATCGATTTTCAAAATTTATACACACGCCTGCCTACTGCAAGCTCCCTGTGGTCGCATTGACCGGGTTGCCGATGGCGTCGCCGGACACAAGAAGTTCGACTCTCCGGTTTTGTTGCCTCCCGGCGGAGTTGTCGTTCGAGGCTACCGGCAAAGTGTTGCCGAAACCCTTCGCGCTGACTGAATTTACTGGCACGCCTTCTTGCACAAGGTAGTCGCGCACTGAGTCGGCGCGGTTCTCCGACAAGGTTTGGTTCATGGCATCGCCGCCCACATTGTCGGTGTATCCGCCGACTTCAATGTTGAGTCCCGGATAGGCAAGCAGAATGCCGGCGACTTTTGCCAACTTCTCTCGCGCCCCCGGCTTCAGCGAGAATCTCCCGGTGTCAAATAGAACATCGGACATGCTAACGATGAGCCCGCGTGCGCTGTCGCGAGTATGCAGAATGGAATTCAATTGCTCCGACAACTTTGCACGCATGGCCGCTTTGTCCGTGTCTGCCTGTTGCGCGTTCAACTGGGCCTGCTGTGCCGCCAGGCGCGATTGTTCAGCATCCGCCTGTGCTGCGGAGAGTGCAGTTGCGGATGCAGCCTGGCTATTCGCCATATCGGATTGAGCCTTCGCCGTCGCAGCCTGTGCATCTGCTGCGCTCGTCCGTGCCGCTGCTGCATCGGACTCTGCCTGAGCCTTAGCGGCGTGGTCATTTGCCGAATCCGCTTGAGCTTGCGCCGTGGCGGCCTGGGCTTGCCGTTTCTGCCGCATCGCATCATCCGCCTGTGCCTGCGATTGTGCTTGTGCGTCCGACGAGTTCTGCCGTTCGTTGGCCAGGCGGGTCTCGTCTTCCTTCTTCACTGCGATGGCCCGCGCATCTTCCGCCGTCTGCACCGCCTCGCGGGAAACTGCGATCAGCGGCTTCTTGTCGATATGTTTGTCGGTGGCATCCGTATCTGCCGTGTTCATCAGCTGAACGGCGTGTTTATAGCTGTCTGGAGCGTACTGCTCCGCTCCCTCCGATTGCGCGATGCGCAGGGCATTCCGCGCCTCGAAAAATTCCAGGGGCAAGTTGGCATTCAGGACGACCGGATCGAACTTGTAGCCGGTCGGGATGTAGCCGCCGCGCTCCATCAGTTCGTACTTCGCATTCACCGCTTCGCTGGTTCCCTTGGTGTCTTCGCGAATGACATTTTCAAGCACCACTGCATTGCTTGGTTGCCGCACTGCATAATAAGGCTCGGCAGTAACAATCAGCGCAAACGCCTGAAGATCAGTCGTGACGTGCAGTTTGCTGCGATCGTTGTCGCCCACTAATACTTCTCCCAGGTTCACCGCCCGGCCTTCGGGCGAGATTGCCCATAGGACGTAGGTCAGATATTCGTTGCCAAAAGTCGTAGGCCTTTGCAGGTTGCCGAAGTAGGCATCGATCGAGATCGATCCCCGCTTGCTGTTGACATGTGCTTCGCCGTTCGCTCCAGGCATCAGAGCAGTACCCGCGAAATCCAGCTTCGAGCTTCCGCTGCGATGCTCGTAGTTGATCGCCCGCACGCTCCGGCTGATGACCACCACACGGAACGTGGGCGTCGGACTCATATGCTCGACCTCCACTGTGGTTTGAGAGTTAATCTGGGCTACTGCTGGCACACTCATAGCCACCGCAACGGCTAACAACAGTCTTGTTTTCACAAAGTCTCCTTGGGGCAGTATCTGCCTGGCTTCTAGCTTCATTCAGGGTTTGGGTTTCGCGACGTATTTTTGAGAGTGGCGTGGCCGGTCTCATCCCTTTCCGAGACGAATCCCAGATAGGGAATGGAACAGCCCAAAGACATTGAGCAGCCAGAGAACAACGGCGATTACCACCACACCGTTCAAAATTGACTTGATGGACGACTGCATGGGGATGAAGCGATTCACCAGCCACAGAAGCACACCCACCACGATTAGAACTTCTAGGAGCTGAATTAAAGGCATGATCTTTGAACCTTTCTTCTTCTTGCGGGCTAACCCTCTCATCCGCTCGAGGAGTTGCCGTTTGTTTCGAGGTCCGAGAATTTCTAGGGTCGAATCGTGTCCACCGCAGGTTCGCGAGCGGACACGCGGATGAAGAATGCCGATTGGCTGGATGTGGTCGCTGCAGCAACCTAACAATTGAGAGCTGCGAATCAGCATCCGCCGCTCCGTCTACACACTCAGGAGAATAGAGAATGACAGTTATGAACTGCCCTGTCTGAGCAAGATAGCTCACTTGCGGGAAACTGGATTCGCTCTACAAATCCGCCGCTCGCTGCCGACGGTCACAGCCTGCGTTGGCGTCCAGCCAAACCAGCAGCGAGCGCACGCTTGCCCGGGCTAGTGCGATCGCGCAGTCCGCCGCCCCGTAATAGATGTTGAGCGTATCGCCGTCCGCGTCCATCGTATATCCACAGGGGAAATCGTCCCGAGCAAGCGACCATCGCACCCGCGCGGGATAGTCGTAACCTTCCAGCGTATCGTTGACCGGGAGCGCCAACAGGCGAGCATTCCCATACTCTGCGGAGATGGCGCTGCATAGGTCGGTGGTGAATGTAGCGATTCCACATTGCCGCGGAAGATAATTCCCAATTACCGCGATTCGACTGGGCAGCGATGGCTTCGAGTGCGATCGCGCGCGAGTGGTTGAGGCCTCCCCTGCACGAGCTGCCGGGAACTAACCACTTCCAGGGCTCGATTTGCAAACACTGTGTTTGGTATCGCCATTTTCCCTTCGCCTGGTGAGAACAACTGCCGCTTGAGGCTCCCCGAGGAGCCCTGAACAAGCATTGAGGATGGATTAACGTTTCTTCCTCTGATGTATTCAACTAAATCAGGCTTGAGGACTGATCACTATTGACCATTTTCTTGATGACTAACGCCGCATTATGACGCAATGAAGGCAAAACAGAAGGAAGCCCTGGCGGTTCGCTGCCCCACGTGCGGCGCGAAGCCGGGCGAGAAGTGCGAGCTTAGTACTGGTCTGCCACGTACAAACCCGCATCGAGACCGGCGGTTAATGGCTTCCGACAAGTAGCTGCTGAGCACACCGGTGTGGCCATCCTTCGGCGGCGAGCCGATCAGCGCCCGCGTTTCGCGGCACGCGAAGATTGAACCGGAAAAAGATTGAACCAGAAAAAGATTGAACCAGGAAAGATCGAAGCAGGAAAGATCGAACCGAGGAAGCTCGAACCGAGATGGTTGAAATCTAGGCCGCCATCCGGTTGGGAGACGGGCTCAGTCCCTGGCCCATTCCGCACTGTTATGGGATGCCTGCCGCGCCTCAGAGCTATCCAGATAGCAGCCCTGTTGCATGTGGCGCGAGTGCGCTGAAACCGTGACGTACGGCACTCCCAAAAAACGGCTGGCGACGATTCCAGTCACTTCGAGGCCATTAAAGTGTTCCGGCTTCACCTTTGCTAAAATCCGCTGCAAAGCGTTTTGGATCTTCGCCGCTCCCGGAATGCCAAAGAACATCGCCTTGACTTCCGCTGCCATGAAGAAGAAGTTCCATCCTGCCGCCAGAATCTTGCGGTCGAGAGAGACGCCATCCAAAGTCTTAATCACGCTCCAGCTTCCCGAACAGGGCTCACTCTCCAGCTCAAGAAGCTGCGCCATCCCGGGCCACTCCTTCATCAGAATCGTGCCGACCTGAACAGTTGCTGCTGACATAAGCCCTCCGGAGACAACCTGCCGCGATCGACGTAACACCGCGAGCAATCTCTCAGGATCAAACATTTCTCTCGGACATACTGTGCAAAAGCGCTCACTCTGCAGATTATTAACTTCTCATGATTTATGCGATTTCCTCGCGTATTTCGCAGACTATACTTACGGATGATGAGCTACGCAGTTGCAGCCAAGAAGAACGGCAAGTTCAACTCCGATACTTTCCTCGCGACGATCGGCGACGGCAGGAAGATCCTATCCGTTGAGAGAAAGCAAACGATATTTGCGCAAGGCGACCAGGCGGACGCCGTTTTCTATGTCCAAAAAGGCAAAGTGCGGCTCACTGTTGTATCGAAGATCGGCAAGGAAGCCACGATCGGCATCGTGAGTCAGGGGAACTTCTTCGGCGAAGGTTCACTGGCGGGGCAGCTTTTGCGGATGGGCTCGGCAGCGGCGATGACAGATTGCGAGATCCTGCGGGTTGACAAAAAAACGATGATGGACGCGCTGCACCGCGAACCCGCGTTTTCTGAGATGTTTGTGGCGTACCTGCTGGCGCGGAATATCCGCTACGAAGAAGATCTGGTCGACCAATTGTTCAACTCCAGTGAAAAGAGACTGGCTCGCGTTCTCCTATTGCTTGCTCGTTTCGGCAAAGAGGGCATTCCGGAAACTGTGGTGCCCAAGATCAGCCAGGAAACCCTGGCCGAAATGGTTGGTACGACCCGTTCTCGTGTCAGCTTCTTTATGAACCGGTTCAGGAAGTTGGGCTTCATTCACTACGCCGGCGGCGCAGAAGGCGCTTTGCAGGTCCACAGCTCGCTGCTCAATGTAGTTCTGCACGATTAACTGCTTCAGCGTATGCGGGCGTCGGATGTCCCGCACCCTTCGCACTCACTGGGGCCCATTCAATCGGCAACAAATGATGGACGCGAGCCGGTTCGGTTGGCCCGCTTTGCCGATGGCCGCACGACAGGCATATCGCTCCCACCTGCCTGATGTCAGTCTCCCTCGAGATTTCATTCTCGCGGACCGCAACTGCTCCAGCGACGACCGGACCGGCACACAGGTCACAAGCATAAGCCGACAAGTGAAGATATTGCTTTCTCATGGATTTCCTCCCGGTCGCCAAGACGTCTGCCTAAGGCATCTGCTAAATCTTAGGTGTTTCGCGGTCGGGTTTCTGGTCAGTTTCGCTCGCTTCCCCGGCTCTGAGAGAGCGACGTTAATCTTCCTTCGGACGTCCGCGCCGACTTGGTGAGCAATTGTGAGCAGATTCTTAGACAGCCAATCCCCTATAACTGACGAGCATGGCAACCAACCCAACTCTCCTGTGCATAAACCGAGACCCTGCACAATTGCGTTCGTTGCAGGAGAATGGATACCAACTGCTGACCGCGACCAATGGCCACGAAGGTCTACGATTGTTTGCCTCTCAGCCTGTAGACGCTATCGTGCTCGATTACCACCTCGGGATGTTGGATGGCGCATTGGTTGCAAATGAGATCAAGCGGGTCCGGCCGACGATTCCCATCGTCATGCTGGCTGACAATCTGGAATTGCCTGACGGCGCTTTGAACTCAGTCGACGCGCTGGTCACCAGATCCGACGGCGCCCACTTCCTGTGGGCAACCGTTCACTTTGTATTGAGTGTAAAACCAGCCCAGAATCGCGAAGCCAAGCAGCAGACCAAACCGTCACCTGGCCCTTAGGACGCACTTTTTTCCCCCCAAGAGATCAGAGAAGCACTCGGACGGGAACAATCCGGTTCTAAGGATGTTTGATGACGGCTGCATTAAATCTCCCAATCGAACCTTGCGGCCCGATCATCGAAATGCGTCTTCATACGGAGCTACGGCCACTCAGAAGGTTAATGACGAGAACTACAAGCGCGACCACAAGCAGCAAATGGATCAGGCCGCCAGCCACATGGAGACTGAAGCCGAGAAGCCACAGAACCAGAAGCACTACGAAAATTGTCCAAAGCATATCTGTTCTCCTTTGCTCATCTTTAAATCTTGATATCTTAGAATCTTGAAGTCTAAACCTTTTTCAGTCGACTAAGCGCTTCCGAAGGCCTTTCCGCACTCCAAGCAAGATCGCCGGGATCGCGGTGTAATCAGATTGCAGAACGGACACATCCTTTGTGATCCGGAGTTTTGAGTTGTTGGCTTAATGCTCCCAATCAGCCGTGAGCAGGCATCGGCAATGCCTGCTAGCTTTTTGCGAAAACGATCGCGGATCCGGCCAAGCGTCATAGGTTCGCCCGCAGTCCCATTTCGGCGCCCTTCCCAAATCAACCATGACATGCCAGCGCCAGCGATGCTGTGCAGGATTGCTCACAATCCCCAGCACTTCGATCAGCCGGGGTGTGACCCGGCAGATTCCGCTTTTGGCGGAACGGAGCGGAAGTGTGCAATTCAGATCAGCTATTCTCAGGCGTGTGGGCGATCATCATGCAGAGGCGAGCAATTCTGCGGCCTCTTTCAGGTCCCTGAACTAAGTCAGCCCATCTGAAGCCCTCCTCTCTTAGTTCCACAGCTCGAAAGGAACAATTCATGAAGAAGACAATTTCGCTGATATTGATGGGCTTACTAGGCATGGTTGGAACTTATGCGTTTGCCGGCTCGGACCGCGAAGACACGGTCGACCGCATGCAAAACTCCGTAGACGTTCTGCAATCGGTCATGTCAACCCCTGACAAAGGCATTCCTGAAGAAGTGCTGAACGGTGCAAAGTGCATCGTCGTAGTGCCGAACTTGCTCAAGGGCGGCTTCATCTTTGGCGGAAAGCATGGCCGTGGTGTGGCTTCTTGCCGCACAGCTGGAGGTTGGAGCGCTCCCGCATTCGTCTCGGTTGGCGGCGGTAGCTGGGGATTACAGATCGGCGTCGAAGGCGTGGATCTCATCATGCTGGTCATGAATGACCGCGGCCTGCAGCATCTGCTTTCCACCAAGTTCGAACTTACCGGTGAAGGATCGGTGGCAGCCGGCCCAGTCGGCCGTCACACTTCCGCCGGAACTGACGTATTGCTGAACACTGAAGTACTCACCTACTCGCGCTCGAAAGGTCTATTCGCCGGACTCACGCTGGAAGGTGCTGTAATCGAGCAGGATAACGACTCGACTCGCGCCATTTACGGCCAGCATATGAGGTTTCGCAACATTCTTTCGGGCCATGCGTCAACTCCCCCAAGCGGAGTAGCGTTTGTGAAGGCAGTGTCCGAAGCCGGCCATCAGGCCCACGTTGCGGAAGCAAGAGAAGACAACAAGCAGTAGTTGCATCAGAAAATGAAGTGGCCGGGTGATTTGTGGCTGACCGGAACCCCAAAAGGTTCCGGTCAGCCATTAGATTTTCCTTCGCTCAAAACGTACAGGAGAATCCCAACATCGGCGGTCAGCTTCGTCACCAGGTCGTTTCTCGGAGAGCTGTGGGACAAGAGTGGAACGGAATCTGTCGCCAACCCCGGCAAGTGCTTGCAAAACTTGGTGAGCGCGGCAGGATTCGAACCTGCGACCCATGCCTTAAAAGGGTCGCCAACCCAATTACAAACAACAACTTGCACGTCCAGCTTACTCCATGCACGACACAACAAAATCAATGAGATGCCAACAAGACATCGGTCCGGGTGCCCGGAGGGTGCCCGGACTCCGGCCTCTCGAACAATGTCACTTCGGCTTGCTGGATCCTTGTGTAACGCGAAGGAATCATTTCGCCGAACCATCCAGCATCCGGCTTTTTCAGGGCTACGTTAGTCATCACGGTTCGGCTGCTCTAATCAAAGCAATTCCTACTGTGAAGCAGATTTGGATGAAACAACTACGTGTGCTTCCTTGCTAGGAGGGACTTCGCTTCCGGGTGGATAAATGAAAATCTGCAACTTGCCCCAGCCCGCATCCGAACTCGCGTCCGACTCCTTACCCATTCCCAGAGTCTTGAGTTGACTATCGTCGAATCCGAAGTTCTCCACCAGATATTCGCGTACAACCATCGCCCGGGCCTGTGTCAGCACCAAATCTTTCTGGGTATCGCCCTCCATCCCGGTGGATGCAATGACTACGGCAAAACCGAATTGGTTGTTGGCCAGGAACTCGCCGCTAGCGTTGAGAGTTTTCTGATTCTTCAGCTTGGCCGAATCCTGCTTATTAAAGAGCTGCTTCGTCGAATACGTAAACTCCTTTGTCGGTGCGTCTTGCGGCAATCTTTCAATCTCATTCTTAGCGAGTTCATCTGAGTCTTCGTAGCCTCGGTTCTTGAAATAGCCTTGCAAAAGGAAATTGTGCTTCATGGCTTCCATATTTTCCTGGAAGTCGGTAACGCCGGCCTTGGCCTGGAGCATCGTGGCATTCATCGTGGCAGTCGTCTGTTCGAGGTTGGAATAGAGTTGTTTGTCGTTCACCAGCGCTCCTGCGGTTCCCTGACCTCCGTCGATCTTGGCGCTGATCGAATCCAGATTCGCCGTCGCCCGCGTGGCATTGTGGATGGCTTGTTGGCTGCTATCCAGAATGCCGTCCATCTTATTGAGCAACTCTGCCATTTCGAGTGGTGGCAGGCTCGCAATAGTATCACCGTCCCGCACGCCGGGTGTCCCGGCAGATCCAAACGAGATCGCCAAGAACTGGTTGCCCAATAGTCCCTCGGTTTCAATGGACGCCACGGAGTCTTGCTTGATAATCTCGTGCGTCGACTTGCCCAGATCCATGATCACCGTGACCTTTTCGCCGGGCTTGTGGGGCAGCACGATACTGTGCACCGTACCACTGTGAACCCCGCCCACGCGCACATCGCCTCCGGCATCCAGACCCTCCACGTTGTCGAATTGCGCTTTCAATTGGTAAGTGGAGCTGAAAAGATACTGCTTGCCCCCAATGATAAATATCCCAGCCACCAGGATTGCCAGGGTCGCAATTATGAAAGCTCCCAACCGCGCTGCTCTCGACATTATGTTCTCCTACGAATGCTTTAGGAATTCTCGAACAAACTCAATCTCACTTTTCTGAAGTTCTTCAAAGTTGCCTTCGATCACCACATCTCCACCATCGAGCAACGCGAGACGGTCCGCAATCGTCTTCGCACTGTGCAGATCGTGAGTCACCACGATCGACGCCATGTGATGTTCGTCCTGCAGCTTGAGAATCAAATCATCGATCTCCGCGGAACTGATGGGATCGAGACCAGCGGTGGGCTCGTCGAGCAGCAGAATATCTGGCTCCAAAGCCAGCGCCCGCGCCAGCCCAACCCGTTTCTGCATGCCGCCGGAAATGTCGGAAGGCATCTTCGCCAGAGCACCCTCCATCCCCACTTCCGCGAGTAGCGCTCGAACCCGGTCGCCGCGCTCAGATTTCGACATCTCCTTTTTATGGTGCAGCAGCGGAAAAGCCACGTTCTGTTCGACGGTCAGCGAATCGTAAAGTGCCGCGTGCTGAAACAGAAAGCCCATCTTCTTCCTGACTTCGCCCATCCGGTCGAGTGCCAGGCCAGCGATATCTTGACCATGAATGCGCACCGACCCCGAGTCGGGCTTGTCGAGGCCAATGATCAGCCTCAGCAATACGCTCTTGCCGGTGCCGCTGCGCCCCAGAACTGCCAGGGTCTCGCCGCGGCCCACGGCCACGCTAATCCCGTTCAGAACCTTTTGGCTTCCGAAACATTTGTGCAAGTCCTCGACCGCGATAACCGGCGCACTGCCGTCCCTCTCGGCTTCACCCTGTTTCGTCGCAATTTGATCGATTGTGTCCATGTTTGTTTCGCGAGGCGCTTGAACCTCTTAATGAATGGTCACGGGAACAAGATGAGAATAATCTTCACGAGCACGACATCGGCCAGGATCACGAACAGCGAAGACAACACCACCGAACTCGTGGCCGCGCGACCCACGCCCGCAGCGCCTCCCTGGGTCCGCATACCCTGAAAACACGCGATCAGCCCAATGATCAAGCCAAACACCATCGTCTTAAACGTGGGGGGCAGAAAGTCGTTGAACCCGGCACCCTTAAAACCGCTACTGATGAACTGATGTAAGGAGAGCGGCTCAACCACGGCCTGCGCAGCCCAGCCCATGATTAAGCCCGATGCGTCGGCAGCGAGCGTCAGCAAAGGCATCATCAAGATGCAGGCCAGAATCCGCGTCGCCGCCAGCAGCCGATAAGGATTTACCGCGGATGCCTCAATAGCATCGACTTGCTCGGTTACTTTCATCGACGCCAGCTCTGCACCAATGCCAGCGCCCACGCGGCCACTGACTACCAGCCCGGTGATGATCGGACCGGTCTCGTGGACAATGGAGAACACGATAGCGGCGGGAAGCAGCGATTTGGCCCCAAATCGAGTAAGGCTGTAACGAGCTTCCAGGGAAAGCACAATGCCGGTGGCGGCGCCGGCCAAAGCGACTAGCGGCAGGGACTTCGATCCGATCTCGTCGAGTTGTCGAAACAGTTCGCGGAATTCAAACGGCGGCGTTACCGCAGCGCGCACCACTTGCCAGAAAAACATTCCGAGATCGCCAAACCATTCCAGAAACTCAGTGATCGGACCCTTCGTCGAAACAGCAGAAGGCCCAGGCAGGATCAGCGGCCCCGGAAGAGCAGCCGCATCCGCGGGCGCATTGAGTGCGTGGTCGATCATGGGGTCGGACCCGGACTTGGCGCTCCGTGTCCATTGTTGAGGTGCATACGGGAAAGCAAGGAGTGGGGCCCGCTGTAAAGGAATTCCAGGGCGATGTTACCGCCCACATATCCCAACATGGTGTAGTTGCCCATGCGGAGCGCATCCTTACCGTTGTAGCGGCCGGGATACCACGCGTACACAGCAGTCATCGAACCGGCATACGGAGCGATGAGCGCCGGCAAAGAAAAGACACGGTGGCCATCTTCACCGCGGCGCGCCGTCAACGTCGAGATCACCGCATGTCGCAATCGCGGAAGCACGCCTTTGCATTCACAACGGTAGTACAAAGTGTCTTCCCTGAAGGCTTGTGCCAGCGCGTAGCGCGTTGTAGTGCTTACCGCGGCGATGCCGAAGTTGGACCCGAATCGTCTGCCATATCCTTCGGCCCCCTGCCTCCATTCAGGCGGGGTGTTGTACGCTTGGCCAATGCCAGCCGCGAAGGCCGCACCGGCAATCGGATACGGACCAAACGCATCGAACACGTAGTTGCGAAGCTTCGTTTTCTCTGTCGGACGCGTGTAAGCCAGGTCTGGCTGCGCCGAAGTGCTGGCAACAACGCTCGAAGAATCCGCGGGATCAACCAGTAATTGCGCCTCCGCAAGCATCGGCAGAAAAGCTAAGACCGCGATTACCAGGAGCATACTGCGACGAATCTTCATATCGAGATTCTCCTGGTCAATTCATGCGGCCGTCCGCACGAACGGTTCGTGTTCTTCACACCGTAAGCGGGCAGGTTCCGTGATCGCACTGGCACGCGATCTCGACTTCGCTGGATCCGGCTTCTTTACAGGCTTGTCCGCAGTATTTCTCTCCGCCTTGCACGAGGCACAGGCATGGAATATGCGCACACTTGCTAGGCAAACTTTTTGTCATGATGGCTCTCCTTTTCAGCTCTTTCTTGTTCGGCGGATGCTACAGCGTTCTCTATTCGCCAATGACCATCTCGGCGCGACCGATCCATTTTTGAGCCGTGCCGGCATTCTTTTCCGCGTTCCCTGAGGCTTCCAAATCCGGATCGTTCGTCACCTTCCCGACCCGTTCTTCGATCTTTCCTTTCACTTCGTGGAGCTTGCCTGCGGCACGATCCTGCGTACTTGATTTCATGTTCTCTCCTTGCTTCTTGCGTGGTTCAGATGCGGCCGAGAATCAACAGAATGACAACGATAAAAAGAACCAGCCCCAAGCCACCGGTGGGGGCATAACCCCACTCCCTGCTATGCGACCAGCGCGGCAGCGCCCCAACCAGGGCTAACACAAGGATCACAATCAAGACAGTTCCAATCATGTTCTTGCTCCTCTTCTGATGTGGGTCAGCTTTCGTTATAGGTGTTTCGCCGGTTTCTTAATGGTCAAAACTGCTCAGAGAAAAAGAAATACTGGAAAGGACGGATCAATTCTTTCGCAGGGTGCGGAAGATGACAGGGGAGATTGCTGCGCCACTGCCAGAAAAGAAATGGTGCGGTCCGAAGAGCGGACGCGCACCAAAGAGTGAATCGACTTCTCCAAGTCAGAGCGGACATGACGCAAAACGTCACGGTCAATTCTCTACTGGCGAGGCTTTTCTTCCGGCTTAGCCGCGTCCTTCGCAGGCCGAGGAGCCGGCTGCGCACGAGCTGTCGTCACGGGACGGGAAGCAGGCTGCGCACGCGGTGCAGCTTCAGCCCGGGATGCTGCCGGTTGCCGAGGCGCCGGCTGCGCATGAGCTGTGGTGGCAGGATGAGAAGCAGGCTTCTCGTGAGCCGCGGTCGGTTTACTAGACTCCGCGGTCGGACGAGCCTCTTTAGGCTTCGCTGCCGCCTTGTTCGCGGGCGCCTTGTTCTCAAGAGCGTGCGACGAAGCTGCCTTGCTCTCAGTGGCCTTGCTCTGAGCTGCTTTAGCTTCCCTATTCTCGCTCGTGCGCGCCGCAGATGCCTTGTTCTCAGCTGTCTTGTTCGCGGCTGCCTTGTTCTCGTTCGTGCGGGCTGCGGCAGCTTTATTCTCGGCTACCTTGCTCTCGGCCGCCTTGTTCGCAGAAGCCTTGTTTTCATTCGAACGAGTTGCAGCGGCTTTATTTTCGGTCGCTTTGTTCTCGGCCGCCTTGTTCTCCGTGGCTTTGTTCGCAGCAGCTTTGTTCTCGGCGATAGGAGCCTTGTAGGGTGCTCCTGCTTCCCTAGCCTCGACCACGCCCTTGCCGCTAAACTCTCCCGGTTTGGAGGTTGCAGCGACTGCCGGCCGCCCCTGGTTCACGGACGCCAGTAGAGCGTGATTGGTGCCGGCAGCTTGCACGTGCTGGTTTTGCATCGCCGTGGGCGGCGTGTGGTGCGCACGGGTCGCGGTTTCTTCCGCCACGGTCGGGCGTGCGGTAATTCCGCCGGTACCACCGTTGTAGCTCACATGGTTCACCGTGGTTTCGTTGATTACGGTCTTGTTGTAGACGTTGGTGATGTGTACGCCGCTCACGTTATTCACCGAGGTGTTGTAGTAGAAGCCTCCGTTGTTCCAGTATCCGCCTCCATAGCCCACACCACCATAGCCGAAGCCGTAGTTGACGCCACCGTAGAAGCCGATTTCCGTACCCCAATAGCCGCCATTCCAGGCAAAGGCGTCGCCGCGCCAGCCCCAATAGCCGGGCGTCCAGAGCAAGCCGGCTTCAGGCGGCTCGACCCAGGTGCCGGGCACCCAGAAGTAGCCTTCATCGCCATTGGCCCAGTAGCCGGGCGTCCACATGTAGCCGACCGCGGGAATCATGGGTTGTTCGTATATAGGCAGCGCAGGTGGAGCGATCGAGATCGACACACCGAACTGCGCGAATAAACTGGCCGGTATGGCCATCATCAGAACTGCTAACAACAGAAAACGGGAGGTACGCATTTTGAATCACCTTGCCAGATCATCCTTCGATTGCCCGGTTAAACCTTGCTGCTGCGGGCTGCGTGGAGTGAGGGCGACGGGGTCAGATAGAAGAATGTCACGACCGTGCTGCCGAGTCTGAGCAATACGACTCACTTTCAAGAATGCACCGAAAAGAAAGTGGCGCGAGCCCAGAGAAAAATGGACTCGCGCCGACGAAGGTTAAGCTTGCTTGCTCCTAATGCTATAGCGTGACACTGATTACAAGGTTCACGCCCGGATACATCGGGTTGCATAGGTAATACATACCATCGATCTCGATCACATAAACGTCTTGCGTGTAGAGCCAGTTGCTGGGCCACGCGCCGCCAAATCCAAACCAATAGCCGCCGTATTGGAAGCGTCCACTACTGTAATCGTTCTGACTGACACGAAACGTGTGTTGGCGTCCGAAGTTGGCTTTGTAACGGTCGGCGGGAATGCGGCCACCAGCGGCGCGTTGTTCCTGTTTTTCTGGCTTAGCTTCCGGAGCGCGTTGCTGTTCTTGCTTTGCGTTCTTCTCCTCGGGCTTGGTGTTTTTTTCTTCCTGAGCGTTCTTCTCCTCTTGCTTTGCGGGTTTTTCCGGTTGCGCTTTCTTCTCAGCCGGTTTGTCTTTCTGTTGCTCCTGCTGGTCGTGCTGGTCCTGGGCGTATGCCGCACTCGATGCGCCTAGGGTCAAGGACAAAATTGCGGTGCCGATTACTCCTGCTAGTTTCATTGGTGTTGCCTCCATTTAATCGATCTCGATCGTTTTACATAAACTTACCTACGCAAGCTGCCTGTGGTCGCATTGACCGGGTTGCCGATGGCGTCCCCGGACACGAGAAGTTCCACTCTCCGGTTTTGTTGCCGTCCAGCGGAGCTGTCATTAGAGGCTACCGGCAAAGTGTTGCCGAAGCCCTTGGCGCTGACTGAGTTCATCGGCACGCCTTCTTGTACCAGGTAGTCGCGGACCGAGTCGGCACGGTTCTCAGAAAGAGTCTGATTCATGGCATCGCCGCCGACATTGTCGGTATATCCGCCGACTTCGATGCTGAGTCCAGGATATGCGAGCAGAATACCAGCGACTTTTGCCAGTTTCTCTCGCGCACCTGGCTTCAACGAGAACTTCCCGGTGTCAAACAGAACATCGGACATGCTGACGATGAGCCCACGTGCGCTATCGCGAGTCTGAAGAATTGAATTCAACTGCTCGGACAACTTCGCGCGCATGGCTGCTTTGTCGGTGTCTGCCTGTTGTGCGTTTAACTGGGCCTGCTGTGCTGCCAGGCGGGATTGTTCGGCATCCGCCTGGGCGGCGGACAATGCGGTTGCTGATGCAGCCTGGCTATTGGCCATATCGGATTGAGCCTTCGCGGTTGCCGCCTGGGAATCAGCCGCGTCGGACCTCGCTTTTGCCGCATCCGAGTCTGCCTCGGCCTTTGCCGCCTGGGCCTGCGCTGTGTCGGACTGGGCCTGCTCCTTCTGCCGGCGAGCGTCATCCGCTTGCTGTTGCGATTGTGCCTGTGCGTCCGCTGAATCCTGGCGTTCGTTTGCCAGGCGCACCTCGTCTTCCTTCTTGACTGCGATGGCGCGCGCATCTTCTGCCGTCTGCACTGCCTCGCGGGAGACTGCGATCAGCGGCTTCTTGTCGATATGTTTATCAGTGGCATCGGTATCTGCCGTGTTCATTAACTGAACGGCGTGCTGATAGCTGTCTGGAGCGTACTGCTCGGCTCCCTCGGACTGAGCGATGCGCACCGCATTCCGCGCCTCAAAGAATTCCAGGGGCAAGTTGGCATTCAGGACCACCGGATCGAACTTGTAGCCGGTGGGAATGTAGCCGCCGCGTTCCATCAGCTCATACTTTGCATTCACCGCCTCGCTGGTTCCCTTGGTGTCTTCGCGAATCACATTCTCGAGCACTACCACGTTGCTCGGCTGGCGCACTGCATAGTAAGGCTCCGCGGTAACAATCAAAGCGAAGGCCTGAAGGTCCGTGGTGACGTGCAGTTTGCTGCGATCGTTGCCGCCAACTAATACTTCGCCCAGGTTCACGGCCCGGCCTTCGGGCGAAATCGCCCATAGGACGTATGTCAGATACTCGTTTCCGAAAGTCGTGGGCCTTTGCAGGTTGCCGAATTCTGCTTCGATCTCGATCGCTCCCCGCTTGCTGTTCACTTTGGCTTCGCCGCTTGCCAGGGGCATCAAACCGGTGCCAGCGAAATCCAGCTTCGAGCTGCCGCTGCGGTGCTCATAGTTGATGGCTTGCACGCTGCGGCTGATGACGGTTACGCGGAACGTGGGCGTCGTACTCAGATGCTCCACTTCAAGCGTGGGTTGAGAATCAGTCTGAGCTGCGGCAGGCAGACTCAGCGCGATTGCGGCGGCGAACAGCAACGTTGTCTTCACACTATCTCCTTATGGCAGGTATCTGCCGTGTTGCATTAAAGTTTGGCTTTCACGACGTGTCTTTATAGGCGGTGCCACACTTCATCCTTTTCCGAGACGAATACCGGAAAGCGAATGAAACAGCCCAAAAACATTCAGCAGCCACAAAACCACGGCAATGACCACCACTCCGTTCAAAATTGACTTGATGGATGACTGCATGGGGATGAAGCGATTCACCAGCCACAGAAGCACACCCACCACGATAAGAACTTCCAGGAGTTGAATTAACGGCATGATCTTTAACCTTTCTTCTTTGCGGGGCTAACGCCTCTCATCCGCCCGAGGTGTTGCCATGAGTTTCAATATTCGAGAGCTTTTAGGGTCGAATCGTGTCCGCCGCAGGTTCGCGCGCGGACACGCGGATGAAGAATGCCGATTGGCTGGATGTGGTCGCTGCAGCAACCTAAGAATTGAGAGCTACGAATCAGCGTCCGCGGCTCCGTCTACACACTCAGGAGAATAGAGAATGACAGGTGCAGACACTCATGTCTGAGCAAGATAGCTCACTTGCCGAAAACCCTGTACAGTGGCATTACAAATCCAGCGCTCGCCGCCTTTCGCCGCAAGTTGAGTTAGCATCCAGCCAACCCAGAAGAGACCGGACACTGGCGCGCGCCAGGGCGATCGAGCAGTCCGCCGCCCCGTAGTAGATGTTGAGCGTATCGCCATCGGCGTCCATCGTATATCCACAGGGGAACACGACGTCGTCAACGTCGCCGTGGCACTCGTAGTCCGCCTCTGGACCGAACATCCACGAATCGCCTCGCAGCAAACACCTTGCCGGATTCTCCAGCTCGAACAAAGCCAGCCCTAAGCGATAAAGACAGCCGGAAGGCGTGTGCCGAACCCCGTGATAGATCACGAGCCATCCCTTGGAAGTCTCGATGGGCGGAGGCGACAAACCAATCTTATTGGCATCCCACCAGGCGCCGCGGCGCGCTTCCAACATCAGCCGGTGTCTCCCCCAATGGTGCAGATCCGGAGAGTAGGAAATCCATATGTGAGCTCCAAGATTGGTCGCTGGACGATGAATCAGCGCCCAGTATCCATTGATTCGCCGAGGAAAGAGCGCCGAGTCCTTGTCATCCGGCGGCATAATCACGCCGTAGCGCTCGAAGGATCGAAAGTCTTTGGTCAGGGCCAGAGACACTCCAGGACCGCCGCGCGAATAGGAGGTATACGTAACCACGTATTGCTGCAGTTCGGGCACGAATGTAATGCGAGGATCCTCGATGCCCCAGATTTCCTCGGGAAAATCCTTCGGGCTGGGCGTCAATGTCGGTTCGCTGTCGATTTCCCACCCATCGACACCGTTTCGAGAGCGCGCAGCGCAAAGATGCGACAACCCACGGCGATCTTCGACGCGGCACAGCAGTAAAGTCGTTCCATCAGGCAGCAAAGTTGCGCCCGCGTTGAACACACTATTAATGGAGTACGGCCAATCCTTACTGGTCAGGATCGGGTTGGCGGGATGCCGAAGAAGCAAGGGCTCGAAGCGAGTATTCGGAGGACTGATTATATTTTGCGTGGGCATGGTCATGATGGGATTTCCGTTGGCTCAGACTCCTGCAAAGCGCTCATCTCCAGCAGTGCAGTCAAGAACGATAGCGTCGATTCTGCTCCCTGGTTCTCATTGGCGCGCTCGGGATGAAGCCCGTCACGACAGCCGCCAGTGACGCAATCATAAAGAGGAAGCTGGAGATCATTGTCGCCAAGGAACCAGTTGAAAGCCGACCAGGCTTCACTGCGCCAGCGGCTATCACCCGTTATACGGTACGCTTGCAGACATGCAGATACGGCGCCGGCAGCCTCAAGTGGCTGTTGGTCGAAACGCGCCTTATCACCACCCTGGCGATAAAAACCTTGCGACCCAATCGGCACGAAGTGGCCATTGGTTTCGCAGCGTTGCGTTTCGGTGAGCCAGTTCAGCGATTCGAGTCCCGCGGAGACCATGCGATCATCTGAGCAAGCAGAGCCGACGAGCAGCATGGCCTGGGGCAATCTTGCGTTGCCGTAAGCCAGAACGTTCTCAAACCACTTCCAATCCGGGCGTCGGGTCGATTCATACATGGCAAGCAGTCGCCCAGCGAGCACCGATCTGATTTTCTGTGCGTCGCGGTCGCCGGGATACGACGCGAGATATTCCTGAATTCCAAGAAGGGCGTAGGCGCAGGCCCGAGGACTGTAAAATTCCACAACCGCAGGCAGGGACAACTCGAATAGACGGCCGGCAGCACAGCGCAATCCATGATCGCTGGACCGTCCCAGAACCGTGCCCAGCGCCCACACTGCGCGTCCGTGACAATCTTCAGAACCCGCAGCTTCGTTCCAGCGCCGATCATAGCCGAGGAAGTTTCTGAATCTACCCGTTGCCGGATTGAACCCATGCTCCAGAAACGACAAATAGCGGCCTGAGAAATTTGCAACTGCCAAATTCGGTTTCTCCGGCTCATTTTTCTGCGGTTGATCATTGCCCACGCGCTCCAGCATCACCGTGAAAATGAGTGCGCGGGCATTGTCGTCGGTAGTGTGGCCCTCGCCTCGATTGGGGACGGTGAAGATTGCATGCTGTAGCACTCCGGTGTCATCGGTCAGCGCGTTGATATGATCCAGTTTCAATTCCGGTAGCCGATTGAGATCTTTGGGTGTAGCGCGAGCGGAGAACTGAACTCGGGGACTTTCCATACGATCGTTGCGCACGCGAGAGAAACTTTCCATATAGCCTTGAGCCACTCTTTTCCAGATCATCTCCCGCGCGAACAGATAGGCGCGTTTCCGCATCGCGTGACGTATCGCGGGAGTGTCCAGGAGTTCGATTGTCTTTTGCGCAATCGCGTCGGGATTTTGGAAAGGGACCAGCGCGCCCCGGCGGTCGTCTAACAACTCAATGGCATGCCAATACGGAGTCGAGATGATCGCTTTGCCCGCCCCCAGTGCGTAGGCCAGCGTGCCGGAAACCACCTGCGCCTCGTGCCGGTAAGGCGTGATGTAAATGTCTGCGGCGCCAATGAACTCAGCCATCTCCTCGGGACTGGCGAAGCGATTGTGAAACATCACCTGCGATTCCACTCCCACTTCTTTCGCCAAGGCTTGCAAGCTGGCTCGATATTTTTCACCCTCGCGGCGAAGAATATGAGGATGGGTCGCTCCGGCGACGAGGTAAACGACATTCTTGTGCCTCGACAAAATCTGCGGCAGCGCCTGAATCACATTTTCAATTCCCTTGTTCGGCGAAAGCAGGCCGAACGTAAGCAGCACCGCTTTCCCTTCCACTCCGAACTTGTCTTTGTAGAAATTTGGATCCAGGAACGGGAGGTCCGGAACGCCGTGAGGAACCATGTCGATCTTGCTGCCGGGAATCTTGAAGATTTCTTGCAGGAACTGGGACGAGAGCTGGCTCATGACGATAAGGCGATCCGAGAGTTCTGCGATCTCTTCCATCACCCTCAGTTGATTAGGGTCTGGCTCGCGCAAAACCGTGTGCAGCGTGGTCACTAAAGGCATTTTCAGGCGGCGCAGCAGATGCAAAACATGGCTTCCGGCTGGACCGCCGAAGATTCCATACTCGTGCTGCAGGCACACCATATCGATATTGTTGAAGTTAAGAAATTCAGCCGCTTCCTGATACGAGGTCAGGTCGTCCTGAGCAAGCGACCATCGCACTCGCGCGGGATAGTCGTAACCTTCTTCCGTGTCATTGACCGGGAGTGCCAACAGTCGAGCATTCCCGTACTCTGCGGAGATTGCGCTGCACAGGTCGGTGGTGAATGTGGCGATTCCACAGTGCCGCGGAAGATAATTTCCGATGACCGCGATCCGACTGGGCAGCGATGGCTTCGAATGCGCTCGGGTGCGAGTGGTTGAGGTCTTCTCCTGCACGAACGGAAGGGAACTAACCACTTCCAAGCCACGATTTGGAAACACTGTGATTGGTATCGCCATTTTTTCTTTGCCTGGTGAGAACAATTGCTGCGTGAACTCTCCCGAGGAGCCGCAAGCAAGCACTGAGGATGGATTAAAGTTTCCGCTTTTGAGTATTCAACTAAATGAGACTTGAGAACTGGTCACTATTGACCATTTTATTGGTGAGCAACCCTGCATTATGGCGCAATGAAGGCAAAGCAGAAGGACGCCTTGGCGGTTCGCTGCCCCACGTGTGGCGCGAAGCCGGGCGAAAAGTGCGAGCTCAGCACCGGCCTGCCACGTACGAACCCGCATCGAGACCGGCGCTTAGTGGCTTCGGACAAGTAGTTGCTCATCGGGCGGATCTGGCCAGTCTTCACTGGCGAAGCCGATCAGCGTCCGGAATCCCGCCACTCCTTTTTCAGACTCGTGCCGAGTTGAACAGTTGCTGACATAAGCCCTCCTGAGACAATCACCGCAATCGACGTAACAGCGCCGTGAGCAATCTTTCAGGATCATCCATTTCTCTTCGACATACTGTGCAAGAATGCACACTCCGCAGATTATTAACTTGTCATGATTTATGCGAGTTCGCCCTATTCCAAAGACTATACTTACCGATGATGAGTTCCGCAGCAGCGGCCAAGAAGAACGGCAAATTCGACTCCGACACTTTCCTTGCGACGATTGGCGATGGCAGGAAGATCCTATCCGTTGAGAGAAAGCAAACGATATTTGCGCAAGGCGACCAGGCGGACGCCGTTTTCTATGTCCAAAAAGGCAAAGTGCGGCTCACTGTTGTATCGAAGATCGGCAAGGAAGCGACGATCGGCATCGTGAGTCAGGGGAACTTCTTCGGGGAAGGTTCACTGGCAGGGCAGCTCTTGCGAATGGGCTCGGCAGCGGCGATGACAGACTGCGAGATCCTGCGGGTTGACAAGAAAACGATGATGGATGCGCTGCACCGCGAACCTGCGTTTTCTGAGATGTTTGTGGCTTACTTGCTGGCGCGGAATATCCGCTACGAAGAAGATCTGGTCGACCAGCTGTTCAACTCCAGCGAAAAGAGACTGGCCCGCGTCCTTCTATTGCTCGCTCATTTTGGCAAGGAAGGCATTCCCGAAACCGTCGTCCCTAAGATCAGCCAGGAGACATTAGCCGAAATGGTCGGCACCACCCGTTCTCGTGTCAGCTTCTTCATGAACCGCTTCAGAAAGCTGGGCTTCATTCACTATGCCGGCGGTGCAGAAGGCGCTTTGCAGGTCCACAGCTCTCTGCTCAATGTAGTTTTGCACGATTAGAGTTCCGCACACTGCAACGCAAGTGACGCGAACCTGGCTCTCTTACACCTTCTCCACTAGCTCGCGAAACTCTTTGGCATGCTTGTGGCTCGCTTCTGCCTGGAGCTGCGTAAGCCGCCGGGGACGCGTGTCTAGCTCTGCTTTCTTCTGATCAATACTGCTCCCCTGGGGAAATAGTCCAAATGCAGCCGCGTGAGCAATTGTGAACAGCCAAGTGAAAGGGAAAGGGAGAACATGAGGGAGCACTAAGAAAAGACTGGTGTTATCCCACCGCTCCTCGGAGGACCTATGTGGATTCTTTCAAAGCGCGCACGGCAATTGGCAATCGCCCATGCCGGACTTGAATCGCTAATCTTGGAACGCACAGCGGAACTACAGAACCTATCGCAGCGGCTGCTTCAGGTGCAGGATGAGGAGAGGCGAAAAATAGCGCGCGACCTGCACGACACCACAGGCCAAACCCTGGCTGCACTGAAAATAAGCGTTTCGCTGCTTCAGGAAAGCTGCACGAAAGACTCGTCAGTACTGGCGGCAATCTCTGACGTTGAACAACTGGCCAATCAGGCCATCGAAGAAATTCGAACGATGTCATACCTTTTGCATCCACCCTTGTTGGATGAGGTAGGCTTTGCTTGCGCTGCGGAGTGGTATATCGAAGGCTTCGCCAAGCGGAGCGGAATCAGCGTGAGTGCCCATATGGGCGAATCACCTGAAAGACTGCCGAAGAAGATGGAGGTCGCTCTTTTCCGGGTGTTACAGGAGAGCTTGACCAATGTGCATCGACACTCCGGGACCTCGGCCGTCAGGGTATGTTTTGAACGGCAAGCTGGAGCAGTGATGCTGGAGATACAAGACTTCGGACGGGGCATACCGGCAGAGCGGTTAGGCGGGCTGAGGCAGGCAAGTGCGGAAATGGGAGTCGGCCTTGCTGGAATGCGCGAGCGACTGCATGAACTGAACGGGGAGCTTGAAATAGAATCGGATGATAAGGGAACGAGCCTGCGGGCCATAATTCCACGCTATGCACCTGCTCGACCTCAAGTGGCAGATTACGGGCAAATCGCCGCCTGCGGGTAGGATTGCGAATAAGGGTCGGCGCGAATCGATCGACTCGATTCGCCATCGGTCGGACTACGCTTGTTCCTTAACTGACATGGGGCGACTCTGCAGGAAGTTGATGATCAGTGCGCAATTTATTTGCAAGCCACCGTTGTAGCTGACGAAGCCCTTCTTCCTGAACCCGCTCATAAATTTGCTTACCCTTGCGCGGGTGGTCCCAACCATCTCCGCCAGGGTTGATTGACTCACTTTCAGGGGGTACTCAGGCTTTGATTCTTTGGTTATTTGCGCAAACAGCAAAAGAACTCGCGCTAGGCGCCTTTCACTGAAATTGAAGAATTGATCTACCAGGTCTTCCTCGATTCGAATGATCCGGGAGAGCAGATATTCAACAAAAAGTGCCGCAAACTGCGGATCGCGCTCGAGCGTGCGAATCGTGCTCTGCTTTCGCAGGCGAATGATATTGGACGGCCCAATTGATCTCGCGGTATAAATCCGCTGAGATTGCCCTGCCATGCAGCCTTCACCAAAAAAGCTGCCGCGCTGCAGGAAGGCGACTATAGCCTTTTTGCGACGAGTGGAAACAGCCGTGAGCTTCACCGTGCCGCTCTGAACGTAGAAAACAGCATCGGCTGTATCCCCTTGCGAAAAGATGACTTCTTTGTCTTGGTAGTCGTGAACCGTCATCCCAGTACGGAATTTCGTGCGGAAAACTGCGGGACTGAAACGGAGGGTACGTTTAATTGCCATTCGGGACAGGGCAATCGTACCCACGAGGGACCAAACTCGTCTAGATGTTCAAAATTGAACATCACGGCCACGATTCTGGGCGCATGGTCAGACACGCGGAACTATCCGATGCTGCTTCCCTTAGAAAATTTCGCAGCTTATTCGGTTGCTCCCGTATCCTTGGGCGGGTCGGCGCGCCAGACGTACATGTATTTCTCGTCGCTCGACGTTTCCACTGGGATGTTTCTCTCGCGCGTTACGCGGTTCAAAGCAGAGCGAAGATTCTGCATCTTCTCGCCGTTCAGACTGCTCAACGGAATCTTGATCGCTTGCCGGGCGTTCAGTTTTGAAAGGTCACACAGAATGTCCGCCACCGCTTTCCGATGTTTTCCCTTACGACCCTGCGGGACGTCGGACCGATTCATCGACTCATAGTGGACGCCGTTTCCGTTTCCATTGCGTCCCATTGGTGGCCTCCCTTTAACGTGTAATCCTATCCGTATCCACAAATCGTACTGCAAAGAATCGTAATCCTGCAAGTGAAAATCTATACGAACCTAGCAAGCGCAGGCAATCTGACGTCTAGACGTAGCAATAACACTATTATTTTCAAAAGATGTGCACTATTGAACAGCTCTCCTCGCACTAAGACCTGCTAAGAATTGACCCGCATGATTTGGGCCACGCTACCATGGTTGGCGGTGTGGGTGACTGAGACGCTCAGGAAGTAAACGATGTTATAGCAATTCGTCCTGGCGTTCTCTTGAGGGGGCACCCAACCATGACTCCAGTTTCGATGGCCAAGAACAAAAACGAGTTCGATCCCAGCACTTTTCTTGCGACCATAGGAGCGGGCAGGAAATTTGTGCTCTTCCCGAAGAAACAGCGCATCTTCACGCAAGGGGATAACGCCGATGCCGTGTTTTATATCCAGACCGGTAAGGTAAAACTCACTGTGGTCTCGAAGACCGGCAAGGAAGCCACGATCGGAATATTAGGTGAGCGAGATTTTTTTGGCGAAGGTTCCCTTGCGGCCCAATCACTCCGCATGGGCTCCGCAACCGCACTCACGGATTGCGCCGTTCTGCGAATTGACAAGAAAGCCATGATGGAAGCGCTGCATCGCGAACACGAAGTTTCCGACATGTTCGTAACGTATTTGCTGGCGCGGAATATCCGTTACGAAGAAGATCTGGTGGATCAGCTTTTTAATTCGACCGAAAAGAGGCTGGCACGGATCCTTTTACTGCTGGCTCACTTTGGCAAGGAAGGCAAACCTGAGACTGTAGTTCCCAAGATTAGTCAGGAGGCGCTCGCGGAAATGATCGGCTCCACCCGCTCGCGGGTGAGCTTCTTCATGAACCGATTCAGGAAAATGGGATTTATTCACTACAACGGTGGACTCCAGGTTCACACGTCTCTGCTCAATGTCGTTCTACACGATTGAGTGCTTCACTTTATGCGGTGGTCAGATGACCCGCCCCGCTCGCGCTCGCTGGATCCCATTCAATCGGCAACAAATGACGAGTCCGCCCTCGTTCGGTTGGCCCACTTTGCCGATGGCCGCACGACAGGCACATTGCTCCCACTTGCCTGATGTCAGTCTCTTTCGATATTTCATTCTCCCGGACTGCAACCGCTCCGGCGATCACCGGACCGGCACACAGGTCACAAGCGTAAGCGGACAGGTGAAGATACTGTTTTCGCATTCGTCTCCTCGCAGCGCCGAAACAGATCTCTTATACATCAACATCCTAGGTGTTGACAGCTGGGATATCTGGTCAGTATTGCTCGGCTTGCCTCGCTGGCAACTGACCGCCATTATTTTTCCCTAATTCACCACCCAGGCGGGGCGACACAGGTGTCAGGCCCATCCCCGTCGACCGTAAGTTCCCTGCCCAAGGCCAACGTGCACAACAAATGGGGCAAAAGTGTTCACAATTGAGCAGCTTTAGTTGGACACATCCTCGATCATTCGTGAAGTGGGGAGTATGAGTGATGTCCAACTACTCGGCTGGAAAGACCATTCTGTGTATCGACGATGATGACGGCGTGCTGAGTTACCACAAGGCACTGCTGGAGAGACGCGGATACGAAGTGCTCACGGCAGATTCCGCCCGAGAGGGCTTACAACTTGCGGAAGTCTGCCCGGTTGCCGCCGTGATCGTCGACTATCACATGCCCGATATGAATGGGCATGAGGTCGCAACCAAAATAAAGCGCATCAGACCACAAGTTCCAATCGTCATGGTTTCCAGTGACGATGCGGTTCCGGAACAAGCGTTGGATGCGGTTGATGCGTTCGTTTCCAAAGACGAAGTAGCCAGACGCCTATTATCGGTGCTCAACCGAGTCTGCCGTGAAGGCCCGTCCAGCTTTCCCATGAACGACAGAAGCATCGCCTGAGACTGTATCTGGTGGCCCAGTGGGTTTCGAGCCTACTGATTATTCAGGCTCCAGGCCCGCGTATTGAGCAATTGTGAGCAGAATTGGGGGAAGCGCTTCTGTATACCTAAATGGCATGGCCACCAACAACACTCTCCTCTGCATACATCGGGACCCGGATCAACTGAGTTTATTGCAGGAAAACGGATACGAATTGCTGACCGCGACGAATGGCCATGACGGTCTGCGGTTGTTTGCTTCCCAGCCTGTGGATGCAATTGTGCTCGATTACCACCTCGGACTCTTAGATGGCACATTTGTTGCAAATGAGATCAAGCGGACTCGGCCGACGATTCCCATCGTCATGGTAGCTGACGATTTGGAATTGCCTGACGGCGCTTTGAACTCGGTCGATGCACTGGTCACTAAGTCTGACGGCGCCCACTTCCTTTGGGCAACCGTTCACTTTGTATTGAGTGTGAAGCCCGCCCAGAATCGCGAAGCAAAGCACAAGTCGCAGAGCAAACCGTCATCTGACCCTAAGGACGCACCATTTTCCGCAAGGGAGCGGAGAAATATTCGGGCGGGAACAATCCGGTTGTGAGGATGCTGCACAAACAACGGCATCGAATGTCCCAGACGAACCTCGATACTCGATTACCCCACAAATACGTCTTCAGATTGCGTTTCGACGGCCGCTCAGAAGGTTAATGACGAGAACTACCAGCGCCACCACAAGCAGCAAGTGGATCAGGCCGCCGGCCACATGCAAACTGAAGCCGAGAAGCCATAGAATCAGAAGCACTACGAAAATAGTCCAAAGCATATCTATTCTCCTTTGCTCATCTTTAAATCTTGAGGGTCTTACCCTTTTTGGTTGACTAAGCCTTTCCAAATGCCTTTCCGCACTCCAAACAAAATCGCCGGGATCGCGGTGTAATCAGGCTGCAGAAGGGACACATCCTTTGTGATTCAAAGGTTTGAGTCGCTGGCCTGACGGTCACGGTCAACTTCGAAAATGAATCGGCGATGCCCGCTAGCCTTCTACGAAGACGATCGCGGAGCCGACCAAGCGTCATAGGTTTGCCCGCACTCTCATTTCGCAACCTTCGCAAATCAACCATGACAGGCCACGGGCAGCGATGCTGTGCAGGATTGCTCACAATTCAACCGGAACTTCGAGTGGCATGGGTGAAACTCGGCGAACTTCGCTTCTGACGCACAGACGGAAGGTGAGCAATTCAGATCAGCTATTGGTTTGGGTCTGAGCGATCATAGTGGCAGAGATGAGCACTTCTTCTCTCTCTTTCAGGTCTTCTGAACTAAGTCAGCCCATCTGAAGTTGTCACTCCTTAGTTCCACAGCTCCGAAAGGAACAATTCATGAAAAAGACAATTTCACTCTTGTTAATGAGCTTGATCGGCATGGTTGGCACTTACGCATTTGCCGGGTCGGACCGGGAAGACACGGTCGACCGCATGCAAAAGTCCGTAGACGTTCTGCAATCGATCATGTCAACCCCCGATAAAGGTATCCCGGAAGAAGTGCTGAACGGTGCAAAATGCATCGTCGTAGTGCCGAACTTGCTTAAAGGCGGCTTCATCTTTGGTGGCAAGCACGGACGTGGCGTGGCTTCCTGCCGCACAGCTGAAGGTTGGAGCGCTCCCGCATTCGTTTCGGTTGGTGGCGGCAGTTGGGGATTGCAGATCGGCGTCGAAGGCGTCGATCTGGTCATGCTCATCATGAACGACCGTGGTTTGCAACATTTGCTTTCCACCAAGTTCGAGCTTACCGGTGAAGGATCGGTAGCGGCGGGCCCGGTTGGCCGCCACACTTCCGCCGGAACTGACGTATTGCTGAACACTGAAGTGCTGACGTACTCGCGCTCGAAAGGCATATTCGCCGGGCTGACGTTGGAAGGTGCAGTGATCGAGCAGGATAACGACTCGACTCGCGCCATTTACGGACACCACATGATGTTCCGCAACATTCTTTCGGGCAAGGCGTCAACTCCCGCAAGCGGAGACGCGTTTGTGAAGGCTGTGTCCGAAGCCGGCCACCAGGCCCACATCGCGGAAGCACGAGAAGACAACAAACAGTAGTTGCATCAGAATGCCAGTAGCGAGGTGATTTGTGGCTGACCGGAACCCCAAAGGTTCCGGTCAGCATTACAAAACGCCGGGCAAGTTGTGCAAACGAGCTTTCACGGGGTCATTGACGATAGTTAAAAGTGGTATGCATAATGTGCGACTATATCGTATATTATGCATATGTGGATTCCGCGCGCCGTTGAACCCCGCCTGCAACGTTCCGCGAAGACGCGGCCGGTGGTCGTGCTGACTGGAGCCAGACAGACTGGCAAAACCTCCACTTTTCTGCGCCTTTTCCCGAAACATGCGTTTGTTTCCCTCGATCTCCCCGCCGAAGCTGAGCAGGCCGAAAAGGAACCGGGCACTTTTCTCCAACGTCATCCGCCACCCGTGCTCATTGATGAGGTTCAATATGCGCCTGGCCTGTTCCGACACCTTAAGGTGGCCGTCGACGCCAACCGTACACGCAACGGGCAATTCCTGCTGACTGGTTCGCAGAAGTTCACCCTGATGAGGAACGTTTCCGAATCGCTGGCAGGCAGGGCCGATATCGTGGAACTGGAAACCCTTTCGTTTGCCGAGATTCAAGGGGCGTTGCCGCAAACCGGGATCGAAACTGCCGTCGTGCGCGGCGGTTTCCCGGAGCTGTACGCCAATCTGGACATAGATCCTGTAGCCTTTTACAACTCGTATCTTGCTACGTATCTGGAACGCGATGTGCGCTCCTTAACCAATGTTGGCAGCCTGCGGGACTTCGAGAGATTTCTGCGCGCGTGCGCACTTCGCTCTGCCAACCTCTTGAACAAAGCAGATCTGGCACGCGATGTCGGCATTGCGCCTTCGACTGCGAACCACTGGCTGTCCATGCTCGAAGCCTCGGGTCAGATCGTATTACTTGAGCCCTGGTTCTCGAATCGGACCAAGTCCATTGTCAAAAGCCCCAAACTCTATCTCGCTGACACTGGTCTGCTTTGTGCTCTGCTGAACATTCGGTCCGAAGAAGGTCTTCGGCAATCCCCGGCAGTAGGCGCGGTCTGGGAGACGTTCGTCTTCGCCCAACTTCGGGACCGAGAGCGCCGCGGAGGGCGGACAGGGAGTCTCTTCTTCTGGCGCGACCGAACTCGCGAAGTAGATTTCGTCGTGGACACAGGCGGACGATTAGAGCTGTTCGAAGCAAAGTGGACGGAGTTGCCAGATGTTGGTGACACCGTAAATCTCGACTTCGTGCGCAACGTGGTGGGCAAAGCGCGCGTAGCCGCTGCTGCTGTCGTCTGTCGCGCAGCAAACGGCTTTCCGCTTCCGAATGGATTTCGGGCGCTACCTGTAACCGAACTGAGATGAATTTGCCCTGAGAGTGTTCAACTTGGGGCGGAGCCCGTTTCGTAGAACTAGAAATCTGACATCCCCCGGATAGCTGAAGAATAAGCCGAGGCGCAAAGGCCAGTGTCAAGGCTCTTCGACCGCGAACGCGGCCCGCGAAGCGCGGCCTTGACACTGGCCGGGCCTCGGCTATGCTCTGCCTATCCGGGGCATATCATTTCGTGAATCCTGCATCACAGACCTAGACCGAAACCGTGACTGATCTGATTCGTGTGTGTGGTTTCTGGTTCTATCTTGTGCGCTCTTGGCTCTTGCTGAATCGCAGGAGAATGGGACACGTCGCGGCTGAGTTCCTGTCCGAGCGTCGCTGCGTTGTTCGTATAAATCTGAGCGTCATAGCGGCCACGTGAAACCGAGACATAGGCCATGCGGCTATTGAGCAGATCCTTAGCGCCCAACTCGGTGTCTACGTGAATCAGGACACGGTCGGCAGTCTGTCCCTGACTGGAGTGGCTGGTCATGGCATAACCATGGTCGAGATGCGGATGCTTGCACGGATCGAGTTCGACCGCGCGACCACCGTCCATCTTCACGCTCAGCCGCTCGTCTCCGTCGATGCTCTCGATTGTCCCCAATTCTCGGTTGGCAACTTTTAGCTCGTTGGCCGGCGCAGTGAGCTGAATGCGGTCGCCTACCGAAAAACTCCGCATCTCCTCGCGGAAGACTGAGACTCCCTGCTGCCTGCGTGGATCGTAAGTGCGCAGCGCGCCGTCCTGCAGCTCGACTGTCAGCCGGTTTTTCGGAGCGTCGATGCTCTTCACCTGTGCGTACGCGCCTTTCCCGATGCCGGTCTCCTTCGATGCACGCGAATAGCGCAGCACATCGCCCACCTCATAGCGCTCGGCCCATGTGCGGTCCGCGCCGGTGAGGTCTTGGCGCGGTACTAGTGTCCTGATGCGGTGCTCCTCCCTGCTGACGAGGCCACTCCGCTGCAATTCTGCATGGACGCGCTCGTTGATCTCCATGCGAGAGCGATTATCGGGAGAAATCACCAGGGTGTTCTCCGGCGATTTTGCGTAGTCCTTCGCAATCGCGGCGATGCGCTCGTCGCGGCCTTGAATCTCATGGACTCGGCCCTGTCGGTCAAGATTCTGTATTGCTTCCTGTACTTCGCCTTGGGCAAGCTGCTGGACTACTTGTTTCAGTTCTGGGTCTTTCTGGCGCACGATCTCTTCGAGCTTCACCGTTTTCATACCGGCGTCCTGGAGTTGCGCAAAGGGCCTCCCGGCCTCAACCGCCTCATGTTGCCGCCGGTCGCCGACCAGCAACACACGGTCATTCGTATGGAGCTGGTTCACAAACTCATGCACCTGCCGGGTCGATGCCAGAGAGGATTCGTCGAGCACATAGAGCCGTTTCTCGCCGGTATCTGGCTGCTGTCCACGAACCAGATGCTTCTGTAGCGTGGATGTCTCCATGCCTGCTTCCCCAAGTTTCTGCGCCGCGCGGGACGTTGGCGCGAAACCTTCCACCCTGTAGCCCTCGGCCTCCGCGCCTTCACGAATCACGGAGAGAGTTGTTGTCTTGCCCGCGCCTGCGATGCCGTCTAAACCGACAACCTTCTCCCGCGAAAGAAAGATTTCCTCTACTACTTGGCGCTGCGACGCATTCAACTCCGTGTGGCGGTCTTCGGTGGCGATGCGTACTCGCGGCGAGACCAGCATAGGATCGCCGTAGTCACGCCGATTGCCTTGCTGCATCCGGCCAACGATCTCAGTCTCCATGTGTACCATCGCGGCGGTTGTGTACTGTCTGCCAGCACCAACGTGTGAGACTTCCCGGAACTCCCCGGCCTCGATCCGGCGCTCGAACTCTTGCCGGACCTGGGCATAGGTAGTTTCTCCCATGCCGCGCACCAGCGCTGTTTCAAGGATCGCACGGCGGTCCTGCACAGCCGATCTCTCGAAGACATGATCGCGTGCCCATGTCACGGCCTGCTTCGCCTGAACCTCTGGCTCCGGCATCTGGTATTGCCTATGTTGGCGTGCCTGTGCGATGACGCGGTCCGCCTGATGCCCGTACTGTGCGGCCAACTCGCGGTGCCGGTGTAAAACTTCTTCCGGCGAAAGCAGTTCCTTGCGGTCGCGCGTATGGTGGGCCGCAATCTGTGCCGCCGCGGCTCCGTCGATTCCTTGTTCTCGGAGATGGTCTTTGATCTGTTCACGCCTCGGACTGGAAGCCTCCAGATACTCCTTCGTGTAGCCTTTTACTTCCGGTTGGCCATGCTTGCCTCGCTCCAGTTCGTAGCCTAGCTTTTCCAAACGCAGAGCCAACTCGGATCGGTAGACCGCCGTGGCGTAGCGTTGTGAGACGAACATCTCGTGTGGCTGCAGAGCTCGCATCTGTTTCCCATTTTCGAGACCGTTCTCGCGCTCGGTCATGTTGAAGATGACGGCATGAGTATGAAGCTGGGGCGCAGCATAGCCATCGACGGGCCGCGCGGTGTCGTGCTCGAAAGTGGCGGCGATAAATTTTCCGGTCGTCTCTGGGGCATGGACATTGCCGATCCGCGCCTGCGTGTATCGCTCAAGTTCTTGCAAGGCTATGCGTACACTCTCCCGATGAGCTTCTCGCACACGATCATCGCCGCCCACGAGAGCGGTGAGCGATACCGACTTCGGCGCGGAGAAGGTGGCGTCCCACCCGGCGCGATGCTCGGCGCTGGTCACGTCTCTGCCAGATTTGCCTTCATAGGTTCTCGAAACTTGATGCCGGACAAGCTGTTCTTCGGTGTGCGGATGCTGGCCTTCACTCAGTCGCGCAAAGTGTTCGGAACCAACGCCACCTTGCAACCCCCACTGCTCTGCGAGCCTGCCCTGCCACTCACTGTGACCCTGCTGATCGCGGCTCCAGTAGTTTTGTTCCTGCGAGGCAAACTCCCGCACATGGTAGGTCTGCGCCTGGCTGGCTGACAGCGGTTTCGAGATCGTGAGCATACCGAGCATTCCTCAAGCGTGAAGTTGTGTTCTTGGCAATTTGTCTCTCATTCGATTCCCTTCGTTTTCTCCCAGGCGAAGGCCTCTTTTGGTTTGGTTTGGGGCGCACCGATGGTCGAACCATTGACAGTCGAAAGAAAGAGCGCAAGCATCGGCTGGGTAGGCTTCTTCAGCGGATCGGCTGGAGCATTCGCGGGCACTGATGGCGTTGGTTTCGGCGCGATCTCTGGCATCTGGCGCTGCGAAAATCTTGGCAGTCTGAATCGGATTCTGCTACTTGTCTTCCATCGCTGGATCAAACTTGGCCGAGGTCGACCCCATTCGATCGTCTCCACATCCCGCCCTTTCCGTGAGGACCTGTTCTGCAACACACTCCGCACAGCCAGCAGCAAAAGGAACATCGCGGCTACCCAAAGCAACGGCGTCAAGAGCGAAAAGCTTCCGGGAAAAGGCAGGGCGCTCATGGCATACGAGCTCTTTCCTTTCGCCCGCGGGCGAAGAAGTCGTCAAGCAGTTTGCGTGCCTGCTGAAGCTTTCGTGCGTCTGCCTGGTCGCGAATTGTGAGGACGGAATCAGGCGACAATTGTCTGCCTTCCGATGCCGCTTGGGAGGCTGCATGGAAGAGATTCAAGAGTGCGTAACGCACCGCCCATACTTCGGCCAACACCAGTTCTGCGGGGTCAGCGGGCCGCTGCCGCGCGGCGCACAGAGCGGTCCCGCGCAGCCACTCGGAGAGAGCCTGTCCCGCGCTTTCCGCGGCAGCTTCTAATTCTCCTAGTTCTTCGGGAGTCAGTCTCGTGGCCGCGGTCTTGGTGCGGAAGCCGGGCTTCGCCTCTTCTCCGAAAGGCAAACTGGACTGGGGATTAGCTTGAGCGCGAGGACTACTCATTGGACGAACCGCCTCGTTGCACTACGGCGCTTGATTCCGCTGCGATTAAACTGCGTAATTGCTAGTTCACAGCAAGGTCTTGCGCTTCAACGCGTTTACGCGAGTCGATACTCTGGAGCCACCTTTCACAAACAAACATTATTGTTCGATATCTCAGTCACTCAGCAGTTGACGAATTTTGTTGACGCAGCGAAAGTTAACCTGCGTAAACGGCGAAGTTTCATCTGGCGTTCCGCAGATCCCAACTTGGGGGTGACGTGTCCACCATTCTTCCGGTGCGAAGCACCGCCTCGCTCACATCTCGCCATATTCCAACGCCAACGTGTCCCACGCCTGCATCACGTCTGGCGACTGCCATGCACGGCGAAACAGATTCTGAATGGATTTCCAGTGCTCCATGGGGAAGACGAAACTAATTCCGTTGTCACAGGCACAGAAATTCACATCGAACTCTTGGTTCTCCATGATTCCAACGTGGGCGTAGAAATAGTGTCCTTTCCATTGAGCCAGTGGGCGAGTCAAATCGAGCCCTTCCAGCATCCTTCGGAATTCCGCAGTTCTCGCGTATCCATTTACCGGATAGCGTGGCGCAAGCGGGCCAGGAAAATGCAGGTAGGGAGAGAAATCGTTCCCCTCCTCTCGCACCAGATCGAGGCGGTATCCGCCCTCCTCCTGGGATGGCAATCCGCGCTGCATTGGGGCTTCAAAGTCATCGTCGTCGCCAGCGGGTTTCGGTCGTAAGGGCTTGCGGTGAACTGCGTAATGGCCTCGGGCACAGACGCGCCAGAGGGTATTCCAGTATGGCCAAAGCACTTCGTTCAGCTTTTCGATATTCGAGAACGTTTCCTGATCCAAGAGCGTGTAGAGATTGCGAACGGCGAGCAGTGGTCGTCGGCGCTTCTGAGCCGGGTCTCTGAGCATCTGAATCGTTCGCGTAACGACTCGACGGAGGTCGTCACTATCGACATCGTCCGGCTCCTTTGCAGCGACTTGTTTGTCCTCGGGAAGCGTCATCAAATAGAGGAAGTCTAGGGAAAGCTTCTTCCTTCTGCGGGCGATTGCGTAAACGGC